>CAVTIS010000003.1:0-422085 GCA_963734845.1 uncultured delta proteobacterium | reverse complement strand
TGCCGAGGGCGGGACTTGAACCCGCATGTGCTTGCGCACGGAGGATTTTGAGTCCTCTGCGTCTGCCATTTCGCCACCTCGGCATCGCGGTGGTTGTGAGACTTCGATTGCTGCCCAGTCGCGCGCGCATCATAGCGCAACTCGAATCTTGCCTGAAGCCAGCGTCAGCCCACAAGCGCGGCCGCATCGTGATTGTGATGGCCAGATGAAAGGACAAGAAGCGGAGACCGACGCGGAAACGTTTTTTACTTAACGAACTTGGTACCCACTCTCGCTAAGTGCGCGAGGCGAAGCAGTCCAGGCCGCCGGTGAACTCGGCCATCCGGAACACGTCGGGGAGAATCTTTTCGAGGAATTCGCGATCGAAATCGATCCCGTTGGCGCGCAGGAAGGGCTCGGCTTCCTCCACGATCATCTTCCAGTCATCGAAGAGCCGCAGCCGTTTGAAAACGTCGTCGTGCGGCGCCGCGCCAAGCGCGTCCACCAGCAGGTCGGTGTAGTTGAGCACGCGGAAGCCGCCCTCGCCCTCCGCGCGCACGAACGACGCGTGACAGTTGTGGTAAAAAGTCACGAGCACGTCGGCGCCCGTCTCGCGCACGCGATCGATCAAGTGCGCGTGCTCTTTTTTCATCATCTCCGGCGCCCGCGCGCATCCTGAACCGCCGCAGGTGTAGCCGGACTCCAGCACCGTGTCGACGAGTTCGAGCCCCGGAATCGCCGCCAGCACTCGCGCCACGTTCGCGCCCAAATCCGCCAGGCCGACGTGGGCATGCAGCACCGCCTTGAGCGGCAGCGGCCGGACGAACTTCGCGCGCAAATCTTCGAGACGATCGGCGAGGTAGGTGGTGAAATGGCCGAACTCGAAACTGGTCGATTTGAATCCGGCCAGCGTCTCGCCAATATGCAGATTGCACGACGGACACCAGCTCAGCACCTTCTCCGGGCTAAGCCCCTCGAAGCGCGTGAGCGTCGCGTTGACCATCCGCTCGCCCTTGCCCAGTTCGCCCTCCCATTTCGACTGCACGATTCCGCAGCACGATCCCGGACCGCCGACGACCTCGTAATCGGCGCTCAGCGAGTCGAGCACGTACATCGCGTTGAATAGAAGATGGGGTGTGCGAAGCGCATTGCATCCCAGGTAGAAGACGATCTCCGCCTGCGTGCGGCGCGGCGGATTGAGCACGCGCGCGAACTCGGCCGGCAAAAGCTGCATCCCGGCCATCAGGCGGATAGCGCGCGACATCTTACGGAAAAGCTGCGGCGTCTGCGTGCGCTCGCCCGCATGCATCGTGTTGGCCAGCACCAGCATCTTGCGCGGGTTGACGCCCTCGGGACAGGCGGGAATGCATTCACCGCATCCATTGCAGGCGTGCGCGAAAGTCGCCGCGGGGCCCGCGAGCGGTGCGCGATGGGCGAGAAAGTCGACCACGCCGTGCGCGACGCCCTTGGGATCGGCATCCGTCAGGCCCGCGTACGGAACGACCGGGCATACTTCGACGCACTTGCCGCAAGTGGTGCAGGCGCTGAGCACTTTCGCCGTTTCGGAATCGAAGTAGCTCGCCAGTGATTGCGCGTGAGCGGCCATAAAAAGAGCCTTCGCCTATTCGTGGTGCGCGCCAGAGATCGCAGGACTGGGCAGCCCTTGGGTCCCCACCCTCTGCGGCCGATCTGCCGCCAACCAGCCTGAAGCTATTCCGGTCCGCTGCTGCCTGTCAATTCGCGTGCCAAACGCTCCGCAAAGCGGGGCATGCGACGCGTAAACGCACGCAAGCTCGTCTCGTCCGAGCGAAAAATGCTGGAAAACATTGAACTTTCCCCGGCCCGATGGTGCTATGCAGCGAAGCCGTATAAAATGACAGTCGAACAATGTCTCAACACATCGAGAGAGGCTGCTGAAACGATGCCTAGAGTCTATTTCGACAATCTGGCGAATGCGGTTACGCGCGATGACGTCGAGGAGTACTTCTCCCGCGCCGGCAAAGTGCGCGGCGTGCTGGTGGTTACCGACAAGGCCTCGGGAAAGTCGCGCGGCTTCGGCTGTGTTGATATGGAAAAACTCGACGACGCGCTCCACGCGATCAAATGGCTCAACCACGCCGACCTCAAAGGAAAGCGGATTCGAATTCATCCCGGACCGCTTCGGGAACAAAACTAGTCAACCACGTCGGCCGAAAGCAGGCCCGGACGGATCGAGCTGGCGGCACTGGAGAACGATGCAGACACAAAAAGGTAGAAACCCCTGGGACAGTCACGACTGGAAAGTGAAAACAATCGAGTCGCTGACGCCGGGCGGTGGATCGCGTTTGGGATATACCTGCAGAAGTTGCGGACGCAAGTTTGGTCACATGACCATCAATCATCGCACCTGGGCGGTGAATGACGAAGGACTGAGCCTCTCCGATGAGATTACTTCGCGATGGATTGTGCAGTGGTGCGCGGGGCACGCGATCGAGGCGGACAACGAAGATCGCAAGAGCGTGAAGCATCCCCACTAGCCGCACTGGAGACTATTTTCTCGCCGCCGACGGAGTCGTCACTTCCAGCTCGCGCTCGAGCATCCGCTCAAAGAGCGCGCGCAGCATCGCCAAAATCTCGACGCGTTCGGCGCTCGGCGGCCGCTCCGAGCCTTCTGGCGGCTCGGAGCTTTCCGCGTGCAAAGCTTCTTGGAGTTCGGCCAACGATCCCTGCAGTTCCACGTTGCGCGCCCCGAGGGCCGCGGGCGAGGGATATTCCGCCTCGGTTTCGTCGCTCTGATCGAGCACCGCACGAACCTTCTGGCGCAGCGTCTTGAGGCCGGCGGCGCTCTCATTTGACTCCGCTCGATCGAGCAGCGCACCGATCCGCCGGAGCGTTTCCTCGATATCCTTGTTGTCCGCGTAGAGATAGGGCCCGATCTTGTCCCACACCAGGGAGGCCCGGCGGATGATGCTGATGGCGACCTGGATTTGGCGCCGGGTAGGCCCCGCGGGTATTTCCGGCAGTACCGATTCGCGCAAGCTGGCCGCCACTGCGCTTAGTAAATCGCCGATGGATGGTTTGGTCACAACTGATTACCCGGATGGCCTCCCGTTCCCTACTTCGGCAGCCAATCAAGAAACTGCTTCAGGTAAGTGGTTATGGTCGAGGCGCGATCGGCAAGGAAGAGATTCCGCGTCCGTCCGTCCATGAAGGAACGCGCGCCGGTCAAGGAAATAATGCTGTGCTTCACTTCGCTCAGAAGCCGGTAAAACAACAGCGCTTCGGGATCAACCGGTATGCCGCTCAGTTCAGTGTAGCGTTCGACAAATTCATCCAGGGAAAGAAACGCCTGCGGGCCCCACAACGAACGATACGCCCACGCGATGTCTTCGACCGGGTCCCCAAGATGCACCATCTCCCAGTCCAGCATCGCGTTGATGCGGTCTCCTTCATAGAGAAGATTCCCCAGGCGGAAATCGCCGTGCACGATGCCGATTGTGCGGGCGATCGGCTGATGCTCCTTCAGCCAGATGAAGGCCGCGACCATCACCGGATGGGGCTCCATCCGATGCTTCAGAAACAGCGATTCCCAATACGATATCTGCTGAGCTGCCGCCGTTTGGGGTGTCGTGGCGGGAAGGAAATCGACGCCGAGCTTTTTCCAATCAACGGCATGCAGCGTAGCGGCGATCGCCGCCAGCTGTTGCGCAATAGCCCGGCTGCTTGCGGCCATTTCGGGTTTCAAGAGGGCGAAGAAATCGGTCGCACCAGCGACCTTTTCCACTATAAAAGACGGCCGCTCGAGCCATCGTCCCTGGATGTCGATCCACAGCGCCCGCGCGACCGGGACGCCGCTGCCCCAAAGCGCGCGCACGACCCTGAATTCCGGAACCAGGTCGGTCTCGAGTTGGCCGGCCGCGGCCTTGCGCAGCATCACGCAACTAACTTTTCGCCGCGTGCCGCCGTCAAGCCATCGCACATCGAACTCCCAGGCCTGGCGGGCATTACCGGCCGTGATGGGAGCCACGTTGTCTATCTGGATCTCCCGTGCGCGATCCAGGTTTGCTTCCAGGAACTCCTTCAACCTGACGACCAGGTCCTCAACCGCGGCGGCCGGCGAAACGCTCACTCCAGCAACCTCCAACCGGGCCGGCCTCGGGCGCAGGCATTGTAGGCGTCGGGCTCGAGCGGCTGAAGGATCCCGGTCGTAGTCTCGCCATCGCAGGTGACCTCGCAATGATGCTCGTCGAGACCCACAAGGCGGCCACGGACGTCTGCCCGGGTGACATCATAATGGTCGCCTTCGACGACGTTGTCACCGACATACTGTCCCTGGTAAATATTCTTGTCGGGTGTGCCGCCGTACATACCGCATCGCATATACGCAGTCTGATATCCGAAACGCCGGTAATGGACTTGCTTTACCTCCCCTGTTTCCAGTGTGTAGTCAATGATACCTTCGAGAAAGATCTGAGTATCCGGCTCGAATCTCAACCGGCGTTCAGTCTTGACGATCCTGCCCATCCCCGGGCGAGGATCGCCGAACTTGTACAGGATCGTATTTCCCCAGATCGCCCAATCCTTGAAAGATACCCAGTTCCCCCCGATCCATCCGGCGTGCAACTTGCGGCCGGGCTGCAGGCTGGGGCCGCCCACTCCCCGTCCAACTCCCCAATGGCGATCGCGCGTCCCGCCGCTGTTTTCCCTGGTAAGTTCGAGTCGCTCGCCGCCGACCTTTACCCAGCCTTCTGCGACGCCGAAGCCCTCGAAGCCCGCGGTGACGTCGGCGCGTCTGCCTCGCGGAGAACCACCGGCCATCGAGCCGGATGAGGAGTTGTAAATCTGCCGCCTGGTATCGTACCAATGTAAATCGTAACTGATACCCCATTCGTTTTCTTCCAGCACGTAGCGCCACACGCGCATCCCCTGGATGATGGCGGGTTTGATCGGACCGAGGTCCATGTTCATCCGGTCTGCGCCGAGACGTCTAAACGCGCGCACCGACGTATGCTGACCCTTGAAATTGACGATCGCGTAAGCCTCCGCGGTATCGAGGTTCGGATAAAAGCTCAGCCCCGTGACGAGCAACAGTTCGCCCTTGTTGTCGTGACAGATGACCCAAAAGCGTTCGTAGATTCGCGGGTCGGTGGACCACACTACCCGGATGGGATCGGGAGTTTGATGGATCATGTAGTCATCGATTGGCGCCAGGGGAAACTGCTCGTCGAAATGACTATCGCCGATCACCAGACCCGGCTTCGGATCTTTCACCGTCATGAATACCTCTACCTCGGCGGCCTCGGCTTGCGGCAACGATGCCGGGCGGAGGGCTCCGAGGCGAAGTCTAGATGACCGCGGATAAAGCCTGCAAACGCCGCCCGGCTGCCGTTGCCCGGCATAGCCCACTGTCCTATAGAGTAAGGATTCGACGGGGCTCCCGAACTTATCCGATTGCAGGAGGCGCCAATGGTCCAGGTAACCGAGCTAAGCTACATGGGCATCGGGGTGAAAAATCCCGATGAGTGGAAGAGCTTTGCCGCCAGGATTGTCGGCATGGAACTGGTCGAGGGCGAAGAGCATGACCGCTGCTATCTCAGGATGGACTACTGGCACCATCGCATCGTGCTCCACACCGACGACAGCGACGACTTGATGTACCTCGGCTTCCGGGTGGCGGGTCCCGAGGAATTCGGCGCGATGCAACAACAGTTGTCGTCCAGCGGCATACAGTTCCGCGTGGGCTCGGATGAAGAAGCCGCCGAGCGTCACGTCCTTGAAGTGATGAAGCTGAACGATCCGGACGGCAACCCGATCGAGATCTTTCACGGCCCCCAGGTTCAATACAGTAAGCCCTTTCATCCAGGGCGCGGAATGCACGGACGCTTTAAGACCGGGGCCGGCGGACTGGGACATTGCATCATACGCGAGAAGGACGTTTCCGCCGCGATCCGCTTTTATAGCGCGCTCGGGATGCGCGGCGGAGTCGAGTACAAGTTTCAGATGGGCAAGCATGTGGCCATGCCGGTCTTCATGCACTGCAATGAACGCGACCATTCGGTCGCGTTTGGAATCGGCGGAGACAAAAAGCGAATCAACCATCTGATGATTGAAGTGGACAATCTGGACGACGTGGGCCTCACCTACGATTTGGTCCGTAAACACAAGTTGCCGATCAGAATCACGCCTGGCAAGCACTCCAATGACCACATGTTTTCGTTCTACGTCGGCAATCCGTCAGGATGGATGTGGGAGTACGGATGGGGCGCCAGGCCCGCGACGCATCAGTCGGAATACTATGTCGAGGACATGTACGGCCATGAATTCGAGCCGGGCGCATTTGATTAATCGCGGATGTGCGAGGTCGCCCGGAGCATCGACTTCGGGCCGTTCTTCGAGCTGTTGTGTCGGCCCTTCGAGCTACGGCCGTTCCTGCTCGAATTGAAACGCCGCTACCGGGCGGCGCTCGCCACCAACCGCTCGGCCACGACTCACGGATTGATTGGCCATCTTGGCCTGGAGGGCGTGTTCGACGCGGTGGCGAGCGCGCGTGACAAGGTCCGCCCCCAGCCCGCACCCGACATCGTGCGCCTGTGCCTGGAACGCGCGGGCCTCGCACCCGAGCGCGCGATCTAAGTCGGCGACAGCTAGATCGACGCCGAAGCGGCGGGCGGCGCCGGAGCGCACTTCCTCGGCGTGGGGGCGCGCGTACTGCATCCGCATCGCGTGGCGACGCTGGGCGAGGTGCCGGCCGCGCTGGAGCGGATGTTCAGGCGGCCGTAACGTTCGTAGCGTTCGTCTCCGGCCGTCGTCGGTCTTCGTCCTTTGCGGTCGGTGACCTTGGTCCCGAAGGCTCAGATCGCTATGCAGACCTTGCCGAAGTGCGCGCCGCTCTCGAGATAGCGGTAGGCCTCACGCGCCTCGGTGAACGGAAAGATGCGATCGATCACCGGATGGACCTCGTTCACGGCCATCGCCCGATTCATCTCGTCGAACATCGCGCGCGAACCGACCATGATTCCCTGAAGGCGCGCATTCTTGAACAGCAGCGGCATCGGATCGATCTGGCCCGCGCCGGTGAGAATCCCGATGAGGCTGACGATACCGCCGGTCTTCACCGCATTGATCGATTTCGGCAGGGTGCCCGCGCCCCCGATCTCGACCACGTGATCGACCCCGAGGCCGCCGGTGACTTCGAGCACGCGCTGGTCCCAGTTCGGCGTGGTCTTGTAGTTGATCAGGTCCGACGCGCCCATCTCCTTGAGCCGGTTCAGCTTGGCGTCGCTGCTCGAAGTTGCGATCACGCGCGCGCCGTACATGGCGGCGAACTGGAGCGCAAAAATCGAGACCCCGCCAGTCCCCATCACCAGCACCGAATCGCCGGGCTTGAGACGTCCTTCCGTGACCAGCGCGTTCCATGAAGTCACGGCGGCGCAGGGCAGCGTGGCGGCTTCCTCGTAGGTCATGTAGTCGGGGATGCGCACGAAGCCGTCCTCCCGCAATACGACGTACTCGGCGAGCATCCCGTCGGTCCCGCCGCCGAGCGAGGTCGAGTACATGCCCGCGATCGGCGGGCCGGAGAGCCAGCATTGAGTGAAAATCGCGGCGACGCGATCGTCCTTGTGCAGCTTCGTCGCTCCCGGACCGCATTCGACCACGTCGCCGGCGCCGTCCGAGACCGGAACCAGCGGCAGCTTCATGGTCACCGGGAGGGCGCGTTTGACGATCGCGAGATCGCGATAGTTGAGCGCCGCCGCGCGGACCCGGACCAGGACCTCGCCGGGCCCGGGCTTCGGCGTCGGCCGCTCGCTCAGCTTGAGACTGTCGATTCCTTTGAATTCGGCGATTTCGTATAGCTTCATCGTTTGCCCCGTGACCATTTCATATCATCGATGGGGTCTCTTCCCCCAACGACTCCGCTTTTCAGGAACATTTGCTTGAAGACTGACATCTCTCCCTTTGAAGGTAGGTGAGGGCATTATTGTCGAATTGTTCGAGCGCAAACTTCGCGACCAGTGTGTCACGATATGAAATCATTCTCAGATCCTGCCGAAGTGCTGATAGCATCTTGATTATGGATTTTTTCGGTTCAGCCGCTGAACCGAATGAGGTTCCGCATTCCTGACAAAACTTTGCGTCAGCTGGGTTGGCCAAACCGCACTTCGGGCATCGGCGCTTAAACGATTCGCCGCATTCGATACAAAACTTTGCGCCCGTTAATACCAATTCCAACGACATATGAAGCGCCTCGGCGTCCGAAGCTGAGGCGTGGGTTACAGGCGCGGCACACCGCGCAAGGAACTCGATGAGCCGCTTTTAAGACGCGGCCTCGTCGCGCGCGCCCCGCTGTCGGCCGCGTGCGTTGGCTGAAAGGATGAGGAATTGTTAAAGATTGTGACGCGGGCGGACGCGACCAATGGGCGCTGACCGCTCCGCAATAAACGGAGGTTGAACAGATGGCAGGAGATTGGTCCGAGGAAATCACCCACGTAGCGGGGACTGACCTCGTAATCATCAAGGGCGGCCAGGGAAAACCCCTGCTCGTCCTGCACGAGGAGATGGGGCATCCGGGGTGGCTGAACTGGCACGCGGCGCTGGCCAAGGAACGCACCCTCATGATTCCGATTCAGCCCGGTTTCGGCAAATCGCCGCGGGTCGAAGCGATCCGCAACGTCCACGAGTTGGGACTGTTTTACTCATGGATGCTGCGCGACATGAATCTCGCTCCGGTCGACGTGATCGGATTCTCGCTCGGCGGATGGGCCGCGGCCGAGATGGCGAGCGCAAACCCGCGACAGTTCCGCAAGATGGTGCTGGTCGCGCCGTTGGGAATAAAACCGCCCGACGGCGAAATCTTCGACATCTTCGTGGTCACGCAGCGCACGCCGCTTAACTTGAGTATCCACGATCCCGAGACCACGCCGGAGTTCAGCAAGCTCTATGGCGGCGAGCGCACCCCCGAGCAATTCGAGGCCTTTGAGGACGCGCGCACCGAAACCGCACGCATCGCGTGGGAGCCGATTCTTCACAGTCACAGCCTGCCCCATTTCCTGCAAGGCGTAAGTGGCTTGCCTACGCAGATTGTATGGGGTCGCGATGACGCGTTGGTGCCGGTGAGCGCCGCGCAAGCCTACAAGCAAGCGCTCAAGAATACGGAGACGCGGCTTACGATTTTCGATGATTGCGGCCATCGGCCGGAAATCGAAAAAACAGCCGAGTTCATCAAACTAATCAAAGAATTCCTGGCCTAAGCCGGACTATAGCGTGAGCTGAAGGAGACAAGCCATGCATATTATGTATTTTACCGAACGTCCTTACCGCGAAGTACCGGAAGACGAAGTAATCAAGAACCGCAGCTTCTTCGGAGTTCCCAACCGCTTTTTCGATCGCGAAGTAGGCTCGCGCCTGTACAACGAGTATCTCGACGAAGCCGTCTATGCCGAGGAGATGGGGTTCGACGGCGTGATGCTAAACGAGCATCACGGCACCCCGTTCTGTATGGGCGCGGTGATGAACGTCGAGGCCGCAATCCTGGCCCGCATCACCAAGAAGGTGCGCATCGTGCTCCTGGGCAATCCGCTGCCGACGCTGAGGAATCCGCTTCGCATGGCGGAAGAGCTGGCCGAAATCGATTTGATTTCAAAAGGGCGGCTGGTGCCGGGATGGGTCCGTGGCGCCGGCAGCGAGCAGATATTCAACAACGCCAATCCGGCCTACAACCGCGAGTATTTCAACGAGGCGCATGACGTCGTGATCGCCGCATGGACCCGTCCGGGTCCGTTTCGCTGGGAAGGCAAGCATTTCACCTATCGCTTCATCAACCCGTGGGTGCTGCCCTACCAGAAGCCGCGCCCGCCGATTTGGATTCCAGGCGTGATCAGCCCGGAGACCGTCGTATGGTGCGCGCAGCATCGTTACCCATACATCGGACTGGGTACCGCGCTGCAGTCAACCGTCGAGTTGTGGAATCTCTATGGCGATACCGCAATGCAGGAAGGCTATAGGGCGGGCAGCGAGAACTTCGGCTATCTGCAGCAGATCTTCGTCGCCGAAACAGAAGAGAAGGCGCAGGAGTTGGGCCGGGCCGCGCTCTTTGGCGGCGGCGCCGCAAACTTCTCGCGTCCCGAATGGACTTTGCCGCCAGGCTACAACTCAAAGGAGGCGACGCGGCGTCTCGCGCGGCAGGCGTCGGACTATGGCTTTCTCGGCCTAACCAGCGAGAAGCTCAAGGAGAGCCGCGGCGACGGCCATCACGGCAAGGACACTCGAGGCAAGCTGCGCCGCGGCGAGGTCAGCATCGAGGAAGCCAAGCGCAAAATCTACGGGACTTATCAGAAGGCGCAGGACGGTTTGCAAATCATCATCGGCACTCCGAAGTCGGTGCTGCCCAAGCTGCGGCTGATTATGGAAGTGCTGCATCCCGGCGTCTTCGGATTGTTCCAGGCGCAGGGGCCGCTCACGCTCGAGCAGCGGATGACCAGCACGCGCCTGCTTGGCCAGGAAGTGCTCCCCGCGATGCGCGAGATCGCCAAAGAACTGGGTATCGTGGACCCGTTCGAGCGCGAACCCGGATCGCGCCCATATACGGGAGGCACTCAGCGCGATTCGCTGGTCGATCTTGACGCCCTCAAGCGGGCGCCCAAACGCGACGAATCAATCCGCGTATAGCGACAAAAGGGAGCACCATGGAATTTGGAGTAACAGTAATAACTCATATTGGAAAGTCGCCTGAGCAAATCCGCCTGGCCGAAGAACTCGGTTACGATCGCGCATGGGTGCCGGATTCGCAGATGATATGGTCCGACTGCTACGCGACGATGGCGCTGGCGGCTGCGAGCACCAAGCGGATTAAAATCGGTACCGGCGTGGCAATCGCCGGCACGCGAATCGCACCGGTGACCGCGCATTCAATCGGTTCGATCAACCAAATAGCCCCTGGGCGAACGTTCCTGGGAATCGGCACCGGCCACACGGCGATGCGCGTGATGGGACAAGATCCGATCGGGGTTAAGGATTTCAGAGAATACCTGCGCGTGACGCGCGAACTCCTGGACGGCAAGGCGGTCGACTACACCTATCGCGGCAAGACGCGCGAGATAAAGTTCCTGCATCGCGACCGCCACTTCATCAATCTCGACAATCACATCCCGATCTATGTCGCAGCCAACGGCCCCAAGGCATGCGAGGCCGCCGGCGCGTATGGCGACGGATGGACCACGATCGGCAGGACCACCGAAGACCTGGAATCCCGCCTCTCGCATATCCGGACCGGCGCTCAGGCAGTCGGCCGCAAGGTGGGCTCCGACTTTCACGTCGTGCTCTTCACGGCGGCCTCGGTGCTTAAGCCGGGCGAGCGGCTGACCAGCGAACGCGTCATCGACGAAACCGGTCCGTGGGTAACGTGCGAGCTGCATTTCTTCTACGAGATCTGGAAGAAGGAAGGCAAAAACGACGCCCTGATTCCGCCCTACTTCCGCGGCATCTGGAGTGACTATGTAAAGCGCGTGGATAGCTATAGCCTGCCGGAAAACGCGAGATTCCGTCAGATCCATGACGGCCACGCGACTTTCGTCCAGCCCGAAGAACGGCGCTATGTTACGCCCGACGCGATCAGAGCGACCGGTCTGGTTGGAACTCCGGAGGAAATAATCGCGCAGATTCGCGAGCTGGAAAAGATCGGAATCAAGGAGATCAACATCGTGCCCGGTCCGGACTTCGCGGAGGGCCCCTTCCGCGACCTGGCCAAGCACGTGATTCCGGCTTTTCGAAAGTGAGCGCACGAATGATTGCGGTATAGAAGTATAGAAATAGATCGGCCGGCGCAGCTTTGTAGCTTTGTCCCGCACTCCTGCGCCTGGCGCGGCCATAAACGGATGGGCGGGCCCGCAAGGGCTCGCCTTCCCGCACCCATCCCAACTATGGTGACGAGGCATCCATGGATTTCGAATTTTCGAGCGGCCAACGGGAGATTCGCGAGGCCGTTTCAAGCCTGTGCGCTCGCTTCGGCGACGACTACTGGCGCGAGTGTGACGAGCGCAACGCCTATCCCGAGGAGTTCGTGCGCACGCTCAGCGAAGCCGGATGGCTTGCCGCGTTGATTCCGCAGGAATATGGCGGGGCCGGACTTACGATGCTCGACGGTTCGATAATTCTCGAGGAGATAAATCATTCCGGGGGCAACGCCGCAGCCTGCCACGCCCAAATGTACACGATGGCGTCGCTGCTCAAGCATGGGAACGAGGAGCAGAAGCGCCGCTACCTGCCGCGTATCGCTTCGAGCGAACTCCGGCTGCAGGCCTTCGGCGTGACGGAACCCGACGCCGGCTCTGAAACGCCCAAAATCAAAACCTTCGCCCGGCGCGCAGGCGACAACTATGTAATCAACGGCAGCAAGATTTTCACCTCGCGCTATCAACATTCCGACATGCTATTGCTGCTGACCCGCACCACTCCCTTCGACGAGGTAAAGAAAAAAACCGACGGCATGAGCCTGTTTTTGGTCAACCTGCGCGAATACGGAGATGCGATCAAGGCCGTACCCATCGCTACCATGATCAACCACGGCACCAATCAGCTCTTTATCGACAATCTGACAGTGCCGCGCGAAGCGCTAATCGGAGAGGAAGGCAAAGGGTTCAATTACCTGCTGAGCTCACTCAACGCCGAACGTATCCTGGTCGCCAGCGAATCGATCGGCGACGGCCACTGGTTCGTTGAGCATGCGGTCAGTTATGCCAACGAGCGCCGGGTCTTCGATCGCGCCATCGGCATGAACCAGGGCGTGCAGTTTCCGATCGCCAAGGCCCACGTCGCAGTCGAGGCGGCCTCACTGATGCGTCTTAAGGCGGTGACGCTCTTCGACGCCAATAAACCGTGCGGCGGCGAAGCCAACATGGCCAAGTACCTGGCGACCGAAGCCGCATGGGAGGCTGGTGAAGCGGCCATGAATACTCTGGGTGGGTATGGCTTCACCAAGCAGTATCACGTGGAGCGCAAGTGGCGGGAAGCACGCCTTTACCGAACCGCTCCAATCTCCAACAATCTGGTTTTGAGCTACGTGGCAGAACACCTGCTCGGGTTACCCAGATCTTACTAGGCGCGCAATTCACCTGTCCGGAGTCGAAGCCGGAATAGATCAGAGAATTCGCAGATCGGAGGAACAGATGAAAATCGGAATATTCGCAATGCTGTCGGAAATGACGCTCGATCCGGCTTCCGTCGCGCGCAGATGCGAAGAGTTGGGTTTTGAATCCATCTGGGTGCCCGAGCACGCGATCATTCCGGTCCACACCAAGGTGCCCTACCCCGCGCTCGACGGCAAAATCCCCGACGTCTACACGCGGTTTCCCGACCCCTTCGTTTTGTTGGGCATGATCGCCTCGGTTACTCGGACGCTGAAGCTCGGCACGGCGATATGCCTGGTGCCGGAACGTCATCCACTGGCGCTGGCGAAAGAAGTCGCAACTCTGGATTATTTCTCGGGTGGCCGGTTTATGTTTGGTGTCGGGGCCGGATGGCAGGCGGAAGAGTCTGAAATCATGGGCGTCGATTTTCCACGGCGCTGGCCAATCACGCGCGAGTACCTGCGCGCGATGAAAGAACTCTGGACCAAACCGGAGGCGAGTTTCGACGGCCGGTTTCTGAAATTCCCCGCGGTGATATCCAATCCAAAACCGGCGCACAAGCCGCATCCGCCCATCTTCATCGGAGCCGGGGGGCTCAACTGGAAACGCGAGCGCGCGATCAAGGACACGGTCGCGATCGGCGACGGTTGGATGCCGGTCGCGCTGCCGCCAAAAGATCTGGCGAGCGATCTTGCGGTGATGAAGCGGTTATGTGCCGAAGCCGGACGGGACTTTAGCCAGCTCGAGATCTCGATGACCTTTCTGCAACAGGCCGAACTCCAACCGCAGGATCCCAAACGCGCCGTGGCCGAGTATGCCGAAGCGGGCGCTCATCGCCTTATTGTTGCCCCGGTGCTGGATCGCAAGAATGCCGAACGCGTGCTTGAGCAAACCGCAAAGGATTATTTGTCATAGCCGCGCCGTGCGCCGGCTCGCGGGCTAAGTTACAGATTCGCCATCACGGCGCGCGTGAACTCCCGCGTGCTCGAATGCCCGCCCTGGTCGGGCGTGAGCACGCGTCCGCCGGCGTAGACCTTGCGCACGGCGCTTTCGAAGCGCCGCGCCTCGGCGCTGAAACCCAGGTACTCCAGCATCATCGCGGCCGAGAGCATGGTGGCGGTCGGATTGATGACGTTCTGTCCCACCAGGTCAGGCGCGGTGCCGTGGACCGACTCAAAGTAAGCATAGTCGGCGCCATAGCATCCGCTCGGAGCAAGCCCCAGGCCGCCCAGCGTGCCCGCCGCGGCATCCGACATGATGTCGCCGTAGAGGTTCGGCATCACGGCTACATCGAGTTCGTGCGGGCTTTGCACCACGCGACGCGCGAAATCATCGATGATGAACTGTTCGTACGCGATGTCGGGATAGCCGGCCGAGACGTCCTCGGCGATCCGGCGGAACAGTTCGTCGGATTCGCGCAGCATGTTGTACTTCGAAGTGGCGGTCACCTTGCCCTTGCCGCCCGCCGCCTTGCGCTTGCGCGCGAGCCGAAACGCGAACTCCGCGATCCGTTTGCAGTTGCGCTCGGTGATGATCTTGATCGCGAATTTTCCGGGCATCGAGGTGTCGAGCGCGGCACGCGCGATGCGGCTCTGCAGCTTGAGCGGGGCCAGCGCTTCCAGCGGCCCCTCCAGACCGAGATAAAGATCCTCGAGATTCTCGCGCACTATTACATAGTCGATATCCTCGGGATGCTTGAGCGGACTGCGGGCGCCCGGGATATAGCGCGCCGGGCGCACGTTGGAGTAGGTGTCCTTGCCCCAGCGCAGGTGGAAGATTCCCGCGGTCTTGCCCGAAGTCGAGCCGAAGAGCGTGGAATCCGAGGCGTCAATCGCGGCGCGCGCGTCGATCGCGGTCTTGCCCCGCACCCACTGCTCGCCGGGCGGAAATTCGACGTACTCGATATCCGGCCCCAGCGTCCGCAGAACTTCCATCGCCGCCCCGACCGTCTCCGGCGCGGCGTCGTCGCCGGGCAGCACCACGACTCGCTTGCTTGCCACGTTCGTCTGCTGCGCGTGGGCGGGTGAATCAGCCGCCGTAGTTAAAGCCGCATTCCTTTAGCGTCAGCGGTTCGGCCTCGCGCTTGAGATGGCCCTCGGTGACCTCGCCGATCACGACGCTGTGGTCGCCGAGCTCGTGGAAGCCGACCACCTTGCATTCGACTGCGGCCGGCGCGTCGCTGATGATCGGTGCGCCATTTTTGCCGGCTTCGAAGGCGTAATTGCCGAACTTGCCGTCAACCGGCTCGACGTGTTTGAAGAACGCGGTGCCGATCGATTTCTGCCCCGCACCGAGCATCGAGAGGGTGAAAATTTTCGACTCCTTGACCAGCGCATGCGCGGTCGAGTCGGCCTTGATCCCGACCACCACCAGCGGCGGCTTGAAGCTCGCCTGGGTGAGCCAGTTGACGGTCGCGACGGTCTGCTTGTCGCCTTGGCGCGCGCCGAGCACGAACAGTCCGTATGGGATCATCAGGAGCGCTTTCTTTTTTGCATTTTCGTCCATCAGTTTTTCTCCAGGGTTTTCCCGCAGCTTCATCACCGACGCGCCGGCCCCTGTGGCTGTGCGCGCAGGCGCGAGGCCATACAAAATGCTACAGTTGTCTGTCAGCAAAGAGTGCATCAATGCCGCCGAACAAGTCAAAGACGTCCATCATCACCTCGCTCAACGAAGTCGGCCGCTACGCCATCGGCGTGCGATGGGCCGACGGCCACGACAGCATCTATCCGCTCGAGAGCCTGCGCCGCGGATGCCCGTGTAAGGCATGCGGCGGAGCGATCGGGGGCGAGATACCGCCCGCGAGCCAGCGGCTTTCGCAGCTATCTCGCCTGGGCGAGCAGGGCGTATTCCTGGGATGGATCGACGGGCACGAGACGCTCTACACCACGGGCCAGTTGCGTGCGAGCTGCCGCTGCGCGCACTGCGTTGCCGAGCCGGAAAAGCCGATTACCGGAAGCTAGCGGAAGTTAGCGGAAGTTAGATAGTAGCGTGGTCAGCCGCGCAGGCCGCCCGAGGCTGCCTTGGGCGGCGCCAGCGGTTCCTCTTCGGGCGCTGGCGGCGGCGCGACGCGGCGGCTTTCGATTCGCCCGCCCACCAGCTCAAACATCGCGGGTAGCACTACCAGAGTCGCGATCAGGATCAATGTGACGCCGAGGCTCAGCACCCATCCCAGGCTCGAGATGCCGCGATGCTCGGCCGTGATCAATGCAGCGAAGCCTGCGATCGTGGTGAGCGAGCAGATGGTCACCGACTTACCCACCGCCTTGGTGAGGATCAAGGCCGATTTGTCGCGTTCTTCGCGCCAGCGGTAGAGCATGTTGACGCCGTTGTCGACGCCGGTGCCGATCAGGATCGGAACCGCGAACAGGTTGGCCAAGTTGAATTCCCAGCCCATGTAACCCATCGCTTCGAGCATCCAGGCCCCGCCGAACAGCAGCGGCACGGTGGCCAGCGCCGTGTCGCGCAGATTGCGGAAGTCAGCGAAGACGAAGACGAACACCGCGATCAGCGCCAGCACGGCGGCGTGCTCATACCCGCGGCGCATCACGGTGGCGATGTTGTAGGTCTGCACCGGCGGCCCGGTCACGTCTTCATCGACGGTCTTGAGCGCGCGGATGAACCGCCCGAGGGCCGCATCCTCCCACACGTCGCCGCGCGGATAGATCTGGACCAGGTAGCGCCCGCTCTTGCCGATGAAACGCTCGCGCACGACCTTGGGCAGGTTGGCGGCCGTCACCGCGGCGGGTTTGAGATCGCGCTTGAGCTCAACCAGGCGCGCTCGGAGGTCGGCGTTGGTGCTGGCCTCGTAACCGGCAAATGCGTTCGCGTCGCTCCGGAGCCGGTAGAGCGCGGTTTGCGCCAACTTCGCGGTTCGGCCCGCCGCGCCCGACGGGTCGGCGGACGCGATCATGTTCAGGCGGCCGGCCAACTGGCCGAGCTCGCGCGCGAGGCGGGTCGGGTCGCCCGGATGTTGCAGCGGCGCCATCTTGATCGGCGCGAGCATTGCGCTCAGCCCATGCAAGGTCTTGAGCTTGGCCGCCTGGTCGTCGGGGATGTAGGTCGAGATGGTCTCGACGTCGGAGACCTCGGGCAGCTTGCGAAAGGCCGCCGCACGCGCCTCGCCCGCTTCAATCGAGGGCGCAAGCGAAACCGCGAACCACGACGAGCGTCCCGAATCCTTGAGCAGGATGTTTTCGAACTTGACCGCCTCGGTCTGCTCGGCCTGCAGCTTGAGCAGGTTCTGATCGAAGCTGACGCGGCCGGTCAGTAGCAGCGCGCCGAGCGTTACCGCCACCGCGCCCACGACTATCAATGCCGGGCGGCGGAAGGCGGCTTCAAGGATCGAGGCGCGCGCCTGCGGCGCCAGTTGCGGCCGCGCGCGCGCGGGCCGATAGCGATCGCGCAGCACGACCAGCGCGGGAAAAACCAGCAGCGCGGAAATCAGGCATAGGAAAAGTCCGGCCGCCGAGACGATCCCGAGCTCCGCTATCCCGCGAAAATCAGTGAACACCGGGGTCAGGAAGGCGAGCGCCATGATACAGGCCGAGGCGAAAACCCCCGTGCCCGTGTTGACCACCGCCAGTTCCACCGCCTCCGCCGAAGTTGCACCCTGGCGGCGGCCCTCGTCATAGCGCGCCATCAAATGGATCGGAAAGTTGATTCCGATTCCCGCCAGCACGCTGGTGAAGACCGCCGAAAGCAAATTGAGATGGCCGATCGCGAGCGTGGTGAAGCCGAACGACCAGGCCACACCGGCCAGTAGCGCCAGCACCGCGAACAATGGCTCGACCACCGCCGTGAACGGGATGACCAGCAGCAGGACGTTGCTGCCGATCGCAATCATCGAGGCGAGTGCGATGTCATGCGCGGTTGTGGTTTCCTCGGCGTGGGCCAGTGCCGGCCCGCCGGTCATCCCCGCCATTACGCCGGGAAACGCGGCGCGCACCGCGTTAAGATCGCTCTCGATCGCCTCGGTCGGATCGGGGCCGTCCTTCACCCCGTCGCCGGGCGCGACCTGGAGCAGCAGGTACTTGCCGTTGTCGGAAACCAGGTAGCCGTGACCCTGGACGCTGTCCTGCCCGCCCGCCTGCATCATCGATTGCCATGGCGAGACGTATTTCGCGCTGTCGGCGTCGGCGAGCATCCCGTTCAGCACCGTGTCGATCGCGCCGGTGTCAAACGCACCCGAATCCGACGGGCCGGGCGCGGGCGGTGGCGCAGTTGAAGCCCCACGCAGGGAGTCCTGAGATGCGGCGGCGGGCGCGCGCGTGCGGTTGCGCAAGTAGCCCGACAAACTACTTGGCACCTTGCCCTGCAACCTGTTCTGCATTTCGCGCGGCATTTGTGCTCGCACCTGGCGATCGATTCCCGCATTCACGATCGCGAAAAAGCCGGCGAGGCTAGGGTCGGCCGCGTAGCCGCCGAGCATCGGAAAGGCGGCGCGAAGCTTTTGTGCCAGTGCGTCGAGGTCGGCCGCCGGCATGTAGAGCATCGCGCGGTCGGCGAATGCACCGGCGTCGATCTTGTAGAAGACGGTCTTGACGTTGGCGTGGTCGGCGTTGAGCCGCGCCGCCAGAGCGTCGGCGAAGCGCTCGGCGCGCGCCGGGTCGGGCGCCGCGCGCACGACGACAACCAGTCCGTCGAGGTCGGGAAATTCTCTGGTGTAGTCGAGATAGTCGCGCGAGGCGCGGCTGTTGGGCGTGATCAGATCGTCCTGGCCGGTATGAAATTCGAGCCGCGCCTTGGTGTAGAGAATGGAGGCAATCGAAAGCGCCACCGCGCAGAGCAGCACCAGGTAGGGCCGTTTGATACTGACCTGCGCGAGTGCGCGAAAAATTCTATATCGCAAGCTCAAGAAATTCTCCGGCGCGAGGGAGAACTGGAAGGCTAGTAGTAAAATGCACTTCCGCCCTCGGCGCGGCCCGGTGACCGTCGTGGGTTGCCAATTCTGGTCTGGCAGACGCTTGCCGGGTCAGCGCCTGAGCAGATACTCCCGCAGGGCGCTCAGTTGCGCTGTCGCCTCTTCCCGCACCGTCGCCTCATTTTCCGACTCACCGCCACCGGCCAAAGCCGAGACGACGGCGACCGAAATCACCATCAGCGCGAACGTGAGCTTCCATCCCATGATTTTTTCCGCCCCCGCCTTTCTTTCGCCACCGCCGCGATCGCCGTGCAATCCCGTTTTTTTGGGGTGCTGGACCCGTCCACGAAAGGACTACTAATCACCAACGTTATCAGGTTTGATCCAACGAGACGATAGGGAAAAACGTTGAGACTGCGGGGAAAAGCGTCACCCACGTGACGCTCGATGCAGAACCGCTCGACGCGGAACAGATTAATCGTGCGTTCACACCGTCTTCGATGGTTCCGCGCCGACCGCGAGCGAGTAGCGGCCGCGTTCCGCGGTCAGCCGCAGCGGCGCGTCGAAGGCGCGGCTCAGCGTAGCAGAGGTCATCACGTTTTCGCGCGGACCCGCAGCGAGCACCCTTCCCGCGCGCAGCACCAGGACGTGGGAGAAGCCAGCGACGATTTCCTCGACGTGATGAGTGACCAGGACCAGGGTCGGAGCGCCGGGGCGTCCGAGTAGGCGCTCGACGAAGGCCAGGAAATGTTCGCGCGCGACCGGGTCGAGGCCAGCGCACGGCTCGTCGAGGACGAGCAACTGCGGACTGGCCATCAGTGCGCGGCCAATCAATACCCGCTGGCGTTCTCCCTGGGAGAGGAATCGCCACGGACGCTCGCTCAGATATTCGGCTTCGACCTCGCGCAGGATTTCAGCGGCGCGGCGCGAGTCGGCCTCGCCGAGGTCCCCCCACATCCCGATCATCGCGCGCCGTCCGCTCGCAACCGCGTTAAGGGCGTGCTCATGCGGCGGCATCAGCTGATGAATCGACGAGCTGACCAGACCAATCCGGGTGCGCAACTCGCGCCAGTCGGAGCGGCCGTAGGTCTCGCCCAGCACGCTTATCGTTCCGGTGGTCGGCGCGAGATAGCCGGTGAGCACGCTCAGGAGCGAGGTCTTGCCCGAGCCATTGGCGCCGAGGATGACCCAATGCTGGCCGGCGCCTACGCGCCAGTCGATCGAATCAAGGATGAGCGCGTCGCGGTCGACGCGAAGGGCGCGGACTTCGATTATCGGGCCATTATTTTCAGCCGTCGAGATGGAAGTTTTGGGAGTCAAGTTACGAGTCTTGTCAGGAGTCTTCGGAGGCATCGCGAGCAATTTGGTTCTGCGCGGGCACCAACTCTACGGGCACCAACCTTATTGGATCGCGGGAGGGACGGACAGACGCTAAGCCCGGTTGTATGCGTGCGTCGCGCCCGACTAGAATTGAAGGTCAGGGCGCGCCCGCACAGCGGCCCGCACAGTGAGTTCACAACTATCGAGTTCACAGGGGACAAGCGCTACCGGTTTCAAGCAAAGCATGCCAAGGGATTCCTTCAACCGCGAGATCGATTATCTGCGCATCTCGGTTATCGACAACTGCAATCTGCGATGCGTTTACTGCATGCCGCTCGAAGGCTTGCGCTTCCTGCCGCGCGACGAGCTTTTGACGCCGGCCGAAATCGAGCTGGTGGTGCGCGCCGCCGTGAGTATCGGCTTTCGCAAGTTTCGCCTTACCGGCGGCGAGCCGACACTGCGCGCCGACCTGATCGAAATTGTCGAGCGGCTAGCGGCGATACCCGGACTCGGCGACCTCGCGCTCACCACCAATGCGCTGCTGTTGCCCAAGCTCGCGGCGCCGCTCAAGGCGGCCGGGCTTGGCCGAATCAACGTTCATCTTGACAGCCTCAATCCGCTTACCGTCGAGCGGCAGATGCGATGGGGCAGCTTCGCGCGCGTGTGGGAGGGTATCATGGCGGCCGAGGCCGCCGGGCTGGTGCCGATCAAGCTCAACGCGGTAGTCGCGGCCGGCTACAACGAGGAAGACGTGGTCGACCTTGCGGCGCTGACGATCGCGCGCGACTGGTACGTGCGGTTTATCGAACTGATGCCGCTCGGCGGCGGCGAGTGCGCAACGCTGTCGAT
Organism: uncultured delta proteobacterium; assembly: GCA_963734845.1. Taxonomy (GTDB): domain Bacteria; phylum Desulfobacterota; class Binatia; order Binatales; family Binataceae; genus JAKAVN01. The sequence goes on along the minus strand of CAVTIS010000003.1, from coordinate 400,977 downwards.
CAAGCGCTACGTCTCGAACATCGAGACGCGCCGACGGATCGAAGTGGCGCTGGGCCCGCTGATGGAGCTCGAATCGAGCAATCCCTCCGACGAGGCGCGCAACTACACGCTAACGGGCGCGAGCGGCGTGGTCGGCTTCATCAGCCCGGTGAGCGAGCCCTATTGCGGAACGTGCAACCGGATGCGCCTGACCGCCGACGGCAAGTTCCATTTGTGCCTTCTGAACGACGACGAGATGGACGTGCGCAAGGCGATTCGCTCAGGCGGCGGGATGGAAGCGGTGGCGCGCATCCTGAGGCGTGCGGTCGAGCTCAAGCCGACCGGCCATCATTTGCTCGAGGGCCGTTCGACCCGCGAGCGCTCGATGTACCAGATCGGCGGCTGACCACCGCTTCTAGATCGCTGCCTCCGGTGTGACGATCGGTCCAGGCACCAATGCTCATTGCTTGCGGCGATCGATGATCCACACCGTCATGTCCCACGCGTTTCTGATTCCGATCAGCAACAGCAGAATGAGCGCCGCGGCGAGTATGTCAAGGCTCTGCCCGCAACGTTCCCAAAGACCGACGCCCGCGCCGATGACCAGCAAGTAAGCAGGGATCGGCAGCAGCGCATACCAGAGACGGTCGACGGTATCGATCGAAGCCACGATGCCGTGCTTCATCATCCTGCGCCAGACCCATCCCGAGTAAGCCAATCCGATAGCACCGACGCATCCGAGAAGAGCGCCGAGGAGAACCCAGGTCGCGGTCGGCATACTCGCCAGCAGGCAGATAACCAGGATCGCGGTGAAGTGGACGACCGTCGGCGAGAGGAAGGACCGGATGCCGGCCTGACCCTTGCGCGTAAAGACTTCCGCACCGATCGAAGCAGCGACAAAGATCAGCGCGACCAGCGTCGCCGATGCGCCGCCGATCAGAGCGTAAAAATTGCGCCACTGCGTCAGGATTTCGCTTAGCGGGAGCATGTCTTAGACGGTCCTTAGCGATTTCGCGCAGACCATATGACGGCAGATCATCGGCAGCTCATCGAACTGATTTCCGCTGGCCGTCATTTCACAGAGTGGCCCCCTTGGACGCACTAGCGCATACGTTCATCGGCAAACAAGCATCCAAGTTTCCCTGTCTTTCCCGCTATTCTGTCTTTCCCGCTATTCGGTGTCTCAATCTTTCACTGTCTCACCGCGCATGGGCGCAATCGATCCATCCGTGTGCGCGCGCCTATGAGAAACCTCCATCGCACATGGTTCGAACCTCGTATCTTCAACACCGGCGACGGCTGGCATGCTCGGTGCTCCAAGCTTCCATGACAGATATTTCTCCGAAGGAGCGAGATAAATGGAATCAGTGCAAGAGCGGAACACATGGAACGGCTTGAGCGTCACGGTGCTCCTCTGCGCGATGGCATTGACGGGCGTAGTGGCAGTTGGCTTGGGAATTTCGTGGCGGTTCGGCGCGATCTCAACCAGCCTGCTGGGCTTGTGCTTCGTGGTCGGCACCGGTCTGGTCGCCTCTCTAGTCTTCTACAACCGCACTCATCGCATGGGACCTCGCGAAGGGAACATCTAGAAGGGAACGTCTAAAGGACGTCTAAGGATGCACTCCTGATAACGATCCACCTCGTGACCGGTCGTCCCTGCAAAAAATAAACGCGGAGGGCCTCGCGTGGCACGCGAGGTCCTCCATTTCGCTATGACAGCGGCCTGGCTAGTTTCGCCCTACGATCTTATTTAATAGAGCGGTGCCGCTGCGCGATATTCTCACGCCCGAGCCGCGGGTCCTGTTCGTCGGGATCAATCCGAGTCTGCGCTCGGAAGCGGTCGGCCATCATTTCGCCGGTCCCGGCAATCCGTTCTGGCGGCTACTCTATGCGGCCCGGCTCGTCCCGGTCGAACTCACTCATAACGAGGATCGCAGGCTCGCCGAATTCGGCCTCGCGCTCACCAATCTTTGTCCCCGCGCCACGCGCGCCGCCGCCGAGTTGGGCCGCGAGGAGCTCGCGCGCGGCAAACGAATGCTGGTATCGAAGATTCGCCGCCTGCAGCCCGCGGTGGTCGCCTTCGTCGGCGTAACCATTTATCGCGAGTTCTTCGGCAGGGCTCCATCAAGCACTTCGGGTTTGCTCGCAAGCGAGGCAGCGACCGCCGGCGCGGGCGCCAAGCCCGAGCTGATAGGCGGCGCCAGGGTTTTCGTACTGCCCAACCCGAGCGGCCTCAACGCAAGCTTTCCGGGCTTCAAACACAAGCTGGTATGGTTCGAGCGGCTGCACGAGTTTATCGACTCCGCACCCACGCCCTCAGGGAAGGCATAGGCACGGGCGGGCAGCCCGCCGGGAGCTGCCCCCACTTCCAACGCCTGGCGGAGTATACGGATGCTCCCTATCTGCCATCGATGGATGCAGAAAGGGGAAATGCAAAGGGGCCGGCGAGTTCCGCCGGCCCCTTCCCCCCACCCTTAAATCCACCCCTTCTATCTTCCTGACACCGCCCCCCCCCAGAATTGATTACTTGGCCGTGACGAAATTTGTCCGGCGCTTCCACTCGGTAGCGTCGATCGCACCCTCGACCAAAGCCGAGCAATCGATGCACAGCAACCGCAGAGTCTTCGACTCGACCGGCGGCGGCCGGTCCGATTCGTCGTCCACTGCGACGACGAAGCGGGCCGGCAGATGCTCGCCGGCGCGCTGGCAAAGTTCGCATTGCACCCAATCTGGCGCGCGTGTGAACGAGAGGCGCTTTTTGAAGATCGTTCCGTCCACTCTCATCTCAGCCCGCGCGCCCGATGGCGTTAGCGTGCTCTCCCCCGTTGGGCGGCACATAGCGCCGCTGACCCTGAGTCGTTCAACTCTCGCGTTCGATTCCCAGCGGTGCAGACAGCACACCGCGTGCCACATGGATAAATTGGCGAAAACGAGTTAACGCGTTCCTTTGTTAGCATCGCGCGCAGCGCCGCAACTCGGCGTTGCCGGGACGCAACGCCGCGCTCCTTGATATCGCCACTGCAGACGCCATGACGACCGCAGGCGGCCCTCTTAGACGACGTCAGACTGGCGGCTGCGTAGCGCGGCTTCGTCGGCCGACGCAGGAGGCCCTCGCGAACACGAAAAGCCAAAATATGCGTAATTTAGCCAAATAAGGTTGCATTAGAGCAACATGAAAAGCCGAATTCGCCACATCTTATTCGTTCTTAATTTCTCTTAATATTGCTTTAATTAGCAATTATAGGCAAATTTACTCTATGGCATGGCGATTGCTCGTGTTAGAATCAGTCTGGCGAAGCAATTTCCGCCCGACCGGAATAAAAGGGCAACGCCGGGCAAAGGGGTCTTGGTTTGAATCGAATTGCACACATCATGGGACGTTTGGCGGCAAGCGCGGGCGCGTACGGCGCCGACGGCAACTGGCTCGATCTCGGCCTGATGGGCCGCGCAGGACAGGTCGGCCAGATGGTCGTGAAGTCGGCCGTGATGGCTAATCTGATGCGCCTGCTTGCGCGCCTCAGCGCCCATCGAACGACGGTTTTGATCCATGGCGAGTCCGGCACCGGCAAGGAACTGGTGGCGCGCGCAGTGTGGAACCTGCGCCCGGAGCCACGTGGACCCTTCATCACGTTCAATTGTTCCAACCTGGTCGATACGCTCGCCGAATCCCAGCTCTTCGGCCACGTCAAGGGCGCATTCACCGACGCCCGTGAGGATTCGCAAGGCTACTTCAGGGCCGCCGAAGGCGGAGTGCTGTTTCTCGACGAGGTCGGCGAGATGCCGATGGGCTTGCAGGCCAAGCTGCTGCGCGCGGTCGAGTACCATGAAGTGCAGCCGGTCGGCTCGACCCGCACGTACAAGGTCGGCGTTCAGATAGTGGCGGCGACCAACCGCGATCTGCGCAAGGCGGTGGAAGAGGGGCGGTTTCGCGCCGACCTGTTCTACCGGCTCAACGTAGCTTCGGTGGTGGTGCCGCCGCTGCGCGAGCGCCTCGAAGCCATCGACGCGCTGGTGAGTCTGTTCGTCGAGCGCTGTAATCGCGAGTTCGGCACCGCCGTCAGGTTCATCTCGCGCCGCGCCATGGAGCGGCTGCTCGCCTATCGATGGCCGGGCAATGTGCGCGAGTTGGAACATGCGATCCGCTGCGCGCTGCTGCTCAGCGACTCCGACCGTATCGATCTTGAAAGCCTCCCCGGCGCCGTCCTGGACACCCAGCTGCTTTCCAGTCCAGGCGTCGCCGCGACGGTTGCGCCCTCCTCCCCGCAATCCGTCGGGGCCGGACCGGCTCTCCTCCCTGGGCCGGTCCGGCCCACCTCCCCTTGCCCCTCTTCGCTGCGCGAGCTCACCCGCGACGCGCTGATGAGCGCGCTCAGCCACGCGCGCGGCAATCGCCAGCGCGCCGCGCGGATTCTCGGCGTCTCGCGCACCACGCTCTACCGGATGCTGATGCGTTATGGCCTGGAGAGCTTCGGACGCGAGGACGACGACGAGGGCCTTAGGCTACGCACCGCCAGTCTGCGGTTGGTGAAGGCGGAGCCTCAGGCGGCGCTCGACGATCTGCATGGATAACGCGACCAATGGATGTTCCGACCTGACGGCTGCGGCGCTGCCAGGCCGAAAGCGCCATCACGGCGGCTTCGGCACTCCGCTACCGCGGTGGGCCCGGATTGTTATCGCGAGCGTGATACTGACGACGGGTGCGGCAGCGGTTGTCACTCACGACCTGCTGGCTCTTTGGAATACCAGGGCGCGCCTGCAGACAGACGCCATCCATATGGCCGTCGCCGGAGTTGGATTCCTCCCGGGAGCGCCGGAGCGTGGGGTACGTGCTGCGGTCCGTTCGGCCGCGCTTTGCGGGCTCAGCCGTTCCGAGATCGTCCAGGTCGCAGCCGCGCCCGACGGGATGTCATTCCAAGTGACCCTGCGGCGCACGGCGCGAGTCCTGGTTCTCCAGTTCTTGATCGGAACCGCCGTTGACGTTACGGCGACTGCCCGGGTGCGTCCGCACGCCGCACCATCTCGGCCGAATAGTGGCCCGGATAATGGCCCAATGACCTTTCGCCGACTCTGAAGCAGTGAAAAACATCCGTTAAGACCCCCCATTTCTCACCCGGTACTGCGGCGGTAAGGGTGCGAGCGCGCGCAGGCGAAAGCGGAGGCCCCCAAAACGCGCCGGCTGCGCGATGAAAGTTCCTTCGTCAGTAACCGCCCGCTGGCGCTGAGTCCTGCGTCGGCGGCATCCCGGGAGCCGGCGGCATCTCGGGAGGCGGCATCCTGGGAGCCGGCGCCGCAGAGCCTGAGGGGATCTCCGTCTGTTCATATATTTGCGTCGGCATCACCTCGGCGGGCGGGAGCGCCTCGCCGTTGGGCCCCGCGCCCATCACGGGGGGACTGGCAATCGGCGTGATGGCGATCGGCAACGGCCCTTCCCCGGCAGCCGGTATGTAAGCGGTCGCGGGGGCCGGGCTTTTCACGATCGCCGGGCCAATTTCCTGCCATTCTACCAGCCGCCAGAAGTCGTATGGGCCGGGCGAATGCACCTGGCCGAGATTGACCGGGCTTTGTCCCACCGTCACCGACCGCACGATGATAGCGCCGTGCATCCCGCGCAGATCGAACACGCCCTCGGGCAGCATGGTGGAAAACGCGCCGTTGGTCTCGGTCCGCACGGTATAGATGTTTCCGCTGATGCGATTCTGGAAATGTAGCTCGTGGCCGCCGAGCTGTCCCCCGGATTCAGACGCGGCCAGCACTCCTGCCACGGCGGTGGACATCCGCCGGCTGGCGACTTCCGGCGAGGCCATCGCCGGCACGTTGCGGCGCACAAGTTCGGCCGGCTCACCGGAATGCGCCGCCGCATTCGCGGTGGCGGCTCCAGTCGCGAGGAAAGCGATCGCCATCGCTGCCGCCGCAAGCTTCACCGCGATCGCTGCGGACCGGCGCATCGTATGCGGCCAGCGTATGTTGGAATTCATCATCACTAATCCTTGTCGCCTGAACTTCGATTTAAAGTTTACTCGCATCTCATTTTGATGGAGCATAGGTCTACGGCCTATGCTGAAGCAAAGCCGGGCGCGGAAAAAGCGCGTCGAGGGGGGGGAATCCGCAACCATGAAAAAGGTGACGCTGTATCACAACCCGGGCTGAGGGAATTCACGCGGCGCGCTGGAATTGCTGCGCGCGCAGGGTGTCGAGTTCGACATCGTCGAATATCTTAAAACTCCGCTCCATCGCACAACGCTCGAGCGCGTCCTCGCAATGCTCGACACGCCGCCCGCCGACCTGGTGCGCAAGGACCGCCGCTTCGAGGAATTGGGGCTGAAGGCCACGGACTACGTAACCGCCGCGGCCGTGGTCGAATTACTAATGCAGCATCCGGAGTTGATGCAGCGGCCGATAGTAGTCAAGGGCGGCAAAGCGGTAATCGCGCGTCCACCCGAGCGTCTGCTGCCGCTGCTTGGGGCGGTCCGTTAGGATTCCGCCAGGCCCCTCCTCGGGGGCCGAATCGTCAGCGATCAGCTAAAGCTCGCCAGAACTCACAGTCAGCGGAACTCGGAGGCTTCTCGGGAGAAATTCTCGGGAGAAATTCTCGGACGGACCGTCAGGGCCGTTTGGCCGCGGCGGCGGCCGCCGCGGTATATCGCGCCTGGGCGCCCGGAGCGACCTTGGTCACCCGCCCGCTGCGGATGCATCGTGTGCATACCAGGATTCGCTTGACGCCGCCGCCTGCGGCCGAGCGCACTTCCTGCAGATTTGGCTGCCATCGGCGCTTGGTCTTATTGTTGGCGTGGCTTACGTTGTTACCGACGGAGGGCCTTTTGCCGCAAAGTTCACACGTTCGCATCTGATGTTCCGTTTGGTTGGCTTTGGACGGGCGCCTTAACAGGTTGACTGCTTGGATTTGAGCCGAACGCTCACACTATCCGCTTGGGCGGCGAGATTAAAGAGGGATAATACGATGGCTGTATTGTTAGATGGCAAGGTTGCTCTGATAACCGGCGCGGGCTCGGGTATCGGACGCGCGACTGCACTTATTTTTGCACGCGAAGGTGCGCGGCTGATGCTCTCGGATGTCGTCGCTGAGGGCGGCGAGGAGACGCTCCGGATGGTCAAGCAGGCAGGCGCGGAGGCGCACTTCATGAAGAGCGACGTCTCCAAGCTGGCCGAGGTCGAGGCGCTGGTCGCGAAAATCATCGCGACCTGGGGCCGGATGGATTGCGCATTCAACAACGCCGGAATCGACGGCAAGATGGCGCGGCTCGCGGAATGCACCGAGGAAACCTGGAACCGCACGATCGCGGTCAACCTGACCGGCGTGTTTTTCTGCATGAAGGCCGAGATTCCGCACATGCTCCGCCAGGGGGGCGGTGCGATCGTCAACACTGCGTCAGCCGCCGGGCTTACCGGATCGCCGGGGCTGCCTGCCTACGTCGCGAGCAAGCACGGCGTGGTCGGATTGACACGCGCGGCGGCAATCGAATACGGACGCGAAAAAATCCGGGTCAACTGCGTATGCCCGGGGCCAATCCGCACGCCGATGCTCGGGCGCTTGTTGAGCAACCGCCCCGAGATGGAACAGCGCTTTGCCTCGGCCGAGCCGCTCAAGCGCCTGGGGGAGCCGGCCGAAATCGGCGAGGCGGTCGCGTGGCTCTGCTCGGATGCGGCCTCCTACGTTACCGGCCATGCGATGTCAGTCGACGGGGGATACATGGCGAAGTGAGCGGCGCCGCAGTGCTTGAGTCGGCCGTCCAAACACTCCATCCTTTGGTCATGCTTTTGCCTTTGCTTTGTAGTCTTCCCTGACGGCGGGGCCTCTGGGATGGAGCGGCTGATTCATATCCTGCCCGAGCAGGTTGCAAGCCAGATTGCGGCGGGCGAGGTGGTCGAGCGGCCGGCCTCGGCGCTCAAGGAACTGGTCGAGAACTCGCTCGACGCCGGCGCCCGGGCGGTTAGCGTCGAGATCGAGCGCGGCGGCGCGGGATTGATCGCGGTCAGCGACGACGGCTGCGGGATGGGCCGCGAAGACGCGATCCTCTCGCTGCGCCGCCATGCGACATCCAAGATTCGCGACGCCGCCGACCTCACGGCGATCCGCACGATGGGCTTTCGCGGCGAGGCGCTGGCCTCGATCGCGAGCGTCGCGCAGCTGCGGATGCTGACGCGTCGCGCCGCCGATCTTGCCGGAATCGAAATCGTGGCCGCCGGCGGCGAAATCTCGCTCACGCGCGAATGCGCCGCCGCGCCCGGCACCCGAATCGAGGTGCGCGATCTTTTTTTTAACACTCCGGCGCGGCTCAAGTTTTTAAAGACGCTCGCGACCGAGCAGGCGGCCGCCGCCGAAGTGATCGCGCGCCTGGGGATCGCTCATTGGCGGGTCGCGTTCAAGCTCGTCGCCGAGGGCCGGGTCGTGTACGACCTCTCGCGCGCGGCCTCAACCCTGGAGCGGATGCGCCAGCTTTACGGCGCGAAGGTCGCCTCGCGGATGCTGCCGCTGGATTCCGAGCGCGCCGGCGCGCGGGTCTTCGGCCTTGCCACGATCAGCCAAGACTCCTATCCGACTCCGCGGATGGTGTTTACTTTCGTCAACCGCCGCGCGGTGCGCGATCGCGTCTTACAGCGAGCGGTCTCGCAGGCCTACGACACGCTCATCCCGCGCGGGCGCTATCCCGCCGTCGCCGTTTTCGTCGAGATGCGCCCTGAAGACGTTGACGTGAACGTTCATCCGATGAAAACCGAGGTGCGCTTTCGTAACTCGGGCGCGGTGTTCGAGGCGGTCTACCATGCCTTGCGCGCAAGACTCGCCGATCAAACCACGGATCAGACGATCGGAGACGCGGCGGCCGCAGACGCGTCGCCTTCCGAAGCAGCCGCGGCGCCGATTGCCGCTTCGGACAGATCTTCGGACGGCTCGCGAGCGCTCCGCCTGGTGCCCGACGTGCCGGGGCTCGCACGCGCCGAGCAACGCGCGCTGGGTCTGTGCGCGCCGGGTCCTAAATGGACTTCGAGCACCGCGGCCTCAGCCGCCGCGCTGGCACCGGCGGCGGCAATAGAGGGCGGCGCCCAAAATGTTCCAAAAATCGTCCCGCTAGGCGCTCCCGGAGAGAAACCGGGGTTCGAGCGGCAGATACCGATGTACTCGCGGCTGCGGGTCGTCGGCCAGATTTTTGCCGGCTATATCGCCCTTGAGAGCGACGACGGACTAATCCTGGTCGACCAGCACGCGGCGCACGAGCGGGTCACCTTTGAAAAGCTGCGCGCGGAGTCGCGCGCCGGCGGTATCCGGGTGCAGGCGATGCTGACGCCGGTGCCGATCGAGCTCAATCCCGCGCGCGCCCCGCAAGTGCTCGCGGCGCTGGGCGAGTTTCGCGCGATGGGCTTCGAGCTCGAACCGTTCGGGCCGGCCACGCTGCTGCTCAAGGGCGCGCCCGCAGTCTTCGGCGCCGAGGGCGGCGCGCGGCTGCTCGCCGAGATGATCGACGCGATGGGCGAAGACGGTTTTCGCGCAGGCGGTTCCACCGCCTTCGAGGAATTGCTCAAGCAGCTCGCCTGCCATGGCTCGGTGCGCGTCGGCCGCGTGCTCCGCCCGCCCGAAATCTCGGCGCTGCTCGAAGAACTCGACCGCACCGAGTTCAAAACCAACTGTCCGCACGGCCGCCCGGTGCACATTCAATGGGGCCGCGGATTGATCGAACGGCTGTTCCGCCGCTAACCGATGAACCAGGCTGAGATCGTGAGCAGCGCGGCGACCATCGACGACGACGAGCCCTCGCTGGCGAAGCCCGCCGCGGGGCCGAGCGCGATTCGCGTCGGCTTTATCGTGGGGCCGACCGGCGTCGGCAAATCATCCGTCGCGATGGCGCTCGCCGAGCGCCTCAACGCGGAAATCGTCAACGCCGACTCGCGCCAGGTCTATCGCGGGATGGATATCGGCACGGCCAAGCCGGACGCCGCGGATCGCCGCCGCGTGCCGCATCATCTGTTGGACGTCCTGGACCTGCGCATGATCGGCCAGCCGCTCGACGTTGCCGAGTTCCTGAGGCTGGCGCGCGCGGCGGTCGCGGAGATCGCTGCGCGCGGGCGCAACGTGATGGTCGTCGGCGGGAGCGGCTTTTACCTGCGCGTGCTGCGCGGCGGAATTTTCGCCGGGCCGCCCGCCGCGCCTGAAGTACGCCGCGAACTGGGGGCGCTCGCCGCCGAACACGGGGTCGAATATCTGCACGCGCGCCTGGCAGAAGTCGACGCCCTCTCGGCCGAGCGCATTGGCCATCGTGATCTTTATCGCATCGTGCGCGCGCTCGAAGTATTTCGATTGACGGGCCAGCCGATAAGCGCCCATCAGCAGAGCCATCGCTTTGCCGCGCGCGAGTACGAGACGCTGACGGTTGGGCTCGCGATGGAGCGCAAACGGCTGTACGAGGCAATCAACCGGCGCTTTGACGAAATGGTCACGCGCGGCCTCGTCGACGAGGTGCGCTGGCTGCTGGACGCCGGATGCAACCCAGGCGAACCGCCGCTTGGGACCGTCGGCTATCGGCAAATCGCCGCCGCCGTGCGCGGCGAGATGATGCTCGCGGATGCGGTGGAGCTCGCCAAGCGCGACACGCGCCGGTTGGCCAAGCGCCAGCTTACCTGGTTTCGCGCCGATCCCGAGATCGTATGGGTTGACGCGGAGCACGGGGCGCAGCAAGCTTTCAGCCTGCTGGACGCATTTTTCGCGCGCCCGCAGGCGGCGTGCCGCTGAACCCGGTAGAGCTTCTTATGGCGATATCGACCCATCACCCTCCGCGCGCGGCGAAGTCCCGCTTCGGTAATTCGCGCGCGTCCGCTTCCGCCGCCGCCGCGAAGGACTCGGTTTCGAAAGACTCGGCGGCCACGGCCGCGCCGGTCTCGACGGCGCTCAGCGCTATCGAGCGCGTCCGCCTCGCGCGCAATCCCTCGCGCCCGCAGACCCTGGATTACGTCGAGCATCTGGTGCGCGACTTTTTCGAGATTCATGGCGACCGCCGCTTCGCCGACGACGGGGCGATCGTCGCGGGTCTGGGTTACTTCGGACGCCGCGCGGTTGCGATCGTTGGCCATCAGCGCGGCCGCTCGACCCAGGAACGCATCCGGCGCAATTTCGGCAAGCCCCATCCCGAGGGCTACCGCAAGGCGGCGCGGATGTACGACCTCGCGGGCCGCATGGGCCTCCCGCTCATCACGTTTATCGATACGCAGGGCGCGGAGCCGGGGCTCGGCGCGGAGGAGCGCGGACAGGCCGAAGCGATCGCCGCGAACCTGGAACTGATGATGCGCCTTGAGGTCCCGGTCATCACTTGCGTGATTGGCGAGGGCGGCTCGGGCGGCGCGCTCGCGCTCGGCGTCGCCAACGTTGTCCTGATGCAGGAAAACGCCTGCTATTCGGTGATCACGCCCGAGGGCTGCGCGGCGATCCTGTGGCGCGAGGGTGGTCCGGAGCGGGTGGCCGACGCGGCGGCGGCGCTTAAGCTCTCGGCGCCCGACCTGCTGCGTCTGGGCGTGGCCGACGAGGTCGTGCTGGAGCCGGCCGGCGGTGCGCACGAGGACCCGGCGCGCTCCGCCGAGGAGTTGGGCCGCGCGATCGAACGTCAGCTGGCGCGCCTGGAGCGGCTCTCGCCGATTCGCCTTCGCCGCGAGCGTGAGAAGAAATTCGCCGCGATGGGCGCGGCATACATCACGGCGCGGCGCGTCGAAAATCCGCGCCCGGTGGGTTAGCCGTCTCACGTTGGATTAGCCATCGCCCGCGCAATTCCGATATAACGTCGCCCGAGATGGCGTCATCCGACATGGCATCCCGCGCAACCGCATCGCGAAAACCCAAGGACCCCGCCGGCGCAAATCCGGCCGATGCATCGAAGCTGGCCGGGCTCGATCGCCTGCGCGCGCAAATCGACGCGATCAACGTGAAGCTCGTGCGCCTGCTCAACCAGCGCGCGAAAGTTGCTCAAGCGATCGGACATCTCAAGCAGGCGGGCGGCGCCGCGATCTACCAGCCCGCGCGCGAGCGCGCGGTGCTCGACCGGGTGACCGAGCTCAATGCGGGTCCGCTGATGAGCGAGCATCTGCGGCGCATCTTCGTCGAGATAATCTCGGCCTGCACCGCGCTCGAGCATCCGCTGCGCGTCGCTTACCTCGGCCCCGAGTACACTTATTCGCACGAGGCAGCGCGGATGCGTTTCGGCTCCAGCGCCCAGTTCGCGGCGCAGCCCTCGATCGCGGCGGTATTCGCGGCGCTCGACACCGCGCGCGCCGATTTCGGCGTGGTGCCGGTCGAGAATTCAACCGAGGGATCGGTGACGCTGACGCTCGACCTTTTGATCGACACGCCGCTGGTGATCATTGGCGAGGTGCTGCTGCCGATTCGCCATGCCCTGATGTCGCGCGCGGGCGACGCCGCGGCGATACGCGCGATCTATTCCCATCAGCAGTCGCTCGGCCAGTGCCGCAACTATCTCGCGGCCAACTTTCCGCATTGCCGGCTGGAGGCGGCCGCCTCCAACGCGGCCGCGGCCGAGCGCGCGGCGGGCGAGCCCGACGCCGCTGCGATCGCCTCAGAGGCGGCGGCGGCGCCGTATGGGCTCCGCGTGGTTGCGCGCAATATCCAGGACTCGGCGCAGAACACCACGCGCTTCCTGGTGATCGGCAGCCATCCGGCCGGCCGCAGCGGCGCCGACAAGACCACCGCGCTGTTCGCGGTGCGCGACGAGGTCGGCGCGCTCAACCAGGCGCTCAACATCTTCGCCCGCAACCGGATCAACATTTCGAAAATCGAATCCCGCCCGCTCCGCTCGCGCCCGTGGGAGTATCTGTTTTTCGTCGACCTGAGCGGCCATCGCCAGGACCCAGGGCTCAAGCGCGCGCTCGCCGCGCTCGAGCGCAAAGCTCTTTTTTTAAAAGTCCTGGGGTCGTATCCTGAGGGCAGGCAGCCCGCCGCATAGCACGGCCGCCCGCAAGCGCATTGATAAAAGCCGACGATCTGGTTCTACCCGCGGTTGCTGCGCTCCATCCCTACGAGCCCGGCAAGCCGATCGAAGAGGTCCAGCGCGAACTGGGGATCGGCGAGCCGGCCAAGCTCGCCTCCAACGAGAACCCGGTCGGCCCCTCGCCCAAGGCGGTCGCCGCGATCGCCGCGGCGCTCGGCGATCTCCATCGCTACCCCGACGGCTCCAGCTGGACGCTGCGTCATAAGCTCGCGGCGCGGCATCAGGTGAGTCCCGAGCGGATTTTCATGGGCTCGGGCTCGTGCGAGATTCTGAATCTGCTGGTCTATCTTTTTCTGCGCCCCGGCCTAAACGCCGTGATCGCGGAGCACTCGTTCGTCATCTACCAACTTGCGATCGCGGCGTCGGGCGGCGCGGCCAAGGTGGTGCCGCTGCGCAAGGACTACGTCTTCGATCTCGACGCGATGGCCGCCGCGATCGACGACAACACGCGCTTGGTGTTTCTCGGCAACCCGAACAACCCGACCGGCACCATCTATCGCAAGACCGAGTGGCGCCGTTTTCTTGAGCATGTGCCCGAACGCGTGGTGATCGTCGCCGACGAGGCCTACTTCGAGTTCGTGCGCGACCCTGAGTATCCGGACTCGATGCAGGATCACGACGGGCGGCGGATGCTGGTGACGCTGCGCACCTTCTCGAAGATTTTCGGCCTCGCGGGGCTCCGCGTCGGCTACTCGGTCGCGCGCGAGGACATCACGCGCCTGCTCAACAACGTGCGTCAGCCGTTCAACATCACCTCGCTCGGCCTGGTCGCCGTGGAAGCCGGGATGGACGACCACGAGCACGTGCGGCGCACGCTTGAGGTCAATGCGAGCGGGATGGCGTACCTGGAGGGCGAATTCCGCCGCCTGGGCCTGCCGTACTTGCCAAGCCAGGCCAATTTCATCCTGGTGGAGGTCGGCGAGGGGCGCACCGTATACGAAAAGCTTCTGCAACAGGGCGTAATTGTCCGCCCGATGAACGGCTATGGCCTCCCGCGCCACGTCCGCCTGAGCATCGGGCTCAAGGAAGAGAACCATCGGATGGTGGCGGCGCTCGAGCGCGTGCTCTTAGGGGCAAGCAGAGCGTTGGCTTAATTTTCGGAAAATTCACAATTTTCGGCGCCTCGAAACGAGCACTTCACCTTGCAATGTGCTAGTCTTCGACTTCGCCCGGCGCGGGCCGCGGTTGTCTCATCCCACGTTTTGACTTACCCAACCCTTCAATCCCTGATGTCTCGATTCGGTTTGGCCGATATTTCGGCCGGCGGTTTCGCGGTCATCTTTTGGAACTGACCCAATGGCGGCGCTGTTCAAGCAGATAACCGTATGCGGAGTCGGCCTTATCGGCGGGTCGCTCGCGTTAATCGCCAAGCGCGAGGGGCTGGTCGAGCGGGTGGTCGGGTTGGGCCGCACGCAAAAAAACCTCGACGTGGCACTGGAGCGCGGAATCATTGACGACGCGACACGCGACCCTGCGGCGGCTGCGCGAGACGCCGACCTTGTGATGCTGGCGGTGCCGGTCTGCACGATGCCCGAGACGCTGGCCGCGATGACGCCGTATTTGCCGCCCGCGGCGGTGATAACCGACGTCGGCAGCGTCAAGGGATGGGTTGTGCGCACGCTCGAGCCGCTGCTTGGGCCAAAGATGGCGCTGGTCGGGGTGCATCCGGTGGCCGGCAAAGAAACGACCGGCGCACTCGCCGCGGACGAGAGCTTGTTTGTCGGACGCCGCACGATCGTTACGCCGTCCGCGCGCAGCACTCCCGATGCGGTCGATCGGGTCGAGCGTTTATGGCAGGCAACCGGCTCGCGCGTGGAGCGGATGGCGCCCGATGAGCATGACGAGATACTCGCGCGCGCAAGCCATCTGCCGCAGATCGTCGCAAGCGCACTCGCCGCGGCACTCAGTGGTGAGCGGGTGGGCGAGCACGAAGCGGCCGCTTACGGCGCCGGGGGTCTGCGCGACACCACGCGGATCGCGGCCTCTTCGGCCGAGATGTGGCGCGACATCGTGCTGACCAATCGTGAAGCGATCCTGGCGTCGCTCAAGCTTTTTCGTGGCGCGCTGGACGAGTTCGAGGGTGCGATTGCCGCCGGCGACGTCGCACGCTTCGAGAAAATTTTCAACCGCGGGCGCGCGATGCGCGAGGGGCTGAAATGACGCGTTCGCGCCCGGTAGTCGCGATCGACGGGCCGGTCGGCGCGGGCAAATCGACCGTCGCCCGGCGCCTGGCCGAGGTGCTCGGCTTCGAGTACGTCAACACGGGCGCGATGTACCGCGCGGTCGCGGTCGCGGCGCGCGCCGCCGGTATCGGCGACGGCGATGCGGAGACCGCGCGCAAGCTCGACGCGCTGCTCGCCTCCGCGCGGATCGATTTCTCCGACGGGCGCATCATGCTCGACGGCCGCGACATCAGCGCCGAAATCGGCTCGCCCGAGATAAGCGAGAGCGCCTCGCGGCTTTCGACGCTGGGCGTAGTGCGCGCGCGGATGCGCGACCTGCAGCGCGCGGCCGGCGCGCACGGCGCAGTAGTGATGGAAGGCCGCGACATCGGCACCGCGGTCTTTCCCGACGCCGAATTTAAATTTTTTCTTGACGCCGGCGCCGAAGTCCGCGCCGATCGTCGCTGGCGCGAACTTGACGCGCACGGAGTCGCGATCACACGCGCGGAAGTGCTCGCGCAGTTGCACGAACGCGACCGGCGCGACCGCGGCCGCGAGCTGGCGCCGCTTATGCCCGCGCCCGACGCAATCGTGGTCGACGCGAGCGGGATGAGTGTCGAAGAGGTCGTAACGCTGATGGCACAGCACGTTAGCACGCGCGTCGGCGCGGCTTAGGGCTTGAAACGCAGAGGTCTGGGCGGTATGCATTGCAGTAGCCTCGAATTCCGGGGAAGGTCCCACTAAATGGAGAAAGAGTTGTCTGACAAGGTGCATGGAGGAGATAATGACTTCGAGTCGCTGATGGAACAGAGCCTCAGGGCTCCCCGCCCCGGCGATGTTCTCACCGGAACGGTCCTTCTGATCACGCGCGACAGCGTCATCATCGACATCAACTACAAGTGCGAAGGGCAGGTGCCTCTCGCCGAGTTCCTCGACCACGAGGGCAACCCCGTGGTCAGGGAAGGCGACGAGGTTGACGTGTATTTCGAGGGCACCGAGACCGAGAACGGCACGGTCACCCTCTCGCACGCCAAGGCGGAGAAGTTCAAGGTCTGGCGCGAGCTCGAGCGGGCGTTCCAGAACGAAGTCCCGGTCGAGGGCGTGATCCTCGGCAAGGTCAAGGGCGGCCTGCAGGTCGATATCGGCGTGCCGGCGTTTCTGCCCGGCTCGCACGTGGACATCCGCCCGGCCCGCAACCTGGACCGCTACGTCGGCCAGCGCGGGCGCTTCCAGTTGCTCAAGTTCAACCGCGCGCGCGGCAACGTGGTGGTCTCGCGCCGCGCCGTGATCGAGCGCGAGCGCACCGAACTCAAGGAGCAGACGCTCAAGGTGCTCGAAGAGGGCGTGATTCTCGAAGGCGTGGTCAAGAACATCACCGACTATGGCGCCTTTGTCGATCTCGGCGGGCTGGACGGCCTGCTGCACATCACCGACATGTCGTGGGGCCGCCTGCAGCATCCCTCGGAAGCGGTCAAGGTCGGCGACAAGGTCAAGGTGGTCGTGCTCAAGTACGATCCGTCCCGCGAGCGCGTATCGCTCGGGATGAAGCAGATCATGGCCGACCCGTGGGCGCGCTCGGCGGAGAACTATCCGGTCGGCGCGCGTTTCAAGGGCAAGGTCGTGAGCGTCACCGACTACGGCGCTTTCGTCGAACTGGAGAAGGGCGTCGAGGGGCTGATCCACGTCTCCGAGATGAGCTGGAGCAAGCGCGCGGTGCATCCCTCCAAGGTCGTCAACCAGGGCGACCTGGTCGAGGTCCAGGTGCTCGGCGTCGACGAGGCCAACCGGCGCATCTCGCTCGGGCTCAAGCAGACCGAGCCCAATCCTTGGGAAGAGCTGGTGCAGAAGCATCCGATCGGTAGCATGGTCAAGGGCAAGGTCAAGTCGATCACGGACTTCGGCGTGTTTGTCGAAATCGAACCGGGAATCGACGGCCTGGTCCATATCTCGGACCTCTCGTGGACCAAGAAAGTGCGCCATCCTTCCGAGGTCTATAAGAAGGGCGACGAGGTCGAGGCCACCGTGCTCGGCATCGACGTCGAGAACGAGCGTGTGAGTCTCGGCGTCAAGCAGCTCACGCCTGACCCGTGGTCGAGCGTGGCGCAGCGCTATCCGCTCAACACGCGGGTGCACGGCAAGGTGAGCTCGGTCGCGGACTTCGGCGTGTTCGTCGAGCTGGAGGAAGGAATCGAGGGATTGATTCATATCTCGCAGCTCAGCAATGAGCGGGTCGACAAGCCATCCTCGCTCTTTAAGGTCGACGACGAGCTCGAAGCGATCGTGGTGCAGGTCGACAGCCGTGAGCGCCGGATCGGGCTCTCGGTCAAGGCGATCAAGCAGCACGAGGAGCGCGAGGAGATGCAGGCCTATCTCAAGCGCGAGCACGAGGCGGCGCGCTTTTCGATGGAAGACATCCTGAACGAGGAGCTCCGGCTCGATCGCGACGAGAGCGGCCGCACCGCTCCGCGCGGGCAGCGCCGCGACCGTTAAAAAACGCGACCGCTAGCGCGGCGACGGCTCGCGCGGGTGGCTGCAGTAGCAGGGCACAGGTAGTCCGATGACCAAGCGCGGCATCATCGAAGAATTGCTGGCAAGGCATCAGAAATTCTCGCATCGTCAGTCCGAGACCATCGTCAACGCGATGTTCGAAGAGATGGCGAGCGTGCTGGCGCGCGGTGGACGAATCGAAATCCGCGGCTTCGGGAGCTTCGGGGTCAAAGAACGCCGCGCCCGCCAGGGGCGCAATCCGCGCACCGGCGACATGGTCTCCGTCGAAGCCAAACGCGTGCCCTTTTTCCGCACCGGTAAGGAGCTGCGCGCGGGCCTCAATGGCGGCGAGCAGGACGCCCAGGCGCGCTCCGCGTAAGCCCGCCCGTCCGCCCGAGCCCGCTCGGCCTGAGCCGCCCGCAAGCGGCGAACCGCTGCGGCTGTGGGCGCCTTGGCGCGGTGCTTACCTTCGCATCGCCGGCAAGCCGGGCCGCGAATGCATCTTCTGTTTCGGTACGCCCGGCGCCCGTGAGCGCCGCCGCCGCCTGGTGCTTTACGCGGGGCCGCTCGCGCTGGTGATGCTCAACCGCTACCCATACAACAGTGGCCATTTGATGATCGCGCCGCGGCGCCATCTAGCCTCGCCCGAACTGCTCGAGCGCTCCGAGCGCGCGGCGCTCGCCGAGCTGCAGGCCGCGGCAGTGGCGCGCTTGCGCCGCGCGTACAACTGCGACGGCTTCAACCTGGGAGCAAATCTCGGGCGCTGCGCGGGCGCGGGCTTTGCCGATCACATGCACTGGCACGTGGTGCCGCGATGGGACGGCGACGTCAACTTCATGCCCGTGCTGGCGGCCACCCGCGTGATCTCGCAACATCTCGAGGAAACCTTCGACTTGCTGGAGCCGCTTTTCAAGACGGTCGGCGCTGCCATATCCTAAACCCGGGACGGGACTTCCCAACTGGATTTCCAAATGAAGCAGGATTTGCTCAAGCAAGATTTGCTCAAGATTCGCACGCTGGGCGAGCTACGCGCGGCGGGCGTCGAAGTATTGCCGGTCCGGCTCGAGATGCGCCGCAACCTGCTGAACCGGCTGCGCGCGCGCGAGCGCATCCTGCCCGGGATCATCGGCTACGACCAGAGCGTGCTGCCCGAAATTGAAAACGGCGTGCTCGCCGGTCATCACATGATCTTTCTCGGCGAACGTGGGCAGGCCAAGTCGCGTCTCATCCGGCTGCTCGCCGACCTGCTCGACGAGCGCGTGGCGGCGGTTAAGGGCTGCGAGATCAATGACGATCCCTTTCGGCCAATCTGCGGTGCGTGCCGGCGGCGCGCGGCCGAATTCGGCGAAGAGCTGGAAATCGAATGGATCGGACGCGAGCGGCGCTACGCCGAAAAGCTGGCGACGCCCGACGTTTCGGTGGCCGATTTAATCGGCGAGATCGATCCGATCAAGGTCGCCGAGGGCCGCTACCTCGCCGACGAGGAGACCATCCACTACGGCCTCATCCCGCGCACCAACCGCGGCATCTTCGCGATCAACGAACTGCCCGACCTGACCGAGAAGGTCCAGGTGGGACTGTTCAACCTGATGGAAGAGAGGGACGTCCAGATAAAGGGCTACCGGGTGCGCCTGCCGCTTGACCTGGTGTTCGTGGCGAGTGCCAATCCCGAGGACTACACCTCGCGCGGCAGAATCATTACGCCGCTGAAGGACCGCTTCGACATCCAGATTCGCACGCACTATCCGCGCACGATAGAGGACGAAATCGCGATCATGGACCAGGAGTGCGGCTATCCGGCGAGCGCCGGGATGGCGCTGCGGGTTCCGCCATTCATCAAGGAGGTGGTCGCGCAACTGACTTTCGAGGCGCGCGCCTCCAACGAGATCAATCAGAGCTCGGGAGTGTCGGTGCGGGTGTCGATCAACAACTTCGAATCCGTCATTTCCAACGCCGAGAAGCGCGCCGTGCGCCTGGGCGACAATGAGATCGTGCCGCGCCTTTCCGACTTACCGTCGCTCTACGCCTCGACCGCGGGCAAAATCGAGCTCGAATACGTGGGCGAGGACAAGAAGGAAGAGGACCTCATCGAGCGCCTCATCAACCGCGCGGTGCTGAAGGTTTTCGACCGCTATTTCAAAATTGACGACTTGCGCCGCGTAGCCGCGTATTTCGAGGGCGGATGGGGTGTCGAGGTCTCCGACGATTCGCCGGCCTCCGAGTATCTCGACGCTCTGCGCGAGGTGCCGGGCCTGCGCGAGGCGGTCGAACAGCTCGGCTCATTCGAGACCCCGGGCCTGATGGCGGCCGCGAGCGAACTGGTGTTCGAGGGCCTGCACCTTCATCAGAAGCTAAACAAGGAGCGCCACGGCGGGCGCTTCGCCTATCACGCCTGAGGTCGAGGGCAAGCGCGGGCGACGCCGATGATCGAAATTCGCTACACCGCGTGGGACGGTAGCCAGAAGCTCAAGCTCGACGCCGACAAGGTGTTCGAAAAGCTGGCCGAGTTTCTTTCCTACACCGACGACGTGCGCCAGGCGATGGACTGGATGACGCGGCAGGGGATGGACTTCGACGGCTCGCGCGTGGCGGGCCTGGAGGAATTTCTCGAACAGTTGCGCCAGGAGATGCGCCAGCGCTACCGCGAGTTCAATCTCAAGGAGGCGCTCAGCGAAGTCGAGCGGCGGCTCCAGGACATCGTCGATCGCGAGCGCGGCACACTGGAGCGGATGAACGCCGAGCAAGCGGACGCGAGGCTCGACGAGAAGCTGCGCGAGCTGCAGCGCATCCCGCGCCGGCTCTCGGAGGCGATTCGCAAGCTCGAAAGCCATGAGTTCGAGGACGCCCAGGCGCGCGCCGATTTCGAGGCATTGCTCAAGGAATACGAGAACGTTCGCGACCTCGAAAACTTCCGCGAGCGCAACCAGCATTTGTTCCACGGTCCCAAGAGCCTCAACTACCAGCAGGCGCTCGAGCTGATGCGCGAGATGGGCCGGATGAAGCAGCTCGAGCAGGACCTGATGTCGGGCAACTTCGACAAAATTTCGGCCGACGACTTGCGCGACATGCTGGGACAGCAGGCCGATCGGGATTTCCAGAATCTGCGCCAGGTGATGCTGCTGCTCGAAGAAGGCGGCTACATGGTGCAGAAGGGCGAGCACATGGCGCTCTCGCCCAAGGGCGTGCGGCGCATCGGCCAGCTGGCGCTGCGCGACATCTACCAGGGCCTGCTCAAGGACCGCGGCGGATCGCATGCGACCGACCATCGCGGAATAACCGAGATCCGTCCCGACGAGACCAAGAGCTACAGCTACGGCGATCCGCTCAACTTGAACCTGGTCGCGACCCTCAAGCACGCGCTGACGCGGCGGCCGGGCGTGCCGCTCAAGCTTGAGCCCGGCGATTTCGAGGTTTACGAAAGCGACTACGCGAGTTCGTCGTCGACCGTGCTGTGCCTGGACATGTCGTGGTCGATGAGTTGGGAGGGGCGATTCGCGGCGGCCAAGAAGGTCGCGATGGCGATGGAGACGCTGATCCGATCGAAGTTCCCGCGCGATTTTTTTTCGATCGTGGGATTTTTCACCCGCGCAGTCGAGCTGAAGTTAAAGGACCTGCCCGAAGCGTCGTGGAACATGGGCGACCCGTTCACCAATCTTCAGGACGGGCTGCGCCTCGCCTCCGATCTGCTCGGGCGCCATCCCTCGCGCAATCAGCACATCATCGTGATAACCGACGGCCAGCCGACCGCCTACTTTCTCAACAAGCGCCTGTATTGCGAATGGCCGCTGTCATTCGGCGGCATCAGCATGCGCGCGGCGCAGGAAACGCTCAAGGAAGTCGAGCGCGTCACCCGCAAGGGCATCACGATCAATACTTTCATGCTGGATGACTCGCCGAGCCTGCGCGCCTTCGTCGAGAAGATGACCCAGATCAATCGCGGCCGCGCGCTCTACACGCGCCCCGACCATCTCGGCGAATACATGCTGGTGGACTACCTCTCGAAGCGCCGCAAGAAAATTTAGTTCGAAGCGCGGTGCGCTCCTACGGAACCGCGGCGGCGGCCGAATCGTCGGCCGCGCTCGAATCGTCAGTGGACTCGCCGCTGCCGGCTTTGCCGCCGTCTTCGGGGCGGTTCCACTCGGCCGCCTTCCAGCCCTTGTTGAACGCCGCGATACGCTCGTTGGAGAAGCCGTGGTCGTGGACACCGCTGAACTCGTCGCCGCCCAGGCTGTAAAAGGGCGTGATGTTGCCGCGCGCGATACCCATCCGCTCGAGCGTGTAACCGGAGAAGCGATCGGCCTCGAGTTCCTTCTCGACGCTGGAGACGTTGCGCTCGTAGTCGTGATGCTCGATATGGCCGAGCTCGTGCGCAATGATCGCGTAGATCATCGAGGTCTTGTCCGGCTCGCCGTGCTCATCGGTCTCGCCGCGCAAAAAGACCTCCATGAACGTAGGATTGTAGAAGATGCATCCGGCGCGCGAGACGTGCGGTGAATCGGGACGCACGGATTGGTAAACCGGCGCGTTGGTGCCCCACTGGCGGTTGATGTCGGCGACGATACTCTTGTACGGCTCGGTCGCCGGCCGCGCCATCTCGCCGCAAATCATCTGCGCGCCATCGGCTCGGGGCTGCAGTTCCTGCGGCAGCGTTTGCGATTCGTCGGAATCCGACGCGGCGGGCTTGGCCTTGGCGGGATGGGGCTGATTGACTTGCTGCGATTCGGCCTGCGGCGTCACGACCTCCCAGTCATCGTCCTGTGCGAGCGCCGGCCGCGCGGCGAACGCGGCGCATCCGAGCACCAGCGCGGCAAGCGCGAGCCGCGTTGCTCTCCTGCCGTGCTGCCTATCTCGCCCTTGGAGTTTGGCCATGATTTCCCTCAATCGATGAAACAAACGCCGCACAGCGTAATGCTACCCTTCTCATCTCCTGGGGCATTGTAACTCATTTTGACGCATTTAGCTTAATACTGCCGGCACCCTGGTTGACATCTTGCCGCGCCGCCGCCGGCAGGGTCCAGGCCACCCCGATTTGCCGGATCGCGATGCGGTTGGCTTCCGGACCCGCCGCCGCGAGCAGCCGATGCATCGGTTCGTCCATCGGCTCCTTGGAGAGCCGAAACGTCCCCCAATGAATCGGCACCAGGTAGCGCGCGCGGCTTTGCTGGAACATCGCCCACACCTGCTCCGGGTTGGCGTGATTGTGAATCCACGGATCGTAGGCCGCGATCGAAAACGCCGCGATGTCGGGCGGGTTGGTGGCGAGCGCCTCGAACAGCGGCGTCGACGCGGTATCGCACGCGAGCAGCATCCGCGTGCCGTCCCGCTCCAGCACGTAGCTGTTGTAACCGTACGCGCGGCCCATCGGCGGCCATCGCACGCCCCAGTGCTTCGCACCCATCGCGGTCACCTTGAGGCCTTTGACCACCGTGTGCTCGCCCCATCGCAGCTCGCGCACGTCGGTGAAACCGAGCGGCCGGATCAAATCGCCGCATCCGCTGCACGCGATCACTACCGCGCCCTTGGGCAGCGCGCGCAGCGAGGGCAGGTCGAGATGATCCATGTGCGCGTGGGTGATCAGAATGACGTCGAGGTTTTGCAATTGCGCCGGCGCAAGCGGCGGCGCGGTCTGGCGGCGCGGTCCAATGGTCAGCAGCGATCCGATCGAAAGTCCGACGCGATTGAACAGCGCCGGGTCGCTGAGCACGCGCACGCCGTACCAGTCCATCAGCAGTGTCGAATGGCCGAGGTCTGCGATAGTCAGCGCGCTACCGGGCCATGCCGTCGGATGCATTTGCCCCCTGGGCGCCGAAGCGTCCTGATACGGACCCGCTTCCGAAATCAATTCGCTCATCGCGACCGCGATCAATGCCAGCGCGCCGACAGCTATCACGATCCGCGTCAGCTTCCACGACATTTTCCACATTCCCCGTAGCCAGTATCGATAAAGTTCCGCCGCGCCGACCGTTCCAGCGTACAGGTTCCAAATGCGGCCCCGCAAAGCGCGTCGCATAAAGCAGTAGGCTTTCCTGGCGCGGTCTGCTAAAGCGAACATAACGCGAAGTGTGCTAGATATCCGAACGGTGGGCGGATGGGGCTGATGGGAGCTTTCGACCTCGAGCATCGATATTCCGGCGCAACCGCGCGCGAGAAACTTTTCGCTTATCTGGAACGCCAGGTAGCGGGTGCGCATACCGACGAACTGGTCGGCCTGCTCTTTGCCGGCGCCGGTTCAGACCCGGAACTCGGCCCGCGCATCGTTCATCGCCTGCTCGCCGGCGATCCGAATTTCGTCTTCGACGCCTCAAGCGGGATGTGGGCGCTGCGCGCGAGCGACGTGCTAAAGGTGCCGCTCGATCGGGGCCGCTACGTGGTGGTCGACCTCGAGACCACCGGCGGCCGCCCCGGCCCCGGCGCTATCACTGAGATCGGCGCGTATCGTATGGAAGGTCCGCGGATGACGGAATCGTTCGCGACACTGGTGCGCCCGCGCGGGCCGATCTCGCCCTTCGTCACGCGGCTTACGTCGATCACCAACGAGATGGTGGCCGACGCCCCTACCGTCGAGCGCGTACTGCCGGCCTTTCGCGATTTCCTGGGCGACGCGGTGATGGTTGCGCACAACGCGCAGTTCGATTTCACGTTCCTCGATTTCGAGTTCCGCCGGCTGTTCGGGATGGGGCTCAAGAACCCGGTGTTGTGCACGCTCAGGCTTTCGCGCCGTTTCGCGCCGTCGCTTCGCCGCCGCCGCCTTGACGCGCTAGCCGAGCATTTCGGCCTTTCGACCGAGGGACGTCATCGCGGACTCGGCGACGCGCGGATGGCGGCAGAGCTGCTGTCGATTTTTCTCGACATCGCGGCGCAAAGCGGGATCACCCGCGTCGATCGGCTGATCGATCTGCACAGCCGTGGCGCCGCCGGCCGCCGAATCGAGCGCCACGTCGCACCCGAGGCGATCGCGGCGCTGCCGATGGCGCCCGGGGTGTACCTGATGCGCAACGAGCGCGGCGATCTGCTCTACGTCGGTAAGGCGCGGCGTCTGCGCGAGCGCGTCGCGTCGTATTTCAACGGCGGCATGACGATCAATGCGAAGACTGCCGATCTCGTAAGCCACGTCTACGCGATCGACACTCGGCTGACGCCGTCGGCACTCGACGCCGCACTGCTCGAAGCGCGGCTCATCCGCGAACTCAAACCGCCATACAACCGGATGCTCAAGGGGATGGCGCAGGCGTACTTCGTGCGGCTCGACCTGATGGACGCCTTTCCGCGCCTTGCGCTATCGCCCAAGCTTTCGGCGCGCCGCGGCGTGATGCAGCTAGGGCCATTCGTGGGACGCGGTGGAGTAGACCGCGCGATTCGCGCGCTCGGGCGCGTGCTGGGATTGCGCACGTGCGCCGGCAAGCTTGCGCCGCATCCGGATTTTTCGCCGTGCATGTATGGCCAGATGGGGCATTGTGCGATGCCGTGCAACTTGAGCTCCGACGAAGACGCGTACGGAGCGCGAGTCCGGCGGGCGGTCGAATATCTGCGCGGGCGCAGCGGTCCGCTGCTCGGCGAATTGGCGCGCGCCCGCGACCAGGCGGCGCGCGCGATGCGATACGAGGAAGCCGCGCGGTTCAAACGCGAGCTCACGGCGCTCACCACGCTCGCCTCGCGCGCCGAGCGGCTAAGCCGTGTCGTTACCGAGAACAACCTCGTGATCGTCGTGGGTGCGGGCGACTCGAGGCTCGCACACGTGGTCTTGAGCGGGCGACTCGCGCTGAGCCGTCCGCTCGCCGAAACCAGTGACGCATGCGCTATCGCGGAATTCGTGGCCACGAATTACGAGCGCTACCGCGCGCGGCCGGTGGCGCGCGACGAACTCGACCCGATGGCGATCGTCGCGCGATGGCTCTCGGAGCGCGATAGCGCCGAGGGCCGGCTGATTCATCTGCGCGGGCCGAACCTCGATCCCGCTGCACTACGGCCGTCCGCCGAGGCCGCCGGCGATGGCGAGGCTTTCTAAACGTATCCCCGCCGGCGTTATACTCTCAAATTCGATCCGGACGCGGCGGGGCCGCAAAGCGCCGAAACTACGGCCATAGGGAAACCAATCAGGATGAAACTCAGACGCTTCGCATCGGCGCTCGCCATGATAATCGGAATGATAATCGGCATGTTGATCGGAATGACCAGCGCGCCGGTTATCGCATACTCGCAACCGGCGGCGGCGCAGCCGGACGAAATCCGCATCGTGGTCAGCGGTGTGCGCAATCAGAAAGGCTCGGTCATCTGCTCGCTATGGGCCACCTCGAACTCCAGTGACTTTACTACCGTCGGTAAGGAGTTCCGCAAAGTGTCCGCGCCAATCGAGAACGGCAAGGCGGTATGCGAGTTCAAGGGGCTGGCGGCCGGCGGTTATGCAGCCACCGAGTTTCACGACGAAAACGGAAACGGCAAGTTCGACCGCGTGTTGGGCTACCCAATGGAGGGCTACGGCTTCACCAACAACGTCTATCCGACGCTTCGGGCGCCGTCGTTCAATGAGTGCGAGGTTCAATACTCCGGCAAGGGCGTTCTCACGCTTTCGATCAACATGATTTATCGCTAGGAGCACCACCTCGTCGTGGAGATTAAGATCCTGAATTCCTCCGATCTCGTTTGGTCAGGGGCCGTTGGAGAACGGCCCGTAAGATCCGGATCGGAATAGCGGTTCCCGAACCGCCCCATTACAAAACGTCAGGATCGTTGCGCTCCAGGGGGGAGTTCGGCCGGAAAGGCGTTCAGCGGGCGGCGCGATCGGAAACTTCCGCCATGTCGACGACCTCGTCCGCCCGATGCACCGTCATTCGCATCCCGTGGCGCGGGCGCAGCGTCACCAGCGGATGAAGCTCCACCGGATGCCCGGGCACCAGCCGCAGCCGATAGCGCTGCGCGACCGTCGCCACCACCAGTTGCGCCTCCGTCATCGCAAAACTGTTGCCGATACAGATTCGCGGGCCACCGCCGAACGGCAGGTAGGCGAAGTTCGGACGCCCCTCGGACCGCGCGGGCGAGAAGCGCTCGGGGTCGAAGCGTTCGGGCTCCTCCCAGAACTCGGGATGGCGGTGGGTAATGAAGCTGCAAATGATCAGGTTGGTCTTGCGCCGCACATGATAGCCGCCGATCTCGTCGTCGCCGATGGCGTTGCGTGAGATTGCCCAGGCCGGCGGATAGAGCCGCATCGACTCTTCGACCACCATCCGGGTGTACGGGAGTTTCGGCAGATCGAGCCCGTCGGGCGTGCGCCTGCCGAGCACGCCGACGACTTCCTGATGAAGCTTGTCGGCGGCGGCGGGGTTTTGCGCCAGCAAGTACCAGGTCCAGGTCAGCGCGTTGGCGGTGGTTTCGTGGCCTGCCAACAGCAGGGTCAAAACCTCGTCGCGCACCTGGCGTGGCGTCATCCCCTTGTCCGTCTCTTCGTCCACCGCCTCGAGCAGCATCGAGAGCAAGTCCTGGTTGCGATGCGCCGAGCGGCGGCGCTCGTCGATGATCTTGCCGACCACCCGGTCGAGCGCGCGCACGGCGGCGCGAAAGCGCCGCTTGCGCGGCGTCGGAATCATCCAGAACATGTCGAGCAGGCTGAATTCGCCCAACTGCCGATTGACCTCGGTCAGCGCCGCGCCAATCGCCCCGGCATCATCGCTGACATCGGCGCTGAACAGCGCCTTGGCCACAATCTTAAGTGTGAGTCGCGCCATCTCGTCAGCGATGTCGATAGGTTCGCCGATCAGCGCCAGTTCTTCCCAGAGATCGAACATCTCGAGCGTGCTGTTGACCATCAGGTTGCAGAACCCGGCCACGCGTTGACGATGGAACATCGGGGCCATCAGCCGGCGTTGGCGAAGCCAGAACGCGCCGTCGCTGGTCAGCAGGCCGTTGCCAAGCAGGCGGCGCAGCATCGCGTAGTCCACGTTGTTCTTGTCGTAGTTGCGATGGTTATCGTGCAGGACATGGCGAATGTGATCGGGATGGGCGAGCAGAAAGGCGTGGGTGTTACCGAAGCGGTAGCGCACCACATCGCCATATTCGCGAAAGCCCTCGCGCAGAAGCTCCAGCGGCTCGTGCTGAACCCTGCGCAGATTGCCGAGCAGGAAATCCCCGCGCGGCCCGCGGGGCGTGGCGCCCTTGGCGGCCCTTGCAGCGACGGCTGTGTTCATCGCTTCACCCGCGATTCCCAGGAGTCATCCTCTTCACTTCGCTCACACCCGTTTTTTCGCGGCTACTCGGCTGCGGTCACCGGGATAAAGCCGACGGTGCCGTTGCGCAGCTTTATCTGGAGCCAATCGCCCTGAATTCCCGTGACGTGCACGAAGTGCCCGTGATGTACATGGCCGACCGCGCTGGTGGAGCTGTCAGCGGTCTGGTAGACCACGGAGTCGTGGGTGAGCTTGAACTTCCGGTTAATCGGCTTGAGCTTGTGCCGTCCTGCGGCGGACCCCGCGGCAGGGGGCGCCACGGCGGCCCCGGCGCTTGGCGCCGCGCCGGGCGCGGCCTCCGGAGCAACGGGTATCGCTGCGGCCGGCACCGGAGCGGCCATCAGATGCGGATCGAGCGCGCGCGCCTCGGCATATTCGGCGTCAGCTTCGGCCTTGCCGTTGGGAGTCATGTTCAACAGATTTGCGAGCGCGAGATGAGCCTGTGCGTTCTTGGGCTGCAGCCCGATCGCCGTGCGCAGTTCAATCTCGGCCCATCCGCCGCGGTTGATCTTCGTGAGCAGCGTACCGAGCTGGAGGCGATAGGCCGGGTCGGCCGGCTTGAGCGCGACCGCGGCTAGGAACTGCTCCTGGGCCGCGCCCATTTGCGATTCCGATTCGTAGATTCCGCCCAGCGCGGAATGCGCAGCCGGGTTGTTCGGTTCGAGTTCGAGCACGCGCATGAATTCCGCCTGCGCCAGCGTGGGCTTCTGCTCGAAAACGTACAGGTTGCCGAGCGCGACGTGAACCCGCGGGTCCTGAGGCGCGGCCTTGGCCGCGGCCTGGTAGCTCTGTTCGGCCTGCGGCAGTTCCGTTTTCTGCATCGCCGCGTTGCCGTCGCTCAGGTAGTCGTTGACCGTTTTGCCGTGGCATCCGGCGACAAGCCCTACGCCTAGCGCCGCCGCCGCCGCCAACGCGAGCACGCGGCCGCGTCGAAACCCCGGGCCGCCTGGTTTTGGATGTATCAACCCTGAAAAGTTCCGCTGCTTCCGCTCCATTGCCTCCACCTTCCTCATTTGACACTGACCAACATGGCGCTCTCGCCGCGACTATCGCACCGGCTCTGCACGATGAGCGGCGCGAAGACCGGATGCCCGTGAAATTGATGGCGGAGCGCAGCCTCAATGTTGGGGCCGCGGTGCAAAGACTGTCAAGGCGGCCGAAGCGCTTCTTTACGGTTGGCTCGTCCGGCGGCGTGAGTTATAAAGATACGCCGTGCGTGCAATCCTTATCGCCGCGAAGCATCTCGCCTTCGCCAAGACGCGTCTGGGCCGCGCCGTGGGCGACGCGGATCGGATGGCGCTCGCCGAGGCGATGTTCCGCGACGTTCTCGCCGCCGCGCTGAGCGCGCGCGCAGCCGAGCATGTGGCGGTAATCAGCTCGGACCCGGCGCTGCTCGAGGTCGCGCGCGCGGCCGGCGCGCTGGTGATCGACGAGGAGTTCCCCCGCGGGCTCAACGCGGCAGTGCGTCTGGCGACCTCGGCGCTGGCCGCGCAGGGCGTCGCAACGCTGTGCACGGTGCTCTCGGACATTCCGCTGGTGACCGGCGAGGATATCGACGCGGTCTTCAACGAACTGGCCGAAGAGGATCGCGGCGTGGTGTTGGTACCCTCGCGCGACTTGAGCGGGACCAATATAATCGCTCGCGCGCCGGCCGACGCGATTCCGACCCGCTTCGGCGGCCGGAGCCTCGCCCGCCATCTCGAGGAATGTTATCGGCTCGGGCTGCCGAGCCGGGTCGTGCGTCAGCGAGGCCCGGCGCTCGACCTCGACGTGATCGACGACCTCAATGAGTTTGTTCGCACGCCCAGCATGACCCATACTTACAGCCAGCTTGCCCGACTCGGGATCGCCCACGGCTAGACGGCCTATCCGGATGTCGAGAATTGTGGAGATGATCGAGCGCCTTGGCGCGCTGGTGATCGATAATGTCACCGCGCTCGGCAACTTCGTGCTGTTCCTGGTGAACGCGCTGTGGTGCGCGGCTACGCCGCCGTACAAGCCGCGGCTTGCGATCCGCCAGATGCGGACCATCGGGGCCGAATCGATCGTGCTGGTAGCGCTTATCGGCGCGTTCACCGGGATGGTGCTGGGCCTGCAGGGCTACAACACGTTGCGCCGCTTCGGCTCGGAGGGTGCGCTTGGCACCGTGGTCGCGCTGGTGCTGGTGCGCGAGTTGGGGCCGGTGCTGGCGGCGCTGATGGTCACGGCGCGGGCCGGGTCGGCGATGGCGGCCGAGTTAGGTTCGATGCAGGCGACCGAGCAGATTGACGCGCTCGCCGTGATGGCGATAAATCCGATCCAGTACCTGGTGTCGCCGCGCGTGATCGCGGGTATCATCAGCTTCCCGCTTCTGACCAGCATCTTCGATGTGATCGGAATCTGGGGCGGCTACCTTATCGGCGTGGGCCTGATGGGCGCGCCCGGCGGCAGCTACCTAAACGGTATCGCACAGAACATGAGCGGCCACGACATCATGAGCGGCCTGTACAAGGCGCTCGTGTTCGGGCTGGTAGTAATGTGGGTCTGCTGCTACAAGGGCTACCACGCGCAGCGCATGGCAACCGGAGTGAGCCGCGCGACCACCGAAGCGGTGGTGCTCTCGAGCGTGCTGATCCTGGCTTGGGACTATTTCCTCACGTCGATTCTCCTATAGAATCCGCGGTTCGAGAGAATTTCGGGCGAGCAATGAGCCAGGCGAATATAACGCAAAAGTTTGCACTCGATAACGCAAAGTGACGATGGTTGAAACGAACGGAAAAACTGCGAGCGCGCCCGGTGCATCGG
The DNA here is from genome assembly GCA_963734845.1 of uncultured delta proteobacterium. Lineage (GTDB taxonomy): Bacteria > Desulfobacterota > Binatia > Binatales > Binataceae > JAKAVN01. The sequence goes on along the minus strand of CAVTIS010000003.1, from coordinate 370,347 downwards.
CCGGGCCGGTCGCAATCGAGGTGCGCGACCTGCGCCATCGTTTCGGCGCCCAGCAGGTTCTGCGCGGGGTCGACCTCGATTTCCTGCGCGGCCGCATCACCACCATCGTGGGGCCCAGCGGATGCGGCAAGACGGTGCTGCTAAAGCATCTCAACCTGCTGCTGCGCCCCGACTCGGGCAAAATCGTGATCGACGGCGTCGACGTTACCCGGCTGAGTAATCGGGGCCTCGACGAGGTGCGCAAGGAATTCGGAATGCTTTTCCAGGCGGGTGCGCTGTTCGATTCCATGAGCGTGTTCGATAACGTCGCGTTTCCGCTGGTCGAGAACACCAGCATGAAGCGCGAGGAAATTGCGGTCAAAGTGCGTGAGATGCTGCACAACGTGGGCCTCGAAGGGATGGAGAACAAGTATCCCTCGGAGCTTAGCGGCGGGATGCAGAAGCGGGCGGCGCTCGCGCGCGCGCTCGTGCGCAATCCGAAAATCCTGATGCTCGACGAGCCGACCACCGGACTTGATCCGACTCGCACCGGGTCGATTCACGCGTTGGTGCGCCACACCCAGCAACGCTTCGGCCTGACCGTCGTGATGGTCAGCCACGACGTGCCCGCCGTGTTCGAGATTTCCGACCGCGTCGCCTTCATGCACGAGGGCCGTATGCGGCTTAGCGGGACGCCTGCCGAAGTCACTGCTGCCAACGACGAGGTCTTCAACCGCTTCCTGGCGGGCAGGGCCGCAGGAGACGAGCGCGACGCGGCCGCGCTCTGAGAGCAGACTAATGTACGCCAGTTGGACAACCAAGCTTATCGTGGGACTCTTCGCGCTGGCCGGAATTGTGGCCCTGGCCATCCTGTCGTTGCGCCTGGGAAAAATAGAACTGTTCAGCAACAACGGCTACATCATCCATGCGAACTTCGACAATATCTCCGGCCTTAAGACCGGCGACCAGGTCGAAATCGCAGGCGTGCAGGTGGGCAAGGTAGTTGGCCTCGGACTCAAGGACTATCGTGCCCACGTGGACTTGAGGATCAATAACGGCGTGAAAATCGACACTGACGCCATCGCCTCAATCAAAACCAGCGGTATAATCGGCGACAAGTACGTCTCGATTTCACTGGGCGGCGGGGAACATGACATCGCCTACGGCGGCGTGATTCGGCGCACCCAATCAGCCTTCGTGCTGGAAGACGCTATTGGTCAATTGATCAATAGTAACGGGCCCAGCTCGGGCGGCAGCGGCGGTTCGGGAAGCGCCGGCGCATCTTCGGGCGCGTCTTCGGGCGGGTCCTCTGGTACTTCTTCCGGTACGCCTTCCGGCGATCATGACAAAGGCGTTAAATAGACGGGAAGAGCAGTATGCGCGGAAATTATCCTTCAGCACGCAGTCTTCCAGCACGTAGTCTTCGAACCGCCGGGACGGTGCGAGCTTCAGCTTTTTCGGTGCGGACGGCGTTGGGCGCGTTTGCCTGCGCGATGCTGGCTCTGACGGCGGCGCAGACGGCGACACCATCGCGGGCCTGGGCGCTACCCACAGCTCTCGACACGGTCAATCAGGTCATCAATAACAGTTTGCCGGTGCTTCGCGACAAACATACGCCGGTTGCCCAGCGCCGGCGGCAATTGCGCGACTTGCTCGAGCGGCACTTCGATTTTGCAGACATGGCACGGATCGCGTTGGGCTACCATTGGCGCGAACTCAACGCTACCCAGCGAAGTCAATTCACCCAGCTGTTTACGGCCTTTATCGAGAACGCATACCTAAGCAAAATTCAGGATTATTCGGGTCAGGACGTGGCCGTTCTGGGCCAAAATGCCGAAGGGGAAGGCTTCCAGCGAGTGCGCAGCCAGATAATCCAGGCCGGCAAACAGCCAATCAAGGTGGACTACCTATTGCGTGACATCGATGGCGACTGGAAGATATACGACGTGACAGTTGACGCCATTAGCATTGTCGCAAACTATCGAAATCAGTTTAACCGCGTGATTAATGATCAAGGATTTGATAAACTGATGTCTGATATGCGAGCCAAGCAACAACAGCTGCAGGCTTCAATGGGATCATAGGCCCAATCATCCAAGGGAAGAACGATGCCGGACCAGAGGGTCGGTGCGGAGGAATACAACGTGGCCGTCAGCGAACCAATTTTAACAAGACCAACTAAACAATTTGCGAAGAAGCTGGCCAGTCTGTCGGTGCCAATTCTGCTGGCAACTTTAATGGTGGTTTCGACCACGTTCGCTCAGCCCATGCTGCAGGATAGGGGAGCGCCTCCCAAGCTTGCGGGTGAGCAGACGTTGCCTGGTGAAACCGGAGGTCCATATACGGATCCCCTGGAGCCCTTCAACTCGGCGATGTTCACTTTCAACATCGATGTTGACCAGTATGTGGTTACACCGGTCGCCAAAGGTTACTCGTATGTATTGCCGGAGCCGGCGCGCCAGAGTGTAAACAATTTCTTTCGCAACATCGGTGTGATTCCCCGCTTCGCTAACAATCTCCTGCAGCTGCATGGCTACAACGCAGCCAACGAGCTTGCGCGCTTCGGAATCAACAGCACGCTTGGCGTGGCGGGATTATTCGACGTTGCCGATAGCTGGTTCGGGATGAAGCAGCATAACGATGACTTCGGTTTGACGCTGGGCCACTACGGAATCTACTCGGGACCATATGTGATGCTGCCCTTCCTCGGCCCCTCGACGGTCCGCGATACGGTGGGCCTGGTGGTCGACGGCTGCATGAACCCGATGAGCTGGCTGCTGCCTTGGTACGTGACGGTACCGGCTGACGCCGGGTCAGCGGCGATTAACGCAGTGAACTACCGCTCGCTGCATCCGAATCAGTTCGAAGAGGCCGACCGCTACGCGGTCGACCTGTACGGCGCGGTGCAGGATGCTTACATGCAGACGCGCACTGCCGAGCTGAAGCGCCTGGCGCAGTGAGAACTCCGGGGAGGCGGATGCGGGCGTAAGCCCGCATCCGCTCCCCCGGCATAACCGCGCCGTAAGAATGGACGAGCGGGCCGCCCCGTGGGCGGCCCGCTCGTCCATTCTTACAACGCGCAGCTGCCGTAGTCGTTGTACCATCGAAGAGCCCCGGGCGTGCGCTTTGGCGCGCGCGCCCCGGGCTCTTCGATGATGCGAGGCTGCGCGCAAAACGTTGCGAGGGCCGCGCCGGCTGCTCTTTGGAGCGGCCGGCGCGGCCCTCGCGTTCCCCCCACCTTCGGTTTCCCCAGAGGCCGGTTGGGCCTCGCGGCCCGCCCGGCTCTGGGTTAACCCCCCTTTTCGACCATCGCGGCGCCGCCCTCGGGCGACGGCGCCGTTAACATGCTAATTGCGCTCGGCCGCGGCGGCAGTGCCATCGCCGTCGCGCGAGGCCACGCGAAAAGTCTCCGACAACTCCAGAAACTGGCCTTGCAGCTCACCTACCGCCTCAAAGGTCTTGGCGAGCTTGGCCAACTGTAGCTGAAAGTTTCTGGCCGGCTCCATCGAGCGAGCGAACTGCGCCAGATTGATCTGAAAGGCCTCTGCCAGCATCGCGATCTGCTCGTGCAACGCCTTCATGGGTTCGAAGGACTCAGCCAGCGTTCCGAGCTGTTCCTGGAACGAGCGCATCGGCTCGAAGGTGTTCGAAAGCTTCTCCATCTGCTCGCGAAAGGCGCGGATCGGCTCGAAGGCTCTGGCCGCCGACTGCGCGACCTGCTCGATCGTGTCGAAGGACTCGCCCAATTCCGCGAATCGTTCCTGGTATTGCCGGGTTGACTCAAAAACCTTGGTTACCGCTTGCGCCATTTGATAACCCGCCTTCCCCGGCTCGGCGCTTTCGCCAACGTACTGCAGAACTGTGCTGGCCAGCGAGTCCGGCTGGACCGTCGGTTGCTGCGTCTCGCGCGGGGGCGTGCTCCTTCGTTCAGCGCCATCGATACCATCGATGACCACCGGCGGTTCCGGCGGACTTACCGGTTCAGCGCTGCGCTTATAGATGGTTTCGGCCGGTGGCGGCGTAGCCGATGGCGTCGTATCGAGCAGACGCTTCCTCAACTCTTCGAGTTTGAGATTCATAATCCTCCGGCTTTGCACCCGGGGTGCATCCGTGCTTTAAGCAAAACGCGTTCCGTCTAAAGCACTTCTTTGAGGCCATTTCCGATCAAGCGTCAAATAGAGTAATTTAGAAAGTTTATAGCATTTGATATAGCTCTTTAAGACATTTAATCGTCAACAGCGAGCAAACGAGAGCTGAGGATAAAGAAAGCTAATGCTTGCGTTAGCGAGCGCTTTGCCGCTGAACGGAAAGAGCATCCAAACATCCCACGTTGCGAGAGCGCAACGGGGATGCGGGCCGGCAGCACCACCAAAACCTGAGGTACGGCCGTTTCTAGAAGTGCGATCGCTTCGGGGATCGGGGGAAGACTGCCCTAATCCACGTGTTCCCACGCATGGTATGAGCTGCGGACGAGGGGGCCGGACTCGACATGGCGAAACCCCATTGCCATGGCAGTCGACTTAAGCTCCGCGAATTCGGCCGGCGTCAGATAGCGCTCGACCGGCAGATGGTCGCGCGAGGGGCGCAGGTACTGGCCGAGCGTCAGGATGTCGCATCCGGCCGCGCGCAGGTCGCGCAGCACGCTTTCGACTTCGGCCGTCTCTTCGCCCAGGCCGAGCATGACTCCGGCCTTGGTCATGAGCGCCTGTTCGCGCATTTTACCGGAGCTCTTGCCGACGGTTTTGCCGAAATCTTTGGCATGCGCGAGCACGTCGAGCGAGCGATGATAGTTTCCGCCGGGCCGCGCTTTGCGGTAGAGGCTCGGCACAGTCTCGATATTGTGATTGAAGATCGCGACCGGTGCCTCGAGCACGGTTTCGACCGCCGGGTACGATCCTTTGAAGTCGGGCACCAGCACTTCGATCCGGGTCGCCGGCCGAAGCCGCCGGATGGCGACAGCGGTCGCGGCGAAGTGAGAAGCGCCGCCGTCATCCAGATCGTCGCGGTCGACCGACGTGACGACCACGTGGTCCAGGCCCAGGCGGGCGACCGCTTCGCCGATACGCCGCGGCTCGTCGGGATCGAGCGGACGCACCTTGCCGTGAGCCACCGCGCAATAGGGACAGTTGCGCGTGCACACATCGCCCATCAGCATAAAGGTCGCCGTGCGGTGCGAGAAGCACTCGCCGATATTCGGACAGCACGCCTCCTGGCAGACCGTATGCAGCCGCAATTCAGCCAGCAGCGCCTTGGTGCGGAAGTACTCGGGCGAGGTCGGCGCTCGCACCTTGATCCAGTCCGGATGCCTGCGCTCGGTGGTCATATACGAACCTGAGCTTCGCAGGCGGCGGCGAGCGGGTCAACGCGCGCCCACAACGCCGCGGCGTCGACGATAGCGGTACGCTCGAAGCCGAACACCGCAGCAAAAGATTGCGCTATCGCGCCTGCGGCAGCGTCGACGTCCCCTAGCCCGATTTCACGTTCGACCGACGTCATCTCGACTCCCGCGATTCCGCACGGCACCATCGCGCCGAAGTAATCGAGGTCGGAGCATACGTTGAGCGCGAAGCCGTGCAGGGTTATCCAGCGCCGCATCCCGACGCCAATCGAGCCGATTTTGCGCTCACTCACCCACACGCCCGTGAGTCTCTCGCGCCGGCGCGCGGCGATCCCCAGTTTCGCCAGCGCGTCAATCATCGTCTGTTCCAGACGGCGCAAATACAGATGGATGTCGCGGTCGCGCCCCTGAAGTTTCAGGATCGGATAGCCGATGAGCTGTCCCGGGCCATGATAGGTGACTTGTCCGCCCCGCGAAACGCGAAACACCGGGACTCCGGCCCGCGCTTCTAACAGATGGCGAGCGTCGGCGCCGCGGCCCAGAGTGAAGACGTGCGGATGCTCCAGCAGGAGCAGTGTGTCGCCGATCAGGTCGTCGCGACGAGCCTCGACCAGCGCGTCCTGCAGGGCGAGGGCGGAGTCGTAGTCGACGGTTCCCAGCCGTGCAATCCCAAGTGTCCCGCGGGTTTCCATTCTGATGTGGGCCCGCTCAGTAGCGACGGCAGCAGAGGTCGCAGAGGCTGGCCCATCTCATGTGGCTGATTCTAGCACCACATCTTCGAGGCCGGCATGCCGCTAAATATGGATCGCCTCGCCCTCGGCGGCCAGCGCCGCCTCCATGATCGCCTCGGACAGCGTGGGATGCGGATGCGGGGTCTTGCCGATCTCGGCCGTGGTCGTCTCCAGCGTCCGGCCCAGCACGATCTCGGAAATCAGGTCCGTTGCATGATGCCCGATGATTTGCGCGCCAAGCACCTCGCTGTATTCCTTGCTCGCGACTATCTTGACGAAGCCTTCGGTCTGGTTGACCGCGACCGACTTGCCGATCGCGCGAAACGGGAACTTGCCGACCTTGACCTCGATCCCGCGCTCGCGCGCCTGCGCTTCGGTCAGCCCGACCGTGGCGACTTCGGGTTCGCAATAGATGCATCCGGCGATCGACATCAGGTCGAAGCCGGGCTCGCGCACCCCCGCCATGATCTCGACCGCGGCGATGCCTTCGGCCGAGGCCTTGTGTGCCAGCAGCGGTGGACGAATCACGTCGCCGATCGCGTAGACGCTCGGGCATGACGTGCGGAACGAGTCGTCAACCTTGATGAAGCCGCCGCGCTCCAGTTCGACCCCGACCTTTTCCAGTCCCAGGTTCGGGCTTAGCGGATTGCGCCCGACCGCGACCAGCACGGCTTCGGCTTCCACGGTTTTCGCGGCGCCCCCGGCGTCCAGCGTGACTGTCCAGCGCCCGCCCTTGCGCTCCATCGATTTGTATCCGTGCCCGAGCATCACCGTGACTCCGCGCTTGACGAACGCCCGGCGCAGCTCCTCGGCGATTTCGGCGTCGAACCCCGGCAGCATCTGTTTTTCCAGCTCGATCACCGTCACCTTGGCGCCGAAAGCCTGGTAGAAATACGCGAACTCCAATCCCACAGCGCCCGCGCCGATAACGGCGACGCTTTCTGGCAGATGGTCGTTCAGCAGCGCTTCGCGGCTGCTCATCACGCCGTCGCCAATCTTCATCCCGCCGAACAGCCGCTCGCCCGAGCCGGAGGCGACCAGGATGCGCTCGGCTTCGATCGCCGGCGCGGCCGGCGGCGGTTTGCCGGCGGCCGGCGCGAGCGCCACACTATTGGGTCCCGCGATCGTCGCACTGGCCTCGAACAGATCGATCTTGTTCTTGCGCAACAGGAAACGCACGCCCTTGGAGAGCTTGTCGGCCGCGTCGCGGCTGCGCTTGATGACGCGAGTGAAATCGACCTTCACTTCACCGACCTCTATTCCGTGCTCCTTGGCGGCGCCGCGAATCAATTCGATCGTTTCAGCCGAATTCAGCAGCGCCTTGGACGGGATGCATCCCCAGTTCAGGCAGACGCCGCCCACCTCCTCGCGCTCGACCACCGCGACTCGCATCTTGAGCTGGCTCGCGCGGATCGCCGCGACATAGCCGCCCGGGCCGGAACCGATTACCGCCAAGTCGTATCGTGAATTTGCCAAGCTCGTTAAACCCCCGGATGAGATGAAACCATGAAACAGGCAAGCGGCCGGCGAGTCGCCGCCGTCATCAACGACGCCGGACGCCGGAATCGTTCAACTCCAGACTCTAACTCAAGGCGCTCAGGATGGTAAATCACCGATCGGGAGCACGAGCTGTGAGGCGTCGAAGACCGGCGCGAAGGAGCGCCGATGGATCGGCGACGGTCCGAGCGCGCGCAGCGCCGCGAAATGCTCGGGCGTGCAATAGCCCTTGTGCTGCGCGAAGCCGTAGCCCGGAAAACGCGCGTCGTACTCGCACATCATGCGGTCGCGCGTCACCTTGGCCAGGATCGAGGCAGCCGCGATACAGAAGCTCTTGCGGTCGCCGCCGACGATCGGGGTCTGCGGATGCTCGAGCGCCGCGATTCCGCGTCCGTCGACCAGCACGTGGCCGGGAGCGCGTCCCAGGCCGGCGAGCGCCCGGAGGCTCGCCTCGCGCGTTGCCCAATAGATGTTGAGCCGATCGATTTCGATCGGCTCGGCCACGCCGACTCCCCATACCAGCGCGCGCGCGGTTATCAGGACGTACAGTTCCTCGCGCCGCTCGGGCGCGAGCTGCTTGGAGTCATGAACGCCCTTGATGAAAGTCTCGGGTGCGAAAATGACCGCGGCCGCGACCACCGGCCCTGCCATCGGGCCCACCCCGGCCTCGTCTACGCCCGCCACCGCCTCGATGCCGCTACGCCAGAGCTTGCGCTCGTAGCGGAGATCCGGATGCCTGGTCATCGCGCCGCTCCCCCTGCCCCGTTGCGCGCGCATCGTGCGTGCGCTGATGAGCCGATTATCGGCGCGCATTCAATTGAGGTCAAACTTTGCGCATCCGATTTCGACGATTTTTCCATCAAGGCGTATTCCGCGCTCCGTCGATTCGCTTCGCGCGCTCGAAATTAGGCCAGGCGCTTCAGCCGCGCACGGCGCAGCGTCTCCGCCACGCCTTCGGGATCGGGCACGTCGTAAAGCTTGATCGCGTAATCGGCGCTGGCGGCCGACGCGATCACGATGTCTCCGAGGCCCATCGCGCGCTGCATGAATCGCCGCTCGACATCCACCGAGCGAACGTCGGCCAGTTCCATCTCGCGCCGATGCCGCGCGAGGATGCCCTTGTTTTCGATCACCCGCTCCGAGGTAAGACTCCACGAGATGAAGTGACGCCGGAGCGCGGTCGAGAGCAGCCCGATCGCGCCGAGCCCCAGCAGCGGCAACCCGAGATGCCGAAGGTTGGTGGAGTTAAGCTGGAGAATGAACCCCGCCACGATAAGGATGCAGAAGAAAAGAATCGCCCCGATGAAATGCCACCACGCCGGATTCACCCGCATCAGCGCGTATTCGCGCTTATCCGCCGGTTTCGGCTGAAGAAGGCGCGTGCCGCATCGCGCGCAGAATTGCGCGTCGGGGGCCGAGTCAGATCCACATTGCGGACATCTCATATATGGTCGCGTTCCCTCTCGCACCGATGAACCCGCATCGGCCGCGCGTCGTGAGTTGATGGCGGCCTCAGTGCCGGGTTCCCGTGCTCACCGCTTCGTGTTAGTTCTGCCTAACATGAAGATAGCGCTGTTCGGAATCAACTATGGGCCGTGTGCGGATCCGCGGACGGCCAGCGAAGTCGCGCGCGCAGCCGAGGTGGCCGGGTTCGAAAGCCTCTGGACCGGCGAGCATATTGTGCTGCCGGACCCGCAGGCCCCACCTTCGCCAGCGGCGCCCGAAACTCCATTTATCGATTCGCTGATCGCCTTGACGTTCGTTGCCGCGCACACCAAGACCATCCGGCTCGGTACCGGGATCATCATCCTGCCGCAGCGCAACCCGGTGGTGCTCGCGAAGGAACTTGCCTCGACCGACGTGCTCGCCGGCGGCCGCCTGATCTTCGGCATCGGGGTCGGCTATCTCAAACCCGAGTTCGAAGCGATCGGCGCGCCTTTCGATCACAAGGGGCCGCGCAGCGAGGAATTCCTGCGCGCGATGATCGCACTGTGGACGATGGACAAGCCGGAATTCCGTGGCCACTTCGTCTCCTTCGGCGGCGTCAACGCGATGCCGCGTCCGGTGCAGAAACCTCATCCGGAAATCGTCTTCGGCGGACATACCAAGGAGGCGTTCTCGCGCGCCGCGCGCCTGGCCAAGGGATGGTACGGCTTTGCGCTCGACCTCGAGACCACGATGCGCCACGTCGAGGGACTCAAAGCCGCTTGCAAAGAAGCCGGACGGCCCTTCGACGAACTGGAGATTAGCGTGACCCCGAGCCGGCGCATCGATCGAGACGAAGCGCGCCGCTTCGCCGACGCGGGGGTGCATCGCCTAATCCTGCTGCATCGTCAGAACGACGGCGCCGGAGTGATCAAATTCGTCGGCGAGTGCGAACGCGGATTGATTGGCAGAGACTAGAGCAAGAATCAGAGGAACGATTGAAACAGGATAAAATAGCATGCAATAGCATAGATAAAGAGAACAGGACGATTTGGAGAGCCACGCTTGAGAACGTGGTTCGCCATGCCGGCTAAATTGGTGCCAGATCGAGAAGAACGATCTGCGACGAGCAAACTGGAGGAAGGCGGTAGGTATTGCATGGTTGAAACAAGCTGTGGTCAATCTTGCATCGTTGCGGCGAAAGCTTGACCGGCATTTTCGTACCAGTCGGCAATTTGTTGACGCTTTATTCGTTAAGTTCGCCCCCATTTTCATCTTATTAGGCACGATTCCCCTTTCTAGGGCTTACGGCACACGCCTTGCTTTATGCCGTGGTGGCCGGGCGTAGCAGCAGGGCCGGTTGGGAAGTAATAGCGAGGCATAAGGGGAGAGATTAACATGGCGATGAAACTGGAAAGCAGCAGGGTTATGACAGTCAAGGAACTGTCGGACTACCTTAAAGTGCATCCGTCGACGGTGTACCGTCAGCTCAAGCGCGGCGGTCTGCCGGCCTTCAAGGTGGGCAGCGACTGGCGCTTCAACATCGAATCGATCGATCGTTGGCGGCTACAGCAGGACAACTTCAAGGGCTGAGACCGACTCGGGAGCTGGGTCGCAGGCGGCGCGGCCCTTCTCCGACATCGATTGGACCGCCGGGGAGCGGTGAAGCTCCGCGCGCCGGAGTTGGAGGCGGTCCGGCGAATATCCTGAAGCTGATCTTCCGCTGAAGCTACCTTCCGCGGAACTGAACTTCCGGCCTAATTCCCCAGCCCAAGCTTCCCGGAATTTTCATGGGAACTCGAGGGAAATCCTAGGACAGTCGCTCGACGGCCCCTGGCGTGGTCGCGAGATAGTCGAACGAGAGCCAGCCGCGCAGCGGGTCGACCCGAGCAATCCGGACCCGTATCTGCGTCTGCGTCGAAACGTTCGAGGCGCCGCGCAAGGCCCCACGCACCGCATAGTCGTCGAGCTCGGCGCTCGCTCCGTCGCGAGTCACCGTTGCGGCCAGTTCGCGGCCCACGGCATGGCGCTGCAAGTAGCGCAGCGTCCAGTAGCGCCGCGCGCGGCGCTCCAGTTCCTTCGCCTCCGCCTCCGCATTCTCGGTATTTGCCAGCACCGCGAGGATCTCGTCGGCGTCGTAGGGCGGCGCGGACGAGTCGGCAAGCGCGCTCACCAGTTGGCGTTGCAATACCAGGTCCGCATAGCGCCGGATGGGCGAGCTGAGTTGCGCATAACATTGCAAGCCTGCGCCGGCATGGAACTCGGGATACACGGACAGACGCGCCCGCACCACCCCCGCGTCGCCCGCCGACGGCTGTACCCGGTAAATGATCGGGATGCGATGTTCGGCGGCGTAGCTCGCCGCGACGAAATTGTTCAACACCATGAATTCCGCCACCAGCAAGCGGCTCGGCGAATTGTTGTTGTCGATAATTTCGATTTCGACCTCCTCGCCATGCACCCGCACTTTCGGCTCGCGCCGTTGGATCAGAATCGCGCCCGCTCGCTTGCGCCGTTCGCGAAGTTCGAGCGCCGCCTCAAGCAGCCGTCCAAGCGCCATCGCTACCTCGGAATCGGGCTCTTCCGCGCCGGCTAGGATGCGGTCTGCCTGCGCGTAGCTCAGCCGCCGGCCGATCATGAGATTGCGCGGGCTAATTGCGCTGCTCAGCAATTCGCCATGTTCCAGCAGCACCGACGTGCTCATGACCGGCCGCCGCTCTCCGGCGATCAGACTTGCGCGCCGGCAGCAAATTTCATCCGGCAGCATCCGCACCGTCGTTTCGGGCAAATACACGGTGGTTGAGCGCGCAGCCGCCTCGCGGTCCATCGGACCGCCTCGCGTGACGAAATCCGCGACCATCGCAATATGGATTCCGACCCGCAGCTGGCCGTCGGCTGTAACTTCGCAACTGAGCGCGTCGTCAACCTCCAGCGTCTCTTCGTCGTCGATAGTAAACGCGACCGGCCCGTCAATTGGCTCGCGTTCGACCGGCACGACGGCGGCCGCTTCAGCCTCAGCCGCTTCGCCGAACTCGGCCACCAGGGCGCCGATCGCCGCGAACCGAGGGGTAACCGGCGCTGCGCCCAGCCGCTCGAGAACCTCGAACGCCACTTCGACCGGATCGACGTCGGGCGCAGCCTGCGAGAGCATCACGGTCAGCTCCTGGCTGCGAGTGGAGGGGTTTTTGAGATAACGTTGCAACTCGGCAATTAACGGAGCGGCTTCAGATGAGGCGGGAGTGGCGCTGGTGCGGGGATCGTTGGCGATGATTGCGCTCAGGAGATCGCGCGTGCGGCGCCCCTCCTCGCTGCGCATCCGCATCCGGCTCTCCTGCACGCGCAGCCGCTCGACCTGCTCGGGGCTGCGCACCATGAATTCGCGATTGCGGCGGACAAAATAGATGCGATCGGCGATCAGCGCCGCCAGCATCACCGCCGCGCCCGCGCTCGAGCGGCGGCCGAAGAAAAGCTCGGCCAGGTCTTCGGCGGTGAACGCCCGGCCCTGCTCCTGCACGACTTCCCACAGTAACGTGAGATCGAGCTCGGCGCGCAAACGCGCCTTCTCCTCTTCCAGCGCCGCAAGACGCGCGGCCGGACCGCCGTCGCCTTCGCCTTCGCGGACGGAGCCGTGACGCATCATGACCAGCTCGCGGGTGATCGTGCGTTCGCGCCCCGCGTGGTCGCGAATCACCAGCTTGTCGCCCTGCTCCCGCACTACCAATCCCGGCTGGAGCCCGCCCTGGTCAAGATATTCGACCAGCGCGCCGGTATATTTTATTTCTGAATTCACGGGTCTCCCTATTGTGACGGCCACCGCGAGCGAAGACCATATGCAAAGTCCGTCGCGCAGCTTTGCCGATTGCGCGGCGGGCGCACAAAGACCGATGCCGGAGATGACGCGGTGATGATCCCGAGCCTGTATGCGAACTCGTTTCTCGAAGACCTTGCGCTGGTGCTATGCGTCGCGGCGGTCACCACGGTCATCTTCCATGGGCTGCGCCAGCCGGTTGTCGTCGGTTACCTCGTCGCCGGGATGCTCGTGGGGCCTTACACGCCCGGAATATTCGTCGACGCGGGACGCCTGCACGGAGTCTCCGAGCTGGGCGTGATTCTGTTGATGTTCGCGCTGGGCCTGGAGTTCAGCATCCGCCGCCTGCTGCGGTTGGGTCCGCGCGCCGCTTTCATCACGGCGGTGCAGGTGGGCCTGATGCTCTGGCTCGGCTACGTTTGCGGCCGGGCACTCGGATGGAGCGAGCTCGAGAGCATTTTTACCGGCGCGCTGCTTTCGATTTCCTCGACCACCATCGTGGCGAAGGCCTTCGCCGAGCAACGCGTCGGCGCCGACCTACGCGAGCTCGCCCTGGGCGTGCTGCTGTGCGAAGACCTGGTCGCGGTAATCATGCTGGCGGTGCTGACGCCGCTCGGCGCCGGTGCGACGCTCAATGCCGGAGCGCTGGAATGGACGGGTCTGCGTCTGGGTCTATTTCTGCTCGCGATGGTCGGTGGCGGATACCTGGTTATTCCGCCGCTGATGCGGATGGTTGCACGGATGGGCCGCGACGAGACGCTGGTCGTCGCCAGTATCGGGATTTGCTTTGGCTTCGCGATGGAAGCCGAGCGCGCCGGCTACTCGGTCGCGCTAGGCGCCTTCCTGGCTGGCTCGCTGGTGGCGGAGTCGGGCGTGGCCGAGCGCCTCGAAGAACTGGTCCGCCCGCTGCGCGACGTTTTCGCGGCGGTCTTTTTCGTCTCGGTCGGCATGATGATCGACCCGCAGCTCATCGCGGCGCATTGGCCTGCGCTCGCGCTTCTCGTGGTGGTCCTCATCGTGGGCAAGATGGTCGGCGTCACCTTGGGCGCGATGTTAGCCGGAACGCCGGCGCCGCTCGCCGTGCAGACCGGATTGAGCCTCGCCCAGATAGGCGAGTTCTCCTTCATCATCGCGGGCGTCGGTATCGAGACCGGCGCGGCCCACAAATTCCTCTACTCGGTGGCGGTCGCGGTCTCGGCAATCACCACCTTCACCACGCCCTTCATGATTCGCGCCTGCGGACCGGTCGGCGCAATGATCGAAAGCCGCGCGCCGCATGCCCTGGCTCGCCTGCAGCGCGTCTATGACGGATGGGTCGAGCGGGTTAACGCCGGCCGTGCCGCTCCGGATGGCCGGCTCGGTGTGGCCGCGCCGCTCTTCTTCCTGTTCGGGGGCGCACTTTGCGTGGCCGCGGTGGTGGTCGCGATCGATATCGCGGAGCGTCCGATCGAAAAAATCATAATCGCCCACGGAATCGCAGTGGCGCGCGCCGCTACGGCTGCCGACCTTCTAGCGCTGGCGGTGGCGGTGATCGGAACGGCCGCGATGCTGTTCGGGGCGCGCCAACTGGCGGCGAGGCTCGCGTATCATCGCGCACCGGTGACGGGCGGCATCACCCTGCAAGACTGGGAACGGAGCGTGATGATGGAGATTCTGCAACTCGCCATCATGGTCTGTGCCGGGCTGTTGCTGCTCGCCGTGCTGCAGCCATTTCTGCAGATTCGCGAGGGCATAGCGGTCGTGGTGCTGATGGCGTCCGCTATCGCGCTGGTGATCTGGCGCGGCGCCCGCCGCCTCGCGGCCTAGGGCGCGAGCTTTTCATCCGTAGCGAAGGCTGGAGGTTTCCGCGATGGCTGGTAAGGCGATAACGGTCGAATTGCCCGACGAGCTGTGGGCGGGGCTCGGCGAAGTGGCCGGCGCGCTCGGCATTTCCAGCCCACAGGAAGCCGCGGTGATCGCGATCGCCGAGTGGACCGCACGGCGCAAATCCGAAATGGATGACCGCGACCCGCAGCAGCGGTACTTCGTCAACCAGGCGCTCGACGAACTCGCTGCGGGCGCAGACAAGAAAAAATAGCAATACAGGTAAGTTCCGCGCCGAAACCAGCGCGACGACAACCGACTAGCGCCGACCGACTAGCGCAAGGGCTCCCGCATCACTTCGGTGTCGCCCGTCTCCTGATTGACCAGCAGGAACTCGACCTCGCGATAGCTGCCCTTGGGAAAGAATACGTAGCCGCTCTGAGTGAAATCGTGACGGACCTCGCCGCCCTGCAGCGCCAGTGCCTGTAGCTGCGCGTTAGCCTGCTCGTCGGCCTTGGTGGCGCCGTTTTGCACTCCGCTGATGATTCCCGATCCGCCGCCGGCCGCCGCGCCGATTATCGCGCCGCTCGCGGCTCCGCTGAAGCCAGAGAAGCCGTTCACCACAGATCCGATCGCCGCGCCCAGGCCCGCACCCAACGCACCAGCGGCGACTCCGCCAACCGCTCCGCTGGTCAACGCCGCCTTGAGCTCGCCACTGCCGCCGGCCTCGCGCGCGGCCTCACCCGGCGGCAACGGCGCGACCCGCGAGCCCGCGTCGTCGAGCGCGAAAATCTGGCTCGGCACGATCGAACGCGGTATGTCGCTGCCATTGGCCACCGAGACATAGACCGGCTGCACGTCGCCGATCGGAGAGCTCGGCTGAGTCATCACATTGAGCTGGCCGGGCTGCGGCGTCGCCACGATTTTCGGCGTGTCCTTGAGCGGCGCTGAGGCAAATCCGCATCCCGCCATCGCGAGCGCCACAAGGAGCCCGAACGGCTTCTTCGATCGGCGGGTACGGCTGCGGCCGGTCCGCGTGCGGCGCATCTGTGTAATAGCCCTCATGCATCATTGTAATGCTGGGAGGCATGGAGCGATCAAGCGCCGCGGCAGTCTAAAAGTACCTTTTGGGTACTTTGCGGGTACATTTGGGGTATCTTGCGCCGGCCTTCCCGCGCCGTGCAGAATCGCCCAGCGGCGCCTCGATGGCTGGAGGATGGGCATCGGTGGATTGAAGGAGACGGGCGAGACGATGGAGACGGACGATATTATCAGGGCTCAGGCGTCGCCAGGGGTGCCGAACGCCGGCGGCGTCAAGCCGAAACTCGCGGCAGGATGTCTCTATCTGTTCGCCGTGCCGTTTTGCGGCTTCGGGCTCTTCGCCCTGATGGAGTCGATTCGCTATCTGCTCGCCGGCAACCTGCCGCAGGCGGCGTACGGCGGAATATTCGGCATCGCCTTCTGCGGTGTCGGTTTCGGTCTCATCTATTTGGTTCGCCTGGGCACGCGGACCGTTGCGGCGCGGGACCGCCTGCGCGCGGCAAATCCGGACCGGCCGTGGCTCTGGCGCGAGGATTGGACCGCCGGGAACATCCCCGCCTCGACCGGCAATAGCGCGGCGATGCTGGTGGGATTCGCGGTGCTTTGTTTTGTCGTCAGCGCCCCCGGTGTTTACGCGATACCGCAGGAGATGGCTAAACGGAACAACCTCATCCTGCTGGTCCTGCTTTTTCCGTTGGTGGGGCTATGGTTGCTGGGGCAGGCGGCGCGGGCGGCCGCGCGATGGCGCGTCGTGCGCGGCGCGGCGTTCGCGATGGACTCGGTGCCCGGTCAAATCGGCGGGACGCTCGCGGGCAAAATCACGCTGCCGATGGAGCTGCGGCCCACCGGCAACTTCACCCTCGGTTTGCGATGCGTCAACCGGGTGACCTCCGGCAGTGGCAACTCCTCCTCCACCTGGGAGCACGTACTGTGGAACGACGAACAGACGGCCTCATCCGACGGCGCGTCGGTACCGGTTGCGTTTTATATCGCGCCCGACACGCCGGCGTCCGACAACTCCAATAGCAACAACGAAATCATCTGGCGCCTTACTGCCAGCGCGCCCACCGCGGCCGGCAAGTTCGACGCGCAATTCGAGGTCCCGGTCTTCAAGGTCGCCGAGACCGCCGAGCAGCGGCGTCAGGCCGAATCCGTACGCGCGAGCGAGCATCAGCAGGTAGAGAGTTACGTGCATCCGGAAGCCTCGCGCATCACGATGCGCCAGACGCCGGGCGGCGCCACCGAGGTTTATTTTCCGCCGCTGCGAAGCCCCGGCGCGGCGCTCTCACTCGCGGCCTTTACGGCTATCTGGAGCGCATGCTTGTGGCTGATGCACGCGATGCACGTACCTTTCATCTTCGTTTTAGTATGGGGTTTCTTCGAAGTTATCCTGGTGCTGTTTCTGCTGAGCATGTTCGCGGCGGTACGGGTGCGCGTGGGTGACGGCGAGGTTGCGATAGTGAAGTCGCTCGCGGATGTCGTCTATTCGCGCCGGCGAATCGCGGCCGGCGACGTGACGAACATCGAGGCGGTCGCGGGGATGACCGCCAACAACACCGTGTACAATCAGCTCCGGCTGAGCTACGGCGGTAATCGGCACTACGATTTTGCCGATGGAATCAGCGACAAACGCGAGGCCGACTGGCTCGCCGATCAGATAAGCCAGCGGCTCGGGCTCAAGCAGCCGTGAAAAGTGAAAAAATGGCTGTCTGGATAGCGCCTTGACGAGACGCCGGGGTGGCGAAATGGCAGACGCAGGGGACTTAAAATCCCCTATCCGAAAGGATGTATGGGTTCGAATCCCACCCCCGGCAACACAAAATCCCTCGATTTATCGGCCATTTGGAGTGTTATCGAATTTGCGAGCCAGCGCGGCACCCTCCATCACTATGATCGAACTATGATCGTTCGGTCTCGGTAATCAATGGACTCGAAGCCGACGATCCAGAGTGTGTTAAGGAGACGAGCGGGTGCTTGATTGGCTGAGGGCGCTTTGGCAAGTCGCCCAGACTAACCCTCTAGCAGCCACTGTGGTCGGTACTGTGCTTGCCGCCGCCACTATCGGCATCTGGCTGACATTTGGACGGCGGGTAGTCTCGTGGTTCCGTCAATCTATTTTGGAACCGATCCGAGCGCATCGAACGCGCGTCCCTACAAGGACACTGATAGTTCAGCCGGGCGAGCGCGCGGAGACTTTTTGGAGCGATGGCAAATGGGATGACAAGCCGATAACAACGGTGAGAGTCGGCTTGCACCTGACGAACGTCACTGACCGGCCAGTACAAGTGAGCAAAGTTTTGCTGTATTTCCGGCGCGGCATCTTCAGGGATGTCAGAGAAGGCGAGATCAGCATTCAAGCGCCGGGCCAAGACCTCTATGGCAGTTTCCCGGCTCTTGCGAACCGAATGTCGAAAGCTCACGCACTCTGGACATTCTATCCAGCGGTTCGGCAGAAGGAGGGCCAGCTAACAGTTCGCGTTTGCGTGGTTGACCAGTTTGGCAACCGCTGCTGGAGCGACAAGCTTCGTCTCTTTCGTGCGGAAGAAGCCGAGCGGATGCTCTAACCTGTATCCGTTCATTCTGTCCCGGTCTTGATCGGCACCACCTTGCGCTCGGTGCTTCGCGTGCTCAGGTACTGGTCGCGGTGGCCTGCCCCCCGATGCCCATCAGATCATAAGTAGAGTCGGTCGTGGTTTTGGCCCTCCAGGGGCGGTTGTTCTTGCTGTCCTTTAAGCACTGCGAACTCGGTCGGCGTCAAGGCGCCAAGGCTCGAGTGCGGCCGGCAGTGGTTGTAATCGAACCGCCGCGCTTCGATCGTCTCGCGGGCTTCGGCGAGCGTGAGGAAGACGTGCTCGTTGAGGCACTCGTCGCGCAGTTTGCTGTTGAACGATTCGACGAAAGCGTTTTGAACCGGCTTGCCGGGTTCGATGTAGTGCCACTCCAGTCGCCCGGTGGCCCAACGCAGCACGGCGCAACTGGTGAGCTCGGTCCCGTTGTCGCTAACCACCATCCGTGGCAGTGCGCGCTCAGCTGTTAGCCGGTCCAGTTCGCGCACCACGCGCACCCCGCCCAGTGAAGTGTCCACCACCGTGGCCAGACATTCGCGGCTGAAGTCGTCGACCACGCATAGGATGCGGAAGCGCCGCCCGTCGCTCAGTGCGTCGGCCACGAAGTCCAGTGACCACCGTTGGTTGATCGCGCCCGGTAGCGTCATCGGCGCCCTGGTTCCCAGCGCGCGCTTGCGTCCTCTGCGCCGGCGTACCATGAGCTTTTCCTCGCGGTACAACCGATAGAGCTTCTTGCGGTTCAGCACGTGACCTTCCCTCTCCAGCAGCCAGCCCAGGCGCCGATAGCCGAAGCGTCTGCGCTCCGCCGCCAGCTCGCGCAGCCGCTGCCGCAGCAGCGAGTCGTCCGGCCGCCGCGGCCGATAGTTCATGCTCGAGCGATTGAGTCCGACCAGCCTGCATGCGCGCACCTGGCTCAGCCCGCGCTGCTCGACCAGTCGGGCAACCGCCGCCTTCCGCGCCGCAGGCTTCAGACGTTTTTTCCGAGCAGGTCCTTCAGCGCCGCGTTGTCCAGCATCGACTCCGCTAGCAGCTTCTTCAGCCGCCGGTTCTCATCCTCCAGCGACTTAAGGCGGCGCGCTTCCGATACGTCGAGCCCGCCGTACTTGGCTTTCCACTTGTAAAAGGTCGCGCTCGAGATCCCGTGGCGGCGGCAGACCTCTTCGGTCTTCGCCCCGGCCTCATGTTCGCGCAGCACCCCGATGATCTGCTCCTCGCTGAATCGGCTGCCTTTCATTGTCCGTCTCCTTTCTGTCGACGGACTCTACCTCAATTCTGCTGGGCGTTAGGGGGGCAGGCCAGCGGCGCTCGACCGCTTCCACCAGATCTTTATCGCTCTTGACGTTGTAACGGTCGAACACGCTTCGCGTTTTATGACCACTCAGTTTCATAACCACGCCTTCCGAGATGCCGGAGCGCACCATGTGCCGAATCGCGGACCGGCGCAGATCGTGGACCAGCAGGCTGCCCAATCCGGTATCGGTACATGCCTTGGTCCACGCGCCACGAAAGTCCCTGATCGGCCTGCCGTCGTTGTGGAATACGAACCGACAATCCAGCCGCCGCATCGCATGGGCACGTTCGATCACCTCGGCAAGCTCGCCGGTCACCGGCAGCGTACGGCCTTCGTCGTTCTTCGATTTCGCTGGAGATAGGCGCACCTCCGTGCGATCGTCATTCACCTCGCGCCATTCCAAGGTCTTCATCTCGGATACCCGCCAGCCGCTCAGATAGAGGAACGTGACAGGATCGCGCAGACGTTCAGGTAATGCGTCGCGCAGCGCGACGAATTCGGCATGCTCGACGAAGCCCTCTCGTGCCTGGCTTTCTTTCAGCATGGGAACGTAAGGCTTGCGCACCAGCTTGTCGGCACGCATGGCCAAGGCGAACATATGCTTGAGCGCAGCCAGTTCACGGTTGATTGATCCGTTGGCCGGACGCGATCCCTGCCGGTGCGGCTGCTCCTGCCGGTGAACGATATAGCGGGTGATCGCATCGGTAGTGATTGTTACGGCTTTGCGCTCACCGCCGAAATAAGCCAGCAGATGGTTCAGCGAGCGGTTAAGACGCACGCCGCTCTTGCGCTCATTGATCTGGTAATCGTCACGGATCATTTTGCATAGGTCGTTCAGGGTAAGGCGTTCGGCCACCGGACCAACAGGTCCACCCGCGTTGGCGTCGGCCAAGCGCTTGGTGAGCAGCTTCTGCGCGTCGCTGACTTTGACCGACTTGCTCGATTCGCGCCGGAGCTTTCCGTTAATCGAATATTGAATCCAGAAAAACGAACTACCGGGCTGCTTGTACACGCGGCCCTTACCTCGGGTGTGGCTCATGATCGGTCAGCCTCCTTGGCCGGTACCTCCGGTGCGAGGGTGCGTGAGCGCATGCTCAGCTTGCCATTACGGCGTGCGGCGGCAGTTTTGGCAGGACTCTTACGCAGTCCACCCAGACGACCGAGCGCTTGCGCGTGAATATTCTTCTTCCGCTTTTTCATTATTTCGATTCTCCTTGTTGCGATTCATTGTTTCGGCTCTTCTCCGAACTCTTCCTCGAACTCTTCCTCCGACTCCTCCAGTTTCTGGGCGATCCACTCACGCTGCCTTTCCGCCCGATCTAGGACGGTCTGGAGCGCAGTCGGAATCCGACCACTAAGCGCCGTGCGGACAATATCGACGATCACGGTCTGGCTGAGCGTTTCGGTTTCGATAGCCGGGAATCGGCGTGGCGGGTTGAAGCGGTTATCCAGTTTCTGGATTTCCAAGTGGCGCAGATTCTTTTTATCGACCTGGTCCTCGGTTAGGGCGATGCGCTTCCAACGCTTGTTGAACTTGTAGCCGACGATGCCCTCCAGTTCTTCCCGCGTGTTGTTCTCGATGTGCGCACCACTAAGGTCCAGGTCGCCGAGGTGAGGCGACTCTTCTATACGTGGGCATCTCGCCAAGAAATGAACAGAGCAAAGGAACTCTTCAAGACCGGCTTTGGTCTCACTTCGAAGGAATTGCCGAATTCTCCACACTTCGTACGACCCTGGGATGCCTGCTCGAGGGCGAGTTAAGAACAGTCTTAAGGCGCGTGGGTTCCGGCAAAACGCAGACGTTTGTCGATAAGGAGAACGACCTGAGCGCTTGGATGGCCGACAATGCTCGTATCGTGTGGATAGAGATGCTGAGGCCTTGGGTACTCGAAGATTACCTTCTGAAGACGCTTAGTCTGCCGCTCAACATCGACGGCAACGCGAAGCACCCTTTCTGCCCGCGGCTCAAGGAGCTCAGAAGGAAGGCAGTCATTCGAGCACAGGAGCTGCCTATCGTTCCGCGCCGGAAGAAGGTGTTTCTCGTTTCGTGTGTTTCTGAAAAGCACGCTCGGCGAATGCGCGCGCGAGAGCTTTACTGTTCGACATGGTTCCAAAAAGCTCGCGCCTTTGTTGAGAGACAAACGGGAGAATGGCTGATCCTCTCCGCAAAGTACGGCCTTGTCGAACCCGATCAGATGGTCGAGCCGTACAACGAGACCCTCAACGAGAAGACCGTCGAGGAGCGAAGAGAATGGTCAAGGAAAGTCATTCAGGAATTGCAACCCCATTGCCCGCCTGGAACCTCGGTAGTGTTCTTGGCAGGCGAGAAGTACCGGAAATTCCTCGCGCTCGCTCTGGTTGAGCTCGGCTGCCATGTCGAAATTCCCATGGAAGGCCTCGCCATAGGCGAGCAACTGCACTGGTTGTCTGAACAATCACCTGATCCGCTCTAGCCGCTACAGGAGGACAAACTATGGAAAACCACACTCTAGAAAGCACTCGTGTACAAGCGACAGCCTATCGAGCTTTAGCCGACCGTTTTCACCTCATCAATCCGAACACGGCGATTTCAAGTAATGGCTATGTCAGTTCGATCGACGACAATCTTCTTCCCAGAATTTCCCGAGATCAGTTCGAGGACGATCTGAGGAAGGGGGATGGAAACGAGCTGGAAGCCAAATTTCTAGCCGCGCACTCATCTTCTGCATTGGCTGTGAATTGCTTCGCATCGTTTAAGAGGGACGAGCGCTCCCGAAAGCTAGCCCTCGGCGGAATTACTGGATTCAACAAGCCTACCTTCGAGAAGAAATGTCCGACTGGACTCCGAGGTACATCGCCGAACCTTGATCTCTTGTGCGAAAGTGAGGCAGGTGTCGTGGGCGTGGAGTCCAAATGTACCGAATACCTCGCGAAACACGGCTCATTTTCGTTTAGCTCTGCATATTCTGACAAGATCCGTGACGAACGTCGTTCCGGAGCGTGGTTCAAGGCGATGGAATTGATCGACGGCAGAGACTCCGACTTTCTATATTTGGATGTGTCGCAACTGATTAAGCATGCTTTCGGCTTGGCGCGGTCTTACAGAGGAAAGACGCCTATTCTGCTGTATGTGTTCTGGGAGCCATCAAATGCGAGCGATTTCCCTGTCTTCGCTACGCATCGCAAGGAGATAAGGCATTTCGAAGAGATGGTCAGCGGGGACTCTCCCCGATTCATCTCTATGAGTTATCCTGAATTGTGGTCTTCCTGGCTTTCATCGCCCGAAATTGCTCCCTGGCTAAATGAACACATTGCCAATCTGATGAGGCGATATTTCGTCTCTCTTCCGCGTTAGGAGGGGTCGTGTTCGATGGCGCCGTTTATAATAGACCAGTCACCTCCTCATGTGAGTCGGGTGATCGTGCGGGGCGAGATGTTCCATCCACCGCAGGCTTTTTCTGAGATTCGGAAAACTACGCGGCGCTTCCCGGCGACTAGATTGTCATGGTCCTGCGCCCGGCAGGACGACGCGCTGGTCAAGGCGGTGTCATGACCGACGTGCGCGATCTGCGCTGTGCGCCGCCGATGGTTGCTCACGAATTGAACGTCGGATGATTGGCAGTCTTCCTCACGGATCACTTTGCCCGTGCCCTGGCAGGCCGGTGAGCGCGCCGAGTCCTCATCCCAGCTTCGGATCGAATTCTACAGCGAACCCTCGCAAGCGGCATTCAAGGCACTCGCCGAATAGCGACTTATAAGCGCATTGCAATGAAAGAAAACCTCGGGGGCAATCCTGGCCGGCCAAATTGCCGTTTGAGGAGTCGCTTCGATCCGCAGGAAATCATCTCTGATCTGGCAGTTTTGCTCCTTTGCCACTATTTTCGCCTGATATCTGATGCAACGTTGAGCCGGATGAGGCAGTTGCAAGGACATTTGGACTCTCCTGGTCATGCGATGGGCGCAAGCAGGGGTAATGCAGAACGTGCGTTGTGGAACGCAGCCATTTCGATGTCGCGAGCGCGCCACGGAAATAGTGTTTGCGGCGTAAGAATGCTGGCCGCCGTTCGGCAGAATTGGACCCAGCCTCTGTAAAATGGCCAGTCGCCCGGCACGGTGAGCGTCGTTTTCCTGCGCGCCAGAAAGGACTCTGAAGGAGCGGCCAGCCGCTGGCCCCGCTTCGGCGGGATACGCCTCCCGGTAATGTATGACCCATTTCGCTATCCAGCTGTCAACCATGGGAAACCGCGCCGGGCACATGAACGCTGGAAACGTCGCCGCCACCGGGATGCTCTTGGTCACGATGAACAATTCACTCTGGAGCGTCTCGAATGATTCTCGGTTTCCAGAGCCGACAAAGTTTGCGCAGGCGTTCCATAGTTTCGGTGCCGCTGCATTGATTGCGCGAAGGCCTTCAATCAGTTGTGCAGCCTTCGATTCACCGCGACCGCTCATACTCGCGAGCTTCCAGAAGATCACCTCGAACCAGGGCTCAATCGCTTTCGGTCCGAACGAGCGAAAACGCTGCTCGAAATCGATCGTCTCGTCGCGCGTTCCGCTGCTCAGATGGAAGTTAAACCACGGTTCCCCTGCATCAATCCGGTTGGCAAAGCCAACAATCCGGTTGCGAGCGACAGGATAGCGATAAGCTGAAAGAGCTTGCCGCCATCGTTCGACGTCTTCTTGGTTCATATAGGCAAATGCTGATCCGTCGGTGCGATATTGAAGTTAGGGTCGATAACTCGCCGCCATTCGTTTCCAAATCAGGATGAATCGCCCACACATTAGCCTATGCCACGGCCGCTGGAACTTCACGCACAACGTCGTTTGAATTTTTGTCTTCGCGCAGGCGCGGAAGCGCCACGAGAAACCCTTCTTCGTATCGAGCCTCAGCGCCCGGCGGAAAATCTCACAGTTAGTTCATACTGCATGACCTCGATTGGCCACTTACCGTTTCTTCGAAGAGCCATTCTCACATCCCTCGACAGGCGTCGGGCACCACCGTATACGAGAATTCCGCGCGGTCTTGTCCCAGTTTCCTTCCACGCAAGCTTCAGATAACGAATTAGTTGTTCAACATTGGAAGATGTCAATGCGCCATTTTTGCACTCGACCACAACTGGCATTCCTTTTTCATCTTCGAGCAGTACGTCGGATCTAGTACCGTTGGCGAACACCTTTTCCCTGATTTTATCCCATGGGTATGGCTGTAATTCATCGGCGAGGTGCTGCGGTACAGTTCCGATGAAGTCTGAAAGAAATCGTTCGTGCACAAACTCACTGCCGAGAGCAACCCAATTTGTCTCGTCTTGGATTGCAGAAGCGATTCTCCTGAAGATCGGAGCATCGAGCTTCTGGATCGTCCGACGTGCCTGACCAGGATTCAAACGCGCTTCTTCCGGCAGTCCCACTACAGTGTTGGAATCGTCCGGACCATTATCCATGTCCCAGCGGACTTCAATTCGACGACCGATCTCTCCATGAGGCAGATCCTTTCTCGGACGTACTAAGGGATCCCAGCTGTCCCCTGAACGCGCGTGTGACCGTGCCGATCCGTCCGACACGATTATGTGGCAATTGAGCGAGTACGCTGTCGCCTGCTTTTACACATTTCAGTGTCTCGCGAACGCTCGTCCAATGACCAGCAGAGTTCGTTTTACCTTCTAATCGGAACCCGGAACCCGGTGGCCATCCGACCGCGACACACTGCGCCTTGAACCAACGCTTCCAGAGCCCCGGTGAATCTTTCTCATTGCAATAGACCTTCCAGTATTGATCCCCATCTTCGTCTCCGCTGCGACGGTATAATGCGATGTTTCTCCCCGACCGCACCCTCGAGCCGTCATAGAAGTCGCCAGCGCGAACGCGCGAGATCGTGTCTCGCGAACGGCTGCTCCTGTGGGTGCAGCCCCTTGGCGGCGGGCACCCCTCGAAGTCCAGGATGCGGCTCGGGGCCGCGCTCGTCATGGGTGGCTGGCGCGTGATGACCGCACGGCCTCAAGGCTTGCCGCGATTTCGATAGGCTCATCCGGCACGGCACCGTTGGCGCTGCGGCTTATCGGCGCGTGCGCGGCGTGAGACGGTATGGCCTCAGCGTGGCCTCACAAGACCACCTTGCAGCGGCCGCGCGCCGGGTCTAAGCATCTTCGACCATCTAGTAAAAGGCGTCATCGATTTTTTTTCAGGCTTGGGCTTGGGGTTTGACCACGGCGTTAGGGTTTCAGACCGACTGCGAACTTGTCGCATTCCACGCGTGAGCACTTGCGTCCGAGGCACTCAGTGAAGGCCCGCAAGCTTCTCAACCTTCTTGCGCAGGATGATCTCTTATCGCCTCCGCTGGTAGTAAACGGACCCTTCTCGTCACGAGGTTGATCTCACGATGTGGCATCAGTGTCGTTGCCCCCAAGCAGCCGCCATTTTCGAGCGGCATGCGATATTAACTATATCGCGCTAGGCCGAATGAATCCAAAAGGTCGCGGCCATTTCGCGGCGCTCTTCGCGAATCGACGGGATGCCAGATACTTCGATGGCCGCATCGACGCTCGGGCCGTCAAAGATGTCGTCGTCGCGCTCTGGGTTGCAGGTGTCGAAATTTACGCGCGCCTGCCCTGCCGCTGCCTTTCCAATTCGAGACGAGCACGGTAGGCGGCGAGACGATGATGCCCGTCGCCTTGTCTCGCGCCTGGACGCGGTTTCCGTGTGCCCTCTCTACTCCTGCGCGCCAGATTACGATTGCCCGCCATCGGCGCGTCCCAGGAAGAGGTTCGGCCCGCACCAATTTTTACACTTGGCCGGCCTTGCGGCGACGATACTTTTCGACCATGTAGGCACCGGCCGCAACCAATCCCCCGTAGAGCCCCAGGGTTGCTCCGGAGATGTAGCCCGACTCGGGTGCGGCCAGGAACAGCGCGACGCGGGCGATCTCTTCGGTCCTGCCAAGGCGGCGGATGGGCAGATGATTGGCACGTTCCTCGAGCGCTTCCTTGGTCCAAGCCGCGCGCACCATTTCAGTGTCGATCGGTCCCGGCGCGATGGCATTGGCGGTTATTCCGTAATCGGCCAGCTCTAGCGCCATCGAGCGGGTCAGCCCGATAATTCCCGATTTGGCGACGCCGTATGGTGCGAGATCGATTGGGCTCATGAAGCCCGCCACCGAGGCGAGCGACACGATCCGTCCGTACTTGCGCTTGGCCATCTCGCGCGCGGCCGCCTGCGAGCAGTAGAAGGCGCCGAAAAGATGGATGTGGAGATGCGCTTCCCAGTTCTCGCGCGTGATTTCCAAAAACGGCTGCGGCTTCGCGATGCCGGCGTTGTTGATGAGCACGTCGATTCGACCGAACTCGCGCACCGCACCTGCTATGAATTGTTGGACCTGATCGTAGTCACTCACGTCGGTGCGGCTGAAGAAGACGCGGCGTCCGAGCTCGCGGATTTCGTTAGCCGTTGCCTGCGCCGTTTCCTCGTTGACGTCGGCGAAGCCGATATCGGCACCCTCGCGCGCAAAGCTGAGCGCTATCTCCTTGCCGATGCCGCGTCCCGCTCCGCTCACCAGGACGGTCTGATTCTCAAAATGCATGATTCGACCTCCCGCAGCCGGTTTTGCCGACCATTTTTTCGAAGACTGACAGGGGTGCGCCGATCATGGGCGAAGAGTTACTGTGCCACCCGTGTGAACCGCTCGTGCGCAATCGATTGCAGCATACCCTTCGTTCGGCGAGGAACCCTGGGCGAGGTCGCTGACGCGTCGGATCTGCTATGGTCTATCGAGGCAGTGATCGACCCTAGTGTTGTGGATAGAGCCCCGTTTCCGCATCCCTATATCCTCTTCCGGTACCCCACTGCCCTATGCCCTAAACGGGTATGGGGCGTGGTGCGATCGTGCTTCCGCAGGCGCGCTGCCCCTTTCCGGCGCCGGGTGATAGAAGAAGGGCCAGTCGCTTGGTTTTCCAGGTAAGGCGATGCGTTGCACCAGCTGCGGCTCTGAGAATCCAGACAGCAAACGGTTCTGCGGTGACTGCGGATCGCCGCTGGCGAACCTCTGTCCGAGCTGCGGCAATAATAATCCAGCGGGCAAACGTTTTTGCGGTGAGTGCGGCGCCTCGCTCGGTGCAATCGCGGCGGCTTCACCAGCAAAAGAACATGACACTCCGCCGGTTCGCGTAACCGAGGCGCCCGACCCAGAAAAGCTCCAGGGCGAGCGCAAAACGGTCACCGCGTTGTTCGCCGACATCAAGGGATCGATGGAGTTGATTCGAGGACCTCGACCCGGAGGAGGCGCGTCGCCTGGTCGATCCCGCGCTCAAGCTGATGATGGACGCGGTGCATCGCTACGAGGGCTATGTGGCGCAATCGACCGGAGATGGAATCTTCGCGTTGTTCGGCGCTCCAATCGCGCATGAGGATCATCCACAACGCGCCCTGCACGCTGCCCGTAGGATGCAGGAGGACCTCAAGCGTTACGCCGACAAGTTGCGCGAGCGGGGGCAGCCGCCGTTATCGGTTCGGGTGGGAGTCAACAGCGGAGAAGTGGTGGTCCGAACCATCCAGACCGGCGACGCGCATACGGAGTACACCCCGATCGGCCATTCGGTCAGCCTGGCCTCGCGTCTGCAGACCCTCGCGGCACCGGGCTCGGTGGTTATCGGGAGAGTGTGTTCGGAAATTCGCTGAAGGCTACTTCGAACTCAAAGCCCTCGGCGCCAGCAGGATCAAGGGTGTCAGCGAACCGGTAGAGGTGTTCGAGGTCACGGGTCTCGGTCCGCTGCGGACGCGGCTGCAGGCGTCGGCGCAGCGAGGGCTCTCGAAGTTCGTCGGCCGCGAGAGCGAATTGGCGCAGATGAAGCGCGCGCTGGATTCAGCGAAGTCGGGTCATGGGCAAATCGTCGCGGTCGTCGCGGAAGCAGGGCTGGGCAAGTCGCGGCTGTTCTATGAGTTCAAGGTGATCGCGGGCGGCAGATGCCTGGCGCTCGAGGCCTTTTCGGTATCGCACGGTAAGGCCTCGGCGTACCTGCCCCTGATTGAGCTGCTCAAGAACTATTTCGCTCTCGCTCCGGAAGACGATGTCCGCAAGCGCCGTGAAAGGATTGGCGGCAAGGTTCTGATGCTGGATCGTGCGCTGGAAGATGCACTGCCGTACCTCTTCACTTTGCTCGAGGTTGCGGAGGGCGACGACCCGCTCGCGCAGATGGGTGCCGATGTACGAAGGCGCCGGACCCTCGATGCGATCAAGCGGCTGCTGCTGCGTGAAAGCCTCAACCAGCCGCTCATCGTGATATTTGAGGACCTGCACTGGCTCGATGAGGGGTCGCAGGCGTTACTGAACCTGCTGGTCGAATCCATCGGCACCGCGCGGGTGCTGATGCTAGTCAACTACCGGCCCGAATTCACTCACAACTGGGGCAACAAAACCTACTACACTCAACTGCGGCTCGATCCGCTCGGCGCCGAGACCGGCGAGGAAATGTTGAAAGCGCTCCTCGATGATAGCCCCGAACTCGCGTCGCTCAAACGCTTGATCATCGAGAAGACGGAGGGCAACCCCCTCTTCATCGAAGAGATCGTTCAAGAGTTGTTTGAGCAAGGCACGCTGGTTCGCAACGGCGCGGTCAAGCTCGCCAAATCTCTCAATACGATTCAGATCCCATCGACGGTTCAGGCGGTGCTGGCCTCGCGTATCGACCGACTGCCGCCGGAGCAGAAAGACCTGCTGCAGACGCTTGCGATAGTCGGCAAGGAATTTCCGCTGAGGCTGGTTCGAGAAGTAACAGGACAATCCGACGACGAACTCGACAGCCTGCTCGCCGAGCTGCAGACCGCCGAGTTCATCTACGAGCAACCCGCCTTGTCCGATGTCTCCTACGTTTTCAAGCACGCGCTATCGCAGCAAGTCGCCACCGGTTCCTCGTTGCTGGAACGCCGCAAGGTTCTGCACGAGCGAGTGGCGTGTGTCCTGGAAGCGCAATTTCCCGAAACGGTCGAGACTCAGCCGGAGTTGATCGCGCATCACTTTACCGAAGCGGGACAGCGAGCACAGGCGATTCCCTACTGGCAACGTGCGGGTGAGCGAGCGCTTCAGCGATCGGCGAATGTAGAAGCCATCGGCCATCTCGCCAAGGGACTCGAGCTGCTACCAGCCCTAGCCAAGCCACTTGAGGGAACGCCTAAGGAGCCCGTCGACGAGGCGCAGCGCTGCACGCTGCTGTTATCGCTGGGTCAAGCACAGCGGAGGGCAGGCCAATCCCTCAAGGCGCAAGAGACGTTTTTGCAGGCCGCCGAAATCGCGCAAGTGCTAGGGTCAACAGAGTTCCTCGTCCGTGCCGGGGTGGAACTCGCGCGACTGACATTTACAGTCAGTCTTCCTGCAGCCCCTGCGGTGCGCGTACTAGAGGAAGCGTTGCAGAGACTCGGGGCGGAAGACAGTCTACTTAAGGCGAAAACCCTAGCTAGTTTGGCCCACGTGCTGGCTGTCACCGGCGTCCAGCAACGAGCCATGGTATGCGCCGAAAAAGGTTTGGAAATGGCCCGGCGCTTTGACGATCCTACGCTGATCGCCGCCAACCTCGGCGGGATGAACTACACCCTCGCAGGGCCAGAGCACGCGCAGCAGCGCTTAGCCAATGCTACCGAAATGCTGCGGCTCGCCAAGGTGGCGAACGCCCCTCCGGGCGACGCACACGTATGGCGCGTACATTGCCTCCTAGAGCTAGGAGATATGCCGGCAGTTAACGCAGAGATCGACGAGTACGCCCGCTTGGTGGAAGAGAGCCAGGAACCTTTCCAAGTTTGCCTCGTCACAGGATTTCAGTGCATGCGGGCTTTGATGCAGGGCCGTTTCGAAGACAGCGAGCGCTTGGCCCAGCAAGCGTTCGCAGTTGGGCGGCGTATGCAAACGGAAACAGCCGCTGGTGTTTTCGGGTTGCAGATGTTCACTCTGCGCCGGGAGCATGGGCGCCTCAAGGAAATCGAACCTGCGGTTAAGTACTTCCTCCAACAACATACGGCCGCGGCCGCCTGGCGACCCGGTCTAGCGCTAATCTATAGTGAGCTTGGGCGCACGCGAGAAGCGCGGGAAGCATTCGAGCAGCTGGCGCGGAACGACTTCGCCGACCTTCCCCGCGACGCCCTGTGGATGGGATGCATGACCTACCTCGTAGAGGTCTGCACTTTCCTGGTAGATAAGGTCCGCGCTGCCACCCTGTATAAGATTCTTCTGCCCTTCGCGGGGCGCAATGTCGTTATTGGCAATGCAGAAAGCTGCTACGGTGCCCTGTCCCGTTACCTGGGTACATTGGCCACCACCCTCGAGCGCTGGGACGACGCGGCGCGCCATTTCGAAGACGCATTGGCGATGAACACCCGCATGGACGCGCGGCCGTGGCTCGCCCGCACCCAAGAGCAGTACGCCACCATGTTCCTCGCACGCCGCTACCCGGGCGATCGCGACAAGGCGACGGCGCTGCTCGACGCGGCTCTTGCCACGGCTCGCGAGTTGGAGATGTGCGCGCTCGAGGAACGCATCATATCCGCGACAGCTCAGATGAAGCCCGAGCTACACTAGCGCGCGTTCGATCTCGATCGATCAGGCGCCGCGAGTCGGTGTCATCAGTCCCGGAGCCCCGGGCGTCACGCGGGACTCGCCCAATTCGACGATCACGTCGGCCGGGAGGTTCAGCTTGCGCGCTGCCTCACGGATAGCGTCCGGGTTGGGCGCCTCGTAGAGACAGTAGGTCTTCCTCTTGTCGGCGCTCAGAAAGGAGAAGAGCCATTCAATGCCAACATTAGCGTTCACTTCGGTGATCGCGGCCGCAATCTCAGGAGTTGCGTTCACTTGCTCGGCGAAATTTCGCTCGATCAGGTACAGAGGCATATCCGTCTCCTTATCCTGTCTGTGTCCGCCGCCCTTTGGTATTAGCGCGTGGCCTCCGACCCAAAGAACGAGAAGCGCACTTTTTTTACCGCAATAGACGGTACGCCCTCTGTACTACGTTTGACCTTGATGGGCAATGACGGCGGCGGGGTTGACGAAGCGTGGCGATGCTGGCCGAAATCTACAACTGGTTCACCGAGGGCTTTGACACTGCCGATATGAAAGACGCGAAGGCGCTGCTCGACGAGTTGAGCCTCTGAACGGCGAGACAATAGAGGATCATGCGCTGCAGCAAGTGCGGGTTTGAGAATCCTGAGGGGATGAAGTTCTGCGGGCAGTGCACGAACCCGCTGGCGCTGATCTGTCCCAAGTGTCAGTTCGAGAATCCGCCTGGGTTCAAATTCTGCGGACAATGCACCGCGCCGCTTTCGGCATCGGAGGTAAAGGCCGCACCGTCTATCCGAATGGGCGAGGCTGCGGCGGATACGGGAGTACCATCTTTTTCCCACGCTTCGTGCGAACCATCATGAAGTTAGGTTGGCCGCACGAACAGGTCCACAAGCTGGTGCCAGCGTTTGATGATGCTTCTCGCATTGGGTTGGTTCCTTAGTTTATGTCACCGACGTTGCGCATCCAGATCGCGGATATTCGGTCGGTCCGCCTTGAGCCAAGAGGGCCCCCGCCGGGACCGGATCATCGACGGAGGTAACCAGCCCTCCGCCTCACCGCCGCCGACTCGCCGCGCTTCAACGTTAGGGAGCCCATCTCCGCGCGGCTCACTTTGGTTCATAAACAAATCTAATCACGTTGTGCACATAATGCTGGTTACCCAACTAGTCCGGGAGCCTGGAGTATCAACTCGAAACTCGCAGCCCCCAGACCAACGAAGTACAAGATCGGGGCTGGCCGGTCGGGCGAGTTCCCGGACGAAGTAGTTAAGCGGTTCGTCACCCGGCAGTTCGCCGCGAGCGCGGGGTTCGCAACAGCTACGATCCGGGAAGAATGGTGCCGCCGAATCATCCAGACGCCGCCGACCCTGAGCGTGATGGACGCGCCGCTGAAAGATCCGCGCTTCGACGAGCAGGGGCGACGAATTGCCGACTTGCCGTCGCCGCTGCTGAGGGCTGAGCCGTGGACACCTGCGATCTTCGCCGCGCGCAGCGCTGCGTGGTTCACGGCTTGAATCGCGCCGATGGCAAGCGGGCGGGCCGCCCTGCGGTTCTACCCCTCAAAGGCGCATCCCTGTAGTCTCCGGACGCCAGAGGGCCATTTCCGAGCGTCCAGCGTTAGAACGTGTCCCATAAAGAAGAGCATTTGTGATCCGTATCAAAACTCGCATCCGACTCGGTCACCGGCGTTGGCGCCACTAGCGATTCGAGCGAGCCGTGCTTGGAGTCGTACGGAAACCACTTCGGCGAACCCGCCGAGTTAGGGTTTCCGGTTTTCGCGAACTGCGTCCAGTAGCCAATCATCGTATCCGAGAGCTTCTGTTGGTCGGGTGTAAACGTCGGAGTTACCCCGAACGCCTCTAAACCAAAAGATATTGCACCTCAATGAAGTGCATATCGCCCGGAGGGAAGCTCAGCGGCGGAAAAAACGATGGCGCGGTCTCGTCATTGAACTCATAGGCGTACGTCTGAACGTATTTCGAAAGCGAAAGCTCGGCATTGCGCGCTGGACACGCGAAATATTCATCGGTACCGAGTGCACCTAATGCTAAGGGTGCGCTTACCACACCTGGAGGCGGAGGGTAGTTGCTCAGCGGGTATCCGATACTGATTAAGAATTGTACGAACGGGTCGCTCTCAAGTAGGCCGACCAGTGCCGCCACAGCAGCCGGGTACTCCGCGTCGGTCAGCGCTCCGACCCCGAAATCGTATTGCAGCGCCACGATATATCGCCACTCGTCATGATTCGTGCCGGAAATCACGGGCACTTGATTAAACTTGCCGCTGGCAAATGCCGCGCCGGGGGTCTGAGTAAGCAGCGTTCCGTCGACAAATGGGTACACCGTGCCGGGCTGAACTGCGACCAGCGCCGAGGCTGACACACCGCGCAAACACTGGGATGTCTGGCTGGAACATCCGACACTTGTAGCTGCGCTGCTGCCGGGCGGAACGAGTACGGTGCCGGTAGTTTCCCCAATCTCCAGTGTAACAATGAAATCAAGGTAATCCTGAAATTCAAAATACGAGCCACTCTGCGATATCGCTCCATGGAACAGGTGCGACGCGGTAGGAGAAGCAAGGTGGACGTATACACTCTGCCCGCCCGCCGACTCGCCGAATATCGTTACTTGATTCGGATCGCCGCCAAAGCCCTTGATGTTCCTCTGAACCCAGTTGAGCGCGAATTGCTGATCCATCGACCCATAGTTGCCATGGAGATGGTGTTCGGCATCGATAGCGGACTGTGCGAAAAATCCCAAGTAGCCCAGGCGATAGTTTATGGTGACGACGATCACCCTCTTTTGCACCAGTCGCGTGGGATCGTAGAGGTCGCCACCTCCGCTTATAAGGTTGCCGCCATGAATCCAAACCATCACGGGCAGGGCGCGCCCCGGACCATCGGCAAATGCGGACTTGGGTGTATAGACATTTAGGAACAGGCAGTTCTCGCTGCCGGAGGGTCCGGGTTGCGTGCACTCACTGCCGAATTGAGTCGCGTGAAGAACGAGTCCGTGAAAGAACCCGTAGGTCTTCGCGGCCTCCAGCGGAGTCCTTCCACTGGCGGCGCGGCGTACGGGATGCCGAGAAATTCGTTAACGCCATTTGCCGTTGAACCAATGACAAGTCCGCTTTCAGTAAGAGCAATCGGATCGGCCGATGCAGTTGGTGCCGAGCTCAGCGCGACCACGCAGATAGCCACCACTCCGAGGAGAAGTTTGAGAGCAAACCCACGGTGATCGAGCCGCTTCTTCGCCTTCTCGCCAGTTTTCATCGATGACTCCTCCATCAGGGCTCTAATGACCGCAAACGAGGTTCGATGATGACAATCAAATGTCGCGCTTTGACCTACTGCTCTACCCCATACTAATGATGTGTATTACTCCGCCGCTCTATCAGCTTTGAACTCAAACCGCAAACTCAAATAACGAACCCAAATTAAAGTAGCCAAAACACACCTGTATCGATGAATTATTAGAAATCGCACGCTCGCGGGGAGCGTAGTGGCGGAGCCAATTGCGACGCGCGATCACAAAGACGGCGGCTAAGTTGCGCGCCAAACTTGCGAAGATCAAGGACGCGGATACACAATCATTCTTGTCTGAGGCGCTTGAATGCTATAAACGAAGCTTGTACTGGGCTGCTGTCGTTCTAAGCTGGGTCGCGGCCATTTCAATCCTCTATTCTGAAGTCGTTCATCAGCACCTCGCCGCCTTCACTGTCGAAGCATCCAAGCGCGATGCGAAATGGCGCCCTGCAAAAAATGCGGACGGTCTAGCGCACATCAGGGAGGACGACTTTCTCAACATGATCGAGGCTCTCTCGGTGATAGCGTGTTGCTGCTCACATCGAGATTCGCGTGTTGAACGTTTTCAGCAAATCACCTGATTGTGGGATTCTGAGTAACGTGGGTGGGCCGAGTCGATACCGGTCTCG
Organism: uncultured delta proteobacterium; assembly: GCA_963734845.1. GTDB lineage: Bacteria > Desulfobacterota > Binatia > Binatales > Binataceae > JAKAVN01. The sequence continues at coordinate 335,423 of CAVTIS010000003.1, read as the reverse complement.
TCCGCGCGATCATCGCGGCGCGTTGACCTTGCGGCGCGCAGTCGAGGCTGCGGCCTTCTTGGTGCGGCGTGGAGTCTTCTGTCGTCTGCCGCGATCCGCCGTCCGCGTCTTTTCGGTCTCAACCACCGCCTGCACCATACGCTTGGTCAAATCTCGGATGCTGCGCGAGATACTCGTGACGGCGAGTTGCGTTTTCCGGTCGGCGTGAAGCCACTTCAATAGCTTGTTGAAGTGGGCACGACCGAAGGCCGGGTGCCAACGGTCAAGTCGCATTAGCTCGAACCACAAGCGCTTCCAGACGTAAGGCTCTCAGATCGCTGCTGATTCTTTTTCCGCCGATGGAAGTGGGGGCCACGCCAGCCGCTTAAATCTACGATCACCCTCGACCCATATTTCTTTGCCTTTGTAGGTCGCTGCGTACCCCTGATCGAACCCGACTCCGCGTTTACCCTTCTCGTCGCGGAAGAGGAGGTCTATGGGCATGATCACGAAGGACGGCGGCGTCTCGGCTTCGGTCGCTTTCACGGTTTCACGTGCCTCGCGCGTGCCACGCATCCGACCTTGACCGCGCAAGGACTCGGTCGCCTCCATCAGCATCGCCCGCGTGGTCAGTTCGCCCCCACCGCGATTTTTGAAGGCGTCGATCATGCCGTCGAAGACTTCCTCCGGCATGGCCGCGAGCTTCTGCCAGTTCGCGGATTGGTCCTTGGTGATGCCCAGATCGGACAGGGTTGGTTTGCCGTGGTCGTCGGTGACGACTACGGCACCGCGCTTCAGGCGATCCTTCGGCCTGACCCGATCCATCTCGATGAGGAACTCACCCGCTCGGCGCTCGGCGCGCGCAGCCGCATCTCAACCGCTATGTTTTGCAGTTCCACGTTCTTGGCTAGCCGGGCCATTTCGTGGAAGAGTTCGAAACTGAGGCGGATATCCTTGGCTTCATAGATGGAGTCGGCCTGTTGGAGGGCATCGTAAGCCACCAGCATGGCGCGGCGCATCGCCTCCTGTTTGGCCAACGCCATGCGGGCGCGATGATGGTATGGGCCAGCACGGGAGGAAATTTCCGGCGTGGGATGCGGGCCCAGAGCCGTTAGCAGTAGCTGGGCGACCGGCACGGCGCGGCTTTTTAATGTTTCGCGAATTTTACTCCATGTCCGGCAATTGAAACCGGCAGCCCAGCGCAGTTGGGCACTGAACAATGACCGACCTCATCACCATTTTCTGAATAAGAGAATTCATTCCCGCCGTTTTCGGAGATGATAAGATAAGACTCGTCCGTTAGTTGAGGTACGCCGCTACCATTATGGGGATAGGGGCAGCCAGCAGGGCCAGTGGACATCTCGAGATTGACTGACAGCCATCCGGTGAGTTGAGAGGTTGTCGGCCCGCCAGACAACGACATTTCACAGAAGACCGGACTTTCTCCATCAGAATTTTCTGGCTGGCCCCCAATACTTGTTAGTTTTCCACCCCAGTTGATGGTCTGAGAGAATCCAGTCAGCTTGTTATTGGTGAAAGTCCAGCGACTTATCTCAGTGACAGGTTCGCCATTTACCGTACCGGTACCTTCCGACCCATAATTGCCGTTGAGGGCGGGTTGAGCGGATGCCGTACCGGCGCTGAATACGCACAGTGCCAAAACGAATGCGATTCGGTTCATCGGTTTCCGTCCTCCTTGGCCTGAAACGAGGGCAAGGCTTTGAAACTGTTTCTTATCGCGGTTGCAATCCAAACGGTAGTTAAGCACCACCCTCAGGAGCGAATTTCAGCCGTGGAATGCGCGCTCAGAACCCGCCAGTCTAGCGCACACGCGCGGTGTGAGGGGCCTCTGGGCGGGAGATCTATCTACGGGGCCAACGGGCCGGAACGGCGCGGACAAGGACCAAGTGAATCGTGACGAAAACTATGATCGAAACTATGATCGTTCTAATCGGAAGTGCCCGCCACCAGCCGGTACTACGAGCCACGGGCTTCTAAGAAAAATCTAAATAAACCAGCCTGTTGTGCCTTTTGGCGGCTCGGAGTTCCCAATCATGACAGGACTTAAAATCCCCTGGCCGAAAGGCCTGCGGGTTCAATTCCCGCCCCCGGCATCAGAAAGCGCTTATTTGACGGACATTTATGGTGCTGAGACGATCAGACGATATCAGGCACTTTGCCTTCAACGTTGAAAGCGCCAATAGCCCTTTTGTGCGCGAGACTACTCACATTCGATCGATATTGCAGCGTGTCATCGATGGTCGCATGAGCCGTAAGGAACTCGAAGCTGTCATCCTTGAGGATCGAGACCAAAAGCGAACATTTTTGGACCGGGTCAAGAAAGTTCGCGCAGAGACGACCAGAGCACTCGAAGATCTGAGGAAGATTGGCGAAATTCCGAGTTTGGCAGTTGGGATACTGCCTTCGCCGGCGACGGCGTACTCACCGTGACGCTGTTAGGTCGCCTTCTACACCATTCGATCATCGTCAGGATCAATGGTGAGAGCTTCAGACTCAAGGACAAACGCAAGGCAAGACTGATCGGCACTCCGGCGAAGACTGCAAAGCATTGAAACGTAGGTCAGCTTGCTTAGTTTGGTTACTCTGGCGGCCCACGACGCGATAGGCTCTCGTCTTCGCTCTCGCGCGAAAAATGGATGGTAAAGGTTGTTCCTTTTCCCTTCTCACTCTGGACCGAGATCTCAGCGCCGTTCAGTTCCAGGTACTTCCGTGTCAGCGCCAGGCCCAGTCCTGAACCTTGATACCGGCGTATATTGCCCAATTGCTCCTGCGAAAATTGTTCAAACAAGTGCGGCAGGTACTCCCGGCTGATGCCTATTCCAGTGTCCCGGATCTCAACGCAAAGCCGCCCGTCGGGTGCGCGATACAAGCGGCAGATTACCTCGCCCCGCTCGGTAAACTTGATGGCATTGTCGAGTAGGTTGATCAGGGCGGTCGTCAGACAGTATTCGTCGAAGAATATGCGAGCGTCCGACTGGTCCTGGGTGTATGTCAGTGTGATACCCTTCCGCTCGGCCATTACTCGGAAATCTCCGACCAGGCGCTCCAACAAGCGACCGACCTCCAACTCGGTCTTCTGTAGCTTAAACGCGTCGGACTCGATTGTGGAAAAATCTAGAATGTTGTCGATGGTACGGATTAAGCGGGAAGAAGCGCGATGGATTCCCTCCAGGCAATCCTTTTGACTATCGTCGTTCTGCTCGGCCAGGTGCCCACCGATTAGATCCACGTACCCGATTATTATATTCAGCGGCGTGCGGATTTCGTGAGTCATGTTTGCTATGAAGGAGGACTTGATACGCGAGGCTTCGAGAGCAGCGTCAAGCGCACGCTCGAGAAGAACCCCTTGCTCCCGAAGGCGATCGACCATCGAAGTCACCAAGGCAACCGCGAGTACCATGATGGGGACGATCGTAATCGCTTCGGCACTAAGGAGTGAGATGCTTACCGCGTGCGAGAAATCTGGAGCCCTATTCGAGCGCAGGAACGTGGTCGCGGCCATCCCAGTGTAATGCATCGCGGGGTTGGCCGCCCCGAGCAGCAGAACGCTGGCGGCTTTGCGCAGCTTCGGGGCAGTGGCCTTATCTGGAAAGAGAAACGTCAGCTGCAGGGCCATCAGCGAGAGCAGAATTGGGATGATCACTGAAACAATGACGAGTCCGGAAGAATAAGTGCACATTCCGGCGAACCGCATCGCGGCCATGGCCGTGTAATGCATGGCCGCGATGCCTGCGCCGATGAAGGTGCTGCCGACCAGAGCCCGACGCCATCGGATGTTCCACGAATTGACGAGAAAGAGGGCTACCGCGTAACTAGCGACAGCGGGCAGCAAAGAGAGCAATACCGTTGGCCAATCGTACAGAATTGGAACCGGCAAGCTGAAAGCCAGCATCCCGGTGTAGTGCATCGACCACGTCCCGAGTCCGCTCGCGGTGGCGCCGCCAATGACCCACCAAAACCACGCCTCACCGCGAGCCGCAGTTATCCGTTCGGCAAGCTCCAGCGCACCGTATGCCGCAAGTAAGGAGATCAGAATGGACAGCGTTATGAGACGGAAATCATAAGACCCGGCCATGCCCACCACAGCAGTTACGGGGATGAGAGATCCCGGGGTTGATGTAGGGGACATGTGGGGCCTTCAAATCGCGCCACGGAGACGAAGGGACCACGCCAATCTAGGCGCGGGCCCCTGGCAGTGTCAAAGACACTTGCGAGCAGATATGTAGGTGGGAAGTGGCTCGGAGTCTATCGTCGTGTCAGCGAGGCGTATTCTCGGGCTGGGGGACTGGGAACGGCTCGGAGACGGCAGGACGCCTCCGACTGTTACCGACCTGAGGTTGTTGTTAACCTCGGCTCGCAGATGCCCTCAGGTTGGCATCGGAGAGGCATCAGCGCATCCCCGACGTGCATGAAGAGGGCGCCAGACCGCGCTCTGACCACGGGTTCAAATCCCGTCGGGGACACCACAATTCCCTTGTACTTACTTGGGTTTTTCATCCGATTTGCCGCCCGGTGTCCATCGTGGTGGCCAAACTGTACCGAATCGGGGCTTTTTTCGGCCTCAATCTTGGACATCTCGAAATCATCCGCCTGAGAGGAATGGATGAACCGGCCATAGTGTTTGAGAATCGTCGTGACGCCCACGCCGGTCTGTTCCGACAGCCAGGTCAGACCCACCCCTATCCCACCCACCAATCCATAAATCGGTAGCTCGCCGCAGCGCGCCTCCTTGGCCAGGCAAAAGAGTCCTGTCCTGCGTCCGCACAACGCCGCGTCTTCGCGATCCAAAATCGTAACCGCCCAGCCGCTCCACCCCCCAATCAATTTTTTCTCCCGGCCTCCAGTCTTGTGTGAGAGGCCGGGGAAAAAATTCCCTCTTTTCATTTGGGACACGAAGCAAACGGAACTAACGCCCTGCCCGAAGACGGGAAGCGGGCGCAGGAGGAAGGAGAAATGGCAGTGAACAGTGTAACGGTAATCGGCAATCTCGGAACAGCCCCGCAGGTTCATGCTCTTCCGTCGGGTCGGAGCGTGGTGAACTTGTCGCTGGCGACGACCGAGCGTTTCACGGACCGCAACGGCGGGAACCAGCAACGGGCGGAATGGCACCGCATCGTGGCCTTCGGGAAGCTGGCCGAGACATGCGCGCAGTATCTCAGCAAGGGCCGCCAGGTTTATGTCGAAGGACGGCTGACGACGCGCGAGTACGAGGCGAAGGACGGCAGCGGCAAACGTTACCGCACGGAAATCGTGGCGCGGCAAATCCGGTTTCTGGGCCGGCGCGGCGATGTGGACGAATCGGCTTCAAGCCAAGTTCCATTCTGACAAGACCATGATGACGGGAGAGCCGCGCAAGCGGTTCTCCCTCAGCAACTATCCAGCAACCGGAGGAAGACTCATGAACGCAAGGCAATATGTGGCAGCGTTAAGAACAGGATTGAAGGAAGATTCTCGATGTTGTAGAAATTTCGATCTTCGGGATTTTCCTCTTGGAGAAAAGATTTGAACGGCTCGCGGAATGTACAGGTCAAATTCCGTGCGACCGGGATCTCGTAGAAAAATGCCAGGTTGCGCTCTGAGCCTTTCGATCAAGAATTTGATCGCATCTTCCTAGTGCATTGGCCTAGTCTCCGCCCTCGGGAACCTCTTCTCGGGAAACCCTCGCGTACGGTCTCCTAGGTTATGAAGATTCCTGAGAAAGATTCCCGAGATTGACGTTAGCGTGGCGCGGTGTCCAGTATCAGATTTCTGGCCTTTCTCCGCCGGAAGATTTCCCACCCCATCCGGCCAATGAATCGATCAACAAGGAGGAGTCCGATGAAGTTTCTGGTGATTAGGAAACCGCGCACGGGAACTGGCATGACGCCTACAGTCGAGATGATTCGTGCACACAAGGAGGTAGTGCTGAGCGCTGTAAAGCGTGGGGACGCGGACTGTGCTTACGCCTTTTTGGGTGGTGGCGGTTTCAGTGTTCAAAACGCCAACTCCGCAGAGGAGTTGAATGAGAGGTTGATGAGCTCGCCGCTTGGACTTTTTTATGAATTCGACGTGCGCGCCCTCACTGATTACGGCAAGTTCATGGACACGGTGGCTGAGGCCTTCCAGAAGCAGAAGCATTAGGCCGAAAAGCGCGCCGCCGCGTCATCACCGGTTCCGGAGCGCCTCGAGTTCATAAAGCTTGCACGGCCAGTCGTCGTGTAGCAGTCGCGAAAAGGCGCGGTCGGCGAGCAGCCGGCCGCCCGTCTGGCATCGCACGCAATAGTTGGTCTCGTTGCTCGCTAGCGGATGCGGTGCCCTTTCGCGCCGCATCGCGGACACGCATTGCCATAGCGCCCGTGCACCGCATCCCGGGCCGCAACGCGGTCTTCTCGGGAAAGGTATCGGCCGCTTCGGCGCGCAGCCGTTCGGCCCATTTGGTAAGCGCGCCCCCCGGCATCAACTAACGGCACGATTCGATTGATTTTTTCTTAGCATCTCGCAGGACAAACGGAGATCTCTGATCGGTGCGATTCGGTAAAGTCTGGCGATTTTGCGGCGGTTCAATCGAAAGATTGCATCTTCCCCTGACCTAATAGCTGACCTACCATCGCTCGTTCATGACTGTTGATGGTAGGGAGGCAACGAAAATGCGCGAGCGAGAGCCTCGTGCCACGGGGGCTTGGGGTCGCTACTTTCGTGAAGACCACCCTCTTGAGGCGACTACAGCAATTCGCGACCTGCCCGATTCCCCGAAACCACCACTTTCCGGGTGGGGGGCGTTCGCTCTCTTTTTTGTGCTTCTTTCACTCTGTTACGTTCGGGTGCTGGTTACCTCGTATGCAATGGCGGATGAGTACGCGCTTCTTTGGGCCGAGGCCAGCGGCGCGCGTTGGCCGCAACATGTAGCCGTTGCCTTGGGTCGCCCCATCCAGGGTATTCTCGACCACCTTCTCTTTTCCCCAATGCGTGACATTGGGGACCTCTGCTATATCCGGTTCTTAAGCGTCCTGTTTATATCCACCCTCGCCTGGGCCGTTTACCGCGCATTGTTGCAGGCAGGCTGGAACTGGCGAGAGGCCTTCTTTCTCTCTCTAATCACCGCCACTCTCCCTCCTTTTCAAGTCTACGCCTCATGGGCAGAGACCGCCCCCTATCCTTTGTCTGCTGTTAGCGCTGCCGGTGCCTTCTGCATGACCGAATGGGGCCGGAGGGAGCAAAGGCCCTGGCGCAAGTGGAGCCTTGCCGCCGCGTCCGCTCTGCTTGTGCTTTTGGCCATCAGCATCTTCCAGCCCGGAGCGATGTTCTTGTGGGTCTTCGCCGCAATCGTAATATTCACACCAGACGCCACAATCCGATGTTTGCTTCGCCGCCTTCTCTGGTATGGGACGATCGTTGGTACGGGAATGGTATTAGGCTTTGGCATTTACGAATGGGGTCTGGCTCACTACAGGCGGGGCTTGGCTTTGTACGGCGCTGATTACGGCTACATCATCCCACCGGCGCGAGCGCATCTAACGAAAAATGTGTTGGGAAAGGCATTCTGGTTTGTTCAGTCGCCGATCGTGGACGCGCTTAACTTGGTTAACCTTCATTCCAATTCATCGCTCGCTTATGGCATTGCCATAATTGGATCTTGTGGGATGGTTCTCTATTTTCGGGGTAGCATCAAAGAACGTTTGTTGAAATGTGCCATAGCTCTCGCTCTCCTCCCCATTAGCTATTTACCTAACCTGTTGACAGCCGAAAACTGGCCTTCCTATCGAACTCAGCTAGCTCTAACCTCGCTCGTTCTTCTATACACATTTTTCGCGCTTTGCGGCTATGCGAGACTGATGTGTCGGCAGATCGCGGCTCAGGTGATCACTGTCGTGCTCGGTGTGGCAGCTTTAGGGACCATGCTTCTGGCAGCGCATAATGTTCAGACCTATTTTGCTTTCCCGCTATCACTGGAGCTCCGACTGATGAGGAGTCAACTCACTTCAGGGAATCTCGGCCAGGCGCGCAGTATCTACGTCATCGGTTTAAAGTGGAACGATTCTATTGCGCCACTGGCACGTTACGATGAATTTGGACTTCCGTTTTCGGCTGAACCATGGGGATCGGAACAGGCCGTCCACGTGTTGCTTCGTGAATTGGGCTACCCGGGAATGTCGGTCAAGGTAGCTCCGGTTGGCGGCTCCATCAAGCCGCCTGATGGCGCACTGGTAGTGGATATGCGTAAGCTGGCAACCCTTCGCTGAGAGAGGAGACTCGGGCCGCCAAGGCGCACGGGATCTCGCCTTTTGACGCAAAAGGGGGCTGATCTAGATATTGCTGTCATCTATCTGCGCAGGCGATTTGAAAAACAGCCTGAACAGGGCGCCTTTGCCCATCGCCCGATTAATCTCCTCAATAGTCAGGTATGCGGACACGAGCAGGCTGATTAGAAGGACACAGCCCAGGAAGCGATCGAGCTTGGCATTGGCGATTACCATCCTGATCGCGTCTGGAAGATCGCCCGCCTGCCGATAGCTGTGCAGAATCCGTTCGCCGATTCCCAGCGTGATCACCGCCAACCCATAAATAAAGGTCTTACAGATGACGACAACGGCGCGTGGATAAGAGCTGGCGCGGCGTCCAGACTCCGCCCAGTCCATCAGCAGAATCACCTTGCCGAGAATCAGTGCGCCGATTGCGGCCTTGGAGAATGCGTAGAACTCGATCGAATATTGCGAAATGAACAGTTTGAGTATCGCAAGGATCACTATCAGTGCGGTGAAAAAGAAAAGCACGGCCGGCAAAATCTCGTGAAATTCGCCAACCGCCCATCGCGCGACAGCCGCAGCTCCGTTGGACAATTGTTGTTGATATGTACGATTCGTCGTCATCGAACTATCCACCGCTTTCAGCCTCATTCAAGAGGAAACCGCAAGCGGGCCGAGTCTCGATTCAGAGCATGGATTACGCAATGGTAAATTCGATTCGACCCTGCTCGCTTGGTCATCATCTTTGTCGACGCCGGGGCCTCAGCAGAACAGAAAACCCGTCTTGTTGCTCTCGCCGAGGCGCTCATGCCGGACAATACCTATCAGGACAGCGGCTGAGACGCCAAACTCCACGCGCGCTCGGGAGGAATGCCCGCACCTGACGTCCGTTCGAAAAAGCGGCAATCGTTCCCTTCATTCATTCGACAATTTCGTTGCATGGAGTAGGACTAAGGTCCAGCTACGCAAAGCGCCCCTCTGATGCCATGGTTCTTCGGAACACCGGCGGGGCTGACGTGATCGCAAGGCCTGACGAGCAGGACAGAGCCAAATCGGCAGGTGGGCGACCCCGCGCTGAACCAGGCCTCGGCTCTCTCACAGTTTTTTTCTTGAGGGGGCCCTCTCGGTGATATGGCCAAGTTCGCGAAGGCAGTCGATGCAAGATCTTCGTGAGCGAAGCGGCGGCGATAGCTTTAAATAAGTGACGTCGCCATTTGCCAGTTCAAGGATATATCGGAGGCATGAAAATGACGGACCCCGGCCATACAAATGGAGCGCGACTCGCCAACCGCGTTGGGCTTAAGCACTATGCGCTTGCCGTTGCACTGATGTTCTCGCCGCAAATGCTATGGGCGCAAGGCGCTGGCCAATTCGAGCAGCCGCCGATAATAGACGCCACCCAGCTTTTGCCCGAGAGTGCGCTTTCAGGTCCAGGGTTTCACGTCGAGCGGAAGGTGCCGACCAACGGCGCGATGGGCCAATACACCATCGTGGCCGATGAGTCAGTATTTCATAACGATGCAGGTACCTATCGGATCGAAAGCCTCGACCTGCTGAAGATACGTTTGTCGGAGATACCCGCGATCGCCCAGCTCGACAACATAAGTAAGACGGGCGTATTCGCAAAGGCACTCGCCCAAAGCGCGGAGCGCCCAGTTGAAGACGCAGCCAATATGGTTGTCCATCCGATGGATACGGTAACCGGACTGCCCAGTGGGATTGGAAGTCTTTTCGGCCGCGTCACTCTCGGAGTGGGAAAAATAGCCTCGACGGCATCGAATTCTTTCGGAAGCGGAGCAGCCGCCGGTGATACGGCCAATGCCACGATGACCGCGTTGGGCTACGACCAAGTCCGTCGGGATCTGGCGAGAAAGCTGCACGTCGATCCGTACAGTTCCGATCCGATTCTCACCAAGCGGCTGAATAAGGTCGCGTGGGTGATGTTTTCGGCGCGCCTGACGGTCGATGCAGCCATGATGGCGGTTCCGGCCTCGATAATCATCAGCGGCGTCGAGTTCACAAACGACATGGTCTATCAGAAACCCAAAGGAGACCTGATTATCCTCGTTCAGGACAAGCTCCGGAACTTTGGATTGTCGCAGGAGGAAATTGCCTCCTTCATTAGCAATTCCGCCATCCCATTGAGTCTGCAGGTTACCGCAGTCCACGAGCTCGACACCCTCGGCGACATTCCGGGTCGGCGGGCGGCAGCGGTGGCTCTGGGCAATTTGATGACGGAGTACCAGGCGCGGTTCATCGTGACTTCGCTACACATGCTCGCTCAATGGAGCCAGCAAAAGAGTCCGATTACCGGGATTCAGGCTCCCGGTGTACTCGTGGCGCACGATCAGAATGGCGCCGTGATAGTGCCCGCCCCGATCGACTACCTATCATGGACGCCGCGCATCGCCGCGTTTGGGACCACTCCTACATTGCTCGCGCTCCACCACCGAGTTCTTTGGATTCCTACCAAAATGACGCCACTTGCGCGCAAGCAGCTAGCGGCTAATGGCTGGTCGATCCACGAGAGCGCACAACCGTAACGCTGGATCAAACGCGTGGAAAGCGATCGGGCCAGAGCAATCGGCCGGTGAGATCAAGGAGAGCAAGAATCTCATCGCTTCTTGAGCGCCTCGAGTTCCTCCAGCGTGCGCGGCCAGTCATCATGCAACAGGCGCGAAAAAGCGCGGTCCGCGAGCAGGCGGCCGCCCGTCTGGCATTGCGCGCAATAGTTGGTCTCGTTGCTCGCGTATCGGATGCGCTGCACTTTCGCGCCGCATCGCGGACACGGCTTGCCGTAGCGCCCGTGAACCGCCATCCCGGGCCGAAACGCCGTCACCTTCTCGGGAAACGTGTCGGCCGCCTCGGCCCGCAGCCGTTGGGTCCATTGGGTAAGAGTCGCGCGGGTCGCTTCGTATAGCCGTTCGATCTCCTCCCCGGTCAGCTTCTGCGTCATCGCGATCGGCGATAGCTCCGCGCCGTGCAGTATCTCGTCGGAGTACGAGTTGCCGATGCCGCTGAAAATATGCGGGTCGGTGAGCGCGCGCTTCAACGTGTGATTGGTTCGGCGCAGCGCGGCAGCGAACGCGTCGCGGCTGACCTCCAGCGGCTCTATTCCACCGGCGTTCAGCGCTTCCAGTCCCGCTTCACCCTGAACCACGTGGAGCGAGGCGCGGCGCTGCGTTCCCGCTTCCGTCAGCCAGAGCCATCCGTTGTCGAACTGGAACGCGGCGAGCACGTTTCTGCCGCCCATCTTTGGTGCGGCGGCGCCCCAATGCAGCCGGCCGGCGATTTTGAGATGCATCACGAGCCACAAGCCGACCGCGACGCCGATCCCGATCTGCTTGCCTACTCGCCGAACGTCGTGAACCTCCGCGCCGTGGGTCGCGCTCAGTGGAAGATCGGCGGTGCGCAACAGAAACGGCGATTTCACTACTGTGCGCATCAGCTTGTGGCCGACGACACGCGTTCGTAACGCTTCCACGTACACGGTTACATCAGGTAGTTCCGGCATCAGGGTTCACGCGCGCCATCTGCCAAAGTTACTGGCAGATTATTCCCAGAATCGGCGCCGCCCATGATAGCGTTATCCCGAATCACGGCTGAAGAGGGACGAGCCCATGAACTACTTCCTCGCCAAAACTGAACCGGGAACCTATTCGATCGACGATCTCGAGCGCGAGAAACGCACGGCGTGGGAGGGCGTAAGCAATCCGCAAGCGGTCCGCGCGATCCGCGCGATGCGGCCAGGCGATCGGGTGTTCATCTATCACAGCGGCGGCGCCTCCAGCGTAGTCGGGATCAGCGTCGTGAAGTCGGAGCCGCGCGACGACCCGAAAAACCCGAAGTCGGCCGTGGTCGATCTCGAATTCGCCGGGCGTATCGAGCCTCCGGTGACACTGGCGGAAATCAAGCAGTCGGGGGAATTCGCCGACTGGGCGCTGGTGCGGCAGGGACGCCTCTCGACCATGGCGGCGCCGGAGAAGTTCGTCGCCTGGATGCGCGAGCGGTATCCCAAGGCCGGCATCTGACGGTTGCGGCCGCTCAACCTTCACCAGCCAGCCGCGTTCAGTTCAAGAGCCTCTTTCCCGACGACGCGGTCCGCTATTTCGTCTCCTACGAGCCCCTCGCCTTCAATAAAAACGCTGCTCGCCGGGCGGGCGGGTTTTCCAGCGCCGATGGATCCAGTTCCAGTGGTCCGGATAGCGCCGCACCATCTCCTCGATCGTCTTCGTGTAGCGCTGCGTATTGAGCAGCACCGACTCCTCGCGGTCGGCCCCGCCAACAGTCTCGATCGGCTCCATGCAGTCGATGAAGTGGCGGCTGCTGACGCCGTCGCGCACGGCAAACACCGGCACCACCGGCACGCCGGTCGCTATCGCCAGCCGCGCCAGTCCGTCGCTGGTCGAAGCCTTAAGCGAGAAGAAATCAACGAACACGCCCTTGCGTACGTCGAGGTCGAGCGGCATCCCCACGATCCAGTTCTGCCGGAGCATCCGCAGCACCTCGCGCCCGGCGCCCTTGCGCGGGATGCCGCGGTTGCCGAAGCGGTTACGCGCCGCGCACACCGCGGCATCGATGAGCGGGTTGCGCAGCGGGCGATGAACGATCGCCACCCGATGGCCGTAAATCGAGTGCGCCAGGATCATCAGCTCCCAGTTGCCGAAATGGCCGGTAAGAATGAGGCCACCGCGCCCGCGCGACAATTCCTCGCCGCGCCGCCAGTTCTCGATCCCGCGATAGGTGGCGAAGCGCGCGATGTTGTCCGGCCCGAGGCTGGAAAAATGCATCCATTCCGCCAGCGTGCGGCCCCAGTTCTCATAGGTGGCGCGCAAGATGCTCAGGCGCTCGGCCACGCTCAAGGCCGGAAAAGCGATCTCCAGGTTGCGCATCGCCACCGGCCGGTCGAAACGGTCCAGGCGCATCGCGAGCGCGCCCAGGCGCGCGCCCGCCCTGATGGCGCGCTCGCGCTCCATCGCGCCGAGCGGCGCGACGAGCGCACCTACGGCGGCGTACTCCAGCCGCGCGCGCAGTGAACCAGTCTGACGAGCCATCGCGGCATCGAGGGTTCCAGAGCGGGGGCGGGCGCGCAAGCGGCCGCCCCCGCTCTGGAAAAGATCACGCGACACGCCCCGCGCAGCGGCGGCGCGATGCGCGAAAAAAAATCCGGGCAGGGTCGGTCGGCGCTAACGCCGCCCGGTCCCGCCCGGAGGCTGCAAGCCGCGCCCTGGCGCGGCGCAAGCGGACGCGCTTTGCGCGCGCCTAACGGGGATCCGCGGCAACCGCCGCCGGCACAGCCGCGATCGCGGCCGCCGGCGCGGCCGGCGCCGTCGAGCCCGTGGTCGACGGCGAGCTGGTTGAAGGCGCAGCGGTCGTCGACGACGGCGGCGGCACTGTCATCCAGGGAGCAGGCTTGACCGCGTCCCGCTTGGAGGTCGGCCCGATTTCTTCGGCATTGAGCGGCGTCGAGGACGCGGGCGCCGGAGCCACCATGCTCGGCGGCGACGATCCGAAGCCACCGCCGGTGCCACCGCCGAAGCCGCTACTCGCGCCGCCTGAAATCGGCGCCATCGTGGCACCGCGGTCTTTCAGATCCTGCGCCGGCGAAACCGGGATGCTGAAGGTCGGCTGATAGAGCTGTTTGTACTGCTCCATCGGCATCTGATGTGTCTCCCTACGGCCGAGCGAGTCGGTGAACTTCTGGCGCTCATCAAGCGCCAGCGAGCGCAGGTCGTCGCGCGTGCGGATCACGTGCGGGGTCAGGAACACCAGCAGGTTGAGTTTCTTCTTGTCGCTGCCGTTGTCGCTAAACAGGTTCCCGATCACCGGGATGTCGGAGATGAATGGGATCGAGGAGCGCTGGATATCGTTCTCGTTGGAGAGCAATCCGCCGATGACCGCGGTGCGATGATCCTGCACCATCACCGTGGTCGAAGCCGAACGGATGGTGGTAGTCGGTCCAAGCGGATTGGTGTTCTGGTTGGTGGTGCCCTGGACGACGTTCGAGACTTCCTCGTACACGTCGAGCCGCACGTAATCCTCCTGCGACACTTGCGGAATGATATCGAGGGTGATGCCGACGTTCTGGCGGTCGACCGAGTTGAAGATCTGCCCGGACAGCGCCGAAGTCGCGCTCGCGGAACCGACGAAGGGCAGGTTCTGGCCAACCACGATCATCGCCTCTTCGTTGTCGGCGGTGAGCAAGGTCGGCGCGGAAAGCACGTTGCTATGGGTGTCGGTCTGGAGCGCCGTCATCAGCGCAACGTCGCAGGGTACCTGCACGGTAGAGGCGGTGCTGCCGCCGCTGGTGACAGCTGCGGCAGCGGTCACCGCGGTCGAGATTGTACATTTGCTGCCGGAGGCCAGCCCGATACCCAGGCCGGTCATCCCGAGCGGATTGGCGAGCGCGTTCTGGAGTTGGCCAAAGTTGAGCTGTCCGACCCCGATCGTGCTCCCACTGATATTGGTGGCGGATTGAAAATTGACTCCGATGTCGCGGGCGCGTTCGGCGCTGACCTCGACAATGATCGCCTGGACGAAGACCTGGATGCGCGGGACGTCGAGTTCTTCGATAACCCGGCGCAGCGTCTGGTAGTCCTGCGGTGACGCGCTGATGATGAGTGAGTTGGTGGCGGGATCGCCGGTTACGTTGACCGGGTTTTCGAAATCAGGCGATTTGGAGCTTCCGCCGCCGCTGCTCGCGTTGATTGTTCCTGCGGCGCTCGCACCGCCGCTGCGGCTGCCTAGCGATCCTATTCCCCCCCCGCCACCGCCGAAGCTGGAGTTGGAACCGCCAAACGCCGCGCCGCTGGAGCCGCCGAAGCCGCTGGAGCCGCCGAAGCCGCCTGAGCCGCCGAAGCCGCCACCCATTCCGCCCCCGAAGCCGGAGTTGAGCGACCCACCGCCCCCGATGCCGCCCGAGCCGCCGCGGCCGAGCGAGTTGCGCCCGGTTACCGGCGACAGCGTCGACGGCGCACCGCCGCCGCCCAACAGCCCGTTGAGCACCTGCACTATCTCACCCGCCGACGCGTTCTTCAGCCGGTACACGTGGATGCGCGAGTTCTCGTTGGGCGGATGAACGTCGAGCTTGACGATCAAGTCCTTGATAGTGCGCATCTGCAGCGGCCCGGCCAGCACGATCAGGGAGTTAGTGCGCTCGTCCGGCACCACCTTGAAACCGCCGCTCGGCCCCTGCGCTGAAGGCGCCACTACGCCCATGCCGGGCCGCGGGAAACGTCCGGCGGTGGATTCGGGACCGCCTTCGCCATTCATGATCTTTTCGATCTGCGAGGCCAGGTCGTCGGCGAATGCAAGCTGCAGTGGAATGACTTCGATGTTCTGGCGGGTGCCCTGGATGTCGAGGCTGCCGATGATCCTGAGCAGGCGGTCGATGTTGTAGGCGTTGTCGGTAAGGATGAGGGTGTTGTCCTCGGGAAATGCGGCGACCAGGCCGTCATGCGAGATCATCGGCTGGACCACGCTGACCAGCGACGCGGCATCGATGTTCTTGAGCCTGACCATCCGGGTAACGTACGAATCGCCCCGATCTTCGCCGGGTTGCTGCGAAGTGGTGAGCGCGGCCGATTCGCGGACCTGGCGCGCGGGCACAATCTTTATCACCGGCCCGGCCTGCACCGTGGTGAAGCCTTTGACCTGGAGCACCGACTGGAAGATCGAGAACGCCTGGGCGGGCGTGACCTTGGTTGGCGAAATGATACTGACTTTGCCGCGTACGCTTTCGTCGACGACGAAATTCTTGCCCGTGATCTCACTGATGAACTTGGCCAGGACCGCGATGTCCACGTCCTGAAAATTCATCGTTATGAGATTCTGGTCTTGCGGCGGTGGCGGATCCTCGGCCCGGACGTGCGCGCACAGCACACAGGTCCAGGCTGCAAGGGCTAGTGCCCCCAACAACCAGCACTTCATTGGAATTCCCCTCTGCGAAGACTCCCGGCCTTTATAGCCGTCGGACCATGGCACCGCAACTAGGCCGCTGTTTGCAATCCGGTTGCGCCTCAAAGACTATTGGAAAAAGGCATTCTTGACCGATTTGCATGATCATCCTTTCACGACCTTTATTTGCGCGACTTCCGGTATGATTGTCTTTGGCACGACTATCACCTCCACGCTCCCGATTTCCGTCGCGCGGGCCGTGCCCTGCCGACCGCATCGCGTGAACTTCCTCGCCCACGGCCAGCGGTGCGTTTCGAATACCTGATAGGTATGCGCTACCTGCGCGCGCGCCGGCGCGAGCGCTTCGTCTCGCTGATCGCGATCATTTCGCTGGCCGGCGTGGCGCTGGGCACTTTCGCGCTGACCGTGGTGCTGTCGGTCATGAGCGGCTTCCAGGAGGACTTGCGCGAGCGCCTGCTCGCCTTCAACCCGCACGTAACGCTGCAAAGCTCCAACGCCGCGGCTTTCGATCCGGCGCCGCTGCTTGGGCGAATCACGGCGCTCCCCGGCGTCGAAGCGGCCGCGCCCTATGTTTCCTCGCAGGTGATGGCGGTTTCCACCAACGCCGCCGGAGTACCGGCTTACGTTGCCGGAGGAATGCTCCGCGGCGTGATCGCGGCTAACAACCCGGTGCTGACCGAGCTCAAGGAGACCCTGAAGGTCGGCAGCCTCGACGCGCTGGATCGGACCTTCCCCGCCACCGTCGCCGACAACGGCTCCAAGCGCAGCGTGCAGCTTCCCGGCGCGATCATCGGCGACTCGCTCGCACTCGAACTGGGGATTCGCGTGGGCAACCCGATCGTACTTATTTCACCCGCGAGCCTCGGCGGCGGAATCGGCGCTCCACGGCTGCGGCGCTTCGTCGTCGGCGGAATGTTTCATTCGGGAATGTACCAGTTCGACTCGTCACTGATCTTCGTTTCGCTCAAGAACGCCCGCGCCCTGCTGGCCGACGACCCGCAGCTCGAAGGCGGCCTGGAGGTGCGGGTGCGCAACCTGTTCGAGGCGCCGGCGATCGGAGCCCGCATTGCGAGCCTCGCGGGCAGCGGCTTCACCGTGACTGACTGGACGCAGGCCAACTCGGCGCTGTTCTCGGCGCTCAAGCTGGAGAAGTTCACCTACTTCCTGGTGTTGATGCTGATCGTGCTGGTGGCGGCGTTCAATATCGTGGCTACGCTGGTGATGGTGGTGATGGAGCGGCGCAAGGAGATCGCGATTTTGCGCGCGATGGGGGCGCGGGCCGGCTCGGTGGCGACCATTTTTCTTTGCGAGGGCGCCGCGTTGGGTGTCGGCGGAACCGCCATCGGCGTGTTGGGCGGCTTCCTCACCTCGTTCCTCATCGGCAAGTACCATCTGATCCATCTGCCGCCCGATATGTTCATGGTAAGCGCAGTGCCGGTGCGGCTGTACCCGGTAAACTTCCTCGCCGTGGCTGCGACCGCCGTGGTCCTGTGCCTGGGCGCGTCGCTCTACCCGGCATTCAAGGCGCGAACGCTCTCGCCGGTCGAGATCATCCGCTATGAATGAGCGCGGCGAATCGTCCACGCCCCTCGCCGCGGCCGCGGCTGCCGCCTCCGGCGGCGCCGAGTTGCTGCTCAAGGCCGAAGGGCTGGACAAAAGCTTCTTCGACGCCGGCCTCGAAGTCCGCGTGCTGCGCGCGCTCGAGCTGGAGGTCAGGACCGGCGAAGAAATAGCCATCGTGGGCCAGTCGGGGACAGGCAAATCGACTCTGCTCCACGTGCTGGGAAGCCTCGAGACGCCGACCGCGGGCAAGGTCTACTTCGAGGGCCAGGACCTGTTCGCGCTCGGTGAGCGCGCGCTGGCGGAGTTTCGCAACCTCAAGCTCGGCTTCGTCTTCCAGTTCCACTACCTGCTTGCCGACTTCACCGCGCTTGAGAACGTGATGATGCCGGCGCTGATCGCGCGCAAGACGGAGCAGGAGGCCGCGCGGCGCGCGGCCGAAGTGCTGGAGCTGGTGGGACTCGCCGACAAGCTACGGCGGCGGCCGTCCGAGCTTTCCGGCGGCGAGCAGCAACGCGTAGCGGTGGCGCGCGCGGTGGTGCTGCATCCGCGGCTGGTGCTGGCCGATGAGCCGACGGGCAATCTCGATCCGCAAACCGCCGACGAGGTGCATCAGCTCTTCCATCTGCTCAATCGCCAACTCGGCATCACGCTGGTGATCGCGACTCACAACGAATCGCTGACGCGTTCGATGGGCCGTGCGCTGCGGATGCGCGAGGGTCATCTGATCGAAGAACGCGGCTAACCCGATAATCAGCGTCAGTCCGCAGCCGTCCGCGGCGCGAATAGGCGCCGGTGCCCGGTGCACAGTTAGAAACACTTTGGCCGGCGTTTGGTTTACTTCACAGCAATGATTGGTTAACTTTGGTCGCGTTTCGCACAGATGGGAAGGTGATTGGTGGATTTGCGCAAGCGATGCCGCCCAGGCCAGCGCCTGGTCCATGCGGTGTTTTTATTTCTGGCGCTGATGCTTGCGGCACAGCGTACCGCTGCGCAACCGCAGCCGACAATCTCGCGCGTCCGTATCGTCGGTAATCAGCGCGTCGAAGAGGACGCGATCCGGATTCATCTCACCGCCCAGCCCGGCCAGCCGCTCAACGACGCGGTCGTCGATCAGGACGTCAAAGCCGTCTATCGGATGGGTTTTTTCACCGACGTCCACGCCTCCGTCGAGCGGCAGGGCGGCCAGGCCATTCTCACCTACCATGTCAAGGAACGGCCGCTGATAACCGACGTCCGCACCGAAGGCATGAGCGAGATAAAACCCACCGCCGATGAGGTGGTGGGCGCAATCAAACTGCATTCGGGCGTGATCGAGGATCCGCAGCTCGTGCAATCGAGCATCCAGGCCTTGCGCAGCGTTTACCAGAGCAAAGGCTATCTCGACGCCGACATCACCTTTCGCACCGTGCCCGGGGCCAATAACACCGCGGTCGGCGTGTTCCACGTGAGTGAGGGGCCGCTGGTCGAGGTCAGCGCGATCAAGTTCGTCGGCAACAAGACCTTCTCGGACAGCCGGCTGAGAGGGCTGATGGAGACGCGCAAGCATAATATTCTGAGCCGCTTCTTCAACACCGGCACACTCGACCGCGGCAAGCTGCAGGATGACGTCGACCGCATGACCGCATTCTACTACAACCACGGCTACTTGCAGGTGCATATCGGCGACCCTGCGATTAGCCGCCACGGCAATTCGATCATCGTCACGGTGACGATCGATGAAGGCTCGGTCTTCACGGTTGGCAAGGTCGGCGTGGGCGGCGACCTGAAGTTTCCCAAGAGCGACCTGACTTCCAAGCTCACGCTCAAGCCCCACAAGGTCTTCAGCGGCGCCGACATGGAGCACGACGTGCTGACGCTCTCGGACTTCTATTCCGACCGCGGCTACGCGTTCGTCAACGTCGATCCGCGCACCCAGGTCGACCCCCTGGGGCATCGGGTCGACGTCACGTACGCGATCACCCCGGGCAACGAGGTCCTGATCGATCGCATCAAGATTTCCGGCAACACCAAGACCTCGGACAAGGTGATCCGGCGCGAGATCAAGGTGCAGGAACAGGAGCCCTATTCGGCGTCGAAGATCCAGATCTCCAAGCAGCGCCTGGACTCGCTCGGCTATTTCCAGAGCGTGCGCCTGTCAACCGAGCCGGCGCGCCAGCCCGACAAGATAAATCTCGACGTTAACGTGCAGGAGGGCAACACCGCCTCCTTCCAGGTCGGCGGCGGCTACGACAGCGCTTCCTCGCTGTTCGGCACCTTTCTGCTGCAAAACACCAACCTCTTCGGCGGCGGAGAGTCGGCATCCTTCAGCGCCGAGATCGGCTTCCTGTTTGAAAACCTGAGCGTCAGCTACACCGAGCCGTGGTTCCTCGACATGCCGCTCGCGGTCAGTCTGCAAGGCTTCGACAATCAGCTCTACCTCTTCAGTTTCAATCAGAGCGAGATCGGCTTCCTGCTCAACAGCGGCTATCCGCTGGCCGACCTGGGGCTGCGCAAGCTCGGACCGTTCTCGCTCGAGCACATCACGGCCGGCCTCGGCTACCAGTTCGAAAGCGTAGGCATCAGCAACCTCTCGCCGTTCACCACCTTCGACATTCAGAACGCCAAGGGCACCAGCCGAGTCTCGGAGTTCCTGCCCTCGATCCGCCGCTTCACGGTCGACGACCCGCGGGACCCGCGCAGCGGTTCGGTCCAGAGCCTCGACCTGGAGCTCGCCGGGCTGGGCGGCACACCGTTCATCAAGGGCGTCCTGCACGGCCACTGGTTCTTTCCGTTCATCAAGAATCCGAGGTTTGGCGAATGGGTTTACTCGCCCTCGTTCACGCTCGGCTATGGTACCGCGCTGGAAACCGGCAATGGCGGCAACCTGCCGCTGTACGAGCGCTTTTTTCCGGGCGGACTCAACGGTCAGGGCCAGGTGCGCGGCTATGAAATCTATTCGCTGGGCCCGCAGGTCACCCTGTTCAATCAGTTCGGGCAACCGTTCGGAGTGGAGCAGGTGGGCGGCAGCAAGGAGTTGCTGTTTAGCCAACAGATCGGATTTCCCATACTCGACGCGCTCGGATTGCGCGGCAACGTTTTCTTCGATGCGGGTAATTCGTTCTTGGCCCGCGAGTCGATCACGTTCAGCGGTTTGCAGTATGCCTGGGGGGTCGGCCTGTTCTGGAAGTCTCCCTTTGGTCCGATCAATGTCGACATCGCCAAACCGATCAACCGGCGGCCCAACGATCAGCACACAGTCTTCGACTTTGGTGCAGGGGCCCCGCTCTAGCCCACGGACACCGCTCTAGCGCAAGACGCTGCGGATAAGCTTAAATGTCGGCTGAAACGTTTGATGCGCCGCCGGTGAGGGCATTTCGCGCGGCGCGGGTTTGCCTGTCAGACACGGCCGGTTTTCGGACACGGCCAGTTTTCAGGGGAGGATCGTCAGTTCGATGAGGCAAGGTCTGATTTGCGGAGCGGTGCTCCTGTTGATGACTACCGCGATTCCCGCGCGCGCCGACGTCAAGATCGCTTACGTCGACGTCCAGCGCGCGCTCAACGAATGTAACAACGGCAAACGCGCCCGATCCAACATCCGCGTCCAGGCGGAACGGGCGCAGGCCCGCCTCCAGCGCGAGCAATCCGAGGCCCAAGGGCTCAAGGACGAAATCGACAAAAAAGGCATGCTGATGCCGCCCGACCAGCGTCAGAACCTCGAGGATGATCTGGCCAAAAGAATGCGCACGTTCCAGGACGACGTGAAGAACGAGCGCGACGAGCTCCATCAAAAAGACAACGAGGCCACCGCCGCCATCGTGCGCGATCTCGCCACGGTGGTCCATCAGCTGGGGCAGAAAGCCGGCTATACCGTGGTGATGGAGAAAGGCGGATTGCTATGGGGCGTTCCCTCGGCCGATATCACAGATGAAGTCATCCGCTCCTACGACTCGATGAACGTCAAGGCGGGCTCGCTCGCGCCCGACCCGCGATGGAGCGGCGCGGGACCGCAGGCCGCGTCGTCCGGCGGCGAGATGGCCCCAGCGCCGGCAGGCGCTCCGGAGCCGAGCGGCACCGGCAGCTCGATTCGCAAACACTCGAGCATCTCGAGGTAGCAGGCGCTCCGTGAGCGGCGATTCGACCGCGCCCGACCTGGCCGGCCTGCTGCGCCGGCTGCCGCATCGCTACCCGTTCCTGATGGTCGACCGGGTGCTGGAACTCGGCGATAACCGGGTGCTGACGCTCAAAAACGTGAGTATCGACGAACCGTTCTTCAACGGCCACTTTCCCGGACGCCCGGTGATGCCGGGTGTGCTGGTGGTCGAAGCGATGGCGCAATCGGGCGCGCTGCTCGCGCTTGGCATGATGAGCTGCAATGAGGTGAACGAGACGGCGCCGGACGCCGGGCGCCCGGCCGCGCTGTTCATGCTGACCGGTATCGACCACTTGCGCCTGCGCCGTCCGGTGGTGCCTGGCGATCAGTTGCGGATGGAAGTGCGGCTGCTCAAGCATCGGCGCCCGCTATGGAAGATGCAGGCCGAGGCGCGGGTGGACGGCGAACTAGTGGCCGAAGCCGAGTTGTCAGCGATGGAAGTCGCGGGGTCAGCGCCATAGCCGGGCGCATCCATCCAAGCGCCGTCATCGACCGGCGCGCCGAACTCGACTCCAGCGTGGAGGTCGGCCCGGGAACGGTCATCGGCCCCGAGGTGCGGATTGGCGCCGTGACCAGGATCGGCCCCTACGCGGTAATCGAAGGCCACACCACGATCGGCGCGCGCAACCGGATCTTCCAGTTCTCCTCGATCGGCGCCGCCCCGCAGGATCTCAAGTATCACGACGAGCCCTCGCGCCTGGAAATCGGCGACGACAACCGCATCCGCGAGTTCACCACTATCCATCGCGGCACCGAGGGCGGCGGGATGCTCACGCGTATCGGCAACCACGTGCTGGTGATGAACTACGTGCATGTCGCCCACGACTGCCTGATTGGCGACCATTCCATCCTGGCCAACTCCACCGAAATCGCCGGCCACTGTGTGCTCGACGAATGGGTGGTCACGGCCGGAATGTGCGGCATCCATCAGTTCAGCCGGGTCGGCGCGCACGCGATGCTCGCCGCCGGTTCCAAGGTCGCGCAGGACGTGCCGCCCTACGCGATGGTCGCAGGCGACCGCGCCCGCATGGTCGGAATCAACGCCGTCGGCCTGGAGCGCCGCGGCTTTAGCCCGGAGGTCATCGCTGCCCTGCGTGCATCTTTCCGCACGCTCTT
The DNA here is from genome assembly GCA_963734845.1 of uncultured delta proteobacterium. Lineage (GTDB taxonomy): Bacteria > Desulfobacterota > Binatia > Binatales > Binataceae > JAKAVN01. The sequence goes on along the minus strand of CAVTIS010000003.1, from coordinate 312,476 downwards.
CTATTCCAAACTGCTGCGCGAAGACGCGCTCAAGCGGGTGCTCGACGAGTATGGCGCGATGCCCGAGGTTAACCGGCTGGTCGAGTTCATCCGCGCCTCCGAGCGCGGCGTGGTGAGCCGCGACCGTGAATAAGCTCGGCCTCATCGCTGGCAACGGCGTCTTCCCGCTCGAGGTCGCAACCGCGGCGCGCCGGCGCGGCTACGCCGTGGTCGCCGTCGCCCATCGCGGCGAGACTGACGAGCGGCTGGCCGCGATGTGCGAAGAGCTAACCTGGATTCGCGTGGGCGAGCTGCAGACCATGATCGACGCGTTCAAGCGCGCCGGCGTCACCGAGGCCGCGATGGCGGGCGGGATTGCACGCGCGCGCCTGGGTGAATCGTTCGCGCCGGACGCGCGGGCGATCGCGATGCTTTCGCGCGTGGGCCGTTTCAGCGATGACGCCTTACTGCGCGCGATCGCGGCCGAAATAGAGTCTGACGGGATCGCGATGATCGATCCGGTGCCCATGCTCGACGACGCGCTTGCGGCACGCGGCCGGATGGCCGGGCCCGAGCCCAGCGCGGTGCAGCTCAAGGATTTGCGCCTCGCCTTTGGCGCGATGCGCGCGCTCGGCAGCTTCGACGTCGGCCAGGCCGCCGCGGTCCGCGACGGCGTGGTCGGCGCGATCGAGGCGGTCGAAGGCACCGACGCCGCGCTGCGCCGAGCGGCGGCGCTGTGTGGCCGCGGTCTGGTCGTCGCCAAGGTGGCCAAACCGGGCCAGGACCTGCGCTTCGACCGCCCCGCGATCGGCCCCGCGACGATCGAACTGCTGAGCGAGATCGGCGCCGCGATGATCGGGGTCGAGGCCGGGCAAGCGCTGATTCTCGAACGCGCGCGCACGCTGGCCGCCGCCGACAGCGCCGGAGTTACGGTGTGGGGCGACGGCGGAAAACCGGGCGGAGAGCGGAGCAGTGGATGAAATGCGCGTGGCAGTCGTCGGCGCGGGACGGCTTGGCGCGCTCCATGCGCTCAAGTATGCAGCGCTCGCCGGCACGAAACTGACCCAGGTCGTCGACGTCGATCCAGCGCGCGCGCGCGAAATCGGCCAGCGCCACGGCGCCGCCGCGCTGGCGGACTACCGCGAGCTCAAGGGCAAAGTTGAGGCCGCCAGCGTCGCCGCGCCCGGGAGCCTCCATCACGAGATCGCATCCTGGCTACTCGCCAACGGCATCGACGTGCTGCTCGAAAAACCGATGGCGGCGAGTGTGCGCGAGGCACGCGAGCTGGCGGCACTGGCCGAGCATCGCGGTCGCATTCTGCAGATAGGCCATCTCGAGCGCTTCAACCCCGCGATCGTCGAGTTGCGCCCGATGGTTCGTGGGCCGCGCTTTATCGAATGTCTGCGCGTCGCGCCGTTCACCGAGCGTGGCACGGACGTCGACGTGATCCTCGACCTGATGGTGCACGACCTCGACGTCATCCTGACGCTGACTGTGGCGCAGGTCGCGGCGGTCGAGGCAATTGGCGTCGCCGTGCTGACCGACCAAGTCGACGTCGCCAATGCGCGGCTGCGTTTCAGCGACGGGCTGATAGCCAATCTCAATACCAGCCGCGTGGCGCCGCGCCGCGAGCGCAAAATCCGGATCTTTCAGCCCGACGCCTATCTCTCGGTCGATTACGAGGCGCGCCGCATCCAGGTCTACCGCAAATCGCCGCCGCCGCCCGGCGGGATTTATCCGGAAATTTCCGCTCAGCAGATCGATCTCGGCGAGGGCGATCCGCTGGCCGACGAGATCGCCGCCTTCGCCGATTCCGTGCGCACCCGCCGCGCGCCGGCGGTCACCGCGCTCGACGGTCTGCGCGTGATGGAAGTCAGTGAGCGTATCCGCGACGCGATGCGCACCGAGACGGGCGCAACCGGTTGACCCGCCGCCGCTCAAGCTCAAGCATTGTCTTATGACTACTTTCGCATTCCGTTCCGGCCTGAACGTTCGATCCACGATGGCGATGCTGACGATTGCCGCGGGGTTGGCGACCATGCTCGCACTCGCGGGCTGTTCGCCCCACCCTTCCAACGTGGTCGAACCCGGCTCGTACGCCGCCGCCAATACCAGCGATTGCCTGCCGGCGATCACGCTCGTCGACCAGCACGGCCACGATGTCAGTCTCGCCTCGCTCAAGGGCCACCCGGTCTTGATCGATTTCATTTACAGCACCTGCCCGGGGCCATGTCCGCTGATGACCTCGCGGATGGCTGTGGTGGCAAAACTACTGGGGCACAAGCTGGGCAGCCAGGTGACCTTCGTTTCAATAACGATCGACCCCGAGCATGACCGGCCGGCCGAACTCGAAAAGTACGCGCGAGAGAGCGGCGCCGACGCGGCCGGATGGCTTTTTCTGACCGGAACTCCGGCGCAAATCGATCGCGTGCTGGCAATTTATCACTTGAGGCGGATGCGCAATCCCGACGGCACCGTGAATCACGCGGCGGCGAGCTATCTGCTCGGCCCCGACGGCCATCAGGTGCGCCAGTACCAGCCGTTGGAGGTGAAGGCCTCGGCTGTGGTGGCGGATATTAATCGAGTGCTTGGCTGAAGCCGACCCAGCGCGTCAGCTGTGCTTGGGCAGATGGCGGCTCGGATGACGAACGACCATCACCGGAACATTCGCACTGCGCAGCACTTTATCCACCGTGCCGCCGAGGAGCAGGTTGCGCAGCGCGCCGCCGCCATGCGTGCCCATCACGATCACGCCGCAGTGCTTCTCCTCGGCCGTCTTGAGAATTTCCAGCGACGCCTCGCCCTCCTTGGTGGAGAGCTCGTAGTTGGTAAAGCCGGCCAACACGTCGTCGAAGCGGTGGATCAATTCATGAACTTTCTTGACCGCGTTCGCCTGGAGCGCGGGATATTCGCCGTGCGGCACGCCATAGAGATGCTCGAGCGGATTCTCGATTACGTGAAGGATGTGGAGCCTGGTGTTGCACAGCTCGGCGAGCGTGCGCGCGTACGTCAGCGCGTAGCCAGAATCCTCGGAGAAATCCGTCGCGAAGAGAACGTTTTCGATCTTCACCACCGCTTGTCTCCCGCTGTCCGGGACGCTCGCGCAAGGCGCGTCCGCCCCAGCCTAAATCTCGCGCGAAACCTACTTTGTTTGCGTCCTAACTGCAAGCCACAGTCGCTCCACCGCCGGGGCATGCGAATCCTCGCCGCCGGCCATCGCCAATTCCGCCTGGTTGGCGATCCTTGTGGCGCAGGAGCGGGTTTTCCAGCACAATTCTCCCGATGAGCGCGACTGCACGAGAACAATCACCGGCTGCCGCCCCGACAGCTCGCCGCCGGCGCGTGATGATCGTCGCCGGCGAGGCCTCGGGCGATCTTCACGGCGCTGACCTCGCCGCGCAGATTCTCGCTGGCGACCCCGGATGCGATCTGTACGGCATCGCCGGTGAGCAAATGCGCGCGGCGGGCGTGCGCGCGCTCACCCGCACCGAGGACATCGCCGGCCTCGGCCTCGCCGAACTGGCTTCCACCATAAGGAAAACCCTCGGCGTACTGCGCGAGCTCAAGGCGATGCTGCGTAGCGAGCGCCCCGACCTCGTCATCCTTATCGACTTCGCCGAGTTCAACATGTCGCTCGCCGGCGCCGCCAAGCGCGCCGGCGTCCCCGTGCTCTACTACATCACGCCGCAGGTCTGGGCCTGGCGGAGCGGCCGCGTGGCTCGCATCATCAAGCGCACCGATCGGCTCGCCGTGGTGCTGCCGTTCGAGGCCGAGATCTACGCGGCCGCCGGCCCGCGCGTCACCTTCGTCGGCCACCCACTGCTCGACCGCGTCGCTCCCGCCCAGGATCGCGCGGCCACGCTCAAACGTCACGGGCTGCCCGCCCACGCACGGCTGCTCACGCTGCTCCCGGGCAGCCGGCGCGGCGAGGTGCGCTATCTGTTGCGCCCGATGGTCGAAGCGGCGCGCGTGCTCGAGGCCGACCACGGCCTCACCGCGGTGATCGCACTTGCGCCTACGCTCACGCTCGCGCAACTGCGCGAGGAGGGCCGCGTCAACCTCGACGGCATCCGCGTGATCGAGGGCGATACCTACAACATCGTTGCGGCAAGCGAACTTGCGCTCGCGGCCTCCGGCACGGCGACGCTCGAGACCGCGCTGTTAGGCTGCCCGATGGTGGTCGCGTACAAGATGTCGCCGGTGACGTACGCGTTGGCGCGGATACTGGTGCGCGGAGTCGATTTCATCGCAATGCCGAATATCCTCGCCGGGCGCGAAGTCGTGCCGGAGCTTATCCAGGGCCAGGTCAACGTGCGCAACCTGGTGCGCGCGGCCGAAAACCTGATGGTCGAGCCGCTACGCACCGAAACGCGCGACGCGCTACTGGCGTTGCGCGCGCGCCTTGGCGAGCCAGGAGCGGCAGCGCGGGTCGCCGTGATCGCGCTTGAGATGATGGCATAGGATTCGCCGGAGCGACGGGCCACGGCCGCGCCCTTTCGGCGCGACGCCGGTAACCCTCGCGTCGACTCCGCGGCTATGGGATGCTGCGTCACTTCGATATCGGCAATAACCTATTTACTTGTTGGATTTTTGCTGCACGTGGTAGACGGGTGCTCCGTTGGGGTAGCCAAAGTGCCGGACAGCCGGTGAAGTACACAAATATCGCCATCGCAATCACAAGTAAGAAAAGGATGGCGATGCCAATGCAATCCGCAACCAAGCAGGCGGTTTTGTAATCGTCCGCCGTCCAAACACATTCAGTGAACCCATTATCCCTTGAAGACACACTCAGTGCGGCTCGATTCTGGCGAGACTTGGGCAACTTCATACTGATAATATTCTTAGTAGCCGAATTCTTCTTGGCGATATGGTCCGAATTCCCGCACGATTGGTCACCGTGGAGTCCGCCAGCGAAATATTTGTTTTGGTTTGATAACCACATTCGATGTAAGCACCGTATGATCGTCACCGCTGCCGCGATGGTCGTCGTAGGCGTGACGCTAGAAACGGTGTGGGGAATTCGGGTCGACAATGTGGTCGACCAGATGCGCTCAGAAATGGGCCCTAGGGGAGCATTATTGTACGGCGCGCGTCGCGAGAAACTCGAAGCGCGGATCAAACGGTTTACGGGCCAAAAAGTAGAAACTCGATTTTGTTCGCTGTACAGGATACCGCCATTTAACGAAGAGGCGATGGGAGTAGTCATACTGCTGCCATTTGTTATGCGCGAAGCTGGATGGGATGCGCCCTCTGCAATTCCTATAAATTGCGGCGGATTCGGCGTTTCGATAGCTGTCAGCCCTAAAGCGTCTGACGCACTCGGGAAGCGGCGGAGGCGCTTCGCGCCGCATTGACCAAGTTGCCAATCGATGCGGGCGATAAAGTCTGGGATATAAAACCGATAGGCCAGCCCGCGCCTCGCGACAACGACAGTGTTGTTGTTCTTGTCTTAGCGCATCCCCAATAGGTAATTAATTCATGGCTAAGTACGCGCAGAAAATTCTGTTCTTCTTCTGCCGCCCGTGCGGCGACTACCACGAAAAGACGCATCCGCACTATCGGTCCATGAAAACGCAAGACGAAGCGCCTGAGACGCAAAACCGAACGACGATGCGACGAAGCGACCGCGCGAATCGAATGCGAGAAAGTGGCGTGGCGTCGAGCGCAGAGCCGGGTTGCTCCGCGCTCGGTTTTCAGATTGCAGACCGAGAGCGCTCAGACTTCGTCTGACGCCACAATAGTGGCTTCCGCGGACCCACTATCGGCAATGTACTTCGAGATCTCGTGGGCAGTCGTCGGCAGGTCACCGCCCGGTTCCCATCGTCTCCTGTCCATAGGCGCTCGGTCGAATAGACGGCCTTTCTTGAACAACCTGACCTCTACGACTCGCACGGAGCACCGTGCATCTTTCAGAAAATGGAAAATGTCTGCTTCGCGACCCCATATATTCGCTGCAGGAACAGCCCAGACCGTCGAAGACATATCGCTCACCCTGGATCCTCGATCCTCAACTATCATGATGCGCAGCTAAGTCAAATGTGGGATGACGCGGCTGTCCAGGGAAAAGGCCCGCCGGAGGGCACTCCGGGGCAGCGCGCATTGCGCTACAACGGGTTCCGCTGAGAACCGACCGGGCGCTTTGTTCCCACGGACGCCTTCCTCTGAGTGAGTAAAGCGTTAGATTGATAGTGTTCGAGAGACTGGTCGCGCAGGGGACGAAGGCCTTTGTCCTAACGCGCGGCCAGAGACTTAGGAAGGCTGGAGCCGTCTAGGGCCCAGCCTTCCGCTTTAGGGACAACGGCGAGGTATCGGCGCATGGTTAGATCAAGCAGCGCGCGGCTCGACGCCCTTTCTCAGTGGCCGACGTCGTTCGACCCTTCAGCCATCCAGCGCTCTATTAGGTCTTGTTGGAATCTCCAATCGCTTCCGACGCGAAAGCTCGGAAGCCTGCCTGCCCTGATAAGTTTATAAAGCGTGGATGGGTGGACCCGCAGCAGCCCACAGACTTCCTTTACCGTTAGAACTTGAATCATGCCGTATTCCCCTTTTTAGATGGGACGTCCGCTGCGCAGCGCAGCCGCAAGCGTGTGGGCTAAGCGGTGCTCGTTGGGTCAGTCGGATGCGCCAGTCGGATGCGGGAGGTAGCGGCACGGGGATGGAAAGGGGGGGAATCTCTATCCCTGCGCCCGGCGCGACCAGTCTCTCGAGCACGCTCAGCACGATGATTATCTAGCGCTTCGACTGTCCGAGGGAAGGGTATCCGTGGGAACAAAGCGCGCGGTCGGTTCTCAGCGGAACACGCGAGCGGCGGCGCTGGTCCGGAGTGGCCCGGAGTCGGCCAACCGGCGGCTCCCAAACCTGGCGACGATGCGACGAGGTGGACCGCGCGATTCGGATGCGAGGGAAGTGGCACCGACTATCTAGAAACAGCGCAACTGCATGAGAGCACGGCCTGAGGGACTATGGACGTTGCTGGGTGTTCGCGATCTCGCTGAGTTTGACAGCGGAGAAAAAGAAAAACCCCCGGAGGCGGCTCCGGGGGCTTTTGAACCTGCTTTTGCCGCAGGTCCAAGAAGGATGAGACGTCTTACGCGTTGGTCAGAGCGGAATCGACGCCACTGGCGAGCGTACCGATGTTGTTGCCCAGCGCACGGTAGGTGCCGTAAACCACGACCGCGATGGCCGCCAGAATGAGGGCATATTCCGTCATGGTCTGGCCACGGGTGCTGCGGACCACTGACTCACGCGCGCGAATGAACATCTTCGTCACTGCTTCCATCTTCATATCTCCTTATTTATCGCCCATTTTGGGCACCGTTGAAGCTATATTATTTGCTGAATTTTGTCTAGACTTAATTAAAGTACGTTGTGGTTAAAATAGGTGACGTAACGGCCTTCTTTCGACATCGAAAGGGCCAAGCTGCGGCGGCAGTCGCTTTTGGTGACGAGAGGTGCATCCATGCGGCAAAGTTAGCTAATAGGCGAAGACCCCTACTGGCGATTGCATCGATAAGGAGAGCTAGCAGAACAATCGGGCTCTGCAAGGACAACCGGGTAACCCGGTGGCCCCAGAAGCCTCGGATCACGAAACGACGTGATGGTTGGAAGGGCGTCCGTCACCCCTGAGATGGCGGTTTGTCTCGGAAAGCTCTGTGGGAATGGCCCCGACAACATTCATAGGCCGCAGAGCCTGATTGCTCTCCTAGCTCTCCGCTCTCGATGCATCGCCAGTAGGGATTTTCGAACCTCCATCGACGCATAATATCGTCCAATCCGGAGCCTCTATTGTCCAAGACGATGCGTAGTCTGCAGCCGTCACTTGTCTTCAGCGTGACAATTTCCTTCATGCGCTTATGCCTCTATTAACTACCGTTAATTACTCTAAATAATGTCTTCTACTTGTTACACTTGTCAATAGAGCTTTTATCAACTTTTAACAATCTAACACGAAATAGCCTGCGAGCCCCAGAAGAGGACAATCGCTTTTCGCTTCCGGGCGTGCCAGATTCGGAAATCGGCCAGCCTGGGCGACTAAGGCAGAGTGACTTGGTGACTGAGAGACGATGCTGCGACGCTCTTCGGGTGGTGCGTCGGGGTATCCCGAGGCCTTGGGCTCGAAGATCAACGAAGATGGGCTAAAACTGCGATTTAGGCACACATTCAAAGGGTTTTTCGCTTCGAGCGAGGTTTCTCAGGGTGTCTATAAGTGTCTGTAATTCGGTAGAATTGGGATGCTGCGTCACTTGTACAACGCGCTCTGGTACCCGGCATTGCCGGTCGCACTCGCGCTGACCGGGGGCGCGCTCGACGCCCCAACGCGGCGCGCACGGATGGGCCTTTTGTGGGCCAACGACGGCGCGTCGCCATCCGCCGGCCCGCGCATCTGGGCGCATGCGGCATCGGTGGGCGAAGTGGGAGCGCTCCGCGCCGTCGTAACGGCACTCGTTCGCGAGCGGCCGGGCGCCACGCTGGTTGTCACCACGATGACCGCCGCGGGGCTCGAAGCCTCGCGGCGCGCGCTTCCCGGCGCGCAGGCGCATCTGCTCGCGCCGCTCGATTACCGCCGCGCGTTGCGGTCTTTCCTGGACGCGGTCCGTCCCACCCTGGTGTTGATCGCGGAGACCGAGCTGTGGCCGAACTACTTCATCGAATCGCATCGCGCCGGCGCGCGAGTTGCGATCGTCAACGGCCGCATCTCCGAACGCGCTCTTGCCCGATATCGGTACGTTCGCCCACTGCTGGGCGAGGCGCTCGCCTCGGCCGATCTCGTTCTCACGCAAACCGAAGACGACTCGCGCCGTTTCATTGCGCTCGGTGCGGCGCCGAGCCGCGTCATCGTGACCGGTAACACCAAGTTCGATCTCGAGAGCCTCAAGGCTGCGCCGCTCCGCCCGCAGCTTGAGTCTTTCGCGCATGGATGCCCGGTGCTGATCGCCGGCTCGACCGCGCCGGGCGAGGAACAAATCGCGATCGATGCGTGGCGCGAGCTGCGTACCCGCTCCGCCCAACTGGCGCTCGTCCTCGCGCCGCGTCATCTCGAACGCGTCGCCGAAGTCGAACGGCTCCTACACGCCGGCGGGTTGGAGTACTCAAAGGCGAGCGCACCGGACGCGTCCAACGCGGGCGCCTCGCGCGTGATGGTGCTCGACACGATCGGCGATTTGCGCGCGATGTACCGACGCGGCGCGGCCGCTTTCGTCGGCGGCAGCATGAGGCCCGGGCGCGGCGGACAGAGCCTCGCCGAGCCGGCCGCGGCCGGCGTGCCGGTGCTGTTCGGGCCGTTTCACGAGAATCAACGCGCGCTCGCCGCGGCGCTGATTGAGGCTCGCGCGGGTGCGGTGGTGCGCGACGCCGCCGAACTCGCACGGGCCGCGAGCGCATTTCTCGGCGACGAGGCCGAACGGCTGGCCGCGGGACGCCGCGCATGCGCGGCGGTGGAGCGGATGGCCGGCGGCGTCGCCGCAACCTTGATGCGTCTTCGGGCGCTAATCGACGCCGCCTGATCCATGGCCGATTCCACGCCCGCACCACCGAATCGTTCGTGCCTGGAGAGGCTGTGGCAGAGCGATTTGGCGCTCCATGAGCGGATGTTATGGACGGCACTGGTGCCCGCCGCGGGCGCATATCGGGTAGCCCTGGCCGCGCGCGCGCTCTGGTGGCGCAGGATGAAACGGCGTGCCCACCCGCTGGTGGTGAGCGTCGGCAATCTCACACTGGGTGGCAACGCCAAGACGCCGTTCACGCTGTTCCTCGCCTCGCGCCTGCGCATGCGCGGGTTGCGGGTAGCAATCGTGAGCCGCGGATGGGGACGAGCGCCGAGTGCGGATCGCGCGATCCTCGTGTCCGACGGCGAGCGGCTTTTCGCCGGCCCCGACCAAGCGGGCGACGAGGCGGTGATGATGGCGAAGTCGTTCGCCGGGCCGATCGCGGTCGCACGCCGGCGTATCGACGGTATCGAGCTTATCGAGAAGCGCCTGGGCCCGCTCGACGCCGTGGTACTCGACGACGCCTTTCAACACGTCCGCCTGGCACGCGATATTGATCTCCTGTTGATGAATGCCGAACGCGGGGTGGGCAACGGATGGTTGTTGCCGGCGGGCCCGATGCGCGAGCCGCTCAGCGCCGCACGGCGTGCCGACGCGGTAATCACGATCGACGCGGGCCGCACCGTCGCCACGCCCCGGCGTGCGTCCGGGGCGATTCCACCCTCAACTGCGGAGCATCCGCAACTGCTGCACGCCGCCCTGCGGCCTCGGGCGCTGGTCACTCCCGCCGGCGGGGCCGCGCGATGGGCCGAAGGGCCGCTGTCACTCATAGGCCGGCCAGTGGTCGCGGTCAGCGGGCTTGCCAGCGCCGGCGGCTTTTACCGCATGCTGCATGATTTGGAGACCGACCTGGTCGGCGTCCTCGAATACCCCGACCATCATGTTTATACGGCGGCCGACTGGCACAGCATCGTTGCCGCCGGGCGCGACGGCGCGGTATTCGTGACCACTGAGAAAGATCTGGTGAAGCTCGAACGGTTTCCGTTCGAACGCGATTCGCTGTACGCTTTACGCCTCGAAGTCGTGATGGATCCCGACGACGAAACACGGCTCGTCGATATGATCGTTGCCAGACGCAGTGCCGAGCATGCCGCCTCAGGCAGCCATCCCGACCCGCAAGCAAAGGAGGCGTTGAGCGAAAATGGCGGTTAGCCAGGAACTACTCGACATTCTGGCCTGCCCTAAATGTAAGGGCGACCTGCGCGTTACCGAAAAGCAGGACGGACTCCTATGCGAGGCCTGCCATCTGCTCTATCCGATCAAGGACGACATCCCAATCATGCTGATCGAGGAAGCGCAGGCGGTGAAGTGAAGCAGTGAGGCAGCGAGGCGCCGCGCCCGGGCGATGAATATCGCGAGCCATCGCGCTTCACGCACCGCCGTCTCACGGGAATTCTCCCGAATCTCCGCCGGACCCTACCAACTTTATCTGCGCGCCGATCTGGCGCCGCATGCGGCCGCGCTGGCCATCGCGCTCCGTGAGCTTGGCGCCGCGGGCGCGGCCGGCGCCGGCAATCGCGGCGGCGGCTTCAGGCTGGCACTCCCCGGCGGGCCGGAGCTGTTCGTGCGCCGCTCGCGGCGCGGCGGCGCGATACGCTTCGTGCTCGACGATCTCTATGTCGGACTGCGCCCGCGGCCGCTCAGCGAGCTGTTGGTCACCGCCGAAGCCGCGCGGCGCGGCGTGCCGCTGGCCGAGCCGATGGGCGCGGCAGTGCGATGGGTCGCGCCGGGGCTCTATCGCGGCTTTTTCATCACGCGTGCCGCGGCCGGGATGACGCTATGGGAATTTCTGCGCACCGACGACGACCCCAGCGTGCGCACCTATGTACTTGAACGCGCGCGCGAGGCGATCGAAACCATGCTGCGCGAGGGCCTGCAGCATCCCGACCTCAACCTCGACAACCTCTTCGTCACTCCGCGGGGCGAAAGCTTCGCCGTGATCATCCTCGACCTCGACAAGGCCCGTCTCCGCGACCGCTCCATAAGTGGCGCGGCCCGCCGGCAGATCGCGGCGCGCCTGATGCGCTCGGCGCGCAAGCTCGATCCGGGCGGACTTTTTCTCGACACTGCCGCATTGTCGATTCTGAATTTCGCTTGAACAGTCTGAAGTTCTCTTGTCGATGCGACCTGGGGGCTAGTGCGATGGGGCCGCGCCGGCTGCTTCGTGCGAGGTGTCGTTCATGTCGGCGATCTGTCGGCGAAGCTTGGCTATCAGCTCGCCCTGCGCCTGAATCAAATTCTGAATCTCAAAGGCGCTCGGGCTGTTATCGCCGGCTTCCTTGTTCGCAACCGCCACCACCTCATGCGGCTGCTGAAGCTGAGCGGCTTTCCGCATCGAGGCGCACTCGGCAGCCGACACATCCGCCGCCTCGCATCGCTGGCCGACCATCTGATCGAGCTTTTTTCGCAGATGCTTGATTTCCGCCTGCTGTAACTCGGCCTGGTCCGCGAGCGACTGGCTATTGACCTGCGTCTGACCCGGCATCGTGGCAACCATCGCGCGGCGCAGGCCCTCCCTTATATCCCTTGTTGAATCCATTCCGGCGCTTCCTTCTGCGTCGGCACCCGTGTTGGTCGTGCCTGCAGGTCCGTTGTAGCCAGCACCGCCGGACTCCCCGCGGCGCATGCCGCGCGCTTTGGAGCCGGTCGCGAAATTGAGAAACGCAGCGGCAATCGTGTCCGGCAATTTGCAATCGACCTTGCTCGGTGGCTCGAGTTGCACCGCCTCGCCGGTGACGAGGACTTCGCTGCCGATATTGCGATCAGCCGTGTGCACGTTGATGATCGCGTCGACGCGGTTCGGATATTTTTCGACCGCTGCCTTTCTCAGCTCGTCCGCCATGCCGAGGTTCTCGGGATCCGTAGCCGCCGTGCCGAAAGGCTCTACGCAACTGACTTCTCCAACTTCCCGGTAGCACGCTGTGTCGAGCGATTCTTCGGTGACATATATATGCCCGGCGGGACGGGATGCGCTCTGCGCTACAGGCGCGCGATCGGCCTCGGGCGACTTCGCGGTCGCGCAGGCCAAAAACAAAAGCGCAGTCATCGCGATTGAACCTATGTAACCGGCAACACGCATCGTACGCATTGAAGCCGCTCCCCCAAGTTGGCACTCTTCGGCCGCCGACCTGATCGACAATATCATTTTAGCGATTCGCGATTCCCATAGACGAAAGTCGGGGCGATTGGTTACATCTTGAGTCCATAATTATTGCTGATGACCGCGGATCCTCGAAGGGGAGTACTCGATCATGCTAACGCTCTACTATGCTCCGGGAGCCTGCTCGATGGCCTCGCACATCGGCCTCGAAGAGACCGGCGCACCATACGAAACCAGGCTGGTCTCGTTCGCCAATTCCGAGCAACGGAGCGAGGCGTATCTTAAAATCAATTCGCGCGGCAGGGTGCCGGCGCTAAGCGTCGATGGCGCGATATTGGTCGAAAACACCGCGATCCTGACTTACCTGGCAAAGCAGTTTCCCACCGCGAAGCTGCTGCCCGCCGATCCGTTGGCAGAGGCCCGGTGCATCTCGAACATGGCCTGGTTTTCCAACACGGTGCATCCGTCCTTCACTCATATCAACCGGCCCGAGCGTTTCGCCGACGACCCAGCCGTGCATACCAATCTCAAGGAGACCGGACGCAGGAACTTCTGGGCCAACCTTCAAGAGATCGACACCATGCTTAAGGAGAAGGACTGGATCATGGGCTCGCAGTACACGGCCTGCGATCCCTATGCGCTGGTCTTTTATGGCTGGGGTCTGCGAATCAATCTGCCGATGAAGGAACTCGCCGCCTACACCGCGTTTAAGGAGCGGATACTTGTTCGGCCGGCTGTGCGCAAAATCCTGGAGCGCGAACAAAGCATCCTGCTGAGCGCGCCCGCGGCGTAATCTACGTCCCGGAATTCTGGCTCGCCGCGAGGTCCTCTACGAGTGCTTGCGCGCGATCGCGTCGATCTCGATTCGCGCGCCGCGCGGCAGCGCGGCCACCTGTACCGTCGCCCGCGCCGGGTAGGGCGAGTTCAGATGCTCGCCGTAGATGCGGTTTATGATGTCGAACTCGCCGAGGTCGACCACGTATATCGTGGTCTTCACGATGTCCTCGAAACCCAGGTCCGCAGCACCCAACACCTCGCGCAGATTCTCCATCACTCGCCGCGTCTCGTGCTCGATCCCGCCCTCCACCAGCCGGCCGCTGGCCGAGTCGATCCCGATTTGCCCCGAGCAGAAGACCCATTCGCCATCAGCGATCGCCTGCGAATACGGACCGATCGCGGACGGCGCCGCGGGGGTCGAAATCTGATGTTTCATCGGTGGCTCCGAATGAAGAAGGTTGGCGAGAAAAATAGAGTCGGTTCAGGCGCGAGGGCCGTTGCTGTTGCCCATCCCGACCCGCGCCACGCGCATCACGCCGTCGATCGCCGCGATTTGATGGATAAGCCCGTTGAGCTGGCGCGCACTGCCGACGCTCAACTCGAACACCGATAGCGCCCGCCCGTCATTGCCGGTTGACTTGACCTCGGCGGTCGAGATGTTAACCCCGGCCGTCGCGATGGTCTTGGACATCGCGGCCAGCAGTCCGGGCTGATCGATGCTCAAGACCTCGAGCCGAATCGGCCGCGGAGTGTCCTCGCCGTCCTTCCATACCACCGGCACGCGGCGCTGCGGATCGCTCACCATCGCATGCGAACATCCCTTCAGATGCACCGTGACGCCGCGGCCACGCGTGATGAAGCCGATGATCTCCTCTCCGGGCAGTGGACTGCAGCACCGCGCAAACCGCACCAGCATGTCACCCACACCCGAGACGATGACCGCGTTGCCGCTCGGGTGCCGGCGCGTTTCGCGCGCCGGGCGTCCGTTGTCGGAAGACGCCGGCGGCGCTGGCGCCTTCTCGGCGCGGTAGAGCTTGAGTTCGTCGGGCGTCAGGAGCTTGGCCAGCAATTGGGCGGCAGTGATGATCCCGTAGCCGACCGCGGCCAGCAGGCTGTCGATATCCCGATAGGAGAACTCCTTGAGTACCGGCTCGAAACGTTTACCGGGACGGAGTTGCGCGACCGTCAGTCCGAGCGGCTCCAGCTCGCGGTCGATGAGCGTGATACCCCACTTGATCGAGCGCTCCGCCTGTTGTGCGCGCAGCCATTGGCGGATGCGGCTCTTGGCGCGCGCGGTGACCGCGAAGCTCATCCAGTCCTTCCCGGGACTTTGCCGGTCCGAGGTGACGACTTCGATAGTGTCGCCAGACTTCATCCGGTATCGCAGCGGCACCATCCTGCCGTTGGCGCGCGCGGCGCTCAGATGTTGGCCGACCTGGGAGTGGATGCGGTAGGCGAAATCGATAGCCGTCGCGCCCTGCGGAAAATCGAGCACGTCGCCCTTGGGCGTGAAAACAAAGACCTCTTCGGGGAAGAGGTCATCCTTGACGGTGGAAAGGAACTCCTGCGGATCCTTCAGGTTCTGTTGCCACTCGATGAGGCGGCGCAGCCATGCGAAGCGCTCGGTCTCGCGCAACTCGCTGGTCCCGCCTTCCTTATAGCTCCAGTGCGCGGCGATTCCTTCCTCGGCTACCTTGTGCATCTCGGCGGTCCGGATCTGCACTTCCATCCGCTGCCCCTGCGGACCAATCACCGTGGTGTGCAACGACTGGTACATGTTGACCTTGGGCAGCGCGATGTAATCCTTGAAGCGGCCGGGAATTGGTTTCCAACTGGCATGAGCGACGCCCAGCGCCTCATAACACTCGCGCAGCGTGGCGACGATGATGCGGAAGGCGACCAGGTCGTAGACCTGATCGAAGTGCAGCCCCTCCTCCTGCATCTTGCGATGGATCGAATAGATGTTTTTGGGCCGCCCGGTGACCTCGGCCCTGACCCCGGCCTCCTCCAGGCGCTGAGTGATGATCCCAATAACCGCGCGAATATAGTCCTCGCTCTCGGCCATCGTGCGCGCGACGTGGGCCTTGAGCGTGGCGTAGGCGGTCGGGTTGGTGTAGCGGAAGGCCGCGTCCTCCAGGTCCGACTTGAGCCAGTAGATACCGAGCCGATGCGCGATCGGAGCGTAGATCTCCAGGGTCTCGTGCGAGATTTCCTCCTGACGGTCGCGCGCCAGGTGGGAGAGCGTGCGCATGTTGTGCAGGCGGTCGGCGAGCTTGATGAGCACGACCCGGATGTCGTGCGCCATCGCGATGACCATCTTGCGGAAGTTCTCGGCCTGCTTTTCGGCACGGCTGGAAAAAGTGATCTTTGAAACCTTGGTGACGCCGTCGACCAGGGTCGCGACTTCGCTGCCGAAGAGTTCGCGCACCTCGTCGAGCGAGGCCATCGTGTCCTCGACCACGTCGTGCAACAGGCCGGTGATGATCGAGGGCAGGTCGAGCTTGAGCTGGGCGATGATGAGCGCGACGGCGAGCGGATGGGTGACGTAGGGCTCGCCCGACTCGCGCTTCTGCTCGGCATGCATCCGCGCCGAGTACTCGTAGGCGCGGCAAATCAGTTGGACGTCAGCTTGCGGGTTGTACGCCTGGACCCGCCGTATGAGCTCCTCAAGCTCGGCGTGAGCAGGCTCGCGGGTGGCGGCGACGGCTAGCTCTTCCATGCCGCGAAGTCCTCGCGAAGCCGCACCACTTTCAGCCGCTCGGCCTCTACTACGGCCTTCAGTCGAGCCAGAGAAACTTGGAGAGCGGCGTTGATTATCAGGTAGTCGTACTCAGGATAGGCCTGCGTTTCCTCTCGGGCGCGCCGCAGCCGCTCGGCGATCGCGGTCTCGTTCTCGGTGGCGCGTTTGCGCAGACGTCCTTCGAGCTCGTCGAAGCTCGGCGGAAGGACGAAAATCGTGACCGCGTCGCTCGGATACTTCGCCTTAATCTGACGGGCGCCCTGAATATCGATGTCGAGCAGGATGTCGTGGCCGCCCGCGATCGCGCGGTCCAGCGGAGTACGCGGCGTTCCGTAGGAAGCCTCAAAGACCCTGGCCCACTCGGCCAGTTCGCCAGAGTCGCGGCGCCGAATGAATTCCTCATCGTTCACGAAAAGGTAGTCAAGTCCTTCGACCTCGCCGTTGCGTGGCCTTCTTGTGGTAACCGACACAGACGCCTGCAGGCCGTCGATCGCCTTCAGCGCCGCGCGAGAGATAGTGGTCTTGCCAGCCCCGGAAGGGGCCGAGAGAATGAAAATTATCCCGCGGCGAGGCGCCCCCGTATGCTCCATAATCAAGCCTATAAAAGCCGCAAGCCCTTTGCAATCAAGGGTTTTCGCGCCCTACTCGACGTTCTGCACCTGCTCGCGCATCTTTTCGACCTCGCCTTTCAGTCCTACGGTTATCCGCGAGAGCGCCGCGCTCTGCGACTTCGCGCCCATCGTGTTGATCTCGCGGTTGACCTCTTGCAGCAGGAACTCGATTTGCTTGCCCACGGTCCCCTCGCGTTCCACCAGTTCACGTAGTCCGTGCAGGTGGACCCGCAGGCGGGTCACTTCCTCGGCAATATCGGCACGTTGGGCGGCGTCGGAGGCTTCCTCGTATAGTCGCTTCTCGTTGACGGCGATGTCGGCGATGAGATCGTGCAGCCGAGTCTGAAAATTCGCTACAATTTCGCTGCGCGAAGCTTCCGCTAGCCGCTCGATTTTGGGCACTGCCTCAGTGATGGTGTTGATTCGAGCGATAAAGTCGGCGCGCAACGCCTTGCCCTCGCGCTTGCGGTCGGTTTCGAGCGCCTTGAGTGCACGCGTGATGGCGGTGAACGCCAACTGGACGCCGGGGCGGGAGTCGGTCTCTTCCTCGCTGACCTGGAAAATCTCGGGGCGATGCAGCAGGACCTCGATACCCGGCTTGCCGGTAAGACCTAGGGTTCGCCCGAGCCGGGCGAGTTCCTTGACATACAGCGTCGCCAAGCGATCGTTGACGCGCAGAGTTGTGGGGGGCGGCCCAAGCGGGGTGCATCGGACGAAGAGCTCGACTCGGCCGCGGGCGATAACGCCTTGGACCAGCTTGCGGATTTCCGCTTCGTGCTCGCCCCAGGTTCGGGGCAGATTGAGCTTGAGCTCGAAAAACCGCTGATTGAGCGTGCGCACTTCGGCTGCGACGCGCATCTTGCCGCGTTCGATCTCCGCCCGTCCAAAGCCCGTCATACTGCGCATTTAGCTTTTATCCCTCCGCAGCGCTTTCGTCGACGCCTCCGCGGCTTTCGCCGATGCCCCAGTCTGAAGGCAAGCCCGGTAAAGCTCAACCGTCCGGCGGGCCATGGAAGCCATCGAAAAATGCTCATCCGCACGGGCACGCGCTGCGGCTCCCATCGCAACCCGCGCCGGCGCGTTAGCGCTCAAACGCGCCAGCGCGCCAGCCAGCGCATCCGCGTCCTCCGCCGCAACCAGCATCCCAGTGCGCCCCTCGTCCACCGCGTCGACGATTCCGCCGACGCGGGAGGTCACTGCGGGAAGCCCACAGGCCATCGCTTCGAGCAGCGCGACGCCGAGCCCCTCTCTTAGCGAGGGCATCGCGAAAATATCGAGCGCCCATAAGATCGTGCGCGCGTCGCCGACCCGCCCCACCATGCGCACCGCCTCGCCCAGCCCGCGGCGCTGAATCTCCGCCGCGAGCGGGTCGCGCAGCGACCCGTCGCCGGCGATGATCGCGACGATACGGGGGGCGGCCTGCCGCGCGACTTCGTCGCGCGGCAGGCCGCCCCCCGCGCCGTTGCGGTCGAGCATCGCCATCGCTTCCACGAGGAAGCGATGGCCCTTGCGCGGCTCGAGCACGCCGACCGCGCCAACGGCGCGGTCGGCCTCGCCGAGCCCAAGCGCGGCGCGCGCCGCGGCGCGTTCGTCCGCCGTCGGCGGACGAAAGTGCGCACAATCGACGCCGCTAGGAATAACTGTGATGCGTTCGCGGGCGACGCCGGCGCGCACCAGGGCATCGGCGACGCCGGTCGAGATTGCCGCGACGCCGTCGACCGCGCGCCGTCCATAAAGCCATCGCGCGAACAACCGGTTGGGCACGTAATCCATCCGGCGTGTCACCACCGCCCCGCGCGCGAGGCCGCGCACCCACGGCGCCATCGCATGCGCCCGCGAAGTATGGAAGTGCACCACGTCGTAGCGCCCCTCGCGAAGCCGCCGTCTCAATGCCGCGGCGGCCGCCGCGTCCAGCGCGTTACGGATGGGCATCGGATGGCAGACCAGACCGGCCGCGTGCGCGCGCCGCCATAGTTCGCCCGCCGGATCGCACAGGAGCTCAGCGCGATGGCCCATCGCGCGGAGCTCGAGCGTAAGCCCAAGCACCTGGGTCTCGCCGCCGGCGAAATTGCGCTCAGGATCGACGCCGGCGATAGCGAGCGGCGCCGCCGCCGGGGGCTTTACAGCCTCGGCCGGAGGCGAAGGGTCCATCGCTCAGTCGGCGAACCGGTAATAGAGGATCGCCCCGATCGCGGTGATCGCATCGCGCCAGCCGATCTTCTTGCCCTCAGCATAGGTGCGCCCCGAGTACGAGATTGGCACCTCATAGATACGCCATCGGGCGCGCGCCGCCTTGGCGGTTATCTCGGGCTCGAAAGTGAAGCGGTCGGCGTTGAGCTTGAGCGTCATCAGCTTGTCGCGCCGAAACGCCTTCATCCCGGTCTCCATGTCGGTCAGATTGAGATTGCACATCAGGTCGGAAGCCAGCGTCAGCATCCGGTTGCCCACGTAGTGCCAGAAGAAGAGCACGCGATGCGGTCCGCCGAGAAACCGCGAACCATAAACCATGTCCGCGCGGCCGTCGATCAGCGCCTCCAGCAGCGGGCGGTAGTCACGCGGGTCGTATTCGAGGTCCGCGTCCTGGACCACCACGTACTGGTTGCGCGCGGCGGCGAAACCCGTGCGCAGTGCCGCGCCTTTGCCGCGATTGACCGCGTGATAGAAGCAATGGACCTGCGGATGCTCCAGCGAGCGCAAATATTTGGCCGTGTCGTCGGTTGAAGCGTCGTCGACCACGATGACCTCGGTCTCGAAACCGCACTGAAGCACGCGCTTGATGACGTCGCCGATCGTGCCGGCTTCGTTGTAAACCGGAATCACAACGGAAATCTTGACCGCCTCGCCCATCGCTCTTCTCGCACCCCCTCTTGCGCTAGCCCTTCACACCGGGCCGGGCTTGATGCCGCCGCTCACAGTATCGCGAACCCGGCGCGCGCGCAGCATCCTGGTGACCCGCCGAATCAACCGCCGCGGTGCATCACCCATCGCACGGCCGTAGGCGTCGATAATCCGCAGGCGATCGGTTCGGCCCATCCCTTCGAGCTCGAAACGGCAGAGCTGCACCAGGTTGCGCAGCCGCCGGCGTTCCCAATTAAAGCGCGGCGCAGCCGTGCGTTCGTGATCGATCAGGCTGAAACGCGCCGGCGTGCCGCTTGCGACAAAGATGTTATAGGGCGTGAGGTCGCCATGGATAAAGCCTGCGCGATGGAGCCGCGCGACTTCGGCGCCAAGCGCGCGCAATACCTCGCGTCTCGGCGCCGGTGGAGCCCCGACCACGCGCCGCAGAAATCGCGGTAGCGGTTCGCCCGCGACGCGCGCGGTCACCATCAGGGTGCGTCCGCTCCCGCGTTCGTCGCCGAGGATCAAAATCGGCGCGACCGCGAAGCCGGATGCGACCAGCGCGTCGAGAATCGATTTCATCCGTTCGGCGCGTGAAGGCGGGATCCAGCGGCGAACCGCTTTGAGTCCGCGCGGCGCGTCGAGCAGCTTGACGAAGACTTCGGTCTCGCCCGAGAGCGGGCTACCGAGCCGAATCTGGTAGGTCGAGGCGTGCCGCGAGCGCCGCAACGGGCGGCCTCCGCCGCCGCTGGCGATTTTCAGCGTATGCTCGATAAGTTCCATGCCGAGCCGGGACGGAAGTTCTACCAGTGCGGGCGCCAGCAGCAACGACCATCCGTCGCGCTCGATCCGCGCCTGAACTTCCGACGTCATTAACGTTCCTGGCGCAGCCGTGCGATCTGAATTGCCCCCTCCGCTTCGGAAGCCGGCGGCAGCGGCCCTGAACGGCCATCAGGGAGCTCGAGGATCGGGCGCGGCCCCGCAACCGCGCGTCTTAGGGCAGCCGCGACATCGCCCGGAGCGATCCGCCGCATGCACTCGCGGCCGATCGGGCACTCGCGCAGGTAGCACGGATGGCACGGGATTGCGCCGTGCAGCGCCAGGTCGGCGTAGCCCCACGGCGCCGAGCGCTCTGGGGCGGTCGCACCCCACAATGAGACCACCGGACATCCGGTCGCCGCAGCGATATGCATCGGGCCCGAGTCGGGCCCGAATGCCGCGGCGCACTCGGCAAAGATCGCGACCAGGTCGCGCAAGTTGGTGCGCCCGGCCAGGTTAAGGGAAGGCGGCGCGCCGGCGAGTTCTGCGGCCACCTGATCGGCCAGCGCCGCTTCATCGCGGCCACTGCCGATCAGCACCGGAAAGAGCGCGGGAGAGCCATCGCGCGCGATCGCCATCTCACGAATCACAGCCGCGATCGAGTCGGGAAAATAGATCCGGCTCGGCCATGACGAGCCCAGGATAATGGCCAGCAAAGGCCGTGGAGCGCCCTCGAGGAGCGCCGCCACGCGCGATCGTTCGGCGGCGGAAGCGACCAGACCGAACTCCACCGGCGCAGGCGCGACTCCAAGCGCGTCGCCGAAGTCCTGGTACTGCATCAGCTTCAGACGCATCGGCGGCTGCGCCGCGATTTGTCGGGTGGAAAACAGATGGTTGAATTCCTTGCCGTTGGAGCGATCGAAGCCGACCCGCACGCGTGCTCCAGAAGCTAACGAGACCACGCCGCTTTTGAGATGGCGTTGCAGGTCGAGCACCAGATCGAAATGGCCCGCGCGCACTCGGGCGAGGAAGAGCAGGAAGGAAAGCGGGACGCGACGATTGTAAACGATCAACTCGTCGAGACAGGGATGGCCCTCGAGCACCGCCTGCGACTTGGGCTCGACCGCCCAGGCAATATGCGCTTTCGGCCATGCGCGGCGGAGCCGGCCGAGCAGCGGCAGTGCACGCACCACGTCGCCGATCGCGCCAAGCAGAACGATCAGGACCCGTCGCGGCGCGGCGCCAAGGTCGTAGAGAGACGCAGGGACGGCGCAATGGTCCGTGCTCGAATCGGCGTAGGTCTTATCGGCGGCAGTTTTATCGGTGACAGTCTTGTCGGCAGGAGTCATGCGGCTTCAGGCTATCCTGGCAGCCGAGCTTAGCAGCCGAATCTGTTAATCGACAGAAGCTGTCCGAAGCCGCGATGCCCGATTTCGGTTTCGCTCTTAGCCAGGCCGGCTCAACTCCAGTCCAGCGCACCGCGCTGCCACGCATAGACGAGTCCGACCGTGAGGATCGCGATGAAGACCAGCGCTTCGACGAGGCCGAACATCCCGAGATGGCGCAACTCGACCGCCCACGGGTAGAGGAACACCACCTCGACGTCGAAAACTACGAACAGCAGCGCCGTCAGGTAAAAGTGCACCGAAAAGCGGCCCCACGCCGCACCGCTTGGCGGATTGCCGCACTCGAACGCCTCGCCCTTGATCTTGCTCGGGCGCCGAGGGCCGGTCAGACGGTTGATGGTAACCATGCCGCCGACGACTATCGCCGCAACCGCCAGCGTTACCAGAATTGGAAACCAGGTTAGGAGCATTCCGGGTAAACCTTCGCTATCGCCTCACAACAAGCGCCTCTAATCGCATTATGAATAGCGGATTAGCCGAACTTTTCCAACGCAAACCGCGATCCTCCCGTTGACGGCAGGCTATCCTCGCGCTTCAGAGCGACGCGTACGCCGCGGCGATCAGCGACTTGGCGCGCGGGTCGAGGAGGATTCCCCCGCCCATCCGGTTCATCGCATAGCCGAAGCCGATTTTCGCCTCGGGATCCGCGAAGCCGAGCGAGCCGCCCGCCCCCGGATGCCCAAACGCGGCCGCGTTGGGCCCCATCTCCTCGCCCGGCTGCGAGAGCATAAAGCCGGACGAAAAACGCGTCGAAATCAGGAGCACTTCGTCGGGGCCGCGCGACTCCTCGACGTGGCAGGCTGGAACCTCGCGCGCTGCCATCACGCGCACGCCGTCGACTTCGCCGCCGCGCGCGAGCGCGCCGTACAACCGCGCCAGCGCACGCGCGTTGGTATGACCGTTGGCCGCTGGAATCTCGGCGCCACGCCATGCGCGCGAGTTCGCCGTCGCCATCGAGAGCACCAGCGGATTCATGAACGTCTTTGCGGTGACGGATTCGGGATTTTTGGCTATCTCGGCGAACAGGTCAAATTCGCCCGGCGCGGGCGGCGGCGCGCCGATCATATCAGCGACGCGGCCGTCCTCGCCTGCGTTCAGCCCGATATGCGCATCGATATTGAGCGGCGATGCGATCTCATCCTTAAAATAGCTGCCGACGCTTTTGCCCGTGATGCGGCGAATCACCTCGCCGACGAGGTAGCCGAAAGTGAGCGCATGGTAGCCGTGGCGCGTGCCCGGCTCCCACCACGGCTCCTCGGCCGCCAGCGCGTCGGTCATCGTTCGCCAAGCGTATAAGTCCTCGGGCGCCAGCGGCTTGCGAATCGCGGGGAGGCCGGCGCGATGATTCATCAGCTGGCGGACAGTGATTCGACCCTTTCCGTTTGCGGCGAACTCGTGCCAGTACTTCGCGACCGGCGCGTCGAGGTCGAGGCGGCCCTCGCCGGCGAGCCGCTGCGCGCAAATCGCGGTGAGCCCCTTGGTGGTCGAGTAGACGTTGACGATCGTGTCGCGCGTCCACGGCCGCGTCCGCGCCTTGTCGGCCCATCCGCCCCACAAATCAACCACGACGCGACCGTCGAGCGCGAGCGCAACCGACGCCCCGGTCTCGCGACGGCTCGCGAAGTTGTCGGCAAAAGCTTCGCGCACGCGCGCAAAGCGCGTGTCACAGGTTCCTTCGATCGTGACGTCAGCCATTCTTCCTCTGATTTTTTATTGATCGACCAGGGCGCCGCCGCAACTCGAGCCCGCGCCCGCCGTACATCCGAAGCAATGCGCGCCGGTTGCGATTGGTGCTCCCGCGAGCGCGTCGAGATTGTCGGCATCCCAAACCGTTAACGCATCGCGCTTGCCCGCCGCGCCGATCGGCATCTCGAGCATCTGGTTAAAGTCGCAATCGTAAAGCCGTCCGTCCCATCCGACACTCACCAGCCCACGGCACATCAGGCCCGCGACCGTGCCCGGATTGAAGTGATTGACCAGCAGCCCCATGTAGTCGGCGTACTTACCCCATTGATGCAACTGATGGGCGAAGCGCGCGATTGGCATGTTGGCGATCGTCAGCAGGCGATTGAATTTGATCCCATACGCGCCGAGTTCCCGGCGATAATCGGCTTCGAGCGCGGCCTGCGGCGGCGGCAGCGCGGGGCCGACAGGATTGTAGACCAGGCTGAGCTCAAGCCCGTCTGCGCCGTAGCCTAGCTCATTTAGTTTTTGCAGGGCCGCGATACTTTTTTCGAAGACGCCGCGCCCGCGCTGGCGCTCGACGTTCGCGGCGCTGTAGCACGGCAGCGAACAGACCAGCACCACGCGATTGTCACGATAGAATTCGCCGAGCCGCTCCATCCCGGGCTCGAACATCACCGTCAGGTTGCAGCGGACCATCGCCGCGCGCCCCGCGCGGCGCGCACCCTCGACCAGCATCCGGAAATTCCCGTTGAGCTCCGGCGCGCCGCCGGTCAGATCGATATTCTGCACGGCCGGGCTGTGTGCGAGCAGTTCGAGCACGCGCTCCGCCGTCGCACGCTCCATCCGCTCGACGCGCGCGGGACCGGCGTCGACGTGGCAGTGATGACACGCCTGGTTGCAGAGTTTGCCGACGTTAACTTGCAGGGTAGTGGGTTTCTCACGCGTCAAAGAGCCGCGCCCATAGCGGCCGAGCGTCCGATCAAAACTCGCGGCGGAGGCAGGCACCTTTTCGTGCGGAGCCTGTGCATTAACCGTCATCGCGCACATGCCTTTTAGCCGTTTCTTTCACGTCTCGGCCCGGTCTCCCAGCGTCATTATATGTTATTGGTATCGCAAATTGAGGCTCTTTCCGAACCCACGCGCGCCAAGGAGGCCCAGCAAGCATGAGCCGCGAACGTTCCGCCGCCATTTCGCCTCTTCACGGACTCTACCGGCTCGGCGGAGAACTGATCGCGCTCGTCTACATCGCGATCATCGCCGAGATCGCCTGTGCGACGGGCGCTGTCTATGTTTTGTTCCCGGAACTCGGCGCACTCTCGCACGACGTGATGACGCGGCCGCGCGGAACCTGGGCCAACGCGCCTCTGCTGCTCGCGATCACGCCCGCGCTGGCCGGCATAGTCGGAATCATCTTCACGCGAATGCTCCCATACGGCTATCTCTCGGTCCTGCTGACGGTCGCCGGCGCGATCGCGATCATCCTTGCCCTACGCTCGCCGGTCGCACCCGCGATTTCCGCGGGCCTGCTGCCGTTAGTGCTCGGCGTGAAGAGCTGGTGGTACCCGCCCGCGATTTTGCTCGGGACGACCCTGCTCGCGGCGCTGTCCTTGCCCTGGAAAAAATACTGCGCCACGCGCGCGGCCCCGGCGCCGCCCGCATCAAGCGACGAATCCCGCGAGGATCTTTTTGACGATCTTGTCGAGGAGACGCCGCGCGGCTATGTATGGCTCGCTGCCCTGATGGCGTTCGTCGCGGTCGCGGTCTTTTTCGTGAAGCTGACCGGGATGCGTTTTCTGTTGTTTCCGCCGCTGGTGGTAATCGGCTTCGAGATGCTGGGGCATACGGCGATATGCCCGTGGGCGGACAAGCCGCTGCGGCTGCCGGTCGCGTGCTTTCTTACGGCGCTCGGCGGATTCGTATCCTGGCACTTTCTCGGAGTGACGCCGCTGGCCGCGGCCTGCAGCATGGCCTGGGGAATCGCGGTGCTGCGCACGTGCGACCTTCATGTGCCGCCGGCGCTGGCCGTCGCCTTGCTGCCGCTAGTGATGGACCATCCGACGTTCGGCTATCCGTTCGCGGTCGGATTCGGGACCACGCTGCTGTCGTTGTATTTTCTCGCTTACCAGCGGCTTTCGCGCGGAGCGCTCAGTATCCCTTGGGCATCCCGAGCAAGCGTTCGGCAATGATGCTGCGCTGAATCTCGGAAGTTCCTTCCTCGATCGTGTTGCCGCGCGCGCGCAGCGTCCCGTACTGCCATCGCCCGCCCTCGACCGCGTGCGGCGATCCTTGCTCGAGCACCGCGCGCGGGCCCTGCACGGCGAGCGCGAACTCGTTCATCCGCTGATTCAGCTCGCTCCACAGGAGCTTCGAGATCGAGCCTTCGGGGCCCGGCGTGCCGCCGCGCAGCAGGCGTGAGAAGTTGCGGTACGCTAGGTACTTCATCGATTGGACGTCGATATAAAACTGCGCCAGGGCCTGGCGGATGACCTGCGGGCTGAGCGGCGTCGTGCCGTCGGCGAGCGCGCGGAGCGCGAGCTGCTTCAAGTCCTCGAAGGTGTTGCCGAAACGTGCGACGATCGAGAGCGACAGCGTCGCCCGCTCGTTCATCAGCGTGGTCAGCGCGACGCCCCATCCGCCGCCCTGCGGCCCGAGCAGGTTTTCGCGCGGCACGCGCACGTCGTCGAAAAAGAGCTGGTTGAATTCCTCCTCGCCGGTCATCTGGCGCAGCGGCCGCACGCTGACGCCGGGGCTGTGCATGTCGACCAGCAGGTAGCTGAGCCCGCGATGCTTGGGCTTGTCGGGCTCGGTGCGCACCAGCAGCATGCACCAGTCGGCGATTTGCCCGTGCGAAGTCCAGACCTTCGCGCCGTTTACGACGAACTCGTCGCCCGCAAGCTCGGCGCGGCTCTTCAGCGCGGCAAGGTCCGAACCCGCGCCAGGCTCGGAGAATCCCTGGCACCAGATTTCCTCGCACGAGAGAATCCTGGGCACGAAGCGGCGCTGCTGTTCCTCGGTCCCATGCTCCAGGATGGTCGGCGCCGCCATCGAAAGGCCGATCAGGTTGAGCGCCGACGGCGCACGCGCCCGCGCCATCTCTTCGCTCAGAATCGCGCTGTAAACGATAGTCTTGCCCTGGCCGCCATATTCGACCGGCCACGAGAGACCCAGAAAACCGGCTTCGAAGAGCCGACGCTGCCAATCCCGCAAGGTCTCGATCGACGCGGGGTCGGTTGGCAGCGAGAAGCCGCGGTCCGGGACGTCACGTGGCGCGTTGGCTTCGAGCCATTGGCGCGCACGCAGGCGAAAGGCCTCCTCGTCGGGAGTGTAGCTGAAGTCCATGGCTTTCGTTTTTCCTTCCGCGTCGGCTCTCTAGTGTCTACCGCAAAAACCCTGGAATTGTCATGCAGTGCAGATGTTCTGTGATCTATGTTTGGGGCCCGGTGCGAAACGGGCTATGTTTCACCCGAATTCGAGCGCGCGTAGGTCGAAGCCGGAGGTTTCACAAATGAGCACGCCAGGCGCTATCTCTCGCGGCGGATGCCATTGCGGACGAGTCGCTTTCGAAGTCGAGGGTCGTCCCGAACGGGTGAGCGAATGCAACTGCTCGATCTGCATGAAGAAGGGATATCTCCATTGGATAGTGCCGCGGGAGAGCTTCCAGCTGCTGACGCCTGCGGAAAATGTCTCGACCTACACCTTCAACACCGGCGTCGCGAAGCATCATTTCTGCCCCAACTGTGGCGTCGCGGCGTTCTATATTCCGCGCTCCGACCCGGACAAGGTTGACGTCAACGTGCGATGCCTCGACGGAATCGAACTGGCGGGGCTGAAAATAGAACGCTTCGACGGGCGGAACTGGGAAGAAGCGATCGTGGAGCATCGCGCGCAGCGCTGAAGAACATGGCTGGGCTGGGCTTCACCCCGACCGACTTCGAAGTCTTCAAGGTCCAGGGCTTCAGCGCGCGCATGCAAGAGATCTATACGCGCGTGCGGCCAAGGCTGGTCAAGCTCGGCGGCGAGTTGGCGCCGGAATTAGCGCGCAAACTCCATCTGGAGTTTTTTCCCCACGTCGCGAAACACGTGCGCCGCAGCGTCAATCCGCCGCCGGAAACCTGGGCCGCGTTTGGACCGTCGCCCAGGGGCTACAAACGCTACGGCTACCTGGCGCTATGCATCTCGGGCGCCGGATTGCATGCGCGCGTCGTGGTCAAATCGGAAGCTGACCGACGGCTGGAGATGGCGCGCGAACTGGCGAGCAACGCCGCTCAGCTTGCGAAGTCGCTCCGCGGAACGAGAATCGCGCGATACGACAAGTGGGACTTTAACCGGCTGCCCACGCACACGGCAGCGAACGACGAGCTTTTCACGGCGCTCGCTGAAGGGCTCGGCAAGAAAACCGGCGCGATGGACCTCGGGTTCGGATGGAGTGTACGCGACGCGCTGCGGCTGGATCGCGCGGAGTTGCTCGACGCCTACCGCGAACTCGAGCCCGTGTACCGAATCGTCACGGCTGTCGTATAGCCGTGGTATGGAATAGGTATTCGGTTATCGAGGCGATGCGGCGCTTGATGAAATGAGCACGATAGCGGTTTTGGGAGCCGGCGCATGGGGCACGGCGCTCGCTGCCGGGCTTGCTCGCGGCGGCGGCCATCGCGTGACCTTGTGCGCGAGGCGCGCCGATCACGCGGCGGCGATGCGCGAGCGGCGCGAGAACGTGGCCTACCTGCCCGGCGTCGCATTGCCGGAGTCGATCGAGCTGAGCGAACGATGGGCCGAAGTGGCGAGCGCGAGCGAGACGGTCGTGATGGCGGTGCCGTCGCGTTTTGCGCGCGCGGCGATGACCTTAATCGGTCCGGCGCTGGGCGCGGACGCGACGCTGGTCAGCGTCACCAAGGGCATCGAGGGCGATTCGCTCAAGACCATGACTGCGATGCTGGCCGAGGTTGCGCCCGCGGTGAAGCGGCTGGCGGTGCTGTCGGGCCCGTCGTTTGCAGCGGAAGTAGCGCGCGGCAAGCCCGCCGCGGTGGTCGCGGCGGCGCGCGACGAGGCCGTCTCGCGGAGCGTGCAACAACTGTTCGCCTCGCACACGTTGCGAGTCTATCGAAGCGTCGACGTTGACGGGGTCGAGTTGGCGGGCGCGGCCAAGAACGTAATCGCGATCGCCGCCGGCGTCAGCGACGGTCTGGGCCTCGGCTCGAGCGCGCGCGCGGCGCTAATCACTCGCGGTCTGGCCGAACTTACCCGCCTGGGCTTGCGCGCCGGCGCACGCGCCGAAACAATCTATGGGCTCGCAGGATTGGGCGACCTCGTTCTGACCTGCACGGGGGACCTTTCGCGCAACCGCGCGCTGGGCCTCAGGATTGGCCAGAGCGAAAGCGCCGCGGTCATCGCTGCGAGCGCGCCCCCGGGACATCCGGTGGCCGAAGGTGTCTCCAACGCTCGTTCGATAAACACGCTGGCCGAGCGGATGGGAGTGGAGATGCCTATCGTAGCGGCGGTCTGCCGGGTGCTCTATGAAGGCGCGCCCGCAAACGCTATGGTCGATGAACTGCTGAGCCGTGAACTGAAGGCCGAATTCTGACCCCGGCCGACCCCCTGACGCGGCGATCGGAAAAAAACGCATTTGAGAGAAGACAGTTAATGGCGAACAAGGGAACCTGTAAGGCCACGGATTGTAACCGCGAGGTGGTCGCCAGAGGTTACTGCCGCATGCATTACCGTCTGTGGCGCCACGGTGAGATGCCCAAGCCGCGCTACAGAACCTGCACTTTCGAGAAGTGCCGCAAAAAGCGCGTGCGCGGCAGCCTCTGTGAAGAACACTGGACCGCCAAGCACGGCAAGAAGGGCGACGCCGCAGCTCCAGCCGCGCCCACCGCGCCGGCTGCGCCTGCGGCCGCAAGCGCCTAGCGAACCGGGCCAGATAAGCTGGGTTAGTTCCCCGTATAGAAGTGCTCGCGCCGCGCCGGCGCCCCGAATACGGAGAGGCACGATGGCCAACCTGATTGTGGCTGGCGCAGCCGGCCGGATGGGCCGCCTGCTGGTCTCGCTCATCGCACAGGATCGGACGCATCACCTGGTCGGCGCACTCGAGGCCGCCGGCGTACCGGCGGTCGGCAGCGACGCCGGCACGCTCGCGGGCGTGGGGCCGCTCGGCGTGCCGATCACCGCCGAGTACGCGGCGATTGCCAAGCCCGACACCATCACACTGGATTTCACTATCGCAAGCGCCGCGCTGGAGCATCTTGAGGTCGCCGCCGGAGCCGGCGCCGGGATCGTGCTCGGCACCACCGGCCTCACACCCACGATGGAAGCGCGAGCACGCGAAATCGCGCCGCGCACGCGGACGGTGATCGCACCCAACATGAGCGTCGGGGTCAACGTGCTGATGAAAATCGTGGCCGAGGTCGCGAAAACTCTGCCTGACTTCGACGCCGAAGTGATCGAAATTCATCATCGGACCAAGGTCGACGCGCCAAGCGGCACCGCGGTAGCGCTGGGGCGCATCATCGCGGCGGCGCGCGGCCAGGATTTTGCCGCCAACGCGATTTACGGACGCGAGGGAATAACCGGGGTGCGGCCGGCGGAGAAAATCGCGGTGATGGCGCTGCGCGCAGGCGACGCGGTCGGCGATCACACGGTGATATTCGGCGGCCAAGGCGAGCGGCTGGAGCTGATTCATCGCTCGCAGAGCCGCGATTCGCTGGCACGCGGGGCGCTCCGCGCGGCGGCATGGCTGGAGAAGCAGCCGGCCGGGCTTTATTCGATGCGCGATGTGCTGGGGCTGTAGGGTTGACGGCCGCAATAGGCGCACTTGAGAAAGCACCTATTCCACCCATTCTTACTGTGCCGGGGCCGCGCCGGAGATGTGTTTGGACTTTTAGCAGTATCACTGCTCCTGTTGAATTGGATTACTGCGCGACAGATCCTGCATGATCGCGATCGCCGGTGGTGACGACCTCGAAGCATTAATGCCTTGGCTGACGATTCCCCTTCGCCGCAGCAGCTTCGGGGCCGGGCGCCTAGACGAAAAATGTGCGGGCTAGTTGCGCCTTAGTTGCAACACTTCCCAGCGCTCGCGGAACCGCGACCACCATCCGCGATGCCGGGTTTCGAAATAGCCGAGCATCGCAGCCATCGCAAGCACGTTACCGGCCAGAATCTTCCAGAATCCGAGCGCGGTGAGCGCCGCCTGATCGAACGCGGCCAGCGCGCCGACGAAAAAGATCTCGAAGATCGCGAGCAGGAAAATCGCAGCCAACGCGAAGACCGGTTCGTAGTCGGCCGCGAGCAGCAGCACCGCGGTGGCAATCCCGAACATCACAAAGGTGAAAAAGTGCAACGCCGTGTAGCCCAGCACCAGAGGCAGCGTCACATGCACCTCGCCCGGATCAAAGACGCCCTGAAAAATCGCCGCGCCCAGCAACGCCGGCGTGCGAAAAATCTCACCCGCCACGATATCGCAGACCAGGAACCAGACCGCGACCACCGCCGCGCCGATCACGCCCGCGACCGCGCCCTCGCGCGCCACTCCCGTCCACGGACCCGCGAGATGATGGGCGAGCGTCGGATGGCGTTCGAGAAAGAAGGCCAACATCGCCGAAGTCGCCATAAAAGCGCCGATCAGAAACTTCCACCACGGCAACGATACGTGGGAGGACGGCCCGATCAGCATAAGAATCAGGATGCAGAAAATCTCGAAGACCGGGACGAGCACCATCATGGTCGGAAAGAGCTTCTCGTCGTGCTCCGCGGTTTCGAGGATCACCGCACCACCGACTCCAATAAGCGCGAAAACGCCGACGTGGAAGATGAGGCGGCCGAGGGTCAGCGCCGCGCCGGCCGGCGCGCCATTGGCGGAGCCAAACAGCGTCGCGCCCAACGAGCCAAGCGAGCCGAGCGGCTGACCTCTGGCGGCGTCGAAAATCAGATACCACAGGGCAATCACGAACGCGCCAATTATCCCTGCTACCGCGCCATCGGCGAGCATGCGTACTCTCTGGTTCATCGGAATCCTCCTTTGCGGGGAGCGCCGAGAGGCAAGAGTGCGGCATCAAGGGGAAACGGTGCGGTCCGGGGGGCGAACCAGCGTTGCCGCAGAGGATATGTACACTCTTGGGGGCTGAATCGGCGCCCCTTAAATCCACCATTATGCCTTGTGCGCGCGGTAGGGAAGTGGGGCTGCGTGCGTATGGGCTCGCGCCTGCGTCACGAGCGAAGGTTACAAAAGGGCGATCGACCGGCGCTGAAATTTCCGTTCCGATGAAAATTCGTGCGCGCTTTGTAAACTCTTCCGCGCCGAACTTTGCATCCCGAACTTTGCAGCAGGGAGGGCTAAACGTGTCTGCGACGAGCAAAGCGCTCTCTGCAGCAGCCCAGCGCGCGCCCCTCCGCTTGGCCGCCATGTTGCTTGACTATTGATTATCTCAATAGCCGCGAATGCTCGATACTCCGAATGCCCCTCTTATTACCCGAGTGGAAGGCAAAGTTACCTCCGACAAATCGAACCGAGGGAGAAAATAAAATGAGCGAATTCGTCACCGATCTCAAAAAAATCCGCGAGCGCGCGCGCCAGCACATGGAGCAGGGCGCGGTAACGCAGAATTACGGCGCTGATCGAAAAGCGGTGCTCAAGGTCCTAAACGAAGTGCTCGCAACAGAGCTGGTATGCGTTCTGCGCTACAAGCGGCACTACTACACGGCATCGGGGATCAATGCGGAAGGGGCCAAGGATCAGTTCCTGGAACATGCCAATGACGAACAGCAGCATGTGGATTGGGTCGCGGACCGCATCACCCAACTGGGCGGCGAGCCCGACTTCAATCCCAAGGATCTCGCCACGCGCAGCCATTCCGAGTACGTGGAAGGAAACGACCTGGCGTCGATGATCAAAGAAGATCTCGTGGCCGAGCGAATCGCGATAGATTCCTATTCGGAAATCGTACGCTGGCTCGGCGATGGCGATCCGACCACACGCAAAATGATCGAAGAAATCCTCAAGACGGAAGAGGATCACGCCGAGGACATGAAATCGCTCCTCACCAAGATGTCGTAGCGACCAAGATGTTGGTAGCGACCAAGATATTATAGCGACGACAATGTCCTTGCGCCCGGGCGGTGGCGCAGAAGCACCGGAGGCATCGGTCATCCATGAAATCGACCGCGCAACGCAAGACCTCAAAACACAACAAGACCTCAAAACACAAGTGGTCCGCGGGCGTCAAAACCGATTCAACCTTTCCGCCTGCGGGAACCTTTACCAAGCCGGGCGATGAGGTGGCGCGAATCATGGCCACCAGGAAAGTATCGCCCGGGGGCCTGGGCTCCGCGATCAAGATGGTTCAGATGTTCATCAATCGGTCCGGCATCAACTTAAGCGCGGCCCGCAAACGAGAATTGGAAAAAGCCAAAGGGATTCTGCAGCACAAGCTGCACGCGAAATCCGTGGCAAAATAGCGGCGCCTTCCGATCGTCAGGCGCGGGCGTTGCGTGTCGGATGGAGCAGTCGCAATTCGGATGCGCGGCGCAGGTTTAACGCCGGTACTTCGATCTCTTCGTCGCGCGCCCAACGGAAAAAGATCAGTGTAGTGATCAGCATTAGGTAGAAGCTGTCCGCGACCCACATCAAGATTCCGCCGATGACCTGATCCTGCATGGGCTCGATGCCAAACGGATGCGGCGCGACCGCATACCACGGGTAGGTGACCGACTCCGCCAGGGTGATCGGCGCCGCGACCGCGGTCATCGGCACCATCAGCAGGAACAGGTAGAGAATCTGCGCCGGGTAACTCAGCCGTGGAAATTCCACCATCGGGCTGAGTAGCGGCCAGAACAGAATGGTGCCCGCGATCATAAAGAGCATGTGCACCGTAATATGCACGCCCTCGTTGGTGGTCATCAGGTTGAAGATCGGCGGATCGTGGGCAAAAACATAGATGACGGTGAAGGTTACGAAAGCGACCACCGGATTGCTGAAATAACGCGCGAGCGGTCTGATCGGCCGGCTCATCAGGATCGGCCGGAACATCCAGTCCGGCACCGAGAGCAGCAATAGCGGCGGAATGACCCAACTCTGGAACGAGTGCTCGAGCATGTGCGCCCAGAACGAGCGTTCATCGGCGAGTTCGTCGAGCGGACCAAAGGTGATGAGCATCGCCAGGATGCACAGGCAGAAAAAGAACACCTGGCGCTGGGTCGGCCGGCGCTTGAGTTGCCGCGCCGCGAAGGTGTACAGGGCCGCCAGCAGAACGATACCAATGGCTGCGGATGGATCCATTTGCAATTACTTATTCGAAATGAATTCTCGAACAGCTTTTAGGCGGAGCCGGCGCCCGTGGGAGCCGGCTCCGCAATGATTCAAAGGGTCAGGCGTCCTTCGAGAGCTGAGAAAATCATCATCAGAGCGGCGCCGATGAAGCATGCGAGGATCAGCGGGAAGACGAAAAAGATGGTGAAGATTTTCTGGTCGTAATAGAGGTGCATGTAGAACCCGCCGACCAGCAGAAACTTGGCGAT
This sequence comes from uncultured delta proteobacterium, assembly GCA_963734845.1. Classification (GTDB taxonomy): domain Bacteria; phylum Desulfobacterota; class Binatia; order Binatales; family Binataceae; genus JAKAVN01. The sequence goes on along the minus strand of CAVTIS010000003.1, from coordinate 278,523 downwards.
CGCCAGCAGGATCAGAATCGGCACCAGCAAGGGCTGCAGGAAGCTGATGTAATAGACTGCCAGCTCCATGAAAGTCAGGATCACCAGGGCGACCGCGATGATCGCGTAGAGCGCCGGCCCCGGATGTCCGGATGCGTGCTCGCCTGCCGCAAGGTGCCCGTGTTCAGCCGTCGCTACGTTCTCACTCATGCGTGCGCCACCGACCTCATCAGGTAGATCAAAGTGAAGATCAAGATCCAGACCACGTCAACGAAGTGCCAATAGAGCCCCACGATCTCGACCGAAAGCGCTCGCGACTTCCCTGCCCTGCCCGTCGCTGACGCCACCGCCATCACGATTAGCCAGATGACGCCGATCGCGACGTGGGTGCCGTGGGTGCCGACCAGGGTATAGAAGGTCTGGCCGAAGATGCTGCCCTGCATCGAAAGATGGTCGTGCAGGAACAGGGTCGAAAACTCGTAGAATTGGCCGCCGAGGAATATCAGTCCGAAGAAGGCGGTTCCGGACAGCCAGATCGTGGACCACTTTTGATCGCCGCGCTGAGTGGCCGCCAGCGCCAGCACCATCAGGAAGCTCGACATCAGCAGGATGAAGGTGCTGAACGAGGTCAGCGGGATGTTGAGCACCTCGGCGCCGACGCCAACGTTGCGCGGCTTGTAGACCATGTAGGTCGAGATGAGACAGGCGAAAAAGACGCACTCGGAACCAAGAAACGCCCACATCCCGGCCTTGCGATGGTCGATGCCGGTGTAGGTCGGGGGGTCCTGATGGGTATGCTCTTCGCCGTGGTCCGGGTACTCGAACGCCATCCCGATGATCGAAAAAAACAGTAGGAGCGCTGACATGACGTCGATCCTGATCCAGTTCATCAGCGCGCCCGCGCCGCCCACCACCAGGCCGAGCGCGAACAGGAGCGGATAGATCGACGGTGCGGGCATGTGCGGGGTGCCGTGCGCGGAGACATCGTGAAGCTCGGCGGCCGCCGGTGTCGCAACGCCCGAAGTCTCGCCGTGGGCGGGTTGACTGCTGCCATGGCCGTGGCCTTCGACCATCACGCCGTATTTGTCGACCCAGAACGCGTCACGGCCGCGAACCCGCGGGATATTTTCAAAATTGTAAGGGGGCGGCGGCGACGGAGTCGCCCACTCCAGGGTGCGGGCGTCCCAAGGATCGGCCTCGGCCCTTTCGTCGCGGCTGAGGCTCCGGATGAGGTTGTAGCCGAAAATCGCGAAGCTGATGAATAGCAAGTAGGCGCAACCGGTTTCGAACGCGTTCCAGAAATCCCATCCCATTCCCGGCGCGTAGGTATAGATTCGCCGCGGCATCCCCCATACGCCGAGAAAGTGCATCGGAAAAAAAGTGCCGTTGAAGCCAACGATGGTCAGCCAGAAGTGCAGCTTGCCGAGTTCCTCGTTGAGCATCCGGCCCGTGATTTTGGGCCACCAGTAGTAAAACCCGCCGAGGATCGCGAACATCATGCCGCCGAACAGCACGTAGTGGAAATGCGCGACCACGAAGTAGGTGTCGGTCTGCTGGAGATCGATCGGCACGCTGGCATGCATGACGCCGCTCAGGCCGCCGAGGGTGAATTCGAGGACCGCCGCGACGCCGAAGTAGAACGCGACCTTCATCCTCAGAGAGCCGCCCCATACGGTCGCCACCCAGCTGAAAATCTTGATCCCGGTGGGAATCGCGATCAGCATCGTGGTGATTGCAAAGGTCGAGTCCGCCACCGGGCCCATGCCGGTTGCGAACATGTGGTGTCCCCACACGCCGTACGACAAAAAGCCAATCAGCACCATCGAGTACGCCATCCCCGCGTAGCCGAACAGGGGCTTGCGCGAAAATACCGGAATAATCTCTGACATCATCCCGAAGGCCGGGAGCGCCATGATGTAAACTTCAGGATGGCCGAAAAGCCAGAACAGGTGCTGCCACAGGATTGGCGTGGCGCCCAACTCGACCAGATAAAAGTGGGTGCCGACGAAGCGGTCGAGAAACAGGAAGATCAGGCCCACCGTCAGGCACGGAAAAGCGAGCAGGATGAGAATGGTGGTCACCAGCATCGACCACATGAACATCGGCATGCGCATGAAGGTCATGCCCGGCGCGCGCATATTGACGATGGTGACGAAAAAGTTGAGGCCGCTCAGCAGGGTCGAGATGCCGAGGATGAGCAGGCCGATGTTCCACAGGTCGATGTTCATGCCGGGCGAGAAGTAGCGCTCGGTCAGGTTGGCGTAACCGAACCATCCGCCGTCGGGCAGCGTCAGGTTGAGCCATCCGAGGTTCATGAACACCGCGCCGAACAGGAAGACCCAGAAACTGAGCGCGTTGATCCGCGGAAAGGCGACGTCACGGGCGCCGATTTGGAGCGGGATGAGAAAGTTCGCGAAGAAGCCAAGCTCCAGCGGCATGACGACCATGAAAATCATGGTCGTGCCATGCATTGTGAACATCTGGTTGTAGGTGTTGGCCGAAAGGAAGGTGTTGTTCGGCACCGCGAGCTGGGTGCGGATGGCCATCGCCTCGATTCCGCCCAGCAGCATGAAGAACAGCGACGCCATCAGGTACAGAACGGCGACGCGCTTGTGATCGACGGTGGTCAGCCAACTATAAATCCCTGACTCGCTCGTCAGGTAGTTGGAGTGATCCAGCGGGAGATGTTTGGGTTGCGCAGCCATTGCCCTCTACCTACTTCAGGCTTTCGAGATAGGCGACCAAATCGTCAAGGTCCTTGCCGTGCACGCCGAGCTTGGGCATGTTGGCGCCGGGTTTGACCTTGCCCGGATCCTGAATCCACTTCGCCAGATTCTCCGGGGTGTTTTCCAAAATACTGCCCGCCAGCGTCGCGCGCGAGCCGAAATGGGTCAGGTCCGGGCCCTTGAAGTCGCCCTTATACTGCGAGGAAAAGCCCGACAGACCCTTGACCGTATGGCATATCGCGCAGGGCGCGTTGGCGAAAATCTGAGCGCCCGCCGCGGCCGCGCCGCCCGCCGGAGTGGCTGGTGGCGACTGCTGTTGCTTGACCCACTTATCGAAATCGTCCTTGCTCTGGACAAAAGCGCGCAGACGCATGTTGGCGTGCGAGTCGCCGCAGAACTCCACGCATTGGCCGTAAAACATTCCGAGCTCGTCGGGCGTGTAAGTAATCGAATTGACTTGGCCAGGCACCACGTCACGCTTGCCGCCCAGCGTGGGGACCCAGAAGCTGTGAATGATGTCCGCCGATTGCATGGTGAAATGCACCATGCGCCCGGCCTGCAGATGCACCTCGTCGGCGGTGTCGATGCCATATTGCGGGTACTGGAATTCCCACCACCACTGATGCGCGATCACTTTGACGGTCAGCACGTCAGACGGCCAATGGTCGGGTTGCGTCGCCCAGATAGTGCGGATGGTCGGCACCGTGATGAAAACCAGGATGAGCGCGGGAATCGCGGTCCATGCGACCTCGAGCCGGATGTCAGAGGTCACGGTTGACGGCTCGCCAGGCTCTCCGACGCGGGTCGAAAACCAGAAGATCGCCAGGAACATCACGGCGAGCACGATCAGCATGATGACGAAGTCGATCCAGTTGACGAAGACGTAGATCGAATGGATCCGCCGAGCGAAGTCAGACCCGTTGCTGAGCGTGTCCATCGGGTATTTCGGCGAGCAGCCCGAAATTGCCGCGACCAGCGCGACGAGCGCGCTCGTCAGCGAAGCCCTGTTGAGGAAACGCCGCTTCATCAGTGCGATTCTCCGATCGGCTCCATCGAGGCCACCGACGCCAATTTCAAGCCGGGATACGAGCATAGCCAAAATGCGCCCAGGAATCCGGCCGTGACCAGAATTTCGACCCACCCCAGCGGAATCGTCCGCGGCGAGAGCGAGGGCACGACCAACACGTAGATTTCGGACCAAATACCGACCATCCCAAGCACCGCCACGGTGCCGAGAATGGCCGGGGTTTTCTTGGGCCGGATGCCCAGCAGGCTGACAAACGGAATCGCCCATACCAGGCACACCGTCATCCACGACATGAAAGCCCATGGGAGGTAATGCACGCGCACCGCGATGAAAAAGGTCTCCATCGGAATGTCGGCGTACCAGATCACGATATATTGCGCGAACAGCGTGTAAAACCAGAACACCGAGAACGCGAACACCATCAGGCCGAGGTCGCGCATTATACGGCCCTCGGTGAAGATGTTGCCCGGGCCCAGCACGCGCCGCAGACAGACTGCCGTAAACGCCATCGTGACGATCGCGCTCCAGAACGCGCCGGCGAAAAACCACCAGCCGAACAGCGTCGAGTGCCATAGCGGCGACAGCGACATCACCAGGTCAAACGAGAGCAACGAGTACACCACGCCGAAGCAGATGCACACCGCAGGCGCCAGTCGGCGTATTCTCGGCGGCGGCATCAAGATATTAGCTGAGGTCTCCGCCCATCGGCGAGCCTCTTCGCCGCGCGAGACCCCGAGAAACGTCACGCTGAGCCAGGTCATCACCGCGAGCGCCAGGCCGTCGCGGAGAAAGAGGAACGGCGCATTCAGCCAAGTCGTCTTGGCGGGGATCGGATGCCGAATCCAGGGGAAGATCAATTCGCGGCCGAAAAACAGGAACCAGAACAGGATGAAACCGGGAATCAGGAAACCGCTGAAGGCCTCGGCCAGCCGATAGTGCGCGCGCCCCGCCCAGCGTCCCTGGGTCAGATAAAAAGCGGCCGACGCCACCACGCCGCCCTGCGCGATCCCGAGGAAGAACAGCAGGTTGACCAGGAACGCCTCCCAAGCACGCTGGGCGAGGCCGGTGGTGAGCGCGATGGCGAAGCCGATCAGCCCCAGCGCGATAAGCGCGTAGGCGATGTTGGTCAGCGGCTGCGCCGGCAGGTTGGCCGCCGGGGGATTTCCCGAAGCGCCGGAGTGATGCGAAGCTGTCTCAGAATTGGGGCTCATCGTTATTCCAGGGCTCGTGATTCCCGTGCTCGTGTAATGCGCAACCGCATGGGTCAGGCCGCCTCACGCGTTATCTCCTGAGCGCCGGCATCGCGCAGCATCGATTCGAAGCGTTGCGCGTCGGCTTCGGCGCAGCGCACCACCAGGCCGAACTCGTCGCTCGAGAAGCGCGAGCGGTAGCCGCTCAGCGGCTCGAAGGTCGGCAGGTTGGCGAGCAGCACCCAACTGATCAGCGCCGAAATGCCGCCGAACAGCACCATCAGCTCGAACGCGATAATCATGTACGGAGGAATCGAGGCGATCGGCTTGCCGCCGGTCACCAGGTTCCACTCCAGCGACGTGCCGATGGTCATCACGAAGGCCGTGATAATCCCGGTGATGCCGCCCAGCAGCACGAACCAGCGCACGAAACTCGAGCGTTTGTAGACGGCCTTGTTGATGTGCTCGCTCGGGATCGGCGAGAACACGCGAAACTGGGTACCGGCCGCCTGAAGCTGTCCGATGCAGTGGATTAGCCGCTCTTCGTCGGTGTACGGAAACGCCCCGACCAACTCGACTTCTGCACTCATGCTGCCTTGGCATATCCCTGGCGCAGCGCCTGCTTGAGCCAGGTAATGCCCTCCTTCAACTCGGTCATCGAAATGATCGGCATGAATCGGGCGAAGAGCGAAAACAACATGATGAACCACGCGAAGGCGCCTACGGTGATTCCCATTTCAGTTAACGACGGATGCCAGAAGCGCCACTGCGAAGGCTCGAAGTTCACGGCCAGCGATCCGGCGATGATCACGAAGCGCTCGAACCACATCCCGATGTTGACGAAGATCGTGATAATGAACAGCGGCACCGGGCTGACGCGAATCCGCGGCGAGAAAAGCGCGAGCGGGATCAGGCAGTTGCACAAAACCATCACCCAGTACATCCATCCCCACGGCCCGAAATAGCGCATATGAAAGGTCATCAGCTCGATCGGGTCCTGGCTGTACCAGGTCATGAACGACTCGACCACGTATGCGTAACTGACCACCAGCGAGGTCAGCAAAATGACCTTGGCCAGGTTGTCCAGATGCCACGGCGTGATCAGGTCTTCCAAGCCCATCACCCAGCGCATCGGAATGAGCAGCGTCAGCACCATCGCGACGCCCGAGAAAATCGCGCCGGCGACGAAGTACGGAGCGAAGATCGTGCTGTGCCAGCCCGGCAGCTGGGCCATCGCGAAATCCCAGCTGACCACGCTGTGCACGGACAGCACCAGCGGCGTCGCGAGGCCCGCCAGCAGCAGATAGGCCATCGAGAAGTGCCGCCATTGGCGGTCACTGCCCTGCCATCCCATCGCGACGATGGTGTAGAGCTTTTTGCGCCAGCCGGTCGCGATCTCGCGCACGTTGGCAACGTCCGGAATGAGCCCGGTGAACCAGAACAGGGAGCTGATCGTCAGGTACGTGCTGATCGCGAAAAAGTCCCAGGTCAGAGGCGAGCGAAAGTCGGGTTGCAGAAAGCGCTCGTTGGGATAGGGCGCGAGCCAGTAGAAAAACCACGGGCGCCCGAGATGGATAACCGGAAACAGACCGGCGGTGGCGACCGCGAAGATGGTCATGGTTTCGGCGGCGCGATAGACCGCAGTGCGCCAGCGCGTGCGAAACAGAAACAGGATGGCTGAGATCAGAGTGCCCGAGTGCGCAATACCGACCCAGAAGACGAAGTTGGTGATATACACCGCCCACATTACCGGGTCGCCCAGACCGGTCACCTGCAGGCCATTGTAGATCTGGTTGGTCCACAACCCGCCGCCCGCCAAGGTCAGGGTCAGCAGGAACCCGATCCAGATCCAGTACCGCAAGCCGGGCGGCTCCATGATCGCGCGAACGCTGCGGTCGATATCCGCAAACGTCGGATCCAGGTTGATGTCATTCACGGCGGCAGCCACTTACGCTTTTCCTCTCGTCTGATAGATGTCGCGCAGATAGGTCACGTTGGGCCCCACGTTGATCTCTTCCAGCACCAGGTACCTGCGGAGCTTGTTATCGATCCGCCGGCGCATCATCGCGCTTTGCGGATCGTCCTCGTCACCGAAAGTCATCGCCTTGGAGGGGCAGGCCTGCACGCAGGCCGGCTGAATCTCGCCGTCGCGCACCGGTCGCTTTTCGATCAGCGCGTTAAGCTCGGCGTACGTGATGCGCTGGATGCAGAACGAACACTTTTCCATCACCCCCGCGCCACGCACCCCCACGTCGGGGTTGAGCTGCAGGTTCAACGGCTCGTCCCATTCCGGCAGCGACCAGTTGAAGCGCCGTACCTTATAGGGACAGTTGTTGTTGCAATAGCGGGTGCCGACGCAGCGGTTGTAGATCTGCTGATTAAGGCCTTCCTTGGTGTGCGCTGAGGCGAACACCGGGCAAACCGGCTCGCAGGGCGCGCGGTCGCACTGCTGGCAGAGCATCGGCGCCACCTGCATCAGCGGCGCCTCGTTGGCCTTCTCCTTGGGCGGGAAATAGCGCTCCACCCGGATCCACGACATGACGCGGCCGGTCTCGATGTAGTCCTTGCCGACCACGTGCAGATTGTTCTCCGCGTAACACGCCGCCACGCAGGCGCTGCATCCGGTGCAGGCATTGGCATCGACGGTCATCGCCCACTTGTGCACCGGGTAATCGAATGGCGCGTACAACTCGGTGGGCTGCGGCGGCTGGGGCTCATCGGATGGCGGCAGCACACCCTTGGCAAGATCATCGATACTGATGGTCTGCACGATCCCGCGCCCCATCTGGCTGTCCCCGAATGCTGGCGAGACTAGCCGGCGTACGTCGCCGGTCGGACGTGCCTTGACCGCGACCGCCATGCCCCATTGCGGCAGCACCGACCACACGTTGGCGCCCTTGCCGTTGGCATAGCGTCCGTAGGCGGTATGGCCCTGACCGGTCGGCACCGCGAGCACGCCCGGACGCACGTGCTCGGAAACCATCGCGGGCGCCGAGATCGCGCCAGCCTCGGAACGCAACTCGACGATTCCATTTTGCGACACGCCCAGGCTGCGCGCGGTGTCGGGATGAATTTGTACCCACGAGTCCCACACCAGTTGCGCGACCGGTTCGGGAATCTCCTGCAGCCAAGGCTTGTTGGCCCCGCGGCCGTCATAGAAAAAGATATGCGGCACGGCGAGCAGCGTGAGCCCCGTCGCGGCCTGGGGCGCCGGCACGTTGGTCTCGAAGACCTTGCCGTCGAGCTTGACCGCAGCGGCCTTGACCTCTGTGTAATACCCGCCGGCGCGGCGCGCCTTCTCCCAGAATTCATCGAATGTCCCGCCAGCCTTGGACCCCAACTCTTGCCATGCGGCGTTGACCGCGTCAGCCGTGTTCTCCCACGGCACCTGTTCGGCCTTGGCGCCGCCGGCGTGGGCCGAGGCGAGCAACAGGTCGCCGAGCGGGCGCGAGTCGAATACGCGCGCCATCACCGGCTGCCCCAACCCGCGCACACCGGCTCGTGGCTCGGTGTCGTGCCAGGTCTCGAGCGCATGGTCGACGGGGATTAGCAGATGCGCGGCGGCCGCGCTCTCATCGGGTACCGTGCCCATCCAGACGACGAATCCGATCTTGCCGACCGCCTCGTTGAATTTTTGCGCGACCGGCATCGAGAACGCCGGATTGCCGCCCGCGATCACCAGCACGTCGATTTCCCCGGCCGCCATCGCTTTGACCAGCGCCGCGACATCGTCGGACGAACCGGCAGCCGCCGGCGCATTCTCGGGGTAGACCACAGTCTTGCCGATATTGCCGGTGACGGCGTTCAGGATGGCGACCGCGCTGTGCAGCGTCGGATCGTCAGTGCCGGCCATCGCGATGGCGCTCTCGGACTGGCCGAACGACTCACCCATCCGCATGATCGACTCGGCCGATACGCCGGTCTTCTGCGCCACGCTCGCCGGATCGAAATCCGCCGTAAGCTTGCGCAACGCATCGAGGTCAACCCCCGAGTTGCGCGATACCCAGCCCTGCTTGACCAGCACGTTGAGCACGCTCAACGCGACCGCCGCCTCGTCGCCCGGCGCGGTGGCGACCCACTCGTCGCACTTCGCGGCGGTCATGGTCATCACGGGACCGACATAGGTGGCGCGCGCGAGGGTCAACTGACCGCGGCGCTGTTTGGGCGTGCGGAAGGCGGCGTACTGGCGATGGAACTCGACGGGCGAAACCCAGGTGCTGAGGAAATCCGCGCCGAAAGAGATCAGCGCATCGGCCTGATCGATACGATGGATGGGCAGGTCGTCGCGCCCGAAGCTTGCCTTGGAAGCGGTGCGCGCGGCGTAGCCGCCGAGCCGCTCGTAGGTCACCATCCGGCTCGAATTGTAAGCGCCGAGCCAAAGCTGCGCGATCTTGGTCTGCGTAGGTCCCAGCGGCCCGCTGATGAACGCGACCCGATCCTTGCCGGCCTTGGAGGCCGCGCCAAGGTGTTCGTTGAAGGTCTTTAGCGATTCATCCCAGCTTACCGGGGCGAACGACCCGCCCTGGGCGCGGCTCTGAGGCCGCGCGAGGCGGTCGGGATTATAAACTTCCTGCAGCGCGGCCTGCCCGCGAGCGCAAATCGATCCTTGGCTTATCGGGTCGGCGGGATTGCCCTCAAGTTTGATCACCCGGCCCTCGCGCACGCGAGCGACCAGGCCGCATCCGGCGGGACACTCCGTGCATGCCGTCGCATAGAAGGTCGGCATGCCGGGAATGACGTTTTCGTCGGGGACGACGTACGGAATCAGATTGCGGGCGGCCGGCTCGCATCCCGGTATCGCCGCCGCTGCTCCAGCGGTGGCGGCGAGCTTGATAAACGACCGCCTGGACAAGCCCTCTGACATTTGGATGGTCCCTCTCGCTCCTCTAGTGATGGCAGACGTAGCAGTCCTGGGTGGCTCCGCGCTTGGTATGGCAATCGATGCAGAACCCCATGTTGATCTCATGCACCGGCTGTATTCTTTCCATCGTTTCGACCGGGCCATGGCAGGTCTGACAGGCCAGGCCGGCATTGATATGCGGACGATGGGTAAAGCGTACGAAGTCGGGCAGCGTATAGACCCGGTTCCAGCGAATTTCGAAATCGGACTGCGCGGTATCGGTCCAGGGACGAGTCACCGCCAGCAATCCGCCGTTCTTTTGGCTGCCGTGGCATCCCACGCAGCGCTGCACGGGCGGCACGCCCGAGGTCGAGGAACGCCGCGCGTACTCGTGGCAATACTGGCAGGGAATCTTATTGACCCCGGCGTGAATGCGATGGCTAAAGGGGATGGGCTGCTGAACGTCGTAGCGCGGAGCCCACGGCCGCTGCGAGAAAGCGATCATGGCGACCCCGCCGGCGAACATCACCAGCGCCAGCGTAAGCAAAGTGCGGTTCAGATTCAGGTTCATTTCAGATCCGGTGGTACTAGGACGCTCCCCCCACTCTCGCGCGCAGCCCGACCCGGACCGCGGCGCGCGCCAGAGACTATCGCGTGCGCGGCTCCACGCTCGCACACGGGATCAACCGGCTTGGCCGCGCACTTCATCCTTAAGCTCTCAGGTCTCATGCAAACTAGGATTACAAAACCGCAAACGGCAAGATAACTAACATTGCGCGGTACGTTCGGCAAGAGAAAGTAATAGCCAAAAAGAAATTTCGGTTCGCTCATCCGCGTAACCTTCGTTACGCCCGCGCCGCCGCAGTTTATGCCGTCCTTACCCGCCATTGCTGCCGAGCGGCGTCTGCAGGGCCGCGGGACGCCGACGAAAACGCCCGGGCCGCGAGGTTGCCCACAGGGATTGCGACGAGGCTGTGGGCAGGTGCGCCGAGCGAGGTTTGTGCGCCGGACCAAGTGTGGTAAGTGGTAAGTAGTGTACGATCTGAGATTCGGAGACTGTTCACAAAGGTGCAGATAAAGCCCGCCGCCAGACTCGGACTGCTGCCGCCATATCTATTCGCCGAACTCGACCGTCTAAAAAAAGAGGTCCAGCAACGGGGTGTCGACGTGATCAGCCTCGGTATCGGCGATCCCGACCTGCCCACACCGGCCCACATCATCGCGCGCCTGCAGAGCGCCGCCGCCGACCCGGTCAACCATCGCTATCCCGACTACGAGGGGCTCGAGCGTTTTCGCGCCGCCGCTTCCGGATGGTACCGGCGCCGCTTCGAGGTCAGGCTCGACCCGGCCCGCGAGGTTTGCGCGTTGCTCGGCTCAAAAGAAGGAATCGCCAACTTCCCCACCGCAGTTGTTGATCCGGGCGATATCGTGCTCATCCCCGACCCCGGCTATCCGGTCTATTACTCTGGATGCGTGTTCAATGGCGGCGAGCCCTATTTTATGCGGCTCAGCAAGCAGAACGCCTTCCTGCCCGACCTGGCCGCGATTCCAGCCGAGGTCGCGCGCCGCGCGAAGTTGATGTGGATCAACTATCCGAACAATCCTACGGCGGCGACCGCCGAACGGTCATTTTTAAAGGAGGCAGTAGATTTCTGCCTCAAGCACGACATCATCCTCGCCCATGACTTCGCCTATTCGGAAATCGCCTTTGACGGCTATCGGGCACCGAGCGTGCTTGAAATCGATGGCGCGCGCGAGTGCGCGGTCGAGTTCCATTCGCTCTCCAAGACCTATTCGATGACCGGATGGCGGGTCGGGTTCGTGGTCGGCAACGCGGCTGCTGTGAGTGCGATGGGCAAGGTCAAGACCAATATCGACTCCGGGGTCTTTCAGGCGGTGCAGGAGGCGGCAATCGCGGCGCTGGAGGGCAGCGAGGACACGCTGCACCAATACTGCGCCATCTACCAGCAGCGGCGCGATCTGATGGTCGACGCGGTGCGCAGCCTGGGCCTGGAATGCGCCAAGCCGCGTGCGACCTTCTATCTCTGGGCCGAGGTTCCCAAGGGCTATACCTCGGTGTCATTTACCGAGCGCGTGATTAAGGAAACCGGCGTAGTGATAACGCCGGGTTCCGGATTCGGCAAGGGTGGCGAGGGGTTCGTTCGCTTTTCATTGACGGTGGCGAACGATCGGTTGAAAGAGGCTGTGGAACGAATCAAGGCGCTGCGGTTTTAAACGGAGAGGATGCCCCATAGGGCTTTCATCGGTTTAGGGACGAATCTCGGCGACAGGGCGGCCAACTATCGTGAGGCCGTCCAGCGTATCGCCGCTTTGCCCACTACGCGGGTGGTGCGCCAGTCCTCGATCTACGAGACCGAGCCGGTCGGCGATATCAAGGGCGCGTTCATCAATGGGGTGGTCGAGGTCGAGACCGAACTGGCGCCGGACGCGATGATGCGCCGGCTGCTCGGAATCGAGCGGCTGATGGGCCGCAAGCGCGTGCGCGGCAAGAAGCCGGCGTCGAGCCGCGCCAAGTATCGCCCGCGAATCATCGACCTCGACTTGCTCTTTTTCGACAACGAGATTATCGACACTCGCACGCTCAAGGTCCCGCATCCGCGTTTGCACGAGCGCCGTTTCGTGCTGGCGCCGATGAGCGAGCTTGGGCCCGCGCTGATTCATCCCAAGCTCAATGCTTCGATTTCAGAACTGCTTGCGGCGCTCAAATCACCGCACCGGGTTACGCTGGCGCGGGTGGACCTGCTAAGGGCGCCGTCCGCCGCAGGCGGAGGGATGGCTTCGCGATGAAGTTTTTTATCGACACGGCCGATGTCAACCAGATTCGCGAGGCCGCAACCTGGGGCCTGGTCGACGGCGTCACCACCAATCCGAGTCTGATCGCCAAAACCGGGCGTCCCTACGCCGACGTCCTGCGCGAGATATGCGACGTCGTGGACGGACCCGTCAGCGCCGAGGTCGTCTCGACTGACGCAGCGGCGATGCTCGAGGAAGGCGAGCGTCTAGCGCGTCTGCATCCCAACATCGTGGTCAAATGCCCGCTCATCATCGAGGGGCTTAAGGCCACGCGCGCGCTCAGCAACCGCGGTATCAAGGTCAACGTGACCCTGGTGTTCAGTCCACTGCAGGGGCTCGCGGCGGCCAAGTGCGGCGCGACCTATCTTTCACCGTTCGTGGGACGGCTTGACGACATCGGCCACGACGGCATCGCGATGGTCGATCAACTGGTGCGTATTCTGCGCAACTACGGTTATCCGACACAGGTGCTGGTGGCCTCGATTCGCACCCCCATTCATCTGCTGCGCGCGGCCGAGATGGGTGCGCACGTCGCAACCCTGCCCTTCGCAGTGATGAAACAGATACTGCATCATCCGCTGACCGATATGGGACTGGAAAAGTTCCTCGCCGACTGGCGCGCGACCAAGCAGAAGATCTGAGCGCGCTGCGGTTCCCGGCGCGTAAGCCGCCGTGTCACGCCACGGCACAAAAAAGCTCCCAGGGTCCCTCGACTCTCCGGCAGCCTTCGCCCCGGGATGACTGAACAAAAGGATGAATCGAAGGGGACCGTTGCGAACGGCCTATATTAGGCGAGCTCCGATGTATCGCCGATCGCGTAAGCGCGCGGAAGGCCGCGAGAGATCCTTCGACTGCGCTCGCAGTACTCGCCTCGCTAAACGATGACCCGAAGAAAGTCGAAAGCCTCCGCTAGTGCGTCGTACACTCAGGCGCCTTGCGATGATGCGTCAGCTGTTCGAATGCGTACCCGAGCCGGAACAGGTCCGGCTCATGATAGGGATACACGACTATCTCCATCCCCACCGGCAAGCCACTGTCTGTGAATCCCGCCGGCACGCATATCGAGGGCATCCATGCTTGTGACGCGATCAAGGTATTGGTCGGGAAGCCCAGCGTGGGCAACTTGCCGCTCCTCACCTCGTTCTTGGTCGGCGGCAAGACCTGAACGCAAGGAAAACACATCGCAACCAGGCTCCTTCGCGCGAGCAGGTTAACGATATCCCGCTGAAGACCGTCGCGCGCCTCGAGTTTGCGGAAATACGCGGGATCGTCCGCAGGATGCACCGGGCCCTGAACAATTAGCTCGAACAGGTCGAGTACCGGATGATATTTCCTCGCCGCGTATATGTCGCCGATTCTGTGGTAGGGAAGCTCCGGGCGCGCGCCGAGGAACTCGTCAATGTCGTGGCGCGAATGCAACAAATAGAGCGACGTCTCGACAATACGCTCGGTCAGATTGCGCATGGCGACTTCGACGAACTCGGCCCCCGACGCCTCCATCCGCTTGATCGCCGCCCTGACGAGCGCGTTGACTTGGGCGGCTTCCGGGCCCGTATCGCTCCCAAAGGCCTGCGTCAAAACGCCAATCCGCGCGCCCTTTAGGCCGTCGCGGTCGAGATGCCGCGTATAGCTCCCCGTATGCCCGGCGATCGCATAGGCCGCCGTGTAAGGATCCTTGGGATCGTATCCGGCCAACGCGTCGAGCAGAACCGCTGCATCGGTTACCGTACGCGTCATCGGGCCGGCGGTGTCCTGAAAAACGACCAGCGGCGACATGCCGCTCCGGCTGATCAGGCCGGGGGTGACACGAACACCCACCAGATTATTGAAGCTCGCGGGCAAGCGGATTGAGCCGCCCGTGTCCTCGCCAATTCCCACCGTAGCCAGATTTGCCGCCACGGCGGCGCCGGTGCCGCTGCTGGAACCGCCCGGGTCACGATCGAGCGCGTACGGATTTTTCGTTTCGCCGCTTTTTGATGAAAAGCCGAACCAGGAAGTCGCGAAGTCCGGCATTGTGGATTTGGCCAGGATTATCGCGCCGGCCTCTTTCAGCCTGACGATCGCGGTCGCGTCATGTTGCGGGATATAGCCGTCGAGGGCGATCGAACCGAAGGTCGTGACGATACCTTTAGTCTCGGCCTGATCCTTGACGACGACGGGAATTCCATGGAGCGGGCCCGCCAGAGTCCGGGTGCGCGAAAGCAAATCGTCGAGCCGATCCGCTTCGGCAAGAGCGCTCTGGTTGACGTTCACTATAGAGTTGAGCGCCGGGCCTTGCCTGTCGTATGCCTCGATACGATCGATGTAGCGCTGCACCAGTTGCCGGCAGGTAAGACTCCCGCGGCGAAAGGCTTGATGGACGTCCGCGATCGTCGCTTCTTCGATCTTGAATGCCTGCTCAGCCATGCGTCCTACAGCATCTCGATCCCACCCCACAAAAATGCGAGCGAGATCGCGCCGTTGCGTGACTTTACGTTGTGCGTGCAGCCGTTGGGCCGGATGCTCATGTTGCCGGTTGCCACCTCACCGCTCTCGTCGCTGTGCGATCCCTCAACTATGTAGAGCAATTCCTCGCCGGTGTGGCGATGGCGCGGCAGCGCGGCGCCGGGCTCGAACAGCGCCAGCACGGCGCGGCGGTTGGTCGCCTTGTCCTCCCAGATGAGTTTCTGGCGCACGCCCGCAAGCGTGTCGCGCCACGGGATCTCGCTGACCGCGAAGATCACCGAGCGCGGCGCGCGGCCCAGTTCCTTGGCCGGCTCGACCCCTCCGGTGACAACCGCAAGCACCGTCGCACCATGCTTGCTGCTAACGTTGTGTACGCAGCCGTTGGGCCGGTAGCCCATGTTGCCTGCGCTGACCGTGCCGGATTCGTCCGCGATCGCGCCCTCGATGACGTAGAGAATTTCGTCGCCGACGTGACGATGCATCGGGAGAGTTGCGCCCGGCTCGAAGCGGCTCAGCACCGCGCGGCGCTCGGTTGCCGGGTCAGCCCATAGCGCCTTCTGCCGGATGCCGGGGAGCGTCTCGTGCAACTTCCACTCGAGATCGGTAACCGCGATTATTCGTGAAGCTGCGCTCTCGGCCATGGCAAATCCCTCCGCGTCTTTATTTCGTGCGCGGGCGGCCGCCGGGGGCCATCCGCTTGGTCGGCTCCCCGCGAGTCATCCAAGGCGTGCCGCGCAGGCTCTAACTCCGGGGTGTAGCTCCGCTTAACCGCGCGTGTCAAACACGCGTGTCAAACAAACGTTTGCGCAGGCAAATGTTTGCCCAGGTGGTCGTCGCGCTGGTAGCCGCGGGCGTATGCTGGCACTAACGCCAGCCGGTGATTTTCATCGCGGGCGCCCAAAGTGCGCCGCGTCGGAGGAGACGCAAATGCCGATTACCAACACGCAGTCGGGAACCAACGTCAATGAGGTCGTGGACGGGATTTACCGAATAAGCACTCCGGTCGACGCGATCCCCGGCGGATTCACTTTCAACCAGTACCTGATCGTCGACGATGACGCCTTGTTGTTTCACATGGGAGGACGCCTGCTTTTCCCGCTGGTTCGCGAGGCGGTCGCCTCGGTGATTCCAATCGCCCGGCTGCGCCATGTGGCGCTCTCGCATTTCGAAGCCGACGAATGCGGCTCGATCAATGAATGGCTCGCCGCGGCGCCCAACGCGACCCCGCTCTGCGGGCGCATTGCGGGGATGACCTCTGTTCGCGATTTTGCCGACCGGCCGCCGCATGAGATGGCCGACGGAGAGACCCTCTCGCTCGGCAAGCATGAGGTCAAGTGGCTGGATATGCCTCATATGCCGCATGGATGGGAGTGCGGATATCTGATGGAACAGCGCACGCGCACGCTGCTCTGCGGTGACCTGTTCACCCAGGGCGGCAGCAAGCCGGCTCCGCTTACCGAGAGCGACATCCTCGGGCCAAGCGAAGCGCTGCGCTCGCATCTGGATTACTTCTCGCACACGCGCAACTCGCGCGCGCTGCTCGAGCGGCTGGCCGCAACCGAACCGTCGGTGCTTGCATGCATGCACGGCAGCGCGTGGCGCGGCGACGGCGCCGCATTGTTGCGCGAGCTGGCAGCGATTCTCGAACGTTCCTGAGCGCGCCCGCCGCTGGCCCCAGCGCCGTGGCAGCATGCCGGACTTGGTCCCGGATCAGGGCTGATAAATCCCTCTCCCATGTCCTGGGGGAGGGCCAGGGTGGGGGTCGAGCGAGGAAGCGCCGGATGTCTGTTCTCCCGGTTGCTTCCTCATTCTTTTTTTTGGGACGCGCGCCCGGCTTTTACGACGCCTGGGTCAGCGGCTCGGCGGTGAGCGCGGGGTCGCGCACCAGCACGCCCTCGGAATAGAGCGCCTTGATCCGGTCCTCCGGCATCCCGAGCACCTCGTGCAGCACCCGCTCGTTGTCCTCGCCGAGCAGAGCCGCGCGCAGATCGAGCTTGTCGGGCCAGGCCGAGAACTTGACCGGCACGCCCGGGATGTCAAGTTCGCCGAGGAAGCGATCCTTCACCCGGCGCACCGTGTTGCGCGCGCGCAGGTGCGGATGCTCCATCGCCTCGTTGAGCGAGAGCACCGGGGCGCAGGCGACGCGTTCCTTGTCGAGCGCGGCCAGAGCCTCGTCGCGCGAAGCAAAGCTGCCGAGCCATTCCTCGATGATCACCTTGAGCGCGTCGTTGTTGTCGCGCCGCCCGCGGGCGTGGCGAAAGCGCGGGTCGCTAGCCAGCTCCGGCTTGCCCATCGCGCGCACCATCTGCGGCCACTGATGCGGCATCACGGCCAGAAAAACGTACTGGTCGCCCTGGTAGCGAAAAATTCCGGTAGGGCCGCCGCCCGGATGCTGCGAGCCGCTGCGCGTGGGACGGTACTTGCCGCCGCGCAGCGAGACCATCGGCACGTTGGCCTCATGCATGTGGAAGTAGGTGTCGAGGATCGAGGCGTCCATGTACTGACCCTCGCCCGTGCGCTCGCGGTGGAGCAGCGCAAAGCCCACCGCCATCGCCGCCGACATCCCGGTGGACACGTCGCCGATCGCCATAGTGAAGATTGCCGGCGGCCGATCCGTCTCGCCCACGCCGTCGGTGATCGCGGCGTAGGCCTGTCCCATGTAGTCGTAGCCAACCTTGTACGCCAGCGGGCCGCTCTGCCCGAGCGCGGAGATTGAGCACATGATGATCTTCGGATTGCGCTTGCAGAGTTCGTCGTACCCGAAGCCCATCTTCTTGATGATCCCGGGGGCGTAGTTTTCCACCACTACGTCGATCTTCGGAATCATCGAGTAGATGAGTTCGCGCGCGCCAGGCTTGTTGATATCGACCGCGAGGCTGAGCTTGCTGTGGTTGTGCTGGAAGTAATAGCTGCTCTGACTGGAATCCTTGTATTCGGGTGAAAGCGGCTTGAGGCCGCCGGCGCGCACGCGGTCACCGCCCGGCGCAAGCTCAACCTTGATTACCTCAGCACCCATCTCGGCGAGCACGCGAGTGCAGGTCGGTCCGGCGACGAATTGGGTGAAGTCCAGGACTCGATAGCCTTCGAGCATTCGCGGTTTATCGAGCATCGTTGCAAACCTCCATGCGTGCGCGGCCGTATACGCCTTGGCTTGCGGCCGGTTACGCTCACACTACAAAAAGCCGCTCGGGCTGTAAAACCGCGTCCATTGTTGCATTTGGCGTATTCATGGCAGTGCAATTTTTGCGGCCTGTAGGTTTTGGGTTGGGGCCGGGCAGATTCGGGTTACCCGCGTTTGTACATCAGGCGAAACCACGCAGTCCGCCGGACTTCTTCCTTTGGCATCCTTGATGCTCCCCCCTCTGTTAGAGGGACGACGACAATGAGGAGCAAAATTTACTCTGCGTTAAAGGCATTAATTTTCGTCGCCGGAGCGACCGCGCTACAGGCGTGCTTTTTCGGCGGTGGACATCGGTATTATTCGGAACCCGCGCCCTATTCCTATGGACCATCTTATTACGGTCCGCCGTCCAGCTACGCGTACGGCCCGGCGCCCGCATACGGATATGCGGTGCCGCCGAGAGAACGCGATGATGATGAGCATTATCAGCGGCGCGATTATGGACGGATTCAGAACGACCATCCGATGGTGCAGCATCATCCGGACAGGGCGGCCGCCCACGGACATGGTCATGACGACGATCACGACCATCATTAGACACGCTCTCGTATGACCAAACTGCTCGCGTTTCTACGCGCGCATTGAGATTATGCGAGCGAGCGGGGCCAAGCCGTCAGGCAGCGGCCCCGTTCATTTTTTGTATCCCATTCGAAGCCATTCGGGCGACGATTAATTTTCAAAAAATCCGTGGCCAAGGCTGGCATCGCCGGGAATAATGCTTATGTTTGTTGCGACGGTATTCGCAAAAATTGAGCATTTCCCCCACTCACCCATTTTCGCAGTTACGCCAGATGAGCAAACACAAAGACGAAAAACATCGCCATCACGAGTCTGGGCCCGAATGGAGCCTCGGCCACGACGAGCATCGGCCTTCTTCCACGCCCGACGATCCGACACAAGGCCCGATAGAGCTTAACCCCAGCGACGTTGCCACAGCGCCCTCGGAAGAGTCCGCGCTGCGCGAGCAAGTTGCGAGCAAGGACAAGGAAATCGCCGAGCTCAAGGACAAGTACCTCCGCGCCCTGGCCGATACCGATAACATTCGCAAGCGGATGCGGCAGCAGAGCGAGGAAACGGTGCGGCTCCAGCGCGAGAACCTGTTGCGCGACCTGCTGCCGATCACCGACAACCTCGAGCGCGCGGTCGACGCGGCGCGCGGCGGCGGCAACGGCAAGCCAATCGTGGAAGGGGTCGAGATGGTGCTGCGCTCGCTGCTTGATTTCCTGCGCACCAACGGCGTCATTCCGCGGGAATCCGTGGGCCAGCCGTTCGATCCGCAGTTTCATGAGGCCGTCGATCATGTCGAAAGCGGCGAGCATCCGCCCAACACCGTCATGAGCGAGTTCCATCGTGGCTACCAGGCGGGCGAGCGCGTATTGCGGCCGGCGCGCGTGTCGGTGGCCAAGGCGCCGGCGCGAGATGGCACGCCGGGCAAGAACGGCGAAGGCAGCGGCGGCAAAAACGGTTAGCGGAAACGTCAGATCGTTGAAAGTATTAAAATAATGATTATCTGGAAGGTTAGAGGTTTCTTAAAACCATGGCAAAAGTAATCGGAATCGACTTGGGCACGACCAACAGTTGCGTCGCGGTGATGGAAGCGGGCGACCCCGTCGTGATCGCCAACTCGGAGGGTGCCCGGACCACTCCGTCGGTCGTCGCATTTACGGATTCGGCCGAGCGGCTGGTGGGACAAATCGCGCGCCGACAGGCGATCACCAATCCGACCAACACGGTATTCGCGATCAAGCGCCTGATGGGCCGGCGGTTCGAAGACCCCGAAGTGCAAAAGGCGCTCAAGGTGCTGCCCTACAAGGTCGTGCGTAACGACGACGGCGCGGCCTGGGTGGAAATCCGCGGCAAGAAATACAGCCCGCCCGAGATTTCCGCGTTCATTCTGCAGAAGATGAAGCAGACGGCGGAGGATTATCTCGGCGAAAAAGTGACCGAGGCGGTCATCACCGTGCCGGCCTACTTCAACGACAGCCAGCGCCAGGCCACCAAGGACGCCGGCCGTATCGCCGGGCTCAACGTGCTCCGCATCATCAACGAGCCCACCGCGGCCTCGCTCGCATACGGGCTGGACAAGAAAAAGGATGAGAAGATCGCGGTCTTCGATCTGGGCGGCGGCACCTTCGACGTTTCGATCCTCGAGATCGGCGACGGCGTGTTCGAGGTCAAGGCGACCAACGGCGACACCTTCCTCGGCGGCGAAGACTTCGACCAGCGCGTCATCGATTACCTCGCCGATGAGTTCCGCAAGGACCAGGGTATCGACCTGCGCACGGATCGGATGGCTTTGCAGCGGCTGAAGGAAGCCGCTGAGAAGGCCAAGATGGAACTCTCCACCGTGATGGAGACCGACATCAATCTGCCCTTCATCACCGCCGACCAGTCCGGCCCCAAGCATCTCAACATCAAGCTGACTCGGGCCAAGCTCGAGGCGCTGTGCGGCGATCTGCTCGACCGGCTCGAGCAGCCCTGCGTGACCGCGCTGAAAGACGCGGGCCTGCGCGCCAGCGACATCAATGAGATCGTGCTAGTGGGCGGAATGACCCGGATGCCGGCAGTGCAGGAGCGGGTGCGCAAGCTGTTCGGCAAGGAAGGCCACAAGGGCGTCAACCCCGACGAGGTGGTCGCGATTGGCGCGGCGATTCAGGCCGGGGTGCTCAAGGGCGAGGTCAAAGACGTCCTGCTGCTCGACGTTACGCCGCTGTCGCTGGGTATCGAAACCCTGGGCGGCGTGTTCACCAAGCTCATCGACAAGAACACCACCATCCCGACTCGCAAGAGCCAGATTTTCTCGACCGCCCAGGACAACCAGACCGCGGTCACCATCCGGGTCTTCCAGGGCGAGCGCGAGATGGCGGCCGACAACAAGCTGCTCGGCCAGTTCGATCTGATCGGCATTCCGCCCGCGCAGCGCGGATTGCCGCAAGTCGAGGTCACGTTCGACATCGACGCCAACGGCATCGTCAACGTCCACGCCAAGGATCTCGGCACCAACAAGGAGCAGTCGATCAAGATCACCGCGTCGTCGGGCCTGAACGAAGATGAAATCAAGCGGATGGTCAACGAGGCCCAGCAACACGCGGCCGACGATCATCAGCGCCGTCAGTTGGCCGAAGCGCACAACAAGCTCGACAACCTGGTCTACACGACCGAGAAGACCCTCAAGGACAATGGCGCGGCGCTCGACGAAGCCGCACGCAAGACGGTCGAGGACGCGCTCACGGCGGCCCGCGAGAAGCTGGAGTCCAAGGACCTCGAGGAGATCAATCGTACTACTGAGGCCCTGATGGCGGCGTCGCACAAGCTGGCCGAGATGATGTACAGCAAGACTCGCCAGGGCGCCGGCGCACAGGCAGGGGGCGCGGGCGGTTCTGCCGAAGCCGACGGCCACACCGGCGGTGCCGGCGAGGCTGGCGGCGAGGCGCCTCACGAAGAGAAAAAGGAAGACGTGGTCGATGCCGACTTCAAAGAAGTGAAGTGAGCGGCCGCTCCCGAACTGAATGCAGAGCAATGGACCCCGGCGCAAGCCTGACCCGGCTGCCGGGGTCCGCTTATGCTTACTTTCAGCCGCTATGTAGTCTAGAATTGCGTTGATGCCGACCCAGGCCAAAAAACGCGACTATTACGAAGTTCTTGGCGTCGAGCGCGGCGTAGGTGAAGAAGACCTCAAAAAAGCCTTTCGCCGCCTAGCCATCCAGTCTCATCCCGACCGCAATCCTGGCGACAAACACGCCGAGGAACGCTTCAAGGAACTCAACGAAGCCTACCAGGTACTTTCGGATCCGGAGCGGCGCGCGCAGTACGACCGCTACGGGCACGCAGCGTTCCAGGGTCCGCAGGGCAATGGCTTCGGTTTCGAGTTCACTCAGGGCTTTGAGGAAGTCTTCTCGGATATTTTCGGCGATTTCTTCGGCACCGGGCGTGGCCGTACGCGTTCGCGTTCACGGCGCGGCGACGACCTGCGCTACGACCTCGAGGTCGAGTTCGAAGAAGCGGCGCGCGGTTCCGAAAAAATCGTTAAGTTCCAGCGCCTAGCGACCTGCGAAGCCTGCGGCGGAAGCCGCGCGCGCGGCGGCGCCGAGAGCGCTCACACCTGCCCCAATTGCCGCGGCACCGGTCAGGTGCGCACTCAGCAGGGCTTCTTTTCCATCGCCACCACGTGCGGCCAATGCCGCGGCGAGGGCTCGATCATCGCCGACCCCTGTCCCAAGTGCCAGGGCCAAGGGCGCATCCGCCGCTCCGAATCACTCTCGGTAAGAATTCCGCCCGGCGTCGACAACGGTTCGCGCCTGAAGCTGCGCGGCGAGGGCGAGGCCGGATGGGGCGGCGGACCGTCGGGCGACCTCTACGTCGTGGTCCACGTCAAGGAGCACGACCTCTTCGTGCGCCAGGACAACGACGTCATCATCGAACTGCCAGTCAGCTTTCCGCAGGCCGCGCTCGGCACCGAAGTCGAAGTGCCGACGCTCGACGGCAAGGTGAAGCTGAAGATCCAGGCCGGCACGCAATCGGGCAAGGTCTTCCGGCTCAAGGGCAAGGGCTTTCCCGATCTCCACGGGTACGGACGCGGTGACCAGCTGGTGCGGATGGTGGTCGAAACTCCGCGGCGGCTGACTGCGCGCCAGCGCGAGCTGCTCGAGGAGTTCGCGGGCATCGACGGTGAGGCCGTCAACCATCCGCTCTCCAAGGGCTTCGTGGACAAGCTCAAAGAGATGTTCGGCTAGTTCGGCCGCGCTGGCGCTTTCATTTTTCTTCTCGCTTCTGATTCCCGTTCCCGCTTTTAGTTCCGGATGCGGCGATTACTCGAAAACCGGGCGCTGCAGGCGGTTGGTCTGCTGTTCCTGGCCTTGCTTCTGGCCGCGCCGGCCTATCGGAATTTGGGCCTGTACAGCAATTTCTACGACGGTGGCGTTTACCTTGAATCGGCGCGGATGCTGGCGGCCGGCTATGCGCCATATCGCGCGATTTTCATTTCCCAGCCGCCGCTATGGCTGGAGCTGATTCGATCGTCATTCGCGCTCTTCAGCCAAAATATCAGCGCAGCGCAAATGCTCACGGTCAGCACGATGGTGATCACGGCCCTGGCAGTCGGGACGATCGTGCTGAGCAGCGGTTCCTGGCTCGGAGCCGCGATGGCCTGCATAACGATCCTGATGTCGCCGTTGGCTTTTTTCTGGGCTCGTGAAATCACTGGCGAGATGCCGTCCGCGGCCTTTGCCGCCGTGTCGCTGGCGCTGGCTACGAGATACGCATCAGGCGGCGCACGTCTATGGCTGATAGCGGGGTCATTGGCTCTCGCCGGTGCGGTACTGGTCAAACTGTTTGGCATTTACGCGCTTCCATCCTTAATGCTGATCGCGGTCGCGCGATGGAGATCGGGAGGGCCGCTCCGACCAAGGGTCTGGCACACGGCCGCGGACAGCCTGCTGGTGATTGGAATCGTTTTCGGAACCGTGCTGGCGATGGTGTTGGCATACGGCGCGCGCGACGTCTGGGCGCAGGCGGTGGCTTTCCACCTTGGCTCGCGAGCGGATTTAAGCGTCGCCCGAAATTGGAGCCTGATAGTAACGACGGTGGTCGGAGACCCTGCGCTCTCCGTCGCGTTGCCGCTTGCCTTATGTGCGGCTCTGGAACCGTGGATCGGATGGGCTGCGCTTGGATGGCTCGCTTTGACGCTTATCGGTTTGCTCATCCAGCATCCGCTGTTCACTCATCATGTGGTGTCGCTGGTTGCGCCGCTCGCGCTCACCGCCGGGATCGGTCTTGGAGCGTTGTGGAAGCTGGGCAGGCGACTGTTGTACGTCCGCGACGCGACGACGCGCTCGGACGGCTATGGCAGAATTGCGGGCGTCGCAGTTTTTGGCGCTTGCATCATCCTGTTTGCGATCGTCTGCCGCGGCGGACTCGCAGGTCGAGCCACAGAGCAATCGATCAGCGCATACCGGCGCCCTCCGGCGGCGGATCTGAACGTCGCCGCTGAACTGGCGCGCTCGACCGGCCAGTCGACCGGCCAGTCGACCGGCAAAGACGGTTTCATTCTCACCGACGCTCCGGGAATTGCGTTTAGCTCCGGGCGCGAGGTGCCGCCCTGGCTGGTGGATAGCTCACTGAAGCGCATCGACAATCACTATCTCGCAACCGATGAAGTAGAGCGCGAGGTCGAGCGCTACCAGGTGAAGGCGGTGTTGCTATGGACCGGCCGGCTTCAACGTCTGCCGGGATTGGGCGCATGGCTGGATCAGACCTTCCCCACTCGGCGCAGGTACGGGGCCAGGGGCGTCCTGTACCTGCGTCCCTAGTTCGCTGGTCGGTTAGCGATCATCGCGGCCCAGCCGCTCCCAGAGCGCGCGGCGCATCACGCCCTTCGGCGGCGCTACGCCGTTGAAAAGCTCGAACGCGAGCTCGCCCTGATTCACCAGCATCCCGGCGCCGTCGGCCGCGCGCCGTCCAAGCGCAATCGCCGGCCGCAGGAAAGCGGTCGGGTCGGCCGCGTAGATAAGATCGTAGAAAAAACATGCGCGCGAGGTGCGCGCGTAATCGAGTCGCGCAAAGCGCCCCCCGCTAAGACCCATCGGCGTCGCGTTGATCACAATCGCGGCGCGCTCCAGCAGCGCCGCGTCGCCCAGCGCGTCGAGTCCGGATACGGAAAGCGCCGCGCCGTCCAGCGCGCGCGGCAGCCGCGCGCGCAAGCGGCGCGCCAGCGCCGCCGCCCGCGCCGGCGTGCGACTGGCGATCGCAATCTCGCTCGCGCCGCAACGCAGGCTGGCTACGACCGCCGAGGCGGCCGCGCCGCCCGCGCCGATCACGACCGCCATCTCGCCCTTGAGCGCGACGCCGAGGCCGTCGAAGTCGCGCTCGAGACCGCGCGCGTCGGTGTTGTCGCCGTAAAGGCCCCCGCTCCGGTTCATCCGGTTCACGACGCAGTTGATCGCCCCGAGCATCCGCGCCTCGGCGCTCAGCTTGGCGACCATCTTGAGCGCGCGTTCCTTGTGCGGCACGGTCAGATTGACGCCAACGATCCCCAACGCGGGGAGCGCGCGCAACGCCGCCGCGAGCATCGGCGGCGTGACGTGAAACGCCGCGTACACGCGATCGATGCCGAGCGCGGCATAGGCCGCGTTATGCATCGCGGGCGAGAGCGAATGTTCGACGGGATCGCCGAAAACGGCGGTGACGCGAGTCGCGCCGCCGAGCGGCGCGACTCGCGTCACCGCCGCCGCGCTCGCGGCGCGCGCCGCGCGGCCGCGGCGCTCAGCCACCGCCGATTCGTGCGCGCTCGGCGCGCACTTCCTCGGCGGTGAAGAGCCATTGGTACTCAAGTCCGGCGGCCGCGAAAGCCGCCGCCGCGCCTTCGCCGCGATCGACCAGCGCAAACGCATTGGTCACTGTCGCGCCCGCGTCCTTGAGTGCGGCGGCGGCTTGCAAACTCGAGCCGCCGGTGGTGATCGTGTCGTCGATCACCGCCGCGCGGAGCTCGCGGCGGAAAGCGCCCTCGATCTGTTGTTGCAGGCCGTGCGGTTTCATCTCCTTGCGCACGAAGAAGCCGCGCAAGTTGGCGCCGTGATTGTGGGCCGCGGCGATCAGGGCGTCGGTGACCGGCAACGCACCCGCCGCCATCCCGCCGATTTGTTCGATTCCTTCGGCCAGCACCAGCTCGAGCATCAATTCGCCGGCGAGATATGCGCCGCGCGGAAGGTAGAGCGTGCGCTTGCAATCGATGTAGTAATTCGACGATCGCCCCGAGGCGAGGGTGAGCGTGGCGGAGCGCTCGAAGTAGGACTCGCGGGCAAGCAGCGTCAGCAATTCGGTACGTTGGGTTTGATTCATCGCGTCTTGCGCGCGATCTTACCCGCCCGCGCGCCGCGCACAAAGAGCCGGCGCGACAGAGCGATCCGCGCGCGCATGCCCAGCGCGTGCCAGCGGGGCGACGGCTTGGTATCATCGTGGCCATGTTCTTCGCGCCATTCCTCTTTCTCTACGCGGTAATTTTCTTCGTCGCGCTCGGGCTGTTGTTCGCGATGCTCGAGCTTGGCGCGATCAACTACGCCTTCAACGCGCTCGGCTTGCCGCCCCATGCGGCGTTCTGGGCGCTGATCGTCAGCCTGTTCGGCAGCTACATCAACATTCCGATTACGCGCATCGAGAGCAGCGGAGGCGGCGGCGAACCTTTCTCGCCCGGCGTGGTGGGCTTCTTCGGGATGCGCTATCGCGTGCCAGCGCATCTGGCAGCAGGGCGTTCGACAATAGTGGCGCTGAACGTGGGCGGCGCGATCGTGCCGCTATGCATCTGCGCGTGGATCCTCGCAGCCGACCCGACGGTTTTCCTGCGGGCGCTCGTGGGAATCGCGATCGTGACCTTCATCGTGCATCGTGCTGCGCGGCCGATTCCGGGCGTGGGAATCGCGACGCCGATGTTCATCCCGCCGATCGTCGCGGCTCTGATGGGGATGCTGCTAAGCGGCGGCGTCGCGCATCATGCGGACGCGATCGCGTATATCAGCGGCGTGATGGGGACGCTTATTGGCGCGGACCTGATGAACCTCGGGCGGCTGAGCGAGCTGGGCGCGCCGGTCGCGTCGATCGGCGGCGCCGGAACGTTCGATGGGATCTTTCTGACCGGGATTGTGGCGGTGCTGCTGGCGTAAAGATTCCGCGCGCGCCTCGCTACGAAAAGGGCGTCCCACGAACGTGAGTATCGGACTTGATGCCAGGTCACGGTCACGAATCCCTCCCCAGTTGTCCTGGGGGAGAAGGGTCCGCAGCGGCTGCTAAACTACTGATTTTCCGAGTCTCGAAATCAGCGCGTCAGGCCGGCTTGAACTTGACCAGCGTGTGCTCGGGCGTCACGTCGTCGAACTGCACCACCACCGGCATCCCGACCTTCACGCTCTCCGGCGCGGCGACGATATTGCTCGTCAGCCGCGGTCCCTCGTCCAGCTCGACGATCGCCAGCACGTAGGGCTTATCGGCGAACGATCGGGTCGAAGCGCGGCGCACCACGGTGTAGCTGTAGACCTTACCGCGTCCGCTCACGGGCTCCCAGCTAAGGCGATCCGAGAAGCAGTGCGGGCATCGCTCGCGCGGATAATAGATGTACGCCTCACACGCGGCGCATCGCTGCAGGCTCAGTTGATGGCGCCGCGCGGCCTCCCAGAACGGGCGGCTGGTCGGTGTCGGCTTGGGCAGGGGTTTGAGATATTCGCTCATGAACGCCGCTCCAGGATCAGGCTTGCCTGCTCACTCATGATGCCGCCGTTGCCGTTGACGTAGGCGAACCGTGCGTCCTTGACCTGGCGCGCGCCGCCGCGGCCCATCAACTGGCGCACCGCCTCGGTCACGTGGCTCATCCCGCCGCCCAGCCCGGGCTGCCCGAAAGAAAGCTGGCCGCCGTGCGTGTTGCAGGGAAAGTCGCCCGCGTAGGACAGATCGTGATCCCACACGAACTTGCCGCCCTGCCCTTTCTTGCAGAACCCGGCGTCCTCGAGCGTCACGATCACCGTGATGGTGTAGCAGTCGTACGGGCAGACCAGGTCGATGTCCTTGTGGGCGACACCCGCCATCTTGAACGCCGCTTCGGCCGCGACCTTCACCGGTGAGTCGGTAAGCGACGGCGCATAAGTGATCGACGCGTGGTTGGAGTATTCGCCCGCGCCCAGCAGCCAGGCGGGCGGATGCTTGGCGCGCCGCGCGATCTCGGGCGAGGCCACCACTACCGCCGATCCGCCGCTGCATGGGCTGACAATTTCGTAGAGATGGAGCGGGTCGACGATCATGCGCGAATTGAGCACGTCGTCGATCGTAAGCTCGCGATCGTTAAACGTCGCCAGTGGGTTCTTGACCGCGCTCTTGCGCTGGTCGACCGCGACTTTCGCCATCTGCTGCGCCGTGGTGCCGTACTCGTACATGTGGCGGTTGGCGATCATCGCGTAGCCGCAGTTGGCGCCGATATTTCCGTAGGGCGCCTCGAACTCGCGCTGCACCGAGATCACCGGCGGTTTCTGGTCGCCGAATTTGTTCAGGTCGCCGACCACGCACAGCACCGCGTTGCACATTCCGCCGTGAATCGCCGCCGCCGCCCGCCACACCATCCCGGCCGGGCTCGCGCCGCCGATGTCGACCTGGTTCAGCATCCGCGGATTGATTCCCATCACCTCGGCGACGCTCGCCGGATAGAGCATTCCGGCATCCGCGAACGCCATCCCGCAGAGAAACCCGTCGATGTCTTTGGTTTCCAGGCCAGCGTCCGCGATCGCCTCGGCCGCCGCGTTCGACATCAGACCGAGCGCGGTGGCCTCGGGCGGCGCATCCTTGGTGGGTTTCAGTTCGCCGATTCCAACAACGGCCGCCGTTCCTTTAAGACTCATCGCAACACGCTCCGATTCTCTTCCATCCCTTCACTGCTTTCACTGCCAATCGCCATTGACTAAAACCGACTATCACAAACCCGGCGCGATCGGTAAACGGAGGCGCGCGGGCTGACAGGAGCGGCGCTTTCGGTTAGCTTGGTCGGATTCGCAAGGAGCGTTTTACACGATGGCCTTTGTCATGTGCGACGACCACAACCTCTCCGTCGAGGCCGACGGGATGGACGTGGCCACAGCCAAGCAAACGATGTTGGGCGAGCCCAAGCCGAATCCGACCGCGATCGAAAAGGAGCTGCAAGAGTTCGGCCGCACGCATCGCGAATGTAACCTGCGCATCGTCCCCGACTGACCGAAGCGAAGCATGTACGACGCGATCGTAGTGGGCGCGCGATGCGCCGGGGCGCCGACGGCGATGCTGCTCGCGCGCGCGGGCCATCGGGTGTTGCTGGTGGACCGGGCGACCTTTCCCAGCGACATCATGTCGACGCACTACATCCATCAGCCGGGCGTCGCGCGCCTGGCGCGATGGGGTCTGCTCGACGCGGTCCTCGCCACCAACTGTCCGCCGATCGAAAGCATCCGGCTCGACGCCGGGCCGCTCGCGCTCGAAGGCGCGCCGGTGCCATACGAAGACAACGCGATCGCGCTTTGTCCGCGCCGCGTGATGCTCGACAAAATTCTTTTCGACGCGGCCGCGCGGGCGGGCGCCGAAGTGCGCGACGGGTTTGTGGTCGAAGCTCTCACCTGGGAGCACGGCCGCGTGAGCGGCGTTCGCGGGCGTGACCTGCGCGCGGCCAAGGAATGCCACGAGCGCGCACAAATCGTGATCGGCGCCGACGGTCCGTGGTCGTCAGTTGCGCGCGCGGTGGATCCGCCGCAATACGAGACGGTTCCCGCGATGACCTGCGGCTATTACAGCTACTTCAGCGGCGTGCGTTTGAGCGCCTGCGAAGTTCATCCGCGCCCCGGATGCTCAACGCTCGGCTTCGCGACCAATGACGGGCTCACCTGCGTTGCGATCGAACAGCCCAAGGCCCGGTTCGAGGCCTGGCGCGCCGATATCGAAGGTGGCTTCTACCAGGCGCTGGAATCGGCGCCGGACCTGTGCGAGCGCGTGCGTGCGGGCAAGCGCGAGGAGCGCTTCGTCGGCACCCGCGGAGTCGCAAATTATTTCCGCAAGCCATACGGCCCCGGATGGGCGCTGGTGGGCGACGCCGGCTATCACAAGGATCCGATCACCGGCTTCGGCATCACGGACGCGCTGCGTGACGCAGAATTTTTGGCCGAAGCCGTCGACGCGGGACTCGCTGGTCGCGAGCCGATGGACGCAGCGCTCGCGCGTTACGAGAGCGTGCGCAACGAGGCCTCAATGGAACTCTACCGATTCACCTGCGATCTGGCGCGGCTGGAAGGGCCGTCGCCGATGATGCTCGCGTTGATGGCCGCGCTGCGTGAGAACGCCGCCGACACGCGTCGCTTCATGGGCACCGTCGCCGCGACCGTCGCGATGTCGGAGTTTTACGCGCCGAACAATCTGATGCGGATCATGCGGGCCGTCGGCCGCGCGTAGCCGCTACGACACCGCGTTAGGCAACGCGGCGCGTTACGCGACGCGACGCGCGCGAGCGGCGGTGAGTCGAGTTGACCCCGCGCGTCGCGTGCCGATACTATGCCGGGGCGGGGTGGAGCAGTCTGGTAGCTCGCCGGGCTCATAACCCGGAGGTCGAAGGTTCAAATCCCTCCCCCGCAACCAAAAAACCCGCACTGGATGCGGGTTTTTTCGTTGTGCGCGCTGTACTCGCCGGAATCGAGAAGCTCCTGAGTGTCATTTTGACAGCCACCATTTCCGACTGACCGGCATGACCATCTTCCTCACGCCAGGAGCGCCACATGTCGCTGCCCTAATCCATCGTCGCTAGGTTGTTCCGACGGGTCGGAGAAAGACGGCGAAAAAAAGGAGCTCTTCGCCTCCAGCGTAAACTGGTCCGCGAGACGAGTACGAAGAGGCGTGCCGAAAATGGCTTCCGCCCATGCCGATTCTCTGTTGCCTTAAAAGTCTTTCTGCGGGCCTGTTCTTGGCGACGGTGGCTCAGTGATATCGAATCAAAGGAACGACGACGTTGATGCTCCCATAACCCTCAATGCGCGAAGCGTCGGACAGCTCGGAGCGTGGCCGCGTCAGTGCGCTGCCCTGCTTCAGATCAGCCACACCCGCCGCGTAAATAGCTCAGCCTGCGCCATGCTGATTATTATGTTCTAACATGTTATATTTATCTATATCATTTCTAAACCGCTAAACACGGCCGGATGAGAGCCAAAAAAGGCCTAATACATTAAAAAAGCCCTCGGAGCTGAGCTCCGAGGGCTTCTCTATGACCTGCTTATCACAGGTTTATGATGCTTATTACTCGTTAGACAATTTTACGAGCGGTTTCCTGTATCCGATCCATCCACGTCGTGAGCGACGGCGCGTAAACCTGCGGCACGCATTCAGCGCAGATATCGTCGGCGAGCGCGCGGATGTTCCCGAGCGCGTTCTCGAGCGTGACTGCACGGTCGAAGCCCAACGGCAGGCAAACCATGACGTCGCTTAGCATGCGCAAGGCGGAAGCAAGCGCGATCAGGATAGCTTCCAACACCGCCGCCTCGGGCGCCCGTTGCGGGCTATAGAGCAGTGCATGGATCGCACGGAGTTCGCCCCCGAACACCAGCACCGCGCTCTCCAGCCGCGTTCCGACTCGTTGCGGCTGGGCCACCCCCTCGTCGCACATCATCGCGATCGACTGCAACTCGGAGAGCACAAGGTGGAGGTTGGTCTGCACGCGGTCAAGCCGGGCCTCGAAGGTGACATTGTAGATGTCGCGCACCAGTTCGTCCTGACGACGCGAAACGAACTTCGCGACCAGCGCGCCGAAGAGGAGCAATCCGGTGACTGCCTCGAAGATCGAAATGATCCTCACCGGCCCAACCGGCAACACGTCGCCATAGCCGACCGAAGTGGTGGTGACGAAACTGAAATAGAGCGCGCTCAGCAGCCCTTCAAACGTTCCGGCGATCGGCCTGCCGCTGTCGACCAATCCCGGGTGGCGCGAAAAGCCGGTCAGCCAGTAGAGGGCTCCGCATACCACAACCATCGCGAGCCAGACGAAGAAAATCTGCGTGGCCGACAGGCTTTCGATCAAATCGAGCAGCGCGTTGCCCCACTGGCGGCTGCGCGATATCCGCGGCTGCTCGATCCGTCCGCGACGCGCGGTCGCCGCAGTGGATTGCGCAATGGTCGGCGGCGCGGGCGTGACCGACGTCTCGGCGGCATCGGGCTCGCTCTCGACCGGCAGCCCGGCTTCCTTCCAATCGGCGATACCGCCGTGGTAGTGCCGCACGTTGGTATAGCCCATCTGCTGAAGCAGGCGGACCGCCTGCGCGCCGGCCGGTCAAGTGAATTTGCCGCAGTAGGCGGCGATGTCCGCGTTGCGATCGGGCAACATCTGCAGTGCCCGAGTTTCCAGTTCGGCCAGCGGCAGATTCGTCGCGCCCGGAATATGCTCGACGGCGTAGGCCTCATGCGGGAGCACATCGATCAGCAGCAGGGTAGGATCGTCGAGACGGCGCTTGATCTCGTCACGCGAAATTTCGCGCACGTCCATCGCCGGGGCAGCGTCGGCGTTTTCGGGCGAGGTGAATTCCATACATGGTCAGGATACGGCGCTCCGCGGTGGCTGTCACGCCCGGGCTTTCTTTCGTTTCGCCGTTCTTCGGTCTCCCTGATTCTCTTGTTTGCGCCATGGCCAGCCATGATATGATCCATAAACACTCCAACGCGCGAAACCGGCGCGACGGAGTCCCCTAACTGTATGGCAGACGCTAAGCGAGTATTGGTCGCTGAGGACCATCCCAGGACCCGGCTCGCATGGGCCGAACTCATCACTTCGTGGGGTTTCAAAGTCGAGGCCGCCGAGGACGGGCTACGTGCGATCGAATTGATCGCGAGCTTTGAACCTCACATCTTGCTGCTCGATCTCAAGTTGCCCGGGAAGGACGGCCTCGGGGTGCTCAGCGAAATTCGCCTGCGCGGCCTGCCAATCACGACCATCGTGATTTCCGGCGAGGGCGAGATACCCGACGCCGTGCAGGCGATCAAACTTGGCGCATACGACTACCTGCGCAAGCCCGTCGATCCGCCGCGGCTGCGCCAAACGCTCAACAACCTGAGCGAGCATCTCACGGTGAGCGAGGAGAACCAGCGCCTGCGGCTGCGCCTGATGGGCGTGGGGGAGCTGGGACCGATCATCGGGCAATCCCAGGCGATGCGCCGGGTGATGGCGCTGGTCGAGCAGGCCGCGCCGAGTTCCGCCTCGGTAATCATTCAGGGCGATAGCGGGACCGGCAAGGAAATCGTGGCCCGCACGATTCACGAGTCGTCACCGCGACGTAGCGGCCCGTACGTCGCTATCAACTGCGCGGCGCTGCCCGAAGGCCTGCTCGAGAGCGAACTCTTCGGCCACGAGCGTGGCGCTTTCACCGGGGCCGACCAGCGGCGCGCCGGATGCTTCGAGCTGGCCAACGGCGGTACGCTGCTGCTCGACGAAATCACGGAGATGAAGCCGGAGCTGCAGGCCAAGCTGCTGCGCGTCATCGAGGACCGCAAACTCAGACGCGTCGGCGGGAGCAGCGACATCGCGCTCAACGTGCGGGTGCTGGCGGCCACCAATCGCGATCTCGGCGACGCGATCCTCAAGGGGCGCCTGCGAGAGGACCTGTATTACCGGCTCAATGTATTCACCATCGTGCTGCCGCGACTGACGGAGCGTCTCGAAGATCTGCCGGCGCTGGTCGATCACTTCGTTCGCGACTTCGCCCGCGCCAACTCCAAGCAAATTAGCGGTGTTGATAACGCCTGCCTGGAGGCCTTGAAGGCGCGCGCGTGGCCCGGCAACGCGCGTGAACTGCGCAACGTTATCGAACGCGCCGTGATCGTCAGCACGAGCCCCCTGATAACCGTTGCCGACCTGCCCACCGAGGGCGCGCTCGCGATGCCGGCCGCGCAAAACGCCACAACGCCCCAGGCGCCCGAGACTCCATCGTCCGCGGACCCGGAGCAATCGGCTCTGGCGGCGGCCAGCACGCCGGCGCAGGGCTTGCCAGTCGGCCAACCGCTGCGCGAGGTGGAACGGCAGCTCATTTTAAAAACGCTCGAGATGGCCGGCGGCAACCGCGTGCGGGCAGCGGAAATTCTCGGCATCAGCCCCAAGACCCTGTACAACAAGCTCGGCCGCTACCACGCGAAATCCGAGTCTGACAAACCCGAACCGGAGCCGGCCGACGAGGTTTAGGCGTCCGACTCCTGCGCGCTAAATCGGGGGAACCTCGGCCATGGGCCTGCGCACCAAGATCTCCGCCATCTTCGTTCCCCTGCTAGTGCTCGCGGTGTTGGCGGTCAGCGCCACCGAGGCCAACCACGCGGTGGGCGTGATGGTCGAAAGCCTGGGCGACTCGGGCACCGTGCTGGTCAACCAAACCTTCGAGCAAATTCGTACGGCGCTCGCGCATACCCAGGGAGATGCGGCGACGGTCCTGCGCCAGGATACATCGCTGGCCGCCCTGCTCTCCTCCTCGCGCGCCTTCGGCAAGGGCGTGGTCTATGCGCGGGTAGTGGCGCTCAACGGCGATCTGATTGCGGGGACCAGCGCTGACGCGGTCAGAGGGGCTCCGCCGCGGCCGTTCGCGGAGCTGGAGGAGGCGGCCTCGCGATGGTCGCCGTTGCGACGAATCCGTCCGCTATGGGGCGAGCACATTTACGAGATCAGCAGTCCCGTTGAAATCGACCAGCGGCCATTCGCAATCATCAAGGTCGGCCTTTCGACCGCGCTCATCGCGACCGAGGTCCATCGCGCGGTTTCCAATGTGATCTTCATCGCGATCGTGGTCATTGTGATGAGCCTGCTGGGCGCACTGCTGGCAGGGGCGCTGCTGCTGGCGCCGGTCGCCGCGATCACCGCCCAGGTCGAGCGGCTGGCCGCCGGCCGCGACAGCGGCAACCTGCTGATCCGCGGGCGCGACGAACTGAGCGCCCTGGCGCGAAAGTTTAACGAACTCTCGCAGCGCGTGCGCTCCGACCGCGTGCAGTGGGAGGACGAGCGCGGCCGCTTCATCAATATTTTTCGCTCGATCGACGACGCCGTGCTGCTGCTCGACCCCGACGGCATCCTGCGCTTCTCCAACGATGACGCGCAGGGGCGTCTCGGGCTTCCCGCCGGCGGCCTCGCGCAGGGCAAGTCACTCGCCGCGCTGATCGGCGAGAGCCATCCGCTGGTCAGGGTGGTGCGCACGGCGCAGGCGGCGGCCACGGAACTGCGCGACGTGGCGATCGAGGAAGGGCGCGGCAAGGACAAGTCGCGCCTGCTGGTTTCGATCTTTCCGCTGGGCCGCGATTCCACACGTGCCGGGCAACTCGTGATCGTGCGCGATCTCGACCCGGTCCAGCGGCTCGAGAGCGTGGTCGACAATTCAGAGCGGCTGGCGCGCCTGGGCGGACTCTTTTCCGGCGTGGCGCATCAGATTCGCAACCCGCTCAATGCGATCACGCTCGAACTGGAACTCCTGAGCCAGGACGCGCGCGAATCTAGGCCGGTCGAAGACCACGTGCATGCGGTGCGCGAGGAAATGAGCCGTATCGACCTGGTGATCGAGGCCCTGATGCGTTTCATGCGGCCCGGGCAGTTGAAAATCGAGCGGGTTGCTGCCAACGATCTTCTAAGTGAAGTAGCCAAGAGCGTTCACGACCCGCTGATCGAGGTCAGCTGCGAACTCGACCCGGCGGCCGCCTTCATCAAGGCTGACCGCGCGATACTGATGGAAGCGCTGCGCAACATCGTGCAGAACGCCGTCGACGCGATGCCCAAGGGAGGTACTCTCACGATGACCAGCGCGCTGGTCAACGGCTACGTCGAACTTTCAGTCGCGGACACCGGAGAGGGAATCGCCCCGGAGCATCTGGAGGATATCTTCCAGCTCTATTTCACCACCAAGGCGGACGGCAACGGCGTCGGCTTGCCGCTGGCGCTACGTGCAGTCGACCTTCACGGGGGCACGCTGAATATCGAATCCAAACTAAACGAGGGGACTGCCGTATGCATCCGCTTGCCGCTCGAGGACCGCGCCTTGCGGCAGCCCGTGGACGTTGACGCCAACTAGAATGGCCGGCGCGCAGGCGCGGGATTGATGAGTAGGAATTGGGTAGAATGAACGGCCGGTATGCAGGGCGCTTCGCTGTTATAGGCGCGTTGTGCTTGGCGCTCGCGGGATGCGTCGGACCGGGGGGAAGCTGGCAGTTGCCGAGTTTCATGCGGCCCGCGCCGTCTGCCGCACCGGCGACTCGTAGCTACGCGCCCAGCGCGGGCGACGAGATCAACGATACTACTTCGACCACCGAACATGCGCGACATCCAAGAGTCTCTCGTTCGCGGCATCCGCCTGCCCGCGTAGTTCCAGCCGCCGTTGCAACGCCAGCGCCTGTCGCCGAGCCGCTGCCGAATCCCACCGTCACGCTCGCTGACGGCCCTTCCAGGGAGCGTGCCGAGCAACTGCTCAACGACACGGGGGCCAAGCTTAACAAGGTCGACCGCAGGACCTTGGGAGCCGACAGCGCGACCACCTACGATCAGGCAACCAACTTTTTGCAGGCTGGCCGCAGGGCGGCGACCGAAAACGACTACGTTGCGGCCTCGGGTTATGCCGAGAAGGCCTCCGTACTGGCGGCCAAGCTGATGCCGGCGTCGCCCTGACCTCCCCTTTTGGCCGGGGGAGCTTTCGCCCATGATGGCACGGGTCAGTGCACTACCGCCGTTTTCTCGGTTGCAGCGGCAGTGGCTGCCTGCGCCGCGCGAAGCGTCGCGTCAAAAGATGCGTCGCCCACGGTGGAGGCCACCGGCAGCAGCGGAATCCCTGGGCCGGTTATATAAGAACCCGCTGCGGGCCGGACGGCCATTCCACCGTCGTTGGTTGCATGCGATGAATTGAATGCAACCCACCCTTGCGACCATACGAGGAGCGCACCCGCCACGGCCAGCGCCAGCGCCGTTGCCGCCAGCGCCGCCCGCGTCAAGCGCATGCTCGGCTTCGCCGCGCGCGGTGGGCCATCGGCTGAACCGCGTGCGCCTTTGGCTTTGAGTAGATCCTCGTACTCGCCGACCGCATTCCTAACCATCGCCAGGCTGACTTTTTTGCTCCCGGCCGCGTACCCCTGGAGCATCGAGTTATGGCTGAGTACATTGAGGCGGCGCGGGATTCCGCCGCTGTGGGCGATCAGATAGGCAAGCGCCGCGGGGGCAAATATTTTTCCTACCGTGCCGCCCTTCGCGCGCAGGCGGCAATCGATATATTCGCGAGCCTCGTCCGAGCGAAGCGGCCTGAGCATGGCGCGCGCGCCGATTCGCTGGTTCAGACTGCGCATCGCAGGGCGCGCAAGCCGCGTAATCAACTCAGGCTGTCCCACGAGAATTATTTGCAGGCGGCGTTCCTCAAAGGTGTCCGCGTTCGACAGCAGCCGCAATCCCTCCAGCGCGTCGTCGCTCAATTCCTGAGCCTCGTCGATAACGATCGCGACACGCTCGCCCGGCGCCAGAGCGTCGAGCAATTCGGCGAAGCCTTCCGTCAGCTCCAACCGCGTCTGTCCGCTCCACCCCGGAGCGAGCTGCGACATCGCCACCTGCATTATCTGATCGAAGTCGAGCCGAGGATTGGTCAACAGTGCGGCACGAACATTCCTGAGGCGGCGCGCCAGGATCGAGGCGACCAGCGTGGTTTTGCCGACGCCGCTTTCGCCCGCCAGCATCGTGAAGCCCGTGGGCTCGTGGAGCAGTCCCCATTCGAGCAGGGCAAGCGTCTCGCGATGCGTGGAGCTGAGATATAAAGCGTCGGGGGCGGGCGTGAACTGAAAGGGCGGCCCGCTGAGGCCAAAGTGGCGATGGTACATCTTAGGTTCTTCGGAGTTGGCCCGGAAGCTCGCCTGGTGGCCGGGTCGCATGCGAGACGCACTTAGTCACCGCAACCGCCCTCAGGCCCGCACGACGTTTGGAGCGGCTTCCGGGCCTGATTCCGTCTCTGCTAAAGGCAAGGTCCATGCCCACGACGGCCTTGCGAAACCGCGCGATCTGCCAGCGGGGCATTGAAAGGGGCGGCAAAGGTTACCGGGAGGTTAAGGCCTCGACGGTAAAACTTCCCTAAAGATACCCAAAATGCCCGAAACTGTGGCTCGATCGCACAGCTCTATAAATGGCGTTTGCTTTAGCCCGCGCGCCATGAGATCAAACGCCTTGAAAAGTCACGGCCAAAGCTTGATGGAGGAATCGAGATGAGTAGCGAAGAGAGCAAAAAAATCGTTTTGGGCTTCTTTGAGAACCTGAACGCTGGCAATGCCGCCGCTGCGCTCGACGCGTTAAGTGATTCGGCAACTTGGTGGATCCAGGGCAACTTCCCGCTCTCGGGAACCAGGAGCAAGGCGCAGTTCATCGAGCTGCTCGGCCAGCTTGGCGCCGCAATTGACGGCGCGCTCGCGCTCAAGGTCAAGGGAGTAACGGCGGAGGGCGACCGCGTGGCGGTCGAGGCCGAGTCGTTCGCCAAAATGAAGAGCGGCAAGACCTATCAGAACCGCTATCACTTTCTGTGCGAGGTCCGAGGCGGCAAAATCCAGGCGGTGCGAGAGTATCTGGATACGATGCACGCCAACGAAGTGCTCTGCTAGAACGACGCGCCACAGCAGGGGTGAAAAGTGAAAAATGCGCGAGCCGCGGCCGGTTTGGACCGCGGCTCGCGCTCGTGTCTGGTCGATGCTCTTGGGCGGCGAACCGCGGGTCAGGCGAGCAGCGATTTCGCCACGGTCTCGCGATGGATCGGCGCGTTGCCGAAGTTCGCTTCGCCGGCCAGCGCGCGGCGATGGTACAGATGCATGTCGTGCTCCCAGGTAAAACCGATCCCGCCATGCACCTGGATCGCTTCGCTGGTCACGTTCTTGGCCATGTCGGAGGCGTACGCCTTGGCCATCGGGACCGCGGTTGCGGCTTCGGCCAAGCGCTCGTCGACCGTCCAACAAGCGTAGTAGGTGAGCGAGCGCGTATTCTCGACCGCCACCATCATGTCGACGCACTTGTGCTTGACCGCCTGGAACGATCCGATCGGCTTGCCGAATTGCACCCGCGTCTTGGCGTAGTCGACCGCGATATCGAGCGCCTTCTGCGCGGTGCCGACCATCTCGGCCGACAGCGCGGCGGTAGCGATATCCAGCGTGCGGCGCAGGATCGGCCATCCCTGGCCTTCCTTGCCGAGTAAATTCGCCGCCGGCACCGTGACGCCGTCAAACTTGACGTGGCAAAGCCGCCGCGTCATGTCGACGGTCTTGAGCTGGGTGATGGTCACGCCTTTATGCTTGGCCGGTACCATCAGCAGCGTCACCCCTTCCTCGCCGCTGCCGCTGCTGCGCGCGGCGACCACGATACAGTCGGCTACGTGCGCGTCGGGCACGAAAAACTTCTCACCGGAGAGCGTATAGTCGGCGCCCTTCTTGCCGGCCTTCAATTCGATTCCGCCCGCGTCGAAACGTCCTGCAGCCTCGGCGATCGCGACAGTCGCGATATATTCGCCCTTGGCCATCTTCGGCAGCAGTTCCTTTTTCTGCGCGTCGGAGCCGCCCTCGATTACGATCGGCGCACCGAGCAGCGCGGCGGCAAAGAAGGGGCCGGGAACCAGCGCCTTGCCGGCTTCCTCGGCGATAACCGTCATATCCAGAAAGGTGCCGCCCTGGCCGCCGTATTCCTCGGGTATCAGCAATCCGGGCCATCCGAGATCGACCAGTTTGCGCCAGAAGCCAGCGTCGTGCCCGCTCTCATCGGCCATCATCTGCCGCACGAACTTGGTCGAGCAGGTGTCGGCCAGAAAACGCTTGGCCGCGTCGCGCAGCATCTCTTGCTCTTCTGAAAATCCGAAGTCCAACTTGGCTGTTCCTCCGTTGCCGGCCGCGATGCGCCACGCGCGAAAATACCTGCGCCAGGCGCCAGATTTCAGCTACCACTAACTGTTCGAACCCTGCAAGCGGGCGTCGCTCCGGAGGCTGCGCCGGCCACAGGTTAGCCGGTCTGTTCAGATAGTTTTTCCGCTGACCAGCGCCAGCACTCCTGAGTATTGAAGCGTCCCATAGCCGGCCCCCAGCGGGCCGATCTCGAAACCGGTGAAGAAGCCCGCGATCGGCAGATGGCCGAGATAGCGGCCGATGTAGGCCGAGTCGTGATCGGGAATGTTGTAGAGCGCCGCGCCGCGCGACACGCAATCGAAGTAAAAACCAAAGGCCGGGGGCGCTGCCGCGCGCCCTTGCATCTCTTCGAGCGTGGCCTTGAGGTCCTCGCGCGCGCGCTCGCCGTTACGCAGCGCGAAGCCCACCCGATCGCCGATCTTCGGACGATGGGCGACCGCGAGCACGCCATGCTCGGTGCTCGCGCCCACGATATTGCGCACCAGGTAGCGCCCCCGCTCCATCTGTTCGGCCTCCGGGTCGAGCGGGATTCCCAAAAAAACAAAAGCGACGGCGCGCTTGAGGTCATCCGCCAGCGGGCCGGCGGCCTCGGCAAAGACGTCGAAGGCGCGCCGCCCGTCGAGCTCGGCCAGTATGTTGTCGCGCACGGCAGTGACCCGATAGGTCCTGCCGAGCGGCGTGCACGCGAGCGACGCGCCGAGGTTCAGATCGAAGTCGCCCGCAAGCAGCATCCCGGACACCGCGTTGGAACTGACGGTGTCGCCGCAGAACTGAAAGGTCTCGCCGATCGAGCCGTCCTCGCTCGCTCCGCCACCCACCACCATCACGCCGGGCAGCTCACGGCCCAGCGCGCTCAAGAGCTCGTCGGGCTCGGTATTGTAGGTGTCGGCGAAAATGCACAGCAGGTTGTTGTTGCCGAGCGCGGGCCGCACGGCAGCGGCGACTTCGCCGGCGGCCTCGCGCGCGCGGCCGCGCAGCGAGGGCACGAACAGCCGCTTGGCGCTGAGCGAGCTGCCGCCGAAGACTATCACCGCGACGGCAGGTCCGGATTCGATCTCGCGCTCGGCCGCGATCACGCCCACGCTGGAGCATCCGGCGACCTCGCGCGTGCGCGCCTCAGTGGCAACCGTGCGAACGATCAAACCGAAGGCCGCGCCGTGGACGGTGGTCGCAAAGCACAGCGCGCCAGCCGCATGATTCAGCCCTGCCTGGCGCATCGCGCCCCGCGTGGCTTCGGCCGCGGCGACCCTGGGATTGTTAGAAATCGAGAATCCGACTCCCGCGTGCAGCATAATCTCTACCCCGCTCCCATCCGCATTCTCAGCTTCCGCCCGCGAAGCGCAATAGTTCAATCATCCGCCTGATCCCGTTGCCCAGCTCTTTCACCTGGATCCGTTCATTGACTCCGTGCACCGTGCGCTCCTGCGCCGGGCTCAGTTCCACCGGCACGAAGCCGTACGCGATGAGGCCGGCGGCGCGAAAGTAGTGGCTGTCGGTGAAGCCGGCGATCATCGTCGGAACAACGGTGTTATGGCCGTCCTGCCAGGCAACCGCGTTGATCGCGTTCATCATGATCGAACGGGGAGGCGAGGAAACCGCGGGAAAGTTAAGCAGCACTTCGACCTTGATAGTGTCGTCGCCGATCACCTGACGAATCCGATCGAGGAATTCCTTGGGGTCCGAGCCCGGCAACAGGCGGCAATCGACCTCCGCATATGCGGTGGGCGCGATCACGTTGATCTTCTGGCTGGCGCCGAGCACGGTCGGGGTGACGGTGTCGCTGACCATCGCATTGAAGCGCGGACTGGCGAGAAATTCGTGGCGATAGCCCGGCTTGCGCAAGGACATCGCGATGTTCTTGAATTCGCTCGGGCCGCCGTCGAGCTTGCCCACCGCACGGAAATAATCGCGCACCG
Source organism: uncultured delta proteobacterium (assembly GCA_963734845.1). Taxonomy (GTDB): domain Bacteria; phylum Desulfobacterota; class Binatia; order Binatales; family Binataceae; genus JAKAVN01. The sequence goes on along the minus strand of CAVTIS010000003.1, from coordinate 237,012 downwards.
TGTCGATCACGTGGATCGGCGAGCGATACGCGATGAGTTTGTTTAGCGCGGCCGTCAGATGCGTGACCGCGGTTTCGTTGGGCGGCACCGCGGCGTGGCCGGCCGACCCCTCGGCCGTCAGCCGGATCCACATCGGCGTCTTCTCGGCCAGCGAGACCGCCCAGAAACGATGACGGCCGGGCGTCTGCTCGATTCCGCCACCCTCATTGAGCAGGTAACCGGCATCGGCAAAGACCTGCTTCTCGTGCTCGACGAACCATCCGGCGCCGTTGCGGCCGCCTTCTTCCTCGTCGCCGGTCGCGATGAAGATCACGTCGCGCTTGAGCAGGATGCCTGCGCGTTTGATCGCCAGCATCGCCATCAACTCGATCACGCCCGGACCCTTGTCATCGATCGCACCGCGGCCCCAGATATCGCCGTCCTTGACCTCACCCGAGAAGGGTGGCACCTGCCATTGCTTGGGATTGGCCGGCACCACGTCCATGTGGCTGAGCAGCACGATCGCCTTGGTGTGTTTGGCCGTACCGCGCAGACGCGCCGCCACGACGCCGCGCCCGGGTCTTGGCTCCCAGACCGTGGCCGGGATTCCGTCGGCAAGAAATCTCTCGCGCAGCATCCGCGCCGCTCCGAGCTCGTTGCCGGGTGGATTGGTGGTATCGATCCGGATGTACTGCGAGAGCAGCGCCGTCGCCTCTTGCGTCAGCTTCTCCCAGTTGAAGGGCTGGGGCGCGGGAGCCTGGCTGAAGGCGTCGCTGTCAATGCTGCCAGCGGTCTCGGCCGCCAATCCTGAATTCCCGCCAATCGCCGCACCGCGGCCAGCACCCAGCAGCAGCGTTAGTAGTGCTGCCAATGCGATCCGGGATGCGGCGCGGGTCTTTCCCTTGCGCATCAGCGCTCGCCGAAGTTGAAGATCTCGATCACGGTCTGAAGGAATTGCGCGGCCGGTGCGCCGTCGATCAACCGATGGTCAAAAGTCAGGCTAAGCGTCATCATCGAGCGCCGCGCGATCTCGCCCCGATGGATGACGGGCTTCTCGACAATCCGGCCGACGCCCAGAATCCCGGTCTCGCCCGTATTGATGATCGGGGTGAATGCGTCGACCCCGAAGGTCCCGAGGTTGGTGATCGTAAAGGTGCCGCCGCTGACCTCTTCGAGGCGCAGTTTGCCAGTGCGCGCGCGCTCGCCCATTTCACGCGTGATCCCAGCGATCTCGCGCAGCGACTTTTTGTCGGCGTCCACGACCACCGGCACGATCAGCCCGTCTTCGAGCGCCACCGCCATGCCGACGTTGACCTGCGGGATGATCGCGATCTCATCTTGCATCAGCCGCGCATTCATCCGCGGATGACGCAGCAGCCCGCGCGCCACGGCCTGCAGCAGCAGGTCACCGTAGGTGAAATCGAATTGACGGACGAGGCGCTCGCGCAGCTCGACCGCCGGGGTGACGTCGGCCTCGCTGGTGATGGTAAGCTGGGCGCTCTCGCGCAGGCTTTGCGACATGCGATCGGCGATAGTCTTGCGCATCCCGCGCATCGGGATGCTGCGCGCGGGCGATTTGCCCGCGCCCGCGGCACCGCCGGCAGGGGCAGGGGCGCCCGCGGGCGCCCCTGCCCCTGGCGTGGATGGTGCAATCGCGCCGCGCGCATTCGCACCAGACGCGCCAGACGTGGAGCGCGCGGCTGCGGCCGCGCGCTCCACGTCCTCGCGCGTGATACGGCCGCCGGGGCCAGTGCCGACGACGCGCGCGAGCTCGACGCCGAGTTCGGCGGCGAGCTTGCGCGCGACCGGGCTGATGGCGCGGCGCGCTCCGGGGTCGTCCGCCGCCGACGACGCGGCGGCGGACGACCCCGGAGCGGACGACGCAGCGCCTTGGCTAGCGCCAGCGACGCCGGCGGAAGCGCCCGCCGAAGCGGCGGGCGCTCCCGCCGGCGTCGCACCATTGCCATAGCGCGCACCAACCGCGGTCGCATCCTCGCCGCTCTCGGCGATTACCGCGATTACGACTCCGCACTCAACGGTTGCGCCCTCCGGAAACAGCGCGGCCGCCAGCGTGCCCGAAGCCGGCGCCTCGACTTCGTACAACACTTTCTCGGTCTCGACCTCGTACAAAGGCTCGCCTGCGCGCACGGCCTCGCCGGGCGCCTTGAAATAGCGCTGGATCGTGCCCTCCTGCATCGTGAGGCCGAACTTGGGCATGGTCAATTCGACGGGCATAGGAATCTCACTGTCTTCACTGGGGCGCGAAAGTGCGGTTCGATGTAGGAAGGACGGTTCTCATCCAAAGAGCGCGTGGATATCCGCAGAACTCGAGCGCTTCGTAGCGCGACCGATGCCGCCCTCAACGTCCCGCCAATTCGCGAACGGCCGCCTCGATCCGTGCGTCGTCAGCAATTGCGGCTTTCTCCAGCGGCGGGCTGAATGGAATCGGGACGTCGAGCGAGGTCACGCGCCGGGGTGGCGCGTCGAGCAGGTCGAAGCCTTTCTCGACGATTATCGCCGAGAGATCCGCCGCCGCACCGCCACGCAGATGGCCCTCGTCGGCAATCACCACGCGATTGGTCTTGGCGACCGATTCCAGAATTATATCTTCGTCGAGCGGAACCAGCGTGCGCGGATCGACCACTTCGACGCTGATACCGTCGGCGGCGAGCCGCTCGGCGGCCTTTAGCGCCTTGGGCACCATCGCGCCGATCGCCACCACGGTCACGTTATCTCCCGCGCGCTTGATCGCGCCCTTGCCGAGCGGAATCAGATGATCTCCGGCGGGCATTTCCTCGCGCAGGCGTCCGAGCGATAAGTGTTCGAAGACGATTACCGGGTTGTCGTCGCGGATTGCGCTCTTCAGAATTCCTTTGACGTCGGAGGGCGACGAAGGCATCGCGAGCTTCAGCCCCGGCACGCTCAGGAACTGCGCATACACGGTTTCGGAATGCTGAGCGGCGGCGCCGCCGACCGCGCCGTATACGGCCCTGAAGGTTATCGGCAGCCGGGCCTGGCCACCCGACATGTAACGCAGCTTGGCCGCCTGGTTACACACCTGGTCCATCGCACAGTAGAAGAAGCTCGCAAACTCGACTTCGCAAATCGGACGCGTCCCGGCCATCGCCGCGCCCACCGCCGCGCCGACGAAGCCGGCCTCCGAAATTGGCGTGTTGCGCACGCGGCTGGGGCCGTATTTCTTGTGCAGTCCGCGAGTCGCGCCGAAGGCCGCGAGGATCACGTCCTCGCCCATCACGAAGGTGAGCGGATCGCGCGCCATCTCTTCGTCGATCGCCTGATTGATTGCCTGTATGTAACTGACCAGCGCCATCGTCATCACCTCGCTCTGCGTGCGAACTCACTCTGCGTCCGAATCGTTTTTTCCTCGTGCGCCTAGGCGTAAACGTCGTCGGTAACTTCGGACGGATCGGGCAGGGTGCCCTTGCGCGCGAATTCGACCGCGGCTTCGAGTTCTGCTTGAGTCTCGCTGACGATTCGATCGAGTTCGGCTTTGCCGATCTTGCCGCCCTCGAGCACGAATTTTTCAAATTTGATTAGCGGACATTTCTTCTTCCAGGATTCGACCTCCGCTTCGGTGCGATAGCCGGCCGACCCCAGAAAGGCCTGCTCGCCGACCACGTGCCCTTCCCATCGGTAGGTCTTGCACTCCAGCAGCGTCGGCCCCTCGCCGGACCGCGCCCGCGCGATCGCTTCGCTGGCGTAGCGATAGACCTCGAAGACGTCGTTGCCGTCCACGATGTGGCCGGGAATCGCGTAGCTTTGCGCGCGCACCGCGATGTCTTTGACCGAGGTAACGGTTTCCATCGGGGTGAATTCGCCAAAGCCGTTATTTTCGCAGACGAAGACCACCGGCAGCTTCCAGACCGCCGCGAGATTGAGCGATTCGTGAAAGGTGCCCTCGTTGGAAGCGCCGTCGCCGAAAAAGCAGGCGGTGACGTCGTCGCGTCCCGAAATTTGCGCGGCCAGCGCGGAGCCGGTCGCGATCGGCAGGCCGGCGCCCACGATTCCGTTGGCGCCAAGGATGCCGAGCGCGAAATCGACGATATGCATCGAGCCGCCTTTGCCCTTGCAGTAGCCTTCGCGCTTGCCGTAGAGCTCGGCCATCATGCGGTCGAGCCTGCCGCCCTTGGCGATCAGGTGGCTGTGGCCGCGATGGGTCGAGGTGATGCGGTCGGTCTTGCGCAGCGCCGCGCATACGCCGGTCGCGCTCGCCTCCTCGCCGATCGAGACGTGCACGAAGCCCGGAATCTCGCTGGCGATCGCAAGGTCGCGCACCTTGCCCTCGAATTGCCGAATCCGCTGCATCGAGCGGTACATCTCGAGCATCAGGTCTTTGCCGAGGTCCATCGCTGGTAAAACCTCCCGTGTTGGCGAACGCTGGCCGCGGCCAGCGCGCCAGCGAAAGGGAAAGTATTATCGTTGAGGCCCAGCGTCAAACGAACATCGGTTCTTCTCGCCGCGCCGGCCATGCTAGAGATGAACCGCTATGGCGCCGGCGAGCAGAATGTCACGTAAGGCCTCGATAGACTCGCACGCGGCCGGCCTCGCGCGGCGACCGGACAATCAGCGCTCTGGCGCCGTCAATCCTGTCGATCGGCAGACGGTGGGCCGGATACTCAAGCTGCTACGGCGCGAAGCGCCGGGATGGAACGCGCCGGTGATGGCTCTGGAAGCGGCCGAGCACGGCGACCCATTTCGCGTGCTTATCGGATGCATCCTCAGCCTGCGGACCAGAGACGAGACCACGGCAGTGGCGGTGCCGCGGTTATTCGCCGAGGCGGCGGCGCCGCAGGCGATGCTCGCGTTGGGCGAGGAGGAGATCGCGCGCCTTATCTATCCGGTCGGGTTCTACCGCACCAAGGCCGCTGTTATTGTCGGAATCTGCCGCGAGCTTATCGCGCGTTTCGATGCGCGGGTGCCGGAATCGATCGATGCGTTGCTGACGCTTAAGGGCGTGGGCCGCAAGACCGCCAACCTGGTCGTGACCCAGGCCTACGGCAAGCCCGGCATTTGCGTCGACACGCACGTCCATCGGATCTCCAATCGATGGGGCCTGGTTGAGACGCGGACACCGAATGAAACCGAGACCGCACTCCGCGCGGCGCTGCCGCGCCGTTACTGGATCGAATACAATTCCCTGCTCGTGGCCTTCGGCCAGACTATTTGCCAACCGCTGTCGCCGTGGTGCTCGCGATGCCCGATCGCGCATCTGTGCCCGCGCCTGGGAGTAACACACGCGCGGTAGGCCCGAGCCAACCCTGAGAAAGGATTACTAATGATGAGCACTGAAGTCGGATTTATCGGATTGGGCGCGATGGGCGAACCGATGGCGGCCAATCTCGCCGCCGCCGGATATAAGCTGCGCGTTTACAATCGCACGGCGTCGAAGGCTGACGCTCTGGTCGCCGCCGGCGCGACGCGCGTGGAGCGGCCGGGCGACGCAGCAATCGCGGGCGGAGTGGTAATAACAATGGTCGCCGACGATGCCGCGTTGGAGCACGTCACGCTCGGCGCCGGCGGTCTCGCCGAACGTCTGGGGCGCGGCGGAATCCATATCTCGATGAGCACGGTGGCTCCGGCGACCACGCGCCGGCTCGCGGAGCATCATGCCGCCTGTGGCAACACCATAATTGCGTCGCCGGTGTTTGGACGTCCCGATGCCGCGAAGGCCAAGCGGCTGTGGGTGCTGGCCGCGGGGCCGGCGGTCGCGAAGACCGCGATCCGGCCGCTGCTGGAAGCGATGGGACAGGCGATTTTCGATTTCGGCGAGGAGCCCGGTGCTGCCAATGTTGCGAAACTGGTGGGCAACTTCCTAATCGCCGCGAACCTCGAGGCGATGTCCGAGGCATTCGCGATGGCGGAGAAGCAGGGCGTCGAGCGTGCGGCGGTCGCCGACATGCTGGCGAAGACTCTTTTCGCATGTCCGATTTACCAGGGTTATGGCAAAGCGATCGCAGAGAAGCGCTTTACTCCGGTGGGATTTCGGCTGGTGCTCGGGCTCAAGGACGTGGAACTGGCGCTGCGCACCGCGGAGGAGGTGACGATGGGCCTGCCGACTGCGAGCCTGGTGCGCGATCGGTTGCTCGCGAGCCTCGCCAAGGGGCGCGGGGATATGGACTGGTCGGCGATTGCGCTTAGCGTGCTCGACGACGCCGGCTTGAGCCACAAGCCGTAGCCGTGCGGGACGAAACCGTCAGAGTATAAAGGCCGCGCGCAAAGGCTGCGCGCGAAGCACGAGCTGATCGCTGGCAGCTTATGAAATTTGTGGCGCTCGTCGCATGTTCGTTCGCCATCTGGCTCGCCTTGGAACGTGGCCGGGCTGACGCGACGGATTTCTACGAACTTCAGATTTATACCGTCGAGACCACGCCGGCGGAACATTGGTGGCTCGAATTGCATTCCATATACGTGACTTCGGCCACCGGCCAAGAGGCCAAACAGCAGCTGCCGCTCTATCAGATCCATAACACCGGGGAATTGTCCTACGGCCTGCTGCCATGGCTGGAGGTCGGCCAGTATCTATGCACCGCACGGCTGGACCGCGGGACTTACGAATACGCGGGCTCGCGCACCAAGGTCCATTTCGGGGTGCCCTTTACGGAAAGCTGGCCGGTGGCGTTTGGCGCCAACGTGGAGTTCCAGTACATGCGCCGCGATGCCGCCGATTCGCCACTGGAGCTGGACCTGATGCCGATTGCGCAGGGCCACCTCGGACCGCTTTTCATCGTCGGGAACTTCTCTTTCAACAAGCCCTTCAGCGGGCCGGGCACGCATCAGGGAATGACCCTCGAGCCAGCGGGCCAGGTGAGCTACTCGGTCAATCGATGGCTGGAGCCGGCGCTGGAGTACTATGGCGAGATTGGCCCGCTGGCGCATCTGCCGAGCATCGAAAATCAGCAGCACTTCCTGGTCCCGAGCATCAACCTGCATCTGGCGCCACAGTTGGAGTTGAACGCCGGTTACGGCGTCGGGGTGACCAACGCGTCGCTTGGGCGCTTTTTCAAAGGCACTATCGGATGGATTTTTTGAACCGGGGCATATCTTTGGAGTCGCGGAATCGCGCGTATTTCGTCTGTCGCGCGCACGCGGCGACTCTGAAAACATTCAAGTTGCGCATGCCGCAGGGCTAAATTATCCTGACTGGTAACCAACCGCCGATTGGCGTCATGGCGGTGGCAAATTCCGCAATGGATTACGGAGCCGCACAATCGCGTGGCGAGGAGAAGTTTCGGCTAATCCTCAGCCAGGTAGCCTCGATTCGCAGCCGGCTCAACGCGCTGGCCCTGCAACAAGGGCTGTTTGGCGGGCTCACCTTCGTGCTCGCCGCCACCGTGCTGATCGTCGGCGCCGCCTTCGCCTTCAGCCCGCTCATTTTTCTCCTGCTCGGCTTCGTCGTCATTGTCGTCGCGGTGGCCGGGATCGCGCGCACGACGCGCGCGGCATTGCGGATGCGCACCAGTGACGAGCGTGCGGCGCGGATCGCCGATGAGCGCGCGGCGTTGAAAGGCCGGTTGACCACGATGGTCGACGCGGCGCGAGTCGAGAAACGTTCCGTGCTCTGGCCGTATCTGATCGAGGATACTCTCGCGCTGCGCGAGGAATTCGCCGCCGCGCGAATCGAGCCGCGCCGGGTTTCACGATGGCTGTGGGCAGCACTCGCATCGTGCGCCGTCGCCGCAATTGTGATGCGTCTCGCCTACGGCGTGCGCACCTCCCGACTGATCGCGAACAATCGCATCGCCAGCATTCCCGGCGAGCCTACCGCCGATCTAGGTGACCTGGATATCCGGCCGGCGGATCCTTCGCTCGAACCGGGCACTGAAATAGACGCTGACCCCGCCACGATGCGCAAGCTGGCTGAGAAACTGCGCGAAGCCCAACGCGGCGGGCAAAAGGGCAGCCCGACCTCGCGGCTGATGGCCAATGCGCGCGACGCGGCCAAAGCGCTGCAAAATAAACTCACCGGCGGCAAGCCGGCCGAGCCAGCGCCGCGCCTGAAACTTACCGATAAAAAGGGCGGCAGCGCAGGTAAGGGCGCAGCGCAGAGCCAGGATCATCCGCAGGCAAACGGCACTCAGGGTAGCCCGCAGAATTCCGGCAGCGACCAGCAACAATCCGACCAGAATCCGACTCAGCCCAACAGCGCTTCGACTCCCACGATACCGGACATGAGCGGACTGGCCGCGCTCAACGGCCTCAACAATGACGACCCTGACCCGAGCGGCTCAATCGCGCAGAATACGCCGCCCAACTCGCGCAAGGTCCCGCAAGGCGGCAAGATGGGCGCGGGCGGCTCGGACCACGGCTCTGGTACCGACCCGCAGCACCTATACGGAGACCCCGAGAAGCCGCCACTCGGTAATGATACTTTCAAAATTCCGGTCGAGGTCGGACCATCCGACGATGGATCGAGCAACGCGGCGCCGCCCTCTGCGCCGCAGCGGACCCGGAGCGCGCTCAACACGAGCCAGGCTCCGGACGAACCCTTCGAGCGCGCATCCATCCCGGCATCCGACCGGGTGACGATTAAACGGGTGTTTGAACGATGAATGAGGTTGTCGCCGCCGAAGCGCCCAGCGTGGCAGACTTCGCACGCACTTTCCGCCACGTCCAGGCTCAGATTCACAAGGTGATCGTCGGCCATCAGCAGGCCGTCGAAGAGCTCTTGAGCGCGCTCTTTGCGGGCGGCCACGTGCTGATCGAGGGCGTGCCCGGCACCGGTAAAACCACGCTGGTCAAAACGCTCGGCCTCGCGCTCAACCTGACCTTCAACCGGATCCAGTTCACCGTCGACCTGATGCCGGCCGACATCACCGGCACCCGGGTGATTCTTTCGGGCGAGGACGGCCGGCGCGAATTCTCCTTCCAGCCGGGGCCCGTGTTCTGCCACATCCTGCTCGGCGACGAGATCAACCGCGCTACCCCCAAGACCCAATCCGCACTGCTCGAATGCATGGCTGAGTTGCAGGTGACCGTCTCCGGTATCACCCACATGCTGAAGCCGCCCTACTTCGTGATGGCGACGCTCAATCCGATCGAGATGGAGGGCACGTATCCCCTTCCCGAAGCGCAACTCGACCGTTTCCTGTTCAAGGTGCGCCTGGAGTACCCCGACGAGAGCGAAATGGTGCGAATCGTGACCAACACCACCGGTCCCGAGGACGCGGGCGTCGAGCCGGTGTTCACCGCGGTCGAAGCAGCCGAGCGGATTGAAGCGCTCAAGCGCCTGGTGCGGGAGGTGATGGTTGCGCAATCGATCGAACACTACGCGGCGCGGATGGTGCGTGCGACCCAGCCCAGCAGCTCGCGCTACATCGGGCAGCAAGCCAACGGTTTGCGCGTTGACGCGGTCGACCGCTACGTCAGCTTCGGCGCGAGCCCGCGCGGGGCGCAGGCGCTCATCATGGGGGCCAAGGTGCGGGCGCTACTCGACGGCCGCGCCAACGTGGCCTACGACGATATCGACCAGGTGGCGCCCGCCGCGCTCCAGCATCGCGTGATGCTCAACTACGCAGCCCACTCCGACGGCATCGACGCGGTCCACATCGTCGATCGCGTCATCCAGGCGGTCCGCCCGACCCGCGCCTGAGCGGGATTGACCTGGATGCTCGAGGCGCGCGCATTCGAGCCTGGCTTTCTCCGCCGGCTGGACGGCCTGGTGCTCGGCGTCCAGCGCTCGCGCACTGTGCGCGAAGGCCGGCGGATGCTCGGGCGGGTGCAAGGCCTCGGCATCGAACCGGAAAGTTTCAAGGAGTATACGGAGGGCGACGACCTGCGCTTTCTCGACTGGAACGCGTTCGCGCGGCTTGACGATCTGACCATCCGCACGTTTCGCGCCGAACGCGAAATCGAAGTCACCATCCTGGTCGACGCCAGCGCCTCGATGGGCCTGCCGCGCGAGGACGACAAGCTCGGCTTCGCGCTGGGCCTGGCGGCTTCGCTCGCGTACGTCGCGATGGCGAGCAACGATGCGGTGCGTATCGGCGCGTTCACCGCCGCGCGCGGCGGCGCGGTGCAGCTTGAAACCTCGGCGCTGCATCGCCGGCGCGAGACCTACCCCGCCTTCCGAACCTTCGTCAGCGCGGTGCGCTCGGGCGGCGCCACGCAGATGTCGGAGGCGGTCGGACGCCTGCTGCTGGAGCGCCGGCCCGCCGGCACCGTGATACTGATCTCCGACTTCCTCGTCTCCGCCAGCCAATACGAACAGGCACTGCGCGGCCTGCTCCGCGCGCGCCATGCGGTCAAGGTCATCCATGTGCTGGGCGACCGCGAGAGCAGCGGCAACTATCCGCCGGGCCACTACCGCGTGCGCGATTCGGAAACCGGCGAGCTGTGCGAGGTCACCCTCGGCGCCGCCGCGGCCGAGAACTGCCAGCGCCGGGTCGAGCGGCTGTCGTCCGACCTGGCGGCGTTTTGCGCGGCGAACGCAATCTCCTATGCGCAGGCCTTTGGCGCGAGCCATTTCGACGACATCGTGATGCGCGAATTTCCCCGTCTGGGCATTGTGCGGTAGCGCGCAATGGGCCTGCTTAATCCGCGCAACCTGGTCTACCTCGCGAGCCTCGCCGTGCTGGTCGCGATTTACCTGCGCGCCCGCGCCAAGCCTACGCTCGAGGTTTCCAGCCTGATGCTGTTCGACGAGATCGCCGCACCCGTGGCGAGCTCGCGCGTGTTGCGCACGGACCTGATGTTCTGGCTCGAGATGGCGGCGCTAGGCGCGGTCTCGATGGCGCTGGCAGGACTGTACCTGCGCACCACGGAAAAGGCGGCGGCCCATCACCAGTCGCGCGCGCTGATCTTCGACCTTGGCGCGGGCATGGGCGCACGCGAGCGGAACTGGACGCGGCTGGACGAGGCGCGGCGCCAGGCGCTCGAAGTTGTCAGCGAGGCCAGGCCCGGCGATAACTTCAGCTTAATCGGCTACGCATCGGAGGCCACGGTATATCGCGCCCCGACCTCGCACCTGGCCGAGGTTCGGGAGGCTCTCGAAGATCTCAAACCCACGGCCTTGCCGGCGCGGGCGGCCGCGCTGCAGGCGGCGCTGATGCGTGCGCGCGGCACGGCCGAAATCGAGGTCTTCGCCGACCGCGCACCTTCCGGAGACCTGCTGAATTCCTCCGGCGCCGGAGTGCACGTGCATCTGCATCAGATCGGCGCCCCGGCCGCTAATCTGGCGATCGTGGCACTCGAGTCCGGGACGGTGAACGCCTCGCCGGGCCGCGTGGTCGTGCGTAACTTTTCCGACCGCCCGCAGATCTGCGAGCTTGCCGTCGACCTCGACGCGAAAACTCTGATGAGCACGACGATCGTGCTCGAGCCGCGCGGACAAACCGTGATTCCATTCGGCCCGCTCAAACAGGGCGGGCTCGTTCGCGCGCGCATCGTCACCGACGACGCGCTGGCCGCCGACAACAATCGCTGGACACTCGCGCCTGCCGACAAGCCCGACAAAGCGCTGGTGATGTCGCCCAGCCCTGAAGCGCGCGACGATCTCGCGCGGGTGCTGCTGGCGGTCAACCAGGGTCTGATCGTGACCGCGATCGATCCCGTCAAATTCAATCTCAAAAGCGCCCCGCGCTATCGCCTGGCCGTGCTCGAGGACTCCTACGACCCCGGCATCAAGGCCGACGCGCGCCTGATTATTTATCCGCCGCCGTGGCTGGAACACTCGGCCCCGCCGTCATGGCAGTTGCCGGTGGCGGGCACCGTGGCCACAGCCGAGATGCAGGAGCGGGCAGACGGCGAGCAACTTGGCCAGCCGCTCGCGCTGAGCCCAGCGCGCATCCTGAGCCTGCCGCAATGGATGGACGTGCTGGCTCACGGCACCGGCGCGGGGACCAGCGGATCTTTTCCGTTGGCGGCTTCCGGCTACGACTCGCGCGGCGCAGTCGGGATGATCGCGTTCAGCATGAACGACCACATGCTGCTCGATCCCGACAAGCTGGAGGCGCTGGTGCTGACCGTGGAGATGGTCAAGCGTCTGCTGGCGCCGCAAGACTTGCAGGTCGTCTCGACTGGCGGTTCAGTCAGCGTGCCGGCCATCGGGGTAGCCAAAATCACCGCACCCGACGGCTCGGTAAGAGAGGTCCGAGCGGACGAGATGGGCCGCGTGCACGTACGTCCGATAGAGGCCGGGCGATATCAGATAAGTTCGGCGGGCACCAAGGCGCTGATCTATGCCAACTATTATGATGCAGGCGAGTCGGATCTTTCCGCGCCGGCCGCGCCGGAATCCTCCACACCCGCCGCACCTCCGACGGCGCCCGCATCGGGGACGCCCGCTGTCGCCCGGGTGAAACCGATTGCGACCTGGCTGGTCGCGCTTGCGCTCCTTGCGATGCTGTTCGAGTCGGCGCTGCTTACGCGCAAGGCGATGCGCTGGAGGGCGCGCGATGTTTGAGCGGCCCGAACTGCTGTGGCTGCTGCTTGCGGTGCCGCTGGCCGTGGCGCCGGGCCTGATGGCCGCGCGCGCGGGGCGCCGCTGGGCCGGCGCGGGAGCCGCGGCGCTGCGCGGGAGCCTGTTGGTTATCCTGGTCGCCCTGCTCGCCGGCCTGCGCTTGCCGCTGAGGACGCCGGCACAGCGGATGTCGGTGGTCGTGGCCTTGGACGCCTCGCACTCGATCGCGCCCGACCAATTCCAGTGGATGCACCAGCAGCTTGAGACCCTTCGCACAGCGATGAGTCCGCGTGACCGTCTGGCGGTGCTGGAGTTCGGCCGCAGCACGCGCCTGCTGGCGCCGTTGGGAGATCCGCGCCTGGTGCGCGTCGATCCCGTGCGCGCCGGCGCCGATCCTGGCGGCACCGATATCGCGGGCGGCCTTACTGCGGCGCTCAGCCTGCTGCCGCCGCAGGACGAAAAGCGGATCGTGCTGCTGACCGACGGCAACGAAACCGATGGCAGCGCGAGCGCCGAACTACCTGCGCTGGTCGAGCAGGGCGCGCGGCTCTATGCCGCGACGCCGCCGTCATCGGCCGCGGGCCGGGTCGCGATTGTCGATTTTCAGGCGCCTACTCCGGTGCGCGCCCATGCTAGTTTCGCGCTCAGACTCGACGTCCTGAGCGAGGCGCGCGCGCCAGCCGTGGCGCGGGTGCGGCTGACCAGCGACGGCGCGGACCTGGGGCACCGTTCGGTCGTGCTCCAGCCGGGGCTCAACCGTTTCGCCCTGCCCTACCAGTTGGATCGTTACGGCGCCTACCTGCTCAACGCGCGGATCGACGTCGACTCACCGCTGGTCGCCGTCAATCCCGGCGCGGAAACCGCGGTCTCCGTCATCGGGCCGCCGCGCGTGCTGGTGGTTTCGACCAATCCGCCCGATAGCTTGCTGAGCGCGCTAAGGCTGCGCCAGTACGAAGTCCAACAGACGCCGCCGCACGGACTCCCGAGCGACCCCGAGTCGTATCTCGCCTACCAGGCTGTGATCCTCGTCGACGTAACCGCGGCGGCGCTGACGCCGGAGGTGCAGGCGGCGCTGGCGCATTACGTGGGCGACTATGGCGGCGGGCTGATCGTCACCGGCGACGCACTGCGTGATGAAAAGTTCCACCAGGGCGAACTGGAAAAAGCCTTGCCGATAACCTTCATCCCGCAGCCGCCGCCACCCTCGCGCGAGCCGATCGCGGTCTACCTGTTGATCGACCGGTCCAACTCGATGAGCTACAACTCGCGCTATCCGGCCGTGCGCGATGGCGAACGAATCAAATACGCCAAGGAAGCCGCGGTCGCCCTGATCAACCAGCTTGACGACACCGACTACGCGGGCGTGATTGCATTCGACTCGGAACCCTACGTGCTCTCGCATCTGCGCCCGGTCGGCGAGGACCGCGCGGAACTCACGCGCCGGATCGAACGGCTGGAACCCGGCGGCGGGACTGACTTCAAGGAATCGCTGGAAATCGCCGAGCGCGAGATTCTCGGCAGCGGCATCCCCGTGCATCAGGTGATCCTGCTCACCGACGGCGACACCAATCGCCAGTATCACGATCATGACCAGCTGATGGCCGATTTCGACAAGCAGCACATCTCGGTCTCGACCATCCGGATTGGGCCCGACCTCGAAAACCTGCGCCTGCTCCAGGACTTCGCCAAGATAACCGGCGGCACTTTCTACCGGGTCGAAGATATTCGCAAGCTGCCCCTGCTGCTCGTCCACCTCACCAATCAGGCGATCGCCGACAAGCGTCATCAGCAAAGCCATCTCGAGTACGCCGGCGAGAGCACGATCTTGAGCGGCATCAGCCAGCGTGAGATTCCGCCGATCGGGCTGTTCGCGGCCACCGTCCCCAAGGACGGCGCCGCCGTGCCGCTGCGCATCAGGCGCAACGACACCGCCTCGCCGCTGCTGGCTGCCTGGCAATACGGCCTTGGCCGCAGTGCGGTCTTCGCCGCCGACACCGACTCGACCGCGTCTCTAAGCTGGGTGCGATGGAACCGTTACGCGGAATTCTGGTCGCAGCTCGCGAGTTGGGTGATGCGCCAGGGTGATTCCGGACCATTCAGCCTGCGCGTGCATAACGCGGCAGGCGGCGTTCTTAGTCTGCAGGCGGAAAAGGCCGACAATGGACCGGTCAACAACCTGGTCTGTCGTATCAGCAGCGTGGGCAACGCGGCGGGCAATGCGATAGATGTGCCGATGACCGAGTCGGGCCGCGCAGTCTACATCGGCGAATCTGCTCCACTGAAGCGCGGCAAGTACAGCGTCACGCTGATGATCAAGGAGGGCGACACCGAGCGCGTGCTGGTGCGGCGCGAGGTCGCGGTGCCGGAGGCCGGTCCCGCCGACCAGGCTGAGCTCAAGCTGCGGCCGGCCAACCTCGACCTGTTGCGCGAACTCGCGCGCGCAACCGGAGGCGCGGTCGGCGTGCCGCCGGCGCAGATGGTCGAATCGCGGGGCCAACTGGTAACGACCTATCGCGACGCCAATCCCTATCTTCTTCCATTGGTGATCGTGCTGCTGCTCGGCGAAGTCTTCGTGCGCCGCCGCTATCTCGGCGACTGAAGACATCCCTTACGAATGACTGTGAAGGTGTCGCGCGGACGCGCCGCAGAGCCGCCGGTTCAGCGGCGGCTGCGTGCGGCCAGCTTTTCGCCCAGATGGCCGAGGCGTTGTGCCGCTGCGGCCAAGGTCTGATCGCTCTTTGAAAAAGTGAAGCGCAGCATCCGATGCCCGAGTTCGTTGCGATGGTAGAAGCTGGAGCCGGGAACCGCGGCCACGCCGACCGCGTCGAGAAAAAAGTCGGCGGCCTCGAAGTCGTCGCGAAATCCAAGCTCGCCGATGTCGCTCATGATGTAGTAGGCGCCCTGCGGCATCCAGCAACGCAGCCCCGCGCCTTTGAGCGCCGCAAGCAGGACCGCACGCTTGCGCTCGTACATCGATTTCAACTCGGCATAAAACGACTCCGGCATCGCCAGTGCCGCCGCGCCGGCCTCCTGGAGCGGATGCGGCGCGCCGACGGTCAAAAAATCATGCACCTTGCGAATCGCCCCGGTCAGCCGCTCGCAAGCGATCGCGTAGGCCAGCCGCCAGCCGGTTATCGAGTAGGTCTTGGACAGCCCGCTGATCGTAATCGTGCGCTCGGCCATCCCGGGCAGACTGCCGATCGACAGATGCCGCGCGCCGTCGAAGATAATGTGCTCGTAGATCTCGTCGGTCACCGCGAGTGTGTCGTGGCGCTGGCATAGCTCGGCGATTAGTTCCAGTTCCGCCCGGGTGAAGACTTTGCCCGAAGGGTTGTGCGGCGTGTTAATGACGATAGCCTTGGTGCGCGGGCCGAAAGCCGCCTCGAGCTCACCGCGATCGATCGCGAAGTCGGGCTCGCGCAGCGCCACGTAACGCGCCGTCGCCCCGGCCAGTATCACGTCGGGCCCATAGTTCTCGTAGAACGGCTCGAAGATGATTATCTCGTCACCCGGATTGATCACGGCGAGCATCGTCGCGACCATCGCCTCGGTCGCGCCGCAGGTCACGGTGACGTTGCGATCGGGATCGCACTCGAGCCGATTATAGGCGCGCGCCTTGTCGGCTATCGCGCGGCGGAAGTTGGGTGAGCCGTGCGTGATCGCGTATTGGTTGTAATCCTCGTCGATCGCGCGCTTGGCCGCGGCCTTGAGTTCTGCGGGCGCGGCAAAATCGGGAAATCCCTGCGCAAGATTGACCGCGCCGCAGACGAGCGCCCGCCGCGTCATCTCGCGGATAACCGATTCAGTGAACAGACGGGTCTTGTTTGATATGTCGGTCGGCATCGCCCGCACAGTCTACGCGCGGCGCTCTTCGCTCGCCAAGTGGTCGATGGCCGGCGCAACGGGAGCGATAACCGCGGGCGGCGCGCCGCCGGTCGCAGTGATACGACCGCGAAGCTTTCGCGCGAGCGCGACGATTTAGTTAGTGCGGCAGCCTACTTGGGCGAGGGGCGGAATCGCAGGTTACGTACGCCGCCGGGGAACTCAGTTACCGATTTCGGCCCGCAGCTCTTCGAGTTGCGCGGCGCCCTGCTGCAGGCGCCATTCGTCGATCGCTTCAACGTTGAAGCGCCAGTCACTGCCAATCTTGAATCCCGGTAGCTGTCCTTTCTTTAGCAGGCGATAGATCGTTGAGCGATGCACCCTCAGATATTCGGAGAGCTCGTTGACCGTCAGAACTTTTGCAGTCGAAGGCATCTTCCTATCCCCTTTTGGAACGAACTAATGTCCAACCTCCACCCCTGGTGTATGCCGCTCCGGTCTAATTACGCCAATCTTCGGCATTGGCATGCATTATTAGGATAGATTCTTAGGGAATGAAAGCCCCTTCGGAACCGCGCAGAGCATTTTTTTCGATATTGCTCACCTCTGAAGCGGAGCCGATCCTTACCTTTGAGACGATCAATTGACGAAAATTGATGATTCTACGTATCGCCTGTCGGCCCGCATCATCCCGGCTTGTCCAACTGGACTCGCGCGAATAGGTTCGATCATGGATGGCTCTGCAGGTCAGGATCGGCGCTTCCGGCTTCAGCTACAAGGAATGGCTCGGGGCCTTTTACCCGCCCAAGCTTCCGGGGCGTAAGATGCTCGCCTATTATGCCGAGCGGCTGCCGACGGTCGAGATAAATTATACGTTTCGCGCGATGCCGCGGCGCGCGATGCTCGAGCGCTGGGCCGAACAGACTCCGGCGCACTTCCGTTTCGCCCTCAAGGCGCCGCAGCGCATCACGCACTTCGCGCGCTTGCGCAATACGGGTGAGACCGTCGGCTTCTTCGCCGACACCGCCGGCGCCCTGGGCGAGCGTCTGGGGCCCGTGCTGTTCCAGCTCCCGCCCGACTTTAGCCGCGATGTGGGGCTGTTGCGCGAGTTCATCGCGATGCTCGGCGGGCGCGTGCGCGCGGCCTTCGAGTTTCGCAACCCTTCGTGGTTTGACGGAGACGCGGCTCTGCAAGCGCTTAGCGACGGCGGCGCTGCCCTGTGCATTGCCGAAAGCGATCGCCTGGCGAGCCCGGTCGAGCGCACCGCCCCGTACGTTTACGTGCGCCTGCGCAAAGAAACCTATGACGACGAGGCGCTCAGGGAATGGTCCGCGCGCCTGGCGCGCGTGGGTGAAGGTGCGGAGGAGATCTTCGTCTACTTCAAGCACGAAACCGGAGCTCCGGATCTCGCGGCGCGGCTGGGGCGGCTGCTTGCCGACCGCAACTGATGAATTCCGGGCAGACACCTATGGCGGCGGCCGCGATGCCGGCAGGCGAGTACCGCTATGAGCTACGCCGGAGCGGTGAACTGGTCGCAATCGAAGAGGAAACGCTCGGCGCCGAGTTCATTCGCGGCGTGCGGCGCACTCCCGACGGCCTCAACCGCCATGAAGTCGAGGCGCGCCTCGATGCCGGCGGTTTCATCGTAGCGGTCGCGGTGCGCTACAGCCGCGGACCGTTCAAGCGCAGCGCCAGCTATGAGGCGGCGGGCGATCTCATCCGTGGCCATCTCATCGCCGCCGGCGGCCGCGAAGAGGTAAGCTCCAAGCTCGGCCGCATGCACGAGGTCGACGCCGACCTGATGCTGTGCAAGGCGCTGATCATCGCACACGTCCGCGCCCGCGGACAGGCGCGATGGATCGGCCGAGTCGCGACGATCGATCCGAGCACGCTGGTGGCCGCTTCACCCAAGCAGACCTATCGCCGGCGCGACGAGGCTGGGCGGCTATGGGTATTCGAGCCGCGTATGGGCGACGCGGAAGAATTCGAACTCGACCAAGTCGGCCGCGTCATCCGCCGCCGCGCCCGCGACGCGGCTGAAACCACGCTGGTAAGTTTCGTTGCCGCCGACGCCTGAGGGCTTGGCGATCGGCTTGGGGCGTGGACGCTCAGGCCGCCATTCGATCGCGCGGCATCCGGCAGTCGCCGTCGAATTGCGCGCCTTCGTTGAGGATAAGGCTGGGCGTGTTGATCGTGCAGCGCAGCCGCGCCGTGGACATCAGCTCCAGGCGCTGACGCACCACGAGCTCACCGCTCACGCTGCCGGCGACGGTCAGCCGCGTCGCCGTAATCTTGGCCGAAACCACCGCGCCCTCCGCTATGACGACCTCATCGCCGACTATCTCGCCGTCGGCCTCGCCCTCGATTCGCACGGTGCCGTGAAAATGCAGCGTGCCCGAGACCTTCGTACCCTTGCCGATTCGCGACTCTTCCGTTGCTGCCATTTCTCCCCCCTTGGATAGACGGCGAACACGAAAACTATGCCGACAAAATTGCGGGCGTGCAAACCTCACCGGAAAATTTGCTCTGCTTGCACCGCTCGTCGTCCGCCCGAAGCTTTTGGTAGGCTCGCGTCGATGAACGATTTTGACCGCAAGGTGGCTATCGTAACGGGCGGCACGCGCGGGCTGGGCCGCGCAATAGCGCTCAGATTAGCTCGCGGTGGCGCAACGCTGGCGCTCAACTACCGCCGCGACGAACAGACCGCCCGGCGAACCCTGGAGGAAATTCGCGCCTGCGCACCCCGGTCGATCTTGCTCCAGGCCGACCTTGGCGAAGACGAACAGGTGCGCGCGATGGTCCGGCGCGTGGGCGAGGAGCTTGGCCGCGTCGACATTCTGATCGCGAACGCCGCCGCGACCGCGTTTCGCCCGTTGCTCGAACTCAAGCCGCATCATCTCGAGCGCACCTTCAACCTGAGCGTCGGTGGCTTCGTGGCCGCGGTGCAGGAGAGCGCGCGCCTGATGAGCGCGGGCGGGCGGGTCGTCATGATCTCGGGAATCGACTCGATTCGCTTCACCACCGGACACGGAGCTTTGGGCGCGGCCAAGGCCGCGCTGGAGAGCATGGTGCGCGACTTCGCCTTCGAGCTGGGCCCACGCGGCATCACGGTCAACGGCGTCAACTTCGCGCTGATCGATAGCGATTCGTCGCGACTTTACATGGGTGAAGAATTCGAGCGAATCGCGCGGGCCGCAGCCGAACGCTCGGCGCTCAAACGCGTCCCCAGCGCCGACGAGGTCGCGGCCGCGGTCTCTCTCATCTGTATGCCTGACGCCGCCTTTCTGACCGGGCAGACGATCATGGTCGACGGCGGCCTTTCGCTGGCGTCACCGTTTGTGCCCTGATACTCCGCAATCGAAACGCGACTAACGGCTTGGCTCTCGATCACACCCGGCAGAGCAGACCGCCGTCGATTGCGATCGCCTCGCCCGTAACGAATCCCGACGCCGGCGAAGCCAGATAGAGCAGTGCGCCAGCCAGCTCTTCGGGCGTCACCAGGCGCTTGTACGGCAGGTACTTAAGCAGGTTGGTCGCGAACTCGTCGTTGGCCAGCGCCGGGCTTCCCTCTTCGGTCATCCAGCCGGCTTCGAGCAGGTTGATACGGATGTTCTGTCGCGCCCATTCCAGCGCCAGCGCGCGCACCAGGTTCGCCACCGCGCCCTTGGCCGCGCAATAGAGCGACGCACCCGGGACCCCGCGCTCCGCGAGCACCGAACTCATGACGACGATCGAGCCGCCACGCCGACGCATCGCGCGCGCGCCCTCCTGGCACGCCATCCACACACTCTTCACGTTGCGTTCCATCACGCGATCGAAAATCGCGTCGTCGCCCTCCTCGGCCGGCGCGTAATATGGCGCGTCGAGCGCCGTGACCATCACGTCGAGACCGCCCAGGCGCTTGACCGCATTGTCGAGGGTCGAACGCACGTCCGCGCGGATGGCCGCGTTCTGCACCTGTATAACCGGCGCCGTCTTGGCTCCGGTTGCCTGCACGAGCTTGACGGTCTCCTTCATTTGCTCGTCGGTGGCCGGCTCCTGCGAGGCGATCATCAGCCTCGCTCCGGCCTCTGCCAGCGTGGCGGCGGCGATGCGGCCCGCCGGATGCTCCGCTCCGATGACCAGCGCGGCCTTGTCGGCCAGCGTGAAATCGTTCAGTCCCTGGGGAAGCGCCATGATGCCCTCGCCTGCCTTCACGTGGTCGGCTGCGGCGCGACGCCGGTGGGCGTGATGCCGCCGGCCAGGCCGCCGCCGTCGATTTTGATGAGCGCGCCGTTGATGTGATTGGAAGCTTCCGAACTGAGAAAAATCGCCAGTGGACCGACGTCCGCGTCCTCTCCCCCGCGGCCCATCGGGATGAACTTGCCGCCCTTGAAAAACGCCATCAGGCGCTCGTTGTGCGGAAAGATGCCGGGTACGATGCAGTTGGTCTGGATGTTGAAGTCGGCGTAAGTCAGCGCCATCGAACGGGTCAACTGCAGCACCGCGCCCTTGGAGCAGGCGTACATGTAGTTGTGCTTGCCACCGCGCAATCCGTAGCCCGACGCGATGTTGATTATCTTGCCGCGCTTTTGCTTGAGCATTTGCGGGATCACCGCCCGGCATCCGTAGAACTGACTGGAGAGGTTGATGTCGATACCGCGGCGCCATTCCTCGTCGCTTATCTGGTCGATGGTCTTGCCGAAGGAGTCCTCGCCCGCGCCGGCGTTGTTGATCAGCACGTCGACCTGGCCGAACTCCTTGACCGCCGCCGCGACCATCGCGTTGACCTCCTCGGAGCGCGCGACGTCGGTCGGCACGACCAGGCACTTGCGCCCAAGCTTGCGCACTTCAGCCGCGGTTTCCTCCAATTGCCCGACCGTGCGCGCCGCGGCGACGATGTCGGCGCCGGCCCCGGCGAGCCGCGTTGCCATCGCACGGCCCAGGCCGCGGCCCGCGCCGGTGATAATCGCGAGCTTGCCGTCGAGTTTGAGATTGTCGGCGATCATGCTTCCTCCAACATGCGCGCGAGCGCTACTCGCCACCCACACGCCGCTTGCTCTAGCTACTAACACAGCTGCGCCGCGCCCAGAAAGTTGAATCTCCCGCATCCGCCGCAAAAGCCCTTTTGACCGCGTGACGGAACCCGGCATATATTCAGGGGCAAGGAGCAAAGGCGATGGCGATTAACATCACGATGTTTTCGGATTTTATCTGACCCTTCTGCTATGTAGGCCTCGCCGTGTTGCGAAGGCTAAAGCCCGAATTTGACTTCACCTTGCGGCATCGTGGTTTCCAGATACATCCCGAATGGCCGGCGGACGGAATGCCGGCGGAGCAGTGGCGGCCCGAAATGGACCCCAAAACGCGCCAAGCGATGTGGGAGCGTATCGGGGCGATGGGTGCGGCGGCCGGAATCGAGATGAAAGCGCCCCGCATCCTTGCCAACTCAATGCAGGCGCTGCAGGCTGGCGAACTCGCCGCGGAAGCGGGCGCGGGCGAGGCTTTTGAGGACCGGATCTTTCGCGCGTATTTCACCGAGGGACTGAATATCGGCAAGCGCGACGTGCTACTGGAACTCGCCGGGCAAATCGGGCTCGATCGTGCCGCGCTGGTCGAGGCTCTCGATTCTGGCAAGTACGCGATGCGCATCAGGAATAACGCCATGGCGGCCAGCCAGAAGGGCATCGGCGGCGTGCCGACTTTTCTTATCGGCGACTGGCCGCTGGTCGGCGCGCAAAGCGAAGACGTGATCCGCCGGGTCCTGCAACGCGCCAGCGAAGTGACCAGCGCGGGGCAATAGCCGCGCCCGACGCCAGCGGTTCGCGCTGAGCTCGCGGGCAAACTGATATGCAAACACGGTGATAGGATTGACACCGTGAAGCCTGTCATCGAGGTGATTCGGCTCGACTTGAGGGGCGTCAAATGTCCGCTGAACTGGGCGCATACCAAAGTGCGGCTGGAGCGAATGGCTCCCGGCGAGACCCTGGAAGTGACGCTTGACGATCCGCGCGGCGCGCGCGATATCCCACGTGCGGCCGAGGCCGAGGGCTACGCAATCGTCGAGACGCGAGCGGCGGCGGCCGGAGTCTGGGTGCTCAAGATCGAAAAGTAAGCGACGAGAAGTTTTTCTGAATGGCGCGGCCGAGCGCGCCGCGGCGCAGCGCTCCCCTGTGACGATCCCGAAGATATACAGGACCTGATATACCAGGACCTGCTGCAGATTCCGGATCCGCGCGAGCAGAGATAGGGCAGCTGATAGCCGCCGCCGCTGCTCGAAGGCCGACCGCATCCCCCCAAACGAGGCTACATCCCGATCAAATCCGCGCGCTTGATAACGTGACGGATGCCGCGCACGGACGCGACGTCGATCATCACCCCCTCATAGGTCACCGCGCCGAGGCCGTCGGCCTCGGCCTTGGCGTAGACCTCGGCCATCTTGCGTGCGCGCGCGACCTCATCCTTGGTGGGTGAGTAAACTTCGTTGGCAAGATCGATCTGACTGGGATGAATCGCCCATTTGCCGACGAAGCCGAGGATGGAGGCCCAGGTCGCCTCGCGCCGGTAGCCTTCGGGGTCGTGGAAGTCGGCGAAGGGGCCATCGATCGCGTCGATGCCGGCCGCGCGCGCCGCGACCACTATTTTGTTGCGCGCGTAATGCCACATGTCGCCCGGATAGCCCGCGGCGCCCTTGGCCGGAAAGCGCACGCCCTGCGACGCACTGAAGTCGCCGGGGCCGAAAATGATCGCTTCCAGCCGCGGGGTGCATCGCGCGATCTCTTCCACGTTGATCAGCGCTTCGACTTCCTCGATCAGCACTTCCAACCCGATGCGCCGCTTGCGCTTCAGCCGCATCTCGACGCCCGAGAGCAGGGTATCCACGAACCAGAGGTCGCGCGGCGCCTTGACCTTGGGAATTATGATGAGGTCGAGTTTGTCGCCGGCCTTTTCGGCAAGGTCGATCACTTCCTGGTAGGCGTATTCGGTCTCGACGTTGTTGATCCGCACGGCGCGGGTCTTTTTGCCCCAGTCGAGGCCGTTCAGCGCGTCGATAACGCGCTTGCGCGCGGCGATTTTTTCGTTGGGCGCGACGGAATCCTCGAGGTCGAGGAAAACGAGATCAGCGCTGCTCGCCGCCGCGCGCTCGATCATCCGCTCGTTGCTGCCAGGGGTGGAGAGTTCCGACCTGCGAAGACGCATCGTTGTGTTTCCTCTTGTGATTGCCTGACCCGCCTCTGACGCCTGCCCTGCGGCGCTCTCCGCCGTCCCGGCTATCGCCGGCGCTTGCGGCGCGCGCCGCTTTTCTTCTCCGCCGCCGCGCGGGCGCGCACCGCTCGCCGCGCCGGCGGCTTTTGGCGCGCCGCCGCCGTGCCACGCCCCGTTGCGCGCGAGCGTGCCGGCCTCGCCGGCGCGCTCGCGCGCGGGCGAAACGCGCGGCGCTTGAGCAACACGCGCCGCTCGCCCTCGAAAACCACTTCGCCGCGCTCGTTCACGCCCCAGTGGCGAAAACGCACTTCGCCGACCTCGGCGCTCGCGTAGTGCGCGAGGTCGGGGCGCCCGGCGGCGGTCGCGTCGAAGTCGCGCTTCTCCATCACTTCGGAAAACGCGTAGAGCGTATCGCCATGTAGCACCGGGGTGCGAAATCGAATCTTGTCCAGCGCCAGTTCGGCGAGCCCCTGTTCGCCCGTATCTTCCATCGCGAGGCCGATCACCAGCGAGGCGGTGACGCCGCCGAAGGTGATGCGATGGCCGATCGGGTTGGCGGCCATCGAGTGCTCGTTGAAATGGGCCTGCGCCGTGTTCATTACCAGGTTGGTGATGAGCACGTTGTCGATTTCGCCGACCGTTTTGCCCCGCGCGTGCTCGTAAACGTCGCCGACGGCGAAATTCTCGAAGTAGTTGTCGCGGCCGGTCAGGCTCTGCGGCGCCGGCGCGGATCGATTTCCTGTTTCGACAGCCATCGTGTAAGCGCTCCCGCCTCGTCCCCTTGTTAGTCTTGCGGCCCGAGCAGCCGATCCGAGATCACGCGGAGTTGGATTTGCGAGGTACCCTCGAAAATCTTGGTCAGCCGCGCATCGCGCCAGTAGCGCTCGATCGCAAAATCCTTGGTATAGCCGTAACCGCCGTGAATCTGCAGCGCGTCGCTGGTCACCCGTTCGGCCATCTCGGAGGCGAACCACTTGACCATCGAGGCCTCCTTGTCGCAGCGCCGTTTGCTATCGACCTCGTTGGCGACGAAGTACATCAACTGGCGCGCGGCCTCGATATTCGCGGCCATCTCGGCCAGCTTGAAGCGTATCGCCTGGAAGTCGCCGATGGGATGGCCGAACTGCGAGCGTCGCTTGGCGTACTCGACGGAATCGTCGAGCGCGCCGCGCGCAAGGCCGATCGCGCGTGCGGCGGTATGCACCCGCGCCGTCTCCAGCCCCGCCATCATCGCGTAGAAGCCGCGGCCTTCCTCGCCAAGCAGCGCCGAGGCCGGCAGATGAAAGTTGTCGAAGTGGAGCTCGAAAGTTTTCCAGCCAAAGTAGCCAATTTTGCGAATCGGCGATCCGGTTATCCCGGGCGGAAAAGTGCCACGTTCCTTTTGTACCAGGAACTGGCTGATGCCGACGTGGCGGCGTTTGGGATCGGTTGGCGGCGAAGTGCGCGCGAACAGCACAATATAGTCGGCGCCGTCGGCGAAGGTGCACCAGGTCTTGGTGCCGTTGATGATCCATTCATCGCCCGCCCGCGTGGCCTTGCACGCGACGTTGGCGAGGTCGGAGCCGGCGTCGGGTTCGGAAAGCGAAAACGCGCCGAGCCATTCGCCGCGGGCGATTTTCGGAAAGTAGCGGCGCTTGTCCTCTTCGGTAACGCCGCCCCATAGCGAGTTGCCGCGCGCGATGATGCTCGCGACGCTCATCCAGGCCCGCGCCAGCTCTTCGGTCACCAGCGCGTACTCGAACGCGCCAAGCCCAAGGCCGCCGTATTCCTCGGGAATCAGGATGCCGAAGTAGCCTAGTTCGGCCATCTTGTCGCGCAACGACATCGGGATCTCGCCCTGCTCAGGGTCGAGCTTGTTAGCGATGGGCAGGACCTGCTCGAGCGCGAAGTCGCGCGCCATCTGCTGAATCATTTTGCGCTCGTCGGTGATGTAGTTCATGGAAGGGCTTTCCTCTTGCTCACCAGGTTGGTGCGGCGAAAATCGATCACCAGGTCGCCGCGGCTGTCGTGGCCCTCAGTGTGCCAGGTGACGATTCCGCTCTCGGGCCGGCTGGACGATTCGCGCTTGTCGAGCACGGTGCTGCGTGCGCTAAGCGTCTCGCCGGGATAGACGGTGCGATGAAATTTCAGGTCGTCGACGCCCAGGAACAGACCGCCGGCTTCGCTCAGGTCCTCGACCGACAGCCCGAACACGGTCAGGAAAACCAGCATCGGGTTGAGCACGACGCCGCCATGACCGTGAGCGTGCGCGTAGCCGGCGTTGAAGTACAACGGATTGAAGCTGAGCGTCAGGGTCGAGAACAGGCTGTTGTCGCCGTCATTGAGGGTGCGGCCCCAATGATGCTGATAAATGTGGCCGAGTTCAAAATCCTCGTAATGATTTCCCTTGGGCCATTTTTTGGCCCGCGATTTGAAGTCTTCACTCATTGCGATGCTCCGGTATTGATCCGCCTACGCCTCAGGAGCATTTGGCGGCTGTGCCGATGATCCCTTGATTGGGAAGCATAGACAACCGGCGCCATATTGGCGAGTTTGGCCCCGAGGTGGCAAGGATGGCTGGGCGATGTCGCTAACGTGTCCCCCTGAGACGTCGCCCGAAACTTCGATGGACGGGCGAGCCGCGCAGAGCGGGCCGCCGGTGCCACCGGAGATCGCGACTTCGGACTCGCCGACCCAGGCGAATTGCCCGGATATCGCGTCGGTGACCTGCCCGGCTAATACCGACTGCGAATGCTTCACGCTGGCGGTTCCGGCGAGCAACCCGGTGGTCGGGAGCCAGGCGGGCGGCTATGCGACGCCGGTGCCGACGCCGGTCGCCTATGGTGTCGGCGCGGTGGCGAAGACCTGCACGCCTTCGATGCTGCAGACCGATCCGACCAATCCGATAGTGGTGATCGGCGGCACGGCGGCGCTCGCGCCGAACCCGACGCTTAGTTTCGCAGACTGCCTGTAAGCCAAGTTCGCAAACACGCAGGGGGCCGCGGGTCGCAAGACGCGCGGCCCCCTTCTTTTTTGTGACCGATTCCTTGCCGGACTCGTCTTGGATGGTCGATGTCGGCCGTGGTATGTTTGTAATTGGAATGTCCGATAGAAGAGCGTGAATATGCGTAAGTGCGTGACCTCGATAGCTCTGCTGGCGGTGCTAGTACTCGCAGGCGTGATTCCGGCGAGCGCCGGTAGCGGCTCGTCGGCATGGGACAAGCTGGGCACGCTGCTCACTGGAAAGCATTGGGACGACACTTTTAAGCTCATCCACGTCGCCGACCTCGCCGCGCTCAGGAGCGATCCGAACTCGCACGTCGTAGTGCTCGACGCCAACGTTGAATCGGCGCGCGAGAAGTACGGAGTGATCCCGGGCGCGCGGCTGCTTAGTTCCTACGATAACTACGACGTCGCGACGGAACTGCCGCCGGCAAAAAATGCCAAGCTGGTCTTCTACTGCGCCAACTCGCTTTGAATGGCTTCACACGGATCCGCCCGGCGGGCGATCGCAGCAGGTTACACGGACGTGAGCGTGATGGTGGACGGAATTAAGGGCTGGGACGCGGCCGGCGAGCCGCACGACGACGCGGCGGCGCCGCAGCACGCGGCGAATTGAGCATCGCCGCCTCCGCGCACGACGATTCTTCCGCAGTCAATTTTTTTCGCCCTATTTTGAGACCGAGCCTCGCGTGGCGCGAATGAGCGGAACGGCTCCCGAGACCCGCGACGCGGCGCCGCGTGAGATTACGCCGCGCGCGATCGTGCTCGGCCTTGGTCTCGCACTGCTGCTCGGCGCCGCCAATGCGTACCTTGGTCTGTATGCCGGGATGACGGTCTCGGCGAGTATTCCGGCCGCGGTGATCTCGATGGCGGTGCTGCGCGCCCTCGGGCGCGCGACGATTCTCGAAAACAACGTAGTCCAGACGATCGCCTCGGCCGGAGAGGCGGTCGCGGCGGGCGCGATTTTCACCTTTCCCGCGCTGGTGGTGATGGGCGAGAGCGGCGCGCTGCCGTATCGCGACGTCACGATGCTGTGCGCGGCCGGGGCCACGATGGGCAGTGTGCTGGTGGTCTTTTTGCGCCGCGCTTATATCGTCGACGAGCGCCTGCCGTTTCCCGAAGGCGTCGCGTGCGCCGAGGTCCTGCGCGCCGGCGAGGCCACAGGCGCGAGCGCGCTGCCGCTTTTGTGGGGCGGCCTTGCCGCGGCCGCACTCAAGGCCGCGCAGGACATCGTGGGAGCGCTGCCGGGCGCGGTGCAGTTGGCGCGATGGATTGGGGCGCGGGTGCTGGCCGGTTCGGCGGACATCTCGGCGGCGCTGCCGGCGATCGGCTATATCATCGGAATTCGAATCGCGAGCCTGGTCTTCGGAGGCGGCGCTTTTGCCTGGCTGGTCGCCATCCCGATCATGAGCGCGTACCATCCGGAGTTGCGCAATCTCGCTCCGCAGGCCGCGGCGCACGCGTTATGGAGCGGACAGGTGCGCTACCTCGGCGTGGGCGCGATGCTGGTCGGCGGCGTTGCGACGCTCTGGCGCCTGCGTCGACCGATCGGGCGGGCGCTCCGCGAAAGCATCCGCGTGGCGCGTGCGAGTCAGGCAGCGGCCGTAGCGCGCGAAGACCAGGACCTCTCGACCACGGCTGTGCTGGGCGCAGTCGCGCTCACGCTCCCGCTCATTTTCGCGATCTGCCTGATTCTCTCGGGTAGCCTGCTGCTCAGCGCGGCGCTTGCGATAGCGCTCGCGTTCATCGGCTTCTTCGCCACCGCGATCGCCGGCTACCTGACCGGCATCGTCG
This sequence comes from uncultured delta proteobacterium, assembly GCA_963734845.1. Lineage (GTDB taxonomy): Bacteria > Desulfobacterota > Binatia > Binatales > Binataceae > JAKAVN01. The sequence continues at coordinate 208,832 of CAVTIS010000003.1, read as the reverse complement.
GGGCGTCGAACAATCCGGTTTCCGGCGTGACGATTATCGTGCTCCTGGCGATCGCTCTTTTACTGAAACTATGGGGCGTGCCGGCCGCGATCGGCCCGCATCTGGCGATCACCGCCGGCGCGGTGGTATGCACGGCAGCCGCGATGGCGGGTGACTCGTTGCACGACCTCGCGACCGGCTACCACGTTCGCGCGACGCCGCGTGCGCTCGAAATTTCGGTGCTGCTGGGCGCGCTCGCCTCGTCGCTCGTGATGGCGCCGATCCTCAATATGCTCATACGAGGCTACGGAATTGCCGGCACCGCGGGCGCGCGCGCGGGTGCGCTCGCCGCGCCGCAGGCGTTCCTGATGGCCAAGGTGGCCGAGGGCGTTTTCGCGGGCGGACTGCCGTGGGGTGCGATCGCGGCGGGCGTTCTGCTCGCGCTGGCGCTGGTCGCCATCGATGGCGTCTTGGAGCGGCGCGGCGAGCGATGGCGCGTGCCGGTGATGCCGGTTGCGATCGGGCTTTACCTGCCATTTGGACTGAGCGTAACGATTTTCGCGGGATCGCTCGTGCGGCTGGCGCGCAGCCGCGGCGACCGCGAGAGCAACAGCGGCCCCGGCCTGCTGTTCGCCGCGGGACTGGTGGCCGGCGAGGCGCTGACGGGCGTGCTGAGCGGCGCGCTGGTAACCGCGGGCTTCAAGCTGCCGCTGATGTGAGGCGAAGCGCTTGAAAGAAGATGCGCCAGGGGATTGATCGCGGCGCGCGGGCAGATGATAATCATTATCAATGACGGAATTTAAGCTCCTTGGCGGGCAAGGCCGCGGCGAGTACGCCGCCGGCCGGCTTGCGGAATTCGTCGCCAACTGCCGGCGCAAGAAGATGGCGGTGACGCCACAGCGGCTCGCCGTGCTACGCGCGCTGCTCGAATCGGGCGACCATCCGCGCGCCGACCGCATCTATGCGCGCGTGCGCCGAGAGCATCCGCGCATCTCGCTCGCCACGGTGCATCGCACGCTCGAGCGCCTGTGCGAAGTCGGCGAGGCGCGCAAGGTCACCCCGCTGCATGAGACCGCGCGCTACGACGGCAACACCCGCCCGCATCATCATGTGGTGTGCGTGCGCTGCAAACGGGTCGAGGACGTCGAAGCGCCCGAGTTCGACGGCTTGCTCGCCGGACGCCAAACGCTCGGCGAGTTCCAGTTGATCGGATGCTCGGTCGAGGTGCGCGCGCTCTGCCATCGATGCAGCAAGCGCAATGCCAGCCGCTCTCCGTCGATAGCTTGAACCTCTACGCGGGCATCGCCGCGCAACGAAATTGCCCGGCCCGAATTCAACCGCCGCCCCTCCTGGAGTCGACGCCCGCACTACCGCTACGGATGAATCGGCGCAACCGCCTCCGCAGCGCTGGGTAATCATCGCCGCGATACTCATCCTATCCGTGCATGGGGCGCTGTTGCTCTCCACGTTGAGGGACTGGCGCGTCACGCTTGACTCCGGCTATCACGTTTCACTCGCGCGCGCTTACGGAGAGCACGGCCTGGTACCGTGGGACCATATCAATTTCGGGCCCGCCGGGCGGCCCAATTTGCAGGCCCCGCTGATGTACATGGTAATAGGCGGGCTGGGCCGTGCGATGGGCGGGACGGGCGGCGACTACGTACTTGCCAACGCGATCGTCGCGGCAATGCAATGGGCAGCGGCGATGGCGACGGCGGCGTTCTTCGCGCTGTTACTCGGTGGAGAATGGGCGATGCTGATTGCGGCCGCATTGCTCAGCGGCGCCGGCTTCGCCGCATCCTCGTTCGCGGTTGGAATTCCGTCGGGATGGCTCTTCATCCTGATTCCGTGGGCGATCCATTTTTTTCTGCGCCGGCGCCTGGTGCTGGCTACGATCGTCACCTCCGCCGCCATTTACGTTCACATCGCCGGCCTGGTCACGGCGCCGCTTGGAATCGTACTGGCCGCGGTACTCAGCCGCCGATGGCGCGATCTCGTTTTGGTCGGAATCGCCACCGCGATCATCAGCGCCCCTTACTCGGTGCATTGCTTGCGTTACGTCGAATGGCTCAGCGGGGTGCGCAATTACTCGGCGTTGCTGTTCGACCCGATGCTTGACGGGTTCGGGATAGTCGGTCTCGTCGCGGCACTCAGGCATCCGCGCAACCATGCCCTGCTGGTCGCCTGGGCGGCCGCGCCTGTGGCGTGGCTTTTTCAGGACCCGGGCCGATTTATCCTGCAATCAGAGCTGGCGGCGAGCGTGATCGCGGCGGTTTGGCTGGTGGCGCGGCTCTCACGGATGCGCAGCACGCAACGCACGGTATGCGTGGTTATGATAACGGCGATCGCCACGCTCTATCCGTTTGGAGTGCCCGCGCTGGCAGACGAAGTGGCGTGGTCGATCGGGTTTCGTTATCCGCGAGCCATCCATTGGAAAAGTATTGAGGCGCTTGCCGGGGTGATCCAGCATAACGATCTTTCCGGAAGACTGGCCTCCGATTACCAACCTTCGCTATGCCCTGCGATCGCGGTCTATGCGCCGATCTCCTGCGACAAGGGCCACTGGGTTGAAGTACAGCTGCAGGTCGATCCAGCCGACGCGCTTTCCGCAGCGCGCAAGGTCTACGTACTTGCGCTAAAGCCTGACGACACTGCGCTCGAGGCAATGGCGCGGCGCGGATGGCTGCGTGTGTGGGGCGGGACGACCGATTCCACCGTAGTGACGCTTGCCGCGCGTGCTCCGCTCGACCCCGCATCCGCGGCCGTCGGGCAAATCATCGCAGCCGAGGCCGCCTGGCTGTCCTCGCACGCCATCAACAACTCGTCTAGCCGTGGCGACTGGCTGGCGGTGCTCTCGCCGTCGGCGTTGCCAACCCGCCGCGCGCAGTTTTTCGCACAACGCGAGCGCGCGGGACTCATTGAACTGGCGCTCATCGTGTATGCGTATGCGCTGGAGCCCGATTTTCCGCGACACGCGGCGCGGATACGCCGCGCGGCGCGCGCCTTTGGCGTGATCGCGAGTTTTTTGGGCGACAGTCTCGCACTCGACTTCGAAAGCGACGCGGCCACGGCACGATTGAAATGGCGGCTGGGATTGCTCTCGTCGGCGGCGCAATCGATGGATCGGCAGCCGCCTCCCGACCTCGAACTCGAGCGCGCGCTCGGCGAGACCCTCGAGGTTTATCTTTTTACGAAGGGCGCAACCTTCGCCGAGCGGCCGCCGGACAATCTTCTGCCATGGCTTTCCGCGTTGCCCTCGGCGCACTGAACACAGCGCGAGTGCGCGGACGCTAACTCGCAACCGGCTGCGAGATTGGGGATGACGCGCGCAGGGTGCCACGCGGGCCGCGATTTCCATAGCACAGGCAGTCCGGCGATGTGCACAAGGCCGGACATGCGAAGGGTTCTGGCCGCTACTCGCGGAGGCCTCGCGATTTTTGCATAATGACCGTCACGTTCGTTTTTGCGCGAGACTTGAAGGTTCGACCGCGGCCTGGAACATTCACCGCGACCACAGTCGCCCGCATACTGAGTTTTATCGCCGGGACACTTCCCGGCAACCCAACTGATGGCTCAAGCCGCCGCAACGATTGAAGCGCCCGCGCAGGCGCATGCCTACGTCGAAGGCGCGCTCAAGTGGCTGATCGCGCTGGCGGTCATCTTGTGCACCATCCTGGAGGTGCTCGACAGCTCGATCGTCAATGTCGCACTGCCGCACATGCAGGGCAGCTTCTCGGCCAGCGTCGATGAAGTGACCTGGGTCGTAACGACCTACCTGGTGGCCGCCGGCATCATGATTCCGACCACTGGGTGGATCGCCGGTCAGTTCGGACGCAAGAACTACTTTCTAGTCTGTATCATCACCTTCGTTCTGTCGTCCGCGATGTGCGGAGCGGCGCAGACGCTCGATCAGATGGTGGCGTTCCGCTTTCTCCAGGGCATCGCCGGCGCGGCGCTGCAGCCGCTATCGCAGGCGATCCTGATGGAGACGTTTCCGCCCAACGAGCAGGCGCTGGCGATGGCGATGTGGGGGGTCGGCCTGATGGTCGCGCCGATCATGGGTCCGACCGTCGGCGGCTGGATCACCGACAACTGGAACTGGCGCTGGAATTTCTACATCAACATTCCGATCGGCGTCGCCGCCGGCTTGATGGTCTACACGTTCGTCCACGATCCGCCGTACTTGCGCAAGCTCAAGGGCATGGGGCGCGCGGATTATCTGGGAATTCTGTGCCTGGTTCTCTCGCTGGGCCTCGGCGAGATCGTGATGGACCGCGGCGACCGCGCCGACTGGTTCCAGAGCGCGTGGGTCTGCTACTTCTCGGTAATCGCGCTCAGCGCGTTCATCGTGCTGATCGTGCACGAGTGGCGCATTCCCAATCCGATTCTCCAGGTGAAGCTGATCACCAATCGATCGTTCGCGGTGCCGACCGCGCTGCTCATCATCCTGACTTTCACCGCGTATGGGATGCAGATTCTGAACCCGGTCTTTCTGCAGGAGTTGCTCGGCTACACCGCGTGGAAGGCGGGGCTGGCGATGGCGCCGCGCGGGATGGGCGTGATGGCGGCGATGTTCCTGCTGGGCGCGATCGCGCGCAAAGGCTTCGACACCCGCAAGCTGGTCTTCCTCGGCTATATCCTGATCGCGATCGCCCAGTGGCAGCTCTCGACCCTCGACCTCACGATGAGCATTTCGAATTTCGTCTGGCCCACGGTGATCCAGGGAATCGGAATGGGCCTGATTTTTCCGACTCTGGCCGGGGCCGCGCTGAGTTCAGTCAGCCGCGAGAACATGGGCTATGCGGCGAGCTTCTTCTCGATGGTGCGCAATATCGGGGCGTCGATCGGAACCTCAACGCTGACGACATACCTCACCCACCTCGAACAGATTCGGCAAAGCTATCTGGTGAACCATCTCACGGTCTTCGACGCCTGGCGGCTCGGAGAAACCGGGCAGCGTCTGCCTGGCGCGATGCACTTCGATTACATGCATCAACTCGTCACCGGCCAAAAGCAGGGGCTCGCTATGATCTATGGGCAGGTGCAGCGGCAGGCGATGATGCTCTCGCTCAACGACATCTACCGGTCGTTGTGCTACCTGATGGTGGTCGCGCTCGTCATCGCGCTCTTCCTGCCGCGAACCCGCACCCAAGGCGGCGGCGCCGCGGCTGCGCATTGAATGCAAGGTGGGGCGGCATAGAAGAATAAGCTGAAGCCTGCGGCTTCGGCGGCGGAAAACAAGTACATGTCCAAGCCTGAGATCGCGGTGCTCCTGGTCCTGGTCATGGTCACGCTCTGCGTGACTCTCTACGAGGCTTGGATAAGTCCGCTGGAGGCGCTCGCCGTAGTAGTGGTGCTGGCTCTGGCGGTGCTTGGATTCGCGGAAATCAAGTAGACGCGGTCTCGGCCCATCCTCGGTATTGCCCGCCTCACGCGAATGCTCTAGCGTGATTTCGTGATCGCCGAATCGGGAACTTCGCCGCCTACCGCGGCGTATGGCAGCCGCTCCTGAGGATGCGCGTCACGCCCTTCGCCGCCTGGCGAATCATGTGAGCAAATCGCCCGGAGAATTCCACCTGATCGAGCGCCTGCTGCAGCGCCTCGGTCGGGGCCAGCGCGCTATCCTGGGTCCCGGCGACGATTGTGCCATCCTGCCTGCCACACACGGCCGCCAGCTTCTGACGATCGACTCAATGGTCGAGGACGTGCATTTCCGGCTCGGGTGGGGCGCGCCTGAGGCGCTTGGCGCGCGCGCACTGACGGTCAACCTGAGCGACATCGCCGCGATGGGCGGAAAGCCGACCGTATGCGTGGTCAATCTCGCGGTGCGCGAAGGACTTGGCCTGCGATTCTTCGATCGGGTGTACAAGGGGCTGGGCAATGCGGCGGCCCGCGCCGGAGTCGAGGTGGTCGGTGGCAACGTTACCCGCGCGAGCGCGCTTGCCATCACGATCGCCCTGCTGGGCGAGGTGCGGGGCCGGGCACTGCGGCGCGATGCGGCGCGGGCCGGCGACTCCCTGTACGTCACCGGCACGCTGGGCGACGCGGCCGCCGGACTGCGCATCCTCACGGGGCGGCTTCGCGCGCGCGCCGCCGCGCGCAAGTTTCTTGTCGATCGCTTGCTGCAACCGACAGCGCGCCTGGCGGCCGGATTGCGGTTGGCTCGCATCAAGCCGGCGCCCGCAGCGATCGATCTGAGCGACGGACTCTGGCAGGACCTCGGCCATCTTCTCAAGCGCAGCGGCGCAGGCGCCGAGATCGACGCCGGCGCGTTGCCGCTCTCCGCGGCCTACCGCGAGACGGTCGGCGACGATCTGGCGCTCGCGCTTGGCGGCGGCGAGGACTACGAACTGCTGTTCGCGCTGCGCCGCGCCGTCGCAGCATCCGCGCTCACTCGCACCTTGGGAGTGCGCGTGAGCCGTATCGGCCGTATCACTTCTTCCGGCAAGGCGGTGCTGGTCAACGCGCGCGGCTCGGTCCGCCACTGCGGACGCGCGCCGACGCTCGCGGGATGGGACCAGTTGCGTTCGCAGCCGGGCGGATAGGTAATCGAGTTATCGGCGATGCTGTTACTAATGGTGATCCTGTTGCTCGGAGCGAGCGCGCTGCTCGCCGCATCGGAGACCGCACTGTTCGCGCTGGCGCGGATGCAGCATACGCGTGCGAGCCTGGGCGACGCGGCGGCCGGGGCCGTCAATTCGTTGCTGCGCCGTCCGCTCGAATCGCTGATGGTAATCATCGGGTTCAACGAGGCGATCAATGTCTTCGCCGAATGTCTCGCGACCACCTTTCTCCTGACCTGGCTGGGGCCGCTGGGGGGATGGATCTCGGTGCCGGTGATGTTCGTGCTGGTGCTGCTGGTCAGCGACATCACGCCCAAAACCTTCGCGCTCGGCTTTCCGGCGGCGGTGGCGCGCGTCACTGCGCTTCCGCTGGCCGCGGTCGCGGTAGTCTTCCATCCATTGGCGCGGCTCTTCGTGCCTGAAGAGGCGCCGCCTGCCGCGCCGCTTTCGGAGAGCGAGTTCAAGACGCTGCTTGTCGCGAGCGAGCGGTTCGGCCAGGTGGCGCCGGCCGAGCGCGAATTGATCGACAAGGTGTTCGCTTTCGGATCGCGCCGGGTCTCCGAGATCATGACGCCGCGCGAGCGCATCTTCGCGCTTGACCTCGACACCGCCGTGGACCGCATCATCGCCGAAGTCGCCCACGGCCATTACTCGCGCGTTCCCGTTTACCGCGGCAATCTCAACAACATCGTCGGCGTGCTGCGGGCCAAGGATTTAATCGCGCGGCGCCTGGAGTCCGCGCCGCCGCGCCTGGAACGGCTGGTCCGCGAGCCCTACTTCGTCCCGCCGGGTAAGACGCTTGGCGAACTGTTCGACGAGTTGCGCCGGCGCCGCTACCAACTTGCATTCGTGGTCGACGAATACGGCCAACTGCTCGGCTTGGTCACACTCGAAGATCTGCTGGAGGAGCTGTTCGGCGAGCTGCGCGACGAATTCGAGCTCGAAGGCCCCGACCTTACCGAAGCCGGCGAAGGCGAATGGCTCGCGGCCGGCACCATCGGCCTCGCCCGTCTGACCCAGGCGCTCGACGGCGGCGAATCTTTTGCCGTGCGCGGCCACGAGCGCACATTGAGCTCGCTGGTGCTGCGCCGGCTCGGCCGCATCCCACAACCGGGCGAGCGACTCCGACTGGGCGCCTTCGAGGCGAAGATCGAAAAGGTGCGCGGCGCCACGATCGAGCAGGTGAGGCTCAGACGATGGAGCTAGGCGGGCTCATAGCCGCTCTCGCAGCCTGCGTCCTGGTGCAGGCTTTTTTCGCCGCCAGCGAAATCGCGATGGTAGTGACCGATGAGAGCAAGCTCGGCACCGCCAACGCGCGCGATAAACGCGAAACCCCGCTGCTGCTCGCGCTGCTCCGCCGGCGCGAGCGCGTGCTGGCTCTGACGCTCACCGGGGCCAACCTGGCTACGGTCATCGCGGCCAGCGTGCTCACCACTTTCCTGCATCATTTCGGTCCCAATACTTCTTATCTCGCCCCCGTCATCCTGGCGCCGTTAACTTTGCTGATTGGCGAATCGCTGCCCAAGCTGCTGACCTTCCGCCATCCGATCACCTTCGCACGGATCGCCGCAGGTCCGTTGCGCCTCCTGGAAGTTGCATTCTGGCCGCTGCTCGAAGCCGAGACGATAGTCAGCCGCTGGCTAAGAAAGCTCGCTGGCGTGCCCGCGGGAATGCAAAGCGTGTTCATCACGCGCGAGGACCTGTCGCTGATGATTCGCTCGCTCGGCGATCAGCCGCAGCCGCCGACCGCCGATGCGATTTTGCCGGCCGAGCGCCAGATGATCAGCCGCATCTTCCGCTTCAAGAACGCGGAAGCGCGCCAGGCGATGGTGCCGCTGGTGCGGGTCGAGGCGGTCGCGCTCGAAACGACGCTGGCGGAAGCGGCCGAGAGCGCCCGGCACACCGGCTTCAGCCGTATTCCGGTTTTCGAAGGACGTATCGTCAACATCGTGGGCGTGCTCCACGTCTTCGATCTCCTCGAGGCGCCAGACTTGAGCCGCCCAGTCGCCGAAGTGATGCGCCAGGTGGTTTACTTCGCCGAGTCCACGCCGCTCGATCAGATTCTGCTCACCTTCCAGCGGACCGGGCAGAACCTGGCCGTGATCGTCGACGAGTACGGCGGCGCAGCGGGAATTCTGACGCTCGAGGATCTGCTTGAAGAAATCGTGGGCGAGATCGAGGAGGAGCACGGCTCGGGCGAAGAACTGGTTCGCGTGATAAGCCCGCGCGCGCTGAACGCGTCGGCGCGCGCCACGGTAACTGAACTCAACGAGCGCTTCAGGCTCCGCCTGCCGGAAAGCGGCGAGTATGCTACGATTGGCGGGCTCGTGGTCGAACGTCTAGGTCATATTCCCCGGCCCGGCGAACAGGTCAAGGCAGGCGAAGCGACACTCACGGTGGTGCGCGCCGACGCTCGCGCGGTGCGTGAGATTCTGATTACGCCGTCGCGGCCGCTGGATATCGAGCAGGCGCGGCGGCGATGAGGGCCGGGAGCGACGATCACCCTGGAAGGTTGATGACCCGAGAGTATTCGCGATGACCGAAGATCGTTTGCGCCGGCTACTGGAGCAGGTCGCAGCCGGCAAGCTTGGGGCAGCCGCTGCGCTCGAGCGCCTGCGCCATCTGCCCTTCGAGGATCTCGGCTTCGCCAAAGTCGACCAGCATCGGGCTCTCCGCCGCGGCGTACCCGAAGTGATCTTCGGCGAGGGCAAGAGCGCAGCGCAAATCGCGGCGATTGGCGCACGCGTCGCCGCCACCGGAGCCAACCTGGTGGTCACGCGGCTGGACCTGAAAAAGGCGCGCGAGCTGCGCCGGCGCATGCGCGCCCTTGTCTATCATCCCGAGGCCCGGCTTGGCGTCATCATCAAGCGCCGGGCCGCGCCGCGCGGTCACGGCCGTGTGCTGGTGATGAGCGCCGGCACCTCGGACCTGCCGGTGGCCGAGGAGGCGGCGCTTTGCGCCGAGCTTTTCGGCAACGCGGTCGAGCGGCTTTACGACGTCGGCGTCGCCGGTATCCATCGTCTGACCGCTAACCTCGCACGGGTGCACGCGGCGGCGGTGCTGATTGTGGCGGCCGGGATGGAAGGGGCGCTGCCCTCGGTGGTGGCGGGGCTGACCGACAAGCCGGTGATCGCGGTGCCCACCAGTGTCGGCTATGGCACCGCGTTCGGCGGAGTGGCGGCGCTGCTCGGGATGCTCAATTCATGCGCGAGCGGAGTCACCGTGGTGAACATCGACAATGGTTTCGGCGCCGCCTTTGCCGCGACGCTGATTAACCGGGTCGGGATCGCGCGCGAGGGACTGTGACCGAGAAGGCGAACAAATCGATCACGTCGGGGCGCACGCGCCGCGCGTTGAAGATGGGCGGCCTCGCCTCGCAGGTCGGCTCCAGCTACCTGTGGACTTCGATCCGCAAGCCCTTCCTCGACGCCGCGAGCCACGAGCGCGAATTGCTCGACACCCACATCCGCAACGCCCGGCGCATCGTCGAGAGTTCGACCCAGTTGCGCGGCGCGTTCATGAAACTGGTGCAGATGCTTTCGATGCGCGAGGACCTGATGCCGGTCGAAGCGATCGATCTGCTCAAGACCACGCGCGACGGCGTGCCGCCGATGGACTATGCGATGATCGCGCAACAGGTCCGCCGCGAACTCGGCAAGCGCCCCGAGCAGCTGTTTGCGAATTTCGAACCGCAGGCTTTCGCCGCCGCCTCGCTCGGCCAGGTCCATCGCGCCCGTCTCAAGAGCGGCGAGGAAGTCGCAGTCAAGGTGCAGTACCCGGGCATCGACGCGACCGTGCGCCAGGACCTGGGCAATCTCAAGCTGCTGCTGCGCACGCTGCAGGCGATCGCCGGCGACGTGATGCGGCAGAAGATCGAGACCCGCACGGTCTACCGCGAACTCGAAGAACGGCTGATCGAGGAACTCGATTACCGAATCGAGGCGCGCAACACGATGGAGTTCCATGAGCTTTACGCCGACGATTCCGAAACGGTCATCCCGCGCGTGGTCGGCGACCTGAGTTCACGCCGCGTGCTAACGATGACTTATCTGGACGGTTATCATCTCTCGGACCTGATGAATCCGGCGGCCGACCTCGAGCTGCGCACGTGGGTCACGCGCAAATATTACGAGCTGGTCTGGCGGCAGTTGCTCGAATTCGGCGTGCTCCACACCGACCCGCATCCGGGCAACTATCTAGTGACACACCATCCACGCATCTGCGTTCTCGACTTCGGATCGATTCGCCACTATCCCGAAGCGATTCGCCGCGCCAATCTCCAGTTCGCCCGCGCGCTGGTCGAAGGCAACAACCGCGCGCTCGGGCAGGCTCTGGTCAAGCTTGGCTACCTCGACCGCGGACAGAAGCCGGGCCCGATGATCGAGGCCGTGCACATGCTGTTCGAGCCGGTGCTGGAAGACCGCCTCTACGGGCCCGGCGAGTACGACCTGGTCGGCAAGCTCGCGCTGGTAGGCGAAATCGCATTCAAACACAAACTCTACAAGTCACCGGCGCACGGCGTATTTACCGTGCGCGCGCTGGTTGGACTAGACGGCATCATGCGCGGGCTCGGCGTACGCGCCAATTATCACGACCTGTTCAAGGAATGCGTGGAGCGTGTGAGGGCATGAGCGCGAGACCCGCAAGTCTCGCGCGTAAAGATTCATCCGCGGGATCCGCAAGTCTCGCGCATAAGGATTCATCCGCAGGACCCGCGGGTCTCGCGCACAAGGATTCGTCTGCGGGACCCGCGCGTAAACATCCGCCCGCCGCGCGGGCGACGAAAAAGCGGCGCGCGCGGGTCGTGCCCGCGGCGCCACCGCTCGACGCGCTCGAGGGCCATCGCGATCATCATTTCCGCCGCCTCCGCCAGCGCCGCATCAGCGGCGAGCGGGCCGCGCTCGGTTTCATCGAAGAGGTTGGCTTTTGCGCGGCGTTTACGGCCGGGATGGGCGTGCCGTGCCTGCGCGAGGCGATCGAGGGAATCCGCGAGCCGGCGCTGCCCGAGCATATCCAGCACGACCGCGCGATCATGATGACCTGGAGGATCAAGGATACGCTGCCGGCCAAAAAGCTCGTCTACTATGGCAAGGTGATGGGCGGGCGGCCGGGCTTCATCGCGCGCGGCCTGCTGGCGGCCTTCTTGCGCCTGCGCGCCGAGCCGCGCGGCTATCGCGCGCTGTATGAGCGCGGGATGCTCTCGCACTGCGCGAAGCTGGTGATGGACGCGCTCGCGCGGCGCGGGGCTGCCGAGACCAAGGCGCTCAAGCTCGGCGCCGGATACGCGCAGGCGAAGATGCGCCCTGAGTTCGATCGCGCGATGAAGGAGCTGCAGGAAAAATTTCTCGCGCTCAAGGTCGAAGAGCGTTACGACCCGTTCACTTACGTGTGGGACACGATGGAGCATCGATGGGGCGAGGCGCTCGGCGAAGCGCGCGCGCTCAGCCGCGGCGAAGCCGCCTATCGCGTCGTGCGCCGGTATTTCGAGATTGCCGGCTTTGGCGCTGAGCGCGCCGTCGCGCGCCTGCTCGCGATCGATCCGGCACTCGTAGACGGCGCGGCGCGCCGGCTCGAGCGAGAACGTCACTTACGACGTGCGCTCCGCGTTGACGGATTGATCGGCGAGCACAGCATCCTGGCCGAACTTTTACAGTGAAGGAAAAAGGACCATCTCATGAAGCAAACCGGAAACCGGGCGTTGTTGATGGCGGCTTTGATGGCGGGCGCGATTGGCGGCGCGGCTTCGGCGCGGATGTGGCCTGCGCCGGCTGCGGCGGCCGCCGCCGACCAACAGTTGCTGACCAGCATCAGCGCGAAGCAATTCGAAGTGATGGACGAGCAGGGAAATGTCCGCGCCAAGCTCAATGTCTCGGGCGAGGGGATGGCCCATCTGGGCCTGTACGATCAGCAGGGAATCGAGCGCGCGGCGCTAGTGGTAACCAAGGAAGGAACGACGATGCTCGCGATGTCGGGCGATGACGGCAAGCCGCGCCTGGCGGCGAACGTCGCAATCCACGACGGACCGGCCGCGTTCACGCTGCTCAATCCCGACAGCACCACGGCGGCCGAACTCAGCATGCGTAAGGGCACAAACTCGCTCCAGCTCGCCGACGCCAAGGGCGGCGCGCGCGTCCGTTTGCAGACGGACCTGGGAGCCAACGGCGAGTCGGCGCTGACGATTTACGACGAGAACGGCAAACCGCTCAAGAAAATTCCGTAGAAGGCACGAGCAACGCCGTCACCATTGCTCGTAGTGGACGGCGCGCCGCTCATAGCCCGCGCCGCGCAGCAGATCGCGAAGCCCAAGAACGCCCTTGCCGACGCCGCATACATAGAAGTGCCGGCCGCGAGCGGAATCAGCCTCGATCCATCGGCGCCGCGTCTCGGCCATCAGCCGATCGTAAAGCTCAGAGGCTGGCGCGAGCAATGAAATGAACTTGACCCCGGCCGCCGACCACTCTGCGATCTCCTCGCGATAGAGCAGGTGGTCGGGATCGGGCGCGGCGTAGAGCAGGCTCAGCGGCGGATGCGCCGCGGCGAGCACACGCCGGATCATCGGGCGAATCGGCGCGATCCCAGTTCCCTCCGCGATGAACACGCATTCGTGCTCGGGGGCGCGGTCCATCGTGAATGCTCCAAACGGTCCGGTGAACTGGAGTTCGTCGCCAGCCTTGCGCTCGAACAGGTAGCGCACGCCGATTCCGCCCGGCACCTGGTTGAAACAAATCTCGATGGCGCCGGCCTCTTCGGGACTTGATGCGACGGTATATGGCCGCACGCGCGTCTCACCTTCGAGCGCGAGCGAGATCGAGATGAACTGGCCGGGCACCAGGGCCAAGCGACCGCCATCGATCAGACTTAAGAAGAGCGAACGCGTGTCGGCGTTGTGATCGCGTATCCGCTCAATACGCGCACGATAGACCGGCCGTCGCGGCGGCGATGTGGCCTGCGTCCCCGCTTCAGCCATCCTGGTAAAGCTTCCGACGCTGATGGTTAAGCGCGCTCATGGCTCCGGTTTGGCTCCGGCTCCGCCTTCGCTTATCTGATTGATGGTGTAGCGGGGAATTACGACGACGATTTCGGCATCGGGATCGTCAATTACGGCCTGACAGGCCAAGCGCGAGGTCGGAGTCAGCCCGGGCGCCTTGTCGAGCAGGTCTTCCTCCTGTTCGGAGGATTCGGAGAGCTTGTTGAAACCGGACTTGACGATCACGTGGCAGGTCGTGCAGGCGCAATTACCGCCGCAGGCATGTTCGAGGTGAATATGATTGCCTAACAAAACATCGAGAATCGAGCCGGGTTGACCGTCATGATGGAAGGGCGCATCGGCAGGGTTGAATTCGATAATCCGTTCCGGTTCGCCGCTCTCGAAAATAACGCGAATTCTGGCCATCTCTTTCCAGTGGATCAGTTTTTGACGCCCGATGCGAGGGCATCTTTGGGGCACTTGCCGATTCGCCCGATTTTCGCCATCATGTTCTCGCCGCCAACGAAGGCTACGCTTGGAGGTTGATTGATGGCCACGCTGACCAAACGGCAAAAACAGCTCGTCGATTACCTAGAGAACTATATCACCGAGCACGGCTACGCGCCGACCCTGAGCGAGGTTGGCCAATATTTCGGCCTTTCCTCGCTGGCCACGGTGCATAAGCATCTCCACAACCTCGAGCAAAAGGGTTTCATCAAACGGGTCCACAATCATAGCCGCGCGCTCGAAATCACGGTCGAACGCAAACAGCCCGCGGCGCACGAGCTACGGCTAGTCGGCACCGTCGCGGCAGGCGTGCCGATCGAAGCGGTTGAGGGCAACGACACGATTGCGGTGCCCGAGGAGTTCGTGCGGCGCGACAACACTTTTTGCCTGCGGGTGAAGGGCGAGTCGATGATCGACGAAGGGATTCGCGACGGCGACTATATCATCGTCGAGGGGCGCGACGCGGCCACTGCGGGCGAGACCGTGGTCGCCTTGATTGGCGACGAAGCCACGGTCAAGAAATACTTTCCCGAGACCGGTGGTCAGGTCCGGCTGCAGCCCGCCAACGCTACCATGGACCCGATTTTCGTCAGCGAGGATGACCTGCGGATTCGCGGCGTGGTGATCGGCCTGATGCGCCACTACCGCTAGACACCCGAGTCCTCGCGAGCGCCGCTCCGACCGCCAAAGGGCGCGGTCCCCCCGAGCGGCGCTCGACGAGGTTTCCCCGGATTCCCCCCTCGTACACTCCGTCCTTCTCCCCCTTCTTCCGCTCGGTCCTTCTCTGCCCTGCTCCGTCCCGCTCTGCCCTGCTCCGTCCCGATCCGTCGTGCTCAATCGCCTGTTGGCCTTCGTCAGCAAGGAAAGCCTTGCGGTCCAGGAGATCGACAATCGAGGTCGGTCAGATAAACACGACCTGGCCGGCAGCGGTGCCAGCGGCTTTGCGCGGCGACGACGGCGGCGGCTGAATCGACGTGGGCGCATGGGCGTGCTTGCCTCGGCTGCTGCGGCCGAATATTCCTTTGCCCACTTTTCCGGGGCCCTCTTCGACCAGGGAGGTCGGCGGGATGCGCACGACGAAGCGCGAGCCGCGGCCCGGGGTCGAGCTGACTTCGAGCTTGCCGCCGAGCGCCTGGACGTTGCGATGAACCACTGCGAGCCCCAGGCCCAGGCCGCGATATTTCCGCGCGCTGGTCCGCGAAAGTTGCGAGAACGGCTCCGCCGCATGCTTGATCAGCGCCGGGCTCATCCCTAACCCGGTATCTGTGACCTCGAGGACGACTCCCGGCTCAGCGCCGCGGGCGGGCGCGCTGCTGATGCGGACTGTCACGCTGCCGCGCTCGGTGAACTTGATCGCGTTGAGCACCAGGTTGGAGAGAATCGAGCGCAGCGGGCGGCGCGAAATATGAATCGACTGCGGCGCGTGCTCGAGATCGACCTTCAAAGTCAATTCCTTGTCGGCCTTGGCCGCCTCAATCGCCGGCGCCAGGTCATTCACGAGATTGCTGACCAGCACGTCCTCTTCCACGCGGCCGGTGGCGCCGGCTTCTAACATCACGAACTCCATGATGTTGTCGACGGTCTGGGCAAGGTCGTGTGTGTTGCTGTTCATCCGCTCGATCATCGCACGCGGCTCGGGATCGAACTTTTCGACCCATTCGTCGCGCAGGATGTCGAGGTACCCGAGCAACACCTGGAGCGGCGTGCGCAACTCGTGCGCGAGGTTGGCCAGCGCCTCCATCCGCATGCCTTCGGTCCATTGGCGCAGCAGGCCCTTGGACTCAGTCGTGACTTCAGGCTTCGAGCCGGGATCGTCAGATGGTGGTCGATTTGCCATGAGCATCTCCTGTTTGCCCCTGCGACGCATCGAGCGGCGAGCCTTGGCGGCGAAGCATGAGCGAATTCATGCTTTGCAAGGTAGTTCACGCGGGACGGATGCCCAATCGGGAAACCGCTTAGAGACAGGAGAAAAAGTGCCTATTTTTCTAGGGAAAAGCGCCTAGAGACGCGGGCGCCGAAACCGTTCGAAACTGAAATCAGCAGCAACGGTTAGGACCCTTGCCACGACGCGCAAGCGTCTGCTTCACGATTCGCACCCGCTCGCGCCGAGAAACGGCGCCCGCCCCTATACGATTGAGGCGGCGCAGTTCTCCGGCCAACGGCAAAACAGCGGCGCCGATCGCGCGGGCGATTCGCGCCATGCCCGCCCACAACGGAGCGGCGTGGCGTTCTCGAGCGCCGGCCTGGGGATTCATCGTGAGACCGATCCTAGTCCGAATCCGGCCCTGGGCCAATCCACGAATCCTCGCAGTTGTCCGATTCTTCGCGATCAATATCCATTTCGCACGGGCTGCTGGCGACGCGTGAGATCGGTTGCTATCAAGATAGATCATGAGTTCAGCGTTGCTTCGAATCGCGCTGGTGCAGATGAGCTGCGAGACCGAGCCGCGACGCAATCTCGACAAAGCGCTCGCGCGAATCGAGGAGGCGGCCGCGCGCGGCGCCAAGGTTATCTGTCTCCAGGAATTGTTCCGCTCGCGCTACTTCTGCCAGTCCGAGGAGGCGCGCAACTTCGACCTCGCCGAGCCGATTCCCGGACCGAGCAGCGAGGCCCTGAGTGCGGCCGCCGCCGCGCATAAGGTCGTCGTCGTCGGATCGCTCTTCGAGCGTCGCACCGAGGGCATCTACCACAACACGGCGGTGGTGTTGGACGCCGACGGACGCCTGGCCGGCCGCTACCGCAAGATGCACATTCCCGACGATCCGCACTACTACGAAAAATTTTATTTCACCCCGGGCGACCTTGACTTCACCGCGCATCGCACCGCCCATGCGACGGTCGGCGCGCTGGTCTGCTGGGACCAATGGTTTCCCGAAGCGGCGCGGCTGGTGGCGCTGGCCGGCGCCCAGATCGTTTTCTACCCGACCGCGATCGGATGGGAGCGCGGCGAAGTTGAAACGGTGCGCCGCCGTCAACTTCAGGCCTGGGAGACGGTGCAGCGCGGCCACGCGATCGCCAACGGAATGTTCGTCGCGGTGGTCAATCGGGTGGGCACCGAGGACAGTCTGGAGTTCTGGGGCAACTCGTTCGTGGCCGATCCGTTCGGCGAGGTGATCGCGCGCGCCGGCGCGAGCGCGGAGGAAATCCTCATCGCCGATTGCGATCTTTCGCTTATCGAAGAGACCCGGCGCAACTGGCCGTTCCTGCGCGACCGGCGAATCGATGCCTACGGCGATCTGCTCCGCCGTTTCCGCTCCTGACCTGTGAAGCGTGAAACCCTCGAGCGTGAAAAGGTGAGACCTCCCGCCGCCGCATCGCCCCGGCTTGCAGCGGGGTACCGGATGCCGCCCGAATGGGCGCCGCATCTGGCGACCTACTTGGTATGGCCGCACAACCGCGACACCTGGCCCGGCAAGTTCGAGGCGATCCCGCCGGTGTTCGCGCGGATGGCGACAGCGATCGCGGAGTTCGAGCCGCTGCGCCTGCTGGTCGCGGACGAGGAGATGGCAGCGGCGGCGCGCGCGGCGATACTCGCGACGGCGGGCGCGGCGGCGCGCCTGGATCGAATCGAGTTCACCATAGTTGCGACTAACGATTCATGGATTCGCGACCACGGCCCGATCTTCATCAATCGCGCCGCGCCCGGCGACGCTCCGGCTCAGGTCGCGCTCGATTTCTGCTTCAATTCGTGGGGCGAAAAATATGGCGCCTTCGACCTTGACGACGCGGTGCCGCGCCGGTTGGGCGAGCGATTCGGCTTCGAGGTCGTCGAACCGCCGATGGTGCTCGAGGGCGGCTCGATCGATGTCGATGGCGCGGGCACCCTGCTCACGACGGAATCATGCCTGCTCAATCCCAATCGCAACCCGGCGCTCGACCGCGCCGAAATTGAGCGGCAGCTCAAGTACTGGCTCGGGGTGAGCAGCGTGCTCTGGCTGGGCGAGGGAATCGCCGGCGACGATACCGACGGTCACGTCGACGACCTGACGCGGTTCGTCGCTCCGGCGACGGTGGTGACGGTAATCGAAGATGATCGGCGCGACGAAAATTATCGCGTTCTCGCCGACAACCTGAAGCGGCTGAGAGCGATGCGCGACGCCGCGGGACGCGCGCTCAAGGTCGAAACCCTGCCGATGCCACCCGCGCTGTTCCATGAAGGGACGCGGGTGCCGGCGTCGTACGCGAACTTCTACATCTTAAATGGCGGCGTGATCGTGCCGACGTTCGGCTGTGCGCACGACGCATCCGCGATCGCGACGCTGGGCCGGCTCTTCCCCGGACGCCGTGTCGTCGGCATCCCCTCGAGCGACCTGGTCTGGGGCCTCGGAGCGATCCACTGCCTGACCCAGCAGCATCCCGCGCCACCCGCCGGCCACCTCTAAGCCGGATAGCGATCGCGGATGCCTCGCGCTGTCTATGGAAAAAAGCTCGGCGGCGCTTTGCCACGCAGCGTCGGGACTCCCTGGATATGCGCGGCGGGCGAGTCGGCGCGCGCGAATAGCGCCGCGACCGGATCGCAGTAGAGCAGACACCATCCGGTTTGCGTGGCCATGAAACGCGATATCGGCGAATCGGAAGGCATCAGGACGTAGGCGGTCGGATACGCGGCGAGCACCGCGGAGGCGGCGTTGTCGCCGCGGAAAAAATCCAGGTAGTCGCGCTGGACCCGCGGCGGATAGATCATCTCGAAGCGGCTGTCGATGAAGACCCGCGAGCCCGCGGGCGCGTGCCAGATGAGATAGCCGCCCCAGCTGTATTCGCCGAGTACATTACCGGCAAGATTGTGAGCGCCCATGAAGTCGACGGCGCCAACCGGAAACGGAATCCCCGCGCGCAGCTTGCCGGAAAACAAACCCTCGCCAAGCGCCATTATCAGGGCCGTAAACGCGACCGCTAACTGTAGCGCTCGCGGCATCCGAGGCGTCGAGGAGGGCGCGGGCGTGGCGACGGCCGCAGACAGGTTGGCCGGCGCGCGAGCGCGGCGGCCAACGCGTCTGGCGGCCAGGTCGGCGTGGTAGGCAAGCGGCACCGTCAGCGCGATCGCGGCGAGCGCGGTGTTGCGCGCGGCGGCAAAGGCCGCCGCTACCATCACCGCCGCGATCGCGAGCAGCCCCGCGTCATCGCCTCGCGGCGCAAGGAGGCAAGCGGCGACCAGTGCCCCGAGCGTCAGCAGCATCGTCATCAGCGGGAGCGTGGTCATGCCGGCGCGATGCAGCCCGCCAAGCACCTCGAGCAGCGGTTTGAACTCGCTTATCCGGCCCCGCGTGTATGGATTGCCAAGGCTCCGCACGACCGCGCTCCATTCGCCGATTCCCCAGGGATTGCATAGCGTCGCCAGAGCGGCCGCCACGGTGGTCGCGCCCGGACGCAGCGCGCGGCGGGGCCCTATGCCCCGCGCGATACCTTGCGCCGCGAGAGCCGCGGAATAAATTCCCAGCGCGGCCAGGCCGATGAAAAATCCGCCGTGGAGATTCGCCCACAGCGCGAGCATCGGCACCGCCAGCCATAGCGGCGCGCGCCGCCCGTGACTCTCGCGCGCCAGCATCGCGATCAGCGCGGCGAAGAAAACGTAGTCGAAAAGTTGCGGCCGGAATTGCATCTGTTGAATCAGCACGATCGCCGCCGCTCCGAGCGCGATGAATTGCGCCGCTATCGAGGCGCCGGTCTCGGCAAGGCCAGCCGCGAGCAGCGTTACGATCGCGCCCGCGCTTAGAAACTTCAGCAGCTTGAGCCCGAGCACTCCGAGCGCGTTGTAAACCAGCGCCATCAGCACTTCGGCGAGCCATTCGTGGTCAATCCATTGCCGGCCTGCCACCGTATAGGAAAAGGGATCGGCGCGGATGAGATGGCCGGTGCTGAGGATCATCTCACCGTAGCGGATGTGGCCATAGAGGTCGGCGTCGGCGTATTGCATCGAGTCCGCCACGACGGCGAGGAGCAGCAAAAGCGCGGGGGCGTGGCTCAGCAGCGACGCTTGACTGGCACGTTCGTTCATTACGCGACCCGTATCCGGCGCGCTCGCGAACCAGCTAGGGAAAAACGCTCGGCGGCGCCGCCCTGACGAGTTCAGGAACTGCGGGAAGCCGCGCGGCAGGCGAGCCAACGCGCGCAAACAACGACGATACCGGGTCGCGATAGATGAGCCGCCATCCGGCCTGCGCCATCATCAGGCTGTAGGCGGCCGACCCAGTCGGCATCAGGACGAAATCATTGGGATACGCGTCGAGCACACGCGCCGCACCGGGCTCGGCGTAGTAGACCGCGGCGAAATCGCTTTGCAGCTGATGCGGGTAATAGGCTTCGAAGATGCTCTCGATGAAAATTTTGAAGCGTGGCGCATCGTGAAAGAGCAGATAGTCGGCCCATCCGAACTCGCACAGCACGTTGCCACGGAGATCGTGGTGCTCCATGAACGCCAGCGCGCCGGCTGGTTTGGCCTCGACCGCAGGCAGCGCATTCGTCAGCAATCCGGTGCGTAGCGCAATGCCGATTGCTAGCGCCGCGAACAGAACGTTCAATGCCCGCCAGCCTCGCTCCGGACCGACCGCGCCGGCAGTTCGCGCGAAGCGCAGACGATCGAAAAGCAGATCGGCATGGCGACAAAGTGGAATGCAGCATGCGATCACGGCTAGACCCGTGTTACGCACGGCGTAGAGCGCGCTCACGGTCATTAGCATCGCAACCGCGAAGAGGGCGAGGTCGTCGCCGCGCGGCGTGAGCGCGAAGGTCACCAGGAGCCCAGCCATGATTGCGAGTGCGGACACGAATGTAAAAAGCGGCCGATGGCTTTTGTAAAAGTCAGCCACCACCACCAGAAGCGGGCGGAATTCCGAGATATGGCTTAGCGTGAATGGATTGCGCAGCACGCCGGCGATCACGAGGTAATCGTTCAGTCCGTATGGATTGAGCAACGCCGCCAGCGCCGCCGCCGAGGTCACCGCCGCGAGTCTAACCGTCGCGCGCATCCCATTACCCTGCGCGAGGTCTTGCGCGCCGCGGACCGCCGTGAACAGACCCAGCGCCAGGATTCCGACGAAGAACCCTCCATGCAGATTGGCCCACAACGCGAGCATCGGCACCGCGAGCCACAGCCGCGCGCGCCGGCCATAGCTCTCGCGCGCCAACATCGCCATCAGCGCAGCGAGCAGGACATCGTCGGCGAGAAAGGTGCGAAGCTGCATGTGCGTTATGAGCGCGAAGGCCGCCGTGAGCAGCGTCAACGCTTGCACCATCAGCGCCGCGCCGGTCTCCGCCAGTCCCAGCGACAGCAGCGCCATCACCGCCGCGACGCATCCGAACTTCGCGAGCTTCATCCCGACCACGCCGCCCACGTTGTATACCAGCGCCATTAGCGCCTCGCCCAGCCAGTCCACCAGGATCCAGCTCCGCGAGCCCGGCGGGCAGGCGTACGACGACGGCGCGTGGAAGAAGAGTTGATGCTGCGTAAGGACGATATTTCCGAAGTGGAGATGACCCCAAAGGTCGGTGTCTGCGCTGCGCATCGCGTCGGCGATCACGATCGCGAACAGGACGACGCCGGGCGCCGAGCGGAGCAGCGAGCGGCCAGCCGGCCGCGCCCCGATATCCGGCGACTCGCTCAAGATAGGGCGATGCGGGGAGGATCGATCAGCGCCCCGCACCACCTGCTTGAAACTCACCTGAGGTGAATGAATCGCTCAGGAGTGCGGCGCGTTGGCCTTGTGCTCGGCGCGCCATTCGTTGTTGGTGGTGCGGTCGCCGGCAAGCCACTTGCGCAGGTCTTCATGCGCGCTGGCGGAGCGCTTGGCCGCAATTTTGTCCGCCGCCGGATGGTCGACGGTAAACTCGAGATTCAATCCGTTGGGATCGGTGACGTAGAGCGATACGCAGTAACCATGGTCGATCACCATCGTCTCGTGGCCCGCCGCTTCGAGCCGCCGCTGCATCTCCTGCTGGCCGGGTGCGTCGCCGACCTTCAATGCAAGGTGGACGAAAGGCGAATGCGGCCCGTAGTGGGCGAATTTCTCATGCTGCCTGGGATTGGCGAAGTGAAAGAACGCCAGCGCTCCGCCGTCGGCGATTTGGAAGAACAGGTGGCAGTAATAAAGTTCGTCTTCGCCAAACACCTTGTCGCACTCACGCCAGGCCGCCACCATCGGCCAGCCCAGGATGTCCTCGTAAAACTTCCGCGTCTGCTCGAGGTCGCGGCACACGTAAGCCGCATGGTGCAGCCGGGTCGGAATCGTCTCAGGTTTAGCGCTCGCCAGCTTGGCTTTCGCAAGCTTCGAGTTCGAATGACCGTTGGTTTGCGTCTTACTCATGGCGATTTTCCTCGTAACCCCTTCTAATCCTTGTACCGGACCTCGCGCAATGACGTGCGGCGGCCAGCTGGTGCCCCTTCACGACGGGCAAGCCCAGCGCCCTGGATCGCATCGGCATCTAGGTTGCGCTCGATTCGGTCGAGTTGCTCGCGCAAAAGCGAAATTTGCTTCGCCGGTATTCCGGCCAATGCGACCTGGTTTACTTCCATCGCGCAGCGCAGCAGTACTTCGCGCAAGCGCCGGCCCTTCTCTGTCAGGCGGATAGTGATCTTGCGCCGATCCTGGGAGTTGCGCGTGCGGCTAATGAGCCCGCACCGCTCCATGCTCTCCAGCGCGGTCGCCGTGGTCGGCTCCATCATCTTCACCCGCCGGCTGAGCTCGCGCTGGGTCAACCCGTCCTCCTCCCACAGCGCGCGCAGAAAGTACCACATGCCGATACTCACGCCGTGACGGGAAACCCGCGCACTCAGCGCGCGGAGAAAAGCACGATGGGCTTCGCGCACCAGGTAGCCGACGCTCTGGTCGGGCGGAAAATCCGCGCCTGAGTTCCGGGCGGGTGAAATCGCGGCCCTGGAAGCCGCCGCCTTGGTGGTCATGGTTCCTTCATTGCTCACGATGTGCCGTTTCGCTTCCACGCTCTGTTCCACCGTTCGGGAGCGCCGCTCCCGCAGCCCCGCATCGCCCGCAGCATAGCAGGCTCTCCGGCCCCGCGCCGCGCGGCGCTTTTTGCGGACTTTTTACAGACTTGACGATAGCCGGAATGGGCGCTACTAAGAATACTTAGATATCTTTGTATTTAGGACTTGGCATTAGATATCTGGCATCTGATGCCCTTGCCTTGAAGCTAAGTCATCTGGCGCGCCGGCTCATCAATACGGAGCGATCACGTGGAAACAGCCACGCAAAAGTTCCCGCAAAACTCTCGTCAATGGCCGTCCGAAGGCCTGGGACGCGTCCCCTACTGGGTCTATACCGATCCCGAGGTTTACGCGCTCGAGCAGACGCGCATTTTTTCCGGCCCGTACTGGAACTACGTAGCGCTCGAGGCCGAAATTCCAAAGCCCGGCGATTTTGTGCGCAGCCACGTCGGCGAGCGCCCGGTGGTCGTGGTGCGCGACAAGAGCGGCGCGGTCAACGTGATGCTCAACCGCTGCGCCCATCGCGGGGTCCAGTTCTGCCGCACCAACTGGGGCAACACCCGCTCCTTCACCTGCCCGTACCATCAGTGGAGCTACGATCTGAAGGGCAATCTCACCGGGGTGCCTTTTCGCCGCGGCGTCAACGGGAATGGCGGGATGCCCGAGGATTTCGATCCGGCGCAAAACGGCCTGACGCGGCTTAAGGTAGCGGCGCGCCACGGTGTGATTTTCGCGAGCTTCGACTCCGCCGCGCCGCCGTTCGAGGAATATCTCGGCCCCGCGATGCTGCCCTACTTCGATCGCGTCTTCGACGGACGCGAATTGCGCGTGCTCGGCTATTCGCGTCAGCGTATCCCGGCCAACTGGAAGCTGATGTTCGAGAATATCAAGGACCCGTATCACGCGAGCCTGCTGCACGTCTTCCTGGTCACCTTCGGCCTGTTCCGTGCCGACCAGCCCTCGGCGGTAAAGATGGACCAGGGCGGGATGCATTGCGTGCTCATCTCGAGCAAGGGCGACCAGACGCTCAACGCGACCACCAAGGACATGAAAAACTTCCGCGCCGACTTCAAGCTCAGCGACCCGCGCCTGCTCGACCCGGTGCGCGAGTTTCCGGGCGCGGCCACGGTGGTGATGCAGACGCTGTGGCCCAACATCATCATCCAGCAGCAGTCAAACACGCTCGCGATGCGCCATCTGGTGCCGCGCGGTCCGGAACTCTTCGACCTGATGTGGACGTTCTTCGGTTACGCTGACGACACACCCGAAATGACCCAACGCCGCCTGCGCCAGGCGAACCTGATGGGGCCCGCCGGACTGGTCTCGATCGACGACGGCGAGGTGATGGAGTTCTCGCAGCAGGGCGTGCGCCAGCGTCCCGGCGGCGCGGGCTTGCTCGAGATGGACGGGCGCGGCACGGACGACGAAGACCACATGGTGACCGAGGCGGCGATCCGCGCCTTCTACAAACATTACCGCGAGGTGATGGAGTTCTGAGTACGATGGCGCGTGCGCAACAGGATTTCGCTTTGCGGCTCGAAATCGAGGAGCTGTACACCGAATACGCTCACGCCCTGGACAACTTCGAGCTGGAGCAGTGGCCGGAGTTTTTCACCGACGATTGTCTCTACCAGATCGTCTCGCGCGAGAATCGCGAACGCGGACTGCCGCTCGCGCTGATGCGATGCGAGAGCAAGGCGATGCTGACCGACCGCGTGGTCACGATCCGTCAGACCCAGATGTTCGCGCCGCGCGCGCTGCGCCATCTGGTGAGCTCGCTCCGGATCGCGCCCGCGACCGCGGACGGCGTCGACGTGCAAGCCAACTATGCCGTGCTGCAAACTTTGGTCGACGATGAAACCCGCGTCCTGAGCGCCGGCCGCTACATCGATACGCTCGTGCGCGACGGCGACGTCCTCAAATTCAAATCGCGAACCTGCGTGTACGATACCGTGCTGGTGCCGAACTCGCTGATCTATCCCTTATGAATGAAACAGCTATGAACCGTGGCAACGCGATGAGCGGTCAGGCGCTCTGGATCACGGAGGCGGAAGTCGCCGCGTTGGTCGACATGGGCGATGCGATAGCGGCGCTGGAGCGCGGGCTCTCGGCGGAGGCCAGGGGCGGCGCGGTCAACATGGCGAAGACCCATACCACGTTCGGCCATGGCGACACCCTGCACGCGATCGGCGCAACGATGCTGGCCGAGGGAGTGGTCGGCACCAAGACCTGGGCACACACCGAGGGCGGCGCGAATCCCCTGCTGATCCTGTTCGACGCCGCCAACGGCCAACTGGTGGCGGTGATTGAGGCGTTCGCGCTCGGACAGTTGCGCACCGCCGCAATCAGCGGGCTCGCGACTCGATGGCTCGCCGCGCCGGACGCGGCCGAGATGGCGCTGGTCGGCGCGGGCAAACAGGCGCTCGCCCAGGTCGCGGCAGTTGCCGCGGTGCGCAAGCTCGGGCGCGTGCGCGTGGCCAGCCGCAATCCCGAAAACGCGGCCGCTTTCGCGAAACGTGCAAGCGCAGAGTTGAAACTGGAAATCGAACCCGCGGCGAGCATCGCCGCCGCTGTAAAAGACGCCGACATCATAACCTTGGTCACGCGCGCGACCGCGCCTTTTCTGCAATCCGCGATGGTCGCGCGCGGAGCGCATATCAACGCGGTCGGCGCCGTCGTGCCGGAGCGCGCCGAATTCGAGCCCTCGATGCTCGGGCGATGCGCGGTGGTCGCGGCCGACACTGTTCCCGGCGTGCGCAATCTCTCGCGCGAATTTATCGAGTTTTACGGCGACGATGATCACGCCTGGAGTGACGTGCAGCCGTTGAGCCGTGTGATTGCAACGGGTAAAGGCCGCCCGGCGGACGCGGACCTGACGCTGTTCAAGGCGATGGGTATGGGAATTTCGGATCTCTCGATGGGCGTCGAGGTTCTCGGCCGCGCGCGCGCCAACGGCGTGGGACGGCCACTGGCTCCGACGCTCCGGGCCAAGCCGCGTCTGGGCGGCAAAAACGTGTAGGCCCTCGCCAGTGTATCGAACCTGTCGGCGGCGCAATTCAATCGCGAGGCAATTTCAGTTCAGCAGAACAGAATTCAGCAAGACAGAATTCAGAAGGACAGACCAATGAGCGAAATAAAACCCAGATTCGTCGATCGCAGCGGTTACGTTACTCCCAAGATCGATCTGTGGCCGTCGATCGTGATCACCAAGGAAGAGATCGAAGCCGAGGTCGATCGGCTCGCGAGTCTGCCGCCGCCGGCCAACGGGCGGCGCCGCTCGCTCATCGTGCATCCCAACGAAAACGGCACCGGCCTCGCTCCCGGAATCCAGGTCGCACTCGACGTGCTCAAGCCGGGCGAGCGCACCAAGCCGATCCGCCACAACTCCTCGCAGGTCAACTTCTGCATCCGCGGCCGCGGACACGCAGTGGTCAACGGCCGGCAAATCAATTTCGGCCAGTTCGACGTCTGGAACACGCCCTCGTTGAACGTTTACCAGAACTTCAACGACAGCGATGACCTGCAGGTGCGGCTGACCTACAGCAACGCCGCGTTGCTGGAAAAAATGAACGCACATATCGTCGAGGAAAATCCGCCGGCCGAAGAAATCCAGGGCGAGGCCCCGACCGGCGAAATTGACGCGCGTCACGTCAACCCGTTCGGCACCTTTGCGCTTAACAGCGACGGCGCTTACCTGCTGCCCTACGAAAAACTGATAAGCCCGGACGTGATCGAATCGCCGGTGCTATTCTGGCCGTGGCGCCAGGTCAAGGAGCATCTCGACAAGCTGCAGGCGCTCGGCTCTTCCTACGTCGGACGGCGTCTGTACCTCCTGTACAACCCGGCGACCGGACGCACCAACGGCACCACGCACAATTTTTTCGCGACCATGACCGTGCGCCCGCCGCACATCGTTGACAAACCACATCGCCACGCCGCCGCCGCAATCAATTACTACTTCTCGGGGAGTGGATATAGCACGGTGCAGGGCAAGGTGCTGCCGTGGAAGGCGGGCGACCTGATGCTGTCGGCGCCGGGATGGGCAGTGCACAATCACGCTTCCAACGACGAGCCGGTGTACGAACTGACTATCCAGGACAGCCCCCTCAACATCGCGATGGATTCGTTGATGTGGCAGGAGGACCTGAAGCATCCGGCGCGCCTGTTGGGCTCCAGCTACGGCTTCGACACCAACCGGGCCAAGGTCGCTTAGGCGATGGTGGCGCTTAACCGCAATTTTCTGCGCGGCTCCTACCCTCCGCTGGTCACGCCATTTCGGGCCGGCGCGGTGGATTACGACGCCTACGCGCGGATGGTCGAGCGCCAGGTGGCCGAAGGCTCGCACGGAGTAGTCGTCAACGGCACCACGGCGGAACCGAGCACTCTGAGCATCGAGGAGCGCAACGAGTTAGTGCGGCTCGCGGTGCAGACCGCGCGCGGCCGCGTCCCGGTGGTCGCGGCTACCGGCTCGCAATCGCATGCCGATACGATCGAGTTGACCACCGCCGCGGAAAAAGCGGGCGCCGACGCGGTCCTGGTCGTGACGCCGTACTTCATCCGCCCGCCGCAGCGCGGCCTGGTCGAATACTATGTCGATATCGGAGGACGTACGCGGCTGCCGATGCTTATCTACCACATACCCGGACGAGCGGCAGTCAATGTCGAGGCTGCGACCATCGAGCGCATTGCCGAGCGGACCCCCAACCTGGTCGGGATGAAGCACGCGGCCAACGACCTTGCGCTGGTGACCCAGGTGCTCGCGCGGATGGGGAACGAGTTTCGCATTTTCGTCGGGTTGGAAGAGCTGAGTTTTCCGATGATGACGATCGGCGCGTGCGGCCTGATGAATGCCGCGGGCAATCTGAAACCCGCAGCGCTCGCACAGATGTGCGAGGATGTGTTCGCCGAACGCCTCGCGCCGGCGCGCGCCGCGCACGACGCGCTGTTTGAACTCAATCAGGCGATCTTCTTCGACACCAATCCCACGCCGCTCAAATACATGATGAAGCGAATGGGGTTGCTCGAAACCGAAGAGCATCGGCTGCCGATGATGCCGGCGACGCCCGAACTAGCCGCGCGCCTGGACGGAGTGCTCGCGCGCGCCGGCCTGTTGGCCACGGCCTGATTGGGAGTAAGCCACATATGAGCATGCACAAAAGCGCGGACGACCCGCGGCGCAAAACCAATCCGCTCTTCAATGACCGCAAGTTCAAGCTCGGTACCTTCTCCAGTAATCTGAGCCACGGATGCGCGATCACCACGATCGACGGCACTCTGCAGGCCGACTGGCAGAGCACGCTCACGCTCGCGCGGCTAGCCGATGAGATGGAGTTCGAGGCGCTGGTGCCGGTCGGCCGCTGGAAGGGCTTCGGCGGGATCACGAATTTCAACGGCGCCGGCTTCGAGCCGTACACCTGGGCCGCCGCAATCGGCGCCGCGACCAAATACCCGGCGGTGTTCGCGACCTCGCACGTGCCGACAGTGCATCCAATCATGGCCGCCAAGCAGGCCACGACGATCGATCACGTTACCGGCGGACGCTTCGCGCTCAACATCGTCACCGGATGGTTCCTGCCCGAGATCGAGATGTTCGGCGCGCCGCAGATGGATCACGACCTCCGCTACGATTGCGCGATCGAATGGCTCGACATCATCAAGCGTCTGTGGACCGAGGACGAGGAATTCGACTACAGCGGCAAGTACTACCAAATCAAGAAAGGGATTCTGCGACCCAAGCCGATCCAGGCGCCTTATCCGGTCGTGATGAATGCGGGCGGCTCCGAGGTGGGACGCCACTACGCGGCCAAGTATTGCGATGTCGCGTTCGTGATTTTCAATCCCGACGACGCCGCCGGAGCCAAGGCGCGGGTCAGCAGCTATCGCGAACTTGCCCAGCGCGAATACGGCCGCGACCTCCAGTTGTGGACCGCCGCCTACGTGGTCCAGGGAGAGACTGAAAGAGAGGCCCGCGATTTCTTCGATTACTACGTCAATCAGAAAGGCGATTGGGTCGCGGTGGCCAACCTGGTCGAGACGATGGGTATCAACGCGCAAATTCTGCCGCCGGAAACCTTGCGCTCGATGAAAAGGCATTTCATCGCGGGATGGGGCGGCTATCCGCTGGTCGGCACCAACGAACAGATCGTCGAGGGGCTGGAAAGGCTCTCGGAGATGGGCCTTGATGGCGCGGTGCTCTCGTGGCCGCGGTACATCGACGGCATGCGGCAGTTCAAACAGGAGATCATGCCGCTCGCCAGGCAGGCCGGACTTCGTTAGCACGCGCGCAAGGAGAGATTTCGAGATGTCTGACGCGAGCCAACAAACAATCGATCAAAGAGAGCTGGTCGCCGCGATTCCGCGCGAACTCTACTACGCGGGCGGCTGGCACGCCGCCGCCGAGGGCGCTCGCACTGATGTCTGGAGCCCCTCCACCGGCCAATCGCTGGGCAAGGTCGCGTGGGCCGGAGGGGAAGACGTCGATCGCGCGGTGCGCGCGGCGCATACGGCATTTTTCCAGTGGCGCGACGTGAAGCCGCTGGAGCGCGCAAAAATTCTGCGCGAGGTCGCGGCGCTGCTCCGCCGGCACGGACGCGAACTGGCGCTCATCGACGCCGCCGATTGCGGCAATCCGATCGCCGAGATGATCAACGACTCGGCGATCGGCGCCGCCAGCGTGGAATATTTCGCCGGCCTGGTCAGCGAGGTCAGAGGCAGCACCATCCCGATGGGCCCCGGTGTGTTGAACTACACGCTGCGCGAGCCGCTGGGCGTGATCGCGCGCATCAACGCGTTCAACCATCCGCTGTTGTTCGCCGCGATGCGCACCGGCGCGCCGCTCGCGACCGGCAACACGCTGATCGTCAAACCGCCCGAGCAGGCGCCGCTCTCATCGCTGCGCTTCGCCGAGCTGGTCGGGCCGCTTTTTCCGCCCGGCGTGTTCTCCGTCCTGCCGGGCGGACGCGAGTGCGGTGCCGCACTGACGGCTCATCCGCTGGTCGCGAAGGTCGGGCTGATAGGATCGGTGCCGACGGGAAAAGCGATCATGCGGGCGTCGTCCGATTCGCTCAAGAAGGTGGCGCTCGAACTGGGTGGCAAGAACGCGCTGATTGCCTACCCCGACGCCAACCCCGACAAGGTTGCCGCCGGAATCATCCGCGGGATGAACTTCACCTGGTGCGGCCAGTCGTGCGGTTCGACCAGCCGCGCCTTCTTGCACGAGGCGATCCACGACGCGGTGCTGGAGCGCGTAGCCGCGGCGGCGCGCGCGATAAAACCCGGCATCCCCACCGAGCAGAGCACCGCGATGGGCAGCCTGATCAGCAAGGAGCAGTTCGACAAGGTCATGCGCTACATCGGCTACGGCGTCGAGGACGGCGCGCGGCTGGTCGCCGGCGGCAAATCGCCGCAGGATGCGCATCTGAGCAAGGGTTTCTTCGTCGAGCCGACGATTTTCGCCGACGTGACGCCGAAGATGCGGATCGCGCGCGAGGAAATATTCGGCCCGGTGCTCAGCGTCTTTCGATGGGCGGATGAGGCCGAGATGCTGCGCGCGGTCAACGACGTAGAGTACGGCCTGACGGCTTCGATCTGGACTCGCGACCTCGCCACCGCGCATCGCATCGCCGCGCGCGTCGAGGCGGGTTACGTATGGATCAACTCCTCGAGCGCGCATTACCTCGCCGCCCCGTTCGGCGGTTACAAGCAGTCGGGCGTGGGCCGGGAAGAGTCGATCGAAGAAATGATGGATGCGACGCAAATCAAGAACGTGCACGTCGAGTTCGATGCCTGAGGCGGCGAGCGCGATCGACGAGCTGGTAGCGGCTAACCACATCCTGTTCGACCAGGGCGTGGTCGACGGATTCGGGCACGCCAGCGTTCGTCACCCGACGGAAAGCGGCCGCTTCCTGTTGGCGCGCAGTATCGCGCCGGCGCTGGTCACCCCCGCCGACATCATGGAGTTCGACTTCGACGGCAATGCTCTCGACGCGAGTGGCCGGGCGCTCTACCTCGAACGGTTCATCCATAGTGAAATTTACCGGGCGCGGCCGGACGCTGGCGCGGTGGTGCATAGCCATTCACCGGCGGTCGTGCCCTTCAGCGTGGCCAAGCACGTGCCGCTGCGCGCCGTCTGGCACCTCGGCGGGGTGCTCGGCGAGGGCTGTCCGGTCTTCGAAATCCGCACGGCCGCCGGGCCCGGCACTGACCTCCTGATTCGCGATCGCGCCCTGGGAGCCGCCCTGGCGAAATCGCTCGGCGCTGGATCGGTGGTGCTGATGCGCGGGCATGGTTGCACGGTTGTGGGATCGAGCATGCGCCAGGCGGTTTTTAATGCGGTCTACACGGAGATCAGCGCGGCGCTGCAGTCCGAGGCGATGCGCTTGGGCACCGTGATTTACCTTACGCGCGAGGAAGCGGAAGCCGCCGCGGCCTGTAACGCCGCGCAGATCGATCGCTCATGGGAGTTGTGGAAACTCCGGGCGGAACGCCGGCGCCTTCAGCCCCAGACCTGACTCGCGCCTCCACGACCAAATCCAGAGAGCGCTTTGCGGGTCCTGCTTGCGCTTGGCTGACGGAGGAACCGAAATTGAAAGTGGACAATGCGGTCTATCCGAGTGCGCAGAGAATTCAAGCGCTGGTCGCCGATACTTCGAGCGGGCCGGTCGCGATGGTCAATCTGCTGAAATTTCGCGACCAGGCGGTTTACAAGGACGGCCGGTCGGATGAGGTCTCCGGCGTTGAGGCATACATGCGCTACGCCACCGAGATGCGAAAGATCGTCGAGCGCGCGGGTGGACGGTTTCTGTTCAGCGGCCGCGTGAATGGGCTGGTTATCGGCGACGTCGAAGAACTGTGGGACGTGGTCGCGATCGTGGAATATCCGTCGCGAGCAGAATTCCAGCGGCTGATTACGTCACCCGAGGTGCAGGCGATCGGGGTTCATCGAGAAGCTGGTCTAGCCGGCCAACTGCTGATACTCACCAATAGCATCAGCATCTAGCTTCGAATTCGCTTTCGACGAGCTTCAGCCCCAGACCTGACGCGCCGTCTCCACAACCAGTTCGAGCTTGCGCTTCTGATCATCCTCGGTAACCAGATTGCCGACAAACTCCGAAGCGAAGCCACACTGCGGACTGAGCGCCAGTTGTTCGAGCGCGACGTATCGGCCGGCTTCGTCGATTCGCCGCTTCAGATCGTCAATCGTTTCGAGTTGCGCCACCTTGGTGCTGACCAGGCCGAGCACGATGGTCTTGCCCTTGGGCACGAAGCGCAGCGGCGCGAAGCTGCCGGCGCGCGGCGAGTCGTACTCTAGCAGGAAGCGGTCGTGGTTCAGTTCGTCGAATAGCATCTCGGCAATTGCGTCGTAGGCGCCCTCGCGATGCCACATGCTGCGCTGATTCCCGCGGCACAGATGGATTGCGAAGGTCACATCGCCGAAGCCGCTAATCAGATCGTTGTCGGCCTTGAGCGAACGCTTGAAGTTGGCGACCGGATCTTCGCCACGCGACCGCATCGCGTCGAGCGACGGGGCGTCGACGTAGGCGGTATAGCCGGGCGCGTCGATATGCACGTAACGGCATCCCGCGGCGACGAGGCTCGCGATCATCTGGCGCTCGACCTCGACCACGTCGGCCAAGAAGTCCTCCATCGCCGGATAGACCTGCGCCGAGTTGGCGAGGTCGACGCGCTGCGAAATCCGATCGGGTCCGATGAGCGTAACCTTGACAGGTTTGCGCGCGGCCGCGGACGCGTAACGATACTCCTCGAGCACCAGGTTGCGCCGAAGGCGCAGCCGCTCGACCACGCGCTGGCGCTGAACTACCGGCGTCCCCTTGCCGTGTTCGACGCCGACCGGAACGTCGAAGCGCTGGAGCGGCTGGGCGCCCGCGGTGCGTTGATCGTAAAAATCCAGCGTCGCCTGCCCGCGGTCGTAACCTGAAACCGCCTCGCCGAAGCTGTCCTGGAAATTGAGCCGGCGGAACTCGCCGTCGGTGACGACGGCGAGTCCGATTTGCTCCTGCAGACGAATCGCGCGATCGACGGCTTCGTTTTCGGCCGCGCGAAACTCGCGCTCGCCCATTTCGCCGCGCTCGAAGCGGAGACGGGCTTCAGCCAGCGCGACGGGACGCAGCAGGCTGCCGACGACGTCGGTGCGGATGCGGTCGAGAGCTTTCATTCAGTCGAAGTCTTTCAGTTAGCCGAAATCCCGCATCTAGATGAACGCCAGGCCCCCGTCGCAGTTGATCGTCTGCCCGGTGATGAAACCGGCGTCGTCCGAGGCCAGGAACGCGGCCACGCCGACCAGGTCTGCCGGCGTTTCGTGATGCTTAAGGCATTGCATCTTGAGCATCGCTTCCTTCTGCTCCGGAGTGACGGTGGCGCGCGCGATCTCGGTATAGACCGGACCCGGCGTGATCGCGTTGACGCGCACGTTGTACTCGCCCAGTTCACGCGCCATCGCGCGCGTGAGTCCGAGCACTCCGGCCTTGGACGCCATATAGTGCGCGTAGCCCGGGCGCGCCAGCATGTAGGCCGCCGACGAGATGTTCACGATCGCCCCGCTTTTCTGTTCGCGCATCGGCGCGCTGCAGGCCTTGCCGGCGAGCCATACGCCCTTCAGATTGACCGCCATCAGGCCGTCCCATTCGGCGACGCTCATTTCCCAAAACGGCTTCATCGTGATGGTCGAGAAGATGGCCGCGTTGTTGATCAGCACGTCGACGTGGCCAAAGGCTCTTAGCGCTTCGTCCACCATCTGCTTGCACGACGCTTCGCTGGAGACGTCGGTGGTGCAGAAGATCGCGCTGGCGCCCGCGTCGGTGACTTCGGCGAGCACGCTTCGGCCCTTGTCCGCGTTGACGTCGGCCAGCACGACGTTGCATCCCTCGTCGCGGAAGCGGCGTGCGTACGCGCGGCCGATACCCTGGGCGGCGCCGGTGACGATCACGGTTTTGCCTGCCAATCCGTTTAGAGGCATGGGTCACACTTCCTTTGAGCGAAGAGTTGGTTCGCCCGCATTACACCTGGAGTTCGCGATGCAATGAAGCATTTCGAAAAACACTTAGCAATCTAAGTAATTCGCTTTTTACCACCCGTGCAACTTGAGCGTCAAGTCCCGCTGGCGCGGGCCGAGCCTTCGACCAGCGCGTTGAGCCGCGGCGGCAGGGAACTGTGAAACTCCATAGGCGCGCCGGAAACCGGATGGCGAAAATTAAGCTCGCACGCGTGCAGTGCGAGCCGCCGAGCGGGATCGCTCTTCGCGCCGTATTTGCGATCGCCGACGACCGGATGGCCAAGCGCGGCCAGTTGCACGCGGATCTGGTTGCGGCGTCCGGTCTCGAGCGTACACTCGAGCAGCGATCTGTCCCCTTTCGTGCGCAACAGGCGGTAGTGCGTGATCGCCAGGTCGCCGCCCTCTTCGACGCGCCGGACCATCAGTGACCTGGTTTCGCTAAGCCTATCCGTGAGGGTTCCCTGCGCATCCGCGGGGACGCCTTCGACGACCGCCAGGTATCTTTTGGTGACGCCCTTCCAGCTCCGCTGCAGCGCGGCCTGTGCCGACTCGGTCCTTGCGAAGAGCATCAGACCGGAGGTCTCGCGATCGAGCCGATGGACGATAAAGATCTGCTGCGCCCGCGTTTTCATGACCTCCTTTAGATGGGTGTTGAGGATTCGATACGCGGTCTTTTCTTTTTCGCGCTCCGAGCCCATCGAAAGCAGTCCCGCGGGTTTCTCGACCACGGCTACGGCGTCATCCAGATGCACGATTGCGAGTCCGTGGCGCTCGAGCGCCGCGGCGCGCGCGGGTTTGCGCGTGGCCGCTATAGTCACGACGTCGCCGGGCATCAATCCGGTATCGTGACGGAGCGCCGGCTTGCCTTTCACCGTAACCGCACGGAACCGCAGCAGGTCCTTCACCTCCTTGCGCGACAATCCCAGCGGTAATCCGATGAGATACGGCAGCAGCTCGCATCTGGATGCGACACGGAACTGGCGGTCCATCGGCTGTGGATTTTATCCGCAGGCTGGGCGGATGGGGAACGCGGGCGATGGCTTGGAATTTGCTAGATTCGTGTCAGGATCGACCCCTTATGAAAGTGCACGCGTTCAGCGATCTCGACCTCGACATCGCACGCACCCGTATCGTCCTGTCACTGCTGGCGATGGTTTCGCTTTATGTCGATCCGACCACGGCCGGCGGCTTGTTTCATCTGACGCCGTACGTGCTGGGGACTCTGCTTTGTCATCTGGCATACAGTGTCGGGACCTATTTTCTTCTTCAATCCGAGATCGCCAAGCGATGGCTGCCGACCGCCACGACGCTGCTCGACCTGTTCTTCGCAATGGCAATCGCGTACCTGACCGAAGGCCAGACGGGTCCTTCCTATGTTTTTTTCGTCTTCGCGATCATTGCGGTCGGGGTTCGCGCCACCCCGCGCGCGATCATCCACGTCACGCTGCTGGGAGTGGCAACCTACCTGGCGGTGATTTCCGCCAACAACGCGTTGAGCGGGGCCTACGTGATGCGCGCCGTGTACCTGGCGATCGCGGGCTATCTGGTCGGTTTTTTTGCGCAACAGCGAGCGAACTACGAAGACCGCGTGCGCGAACTCGAGACGCAGGCCGAGCGGCACTCGATCGCGCGGCTGCTGCACGACAGCTACGTGCAATCGCTGGCCGGGGTCAACTTGCGGCTTGAAACCTGCCGCGAGTTGTTGCGCCGCGGACGCCCGGAAGACGGCGCGCGCGAGCTTAAGGAACTGCAACTCGGCGTAAAACGCCAATATGACGAGGTGCGCGAGTACGTGCGCTCGCTGGCCGGCGTCGATTCCAACTCGGCGCACGAGGTTGCGGATATCACCGCCGATCCGAAGATCCAGATAAACGGCGTGTTCAACGGCAGCAGCCGGCTCGGCGAACGGATACTCCAGATAATGCTCGAGGGGCTCCGCAACGCGCGCAAACATGCGCGGGCGACTTCGGTCCGGATCGATGCGGCCGAAAGCGCGGGCCAGGTGCTGATCACAATCACCGACGATGGGGTTGGTTTCCCGCCCGCGGCCGATCCTCCATGGACGATCGCCTCCCACGTCGCGGAGACCGGCGGACGGCTGAGCTTCAGCGAGCGCGGGCCGGCCTGTTTGCAAATCGAGATTCCCAAGGCTTGAAAGAAGGAGCTGCCCGCTGAAGCCACTGCGTTTGATAATCGCCGATGACCATGCGCTCTTCCGACAGGGATTGCGTTCGCTGCTGGCGCTCGAAGGCATCGAAGTAGTAGCCGAAATTGAACAGGCCGGCGATCTTGAGGCCGCGCTCGCGGCCACGCCATGCGACGTGCTGCTGCTCGATCTGCAGATGGAGCAGTGGACGATGGACCAGATCCCGGAGCTCGCGCGCAAAACCGTGGTCGTCGTCCTGACAGCGAATGAAAACGTCGAAACCGGGCTGACAGCGCTCCGCCTGGGAGCGCGCGCGATCGTGCAGAAACGCTTCGCGATCGAGTCGCTGATGACGGCTATACGGGCCGTCACCGAAGGCCTAGTCTGGATGCCGCCCGCGATGCAGGCGGCATTGGTCGGACAGGACGGCACCGCGGCCAAGAAACTGACTCCGCGCGAATCGGAGATCGTGCGTTACGTCGCAGTCGGGATGCGCAACGCCGAAGTGGCGGCGCGGCTTTCGCTCAGCGAGAGCACGGTCAAAACTCACCTGACCAACATCTTTCAGAAGCTCGGAATCCGCGATCGGATCGAACTCACCCGCTATGCGATCAAGACCGGACTGGTGACCGTTCACGACCATTGAAGATTCCAGGAACGAGCAGCGCCGAGGAGTAGGACCATCGACCGAAGCGAATCAAACGAAAGGCGGAAAGCGCTGGCTCGATTTTCGCACGCGGGTCTGTCCCGGGCGTTGATCATGACTATAGCTCGCCCATATAGCACTCCGGGTGCTCCGGATGGGTGCATATGCCTTAATCCGAGGCAGCATCCGGCACGACAAATTAGCCCTGACTTCAGCGAACTCGATCGAATCGTCGCGCAGGCGCGCGTCGTTCTGTCGCTACTCCTGTTGCTGTCCTTGTACGTGGACCCCAGCACCGGCGGGCTATTTGACGTCACCAAGTGGCAGTTCATCACTCTGGCCTGCCACCTCTTTTACAGCTCTTCAATGTACCTAGTATTGCGCCGTGGCGTTCACATCGATTC
This sequence comes from uncultured delta proteobacterium, assembly GCA_963734845.1. Lineage (GTDB taxonomy): Bacteria > Desulfobacterota > Binatia > Binatales > Binataceae > JAKAVN01. The sequence goes on along the minus strand of CAVTIS010000003.1, from coordinate 171,670 downwards.
CGTGCGCAAATTTTCGATTGCCCTCGACTTGCTCTTTGCCACTGCACTTGCCTTCGTCACCGAGGGACGCACCAGCCCGTCATTTGTGCTCTTTGTATTTGCAATCGTGGCCGGCGGCCTTGGAGCCAGTCTACGCGATATTGTACTGACGGCGTCGTGCTCCGTCTTGCTCTATATCCTGGTCATCGCTTTTTCGAATGGGCTGACGAGCGACTATCTGATGAGGGCGGTTTATCTGGCAATGGCCGGATTTGTCATCGGATTTTTTGGACTACAGCGCGCCAACTTCGAAACCCGCCTTCGCGCGCTCGAAGCGGGAGCTGAGCGGGAAGCAATCGCACGCTCTCTTCACGACGGCTACATCCAGGCACTCGCCGGTATCAGCCTGCGGCTGGAGAGCTGCCGCGACATGCTGACCAGCCATCAGCCTGCGGAAGCGCTGACCGAGATCAAGGAAATTCAAACCGTGGTGGACCGCCAATACGATGAAGTCCGGGAGTACGTTCGGTCCCTGGCTCATGCTGACGTGCGGCCGAGAAGCCCGCGGCTGGAGGACTTCAACACTCAATTTCGCATTCAGGCCTTGTTTGCGGGCACTGGACTGATGACCGAACACATTATGCAGATCGTGCTCGAAGGCGTCAGAAACACGCAGCGGCACAGTCATGCCCACGTCGCTGCGATCAATGTACAGCAGGTCGGAGAAGCGATCCGTGTAACAATCGATGACGATGGAGTCGGGTTCCCGGACTCTATGAATCCGCCATGGACGATCGCCTCGCGCGTGGCTGAATCCGGCGGCCGATTGGTGATCGGAACCGCCGGGCCGGGGGCTCACCTGGAAATAGCGATACCGTCTGTATAGCCGATGAAGACACTAATCCGTCTCATAATCGCTGACGATCATGCCATCTTCAGGAGCGGTCTGAAATCGCTGCTTCGCCGCCAGCGCGACATGCAGGTCGTCGCTGAGATCGAAACCGCTCAGGCCCTGGCGCCAGCGCTGGCTCACACGGCCTGCGATGTCCTCCTCCTGGACCTGCAAATGGAGCGGTGGGCGCTCGATGACATCAAGGCGCTCGCGCCTCTCAGTCGGGTGGTCGTGTTAACCGCGAGCGAGAGCGTGGAAAACGCGGTCACTGCGATGCGTCTGGGGGCTCGCGCCGTCGTACAGAAGCGCTTCGCGGTGCGCACCCTGATCGAGGCGATCCACGCGGTCGTCGAGGGACTGGTCTGGATGCCGCCGGCGTTGCAGATGGAGATAGCGGCTCAGTGGGGCGTTTCAGGAGCAAAACAGTTGACGAACCGCGAAACTGAGATCGTCCGGCAGGTCGCCACCGGACTTCGTAATGCTGAGATAGCGGAGCGCCTTTCGATTACTGAGACCACGGTCAAGACTCATCTCAATCATATTTTCTCCAAGCTGGCATTGCGCGATCGGGTCGAGCTGGCAGTCTATGCACTGCGACATGGGTTGGTCGCGGGGCAAAATCCGAGTGGCGATTCAGACCCGCCCTAAGGCGGCCGTGACCGCGCTCGTTCTGCCCTCTGAGTGCCTAGGGCGCCTCCTTCACGAGTGTCCGCGATCGCCTTTAACCTGATGCTTGACTGGTGAGCATCAGGCGTTTTTTTGAGCAGCTCGATCCAGCTTTAAGATCCTGCGGTTATACCGATCTCGCATCTCTCTCAAACTAACGATTGATGCTTTATCGTTCATAAGTTTAGCTCTGAATGGCGCAGTGCCCGGCAGCATACTCGTCCTTCAGTGGCATATCGGTTGCTTTTGTGCCCGTGAAATTTATCAGTTTGGCTGTAACTGCGCACGGTGCGCAGCCAGATTTACCAAGCTCGGTCGAAACACAGTTCTGCCACCGCAGTATGCAACCGACCCTCGCGGGAGCATGCCCAAGTGGCGTCCAAGAATCGAAATCTCTCTGAAGCGGGAGGACCTGACCCATATGGGGGCGAACAGCAAACAAGGTTGGTATTTGTTCCTGTTTATCCTGGGATTCACTTTCTTGACGGCCGGGTTGGCCTATCTTGGGCCTCTCTTCACTCTGGCCGGATTGGCCTGCTTGATTGGGTCCCTAGTCGGATTCTATCGCATCAAGCCGCTCGAGCACGCGACGGGCCCAGAGCTTTCAGTGGTGCCTCCCGGGAGTTCGCCTAAACCCGACCGAGCCGTCGGATCACGTTAAATCGATTTTCCGAAAGCAAGGGGAAAGCCAATGAGAGTTCTAGGTCTGGTAATAGCCGTTCTCGGATGGTTGATCGCGGTCAGCAGCGTCGAGTTGTCGAGCGTCGGGATTCAAGCCCTGGTTGCAGTGATTGGACTGCTGGTTGCGCTGGGTGGAGTGCTCGGGGTTCTCAACGGCGCCCATCTCAAAAACGCGATATGGAAAAGTTAGGTCGCGATTCCCGTGCACGCCTCACCGAAGATATTGGGGAGATACTTGAATGATCGCTAGATTCAACAAGCTTAGGCGCACTGTTTCATTGCTGCTCGCGACCGCGTGGTTGTGCGCTGGCATGATGCCGGCAGTCGTTTGGGCAACCGATCCGCCTCCCGTGCAGGTGGCGCAAGCCGCTGCCGCGCCGGCGCCCGCACCGGCCGCGAAAACCCCGCCGCCGGTGCCTATCACTGACGCCGACCTGAAGGCGGTCGCCGGTCCCAAGCCCGACGACTTGGCCAAGGGCGACCCGGGCGGCACGCTTACCGGCACCGTGAACGACATCGTCGTGAGCGACTCCAAAAAGGGCTTGACGCTTGCGGACCTGGTCAACATGGTCGGCCAGAACCGTATCGCCATCAACCTGGTGTGGACGCTCATCACCGGCTACCTCGTTATGTTCATGCAGGCGGGTTTTGCCGCGGTCGAAACCGGGCTCTGCCGGGCGAAGAATGCCAATCACACCATGATGATGAACTTCATGGTGTATGGGTTCGGGCTATTCGCCTACTGGGTGATGGGCTTCGCGTTGCAGCAGGGAGGCTGCGCGCCGAACACCAACCTGGGCGGGCTCAGTCCGCTCAACTCCGAGTTCGCGGTCAACTTCATCGGCGGCAAGCCCTGGGGACTTTTCGGACAGCGAGGATTCTTCCTGAGCGGCGCGACCTATGACGTCGGCGTGATGGTGATGTTCCTGTTCCAGATGGTCTTCATGGATACGGCGGCGACCATCGTCACGGGCGCCGCGGCCGAGCGGTGGAAATTTGCCGCCTTCGCGGTCTCGAGCATGTTCCTCGCCGCCATCACTTATCCGCTCTATGGCAACTGGGCATGGGGCGGCGGCTGGCTCTCGCAGCTCGGCGCCAACTACCATATCGGCCACGGCTACTGCGACTTCGCGGGTTCGGGCGTGGTGCATGCGGTCGGCGGGTTGAGCGCGCTGGCGGTCTCGATGATCATTGGACCGCGTATCGGCAAGTATCGGCGCGACGGCAAACCCAACCCGATGCCGGGTCACGACATCACGATGGTGCTGATCGGATGCTTCATCCTGGCCTTCGGCTGGTTCGGGTTTAACCCCGGCAGCACGCTGGGAGCTTCGGGGTCGGGCAATCTCAGGATCGGTTCGATTGCGGTCAACACGATGCTCGCCGGATGCACCGGCTCTTTCGCCTCGGTGCTCTACATGTGGATCCGCTTCGGCAAGCCCGACGCCTCGATGGGTGGTAACGGCTTGCTGGCCGGTCTGGTCGCCATCACGGCGCCGAGCGGCTTCGTCAATACGGTCGGCGCGGTGATCATCGGCTTTGCGGCCGGGATGCTGGTCTGCCTGAGCGTCGAGTACGTCGAGCGCGTGCTCAAGGTTGATGATCCGGTCGGAGCGATCTCGGTCCATGGCACCTGCGGATTGTGGGGCGTGCTATCGGTCGGCCTGTTCGCTGACGGAACGAGCAACTACGGCGGAAGCTGGAACGGCGTTGACGGTTCGGTGCGCGGACTGTTCTATGGCGACCCCGGCCAATTGGTTGCGCAGATCATCGGATGCGCCACGCTGGTCGGAATCGTGTTCACGATCTCCTATCTCGGAAATTGGCTGATCGACGGACTGGTGGGGCAACGCGTCGGCGCCGCCAGCGAATTGGAAGGTCTCGACCTGCCTGAAATGGGCGCACTCGGATATCCTGAATTTCAACTGGTGACTTCGGGCCTCGGACGCTCGGTGGAAGTCGCGGACTAACGGAGGTACGTAATGACAGGGCAAATCGTCTTTGGTTTGATAATGCTGGTGGTGTTCGCGGTGTGGCAGATGGCCAAACCCGGCAAGAGCGTGTTCGACAAATAGGCTGCGGTCGCAAAGAGGCCCATGGTAATGCAGAGCGCAATATCACAGGATGAAAGCTTGGTGGCGGACAAGAAACCAACCCCTATCATCCGCGACGCCGATCATTTGTTCCGGCGGGGGATCGATGCGCTCGAGCATGACCGCTTCGAGGAGGCGGCCGGGTTGCTGCAACAGGCGGTCGGCCAGGAGTCGCAATTGCCGATGGCATGGCTGGGGTTGGGTATCGCACTCGGCCGCCTGTTGCGCATTCCTGAGGCGACGGCCGCGCTCGAAAATGCCATCGCGCTCGAGCCCGAGGCCTTCTATCCGCACTTCCGGATGGCCGAGCTGCATCTGCGTGTCGGACTGATTGCCCAGGCCGAAGAGGAGCTGACGCGCGCGATGGATCTGAGCACCAACGACTACGAACGCCGCCTGGTCCGCGAGCTGCGCGCGGTCGATCGTAAGCGGGCGCCCCGGCGCATCTGGCGCCCTGACTTCAGCGGCCTCTTCGGTGAAAAGCCGAAATCATGACTATGACCAAAGAGCGGCATATCGTGTTGACCCTCGGCACCGGAGCGCTTGCGGCCGCAGCCGCGATCGCGGTGTTCGGCGCGCCGCCGATACCAGTGGCCGCGGGAGTCCTGATAACGGTTCTATGGTTGATTAAACGCGGTCCGGTCGTCTGAACGTCGGAGCGGTCGCGGAGGAGCCCAAGTGAAAAAGATCGAAGCCATCATCAAGCCCTTCACCCTGGACGCGGTGAAGGAAGAACTGCAAAAGGTCGGGATCACCGGCATGACCGCCTACGAAGTGAAAGGCTTCGGCCGTCAGAAGGGCCATACTGAACTTTATCGCGGCTCTGAATACGTGATCGACTTCCTGCCCAAGGTCAAGCTCGAAATCGTCGTGCGCGAGGACCAGCTCGCCTCGGTGGTGCAAGCCATCACGCGCAAGGCCCAGACCGGAAAAATCGGCGACGGTAAAATCTTCGTCACCGACCTCCAGGACGTAATCCGCATCCGCACCGACGAGCACGGTGACAGCGCCATCTGATCCGCAAGTGCATGGCCCCGGCGGTTGTAATTGATGGTACTGGCGCTTGGTTTGATCCTGCTCGCGGTGTTACTGGGGCCGGTGCTGATAAAGCCGGTCGAACGCAACATCGAGGTCTTCTTCCTGATCGTCGGCGCGCTCGCGTCGGCGGTGAGCGGGCAGTGGGGTTGGCCGCTGCTCCACGCCGCCGCCACTGAACCTGTCGCGCTGACCCTCGCGGTTCTCCTCTTCGGCGCGGTCGCGCGCCTGATGCGCCCCACCTTCGATCGCTGGGTCGAAAGTCTGCTCGGCGTGATGTCGGCGCACTGGATTTACCTCATCCTGATCGTCGCACTCGGCCTGCTCTCCAGTGTAATCACTGCGGTCATCGCCGCGCTCATTCTGGTCGAAGCGATCTCTCTGCTTAACCTCGACCGTAAGAGCGAAATAGCGGCGGTGGTCTTGGCCTGCTTTGCCATCGGGCTTGGCGCGGCCTTGACGCCGGTGGGCGAACCGCTCGGGACGATCGCGATCGCGGCCCTCCATGCGGATTTCTGGTACCTGATGCGGCTGCTCGGCTGGCTGGTGGTCGCCGGAATAATGATCGTCGGTCTGGTGAGTCTCATGTTCCCGGTGCGCCATGGAGAATCGCTCAAAGCCGAGCGCGACGAGCAAAGCTGGATGGAAGTGGCGGTCCGTGCCGGCAAGGTATATCTGTTCGTGGCCGGACTGGTTGGACTGTCGTGGGGTTTGAGGCCGCTGGTCGACGTCTTCATCAGCCGGATGCCAGGCTCGCTGCTCTTCTGGCTCAACAGCATCTCTGCTGTGGTCGACAATGCCACGCTTACCGCCGCCGAAATCGGTCCCGCACTGAGCGTCACGCAACAGCGCGCGATTCTCATGGGTTTGCTGATCAGCGGAGGCATGCTGATTCCCGGCAACATACCGAATATCGTGGCCGCCGGCCGGCTCGGCATCAGCAGCCGCGAATGGGCCCGCATCGGTCTCATAACGGGATTGCCGCTGATGGCCCTCTGTTTCGCCGTCCTGTTGTGGATGGGCTAGGAAGCAACCCGAGACCGCCGAACCCGCTGCCTGTTTCAAAGCATCTGCCCGCCTTGCAAGCAGTCGCCGCTGACTGAGATCAGACCCGGCCGACTGAAAAATCGTTTGACCGCGCTGAAATCTATACGCTTCGGTTGACCGATACTACTTCTTTAGTCGTAGTCAAAAATCATTCTTCAGATTTACATCCTCGGGTCGTGGTTGTAGGCACATCGATTGCTCTGTAGCCCGCTGACAAATCGCCCATGGTCTTGGCTGAAGACGGCGCCGGCGACGTGTGCGTTTAACCGGAACCCAGCAGGAGGAGACAACAAAGTGTTCGGCGAAAGAATAGTAGGAACTTACAGTCTGTTCAGGGAAAGATTGCGAGACGCAGAGGTTCGCAAAAAGGCGGGCTCCCTGTTGCTGGGAAAGACGATTGGCCTCGGCATCGTCCTCTTCCTTGCCGCGAAATGGTATTTGCCCACGCAGGCCTACGCGGACGCCGCGCCAGCGTTGCCGCCGCCAACCATCAACGCGATCAACACGGTGTGGACGCTGGTCGCAGCCTACCTGGTGTTCTGCATGCAGGTGGGTTTCGTGATGCTGGAGGCCGGCTTCGCGCGCTCGCGTGAAACCGTAAATATCCTGGTCGAAGGGATCGCCGACACCTGCATCTGCGGCATCACCTTCTGGCTGTGGGGCTTCGCGTTCATGTTCGAACCCGGCACGCCGTGGATCGGGACCACCGGCTTCATGCTGCACGGCCTGCCGGCGACTTACGGCACCACCGGAGTGCCGCTGCTAGCTTACTGGGTGTTCCAGTATGCGTTCGCCGACACCTGCTCGACGGTTACTTCGGGCGCAATGATCGGGCGTTGCGGATTCATCGGCGACCTGCTTTACAGCGTCGGCGTTACCGGATTCATCTATCCGATTATCGGTCACTGGGCGTGGGGCCCGGACGGATGGCTCGCCGTTATGGGTCCGGTTTCCTTCCACGACTTCGCGGGTTCCACCGTGGTGCACACGATCGGCGGCGTGATTTCGTTGGCCGGCGCGATCGCCCTGGGGCCCCGGCTCGGACGGGTCTTCAAGCGTGACGGTGGACAACCGATGAAGCCGCACGACCTCATCATCGGCGCAACCGGGGGACTCATCCTGTGGTTCGGATGGTACGGGTTCAACCCCGGAAGCACCTTGTCAGCGCTCGACACGATGGGCATCGGCCGCGTCTCCTTCAACACCACCCTGGCGGCGTGCTCGGCCGGTCTCACCGCGCTCTTGATCTCCTATTACAAGACCGACGGCAAGTGGGACCTCGCGCTGACGGTCAACGGTTTCCTGGCCGGCCTGGTTGCGATCACCTGTCCGTGCTACTGGGTCGAGCCTGAAGGCGCGTTTCTGCTTGGGATCGGCGCGGGCTTCGTCGTGGTATATTCGATCGATCTGCTTGAATACCTGCGTATCGACGATCCGATTGGGGCCGTTCCGGTTCACATGATGGCCGGAATCTGGGGCACGCTGTCACTGGGACTCTTCGCGTCAGGAAAATATGGTGCGCCTACGCCGACCGGAGCCGACGTCAGCAGTGTCGTCACCGGCCTCTTTTACGGCGGAGGATTCGGCGTGCTGAAAGCGCAGGCGATTGGCAGCTTTTCCATCACGATCGCAACCTTCGTCGCCGCGATGGCTCTGATGTATGCGGTCAAGGCCACCGGAACGCTCCGCGTCTCGACCGAAGGCGAGATCGAAGGTCTCGATCTGCATGAACATGGATTTCCGGCCTATCCGGAATATGTTGTCACCGGAGACGACGGCGCACCCAAGACCATCGATGAAGTGCCGATCGGACGGCGCACTTTCGCACGATCGGAAAAAAAGCGGAAGGCCGCCTGACCGCAGTCAGAGGGATCTTCGGGGCTGCTTTTACTCAAATCGTATTCAAGCTGAGCGGACCGGCCTCCAGTTTCGTGAGGCCGGTCTGCTCATATCTCAAACCTCTATCCCGCACCTCACCCACTAATAGATGGACAATTTATTGGATTCGCCGACCGTGACCGAATCCGAGTTTGATCTCGCGCTCCTTTCGGAAGTCGGCAATGGCCGCCCCCACAATGAAGATTCCTGCGGTCACTTTATCGAAAGGCCCGATACAGTAGTATTTGCGGTGGCCGATGGCGTCGGCGGATTCGATGGCGGCGCGATCGCCAGTGCGATGGCGATCGAGGTGACATTAAAAGCGTACCGCGAAAGCCCGGTGGAATGGGGCGCCGCAAAGCGGCTCTATCGGGCCGTTCAGCGGGCGAACGTTGAGCTTTACAATAAGGCGCTCTCGGTACCGGAACTGAGGCGGATGGCGACCACGCTGACGGCGGTAGTCGTGGACCACGGAATACTCAACGCGGCGCACGTGGGAGATTGCCGGTTGTACCTCGCCCGGCGAAAACAGATTACGCAAATCTCACAGGATCACACCATGGTCGCGGAACAAATTAAGCGCGGGTTGATGACCGCCGAGAACGCCAGGGACCATCCCGAGCGCTCGATCCTGCTGCGCAATCTCGGCCATGAGTTGATCGTCTCGGTCGCGAAGATTTCGATTCCGCTGCTCCAGGGCGATCGCGTGATAGTCTGCAGCGATGGTCTGTACAATGTTCTGCGCGACCGTGAAATCGAGCGCTTGAGCCGCGGCCTCGACGCAGTAGCCGCCTGTCGGTCGCTGGTCGGTACGGCTAATAAGCGCGGCCCGGACGACGACCTTACCTGCGCGGTATTCCGGATGATCGCAACGACGCACCGTCAATCCGAACCAGCTAAAGCGGGAGGATGGCGCAAACGGCTTCGCAGCCTGTTCGGCCCAGGGGCATGACGGCGCTTCAGTCCAGGCCTGAGAAGATCTCCGCGCTTGGTCAGCGCGTGCGCGGCCGCGTCACCCTCTAGAGGGTGGCAAACCAGTAAGATGCGCGAACTCAGTGTCGGCGACAGACTCGATCAGTACCGGTTGGTCGAAGTCCTGGCGCGCAGCGGAATGGCTTCGATCTTTAAGGCGATCGACGGACTGGGAGGTCACTCGGTGGTCTTGAAGATTCCGTACCTGCAATTCGAAAGCGATCCGATTTTCTACAGCCGCTTTCAACGCGAGGAAAAAATCGGGCAGCGGCTCGACCATCCCAACCTCATCAAGATCCTCGCTCCGCGGCGCAAGAGCCGCGTCTATATCGCGATGGAATACTTCGAAGGCAATTCACTGCGCGCGAAGATGCGCGGCGGGGTGGTGCTTCCGATCCAACTCGCCCTCAGTTACGTCCGTCAGCTCTGCGAAGCGTTGATCTACATCCATCGTGAGGGCGTCGTGCATCGAGATCTTAAACCGGAAAATATCCTGATAAATGCCAACGGCGAGATAAAAATCATGGATTTCGGAATCGCGCTAGACAAATGGTCGCGGCGGCTAACCTTCGCGGGAAAGTCGTCCACTCTGGGAACACCCGACTACATGTCTCCCGAGCAGGTTGGCGGACAGCGGGGAGACGCGCGCAGCGACATCTATGCGCTGGGCACAATCCTGTTCGAGATGGTCACCGGGACGGTGCCATTCGCCGGTCTCGATGTCTATGGCGCGATGCGTGCGAAGGCCGAATCCGACCCTCGGCCGCCGAGCGCCTTCAAACCCGAAATCGATCCGCATATCGAGGAGATAATCCTTCATGCAATCGAACGCCGGCCGCTGAGCCGTTACCCGAACGCAGCGGCGATGCTGGAGGACTTGCGCAACCCATCGAGCGTGAGGCTGGAAGGCCGCGCGAAAAGCCTCAAGCCGATCAGTCCCGAAATGGAACACTTCAAGCATGCATTGGTAGTCGCAGGTGGTTTCATAGTACTGATCGCGGTCTTCGCGGGGCTGGTTTTTCTTGGCAGGCGATAGCGCCAATGGCATCACAGACTGACTCCGTCAGAGACAAGCGCACTCTGGCCAAGGTTTTCATCGGCCCGCCGCGCAGCGTCAAAGATCCCGCGATCTTTCATTCGATGTCGCTGGTCGCCTTCCTGGCGTGGGTGGGCCTCGGCTCGGACGGCCTTAGTTCGTCCTGCTATGGCCCTGAAGAGGCGTTCATCGCGCTCGGTCCGCATCAGTACCTCGCCGTATTCCTAGCGCTGCTGATGGCGCTGACCGTATTCATCATCTCGGCGTCGTATTCCCAGACCATCGACCAGTTTCCCACCGGGGGCGGCGGATACCTGGTCGCGACCAAGCTGCTCGGGCGCCAGGCGGGCCTAATCTCGGGATGCGCCCTGATCGTCGACTACGTGCTGACAATATCGATCTCAATCGCCAGCGGCGCCGACGCGATCTTCAGCTTCCTGCCGATCCAATGGCAGCCCTTCAGGATGTACATCTGCATCGCGGTGGTGCTCGCGATGGTCGGGATGAACCTGCGCGGGGTGAAGGAATCGGTGCTCACGCTGCTGCCGATTTTCATCTCGTTCGTCCTGATGCACACGCTGCTGGTGGTTTACGCGCTGGTCGCCCGCGAAGGCGAACTGCCCGCGATCGCCGGCAACGCCATCCGCCAGGTCCATGACGGCTTCGGCACGCTCGGAGTGTTCGGCCTCGCGGTGGTGTTCTTCCGCGCCTACAGCATGGGCGCCGGAACCTACACGGGAATCGAGGCGGTCAGCAACGGATTGCCAATCCTGCGCGAGCCCAAGGCTGCCACCGGCAAGCGCACGATGATCTACATGGCCGTGTCGCTGGCGTTCATCGCGGGCGGCATTCTGATCGCGTACCTGCTCGAGGGCGTCGAACCGCAACACGGCAGGACGCTCAATGCGGTGCTGTTCGAAAAGCTGACCGCCCAATGGAGCGTCGGAGGACTCAGCCTCGGCCCCTGGGTCGTCACCTTCACCTTGCTGAGCGAGGGCGCGCTGCTGTTTGTCGCGGCCCAGACCGGCTTCGTCGGCGGGCCACAGGTGCTGGCCACGATGGCGGTCGACCGCTGGGTGCCGCGCCGGTTTGCCAGCCTGAGCGAGCGCCTGGTCACGCAGGACGGCGTGCTGGCGATGGGCCTTGCGGCGGCGGTTATTCTCTCTCAGACCCACGCCGAGGTCAGCGTGCTGGTCGTGCTTTACGCGATCAACGTGTTCGTGACCTTCACGCTTTCGCAACTCGGGATGAGCCGGCTGTGGTGGAACGCGCGCGCCACGGAGCCGAAATGGGTTCGCAAGCTCCTGGTCAATGGCATCGGATGCCTTTTCACGGCGACCATCCTGTTCCTCACGGTCACGCTGAAATTCAACCAGGGCGGATGGATAACCATTGCGATGACCGGCGGGGTCGCCGCCGCCTGCTATCTGGTCCGCCGCCATTACGAGCGCGTCAAGCGCGCGATCGAGCAGCTCGAGGTCGAAGTGTTGCCGCAAATTTTCGACGCGCCGGCCAAGGAGGCCGCGCCGCGCGATCCCGCCCTGCCCACCGCGGTCCTGATGGTCAGCGGGTTTAACGGACTCGGCCTGGCGACGCTCACCAGCATCGCGAACCTCTTCCCCAATCAGTTCCGCAACGTCGTCTTCATCTCCGTGGGCGAGGTCGACTCGGCGCTCTTCAAGGGCCCCGAGGAGTTGCAGCAACTCGAGGCCGGGATCACCGACGACCTGCAGGAGTACTGCCGGCTCGCGGCGGACCTGGGCTTCCATGCCGAACTGCGAGCCGCGATCGGGACCGACGTGGTGCTGGAGCTCCGCGGGCTATGCTTCGAGGTCGCGCGCGAGTTCCGGCATTCCGTGTTCTTTGCGGGACAACTGGTTTTCGGCGATGACCTCAACGGCTTCATGAGCCGCTTTTTGCACAATCACACCGCGCTCGACCTGCTGCAGTCGCTCCAGATGCACGGCATGAGCCTGGTCATTCTGCCGGTTCGGGTGGCGCCGATACGGCCGGGAGCCGCAGTGCCGGATGGGGTCCCGGAAGCGATTCCGGCTTAGGCGAATCCCAGTTCCGCCGCGGCGATCATCTCCAGCACTTCATCGCGCTTAAGCGTATGCAATGGCGCCGAGCGTAGGTCGCGGAAATAGCGCTCCAGCGGATTGCCCTTGAGATAGCCCTGCCCGCCCGCGATACGGGTCGCCAGATTCGCCACCTCCAGCATGTTCTCCGCCACGAACGTGCGCAGCGTCTCGATCGTCATCACCTGACGCTCGCCGTAGGTCCGTCCCTCCGACATCTCGCGCGCGAGGCTGTAGATGAGTGTGCGGCAGGCCTCCAGCCGATTGTGCATCTCGCCGAGCGCGAAGCGGGTCGCCGGCAAGCTGCCCACCAACTGCCCGGTCTTCTGCAGTTTGCGGGTGCGCGCGTATTCCAGCACGTAGTTGTACGCGGCCTGACCAATCCCGAGGTAGACCGCGGAGAAGGACAGGCAATACCAGTGCGCAACTTTGACGAACTCCTCGAAAAAGTGCCCCTCTTCTCCGATCAACTGATCCTGCGGCGCGAAAACGTCGCGAATCATAATCGTATGGCTGCCCGTCGCGCGCATCCCCATCGCGTCCCAGGTTTCGACCACCTCCAGACCGGGCGTGTCGCGCGGAATCAGGAACACGCATCCGCCAGACGCCGATCCCTTGTAGCCCTCGAGCGAGGTGCTGATACCGAAGTAATCGACCGCCGGCGAGAGCGTGCAAAATACCTTCTGCCCGTTGAGTTTGTAGCCGCCGGGCACCTTGCGGGCCTTGGTGCTGGGCGAAAGGATCGACCGCGCGCCGCCGCCCTCGGTGTAAAATCCGTTGAGCAGCATCTGCTTGCGCCCGACGTTCTCGAGGTAGAGCGCCTTTTGGGCCGCGGTCATGAACGGAGCATAGAAGCTCACCGAGTTGAGATGCATGTTGATCGCAAACCCGGTGGCGCAGCATCCCTGCACGAGCTGTTCCTGGGCCAGGATGAACGTAAACGGATCGGCGCCCCATCCGCCGTACTCTTTCGGCGTGGTCAGCGTGGTGTAGCCGGTTTCCTTCAGGCGCGCGATGTTTTCGAACGGAAAACTGCCTTCGCGGTCGTGTTGCTCCGCGCGCGGCGCAAACTCCTGCGCAAGCTCCTTGGCCATGGCGATGATGCGCTGCTGTTGTGGGGTAAGCTCGAGAAACATGCCAATCTCCTGCGGTCCGTATGACTCTTACGCGCCTGTTATCGCGATCGCCTCGACCTCGATCAGCAGCGCGGGAAACGCCAGCCCCGCAACCACCACCGCGGTGCTCGCGGGCGGATCGTTGCCGAAGATCTCGCTCCGCACCGCGAGCATGTCCATGAATTTCGAACCGTCGGTGATGTAAGTGGTGATCTTGACGATATCCTTGAGACTGCTGCCCGCGCTCTCGAGCACATCCCTGATGTTGTCGAAGACCTGGCGGGTCTGCACTTTCATGTCGCCCTCGCCGACCAGCTTGCCATCTGAATCGTAGGCAATCTGCCCGGAGACATAAATCGTATTGCCGATCTGCTTGGCCTGGGAAAGCGGCAGACGGTCGTCCCACGCCCACCCGGGATCGACGTTTCGCCTTCGCGCGGGCGAAACGGTTACCCGGCGCGCCTTCGGAGTACTCATTTTGCCGCCTCCGCTAGCGACTTTTTTCTTTTTGGCCGCCATAGCTCCCTCCTGTCTGCCGGAACAGTGATGTTATAGAAGAGTCCTTATCCTGTAAGTCGGGCAAAAAGGCAAAGATCGGCGCGATATTCGCGGGGCATCGGCGCTTATCGTCGTAAATCGATCGCCCGGGATGGCGCGGGAGGTTTCGAGTGAAAAGAAGACTGGCAAATTTCCTCGGCTGGATACTGGCGGACGCGTTGTTCGCGCTCGCGCTTGTGCAAACCGCACCGTCCGTTGCGATAGCCCAGGAAAAATTCCAGGCGAACTCGCGGGCAGAATCGCCTGCGGGGTCGCTCGCCGACGCGTACCGGATCATTGCGTCGAAGCAGTTCGTCGATCTGACCCATTCGTTCAGCCCGCTGACGCCGGTATGGAAAGGGTTCGGCCCGGCGACTTTCTCGGCGGCCTCGGATCCCGAAACCGGACGCCCTTACACAATCGAGAAGGACGGGTTCCGAGTGTTCTTCTACTCGATGGTCGGGCAGTACGGCACGCATGTCGACCCGCCCGCGCATTTTGATCCCAACGGCAAGACGATGGACGAGATCCCGCTCAAGCAGATGATCCTGCCGCTGGAGGTTTTCGATATGACGCCGATACTCAAGACGGAGCCCAATCACGCGCTCAGCGTCGACGACATCAAGGCCTGGGAGCATCGCCACGGCCGGGTGCCGGCGGGCTCCTTCGCCGCGCTCCGCACTGACATGTACAAGGACTGGGAGACTAATCAGCAGCACTTCAAACGCGCTCCATTCCCGGCGTGGTCGCTCGACGCGATCCGTTTTCTCTACGAGCAGCGCGGAATCGTGGCGAACGGTCACGAATCGATGGACACCGACGCGACAGACGACCTCAAATCCGAGGCATGGTTGCTCAAACACGGCCACTGGCAGATCGAGGTGATGGCCAACCTGGACAAGGTCCCGGCCACCGGCGCCCTGATCGTCGTAAGCTGGCCCAAGCCGGAGCATGGGCTGGGCTTTCCGGCGCGCGCGTTCGCGATCCTGCCGTAGCAGCTCACGCGAGGGGATTGGCAAAATCCCCGAAGTGAAGCTAGAAAAAAGACATCACTACAACAAGGAGCTCAGGGACTGACTGATATGAAAACGGAAAGCCTCGAATATCGCGACGGCGACGTCACTCTGCGCGGATTTCTCGCGTTCGATGATAAAAAATCGGGCCGGCGCCCGGGCGTGCTCGTGATGCCGGAGGCCTTCGGCCTGGGCGCACAGGCCAAACGGCGCGCGGAGCGGCTGGCCGAACTCGGCTACGTCGCGCTGGCCGGTGACCCATATGGTGACGGCCTCCAGCTAAGCGATCTTCAGGAAGCGATCAAACGCGCGACCGCGCTCTTCGCAGACCCATCGAAGTCCCGCGCGCGAGCCCGCGCCGCGCTGGACAAGCTCGCCTCGCTGCCGCAGGTCGATCCGAGCCGTCTCGCCTCGATTGGCTACTGCATGGGCGGCACTCTTTCGCTGGAGCTCGCGCGCGACGGTGCGCCGCTCAAAGGCGTCGTGTCGTTTCACGGCGGCCTGCAGACACAGCGTCCCGCCGCGGGCGAGATCAAGGCGAAAATTCTGGTCTGCACCGGCGCCGACGATCCGTTCGTGCCGGTCGCTCAGGTCAACGCGCTGGCCGACGAGATGACCAAGGCCAAGGCGGACTGGCAGATCATCAGCTACGCCGGCACCGTGCACAGCTTCACCAATCCCGAGGCGGACAAGGTCGGCGCGCCGGGAATCTCTTACAACAAGTCCGCCGACGAGCGATCGTGGAAGGCGATGGCGTCGTTGTTCGAGGAAATTTTTGCCGCGGCCTGAGGCGCTCGGGGCTCAGCCCGGCGCGATGAACTTGCGCGCTATCTGCTCGAGGTCGGTCAGAAACTCGTTGCCCGGCTGGCGCGCAAGGAAAATCATCCGATGGGCGCCCGCTTCCTGATATTCGCGCACCATCCGCCGCGCCGTCTCATCGCTGACCTGATGGGCCGCCGCACCCGCTCCGGCGTCGGTGTAGATGGAGATTTCCATCTTTGCGAAATCGCGCCCGGCCTCCGCGCATAGTGTGCGCAGGCGGGCGAGTTCGGTGGCTAGTTGCTCCGGACTGAGCCCCAGCGGAGCCCATCCGTCGCCATAGGCGACCGTCATCTTGAGTGCGCGAAGGTTGGGGCCGAAGCCGCCGGCCCCGAGGTGGATGGGCGGATGGGGCTTTTGCAGCGGCTTGGGATAGGACTTGACCTTGGGGAAGCGCACGTACTGGCCGGAAAAGCTCGGCTCCTTTTCGGTCCACAGCGCCTTCATCGCCATCACGTATTCCTGCGTGACTTCCCAGCGCTTCTTGAACTCGACTCCCATGATTTCGGTCTCGTCCGCCAGCCATCCGGCGCCGATACCAAAAATGAAGCGGCCGCCCGAATAGTAATCGATCGTGGCGACCTCCTTGGCCAGCATTATTGGATCGCGCTCGGGGACCAGGCAGATGCCCGTGCCCAGCCGGATGCGCTTGGTAGCGGATGCGGCCAGCGCCAGCGTGATGAACGGATCGGGCATGTGCGCGTAGGGCTCCGGAATCTTGCCGTCACCGAGCGGATAGGGCGTTCGATGCTCGACCGGAATGATCGGATGCTCAGGAAAGAACAGCGACTCGAAACCCACCTCCTCGCATTTGCGCGCGACGGTCGCGGGGTCGGGAGTCTCTTCGTTAGTGAAGGCCAAAACGCCGATTTTCATGGACGCCTCTACTTTGCTGTTTTTGTGCCGCGCCTGTTCCGGCCCGGTTATTCCGTACGTTTAACACATCTGCCGCGCCAGCGGGAAAGCGCCGCCGCGACTTACTGAATCTTGAGGACGTTCACCCCTTCGAGGTTGGTGTACACGAAACGGCCCGAATCCGGGAAGGCTACGCTTGAGCGCGTGTACTTGGGCAGGTACTTGCGGAAGACCTCCGCACCATCGGCGGCGCGAATTACGAAAACGGCGTCCGGCGTCGAGCCAATTGAAATGCCGCTGGTGACGCTCACCGCGATCCAGCGCGCGTCGGGGCTCACAGCCAGCGAAGTGATACTCCGGCCTTTGGGCACGCGGAGATTTCCCTTGCCGCTGGGGAGCGACCATGCGACGCGATAAGGTTCGTTGTCCCGGTAGGCATCCCAGGCGACCCATCCATCCGCGACCAGGCGAAAGGTCTGCGGCTGCGGTTCAACGAGCGCGGGCTTCGGCAGGGTCCGGCGCACGCGCCCGTCGAAGCCGATCCAAAAAAGCTCGCTCAGCCCGCGCGCCACGATAAGCTCGCGCGCCTTCGTGTCGAGCTGGACGAGCTGTACGATCCCGCCCATGGCAACCGCCGAAAGATTCACGACAGCTGCGTCGCCGGCTCCCACCCGGCGGACCACCGCCTCGAGTTGAGTCGGCGGCGTCGCCCCCGCGACCGGCCGCAACCATGCCACAGAACCGCCATCGGTCGAGAGAATCGGAAACTGGCCCTGGTCCACCAGACCCTGCCCGAGCGGCGTCTTCGTGCCTGATGCGGCATCGAATACGAACCAGCTCTGATGCGCGGTCGGCGGCGGCGCCGACAGGCAGAGCGCGTGAGTGCCGGCGACGTAAGTCACGTACCCGGCCGCCGACTGCGCAAGCGATAGCGGGGTCACGCTGCAGTTCGCGGCTTCGAACAGGCCGTATCGATTCGGCGGATAGACCTCCGCGACCCAGATCGGCGCACCGCGCAACAGCGTGGGCGCAGAGGCGATCTGCGGTATCCAGACCTTGTGCGCCGCGCACTGAAGCGGCCACGTGTCGCGTTCGAGCGCGGTATCGGGCTGGAAAAGAAAGCGGCTCGGGATCGCCGACATGTACGCGTAATTCAGGACCACTACTGCTGAAACGACACTCAGGCCGATGCACAGTTTGCGAAACAAGCTCGGCCGGCGCAGCAACCGATGGAGGAGTAGAAGCAGGACGAGCTGTGTAAGGAGGGCTACGCCGAGGTCGGTTGCAATCCAAGCGAGGTCGCGGTCGCCGCCACCCCGCAGCGCGTGATCAAGATCCCTCCAGAGGACTTCGCCGAGGAAGAAGACGGCGTGCGGTCCGACCAGCGGCGTCAGGTAAATCGCGCACGAGAGAATGAAAGCGGTCGCGACGCGTTTGCTCCCGCTCATGGCCTGCGGGTTTGCTTTAGCAGCGATCGAGCTACGGACCGATTCTCAGCCCGCCGAGCGGCGCGCACCGGCGTCCGGCGACCACTTGGAGCACGCGATGCACTCCTCGGCGAGCTTGCCTTCCGCGGCCGCAGTCTTGTCGTCCTCGGTCTGGTACGTGGGCTCTTCGGTGCGCTCGGTGCGGTTGTCGCTCTCGCCGGCGCCGGCATGTTTCCAGGAGTGATCGGCGCTCCACTCGAACGGAAGCATCTTGATCGAGCCCGGCGTCCGCATGGTTTCGAACGCGCTCAGCGTTTCGATCATGATCTCGCGCTGAAGCCGGCGATCGAGCGGCTTGCCCGCCGTATGCCCGAGCGGAAAATCATTGAAGACCGCTCGTGGCGGATTCACGGCGCGCGTGATGTCCAGCGCGCTGCTCATCGTCATCGTGGGAAAGCCTGCCGCCTCTGCGTGGCGTGCGATCAGTCCAACGGACTGATGACACACGGGTCAAACAGGCACCAGCAGCGCGAGGTCCGCGCGCTCAGCCACCAGCCGCTCTGTAATCGCCGGCGCCGTTTCCTCGCGGACGCGGCGCGAGGAATAGATGCCGCCCATGAAGGTGATGGCGTGTTCGGTCAGTCCGCCGATGAATCCCTCCTGCACCAGTCCGCGCAGCGTGTCGATCGGGAACACCACGTTGGGGTCCTTGCGCGCGTCGGTCTGGTCGTAAGCGAAATGCGAGGTGCGCAAATCCTCCGTTCGAACGTCCGCAGGGATGAGTCGCAGGCTGGTGTCGTCCTTGGAATGAAAAGCTGTCTGGCCGTGGCGATAGATTCCGCCCGAGGCGACGAGCGCCACGCGGCACTGCTTGATCGGCTTGCGGAGCGGCTGCCACGGCGGCGCGTCCGTATTATAAACCCAACCGTAGGGCTTGTAGCCGAGCTTGGCGTATTGCCTGGTGATGCTTCTGATGTATTCGACCGGTGGTTCAGCCATTCGATGCTCCCACAATTCATTCTATCCAAAGTGGGCTCGGTATGAACAGGTGTGAGAGCACAGTCTCCGCTCAATGTCCCGCCGCGAGTTCCCGGAAGATCAGGATTTTCTGCACCTCGTTGGTACCGTCGTAAATCTGAAAGACTCGCGCGTCGCGGTAGAATTTCTCGACCGGATAGTCATTGATGAAACCATAGCCGCCGTGGATCTGAATCGCCGCCGAGCACACGCGCTCGCACATCTGAGAGGCGAACAGCTTGGACATCGACGCCTCCTTGATGCATCGCACCTGTTCCTCCTTGAGCGCGGCCGCGTGACGGCACATCTGGCGCGCCGCCTCGATCTCGGTCGCCATCTCGGCGAGCTTGAATGATATCGCTTGATGCTCTGTCAGCCGCTTGCCGAACGCCTCGCGCTCACGCGCATAGGCAAACGCTGCGTCGAACGCGGCGCGCGCGACGCCGATCGATTGCGCAGCAACGCCGATCCGCCCGCTGTCGAGGCCGGAAAACGCGACCTTCAGTCCGCGCCCCGGCTCGCCAAGCAGGTTCTCGGCCGGAACCTCGAGATTCTCGAGCTGGATCTGGCAGGTGTCGTTGCTGCGATGGCCGAGCTTGTGCTCGACGCGCAGCACATTGTAACCGGGCTCGTCGGTGCGCGTCAGGAAGGCCGAGATGCCGCGCTTGCCTGCGTCAGGATCGGTCACCGCGATCACCACCGCGAAAGCGGCAGAGCGCCCCGACGTTATCAGCGACTTGGTGCCATTGATCACGAAATGATCGCCGCGGCGCGTGGCGCGGGTGCGCAGATTGGCCGCGTCGGATCCGGCTTGCGGCTCGGTGAGGAGCATGCAGCCGAGATCGCGCCCGCTCGCCACCGGCCGCAGGTAGCGCTCTTTCTGCTCCGGCGTGCCGAAGTCGCGAATTTTGAAGCCGTAGGAGTTGCTGGCGCTGACCATGTTGCACACGCCTGCGTCGCCATACGCGAGTTCCTCGGTCGCCAGCGCGTAGGAAGTGAAATCCGCGCCGCTCCCGCCCCATTGCTCCGGAATGCACACGCCGAACAGTCCCAGCGCGCCGATCTTGCGCAGCGTCTCGAGCGGCACCGTCGCGTCACGGTCCCACTGCGCGGCGAATGGGCTTACCTCCTTACGCACGAACTCGCGCGTCATGTCGCGAATCGCAATCTGGCGCTCGGTCAGCCGGCTCATAAAAGCATCTCTCGAAATTCCGTTTGCATCAGAGACCCGTAGCAACCTTGATAATGAATTTCAAAGGTTCCCGTGCTCTTGGTAAGCTGCACGGACGAGGCAAGCGCAAATGGGCTTTGAAACCATACTCACGCAGCAGGTTAGTCCGTCGTTCATCGTCACGCTCGACCGGCCAAAGCGGCGCAACGCCGTCGACCTAAAGATGATGGAGGAATTAATCGCGGCGGCGCTGCAGGCCGAAGCCGAGCCCGCGGTGCGCGCCCTGATTATCACCGGCGGCAAGGACTACTTCTCGGCCGGCGCCGATCTCAACGACGCGCTGGCGGTCAAATCGGCGGCCGCCGGCGCCGAGTACTTCGGTCGCTGGCATCAACTCAACGCGACGCTGGAGAAGCTGGGCAAGCCGGTGATCGCCGCGATCGAAGGTTTTTGCATGACCGGCGGCTGCGAGATGGCGCTCGCGTGCGACATACGGGTCGCTGGCGAAAGTGCGAGCTTCGCCATCACCAGCTCGCGCATCGGCACCGTGCCGGGCGCGGGCGGCACTCAGCGCCTGCCGCGCATCGTAGGCATCGCCAAGGCGCTCGAGTTGATGTTCTCGGCCGAAACGATCGGCGCGGCGGAGGCGCACCGCATTGGGCTCGTCAACCGTCTCGTGCCTACGGGCGAGGCGCTTAAGGAAGCCCGCGGGATGGCGGCGGTCTACGAAAAACGCGCGCCGCTCAGCCACGCGCTGATCAAGCGGGCGGTGCGCCAGGGGATGCAGATGGACCTCGCCTCCGGAGTGGAGTTCGAAACTTTTTTGGTTACGACTATCTACGGCTCCGAGGACAAGCACGAAGGGATTTCCGCTTTCCTGGAAAAGCGCGAGGCCGCTTTCAAAGGCCGCTAGTCTTTTCGACCGCGGTCAGGAGACATGATGGAATTCGCAATCGCATACCCGGCCCGTCCCGACGCGTGGAAGGATCTCGCGATCGCCGAAGACCATGGATTCACGCACGCGTGGTTTTACGATTCGCAGTTGCTCTATAGCGACGTCTTCGTCTGCCTGGCGCTCGCCGCCGAGCACACCAAACGAATCAAACTCGGCCCCGGCGTCGCGATCCCGTCAAACCGCATCGAGCCCGTGACCGCTCATTCGATCGCGACCATCAACCAACTCGCGCCGGGACGCGCGATGCTGGGTAT
This sequence comes from uncultured delta proteobacterium, assembly GCA_963734845.1. GTDB lineage: Bacteria > Desulfobacterota > Binatia > Binatales > Binataceae > JAKAVN01. The sequence goes on along the minus strand of CAVTIS010000003.1, from coordinate 150,150 downwards.
TGGCACCGGATTCACCGGACGCAACACGATGGGCCTGCCGCCGGTGCCGCTCGGACGCTTTCGCGATTACGTACAGAGCTGCCGGACGCTGCTTCGCGGCGACGAGGTACTGTTTCACGAAGGCGAGCGCGAGCGATGGACTCGCTTCCTGCATCCCGACCGCGGCTACATCAATATAAAGGACCCTATTCCGATTCACATCGCGGCCAACGGCCCCAAGGCGATCGAGCTCGCGGGCGAACTGGGCGACGGATGGATCACCACCCTCTCCAGTCCGGAACGGCTTCGCAATGACCTGGTCCATTTAAGACGCGGCGCAGAGCGCACCGGGCGCAGCCTTGCGAACTTCCCGATAATGTCGATGACCACGGGCTGCGTGCTGAAGCCAGGAGAGTCTGCCGCTTCGCCGCGGGTAATCGAGCGGGTGGGACCGCGCGCGATCGTTCCGCTGCATGCGATGTGGGAGCAGTCCGCGGTCACGCCGCCGTGGATGCCGCGTGGCCTGTGGGAGCGTTATCGCGACGATTACGTCGCGAAAATGAAAACGCCCGAGGACCGCCGCTACCTCGAAGTTCACGAAGGACATCTCATTTATCTGAAGCCGGGCGAAGAAAAATACCTCGACGAGGGTTTCATTCGCGCCACCACTCTGACGGGCACCGCCGATGAAATAATCGCACGCCTAAGGGCCCTGGAGGCCGCGGGCATCACGCAGGTCGCGATCCAGGTGGTGACGAAGGGGTGCGAAATGATCGAAGAATTCAGCCGCGAGATAATCGCAAAGTATTGAGCAGCGGATATGACCGATTACGCTTCAATACGCGACGGCCGAGTCTTCGAATCCGCAACCCCGATTCCGATCACGCGCGAGTTGATCGCGGACTTCTGCGCCGCGATCGGCGAAACCAATCCGCTCTACACGGATCCCGCGGTCGCAAGCGCGGGCCCTCATGGCGGGATCGTGGCGCCGCCGTCGCTGGCCGCGATCTTCGGCGACGGCGAAAATATCTTCCGCCATTACCCCCAATTCGATACGCGCCGACTGCTGGCCGGAATCGACGTCGAATACCTCACGCCGATTCGGGCTGGGGACTCGCTGACGACGATTTCTCAGATTAAAGAGATTTACGAGAAGACCGGCCGCAGCGGCCCGATGGTCTTCATCGTCATAAGTTCCAGTCTAAGGAAACAGAACGGCGAAGTGGCCGCCCGAATCGATTACCGCTTCACGAACCCGCGGTAACGCGCGCCCAATTCGCGATCCTGCGCCTGCTGCTACAGATTCTCGGCGGGCGCGACGGCCCCAGCCGACGGAACCTCGGCCTGAGGTTCGCGCGGCAAGTATGGCGCGACGCTGAGCCATGCCAGGGGCGGCCCAAGGAGCAGCGTTATGGTGGCATACACCCAGGGAACGAATAGCGCCGATATCGTGCTCACGTGCGCTGCCAGCGCAATGCCCACGTAGCAGGTGAAGCCGAAAAAGATTCCCGGAACCAGCGCGAAGACCGGTATCCGCGCAAGATAGAGCAGACCGAGCGTCATCGCGAAAACGAGAACGCTGTTGGTGAGCGCGACCGAGCCTACGATCGGGTCGAGCGTAAAGGCCAGCGTGAAGAAGATCACGCCCGAGACGGTGCCGACGATCAGGGTCGGATAGAGCTTGCGGATGGCCTCGTTCGGGCCGACCAGGAATGCTCCGGCCCAGGTGACGTAAGTTGCCCACATCGGCAGGTTGGCGTAAACCGAGAGCGGGACGGTGAGAGCCGCCAGAAAGGCAATATACCATTCCATCGGAATGGGGTTCTTTTGCATCGCGCTATCCTTCCCGCAATCAATGCCCGCGCTCAATCATTCGGGACGGCCCGCCGCTGCGGCATCGATTCTTCGCAATACCTACGCAGCTTGCCCGCCTGCGTCAAGGACCCGTTCTATTTCGGCGGACGGGTCATGCTGCCCATCGCTTGCGCCGCAGTGACTTTGACCGGGTATTGAGAATAGTTGGCTTTGAGCTCGATCATGTATTGGTCGGGATCGAGAATATATATCGAGGTGCCAAACCCGGTCGCCCCGTATAGTTCGCGGACGGGCGAAGCCGTTTCAACCTTGTGCTTCACGAGATATTCGACGACCTCGTTCATATCGCCGCGGATCATCAGACACAGATGATCGATGCCGCGCTGCATTCCCTGGCCGAGCGCGGCGCCCGCGGGAAGTACGCAGAGGTCGATCAGGTTACGGCCGCATCGAAGCTGGTAGATACCGATGTCCTCGATGATCCGTTCCAGGCTGAGTCCAAGCACGCCCACATAGAAGTCCAGGCTGCGCTTGATGTCCGTCACCCGCAGAACTGCGTGATCGATTCCGTCGAATTCCAACGGACGCGTCGTCGACATGGTGGCCTCCTCCATCGTTGATCCGGCTTTCTACTTGAGCGGGGCGATCAGCTGTTTGGCCCAGCCTTCCTCATAAGGAGCCGAGAGCCTGAGGTTGACCCGCAAATGTTTGCATTTCCATTGGCCGTTGAGCTTTACGTAATCGTCCTTGTATTGCAGCGCCAACCATCGCGCTTGCTGGCCCGCGCGAAACTTGAAAGGGCCCATGAAGTACCATTCGCCGGTTGCCCGGTCGCCATGAACTTCGATGATCGGATTCATGATGTTGTGCTGCGAGAATTCGATCAGCTTCTGGAATCCCTGGAAAAGTTTGCGAATTTCCGCGTGCCCCTTGCCGGTTCCGAACTCGGCGCTCTCCCAGATGCCGTCTTCGGCGAACACCGAAGTGATCCTTTCCGGATTGTGATCGTCGTCGCAGATTTCGCAGTACCTGGCCTTGAGCTGTTTGATCGCCTCGATGTCTTCAAGGCGGGTCAGCCGCCGTTCGATTGCCTCAAGATCCATATTCAGCTCCTCCGATATATGTTGGCGCCCTCGCCCCGCCGGCGCGCCGGCGCCGGCCTTGACCCCATTTGTCCACAGTCGACCGCGAAGCGCCAGAGTTTCGACGAGGCTCGCGGAACCGGCGCGGGTTTGGATTCTCAATCTCGCCCGTGGCATGATGAGCGAAGAAAAAACGGCTTTTACATTGATGATGCGTGCGATCCGACCTCCAATCTTACCTCTGAAAGTCCGCCGCTCGATGCCGGACAAATATCGCGATGCCTGACGCTAGCTCGACGACCGCGATGGCGGCGACCAATCCCACGCCGCCCGCGCCGCAGACCGTCGTTGCGCCTTTGACCCGCGCCGCGATTTTTCTGGTCGTAACGATGAACCCCGGCGTCGAGAGCGTGGCTAAGGTCCGGGCGCTATGCACCGATTTGCCCAAGCTCCTTCGCGGCGTGGGGTTTCGTGACCTGGACGGAAACCTGTCCTGCGTCCTCGGCTTTGGATCCGAAGTGTGGGACCGGCTCTTCGGCGCGCCGCGGCCGGCGGAGCTCCATCCCTTCCGCGAGATTCGCGCCGGCGCGCGCCACGCCGTCGCCACGCCGGGCGATCTGCTCTTTCATATTCGCGCCGATCGCCACGACCTGTGTTTCGAGCTGGCGACGCAGATCATGATGACGCTGGGCGACGCGGTTTCGCTCGCCGACGAAGTCGACGGCTTTCGCTACTTCGATTTCCGCGATGTGCTCGGTTTCGTCGATGGAACGGAAAACCCGACGCACGCAGCGGCGTTGGAGGCTGCCCTGGTGGGCGAGGAAGATCCCGCATTTGCAGGTGGCAGCTACGTCATCGTGCAAAAGTATCTGCACGATCTGGCCGGATGGAACGCGCTGCCGACGGAGGTGCAGGAACGGATCATCGGCCGCACCAAGCTCTCCGATATTGAGTTGGACGACGCGGTCAAACCGACCTCCGCGCACAGCGCGCTGACGACAATCGTCGAGGACGGCAAAGAGGTCAAGATTCTCCGCGAGAACATGGCGTTCGGCCGGCCCGGCCAGGGCGAATTCGGCACCTACTTCATCGGCTACGCCCGTTCGCCGCGCACCACCGAGCAGATGCTGCAGAATATGTTCGTCGGCCGCCCGCCGGGCAATTACGATCGGCTGCTGGACTTCAGCCGCGCGGTCACCAGCGGCCTGTTTTTCGTCCCTTCGCTCACGTTCCTCGAGGCCGTCACACCCGACCCACCCGCCGTCGCGGACTCGACGCCCGAGGCAACGGAGATCGCGGTTTCACCGCCCGTCCCGCCGTCAGCCGACGGCTCGCTCGGCATAGGTTCTCTCAAAGGAAAAGCCCAGGATGAATGACGATGAATAACCTGCATCGCGAACTCGCTCCAATCTCTGACGGCGCCTGGGCGCAAATCGAACAAGAAGCTGCGCGCACGTTGAAGCGCTATCTCGCGGGTCGCCGCGTGGTCGACGTCAAGAACCCTGGCGGCGTGGGCCTCGCCGCCATAGGCACCGGCCATCTGCGCAATATCGATCCGCCGGGAGAGGGAATCATCGCCCGTCAGCGCGAGGTAAAAAGCCTGGTGGAGTTGCGAGTGCCATTCCAGCTCGAGCGCCACGCGATCGACGACGTAGAGCGCGGCGCCAACGACTCCGACTGGCAGCCGCTCAAAGACGCGGCGAAGCGGATCGCCTTCGCGGAAGACCGCGCGATCTTTGAAGGCTACGCCGCGGGCGGCATCGAGGGCATCCGTAAGGGAACCAGCAATCCTGTGGCGACCCTGCCCGCTAACGTGGTTGAGTATCCCGACGCAATCGCCGAGGCGCTAAGCCAGTTGCGCCTCGTCGGGGTCAACGGTCCCTATTCGGTAGTCCTGGGAGCGGACGCGTACACCGCGTTGAGCGAGACCAGCGATCATGGATATCCGGTGATCGAACACATTCAGCGCCTGGTCAACAAGGAAATCATTTTTGCCCCAGCGATCGCGGGGGCCTTTGTCATCACTACACGCGGCGGCGACTTCGATCTACATATAGGTCAGGACGTTTCGATTGGCTATTCGAGCCACTCCAACGCGGCCGTCAGCCTGTACCTGCAGGAGACCCTCACCTTTCTCCTGCTGACCGCCGAAGCCGCGGTAGCGCTGACGCCCGCGGCCGGCTCCGCGAGCATGACCGGCGCGCCGCAGCACAAATCGGCATCGCGATCGCGCTGAATAACGCGGCGGCGACGAGCCCGTCCCGGCTGAGAGATTGAATCATCCTGGGATGGGCGAGCTCGCCCAACCGCCTGTCGCCCTGATGCTCCTGGCGGGCTTGATTACCTCCTCACCGAAGCGCTGAATCTGCGCCTCCAGTTCTTCGACTCGTCCGAAGCAATCGAGAATGAACACCGCCAGCGAATAGCCGGCGTTCGCAAAGCGCTGAAGGTCCGACAGCACGTCCTCGGCGGAGCCCGTGCAGATTGGGCGCGGCCCGCCTCCCTGCTGGCGCTCGGAGGGGGACGTCAGCCGCCCCGAGGTGACCGCCATCATAAAGAATTTCGAGAGATCGCGTCCGAGCCGATCGGCCTCACGCCGAATCTCGTCCTGCAGCGGCGCGAAACGATCCGGATCGGCCTGCGGATCGAGGAAAATCGGATAGAACCCGTCGCAGTGGCGCACTGCGCGCCGTGCACCGGCCGGCACCACGCCGCCAAAAATGATCGGCGGGCGCGGTTTTTGAAGCGGTTTCGGATCCATCGAGACGCGCTCGAAGTTGTAGAAGCGGCCGTGAAAGTCCACTACGTCAGCGGTCCACGAGCGCTTGAAAATCTCGATACACTCGTTGGCCATCGCGCCGCGCTCAGCATACGGCAGGCCCAGCACGTCGAACTCCTCTTTCATCCAACCGGCGCCGACCCCCAGCATCAGACGGCCGTTGGAGAGCAGATCGACCGTGGCAAACTGCCGCGCGTCGCTCAGCGGATTTCGATATGGAGCGATCAGAACGCTCGTACCCAACTTGAGCGTGGTGGTGCTGGCCGCCACAGCACCCATCGTCACCGCCGCATCCAGCATATTGTGACGCGCTTCGTAGGCCCGCTTTCCCGAAGCGTTGGCGACGTGAGCACTGCTCGATCCGGTCGGCATGCAAACGTGGTCGGGAAACCACATCGAGTGGAAACCGGCTGCTTCGGCAAGCTGCGCGATTCTGACCGGCCGCATTTCTTCCAGCGGAGCGGCCTTCAGAAAAAAGTCGTTCTCGTCCCGATAACCGATGCCATGCGTGGTAGCGTAGATCCCGATATCCATCGACCATTCTCCGCGACTATTCCCGTCCCGGGTTGTTCCCAGGTCTTAGCAGCGTTCAACCTTTGAAGCCGTCTACGAACTGCTTTCTGACCCAGCCGTCCTCGTATGGTGTTAGAAACAAAATCTTCACTCGGAGATGTTTGAATAACCACTTTCCGTCCGCCCTGACATAGTCATCGTTATAAACTCCCGCCAGCCACACGGCCCTTCCATCCACCGTGCAGGGTTGGAGCAACTTCCACTCGGCAGTGGCCCGGTCTCCCTGCACGTTGATGATTGGGTTCATCACGTTATGGACGGCAAATTTGAAAGATTTCGAAGCACCCTTGAAAAACTTCCGAATGGTCTCACGTCCCTCGAATTTGCCGATCCCGTTCCCTTCCCATATCGCATCTTCCGTATACAGGGCCGCGATCGCGTCGGCATCATAGTTGGCATCGCAGTAGTGGCAATACTGATGCTTCAGCTTTTTGATCGCTTCGACATCTTCGATTAGTCGAACCCGCTTTTCCAAATCGTCGACGTTCATTTCACACTCCTCCTTCGCTCCGGGTTACGATATGCGGAAAACTTTTCGGGCGTTCGTGCATAGAACTTTCTCCACCGACTCCGGCGCAAACGCAAGCAGCGGGCATTGACCGATCCTTCCTCGCGTCTCTTTCGCGCCTGCGGCGGCCAGGAGTTGAGAGCAGCGCTAACGCTCGTAGATGTCAAGAATCCGGCGCATATCGACGCCGCAGCATCGCGCTCGTGTGGGTCGCTGAGGAAAAGTTGCGCTAGCCGGCGGCTGTAACGTGGCGGACTCCGTTCCGCGCTTCAACGATGGCGACGATCTCTCCCAGTTGACCGAACCCACGACTTCGTAGAAAACTGCAGCGAGACCGGCAAGGCACCGGCGCCTTTTCCAGACTCGCGATCAATTTGCAAGTCCCGGAGCCGGGCGGCTCATGCGCTTTGCCGGACAGGTTGCGAATACCTACCCGCAGAACTCGCTGAGCCTGCGTGACGGCTTGACTCTATTCTAAGTCCCGCCTCTCTAGACGTACTAATATCAGTCAGCTATCCGCTGGGCTGTGCCTGCCGGTCGACACTCAGAAACAGCATCCGACCGCGATTGGTGATCGTGCCCGATTCGAGAACGGTTGAGCTCTGTGGCAGGTCCGCATGAATTCGATCGAGATCCCGGCTCCCGACAAACATGTAAGCGGCATTAAGCGGTCGTTCACTCGTCGCAAACGGCTTTGGCCAGGCCAGCACTTCACGCCCAAAATAGTAAGAGACCTCGTAGTTGCGCGCGTCGGCGATTGCGACCTCGCGATCGCCAGCGAGGTCTTTGGCTTTCAGCACGAAATCCTTCAGCGTGTGATGTCGAGCGAAGCCGGGAGTCAGCAGCCCGATCCAGAGGCTAAGAGCGGCAAGTTCCGCCAGCGCGATACTCAAAGCGGCAGCGCGGCCGTTTTGCTTGAAGACAAGGTAAAGCGCCGAAACCGAGGTAATCGCGATTACGAACAGCGTCAATTCGATCCTCACGGTGCGGTCTTCCGTCGCAGCTATAAAAGCACGCAGGTACGCAGTGTCGCTTGGATGCATCCTGGCCGCGATCCGAAAACAGTAGTCAGTGTGTCCGTATATAATGAATCCGACCGTCGCCAGCAGCAGCATCGCGAACGCAGCCACAGTGCTTGCGATATCAGCGAGCCGAACCGAGGCGCGATTGGCAGAGGCCGCGGCCCTCGCGAACGGAGCCGCTATCACGATGGCGAACGGAGGGATTGCATACAGGATATAGTCGTCACGCTTGGCGCTGGCGATCGTAAAGAAGCAAAGCATGGCGAGTAGCGATCCGAATTGGTATAGAAGCATCCCTCCGGACTTGCGTGCGCGCATGACGATCGGAACGACCGCCGGCAGATAGAAATTCAGCGGCAGCGTGGCGCCGAGAAAGCGCAGGCACATATGATAGAAGGGCCGCGTCGCTTCTCCCGTTCCGCCAAGGCGCGCCGGAAGAAAGTGTCCTAGATTTTCTTCGACGATCTGCACCCTGAGCAGGCCGGGATCCCGGATGAAAGCGGGAATATACCAGCCTGCGCCGATAGCCAGAGCGACGCTCAGGACGATCCAGGGCCAGCGTTTGAAGCAGAGCCCCAACGGATTGCGGCCCATCAACGCGAAATACATCCCCACTCCGACCGCGCAGAGAACCACCGCGAGCGGCCCCTTGGTGAGGATTCCGAGCCCAAGCAGCGCGCCGGCCCCAAGCGCCCGCGGCGTCGATTCTGCTCCTTCGGCCAGCGGGAAAAGCGCGCAATACGCAGCGAAGACAAAAAATGTGAACAGCATGTCCGTTCGCACAAAGGCTGCTCGCGATGCGAAGCCGTATGTGCCCATCAGGAAGAGATATGCCAGCCATCCCGGGATTGCTCCGAAGTGCGCACAGGCGACCTCGACAACAATAACCGCCGTAGCGGCAGCGGCCAGAAGCGAAACCGCGCGCGCACCCGGTTCGTCGACTACACCGCCCCGCACGTGGGCGATCGCGGCGGCCATCCAGTAAAAGAGCGGCGGTTTTCGGGTCGGCTCGCCGTAGAGATCGGCGGGAACTAGCCAGTGGCTGTGACTGACTATGTCAAGAATTATGCCTGCGGGCCTCGCTTCGTCGTCTTTCTGGAATGGCGCCTTCATACCCTGTCCCAAAAAGAACAGCGCTAATACAAAGGCCGAAAATATACGGAAAGCGGGCCGGGTCATCTGTTCCCGCCAGGGGACTTCGCCGGACGCTCGCGAATCCCACCCCGGCCAGCGAGCCCTACCAAGAGCGCCGCAATTCCGACATCTCGCGACCCAAGAGCGACTCCAGCGCGCTCACATCGGGTTCGTATATCGAGCGCAGCCAGTCCTTGGCTCGCACATCGATCGAAGGTTTCGGCACGACTTTGACGAAGTAACGCTGAAAGACCACCCGCTTGACGGTGTGATTGGCCCCCAGGCTGACGGGCACCAGTATCTGTCCGGCGCGCCGCACCCAGTTCGCGCCCGCCATTCGCCTGGCCCACGACCATCGCGCGACGGCGAACCCGTTCTCCACACGACTGGTGTCAATCTTGTAAAGCGACGCGGTGTCCAGTTCGAGAAATCGGAGAACGTCGGCCACTACCGATTTGCCGTTTAGCGCCGACGCTATCAACTCCTCCAGACTCAGAATTAACACCCGTTCGCGCCCGAAGACTTCAAGGTAGCGCCGCACCTGCTCCGCGTAGAGGCCCAACTCGATGTACAACTGCGATTCGCTCCAACCCTTTTCTCTTCGGCTCCAGTCCTGTTTCAACGCGTCGTGGAATGACAGGTCCTGGAGGCCTTCGCGCACGTCCATCAGGTAGTGCGAGTAGGCACGCTCCACCGGGTCGCGAAGCACGATGATGATTTTCGCGTGCGGAACGACGCGATGGATTCGATACGGTGCTTTCGCCTCCCACAGGTAGGAGGGGCTTGCTTCGCCAATCGCCTTGTAGCCCTTCGCTTTGCGGAAGAGTTTCAGATATTCCTGCTGATCTCCGATGAGAGACCGCAGATGGCGCTGTTCGTGCGAAGGCTTAATCTGGGCGAAGAAATGCGGCTCTTTGAGAGCCGGCAGAAACACGTCGGGATGCTGCCTCAGATAACTGTACAGCGAAGTGGTGCCGCTATTCGCGGCACCCACGATAAAGAAGTTAGGCCAGATCATAGCGTCTGTCTTCAGTGAGACCAATTATTGACAGTCGAGAGCACTCCGCTGATGTTTCGTCATCGGCGGCGGTCGAACGAATCCCCCCGGATGCGCTCAGGAAAATATCTAGGCGAATTTTGAACGGAAACGCAACACCCTTTTGGATCCAGACACCCCGTCTCTGTTCACAAGTCGACAGAAAGAAAGCAACGCCAAATCGCGTGACACCCTGGAGCGCCGCAACGAGCTTACTAGCGCGCTCGCTTATCGGAAGAAGAACGTGTCCGGTGGCAATACCCAAGTGGCCGCTTTGAGCGGGCCTCGCTTCCGGTGTTCGTCGACGAGCCGGGCACTTAAGCTCCGATCACTTCAATATCGAATGCTTGCGGCAGAAGTCAGTAGCCAGTTTTGCAGTTAGCGACGGGTCCTCGAACATTGGATAATGGCCGATACCTTTAAGATAAGCCACCTCGGCATTCTTCAGCAGCTTAACGGTTTCTTCGACCAGCGGCTTCGGCACCCAGAAATCGTCTTCTCCGCAAACGACCAGCATTGGACACTCAACCGCGCCGAGCAACCCGCGCACGTCATGCGTCGCCCACGCCACCAGGTCGCCCACCGCGCTGACCTGCGGCCCTCGATGCTGCCAGCGCAGCTCCACAATCTTTTCCGCCGAGCAGTTGCGGTTGAGCGATTCGGTCGCCGCCCGCTCGAGCTGATCCTGCCATCCCGGCCCCCACGACGGATGAGTCACGCCGGCAGGGCTCGGAAAGGTCGGCGAGCGCGACAAGCCCTCCATCGGTATACCCGCCGCCATCTCGCGCCAATGATGCGCTGCATAGTCGAGCGTGATGTCGCCGCCGATCGAGCATCCCATGATCACCGGCTTCTTCAGTCCGAGTGTATTCGCAAACGCGTACACAAACTCGGCGTGCTCGTGGATCGTGCGATGCGGCTTCCAGTTGACCGGATAAGATCGGAAGTGGCCGGGCAAATCCAGCGCATAGGCGTGAAACCCTCGCTCCGCCAGCAAGGGCAGCAGGTAGGTATATTCCAGCGAGCACGCGCCGGCGGTGTGGACACAGACTATTGGATAGCCTTCGCCAATCTCATCGTAGAAAATCCTGGTGCCGTTGACCTTGACGTAATGCCCGCGAATATCTTCGGTGCTTGCCATAATCTTATTCCCTCAACGCGAACTTCCGCGCACGCAATCGCGCAGCACGTAGGCCATCTGGAACATCGCCTCCGCCAAGCGCCCGGCCTCAAGCAAGTTTCCCTCGGTGCGGATTTCGACGTGCATCGTGCCCGCGGTCGAAAGCGCCGGGTCGTCCTCGAAGTAGCGCTTGCCGGGATACGTAAGGTCCGACCACAACCTTTGACCGCTGGTGAGAAGCTTCCATGACGCTTCGCTGCCTGAGAATTTGAACGTGTAGCCGAAAGGAGGAACAGACGGCTGATGGTCAATTACTTTTCCCTTGTAAATCTTCAGCCACAGCAGATCGGTCCCGACTTCGAGCAGGACCGATCCATCAAACCACTGCGCCTGTTCGCTGAAGACCGGATGCGCGTTGAGCGCCGAAGCGAAACGGTCCTGAAATGCGCGATCAGCCAGAAATGACATGATCTTCCTCCGTGGTTGCTGATCGGAAAGCTGGATTTGATGTGTCGCCGCGAAGCCCGTCCGTTCTTTTGCGTCTTTTGCGGCGAGACCCGGGCCATAATTTGCGCCGAACGGAAGGAAAGTCAAGTTCTGGCGGCGGGCCTTAAGAGTCAGATAAGCGGCACCCTGCGATCATCGGTAACGCATTCGAGAGCCGAATATTCGCAATACGCAGTACTATGCGCGAAGATGCCCACGGCGATTAGCCAGACCGCGACGATCCCCGCGGCCGGAGTTCCGATCGCGCGCCCATAGTCGTCCCACACATTGCGTTCTTCGTTGACCCATTCCCGCAGCCGTTCCGTGCCGGAGCGCACAACCATATGAGTCTCGCGCCCGCTCCATCGCGGAATAGGGCAACGAAAACTGCTTTCAGAGGCTAGCGCCCCGCTCCACATATAAGTAAGGTCCTGCCCGTTGTCGAATTCGACGGCAACGCTCAGATAGTCGTGGTTGGGCACCGTGTCCTCGCGACGCGCCGACGGCAGCGCGTCGACCTTCCACGACCATCGCAGCTTCGCCGACCGATCGAACTGCAGATACACCGGGCGCTGCAGGATCGACGCGTCGTCGTGCACGCGGCATCGAATGATCGGTTCACCTCGCGCGCCCTGCCCTGCGTCGAAGATGCCGCTGTCGCCGATCGACCACAGGTAATGCCATCCTGACGGCGTGGTCACGGGATTCTTCAGCCGCTCGGCTTCCGCACGCATGATAGCCGCCCCGGGCGAGCCGCCATGGGCCAACCGATCGAGTCCCGCCCGCGGTTCGCCTCGCCAACGCACCACCAGCACCGCCAGCGTTCCCGCCACCCGATCGTAGGCCCGTGGATTCGTCGCGAGCGCTCCGTGGCGGTCGGCCCAATCACCCGGAAAAAGGTTGCATAGAAAAAGTTCGCCACCGGTCACGGCGGTGAAGGTGTATGAATGGCCGGGGGCACGGAAGATCTCGCCTTCCAGGCCGATTCGCATCCAGAGCGCAAAGTGTGAGCCGACCCAGATGTCCGGCGCCGCGGCGATACTGGCGCGCCCCGCGGAAAACACGCTTACCAGGTCGCCGGCGGCCAATTCGATGCCGCTCGGCGTCCACGGCGGACGATTGGTTGCCAGTTTCACCAACCAGCATTGCGCGATAGCGTCCCGTCCGGCCTCGGCGATAATCGGGGCCAAGGTGCTTTCGAATTGCTCGACGCACTCGAATTGCTTGTTAGTATCCATTCCCTGACCACTCACTTCGGAAACACGAACGCCTCGTCCGTCACGTCCTGAATGGAAACACGCGCAATGGCAGCTGCGTCAGGCTAAGAAGCCGATTATTGTTAGTCCAGGCGAGCGGCCCCGTCACCTCAAACCGCTCGTATCGCTCGAGCAGCTCTTCGAACATTACGCGGATTTCGAGCCGCGCGAGATTCGCGCCGAGGCAGAAATGCGTACCGAGTCCGAAGCCGACGTGGTTGTTGGGATCGCGTCCAACGTCGAAGCGAAACGGATTCTCGAACGCGTCCTCGTCGCGATTGGCCGACATCTCCCAGACCGTTACTTTTTGACCTTGGCGGATTAAACGCCCCTTCAACTCGGCGTCGCGAGTTGTAGTGCGGCGCTTGTAGACCGACGGCGAGGTCCATCGCACCATCTCTTCGATCGCGGTCTTCATGAGCTGCGGACCATTGCGCAACCGCTCGAGCTCCTCGGGGTTCTCCATCAGCGCCAGCAGGCCGCCTGCGATCGATCCGCGAGTAGTCTCGGCGCCCGCCGGAAAGAGCAGGTTGAAGAAAGCGCGCAACTCCTGGTTGTTGAGCTGCGGCGAGCCGTCATCCAATTGCGCGTGAACGATGACCGACAATATATCGTCGGCCGGATTAGAACGTTTGCGCTCGACTACCGTGTCGGCATAGGCGCTGAGTTGTTTGAGGTATTGCGGCGACATCACAGTCCCGTCCCCCGCGCCGACCGCAAGGTCGACTATTTCGATTATCGCCGCGCGATCTTCCTGCGGCACTCCGAGCACGCTGCAGATTGCCTGGAGCGGAAGCTCGCGGGCCACCGCCGGAACGAAGTTGAAAGTCTCAGCCGCGGGCACGGCGTCCAGGATGCTCTTCGTGCGCCAACGCAACTCCTCCTCCAGCCGCCCGATCATCCGGGGCGTGAAGCCCTTGTTCACCAGTGCCCGCAGCCGGCGATGCTTGGGATCGTCGGTCTGATTCAACTGGTAGCCCATCCCTCTGCCGTCGTAGATCTGGGTCCCGCCGAGTTCCGAAGAGTAGGTTTCCGGATCTTTGAAAACTGCCACCACGTCTTCGTAGCGGCTGACTACCCAGAAACCAACGTCGTTGGGCGTGTACCTGGTCGGCTCGTGCCACCATACGGGCTCATTGCGGCGCAACCAAGTGAAGAAATCGTGTGGAAATCCGTTCGCGAACGAACGGCTATTGGAGAGATCGACGAGTTCCATCAAAACTTCCTTGCAATTTTCGCCTGACCATCAGAGCGCCGAACGCGGACGCATCGCTCTTGCCACCGATTGTATCACGACCGGCCCATCAGCGGTGCTGAACTGCGAACGGTCCCCCTGCTCTTGTCCCAGGCGCGCGAGATTCTCTCCCAATTCCATCTGCGTAGGTTCCCAATGGCGTAACCCCGCGGCGACGTCGCGTCCGCGCGCGCGCAGGCTCTCGCCGAGGACGACGGCATTGGTAACCGCCTTGTAAGTGCTTGCCGCCGGATGCGGCCGTGGAACGAAAGCGGCGTCGCCGAGCAGGCAGACGCGCCCAAAGGCCATCTGCGGCGCCGAGAGATCGTAGATCGGCTGTATGAACGGTTCCGTGGTGACGGCAAAGAGACGCTGGAAAACTTCCGGCAAAACGCCATGCGCCTCCTCGCTCTGGCGGCGCCGCAACGCCGGTTCGACGGCGCCCTGGGGCACGGAGTAGTCATGAATCAGCCCGCTCCGATCGGTGAGCGTTGCGCGAAGCTCTTCGCCCGCAGGCACATTCCAATACCAGACCCAGTTGAGCCGGCGCTTGCCCGCGACGGTTTCGCCACCGGGCCCGGGAACGAAATAGCACAACATCTGAGTATGCCGCGCGTGAAAAAAGGTGAACTTCTCCGCCAGCAGATCCCCCGCCCAATCGATCACCTCGCGCTCGGGCACCATTCCGCGCCACGCGACATAGCCGGCGTAACGGGCGGTGACATCAGGCAGCAGCAGACGGCGCGCGGTCGAATTCGCGCCGTCGGCGCATACGAGGAGATCGCATGCGAGCTCGCGGCCGTCCTCGAGGCTGGCGTAGACCCGGTCCACGTCCTGCCGGATCGCGATGAGCCGGGTAGCATGATGGTAGTGCGCTGGCGGAAAGGCGCGTTTGAGATTGCGATAGAGCGAATCCCATGAGGTCATCAACTGGGGGCTGGCTTCGGTCCAGATGACGCTGCCGTCGAGAGCCAGCAGTTGCCTCGCCCGCGAGCGCACGCCGAGCTCGTCGGGGTTTGCGCCGCAGTGCTTCATGACGAAGTCGAGCACCTCGTCCTGAACCACCAGACCCGCGCCTCGCTCCTGCATTTCGCGCGGCGATTTCTCGAAAATCTCCACGGCGTAGCCGGCGGCGCGCAGGACCAGCCCCGCACAGAGTCCCGCCATCGATCCGCCGATGACTACCACTTCGAGCTTCTTCATTTTGTCCACAGCGGGCGTGATTCTAGCCGGATCGACTAACTTCAGGCTATGCGATCTCGCCTGCGCGCGATATCATCGCGGCGTGAGCGCCCAGATCCGTACGATCCGCACGATGTGCCCGATGAATTGCTTCCCCACCTTGTGCGGGATGCTGGCAGAGGTCGAGGACGGGCGCCTCGTCGGCGTCCGCGGCGACCCCGACAATCCGGATAGCCGCGGCTTTCTGTGTATTCGCGGTCAGGCCTCGCACGAGATCATCGGCAACCCGCGCCGGCTGCTGACGCCGCTCATACGCGAGCGGCGCGGCGCCCCGATGCGCCGCGCCTCGTGGGACGAGGCGCTGGATCTCATCGCCACGCGGATGCGTGCGGCGGGGCGCGAGGCCGTCGGCACCTGGGTAGGACACGGGCTCTTTACCAGCAACTATGGCACGCGCGTCGGATCGCATCTGGTGCGCCGCTTCGCGAATCTCTACGGCTGTCAGTGGTGGAATCCGACGATGATCTGTTGGGGCCTCGGCGCTTTCGGCCTTGGACTCACCGGCATCCTCGAGACCAACACCAAGGAGGACATGGGCGCGCACTCGGCGTTGATTCTCTTGTGGGGCGCCAACCTCGCGAGCCAGCCGAACACGGCGCGCCACCTCGTCGCGGCGCGGCGCCGCGGCGCCCACGTCGTCACGATTGACGTGCGGCAGACCGAAGCGTCGGTGCAATCCGATGAGACCCTGGTGATTCGTCCGGGCACCGACGCCGCGCTCGCGCTGGGCATGATGCACGTCATTGTCGGCGAGCGCCTTCACGACGCCGAATTCGTCGCCCGCAACACGGTCGGTTTCGACGCGCTCGCTGTGCACCTGGAAAAGCATTCGCCCCAGTGGGCGGCCGACTTCACCGGTATCGCGGCCGAGCGGATCGTCGCCCTTGCGCGCCGCTATGCCACGATGAAGCCTGCGATGATCGTTCTCGGCGGCAGCTCCATGCACAAGGGCAACAACGGATGGCGGGGCGCGCGAGCGGTTGGATGTCTTCCCGCGCTCACCGGCAATATCGCTGTGCCGGGCAGCGGCCTCGGCCCGCGTCACGGCAGCGTCGTGCATGGCCAAGCGCTCAACAATGACATTGTCGCGCTCGAGCGGCGCCCGCCCGGACGCTACAGCCCCAATCAGATGCCGCGAATCACCGAGGATCTGCTCAATGGCGAAGTGCGCGTAATGCTGCTGTTCGGCACCGACATGCTGTCGTCCTACGCCGACGCGGGCCGTCTTGCACAAGGGCTGGAGCGCACCGACCTGCTGGTAAGTTACGATCTCTTCATGAACGATACCGCGCGGCGCTTCGCCGACGTCGTCTTGCCGTCGACCGCGTGGCTTGAGGAACTCGGCTGCAAAAGTACCAACACGCATCTGTACCTGATGCCGAAGGCGCTGGAGGCGGCCGGTGAAACGCGGCCGGTCGGATGGGTGCTGCGCGAACTGGCGCATCGGCTCGAGGTGGTGGACTTCTATCCGTGGGCTAACGACGAAGGACCGCTCGACACCATCCTCGACCATCCCGCAACCGGCTACGCGACAGTGGCGACGCTCCGTGCCGAGGGCGGCATCCGCGCGCTGAACATCTCGCACGTGGCGCATCCGGATCTGCGCTTCCCGACGCCGTCGGGCAAGATCGAGCTCTACTCCGAACGCGCGATGGAACTCGGGCTGCCGCCGCTGCCGGTGCACGAAGCGATGCGCGAAGTCCAGACGGCGCAAGAGTATCCACTCAGATTCTGCCAGGGACGCACGATTACTCAGTTCCACGGCTTCTATGACCATGGGCGCGCTCTGCCGACGCTCGCCGCCGCGGATCCCGAGCCCTCGTTGTGGATCTCGCGCGATGACGCGGACGGGCGTGGTGTGAAGGACGGCGACGCGATTCGCATCTACAACCAGCGCGGCGAGATGCAAGCCCGCGCGTTCGTGACCGGCGACGTCCCACCGGGCACCGTATGGATGCGCGACGGATGGCACGGGCTCAATACGCTGACCGACGGCGCCGCGGTGATCCCGGATAATGCGGTCGACACCTTCGGCTTTTCTGGCGGTCAGGCGAGCTTCGACGCCGCCGTAGAAGTCGCACCCGCCTCGAAAGGAATCGACGCGCTCTGAGCTAACGGCCTTATCAACTGACAGAAACCGTCGCCGGCGTCTCGACGCAACCAGGCTTGCCGGCGACGTCAGAGTCTACGCGGCAGAAAATTACCCGGCAGTTCAGCCCGCAGCCGCCGACGCGGATGCAACCGCCAAGGAGTCGTGCATGCAGAAACAAATTGGCCGTAACTCCGGCGCGCAGGGACCCTTGAAGAAGGCCGCGTATCTGGCAGCTTTGCTGAGCGCCTTGTTGCTGCTCAGCCGAAACTTGACCTGGGCGCAGTCGGGGGAAGATTCTTCGCCAGGCCGGTCAGTGGTGGATCGCACCTCGCTGCCGATCCCCGATGCGCCGTTTAAGGGGAAAATCGCCCGAACCTTCGAGGAATCAAAAGAGGATTGGCCCAAACGGGTAAAGGCGCCGCCCGGCGCTCCCAACATCCTGATTATTTTGCTCGACGATATCGGCTACGGACATCTCGGTCCCTACGGCGGCCTATCGAAAACTCCGAATCTGGACCAACTCGCCCGGCAAGGTCTGATCTATACCCAGTTCAATACGACCGCGATTTGTTCCGCATCCCGCGCCGCCCTGATGGCCGGCCGCAATCATCACTCGATAGGTCTCGGCAGCCACGCGCTCACCGCGATGGGCTTCCCCGGCTACAACGCGCATATTCCCGAAAGCGCCGGGCCTGTTTCCAAGATCCTCAAATACAACGGCTATACGACCTACGCGCTGGGCAAGTGGGATCACACTCCGCTCTGGGAAGTTACTACGGCGGGACCGTTCAACGGATGGGCCTCGGGAGACGGATTCGACCACTACTACGGTTTCATGGCGGCGGACGCCAACAACATGAAATCCACGATGTGGGCCGATCACACCGCCACCGACCCATGGCGCGGTAAACCGAACTACGATTTGACCGAAGACATGGCCGACCACGCGATCTTCTGGCTGACGGCGCAGGCTTCGGTCACTCCTGACCGTCCCTGGATGATGTTCTTCGCGACGCCTGGAATGCACGCACCGCATCAGGCGCCCCAGAAGTTCCGCGACATGTACAAGGGCAAGTTCGACATGGGCTATGACAAGGCCCGTGAAATTATCTACCAACGGCAATTGAAGGACGGAGTGATTCCGGCAGGTACCAAACTCTCACCGCGCAACCCGAACATCCCAGCCTGGGACTCGCTTGGCGCCATGCAAAAGAAGCTCTACGCGCGCCAAATGGAAGCGTTCGCGGCGCAACTGACGCATACCGACGAGCAAATCGGGCGCCTGGTTGCCACGCTCAAGCGTATCGGACAACTCGACAATACGATCATCTTCGTGACCTCCGACAACGGCGCCAGCGCCGAGGGCGGCGTCGCGGGCAGTTTCAATGAGATGCTCGTGGCCAACGGCCTGCAGACCAGCGTCGAGGACAATATGAAGTACTACGACGACTGGGGTACCGAGATCACCAACAATCACTACACTGCCGGATGGGCGTTGGCCGGCAATACGCCTTTCAAGTACTACAAGCAGACCAATTACAATGGCGGCATTGGCGATCCGCTGATCGTTTCCTGGCCCAAAGGTATCAAGGCCAGGGGTGAGCGGCGCACTGAGTATTCCCACATCATCGATATCGCTCCGACCGTCCTGGAAGCGGCGAGGATTCCGGCGCCGAGGACAATCGACGGAATCGAACAGAAGCCGATGGACGGCATTAGCATGCTCTATTCCTTCAACGACGCCAAGGCGAAAGACCGCCACACCGTTCAATACTACGAAATGTTCGGTAATCGCGCGATGTACGCGGATGGATGGAAAGCGGTTACGCTTCATGGCAATCGGCCGCCATGGGTCATCGGCGGCACATATCCTTTCGATAAGGATGTGTGGGAGCTCTATCATGTCGCCGAGGATTTTTCAGAGAGCACCAATCTGGCGAGTCAGAATCCGCAAAAGCTGGATGAATTGAAGAAGCTTTTTGGCCAGCAGGCGCTCAAGTATAATGTTTATCCGCTATACGACGACCTCCAGGCTCGGCTGAAAAACGTCACCGAGGTTTATCTGCCGGCGCAGGGAACTTTTACCTATTACGCACCGGGCGCGCGAAACATCCCGGAATCGGCCGCGGCCCCGATCAAGAACCAGGATCATACGGTCACCGCGTACGCGCAAATACCCAACAAAGGCGCGGAAGGCGTGCTGGTGTGCTCCGGCGGATACATGGGTGGCTATACCTTCTTCATCAAAGACCACAAGCTCAACTACACCTACAATTCTTTCAACAAGGATTACTATACTATTACATCGACGAAACCCGTTCCGGCGGGGAAAGTGGAACTTCGTTATGACTTCAAGGTAACAGGTCCCCGTCAGGGCCATGTGACGCTCTATATCAATGGGCAGCCCGTTGGCGAGGGCGACGTCAAGAACACGATGCAGGGCAAGTTCTCGATCTCGGAGACTTTCGACGTGGGTGTCGATACCGGCTCACCGGTTGACCGCAAGCACTACGCGGCGCCGTTCGAGTTCACCGGAAATCTCGATAAGGTCGTAATCAAGGTCGGCAAGTCCGCCGCCGGTGAGAACGAAACTGACAAAGCGGAGGTAGGCGAGTCGCTGACCGAATGAAATGAGTCGCTAGACTCGCCGCAGGCCGGCAGCCGTCGTGCCCCGGCCTGCGATTTACCTCGGAGCAGGCCTCAGGCCGGCAATCGAAACGCGCTGCTATCGGCGTGCGCGCCGATCCCGGCGCGTGCGATCAATTGGTCTTCATGCGGCACCAGTTTCTTAAGCTCCGGCATCACTTCAGCCGCGAACAACCGCAGGTTCGCTTCCGCCAGGTCATACGGCATGCCCGCATAGCTGAAGACTCCGTTGAAGGCTTCGGCCCCGGTGCGCTCCTGGATTTCGACGACCTTCTTGTAACACTGCTCGGGCGTGCCCCAGACCTGCAGCCCCATGAAGAATTCGATCATCTTTTCCATCCCGCCCGGCGAACTCGCCATTTCCTGCATCGCCTTGTACGATTCGTAGCCGCGCATCTTGGTCAGATGATCGCCGATAATCTCGTAATGCTTCGCGACCGTAAGCCAGTAGCCGCCGATATATTTTCGCGCCATCTCCTCGGCCCGATCCGCGTTCTCGTCGCAGTAAGTCCATCCACCCACGATGGGCGGCGGTGCGTCGGTACCGTTGACCTCGCGAAATACCGACCGATAGTTGCCTAGCTCGGTCATTACCGTCTCCCACGGCTTTTGCGGGATGATCAGGATTCCGATCCCCAGCCGCGCCATGATCTCGGATGACTCGGGCGAGACCGCCGCCGCGTAAGTTCTTCCTCGGAAGGACTTGAAGGGGCGCGGACGAAGATTGCGCCGGGTCTGATGCACGAACTTGCCGTCGAACTCGCAGTACCCACGCTCCAGACCTTCGAGAATCGTCTGCGCTGATTCGACAAAGATTTCGCGCGCGTCTTCTTGGTTGACGCCGAAGCCCTCGAACTCGACCCGCCCTAGCCCGCGCCCCAATCCCAGAATCATGCGGCCGTCGGACATGTGGTCGAGCATAATGATCTGTTCCGCGACTCGAATCGGATCGTGCCAGGGCAGCACGACCACCATCGATCCGAGCTGGATGTGCCGGGTGCGACCGGCAAAGTAGGTAAGCAACTGGAGCACGTCAGGGCACATCGTATAGTCGGTGAAGTGATGCTCGACGCCCCACAACGACTCGAAGCCGAGCGGCTCCGCCATATCGCCGAAACGCAGCTCGTTGCGATAGACATTGCGATCGGTGCGTCCTTCGCCCGAACCCTGAAAAATCACAGCCATTCCGACGTGCATGAGAGCCGCCTCCTGTAATTCTTGAACCGTCCACCTGGAATATTTCTTATCGGCCTTTTCCGCATCGGAAGTCAAAGATTCTCAAATTCCTCTCTTTCAGGTTTAGATCCAACCCAGCCCAACCGTTCCACCGCCAACTCCGATGTTATGGTTTGGGCACGCCGGTGCGAGGCCGGGCTTTCCACGCGATCAGACCGCCGTCGGATGGGCAATGTCCGTACTGATCGTGCTCGTCCGAAAAGGACGCCACCAACTCATCCTTGCCATCGCCATCAAGGTCCGCGAGTTCGATATGGGCGCCGCGGCAGGCTCCGGGGAATGCCCGCGGAGACATGTTCTCTCGCGTGAAAGATCCTTTGCCATTGCCCAGGAAGACCACTGTCTCGCCGGTCGCGGTCAGTGCGACCAAGTCCTTGTGTCCGTTGCCTTCGAGGTCGCCAGTTGCGAGCGCGACGGGACCCTTGCGAGTTTCTGCCGCGAGGAGCGGCCGCCGCTCCCAGTGTCCACCTGGGCACGAAAGCAGGACATCGACGCCGCTTCGCCAGGTTTCCAGCTCGAAACTGGTATAGGCGACCGCGAGGTCAATACGTCCATCGCGATCGAAATCCGCGGCCGCGACCGACCACACGTATGCCATCGGGCGCACCTGGTTGACGGCGACAGCCTGCCAACCGTTATTGGGCTTCCACTGATTCACGATGTCATCTCGGTCCATGACGCTGTTGCTGGTGGCGAACCCGGGACGGCCGTCGCCGGTGAAATCCCTGGTCACAATCGACTCGCCGAACAGCTGATTCGGTGTCGTCAGCGCGTGACGCTCCCACTTTCCGTTGCCCAAGTTGCGGTATAAGGACACTCCGCGCGAGGCGTGGATTAGATGCCCGCCCATCAAACCCGGCCCTTCGCCGAGGGCCAGAATATCGAGGCGGCCGTCACCGCTCCAATCGACCAGCCGCAACGAGGTCGATGAAAAAGCGGTTTTTCCGCCAAGTGCGAAATCGAGGCCTTCGCTGGCATCCGTGAATCCGCCTTTGCGGTCGCCGAGGAGGACGATCAGCCCGCGAAGATGCACCGCGAATGCGAGGTCCAACTGACCGTCGCCGTTGAAGTCGCCCACCTGGACGTCGCCATAGTCGTAAGCGAGCGGCGGAAACGTCGCCTCGCGCCATCGTGACCACGAGCCCTTCCCGTCGCCGAGGAAAATCACCGGAACCGCTCCAGGAGCCTTGCGCGGCGGACCAAATACGATGTCAGGATGGCCGTCGCCGTTCATGTCAGCGATCGCGAAGCCGTCGCGCCACTGCCCTGACGACGGAAGACCGCGGCCAAAAAGCGTGAAGCGCAGGCGCGTGCTGAGCGGCACGTTGAACCGGAACTGTCGCGGATTCTGCGCCCCTGCTGCGGTGAAATCCGCGCCACGGGCGCGGGCTTCGGCGCGGCGACCGGACGATAGACTTTGTAGTAATAAAAGGAGCCCTCTTCCCTGACGACATCGAGTGGAAAGCCCCAGAAATCGCGCACCGTATTGCGGTCAATCCGCGCGGCCCTGTTTTTCGGGGTGCGCGCGACGAAATATTCGCGCCCGAGGCCATCCTTCAACCAATGGCCCGCGGGAGGCCCTTGGTCCGCAGAGGCGGCCACCATCGCGTCCGGCGCTGCGGCGGTAGCGTACTGGCCGGCGGCCGCGCGCGATGGGCTGGTTTGCACAGACGTTGCCGTACACACGATCAGGAGGAGCAGCGCGGAAGCGAATGACGATCGGGAGCCTGGCGATAAAGGCATAGCTTGTTCGAGCAGAGCGAAATCGCGATGCTCACGACCTCATTTGTGTCAGGAATTGACTATCTGAATGGCTAGTCAACCGGCGAGACGAACCGGGCGAAGAGCGCGGCGCTCCAGGCCCGGCCGTTAGCCGCACTATCATTGCGGGACTATGTGATTTGCGCTAACCGCAGAGTCGAGCAGAGTCGCGCGCTCGCCGATGCGGTAGGTACTGTTGTCGTAAATCGTCGAGACCCATGCCTGCTCGGCAGTCGGATCGCCGGTCGGAAAGGTGCCAGCCGTCGGCGAATTGAGATCGAGGTACATCCAGCCGGCATCGAAGGAGGTCGGAATCGCGCCTGCGCCGACCCTGATTTCTTGTATCGCCGTGGCCGACGCGTCATTGATCGAGAGCATCGTGGTCGCCGCGCTGCGGTTGTCCAGGTTCACCTCGAAGTATGGCAGCAGTAGCGACGCCGCGGGCTGATCGGAGATGATCTCGGTTCCAGCCGTCGCGCGCCCGTCAAGGGCGAACATGAAGATCAGGAACGTCGCGGCTACCATCCGGCTCACATTCGACCAATCTCTCCGATTCATGTACGACCCCTTCTGCTCGTGCGCGAGCAATCGCTAATCGTGTGGCTTGAGGGCGGCAGTGCTCGGATGTCTATCTCTATTCGTCGAGTTACTCAGATACAGTCTTATCAGCGACCAATACCCAGTCGTGTTATCGAATGCGCTTTTGTCGAGTCCAGGACCGGTTCGATTGACTCTGGTCCTGTAACATGGCGAAGTCAATGTTGCGCCGTTCAATAATAAAAATCTTCGTCACGCAAATAACCAGTCGCGCTGCGGACGCTCGGCGCTACGTACATCCTGAACGAAATAGTGAGCATAGATATGACTATCACTGCTGTATTAATTGAATATAAGAAGACCTCGCCTGCCGCCCATAACCGGCTATTTACAGAGATCGTTGCACCTCAGCGCGGAATCGTAAAGCGAAGTGTCTCAGTGGCGGTCTCATTGCTTTTGTTTGCACTATTGCCGTGCCTCGCATTCGCGGACGGCGAGGTCGTGCGGAACGGCGATCGGCTCTCGGTTGACTTTCACCAAGCTACACTCAGCCAAGTCGTCGAAACGCTGCAGCGCGACGCGCGGATCGTAGTTCGCCTGCCGGCTTCGCTAAGCGATCGAAAAATCACCGTCAGCTTCCAGAACCTGGAGATCGGGGCGGCCACGAAAAAACTCCTGATGAGCGCATCATTGAAAAGCAGCGCAGTCGTTTACAACCCCGGGCCGGCGGGTCTGGTAACCATCGTCGTGCTGGAGGCGGCAACGCCCGGATCGCGCGCGTCGCAGCCGCATGCAGCGTTCGCGCCCGGCGCGCTGGCGACCGCGCCAACGACGGATTCCGCGGTGGTCCATGACGATGAGCCGATCACGCCGGAAATGCGCCGGACGTTGACGCCCACGACCTCCAGCCAGTCCGAGGCCGCGGATTCGGCCACCGAGGACCCGGATGAGTAGCGCGTCACCGTTGGGTGCGGCCACGCGTGAATCGATGAGAATTCTTTTCATCGCCGCGAAACCACCGGATCCGCCGCTGCGCGGCTACCAACTCCGGGCGCATCATCAGCTGCGGCTGCTCGGCCGGCGCCATCGGGTGACTCTGCTCTGCTTCGGCGGCGGCAAGGATGCGCCTGCAGATGACGCGGCCGCGGCGCCGTTATGCGAAGAGACGATCGTGGTGCCGTATCGCGCGGCTGGAATGGCCGTGGGCCTATGCGGCGGCGTGCTGGCAGGACGGCCGCTGCAAACCGCGATGCATGAAACGCCGGCGATGCGCCGCACGGTCGGGAGGCTGCTCGCTGAGCGGCGCCACGACCTGGTACACGTCCAGCTCGCGCGCATGGCGGGCTGCGTTGAAGAGACCGCCTTGCTGCCGCGAGTTATCGATTTAGTCGACGCGCTGTCGCTCAACTTTCAGCGCCGCAGCGGCTACGATCGGGCGCCGTTCGGAATTGCGGCGCGGCTGGAAGCGCGCCGCCGCGTTGCTTTCGGCGATGAAGGAGCGGAAAAGCGCGCTCGCCCGATAGAGACGGCGCTCCGAGCGGTAGCGATGGAATTCCGGAACGAGAGCCGCAATCAATGCGAGGCCTATAATGGCCGCGCCGATCCGGGCCGCCCCGATCGGTTTAATTCCGTGCGGTTTAATCCTGCTCGGCTTCATCCGATTCGGCTGTCTTCGACTCATTCGAGATCTTCTGCGGGGGCGCCGAGCAGGCGCCAGCCGCGCCCGGCGGCGAGCAGCAGCGGAACCGCCAGCGCCGGCTCCTGGAGCGGCGACCATCCCAGAGCGGCGACCGATCCGGTGAGCAAAATAGCCGCGATGATTCGCACCTCGGCCCGCAGTGGCTCCGGCAGGCGGCCGCATCGGCGAAGGAGCCCGAGCAGCAGCGCTGCGAACGCGGCGTCGGCGGCGAGCCCGGCCGGAATTCCCGCCTCGGCCAGCGCCTAGTCGCAACTATCTATAAGTAATGACTGAGACACTCCTGTGACACTTCCAAATGAACGAGTGCAACGCAATAGCGCCGGCGAACTTCGCACAGTCGTCCGCGCGACTTCAGGGGTCGGCCTTTCTACCTCGTTCCCATATTTGCCAATACGGTCCCCGCTGGAGCATCGTCCAACCCCCGCGAAGATAGGCCATTTGCGGCTTGTCTGCCGCAAGCGCCACATAGTGCACGCCAAACTGAGCAATAATCACTTCCGGTCCTCTTACTATCTCGTCAAACTTGCGCATCAATGCGGCAATCACCTCTCTCTCGCGTCCCGGGCTTTCCCAGAACCACAGCTCAGCCGAGGCTCGCGCGGTCTTTTCGAACTCCGCGCGGTCAGTTCCCGCCAGATAGGCATTGAGCGCCGCCCTGGATTCCCATTCATCATCGCTGATCGCCATGCTTATCGGGACCGCCGGCCCGTCCAGAGGCACCTGATACTCGGCGATGGAGGCCAACTCGCAGAACCTGTCGTCGCCGGCGATTGTCGCATCGGCAACCAGGGGCCTGACGGGGCCAGCGGTGAGCCGCTGCGCTTTGTAGCGCATATAGTTGTGCAACTCCGCGACGCCGGGAGCGGTCCTGGTGACGCAGATCGCGGCCAGGTAGACGCCGGCGGCCAAATAGGCAATCGCGGCCGCCCAGCAGACCGCTGCCATGCCCGGCCATGCCTGAAGGCTCATCCGCGCTATACTCACTGCGACGATCAACATCAAGACCAGCCAAATCGGCGTCCACAACCAGCCGTAATGATATTCGTGAAAAAAGACTCCGCTCACCATGCGGCTGCGGCTTAGCAGGATTCCTCCCGCGACCAGGCTCCAGATGTAGGCCAGCTCAAGTCTGTTCGACTTCCAGATCCAGAGCGCGGCCGCCGCCATGGCCAGAATAAACAGCGCCGGCATGCTTTCTTCATAGAGTCTTGGAGCCGTGACAAAGAGGCCGAGGCGGTTTAGGGCTTCGGCCGAAGCCAGATGGCCAAGATGAATAGTATATAGCAACTGCGGCAGACCGATTGCGCTGCCTATACATAGAGTGACGGCGTAGACTCGGCGCGCCCCGCGATCGAGCAGGAAAGCGATACACAGTCCTGTCATCGCCATAGTCCAGCAATAGAAAAACACGTAGAAGAGCAGACCGAACGCGAGTCCCGAGAGTCCCAGGTTAAGGCGGGTGGGACGTTCGCGGGCGCGCGCCAAGGCCAGGATTTGGAAAAGCAGGAAGGGCAGATCGAGCCCGGGATCGGGAACGCGCCAATGCAGCACTCGCCCCCAGGGAATCGTGATGAGGCCCGCGGGATGGAACCACAGCGCCTCCCCGAGCATCCTAAGCTGGTTTGCAAATGGACGCTCGGCGAAGCCGAAATCCGAAAGGCAGAGCACCGCACATCCGGCCGCGATCCATGGCCATTTGAGAAAGTGCCGGAAGATGAAATACAGGCCTGAGCCGATTCCTATCGCACTCAGACTAATCCAGATGATAGCGACCGCGAACGGGCCCGCGTCGAAAATCCGCGCGAGCAAAATCGCCGGCACAAACGGCAGCCACGGATACCCCGTGACGCCTCCGCGGACCACGGCGTCGCTCATATAGGAGGTGCGATGATGATAGGCCTGTGCGGCCAGGCGAAGATAATAAGAGGTATCCCAATCGTTCAGACAGACCCAGTCGCCGGTCACGAAACGCCAGATCAGCACCGGAGTGAAGGCTGCAGCGAGCGCGGCGCCAATACACAATGCCAATGGCGCCAGCTCGTTCGACGAGCCGCGCGCGCGCCTCGTCGGCTGGGATGGCGTCAGGCGCTCCGGTGTCGCCATAGTTCGCCGATGGGCGGTGTCACTACTTAATGGACGTTTACCCAAAGTGATTAGCAGTATGCGTAGTTTAAGACGCGTTATTGGCTGAAGCTGTGAGATACGTGGCGCGATGGCGGCGGTTCGCGTCATCACAGGGTAGCGCATCCTATGTAGAGCACCTTATAAAGATAAAGACGAAAAATCATGATTAGCATTGCAAAGAACGTCCTTGCAATTTGTTCATTTCAGCAAAAAGGAAATTTCTCGTCATGAGTCTGCAAGAGCGGTAATTCACGCCCGATGTAGGGTAAGCCCTTGTCCGCGTTTGGTTTCAGAGATGTTGGAGGTCAGGAAGGTCTTGCCGATGACCAACGGCACATGCCTTGCTCGTACGATTGTCAAACGGCACATGCCTTGCTGGACAGGTGCGTACCTGTGCCTGCGTCTGCGGGACTTGCAGGAGATGCGTTTTATTGTCGCTAAAGCCCAAATGGCAAAAGAGGCGTCACCGCCGTGAATCCGGCGTTTCCGGAAAGATGTCATGAAAGCCACCACAAAAGTTCTCCTTGTAGAAGATGACGCTGACGCGCGGGAAGCGTGGGCCCTCCTGATTTCCTCCTGGGGATATCGGGTGGACCAGGCGGAGGACGGCGAGCGGGCGTTGCAACTGATTGAGAGCTACGACCCGCAAATTCTTCTGCTCGATATCAGACTGCCGAAAAAAGACGGCCTGCAAGTGCTTCGCGAAATGCGCGCGAACGGTTGGCAATTGCCCACGCTAGTAATCTCCGGCGAGGGAGAAATCGAGGACGCCGTCGAGTCGATAAAGCTCGGAGCTTACGACTATTTGCGCAAGCCGGTCGACGCGCACCATCTCGAGGTGCTGCTCAACAACCTGCGCACCCATCTGACCGTAAGCAAGGAGAACCAGCTCTTGCGCCGGCGGCTGATGGACGCCGGCGAGTTGGGACAGCTGATCGGGCAATCGCTCGCGATGCGCCGGGTGATGGCCTCAATAGAACAGGTTGCGCCGAGCAGCGCGTCGATCGTGCTCGTCGGTGAAAGCGGCACCGGCAAGGAATTGGTGGCCCGCACCATTCACGACCTTTCGCCACGGTCCAGCGGTCCTTATATCGCCATAAACTGCGCCGCGATGCCCGAGACCCTGATGGAAAGCGAGCTGTTCGGTCATGAACGCGGAGCCTTCACCGGCGCCGATCGCCGCCGCGAAGGCTGTTTCGAGCTGGCGGCGGGCGGAACGCTTCTGCTCGACGAAATCGGCGAGATGAAACCGGAATTGCAGGCCAAGCTGCTGCGGGTTTTAGAGGAGCGGAAAATTCGCCGCCTGGGCGGGAGTGCCGAGATCCCGGTCGACGTTCGGGTATTGGCCGCGACCAACCGTAATCTCGAGCTGCATCTTCGCGAGGGGAAGTTCCGCGAGGACCTCTACTACCGGCTTAACGTTTTCACGATTCAATTACCGACGCTGCGCGAGCGTTCGGAAGACGTTCCAACCTTGATCGAGCATTTCCTGCGGCAGCTAGCTCCGGCGGCGGGCAAATCCGTCGTGGGCATGGAAGCCGACTGCATCGAGTTGCTGAGCTCTCAACGGTGGCCCGGCAATGTGCGACAGTTGCGCAATGTGATCGAGCGGGCGCTTATCGTCACGCGCGGACCTTTGATTTCGACCGCGGATCTGCCGGAGGAGATCAAACCCGCGCAGGCTGGACAGAACGCGCCCAATCTTCCCGAGGAGACCATCAAACCGCAGCCGGCCGGGAATGTTGCCGTCAGTTCGGGCGCAGCGGCACCTAAACTAGACGTGCACGTCGGCATGTCGCTGAATACAGTGAAGCGCGTGCTGTTACTCCAGACGCTCAAGTTCACTGGCGGCAACAAAGCGAAAGCGGCAGAGATTCTCGGAGTTTCTCTCAAGACCCTATACAATCATCTTAACGAGGAACAGCGCCGCATTTAATTAAGCGGTGAGCGGGCCCGTGTCTATTAAGGCAGCGCCGTCCTGGCCCTTCAGGGGAACCAGCTACATTCCAAAGCAGTCTACAAGCTGTTGACGCTTCGGCATTGCGACTAACAACAATTCTATGACGGCGGTGTTCCTCCGGGCACGCGAATCAGTCCACATTCTGGTTGGCAACGAATCCCGCGGTCCCCTTCATCGGACCCTGAACTATCTGGACTTCGGTCCCATTGCTGTCGCTCGAGAGGATTTTCACCGGGGTTTGATCGTCGATCTTCTTGGCGGACAGGCCCTCCTCGGCACTGCCGACCATACCGCTCACGCCGCCCTGCTGGGCCTTGTGCGACACCTTGATGAAGGTTGCTTCGTCGGGGTAAAGCGCGACGGTGTGCTCTCCTCCAGTGGCCACGAGTTTGTGGGTTACCAGCGAGCTGTTGTCGCATCCTGCCAATGCCAGTCCGATTGCGCCTGCCGCTATCGCGGCGGTAAAGCTAATTTTCATTAATGCTCTTTTCCTCGCTTTGTCTTCCCAACGGCGAACAAGCAAATCGCCGCCGCCGTCCGTTCAGACCGAACTTGCGCAAGATTCGTTCCTGCGGATATTTCACAAATTATCCGGGAGCGAGCGATAAATTGCACTCAAAAAAGGCGATAAATCCCACCGGGCTCTGCGCTATAAAAGACTTCTTGCAAATCTAAACCGTCGCTGGAATCGCATGCGCAGGTGATCTGTCAGCGTTCGCGCGCCTGAGTGCTCGTTACAGAAAATTGTAAAAACTCGGTATTGAACGTTGAAAATTCTCTTCCTAAAATGCCCTCAGAGTGCCGTATGGCGCGCATAGCTCGCTGAAAGCACCTCTTTTTGGTTTGTTTGGGCTGAAATCAAGCAGGAATGTTTTTTGCTTCCCAATGTCGCCTAATGGAATTTCATGTCCTCATCTGACTCGGCGTAACGATTAGCCGACTTTGCTTACTGAAGGGAGAACGCTCGATGGAAGTTCTAACCGGGCGGCCGCAGCCCCATGGCTGGGTGCGGCTTATCGTTCTCCTGTCGCTATTTGCCGGTTCCCTTGCGGCCTTCGAGGCTGCGGCGATCGGTCAGCAGAACCCCATCCAGGTCGAGAACGCACGGCCGGGCACCACCGACTGGCAATTACAGAATCCCTCCGGCGATAACGAAGGCTCTCAAATAGAAGGCTATGCGTCAGCTACCAGCGTCAACCGCGGCGCCAACATAAGCTTCTTCGTCCGCACCACAGGCACTTCCTATACGATCGCGATCTATCGGCTGGGATGGTACGGCGGATTGGGTGGACGGCTGGAGGTGGCGCCCAAGTCATTTCCCGCAATCAGCCAGCCGCTGCCGACGCCTGATCCAACCTACGGCATGACCGAATGCAACTGGACCTCGCAGTACACGCTGACGACTTCCAATCCTTCCGATCCGACCGATTGGGTAAGCGGCATTTACGTCGCCAAGCTTTTGTCCTCAACCGGATATGACCGTTACATCCTTTTCGTAGTCCGCGACGACAGCCGCCCCTCCGGGCTGGTCTATCAACAAAGCGTCAATACCAGCCAGGCTTACGACAACTGGGGCGGCAAATCGTTGTACGGGTACAACAGCACGTCCAGCATCCCGGCCGTCAAGGTGTCTTTCAACCGCCCCGATGTCGACGGATGGGGGACCGGCACTTTCCTTTCGTACGAGCAGGACATGGTCGGCTTTCTCGAAAACGAAGGCTACGACGTCAGCTACACGACCGATGTGGATACTCACGAGCGGGGAAGTCTGCTGACGAATCATAATGGCTTTCTCTCGGTCGGCCATAATGAGTATTGGTCGCTCCAAATGCGGCAAAACGTGACCGCCGCCCGCGATGCCGGAGTCGGGCTGGCTTTCTTTTCGGCCAATTCTATTTACTGGCAGATTCGCTACGAGACGAGTCCGATTACGGGAGTCGCCGATCGCACGATCGTTGCCTATAAAGAGATAGCAGATACGGACGATCCCGACGCCGCGAATCCTGCTACCTACCCGCTGATTACCACCCGTTTCAGGGATCCGCACGGCAACCTGCCGGGTCAGCCTGAAGATTCGCTGATGGGGATAATGTACAACGGCGAAGAGCCCGCCAGCGGCGATATAGTCGTCACGAACACCGGGACCTGGGTTTTCCAGGGCACGGGACTCAGCGATGGCAGTCATCTGCCCGGAATACTGGGTTACGAAGTCGACGGGTTATCTAACGATTCCACCACTCCGTCTGACATCATCCAAATCGCCCACTCGCCCTACTCTCTGAGCGGGCAGACTTTTGCGGGAGACAGTAGCGTCTACCAGGCTTCGAGCGGTGCCTGGGTGTTCGCGGCCGGGTCAATTGAGTGGTCCTGGGGCCTCAGTAACATCAGTAGCTGGGGCAACACAGGGGACGTAAACGCCGGAACGCAACAGATCACCCGCAATGTTCTGGATCAGTTCGTCAATAGCGGCACGATCGCTACGCCAACTCCAACACCTGCACCGACGACGACACCGGTGCCCACGGCCACTCCGACTCCTGGGCCTGGCGGAACGATCGCGCTGCGCAGCGTCGCCACCGGCAGCACCTCGGCGGCCAGCAGCCTCGTGACCATTCCGGTTCCGGCAGGCGTCGTGGCCAATGACGTGATGATTGCCCAGGTGACAGTGCGCGGCGGCGCGGGGACCACTTTAACTGCGCCTGCCGGCTGGTCGCTGGTCCGACGCGACAACGACACCGGCGGCCAGATCGCCGACGGCATCTATGTCCACATCGTAACGGCGGCCTCTGAGCCCGCCAGCTACACCTGGAACTTCTCCGCCGGCAACGACGCGGCGGGCGGAATCGCCGCCTACAGCGGCGTCAACACCGCGGCGCCAATCGACGTCAGCGGCGGACAGGCCAACGCCTCCTCGACCAGCATGACTGCGCCGTCAATTACCATCCCGGCCGGGCATAATACAGACCGCCTGCTCGCCGTGTTCGCTACAGCCAACAGCGCCGCGATTACCTTGCCGGGCGCTGTCTCCGGGCGCTGGAATTTCCACGCCATCGGCTTCGGCATCTCGGCCGCGATGGGCGACGCCTCAGTCCCCAGCGGAGCCACCGGTAACTATGTCGCGCTGCAGGGAAGCAGTGCCGTCAACATCGGGGTTCAGGTGGCGCTCCAGCCGGCGCCTGGGTCGGCAACGCCGACTCCAGTACCGACCGCGTCGCCGACTCCAGTGCCGACCGCGTCGCCAACTCCAGTGCCGACCGCGTCGCCGACTCCAATACCGACTGCGTCGCCGACTCCGACGGGGACTCCAACGCCAACGGGGACTCCAACTCCTGTACCGACGACGACACCGGTGCCCACGGCCACTCCGACTCCTGGGCCTGGCGGAACGATCGCGCTGCGCAGCGTCGCCACCGGCAGCACCTCGGCGGCCAGCAGCCTCGTGACCATTCCGGTTCCGGCAGGCGTCGTGGCCAATGACGTGATGATTGCCCAGGTGACAGTGCGCGGCGGCGCGGGGACCACTTTAACTGCGCCTGCCGGCTGGTCGCTGGTCCGACGCGACAACGACACCGGCGGCCAGATCGCCGACGGCATCTATGTCCACATCGTAACGGCGGCCTCTGAGCCCGCCAGCTACACCTGGAACTTCTCCGCCGGCAACGACGCGGCGGGCGGAATCGCCGCCTACAGCGGCGTCAACACCGCGGCGCCAATCGACGTCAGCGGCGGACAGGCCAACGCCTCCTCGACCAGCATGACTGCGCCGTCAATTACCATCCCGGCCGGGCATAATACAGACCGCCTGCTCGCCGTGTTCGCTACAGCCAACAGCGCCGCGATTACCTTGCCGGGCGCTGTCTCCGGGCGCTGGAATTTCCACGCCATCGGCTTCGGCATCTCGGCCGCGATGGGCGACGCCTCAGTCCCCAGCGGAGCCACCGGTAACTATGTCGCGCTGCAGGGAAGCAGTGCCGTCAACATCGGGGTTCAGGTGGCGCTCCAGCCGGCGCCTGGGTCGGCAACGCCGACTCCAGTACCGACCGCGTCCCCAACTCCGACACCAACTGCGTCGCCGACTCCAATACCGACTGCGTCGCCAACTCCAGTGCCCACCGCGTCGCCGACTCCAGTGCCGACTGCGTCGCCAACTCCAGTGCCAACTGCGTCGCCGACTCCAATACCGACCGCGTCGCCGACTCCGGTACCGACCGCGTCGCCGACTCCGGTACCGACCGCGTCGCCGACTCCGGTACCAACTGCGTCACCGACTCCGATACCAACTGCGTCACCGACTCCAGTACCGACCGCGTCGCCGACTCCGGTACCAACTGCGTCGCCGACTCCGGTACCGACCGCATCGCCGACTCCGGTACCGACCGCGTCGCCGACTCCGGTACCGACCGCGTCGCCGACTCCGGTACCAACTGCGTCGCCGACTCCGGTACCGACCGCATCGCCGACTCCAGGAGGGGGCCAACCGATCGCCTTACGCAACTTCGCGACCGGCAGCACTTCCGCGACGAGCAACCACGTAACGATCCCCGTCCCGACAGGCGCCGTGGCCAACGACGTGATGATTGCCCAAGTGACCGTGCGTGGCGGTACTACGACCACCTTGACCCCACCCGCCGGCTGGTCGTTGGTCAGACGTGACAACCGGGGCACCAGCACCGCTGAAGGCATCTATGTTCACGTTGTAACCGCGGCATCTGAACCGGCCAGCTACACCTGGAACTTCACTGCTGGCAATGATGCGGCGGGTGGAATCGCGGCCTACAGCGGCGTGAACACCGTGACGCCGGTGGACGTGAGCAGCGGACAGGGCAATGCCGCCTCTACCAGCATGACGGCGCCGTCAGTTACGATTCCATCTGGCCATAATTCGGACCGTCTGCTCGCGCTGTACGCTACACCCAATAGCGCCGCGATTACCTTGCCGGGCGCTGTGACCGGGCGCTGGAATTTCCACGCCATCGGCTTCGGTATTTCGGCCGCGATGGGCGACGCGTCAGTCCCCAGCGGCGCCACTGGTAACTATGTCGCTATACAGGGAACCAGCACCGTCAACATCGGCGCGCTGGTCGCGCTGCTGCCGGCCAGCTGAAACGGGGCGCAATCCTGAGGATGGGCTGCGGGCGATCGGCGCACGCCGGCGCACGCCGGCCCATCGGTTTTGAAAAGCCGTCCCTCCGGGTGTGAACTTTTTTTCATTGATGCGATAGAGCAGTCTGGATTGTTCCTGCACAGCCGAATATAGACCGCAAAAACTTCAATAATCGCCAGAAATTGCCGGAGGCATAGGTTTTGCTCCATCAATGCCCGCCACCTGCCGAAAGAATCTTCGCTGGGGGCTCATGGTTAACTGACTTCTGACAGTGACGCAAAATCGACGCCCTTGATCGATAACGAACGCTTCGCAGGCAGCAGCGGATAACAATTCCGCGCTCCGGCATCGGGTGATAGATGCGGGCCTTTGCTATCGCCCGGCGTCCGAGCACAGCGGAGAAGACTTTGAAAAACCAGGCTGATCTTTCGCCTTTAAACCACAGACGCCTTCGTATCGCCCAACTCGCGCCATTGTACGAGCGGGTGCCGCCGAGGCTCTATGGCGGCACCGAACGCATGGTTTCATATATCACCGAAGAGCTGGTCCGCCGCGGACACGAGGTTACTCTGTTCGCGTCCGGCGATTCTCGGACCAGCGCCCGGCTGGTGCCTTGCTGCGATCAGGCGTTGCGGCTGTCGGGCAAGCCTCAACTTGGCGCGTCGTTTCAGCTCGCGATGCTGGCGCAGGCGTACGACAATGATCGCGAGCGCTTCGACCTTGTTCATTCACATATCGATTATTGGTCCTTTCCCTTCTCAGGCATCACGGGCACGCCCACGGTGACCACGATGCACGGGAGAATGGATGTAGAGGACTTGCATCCTGTCTACCAACATTTTCCGCAAGCCGCGATAGTCTCGATCAGCGATTCGCAACGTCTTCCACTGCCCAATCTGAACTGGGTCGCAACCGTTTACCATGGACTGCCGCGCGATCTTTTGAGATTCAACCCGCGGCCCGGTCAATACTTGGCCTTCATTGGAAGAATCTCGCCGGAGAAGCGGCCGGACCTGGCGATCGAGGTCGCACGCCGATCCGGAATTCCACTGAAAATCGCGGCCAAAGTGGATGTTGTCGATCGCGAGTATTTCGAAACCGTGATCAAACCTCTCATCCGGCCGCCGCACGTCGAATATATTGGCGAAGTCAACGACGTGGAAAAGAGCGAGTTCCTGGGCGGCGCGCGCGCGCTGCTGTTCCCGATAGACTGGCCTGAGCCGTTCGGGCTCGCAATGGTCGAGGCGCTCGCTTGCGGCACTCCGGTGATCGCACGCCCATATGGTTCTGTTCCGGAAGTGATGAAGCCGGGGGTCAGCGGCTTCGTCGCCGATGGAATCGACGAGATGGTCGCCGCGGTACATAAGGTCGAGTCACTGCCGCGCGAACAATGCCGCGCCTACTTCGAAGAGCGATTCACTGTCGAGACGATGGTGGACAAGTACGAGCAGGTGTATGCGCGGCTCCTCGGGTCGAAGCAGACGGCGCCACGGATATTTTTCGAGCAACCGGCGGCGGCACGCTAAACGGCGCTGAACGGTCAGACATTCAGAACGAGCGGCGAGCATCTGACCGGCCCGCAGCAACCCGCGCTGCTCGTTAGTTTGTTCGACAGGTTCGAGGCCGGCCGGACAATGCCGGCTCGGCCTCACCCATCGCCATCCTCAGCCGTGCCTTCCGATTAGTCACACCACATGTGTGAGCAACCACCAAATAACCAATACCGACACCGGCACTCCCAATAACCAGGCAATTCCGTAACGCATTATTATGTAGTCCTCCCTATTTGATGCAGTTTTCTCTGACCTTGACAACATTCAGCAAGCCGCAGGCCGTCCATTCACACAGCGCTCGCGAGGTCGAGATGAGTGATGCCATCCGCGAGCATGCCGCAGCCCTGTCTGACAAAAGCGACCGTCGCTGCGACCCCCGATCGCGTACGGGCGCATGCTTGGGCGCTTAGCACGCGCGGATTATTGCGGCCAGATGCCCCGTGGGCTGCTTTTAAAGGCCGCTCTCAGGCGCCGCGGCTTCGGCCGTGTTCGACATCTCTGGACTGACACCCAACACAGTACAGAGCGGAAGGAATCACCTTTAGTCTTTCGAAGGGAATTTCCTCGCCGCAGTCGAGGCAGACTCCATATTCGCCATCGTCCAATCTGATGAGGGCGTAGTCGACCTCGGCGAGCCGCCGCTCCGCGCGCTCAATTAGGCTCGCGTGAGTCTCCGCATCCACCAAAGACCTGGCGAGGTCCATTACATCCCCCGGGGCCGACACCGCTTCCAGAGGCCGGGCGCGGCGAAGCGCTCTCACGCGGTCGCAGAGATTCTCGCGTCCGCGAGCAAGCGTATGTTTTAACTGGACAATACGTTGGCTACTGCGTTTCATTGCTCACTCCTCTCGAGGTTCAAATTCATGTTGCTCTGGCGGTTTGCAATCGCAGCGCGCCGGCACACTGCTCCTCGTGCGTCGCAATGATTGTGCCCAGGCTAAACTGGCGAACTTCCAGCGTTTCAAGTCCGTTAGTTGAACAAAAGCCATTACCCAGTTTCGGGCAGCCCGGTTGAAAGTCCTGCTTTTTGAAAAACCTCCCTGGCCTGCGCGGCCGAGCATCGCGAATATTAGTAAACATCCCTGTCTTAACCGCACAGAAGTCTTCGGCACGTCCGTTGCGTCCTAACCCGCGCGAGCCCGACGCAGCGGCCGTCCCCGAGATGGCGGCGCGGAGGATATAACGATGGCTGGTTCACGTTCTTCTGATTATGACGACGACGACGGCTTCGATTCCGGCCGAGCTGCGCGGCCCATCTTAGGCGTCATCGTCGCAACCGCCGTCTTCTATCTTGGCGGGGTCGTTCTGATGCCTCTCGCGTTGGCGTCGATGCTCGCGGTCATTTTCAGTCCCGTCGCCAATCGGCTCGAGCCGTTCGTCGGCCGCCTGATAAGCGCTGCGTTGATCGTTCTGGCGGCGGTGGTAGCTCTAATCGCGGCAGGTTATTTCCTGAGCGTGGAACTCACTGAGGTTGCAGTGGAGGTATCCGGCTATTCGCACAATATCGCGCAGAAACTCAGTTCATTGGAGAAAAGCACGCCTTCATGGCTGGAGCGGGTGCAACATAACGTCGGCGACGTTCAGCAAGAGCTGCAGGATTCGAATCGCAAACGGGGGAAGCGTAACCCGACGATAGTGCAGACCATGCCCACTTCGTCGGCGGTCGCTGACGTGCTGAAACCGGCGATGTCGGTGCTCGAAGCCGTGGGCGAGGGTCTGTTGGTGATAGTGCTGCTGTTCTTTTTGCTTTACAGCCGGCAGGACCTGCGCGACCGTTTCGTCCGGCTCGCGGCGCGCGCCAGAATACCCGTGGCCGCACAGGCGATCGAGACGGCGGGCGACACCGTCGGCCGCTACTTGTTCCTTTTTTCGCTGATTAATCTGGGATACGGCGTCGCGACCGGCATCGTGATGTGGCTGCTCGGACTGCCTCATCCGGAGTTCTGGGGCGGGCTCGCATTTCTGCTCAGGTTTATCCCTTATGTCGGAGCCTTGACCTCTGCGGTACTGCCGACCCTTGTAGCGTTCGCGGTTTTTCCCGGTTGGACCAAATCGCTGGAGGTGCTGGGAACCTTTGTGCTTCTGGATCAGGCTGCGGCGCAGCTCGTCGAGCCGTTTCTGATCGGCCACGGAATCGGTCTGGCGCCGGTGGCGCTGTTGTTTTCGGCCATCTATTGGACCTGGGTGTGGGGAATTCCGGGCCTGCTGCTGGCAACGCCCCTGACTGCCTGCCTGAAGGTCGCAGGAGATTACATTCCCGCGCTGGGGTTTTTATCGGTCTTGCTCGGCGTCGATCGACGCTCGGAAGAGCACGATGAATATTATCGCAAACTGCTGGAGCTTGATCAGAATGGTGCTCGTTCCCTGGCGCTTCGCTATTGCGATGAGCATGGCCTGGAGCCGACGTTTAACGACATTATTGTTCCGACCTTGGTATTTATGGGCGAAGAGCGTTCAGAGGATCACATCAGCAAGGAGAATGAGCAATTTATGATCGATACCACCCGGGAGGTCATCGCCGAGGCAGGTAATCGACTAAGCAAGCCACGCATGGCCCCGCGGCTCCGCGTTTTGGGCGCATGCGCGCCGGGAGAAGAGCATAGCCTCGGCTTGCTGATATTGTTGGAGCTCCTGCGCCAGGAGGGCGCGGCGGCGAGCTTTGCGGGAGACGGAAAATCAGCCGAGGAAGTGCGCGGCTTCGCCAGGCGCTTCACTCCTGACGTGGTGTGCCTGTCGTGTACAATCTCCGAGTTCCTGCCCGCGGCCGCGGAACTGGTTCAGGAACTGAAGAAGGATTCTCCGCAGATCATGATTATAGCCGGAGGAGCGGCTGCTATCGCCGACCATTCCGGCTTGCTGATGGCCGGATGCTCCCAAGTCTGCTGGAGCAGGAGCGAGGCGCGGCGTCTGATCAGAGGCTATGGATTGCAGCGCGCGAAAGGCGGAGTCGTCGGAACCCCGCGCTGGGCTGTTCCTCGGGCGCACAGAAGCTGAGCCCAGTAATCGCGCGCCGGTCGCTCGAGGCGTCTGGGGTTCTACTCGTTGCTAGGACGGCGCGCGAGTAAGTAAAGCGCGACGGCGATCGCGAGGATAGCACCGGCATTGGCACCTAGATCGATAATGACCTCCCGGAATTTGGCGGACGAAAGGGTATCGCCTGTCACACTCATCTGGGCGCCGATAGCCAGGATGCGTCGCGTCGCCGAGATCGCAGCGATGAACAGAAACGGCTGCAACGACGTAGCACGCTCCTGCAGATAGGAGAGCACTGTCCGCAGCACCTCCATGATGATCATGACCAGCAGCAAGTCGTTAACCAGTGTAACGATGGCCAAGGCGAACCCGGTGTCGTGTAGATTGGACGGAAAGGCGACTAAGCTGTATCCCAGCATGCCCAGCGCTGCGAACAAAAACACTATGCCGACCAGCGCGTAAACGAAAGCGTCGGCGGCTTCGAGCACTGGCACAAGCGTCTGGTGTACGTGACGCGTGCCCGTCGGCGGTTGCTGACCAGTGGACGGTTCCATCCGATGCATCATACGCGCAAGCGACCGAAACCGGAGACCCGTGTGAGGTCGGCGAACGGAGAGAATCGGGGTAGAACCCATCCCCGCCAGGTTACCAACAGAGCGCCGCAGTCCACCAGGCTCGCCGGCCCACGGTTCTTGAGCTGCGGAAGTCCTCGGTGAGCCACTGCGGAGTCCTCGAGCCGTGGCCGCTCGCGTCGACGACCAATTCTGCTCACGCTGGTCGAGCGCGGGCGCGCCTTCTTCCATACACTCGGCGAGCGGCTCGCGCCTGAGCTCATCCGCGACGGCCTGGTATTTCTCCGACAAGCGAGCGCGATCCTCGGAGATGCGAAGGCGACGGGCAGGTCCGATCTGCAGTGCAAGTAACCTTCCTTGCGCCAGCGCCCAGGTCTCGCGCGGCCCCCAAGCCACGCTTCCAATAGTCGCGGAAATCCCGCGGCCGCTTTCTCAAACGGTGGGCGCCTCAACCGTGATCGATCTACTCGTCCTTACTCAAAAATTCTCAACGCATGTGATACTCAAACCTTGGGCCGGAACCCGGCTGTCGGTTATGATCGACTCGCGCAATCGAATCGGTGGTGGTTCGTCTTTCAAGGCGGACCATTCACCGTGCCGGGGAGCGCGAATTCTTCCTTTTTCGAGATCACGCGAGATCCCTGCCCGAAATAGCCGCGCTTCCGAAAGGAGCGGGCCCGCGACGCAAATACTTCTCGAAGACCACCAATGATCATCAAGCTGTCGGCCGTAACGTATTGCAGACCGCGATTATCAGATCCATGTGCGCGCGCTCAACATCACGAATGCCTCGTGGTGATCCTGTTCATGTCCAATTCATGGAGATGCTCATGCATGTGCCACCGTTCCAAGGAGGCGGCGGAATCTATTATGGTAGATTGTATCGACTACTTTATCGGCGCGGTGGACCTCGCACTACGTAGGTGAAGGTCACCTTCACTCCAGATTGTAGCCCAGCGCCGATGGCGCCTGAGAGCGGCTCGCCATGGTTGGGCCAAAGCATAAAGTATCGCATCGTCCAGCGACGAGTCCGCTATGGTAGCGCAGACTTCTCCACGAGCATCAGGTATGGCCGAGAGCGGCAGCGATTTGGGCTGCGGCGAGAGCGTGATCGGACTGGACAGCTTCGCCGTGGAAGAGGATGTAGGGATGCATAGGCGGAACGGGCCGGGGACGGCAGCAAACGGTTTCTATCCGGCCTACCGGAGCAGGCCGCTCGTCATATCGAAGTGCGAAACTGTCGGTTTGCAAACCGCATATCGCCTTTGTGAATATCGACCGATATCGACAGGGATTGAAATGAAATTGAAAATTACGGTCGGGTGTTAAATGGCGCAAGGCGGGATCAAGACGGCGTTGATTCAGGCGGCCGAGCCCTCGACGAGGACATCGCATGCTGCCTCGAGGCGCTCAAGGCGTGCAACTTTGCCACTGAATTCGCCGATCCGTTGAAAGCATCGAGATAGGAAACTCCCGGTAGCTATTCGAGGTATTTCATGAGCCATCCGATCAGCCGGTTTCCGGTTCCTTCACTGAAGGAAATGCCCGACGATGTCCGAACCCGGGTCGAGCAGGTGCAGGCAAAGGCCGGATTCATTCCGAACGTGTTCCTCGCGATGGCGCATCGTCCGGATGAATTCCGCGCCTTCTTTGCTTATCACGACGCGCTGATGGAGAAAGCTGGCGGGCTCACCAAGGCCGAGCGTGAAATGATCGTGGTCGCCACCAGCAGCGCCAATCAATGCCACTACTGCGTGATCGCGCACGGCGCCATTCTGCGCGTAAGAGCGAAGAATCCGTTCATCGCGGACCAGGTGGCGGTCAATTATCGCAAGGCCGATATCACGCCAAAGCAGAAGGCGATGCTCGATTTCGCTCTGAAGGTCGCGGTCGCGCCTTACGCGATCGGAGAGCAGGAGTTCGAAGCCCTCAAGGGGCACGGCTTCAGCCACGACGATGTCTGGGACATCGCCGCGATAGCGGCATTCTTCGCCATGTCGAATCGCCTGGCCAACGTCAGCGACATGCGGCCGAATGATGAGTTCTACTCGCTCGGGCGTGGATGAAAGCCGATACGGTTAGCACCGATGCGACTAACCGTTCAGTTTGAAGGTTTGGCCGCGACGAACACGTAGTGATATTTGAGCGGCGGCCCATCGCTCACACGGAGTCCGACAGCCTGCAGTCGCCGGCGCGCCTCAGCGGCACTGCATACGTGGTCCCGCGGAGGTCCCACGGGCCGATCGACTTCGGAATTCCAATCGACGACTAGTGCCGAGCCGCCTGGCTTGAGCATCGCCGTTAAATCCTGCAGGGCTTCATCCCCCAACTCGTGCAGCACATTGATGGCAAGTACTCTTTCCGCGCTGGCCGCAAGCCCCATCTCGTCGTTGAGCACGGCCTTAAGGTTGCGTAGTTCGCGCGCAGCTGGCTTGGCCTTGAGGATGTCCAGCATCTGCGGCTGCTCATCCAGAGCAATAACCTCGAGGTCCGGACGGCGGCGGGCAAGCTCGACCGCAATCGTGCCGGTACCGGCGCCAAAATCGACCACGCGCGCGCCTGCTGGCGCCCCGAGTAGCTCGATCAGCCTGTCGGGTGGCAGATACTCCACGCGAGCGGGATCGTCGAGCAACGCAGCTCGGGCGGGGTCGAAGCGTTCCGGCTGACGTGCGCCATGCCGATCTCCGTGGCGATGAACGTGCTGGTGATCACTGCGGCCTTTGTGCTCATGCTGGCTCATCTGTCCGATGTTACCTTAGCTGGCACGTTGTGATTCAGATTGCGGCGTCCTAGCGGATAGAAGCCCTTAGAAGCTCGCGCATCTGGTTAACCGTCGTCAAGGAATTCCCACAGGCCAGGTTCAGTCAATCCACTGAAAGTCGAAGAAGCATAAATCCAACCCGTTCTGCCGGCGTCACAGGATCTCGAGAACTTCATGGTGGAGGCTGGATATCGATTCGCTGCATCATACCGATGTCTTCGTGCTGCACAAGGTGGCAATGGGTGACGAGGGCGCCGACCGTAATTGGATCGAGGTGAGTACGGAACGTGATCGTGCCAAAAGTCACTCGCGGATCAGTAATCGAGATCGGATTGGTCTGAGTCGGCTGGTGGATAGGCCGCAGGGACGATGATCGTGTCGTGCCATTCCGGCACCGGCAGCGAAGTACCATTGACGGCAGTGACCAGGAAAGGATTCTGATGCACGTGGAGCGCATGATCCGAAAAGGAGCGATTGACGACTGTCCACTCCTCGTAGTTTCCCGCATACATGTTGTTGAATAGAGGCGTATTGGGGTTGAACAAACCATCCTTCTGAAAGTTGATCCTGGGCATGTCTGCGCACGCAGCCGAGAGCGGTGCGGCGAGGCAGACCGGGTTGATCTCGCCAGTGTCGTCCCCGTCGCGGAACATATTGAGACTCGCGAACGGCAAGCCACCCCAGTAAGCGGCATCATATAAGTTGGCATACCAGCCACAAGTCGGCAGGCGCTGCTTTGCATGCGTCTGCTGCCCTTGCGTACCGCACAGGTCGAAATCGATTTTGCGCACGAAATTGGGCGTGGTATTGAGCATCGTACTCATGCTCGGCAATCCGCTGGGCGTAGGCAGAGGCCCCGAAGGCAATCGCATCGACGCCTGCGCACCGCTGACCGAGACGGTTACCAAGTTGATCGGATAGGTTACGTTGGGAAAGTCGCCCGAGGTGTGGGCGGGGCGCAGCTGCGGCGCGACTCCCTGTGGCGTGACCGATGCGATAGTTGTCGACGGATTCAGCGCCTGCAACAGGTAATTGCCCGGACTGCCGGCCCGCAACAGCACGTCAACTCGTTGACCCGCACCCAAGGTGTAAGGCGTGCCCGCGGGGACGACCACCATATTGGGAACCGTGATGCCATCGTTGGCGA
This sequence comes from uncultured delta proteobacterium, assembly GCA_963734845.1. Classification (GTDB taxonomy): domain Bacteria; phylum Desulfobacterota; class Binatia; order Binatales; family Binataceae; genus JAKAVN01. Next base: position 106,719 of record CAVTIS010000003.1, on the reverse strand, counting down.
TGACGTTCAAATCGTGCCCCTGCAAAACCACCAGGATCGTCTCGCCCGAGGACGCATTGAGCATACGCCAGCGCTGCACCTCACCAGGGCGCATGTGCAGCACCGGGTTTGTGGCTCCGTTGGTGGTGTAATAGGTATTACTAGTGAGGTAGGCGCTCCACAGTCCGTCCGCCAACTTCGGCGTCGTTGAACCCATTTGCGCCGCGGTGGGATTGACGTACACCACATGGCCAGTGGTCGTGCTATGCAGGACTTGGAAGTCCATCACTATCTGTTTGGCGGCCTGAACCTCGGGTACAGTTCGAGTGTGCCTACCCCGCCCTGAATAATCAGCATCCCCGCCATTCCGCTCATTTCGTCAAAGGTTACAGCACCGTGTTCATGAGGATGGTACCAAAATGTGCCCGAGGGATGGCTGACTGGAATGTTGACGGTGACTTCGTTGGTATTGCCGGGCTCCATGGCTCGAAATATGTTGTCGGAGTTACCTAGCGGTGACACTTCTAATCCGTGCGTATGAAGGTTGATCGTAAACGACGCGTGAGGAAAGGCTCCTGTCCTCGTTACAGGAGGATTTGCAGGGAGGTTGTTGATCACGCTGATATTCAACGTGTCTCCCGGATTCAGTACGAGTGTGGGTCCCGGAATCGTTCCCTCAAAGGCTGGGCCCTCAATAATGTCATCCTTTCCGCTCGTAGCGTTTAGAACGCTGTTGATGGCAATCTTGGCATGAAGGCTAGTATTTAGCTCTCCTTGAGACGACATGCGTACCTGCGGCTGGGGGAAGCTGTTGCTGTTTGGCGTGACGTTGCTGCCGCTGTCGCCTCCGCAGCCGCTCAAACTCCGGAACATTCCCGCAGTCAATAGAAGCAACGATATGGTAGTAATAGTCTTCGGCAGGTGCTTCTTATTAGAAGGCACGGCATAGCTCCGATTCCGGTAAGAGTTGCGACAAGCTATAAAAATCGAGCTGCATTTGCAAGCGTACAATACCGAATGTTAGAAGCTGGTAAACTTTCGAAGAAGCCGAATCTATGTATCGCTTAGTTATCAGGAACATTCCTGCTTCGCTCTCGCGATGACAACAATGACTACACGAATCGACCTGAAGCGCGGGGGTCGGCCGACCATGGTGTTTAGGGCGTCAGCGCTCGCCTTTGCAGTAATGGTCTTCAGCGCTTGCCGACCTAATACTGGCGCCTACGAAGCTTTCAATCAGGCGGACTGCCTACCGGCGATCACGCTAATCGATCAGAACGGTCGCCATGTCATTCTCTCTTCGCTGAAGGGCAAACCGGTCGTAGCGGACTTCATCTATACTAGCTGTCCAGGTCCTTGCCTGCTGTTACGCACAAAGAGGAAGTTCGGCCTTGATATTTTGTCTCGGGTAGCGTGTTTTTGACCAGTCGCCTGTGAATATCGACCGCCTATTGACCGATTTTCAACTGCAACGTCGGCGCGATCCGGACGGTTCAGTCGAGCACATCAGCGGAGTTTTTATACTCGGCCCGGATGGGCATGAATTGCGCGAATACGATGGCGCGATCGTAAATGCCTCGACGATGATTGGTGATTTGCAGGAGGTCCTGGCAAGCCAATCACGCCCGGCCAGATAATGTCGCTGGGTGGCAGGAGAAGTCCTCTATGACACGACGCACCAGGGGGATTGCTATCCAGCGGACAATGCTGATACCCAAGGCGCGCCGGCTCGCTGGAATTGTGCTGCTTGTGATGATTGCAGGATGTGGACACAAGGCGCAGATTGCCGGAGCGATCAATACTACAGATTACGTGATTCCGCCCGGCGACGTGGTTACTGCTGTGGGCGACGTCACTATCAACGCTTCGCGCAAGATAGAGATTGATGGTGACCTGTATATCGCTCCCGGGGCCACCGTGACGTTTAAGTCACCCTCCGTGAATATACCCGGAAGGGCGCAGAATCTTGGGATGCAAGTCGGCTGGTGGCGCCGCACAGAGTTTCTGTTCAACCGGATTCCGAACGCGGCCGAAGGGGCCGTGAACCGCGTGCTGGGCCGAACGCCAAGGTATTGGAACCGAGAAGCGCTCGATTGCTTTAACCTGGCTGGCCGGGCTGCAGCACTGGCGACCACTTCGAACAGTCCAGCGCCGTCTTCTCCTCACGATTCCAAACAATCTCTTGACTGATCGAGGCGATTTAGGCGCTACGTGCCGTGCGCTTTTCGATGAGTGAGCCATCTGATGCTGTTGAGCCGGTTCTTAATGGGCGCGCAATTCCTTGTCGAAGCGGCTCCTCGCTTCTTCGATACTTTTTCGAGTAGCAGGTGGAATCATCTGTTTGTCCGCTGTGTCAGTGAGCGATGAGCATTCGCAAGGAGCAAGGAGGCGGTATGAAACGAAGCTATTGGGCAAGTGTCTTCTTTGGCGGCGGCGTGGATTTCGCGGCGAGCATACGGACGCTCGAGGAGCACGGCCTGACGGGAGTCGAGGTGCCACAGGTGTATGGCCCGCCATTTGTCCCGCTGGCCGTTGCGGCGACGGTTACCAAACAGATCCAGCTTGCCAGCGGTATTGCGATTGGACTCACTCGCAGCCCCTTTGAGACCGCAATGGCGGCCCTCGATCTTGACCATCTCTCACAGGGACGATTTACCTTGGGACTGGGGACCGGCCCCATGCACTGGACAAAGGGTTATTACGGGATGGCCTACGACAAACCGGTCTCGCGGCTACGCGAAGTCGTGCAGATTCTACGCCACGTTGAGGATGGGGCACGCACGGGCACGATGAAACCATGGCAAGGCGACTGTTATCAGCTCGAATTCCACGGCTACGAGCCCACCGCACCGCCCTATCGTAAGCGTCTCCCGGTGTGGATTGCTGCGCTGCGTCCTCGGATGTGCGAACTCGCAGGAGAAGTCGCGGACGGGCTGATTGGACATCCGGTGTGGTCGGTGGAATGGTCGTTGGGCCAAGCGCAGCGATCTCTGGCAGTCGGTGCGGCGCGCACGGGACGCGACCCCGCCAAGGTTCACTTTCAGCCCTGGGTGACGGCGTCTATTGATAGCGACCCGAACATCGCAGTTGCCGACGCCAAACCGTTCGTTGCCATGTACGCGGGCTTTGCCCAGTATCATCCGTATTTTGAAGCTCACGGATTCGGGCCTGAAGCGCGCAAACTTCAGGCGGCGTCATACTCCATGAGACCTGCCGAGGCTGCCCGTCTCGTTCCAGACGAGATGGTAAGGACCTTTGCGGCATGTGGTACGCCGGATCAAGTGCGGGAGAAAATTGAGCCACTGTGGCAACGAGCCAACTCTATGCTGATCTTGCCGCCGAGCTGGGGCTTGAGTCCTGAACAACTGGCAGCCAAGACGGCTGCGATAGCGCAAACTTTCTGGACTGCCTGATCAGAGATGCGAGAGCACGGAACTGCGCGCGACGCCGAGCCTCGCGCGGTTGCCCGCTTGAGGCGATGGAAGCTTACTCATTTAGGTGATGTTTTCGGGATGCAGGCTCGGATCCAATCCCAGCCCCAGATAAAACTGGCCGCCTGAGAGATGGTCCAGGTCCAGTGCGGCCATCGCCAGTCTCCACGGCGTCGCCGGGCGCTAGATCTGTAGATGCGGTCGGCGCGCAGGCTGACGTTTGGCCTTCGCCCACAAACCTCCAGGGCTTCCTTTGAACGATGCTACGGAAGGCATTGGTTCAACGCCGGGACGCTGCCATACAGCTGGCGGGTCAAGAGTTCCGCGACGCCGGTCGGCGCGCCGACATAGATCTGCGAGCCGTTTTTCTTACTGGCCGTGGCGCGCTTGCAGTTTTGGAAAAAAGATTTTTGGCAAGGGTACGGACCAGCGATCTGATAGCCAATTCTGGCCGTGGCGGGGTCGGCCAGGGTGATCGGGCACGAGCAGATGATTTCACCGCCAGTCAGGGGATCGCTGAACCCTGGAAAGGATTGCCCCTCTGAACTGGTGAAGCACAACCCTCCATCGCACTGCGCATACGCCCCAGTGGAAGTGCTGGCCGGGCAGTTGTACAGGGCCTGGTTTCCGTCCGGCGCAACGACCGAGTCGGGTAAGCTAAAGGTGCTCGCCATGTAGCCATTTTCCGCGCCCTCGGCGTTCACCGTGCAGATGTTCTGCCCATCACCGAACGCATCGGACTGGCTAATGCTATCGCCCGACAGCACATCGCACTTGCAGTACGCGAGGTCATCCAGGACGAAGCAGCTTGCGACGGCGCAAAGTGCATAAGTCTGATCGGAACAAATCGTAAACCCAGATGAGGGTGAGGGTGTCGCGGTCGGAGTAGCCGGCGCAATCGCGGTGGTAGTAGCCGCCGCAATCGAGGTTGAAGTAGCAGCCGCCGCCGAGCTGCCGTCCGAGCCATCGCAGCCGATGGCGCCCAGCACTGCAACCGCGCCCAGCATCAGAAGGGCGGGCATACAGGAGCACAGCCTTGCGCCGCGTCCGCGGCCAATGCCGAAGAAATCCTGCGTCGTTCTTTTGGAGCGTTGATGGTGCACTTTATAGCCGGGACAACATTATGTCTGCGAGAAGCGGACGGGAAGAACCGCGAGCAACAATCGCGCCACATTGGAACAAGTGTTGAATCCAATGGTTTCGATTAATACGCTAAATTAAACCTGATGCTCTGACATCTTTTCGCCGTGACAATTTTTTTTCGCCGTGACAATTTGCGGCACTGCCTCTTCAGGCTCGGCTCTCCGAGGCTGCTCTGGTTACGAGGAAACTGCTCGCGCCGGCGGTCACAAATGAGATCAAGTTGACTCTCTGCGCGACGCGAGTCGGCCTACCATCTCGGCGATACCAACGAGGCCGCGAAAATATGCACGGAACTGGAACCGATCGCGCATCGGGTGGGTCAAATTGCTGCGTTGTCGTATTGCGTTTCGACTTCAGCCTGGATCGAATTCGGGCGCGAACCGGAGCTCGCAAAACTTGACCGGCGAATCAGGAAAATTCTTGCGATCAACCGCTCGGCCGGTACGCCGTTGTTCCTTTCGATCTCGTTGGTCCAGGCGAGTCTGGTCCGGATGCTACTCGAACGCGACTCCGCTGGTGACCACGAGCGTGCGCGCGAGATGCTCGCGGCGGCGCTCGAAACTTACGCGGGCATCGCGATGCCGCGTCATTGCGATCTTGCGCGCGGGTTGCTCGCTCAAGCCCGCGCGATAGTCCCGAACATCTCCGCCCCACCTAGCGGAGCAATCCGGCGGCGTTTCTGCAAGATTACGGACGCGGTTTCCGCTACAAGGCAATTTCGCCCGGATTTGCTCAATTTTTTAACTCTCTCTGTGTGACGGCGCTTCGCCGAACCTTCGAAGCTCGCCTCACTAAAGCATCGACTCGAAAGCCTGTGACGCCGGTCTGCACATGATGGGATCACGTTTTTCACGCCTCTCTGGAAGAGGCATCCGAGCAATGAACGGAAATGGACTCGGCGGTTCCGATGACGGTCCGGCCTTGCGCCGGGCGCAACCGCATACCAACGGGGCGCATCGGCAGAATTCCTCGGCGCCAGAGGAGCAAACGACGTTTTACGATCAACTTGGCCGACCTCGGCTCGAAGTCGAGCTGCTGCGAGACCGACAGGAGGCTTTGCAGAGAAATCCGCAACCGAACGACCCGGACGTTGCTGATTACCTGGAAGGAGACGAAGAGAGCGAGCCTTCCGATCCGAAAAACCCCGCGGGCCTCGGCGGTTTTCTCCGCAAACGTCGTATCACACTTTTGCTAGCGCTGATTGCCGCGGCGGCTGTTTGTGCAGTTGGAGTGCACTTTTGGAATTACCTGCAGTCATACCAATGGACCGATGATGCCGAGATCGATGGCCATCTCGATCCCATAAGCACACGGGTCAACGGCACCGTCGTTCACGTTTACGTCGAGAACACTTATCACGTTAAGAACGGCCAGCCGCTGGTCGATCTCGACCCGCGCGACTACCAGGTCGCGGTCGAAAACGCCCGCGCCAATCTCGGCGAGGCCCGACAAGGCGTGAGCGCCGCGCAACAGAGCTACCGCCTGGCCATCGCGAATCGCGCCGCCGCCGTCGCAACCAATGCCAAGGCTCAAGCGGACGTGGCGCGTTATCGCCAGCTTTTCGATCAAAACGTGATTGCGCGTGAGAGCTACGACGAAATCGTCAAGGTGGGAAAAGTCGACGCGGCTGCCGTCAACTCGGACCGCGCGGCGATTTCGGCCGCGGCGCAAGTGGTTGGCGAGGCTCAGGCTGCCGTGCAGGCTGCCCAAGCCTCGCTCGATCAGGCCAGGCTTAATTTGAGCTACACGCATATTGTCGCGCCGGCCGCGGGAGTGGTCGGGGACAAAACCGTTCAGATGGGTCAGCGGGTGCAGCCGGGCGAGCAGCTGCTCACCGTCGTACCGCTCAACCGCATTTGGATCACGGCTGATTTTCGCGAAACACAGGTGCGCCGGATGCATCGTGGCGAGCCCGTGACCGTGCATGTGGACGCGACGGGACGTGATTACAAAGGTTACGTCGAGGGCTTGCCGGGCGCTTCCGGCGAACTCTTCAGTCTTCTGCCGCCCGAAAACGCCACCGGCAACTACGTGAAGGTTGTCCAACGACTGCCGGTGAGGATTCATCTGTACCCGGGAGAAGATCCGGCTCATCGCCTGCGTCCGGGGATGTCGGCGGAACCAACCGTGTGGGTGAGTGGCGACCCGCGGACATTCTGGTAGAGCGATGAGCGCCGCACCAAAAGTCACCGATACAGGCGCTTCTCACACAAAGCGTCGAGTAAACCCATGGGTCATCGCCGCGACGGTTTCGCTGGCCGCCTTCATGGAGGTCCTCGACACGAGCATCGCCAACGTGGCGCTGCCGTATATGGCGGGCGGCCTCGGATCCAGCGTTGACGATGCGAGCTGGGTTCTGACCTCGTACCTGGTCGCCAACGCGATCGTGCTGCCAATCAGCGGATGGCTCTCGGTTCTGTTCGGACGCAAGCGTTTCTACATGGCGGCCGTGGTGGTCTTCACGGTGAGTTCGTTTCTCTGCGGAATCGCACCGTCGCTCGGAATGCTCATCGCTTTCCGCGTGCTGCAAGGCGCTGGCGGCGGCGGGCTACAGCCGGTGTCGCAGGCAATCCTGAAGGACACGTTTCCGCGCGAGCAGTTGGGAATGGCGTTCGCGTTGTATGGAATGGTCGTCGTACTGGCGCCGGCGATTGGGCCCACGCTCGGAGGCTGGATCACCGACAATTACCAGTGGCGCTGGATCTTCTACATGAACATCCCGGTGGGAATCCTTTCGCTGCTGCTCGTTTCGCGGCTGGTCGAAGATCCGCCCTATCTGACCGAACAGCTTAAGAAGGCACGCCAGTCGTTCAGCGTCGACTACGTCGGCATCGGGTTGCTGGCCCTGTGCCTGGGAGCTTTGCAGGTCGTACTTGACAAAGGCCAGGAGGACGACTGGTTCGTCTCGCATTTCATCTTGATCCTCGCGGTGGCCTTCGCAGTCAGCTTGGTCTGCTTCGTTATATGGGAGCTGACGCGGCGCAAGCCGGTGCTCGACCTGCGGTTGTTCAAGAACCGCAGTTTTGCGGCGGCGGCCGCGATGATCTTCGTTTACGGCGTCCAGGTCTACGGGATGACCGTGTTCATTCCGCAGTTCATGCAGGGGTGCATGGGCTACGACGCCGAGCTCGCGGGGATGACGCTCGCGCCCGGCGCAATAGTGATGATCGTTTTGATGCCGCTCGTCGGCAAGCTGGTTACACGGGTGCAGGCGCGATGGTTGGCGGTGGTGGGATCTTTGGCGAGCGCATATGCGATTCATTTCGTGGCGATGAATATCGACCTGCAGATCGACTTTCGCACGGCGGCGATGTATCGCGTTTTGCAGTCGATCGGGCTCGCGCTGCTCTTTATTCCGATCAACACCGCCTCGTATGTGGATGTGCCGGAGGAAAAAGGCGGCGAGGTCTCGGGCTTCATCAATCTGCTGCGCAACCTCGGCGGCAGCGTCGGCATCTCGCTGGTCGAGACGATGATCGCGCGCCGCGCTCAATTCCATCAGGACGAACTGATCGCACATGTTACGCCGGCCGAGCAGCCCTTTCGCACTGTGACGAGCGACCTGAGCGCGCAACTCTTTCACCGCGGGCTCAGCCAGCCTCAGGCGATGCGTCAAACCTACTTGCGTACCTACGACGCAGTGATCGCTCAGGCCAATGTTCAGTCTTACATGGACGTGGCATGGCTGATCGCGATGGTCTGTCTGGTGACAGTTCCGGTCGCAATGATGCTCAAGAAAAACGACCCGAAGGCCGCACACGCAACCGCGGAATGATCGCCGCCGCGAGCGAGAACGCGGCGCGAGCGAAAGCGATGGCGGGGCAGGCCCCGCCATCGCGATTTCGTGCAGGTGATGTTACACGGCCTACGCGGCAGCGTTAGACGTAGCGCCAAATTCGAGACGTGAAGGCGGCGCCATGAACTCGGGACCCACGGGATCGGCGATCGACTCGCGCACGATGCGATCGATCTCCTCCATCGCGCTTTCATCCAATGACCATCCGATTATTCCGTCGATCGGATCGAGCTGCGCGGGATGCCGCGCGCCCCACAATGCGGCCGTGACCCCGGGTTGATCGAGCACCCAACGCATCGCCAAATGGATCACCCGTTTGCCATAGCTCTCCTGGGCGAAGCGATCGAGCCGCTCGACGGCGTTGAGATATTGCGGATAGCGCGGGAGCTGGAACTTTGGATCGGTCTTGCGCAGGTCGTCACCGCCAAACTGGGTCTCCGGCTTCATTCTCCCGCTGAGCAGTCCTCGACAGATGGGCCCGTAGGCAAGCACGCCCACCCCACTCCAGAGCGCATAAGGCAGGATTTCGCGCTCGATCTCGCGTTCGAAGAGGTTGTAGGGCGGTTGCAGCGTATGAATCGGCACGACGGCGCTGAAAGCGTCCATCTGCGCGGTGGAGAAGTTGCTCACCCCGATCGCGTGGATTTTGCCCTGGCGATGCAGCTGAGCCATCGCCTCGGCTGTTTCCTCGATCGGCGTTTCGGGGTCTGGCCAGTGCACCTGGTAGATGTCGATCACGTCGGTCCGCAGGCGTTTGAGCGACGCCTCGACCTCCGCGAGGATGCGTTGGCGAGTCGCATTGCGAAACGGCTGTTCATTGCGCCAGTCCAATCCGACCTTGGTTGCAAGGACGACCTGCTTGCGCAATCCGCCGGCCAGCGCCTTGCCGACGATCTCTTCCGAGCGGCCCAAGCCATAGACCGGCGCGGTATCGATGAGCGTGATGCCGCGCTCTACCGCCGTATGTATAGTTTGAATTGACTCCTTCTCATCAGTTCCGCCCCACATCCAGCCGCCGATAGCCCAGGTTCCAAGTGCGATGCGCGATACCGTAAGGTGGGTTCCTCCGATCTTCATGAACTCCATCGTGATTAAGTCTCCTTTGTTTTCATTGAATTAATGTTTGCGGACCCGCTACCCGGGAGTGTCCCGTAGTGATTGCTGCCACGCGGCCTTTTCTGCTGCTCGTAACGTCGTCTTCGAAACCGTGCCCCGTGGAAATGGGCGGCGGCCGCCGGGGGACTCGGCGGCCGCCGCAGTGGAACGCGGCGGTAGGGACGGCCGCGGGTGGGAAAAAAAGAGAACGCTGTTCGACGGGAAGTTGTCTTTTAGTATTTGAGCGAAAGGTTTCATCGCACGCACACGCGCGTTTTAAGCTTGAATCGATTCTCCCGTCACTAAGCCCGTGACTAAGTCAGGCCATTTCGTTGGCCCTGGACCTCTGCTTCCTCCCAGCAACCCTCTCGACTTCTAGGCGTGAACCGTCGTTTCACAATCCGTGAGGTGGTTGTTCACGCGGTATTTGTTAGTTGCGCTGCCGACCGCGAGCATTCGCCGGTAACTGGACACCAGGAAGTCGCGGTCCGTGCAGCCCTTATTCAAGGAGGAAACGAGCATGTACAAGACCAAAAATGATCTGGCGGTCGAGACGCGAGCCACTGCGATACGTCTGCTTGGCGAGCGTCTAAGCGACAGCATCGACCTGATGCATCAGGCCAAACAAGCGCACTGGAACGTCAAAGGACCCAACTTCATCGCCCTGCATAAACTGTTCGACGAGGTCGTCGATGCGGTCGAGGACTACATGGATCTCATGGCAGAGCGCATCGTGCAGCTCGGTGGCCAACCCGAAGGCACGATCCAGATCGCGGCGCGGCTCTCGACGCTGAAGAATTATCCGCTCGATATAACGGCCGGAAACGATCATGTCGAAGCGCTGTCGTCCGCGCTCGCCGCGTTCGGCGCGAGCGTGCGGGGAGCGATCGACCACAGCGACGAAATCGGGGACAAGGACACCGCCGACATCTTCACCGAGATTTCTCGCGGCGTCGACAAGTACCTGTGGTTCCTGGAAGCGCATCTCGGGTAACGCCGCACAGTTTTCGCCGACTACCCATACGAAAGGAGTTCAATCATGTCCAAGCCGCTTGAGGGAAAAAGAGTCGCTATTTTGATGACCAATGGAGTCGAGCAGGTCGAGTTGACCGAGCCGCGCGTCGCGCTCGAACTGGCCGGGGCCAAAACCGTAATTGTTTCCCCGGTCAAAGGCCGGATTCAGGCGATGAATCACGACCAGCCGGGCGACACCTTCAAAGCCGACATCGTCCTCGCCAGCGCCAGGCCCGAGTCTTACGACGCGCTCCTGCTGCCGGGCGGCGTCGCCAATCCGGATTCTCTGCGCCTTGAGCCCGAGGCCGTCGCGTTCGTCAAATCGTTCTCCGATGACGACAAGCCCGTGGCCTCGATTTGCCACGGTCCGTGGATGCTGGCGGAGGCAGACGTTGCACGCGGACGGACGCTCACTTCCTGGCCGTCGCTCAAGACCGACCTCCGCAACGCCGGCGCCACGTGGGTCGGCCGCGAGGTCGTGCAGGACGGCAACCTCACCACCAGCCGCAAGCCCCACGACCTTCCGGCGTTCATCGATACGATGCTCCATTCCTTTGCCGCCGCTCGTGCGTGACGCTGCGTGGAACGCTCCGCGTCTGAATTTCCAGGAGCGCAGAGGAAGGTCGAGATTACCTGATGATCGACACCGCCCCACTTGCGCAGCAGAACGGTTCCCGCAACAAGTTTGCGCGCCGGCGCAACTTTCACGGGCCGCCGTGCATAAGCATCGTCGGCGACGCGCTCGAGCAGACGGCGGGTGGACGGTTTGAGACCACCGAGCGCACGTTCCTGCAGCCGGTAGGCTACCGCGCATCTAACAGATCCGGCTTCATCCGCGCCGGCGCTTCGGTTCCGTATACCGCTTTCCAGCGCGCTTTCAGTTCGGTGTTGTTGAGCGCGCCGAGGCGCCCGATTTCGGCGATAAGTTTTTGACGATCAGCCTCTGAGACACGACGCTTCATGACTTGCCCACCCTCCCGCGCGGGCAGTCATAACACATCGCTCTGTTTGCCATGGTTAGCGCAGAGCTTGCTGCAAGCGACTTGATCCCGGCGGCGTGCCCAAAACAACCTCTTGCAACTCGCGCAGTCCCGAACGCGTGAAAGATCTGCACCATTCAGAAACTCGTAAATCTTCTCAAACCATGCCCTTTCCGGACTGTCCAAAATTAGCCCGGTGCCGTCTGGGTTAAAGGAAAGTCGGCGAAAGGAAACTGGGTCCGGCAGGACGCTCTCGTCGGGCGCGACGGGCATCAGCAAGCGCGGTGACTGCTATCTGCGCACACTATTGATCCACGGCGCGCGCACCACCCTGCGACACGTCCGCCACAACCTGACCCGCGCAGCCGTTGGGTGGCGACGCTTAGAGAACGACGCGGGCCGAACATCGCAGCGGTGGCTTTGGCGAATAAGAATGCGCGTGTGCTGTGGGCTCTGCTTACCCGCGGCGAGCAGTACCACATCCCGGTGGCCGACTGATCGGCAGTCGGGGCGAAGAACCTGCCAGGAGGTTGCGAGGGTTGTCTGCAGAGCTGATCGCGAACCGGTCGGACCGGCGTCTGCCAAACCTGTTGGGGTGCAAGGCCCCGTGAGGCCGATGGCCTGATGAGCGGCAGACGCGCGGATTTCCATCATGGCTCGGAACCGCTGTGGTTCCTTTCAGAGGCCGGATACATGCCTGCAACCGGATTTCAGATCATCGATGCCGTGACCTTGCGCATGGGGCTGGGTCCTGGCCTTCCCCCTTTCGGTATCCCATTCGTAAGCTAGTGTCCGCCGCAGTGTTGGTTCATTCCTTCATTCCAAAGTTTTTCCGGCCGCCCTTCATGATCTGAGGGCGGTCGAAAAACGATCAGAGTTTGGATCCGAGGTCGGAGCCTTGCGCCGCGCCGGCCAGCGCTGGTTTTGCTGGCCAAGCGGTGCGCGCGATGGCCGAGCTCATCTGATCCTTTTCCGCGAACTCTTCGGGCGTCAGATAGCCCAGGCTCGAGTGCGGCCGCTCCTGATTGTATTCGATTCGCCACTGTTCGATCTTGCGGCGCGCGTCGTCGAGCGAGACGAAGACGTGTTCGTTCAGACATTCCTCCCGCAAGCGGCGTTGAAGCTCTCGATGAGGGCGTTCTGGATCGGCTTGCCCGGCTCGATGAACTGCAGCTTCACGCCGCGCTCGTAGGCCCACTGATCGAGCACCCGGCCGGTGAATTCCGGACCGTAGTACGTGGGGAAGTGGTCATGGCCGGCAAAGAAGAGCTCCTGAGATGGTTTAGGTGCAAAGCCAAAACCTTCGGGAGGATCAGCAGCCATGACCAAGACCCACAGTACGCCGGGAAATGCCACTCTGGTAGCAGTGGACATCGCCAAGAGTGATGCGCAAGCAGCACATGATGTCGGCATAATCAGAGCGCCTACAGAAAGGCGAGCAACTGATCGTTTGGCCCATATCGTCCGGGTGAGGCCGCCATGGGCTTGATCCTGGTCATCGCCCTTTTCTTTAAACTGCACGTCGGCGTGGACATACGTTTGGGCCCTTTCCACGGACTCATGGCCCAGCCAGAGCGCGATCACCATGCGATCTATGCCGTTCTGAACCGGCCCGCTCCGGTCCGCCTAGAGGGGCTGGTGGGCGGTTTGAAGAGCTAGCACCAAGGCTGGACTACCTTTTTGCGTTCTCGATATTTACGTACCCGTCAACTCCCCGATCCGAGCCATCGAAGAGCAGCCCTAGTAAATCCGCATAACCGCCTGGTTCATCTGCCGCCGATGCTCGGCGATAGAAATGATCTGCTGCGAGCGCTTGTCCCACAGGATGTACTTCAGGGCTGCGGGAATTTGCGACAACGTCAAGTGGGTGACAGCCGGAAACAGATGCGCATATTCGTTGTGGCACGCGACCAGGCAATAGTTGGGAATTTTGGCCGACAGGTGGTGGAGGTGATGATAGGCGATATTGGCGGTGAACCAGTTCAGCCAGCGCGGCAAAATCAGAAAACTCGAGCCCTCGATCGCGCCCATATCGTAATCCCAATGGCTGGTGTCGCTCGCATACGAATGCGCGAAATTATGCTGCACGGTGAACAGAATAATCCCCGCCGCGCCGGCCATCGAGGTGCTGATTAAATAGATCGTGAAGAACCGCGCCGTACCGCAGGCCCAGCACATCATCGCCCAGATGCCGAGTAGCGCGACATTGTTCCAGGTCATATGCCAGTACTCTTTGGGCGATTGCCAATAGCGCGTTTCATAGCTGGCGACGAGCGCATGGATCGACTGGTCGGGATTCGCGATTTTCTCCTTAACGATATGGCGCAGCAGGCCGATACTGCCCTTGAGCCAGTTAAAACGCGGGTTGAAAATCACATAGATCAGGCCGGCAATAGGCGCGGCCGCGATACTGCACTTGAGCCGGTATAGGAGCTGCTGCGTTTCGGTCAGGGCTTCGTACTCGTCCACCGACAGCGTGGTGTACAGGCCGCGGTATTTGTCCCAATCGCCGTTGTTGGCGTGATGGAAATTATGATGCTTCGACCATACGTACTGCGGCATCCCCGCGATCACGCCGAGCACGAAGCCGAACGCGCGATTGAGCGACTGCGTTCGAAACAGGCTGCCATGGCCGCATTCATGCATCAGCACAAAAATGCGCAAGGCGAACAGGCTGATCAGGAAAATCGCAAGCGCGGTGAGCCAGCGCGAAACGTCGACACTCCGCACCGCCATCCACCACAGGATCGCCAGCCCGGTCAGAACCGTCAGGACTTGCGCCAATGCCCTGACATCATCGGCCTGGGCATGCCGCAGGATCATCTCCCGCTTCTGTTCCTTTATACGCTCGATCGATGACGTCATACTGCACCTCCGTTATCATTGTGGAGGTCCAAGTAAAAAGAAGAACAGAGCTACATTAGCACAGTTCAACCGAGGGTTGCTGCTTGACCACCACGCCAGTTCTAAGCCGGGGATGATATTTCGTGAACCCCGCTACGCCTCCTGTCGGCATGATCAGAGCCCTTCGAGGAAGGCGAGCAACTCATCGTTCGGCCGGCATCGTCCAGGCGGAACCGCTACGGGCTGAGTCTTCGCCATCGCTTTTTCCTTGATCTGGATGTCAGCGTGGACATACATCTGCGTGCTTTCGACCGACTCATGGCCCAACCAGAGCGCGATGACCGTGCGGTCCACGCCGTTTTGAAGCAGCTGCATGGCAGCGCAGTGGCGCAACACGTGAGGTGTTACGCGTTTGCCCTTGAGCGTCGGGCATGTCGTGGCGGCCAAGTCGACGTGCTTGCGGACGATGCGCTCGACCGCATCGCGGCTGAGCCGATCGCCGCGATTGCTCACGAACAGCGGCTCGCTGTCGGCGCCGTCGCGCTCTCCAAGCCAGGTACGGAGTGCCTGAACGCAGTCTTTCCTGAGCGGCGTCGATCGCTCCTTGCGTCCTTTGCCCATGCACTGCATGTGCGCACCGGTTCCGAGCTCAACGTCGCCGCAGGTCAGATTGATTAACTCCGAGACCCGAAGGACTGTCTGCAAGGCAAGCGGAAGCAGGGTGCGATCGCGCCGAAAATCATCGAACGAGCTTCCGCGGCGGCGAAACCATGTCCCCGGCTGTGAATGGTGAGAATAAGAGTGGCCAGCGCCACGGAAGGAGCGGCGCCGAACAGTCCGGCGAAACTCTTGGGCTTGAGAACGTCTCCCAGGACCGCAAAAGCGGACACGAAGAGGCCGCCGACAATGAACCTGATGAAAGTCTCTGTCATGTTAATTCAAGGCTAGCTCCGCCTCCGCTTGCGTGAATCTCATGGAAACGCGAACCGACCAGCATGCAGCCGGCGACCGCCAGCATGACGCCGGTCGAAATCCAGCCGATTACCCATTGCGGCTTCGGGAATTCCAGGCCGCCCGTGACTGTCCTGTTAGTCGTCATCAGCATGACCAGAACCATGATCGGTCCGGCGCACAGGCCATTGATCACCGCGCCCCAGAAAAGCGCCTTGATGGGACTGATGCGGGATAGATTCACCGGTCCGAGCAGCGTTACCGCGGCGATCGTTCCATAGAAGGCCCGGGCGCTTGCCAGCTTCTTCGCCAGGCTGCGCGGCCAACGGGCAATTTCCGCCAGCGCACAGCCCACCGAGCCGGCCAGCACCGGCACGGCCAACAGGCCGGTGCCGATGATGCCGACGGCGAAGAGCAGAAACGTGAATTCGCCGCCGACCGGCCGCAGAGCTTCGGCCGTCTGGGTCGCTGTTTCGATGTGCGTTATGCCGTGGGCATGTAGCAGGGCGCCCGTATCCAGCGTGATGAAATACGCGATGACGTTCGAAACCGCCATTCCGAAATAAGTATCTGGCCGCATTGGTTCCAGCTGCCGCGCGGCCTGGCCGGGCGCCTTCTTCAGCGGCTTTTCGCCAGGCGTGTTTTTCTGTTCCTCCACTTCCTGGGAGGCCTGCCAGAAAAAAAGATAAGGGCTGATCGTGGTTCCGAGCACCGCCGTCAGCGCCGTCATATAGCCGCCGCCGAGACGGATTTCGGGAATAAACGATCCGGCAAGTATCTCACGCGCCGGAGCATGCACCGCGAAGGCGACGATTACATAGACCAGGAGCACCAGGGTTCCGAACTTCAGGACCTTCGCGAATTTCGCGTAGGAGACGAAAACCACGCCCGCGAGGCAGATGCCGCCGAACATCAGGGTGCAGAGAAGAATGGGGCCGCCTATGAGCAGGCCGAGCGCGTCGGCCATGGCGGCGATGTCCGCGGCCAGATTGATCACATTCCCAAAGAGCAAAATGCCGACGGCCGCGTAGGACAGCCACGGCGGATCGTGAACCCGGATATTGCGCGCCAGCCCGGCCCCCGCTGACCCGCGCGATCCATGCGCTCGCTTCCTGGATAGCCGCCATTAATGGATATGAGAGAACCAGCGTCCAGAGCATGGCAAAGCCGAACTGGGCGCCGATCTGCGAATAGGTCGCAATGCCGCTGGGATCGTCGTCCGCAGCGCCGGTGACAAGTCCCGGCCCCAGGAAGCGAAGCCAGTGAGCCGGATGCGCAACGAGCGACCGGGGGCGGTTTCTTGGTTTGCTTGCCGGCTTCGTGGAACGGCGGGCGCCCTGGATCATTCGGTCTCATTCCGCAGTTATGATTTTGCCGGAAGGCCGCTCATTGCCGCTGGCAGGCCGCTCTTTCAGGACGCTCAGCTCTATTGCGGCGCTGGGCCTGATATCCGCTTTCAGAACCGTTTTCATCTGCCGCAGGGAATTTTCGGTCTCTTCAGCACTGTTCGAAGCCACGCAATCCGAAGGCACGAACAATCTGTAATCGCGCATGTAGGCGTCGTTCGCGGTGAACAGCACACAGATATTGGCCGCGATTCCCGTGATGATGAGCGTGTCCACTTTCAGGTATTCGAGCAGGACATCGAGCGTCGTTGCGTAGAAGCCGGAATGTTTCGGCTTAAGCACGAAATAATCGGAAGCCTCGGGCCGGAGCGCCCGTGAAATCTCCCGCCCGCCCGAATTGTCGGCGCAGCAATGCTCGACCGTGTGCCGGAAATCAGACTTCCACTGGCCGAAATTGTCATTGACGTAAATGGTGGGGATTTGCAACTGGGCGGCTTCGCGTTTGAGAGTGGCAATCTTCCTCGCCATAGGAAGGGCTGGCGCCAGCAACTCATCCGCCCGGTCGAAATTGAGATCGTTAATCACATCAATCAGTAGCAGCGCCACCGATGAATTATTTTTTCCGGATTCTTCCTTCAGCAACGGCATCGGACTCCTTTCCTCCCGGGAATCAATCAGGGACAAACTGTCTTCTTGTTAGACAGATCAGCGTGACTCATCTCGATTGTTCCCTTCGATAAGAATACCAGAGGGCGGACGTTCATCCGGGATTTAAGCAGGAGGGCTGGGAAAGGCTTGAACAACCGGGGGTCTGATATCATGGAAGAGTCGCCGGGAGGATGAACGTCCGGGACAGAGCAGGAGCGCAGGGGAGCCGTCCGGTTTTCGAATCATCAGGTAATGAAGGCATGAACGAGCCAAACGCGCGCGCCACGATGAATATTTTCGAGTCTACGCGCCGCTACGAAAACTGGATGGGGCGGCACGTCCAGCTGATCTCCAGCCAGCTTGTCGACAAGCATGCGATGATGAAAGGCGACCTGTTCGCATTTTTCAGGGGCACTTATTACCGATGGGCCCAGCTCTGGCGCTCGGCTGTCCCCAAAAGCGTGCAGGCGGCGCCGGCCGTTCTTGCGGTCGGCGATCTGCATGTCGACAGTTTCGGGACATGGCGCGATATGGAAGGCCGGCTCATATGGGGCGTCGATGATTTCGATGAAGCCTTCCCGCTGCCCTATACCAATGATCTTGTGCGACTGGCCGCCAGCGTCAAAATCGCGGCGAAGGCGGGCGCGCTGAAAATTTCGCTCCGCGATGCGTGTGACGCAATCATGGAGGGTTACCGCGCCACCTTGAGGAAGGGCGGTGCTCCCATCACCTTGGCGGAGGAAGAGCATTTCCTGCAAACCCTCGGCATCGCGGAGCTGAAGGCGCCTGAGGATTTTTGGCAAAAACTGAATCGGCTGCCGGCGAGCCGGCGGGAGTGTCCTCCGGCCGCCCGGAACGCGCTGGAGCAGGCATTGCCGAAATCCCTCTCCTACAAGCTCGTCAGCAGAACCGCGGGAACCGGAAGCCTGGGGCAGCCCCGCTTCGCCGCGATCGCAGAGTGGAAGGGCGGCTGTATAGCGCGGGAAGCAAAGGCAATGGTGCCCTCGGCATCGGCCTGGGTTGGGGAGGAGCACGCGGGGAAAAATTATTATAATGAAATCGTTGAATCCGCAGTCCGAGCGCATGATCCTTTTCAGAGAGTCATTGACGGATGGCTGATTCGCCGTCTCTCTCCGGATTCAAATCCAATTTCCATTTCAGATTGGCCGAAGAAACGCGACGAGTTCAAGCTGCTGCGTAGCATGGGCCGGGAGACGGCGAACGTGCATGTGGGCTCGGCGCGTCGAATTAAAAAAATACTGCGGCATCTCGAACAAATGAAAGCCACCTGGCTGTCGGAGACGGCCAAGCAGATGGCCAGAGCGGTGCTGAAAGAGTGGAAAGAATACCGGGATTAAGATTTGCGCGCCGCATTCATGATAGGCGGGACGCGCCCGGTATTGCTTCAGCGGATCATCGTTGCGGCCACGCCAGCAGCCGCTTTGATGGCATCAACCGTGAAGCCATTCCTTTACGCCTTTCCGCTCGACTGCTTTCGGTTGGTCGATCCCTCTGATTGAAGTCTTTTTTTCATTCCTGAATCTGCTGACCAAGTTGTTCGAGGCGATCATCGCCGAGCTTGCGCGCTTCCTTGAAGATTTCCTTCTCCTCTTCGTCAGCGTGCTGTTCCACGTCTTATACGAACATCAAGCGATCGACGTTCCACCGTCGCAAGCGCGTCAGAGACTCGCGCCGTAGAATTACAGCTGTTGTCCCGCAAACCGTTCTCCATCAAGCATCCAGGATGCGACGAACTTTTCCCGCGAGGTCGGCATAGGTGAACGGCTTCATGATTAATTCAACGCCGGGATCGAGCCGCCCGTGGTGAACAATGGCATTGCGCGCGTAGCCGCTCGCGAATAGCACCTTCAAGCCCGCCTTCCGCCGCAGTGCCTCGTCGGCTAGTTGCCGACCGGTCATGCCGCCCGGCAAGCCAACATCGGTCAACAAAAGCTTGATTTCGTGGTGCGCGTCGAGTTGCCGAAGAGCGGCGGGACCATTCGGCGCCTCAATGACTCGGTAATCTAGCTCGCCGAGGATCTCGACAAGAGAACTGCGGACATCAGCGTCATCTTCTCCTTTGGGCGCCCAACCCGCCGATCCTGTTCGGTATAAAAAGCGAAAAGTGCCGTCCGATGATTTCTTCAGCGCTATAGCCTTTGATCCGCTCGGCGCCCGTGTTCCAGTTGATGACGTTTCCTGCCGGATCCAGCATGAAAATTGCGTAATCCGTAGCGCCTTCTACGAGCAGGCGAAAGCGGCGCTCGGTTTCTTCCAGTTTTGTGACACTTGCCTCGAGCTGCCAAGTGCGCTCCGCAACGCGCGACTCCAAGGTCTCATTGAGCGCCAACAGCCGGGCCTCGAGCACTTTCCGCTCAGTGATTTCGTAATAGGCTCCGCGCAGCCAACGCGCATGATGCGTTTCGTCCCGGGCAATTTGGCCGCTTCCCGAAAGCCAGTGGACACTGTCATCCGAGTGCTTTACGCGGAATTCCGTATGGTAAATGCCGGTCCGCGCCGCGGTCTCGATCGCTGCACGCACCTTGGGCACATCGCCCGACATAAGAGCCACTATTGAATCGACGTCCGCTCTTTCCCGCCGGCTGGAAAACGAATCCGATTCCAAGGACTGCATGGTCGAGCTCGTCGACTGGATCGAACTGTGCGACGACGGCGTGCGGGTGACACTCAAGGTCCGGGTTCCCTGTTCGCACTCGGGAGTGCAGACCAGCAGCATTCTTGGTCTGTCCCGCTTCGTGCCACTCAAAATGAAGCGCCGCGGTGTGGAAACGCGGATCATCATCGCCGCGGGTAACGAACCACCGCGCAAGGTAGACTCGCCATTGCTCAAAGCCATAGCGCGTGCGCGGGTTTGGTTCGACGAGCTGGCCTCCGGCCGGGCGCACTCGCTCGCCGAGATCGCGCGAAGCGAAGGTATTGGCAAACGCTACGTCGAGCGTCTCTCGCGCCTGGCGTTCGTAACCCCCGCAATCGTGGAAGCGATCTGCCATGGGCAACAACCCACAGAGCTCAGCGCCGAGACGCTGCTCAACCGCATCGATCTGCCGCTCGACTGGCCGGCGCAACGCAATGCTCTCGGTATCAAGTAAGGTGCGGTTTTCAGTTGCGCCGATCTGACGCGGTCGTTCTCGACACTCAGAACTGGTGGAGCCTGGCGGCGACGAGCTGGCGCGCCCAGCCACTCGTTGCTTCCACGTTAACCGGTAATGTTTTCAACGCCTTGAGCATCATGTGCGGCTGCTTGTAAAGCGAAGCAGGCGCGGCCGGCGTCAAAATCAGGCAATCAGGCGTCATTTTTTCGCGGGTCCATTCACAAGAAATGCCGGAAGCGATGGCACATTCCCTGCCGTAACCATGGCATGCGATTAGCGGAGCGCGACATCGAAGGCTCACCGGCCGGCGCTTGCGCAAAAGCGGATACCCATATTCATCACCGGAAGCTCGCGCAGACGGCGCGGTTACGCTGACGCCGGACTGTAGTTGCCGGACGGATCAGGCGGAATGACAGGAATTGAATAACTCACGTGCGGGTCGAACCTTGGGACGACGTGCAAGGCTACATTTTGTGCTCGTCCTGCTTCTTGCGTTGGCTTCTCAGATGGTTGGATGCGCTACTGTTCCTGATGTAAATGCGCTGCTCCACGCCGACCCTCTCGTTTACGTAACACCGAGCTTCGTGGGACCTCATGGTGCCGTTACGGCAAACCAGGGCGAGCGGATTATCGCGCGCCTCGAGAAACATCAGCAAGTCCCGAGCGACATCCTCCAGCGGCAAATCGCCTTCGAGCAGGCGTTGAGCGATGTGCCGCCGCTCACGCTCGGCAACAAAGTGATCTTGCTCGAGAACGGCAAACCGACTTACAAGGCGATGCTGACGGCGATTCGCTCCGCCAAGAGCAGCATCAACATCCTAATGTTCATATTCTCGGCCGGTCGGGTGGGGCAGACGTTCGCCGACGCGCTGATCGATCGGCAGCGCCACGGCGTGCAAGTTAACCTGATGTACGACAGCCTCGGGTCGCTCAGCACGCCAGCCAGTTTCATCGATCGGATGCGGCAGAATGGAATCGCGGTGGTGCAGTATCGTCCACTCGATCCGTTCGAGACCGAGTTGGGCTGGACGTTTAGCCATCGAAATCATCGCAAGATGGTGATCGTAGACGGCAAAGTCGCCTTCACGGGCGGCGTGAATATCTCGGAGGATTACGCGAGCGGAGTGGTCCCCAGCGAGCACAGAGCGCCGCTGCAACTGTGGCGCGACACCGATATCGAGGTGCAGGGCCCTGCGGTTGCCGAATTTCAAAAGGTGTTCGTCCACGAGTGGTATTATCAAAAAGGCCCGCTACTCAGTCCCCGCGAATACTTTCCAAACCTGACCAAACAGGGCCATGACATAGTACGTGTAATCGCGAGTGTGCCGGAACGATTCAGCCTCATTTATGTGACGATCATCTCCGCCATAATGAATTCCGAAACCAACGTCTATATAACCGATGCCTATTTCGCCCCGGACCATCAGATGCTGCGGCAGCTGGAGAGCGCCGCGCGCCGCGGAGTCGACGTCCGCCTGTTGCTGCCGAGCCAGAGCGACGAGCCGTTTATCGTGTCGGCGGAGCGTTCGCATTACCTTGATTTGCTCAAGTCCGGCGTGAAGATTTACGAATGGCAAGGCAAGATGCTGCACGCCAAGACCGCGACGGTGGATGGCGTCTGGTCCACGGTCGGTACGTCGAACCTCGACTGGTGGAGCATCGTACGTGACAATGAACTCAACGCGATCATACTGAGCCATTCATTTGCGGACCGGATGGACCTGATGTTCAGCAACGACCTTGAGCGCTGCAGGCGGATTACGCTTAAGAAGTGGGAACGCAGAGGACTGAACGAGCGGCTTCGAGAAATCGCGGCGCGGATGATCCAGCCGCTGCTATGAACGCGCGCAGGAAGTCTGTATGACGCGACCTTTCTTTTGAAATCGTAGGATTAAACAGGTCTCAAATCCGCAATAGCGATACATGACTCGGATCATTTGAAAGAAGTCCACGCCCAGTTCCCGGCTCTATCTCACGCGCGATCACGTGCGGGACGTCGGGCCACACCTGACGGCCACCGCCTAGGGAAGCTCTGCACAGGTGGTTGTGCTGAAAGATTGGCTGAAAGTGGTCATGACAATCGGGTTCAACGAATGGAGGTTGAGTGATGACTGGTCCTGCGATGAGCGCCACCGAGACTGCTTGCTGCCCGAGGTTTCCTCACAGCGCACACCTGGCCCCTGCTGGGAGCAGCTGTCTGCGGACCTGATAGAGATTAGCCAGCGCAAACATGGTCTGCGCCCGTGCCAGGTTCTTGGCCAGGCCGCGGTATCTCACTTTGGCGAAGCCCCACAGTTGCTTGACTATGCGAAAGGCGTGTTCGCCGCGCGCCCGGGTCCGCGAACGCGCCCGGTTGATCATCCGCCAGCGCGCGCTCAGCGGCCGTTTAGAGGTAGGACGCCGATTGATCCGGTAGCGCATCCCCCAAGCCTCGAGAAACTCTCGATCGTCTTCCTTCCAGTACGCCTGATCGCCGAAGACTTCCCGCTCCAGCCCGTGCAGCAGGTCAGGCAACTGGGTGATGTCGGCTACGCTGGCAGCGGTCGCTCTGACCGTATGGACGATACCGCGTTTATCCGCGCCGATGTGCAGCTTCATCCCGAAGTGCCAGTTGCGACCCTTGCGGGTCTGCTTCATCTCGGGGTCGCGGCTCGCACTCGCGTTCTTGGTCGAACTCGGTGCCGCGATGATGGTCGCGTCCACGATGGTGCCCGAGCGCAGCAGCAGCCGCCGTTCTTCCAAAAGGTCCGCCACCGCATCGAAGATGGCATGGGTCAGCCCGTGCTGCTCCAGCAGGTGGCGGAAGCGCAGAATCGTACTCTCGTCCGGCACCACCTCGTCGCCCAGCTCAACCCGCGCGAAACGCCGCATCGACTCGCTGTCATAGATCGCATCTTCGGCCTGTGGGTCCGACAGATTGAACCACTGCTGCAAGAAATAAATCCGCAGCATCTTCTCCAGTCCCAGCGGCTGGCGACCTTGGCCGGCTTTGGGGTAGTGCGGTTCGATCAGCCTGACCAGCCGCGACCATGGAATCACCGCATCCATCTCGGCCAGGAACCGCTCGCGCCGCGTGACTTTGCCCTTCCCATTCCACGCCAGCGATGCAAACGTCCGCTGATTACCCATCTCCTCTCCTCCACATCCGCCGACCCAACTAACTATTTATACCCGAACCGAAACACTTATGCAGAGCTTCCCTAGTGGCTGGCCAAATCAGCCGAGCGAGCTAAGGCTATTCGCCGGGACGCGGCGGGATTGCGTTGTAGTTGCCGGGATTTGCCGCCATCGCCTCACGAATATCCGGATGCGCCGAGAAGAATGCGGCGAGTGCCGGATGCTTCTTCGCATAGCCGTCGTCATTGATCAGCTTGGGCTTGTAGGCGAGGTCCCTCGCGACCTTCGGATGTTGGCTCGCGAAGTCGTTCCAGGTCTTGAGCTTTTGCGTATCGATGTCGCTGGTATCGGCAGCCTTGAACTCGATTGTGGTATTTCCGTTGATGACGGTGCCCAGCGTCTTTCCTTCCTGCGCCGCCGATGGAGCAGCGAAAGCGACTGGAAGCGCGACTGCAATCAACAAAATGGATATGCGGTTCATGTTCTTCACCTCTTTCCAGCTATGCCGAATAAACAGGTTACAAGAACGACGACCGCGATGCTTCCCAGCGAAATATACGCCGACTTCCGCAGGTCTTAGTTGTTAGACTTTGGGTTGGTCTAGCGGATCACGGCCAAAGGTCAGTTTGGGCTGGATCAAGCTGGACTAGATTCCGATGTCGATCCCGCTTTGTTCACACTACATTGCCGGCGATGCCAAAGCCACCGCAAGGCTCCTCCGTTTAGTGAAGACACACTCGCGTCATAAACTTCCCGGGCGGTCCTGGCCTTCGCAGCGCGTGCTGTTGGTCCCGAAAAGCCGTTGAGGAAACCCGTCTTTTGTTCTCTAGATAACATCCTGTGTGCTCAATCTCCAACCACGGCATAGGCTCGTCATATGTTCCCTAAGGTGCAATTTTGAATGAAACGCGAAATCCCACAGACAGTGACCCCGACAAACTGACCCGGCTCAAAGCTCTCTCGTGGCTTTCCGTCTCAGAGCTGGGCTTGCTGGCGGGAACGCTGGCGCTTGCCGACTTCAAACGGCCGCAGATAATTTCCGAAGCCGCCCTCGCAGCCGACGCTCACATCCTGTTAAAAGGCATCGCGCGCATCACTTGCCAGAACGCCCGCGGCGAGCGGGTGACCATCGCCCTGCTTCCGCCGGGTCCGATCCCCGAGTTTCCTTTGCTGCCATTCGGCCGCTTCGGTTTTCGGTGCGAGGCTTACGATGATTGCAGAGTCGGCAGTCTGAACTGGAGCACTTTCGAAAATATCTCTGTGCATCGCTCCGAATCGGCCTTCAAGACATTTCATCAGAACGATTTGCACCATTGCTACCGACTGCTGCTGCGCAGCTCCAGTTTCCTGAACCTCGATCTTCATGAACGCATCGCCATTACGCTGCTTGAACTGGCTGCCGATTTTGGAATCAAAGAGTCGCGCGGCGAGCTTCTGAGAGGCTCGTTCAGCCACTCTCGTCGGGGCTTCGCGGCCCAGAGTCACCGAGCACCTGGCGCAATTGGAGCGCGAGCACTTCATCATTCGTCAAGGCCGGCAATTCATTGTGTGCACGGACAAGATCGGAGGCATTGAGCGTACCGCTATCCGTCACGATGACGACGTATTGGCAAAGCTGGTGTCGTGAGGTCTAAGTTCGTCGAACACCTCTAATCTCGCGTGAAGCATTTCGACCAGCGTTCACACTGTCGTTAACATGAGTATCGCTGACTGTGAACCCGTAACGCGTTATTTGCCGCGGCGACCGCCGAGGCGATCTGTTGATAGGCCCTCTAGAAATAGTCGGCCTTTTTCATCGGAGGTGTTATGTCACCTTTAATCCTGATTCTAATCTTGCTTCTGCTCTTTGGCGGTGGCGGTGGTTACTACGCGTACGGGCCCTATGGAGGAATCGGGATCGGCGGAATCATTCTCATTATTCTGCTCGTTATGCTGCTCAGCGGGCGTGCGTAGATACGATCCGCTGCGCCCGCGGTCGAATCCGTCTGCGCACTGAAGCGGTTCGGCGCTAGAATTGGACTGCGCCGTATCCTGCGAGACGGGCGCGAGCTTCGTTGCAATACAAGCTGGAGGCGTTCACGACAGGGCGCAAGTGCGCCTAGCTCGAACCCCGATGATGTAGTCGACGCATTCGCGACGAACGGATTTAATAAGCCACTCAACGCGACCGTTCTGCCCACGGAGAGCGTGCCGCATCCTCATCAAAAACTGCGATTCCCATTTTGGGTCGCGATTCAGTCTGACTAGGAATGACCGCAAAAAAATCGCGCGTGTAGGGGCGATGCGCCCGCCTCACCGGCACCGGAGAGAACTCATATGTCGAGTCATGCCGCGTCACTTGTCGGTTGTTCCGTTTCGCCAGAGATGCGGATTCGCGCACAAGGTTCGACCAATCGTTAAGCTTCGTTATTGACATAACCAAATGCCCGGTGTTCCAGTGGCTTTGTGCATCGCACCTAATGTAGTCTAGCGAAGTCGGGGATGACGTAGAAAGTTTGGTCCGACCTTGATCCAGCCCAACGGTGGCCCTTCCGCTCGCCTTTGACCACTTTTCGCTAGACCAACCCAAAGCGTCCGCGAGCAAGGCCTGAACGAGATTGTATCTTCCCGTGTCTATGGAAGCGTTGTGAGGCAACAAAAATGTCAATTGATGATGATGCAGGAACTACTGTGGCAGAAACTCAATCAGCAAAACCGGCGCTGATGGCAGAGCTGACATGGGCCAAGCTATACACAAAGGCAATGCACAAGGATCTAGGCGAGATTTCTACGGCTATTAGGAAGAGTCAACCGAGTCAACCGACTACTGCCGGACCGGAAATGAAGAAAAGCGCAGAGAAATTACACGATCAGCTGCAGAGCGCAAATCGCACTGTAGGCGAACTCAGTGATTATGCTGGCATAAGGCCATGCCAGTCAAAGGATGATTAGACCTAAATTTTGTACTAGGCCGCAAGGGAGCCATGTCACAGCCATAGCCTATTTCGGATAGCACGATGCGGCCTGTGGCTTGTCCATACTGAGAATTCCATTTGAATCGGAATTTGAGCAGCCGCCAGAATTGCTCCAGAATTTACGCGCCTCAGCGAGCTGGGCCGAAATCAAGAACGTTAAAATGGTCGGCCCCTGATCGAGGTGGAAAACCCTCCGAAACAATGGCCTTCATACGACGGATGCAACCATTGGTGAGCCTAAATCGGGCACGAGTCAGGCGGCGAGACGTTCGTAGCGGTGATGCAAGCCGGCGACTTTCGGGATGGTGACGACCTTTCCGATCTTAGGTGGCATGATCGGGCGGGAATCGGGGCAATCCTTGTCGAGCGAAAGATGCGTGCGGGTGTGAGTGCGAAGAGTCACGCCGCGAGGCGCTGGTAGCGATGGTGCATACCACCGACTTGGGGGATGGCGATGATTTTTCCGACCTTGGGCACCTGTATCGGCCGCTGCTCAGGGCAATCCTTGTCGAATGAAAGATGCGTCCGGGTGCGATGGTAATACTCGAGGTAAGATGTGAAGACGCGGCGCAGATGGCGCTGGTTGAAGATGACTAGGTGGTCCAGACACTCACGGCGTATCGAACCGATGACCCGCTCGACGTAAGCATTCTGCCAAGGTGAGCGCGGCGCAGTTATGACCTCGACGATGCCCATCGCTTCGACCCGTCGGCGGAAGTTTGTGCCATACGAGGCATCGCGATCGCGCAGCAGATAGCGCGGAGCGGTGTCCCACGGGAACGCTTCGGTACCTGCTGTGAAAGCCAGATTGCCGTGGGGTGCTCGGTGACATCAAACCGCACAATCCTCCTGCGATCGTGAGCCAGGATGATCATCACGTACAAGAGTTGAAAAGACGCCGACACAACCACGAACATGTCGATGGCGGCGATTCCCGCAGCCTGATTGCGCAAGAAACTACGCCAAGCCGGCGAAGGCCTTCCGACTCGTCGCACCATGTACTTGGCGACCGTCGCCTGGCTGACGTTAATGCCGAGCTTCAGCAGCTCGCCGTGGATGCAGGGCGCACCCCACAGTGGGTTGGCGTTGTTCATCTGCCGGATCAGATCACGAATTCGTGAACTACTGACGGCGGCCCAGGCCTCGAGCGTCAGCGCCAATAGAGCCGGAAGCCTTGACGGTGCCACTGGACCATGGTCGCCGGCTTCACCAACACAATTATGTTCAAGCACCGCGGCCAGACCCGGTAGAGCCAGGTTCAGAGTAGGCGATCGAGCGCGGAGAGCCGGGTGCGTCTGGGACGCTGGCGACGCAGAACTGCCAGTTGGTGGCGGAGCGCAAAGACCTCGAGCTCCAACTCCGCGCGGTTGCGAAACCGACCAGCGAGCCATGAAAGAAGCTCCGAGATGAATGCGAGCATGCCCGTGACACTATGGCCGGACAAGACAAATCGCTGGACTTTTGCATGCTTTCCGAGTTTTCAGTAGAGACAGGTATTTCCGGTGCTCCAAATAACCAAATACAGCTGCCCTGCGGTGGCTCTTGCGTCACGCCTGCTGTAGAGTGAGTAAGTGAGCTCGGTATAGGAATCGAGACCACATTTGATCCAGCTCTACGGTGGCCCTTCCGCTCGCCTTTGACCACGTCCCGCTAGACCAATTCCTCAACATAGCCAGGATCGAAGGCTCGCGCAGGAGGTTCGTATGTACCTTCCCATTTCTGTTGGAAGCGTTGTGGTGATCATCCTCGTGCTCTGGCTGATCGGTGTCGTTTGATACATCGGCCTCGCCCGGGCCTCGTTTCGATCCTTTTCACGGACAGAACTCATCGATGCGAGAAGCATCTGACAAGAGTAGCAATGAGTGGGACTACCGACGAGTTTAGGGGCCGCGTCAAGGAAGCAGCCGGTGTCGTAACAGGCAATGAACGTCTTAAAAACGAAGGACGCCTGGACCAAGCCGTTGGTAAGGTGAAAAAGGTGGTAGAGCGCGTGATCCACAAAGCGAAGGGTAATAGGAAGCCCTCGTGACGAAAGCCTTCTTTGGTCCAGCCCGCATCTCCAGCCAACTCAAGGATGCAGGCGTTTCATACTGTGACATTTTAGCTCTAGTGTTTGACCGGTCGAGACACAAGCGTTTCGCTTCTAAGCGGCATACCGAAGCGCCTGAGGGCTACGGTCGGGAATGCAGGCTTTTGACAGTCGAGTTAAACTAGGAGGTAAGGTTATGAATAGTAAATGCAGGATACTTACTCTGGTCCCGGCGATGGCTCTCAGCATTGGGCTAGCGTTCCCGGCTTTCGCCCAGGACACTAGCGCCAGCGCTCCCGTACCAGCCAGCACCTCGATGCATCGAGCGGGCGAACACACTGAAGGGGCAGTGAAGAACGCATATACCGGGACGGCTACAGCGTTAACTGATACGAAAATCACAACAAAGGTGAAGGCAGCCTTTGCCACTGGCAAGGGCATCGACTCCAACGATATCCATGTCACAACCACGGCCGGCGTCGTGACGCTGAGTGGCCAGGTTAAAAATTCGGAGATGGCAACCCGTCTTGTAACTATAGCGAAAAATACGGAGGGCGTACGAGCTGTCACGAACGATCTGCGAGTCAATCCTGCTCAGGACTAGCAAAGATGGTGCCGGGCGCTTCCCTCATGAAGCAACATGCCAAAGCGGTCGGTTGCGATGGCCGAGATAATCTCGAAACGTCGCCCTCGGTCGGGCGCGCGAAATTGTCACGCTGGAGGATTCTCGAGCTCGAACTTGGAGGTCGAGGCAGGATCCTCCATCGTCACAGTCAACACCGGAGAGAAAGTACATCAGTAGCCGGAGCACAAACTGCATCAGTAAGAGACGCGAGAAGGCTGTTCCCTGTTCCCGTAAGGCAGCGCTACACG
Source organism: uncultured delta proteobacterium (assembly GCA_963734845.1). Taxonomy (GTDB): domain Bacteria; phylum Desulfobacterota; class Binatia; order Binatales; family Binataceae; genus JAKAVN01. Next base: position 77,406 of record CAVTIS010000003.1, on the reverse strand, counting down.
ATACCAGCACACAGCCCGCTTTGAGTCGACGTGATTGTCACAACTAGAGGTAATAACAATGCGCTACGCATAGCATATCTATTGGGGGCACCCTTATCAGTCCTTGTCATTTGGTACCTAGTTAGTCATTTGCTCTAGCATCGATGAACATGAGGAGGGGCACTCTCAGTGAAACCCCCGGGCGTTTAGGAGACGTACGTGGGCAAAGCAGTATAGCCCTGAACGAAAAAGGGCCGAGCCCTTCTTCCCCTCGCGGACCAAACTACTTCTTGGGCTTCGCCTTCCGCGCCCGTACCGCCGACCCATAGCGTTTACTAAACACTTGCGGCATCTGCGATCCCGCCGCTTGATAAAACTCGCAGCAAGGTCATCGCTCCCGCAATAGCGGCAAACCAGTCTGTCTGATTCCGACTTACAAGCCGTCTCCTTCCGGAGCGGCCTTGCGGACTCAGCCTTTTTCCGAGCAGCTTTCCTCGGGGCCGATGTTAAAGAGTGTCCGATCGGCTTAGGCTCGCTTCCGTTCGCCAGTTTCGCGTGTTCCATTCGCTCTAAATCTCCTTGAGCCGTAAGGGCTCGTCGGGATGTTTGCTCTGGTCGGCGCGTGAAGCGAGTGGTTTCCCCAATTTTTGCAACATCATTCGCGCAGAAGGGTGGAAGCCGGCTTGTTAGCGCGCGTCGACGGTCTGCAAGATCGGGCGATTGGAAGGCGAACGGGAATCGCAACGGAATAGGCGAGACCTGGCAAAAGCGGATATTCCCCCAAATCTCTAGCCGCACGACTGGCTACGTGCCGCGAATCGAGCAATGTGTGTGCGTCATTGGGGCGGCAAATCGCCCCCCTCGAAGAGGCGCACATATGAGCTTGGATGCCGAAACTGAAGGTCGCGAAATATCAAGAGAAACGATCATGAAGCGGCGGGCGCAGGTTCTGGACCGTGAGGCCCTCGCGTCGGAAATTGCTAGCTTGTCGAAGCCGGGTATTGATGAACTCCGCGGGCGCTGGAAAGCCATGTTCGGAAAGGCGCCGTCGCGCGATATAGGCCAGTCGTTTCTGACGCGCGCGATCGCATATCGCCTCCAGGAAGAGGCTTTCGGCGGACTCGAGCCCTCGACCCGACGCCTGCTGGCAGAGTTCGCTGATGGCGGCGCCAACAGGTCGGCTGTGGCTGCGCCACCGTCTCGCATCGTGCAGCCCGGAGCGGTGCTGGTGCGTGAATGGCGCGGTCTCAGCCATCAGGTCGGTGTTCTCGAAAAGGGATTTTCTTTCCGAGGCAAGCACTATCGTTCGCTCTCGGAAGTCGCGCGAGAGATCACTGGCACTCGATGGTCGGGCCCGTTGTCTTCGGCCTTAAGCGATCGCGAGAGGAGAGCCGCGATGCAGCGCGCTAAGCCGCGAACATGACGCTGCGCGATCTACACCCGCAAATCATCCGAGGAGGGACTGGAGCAGGTCTTCAATTCGCTTCATGCGCAACGCGAGGCATGCGAGGCATTCATCAAGAGCCAGGCGGGTGAGGGCTGGCGACTCATCAAGACCGCCCATGATGATGGCGGTCTTTCGGGCGGAACGATGGAGCGTCCCGCCCTTCAGCCCAAGTTGGAAGATACAAGGCGCAGGCTCGTTGATGTCGTGGTTGTTTACAAGGTCGATCGCCTGACGCGATCACTCGCCGACTTCGCCAAGATGGTCGAACTGTTCGACACACATGGCGTTTCGTTTGTTGCAGTCACCCAGCAATTCAACACGACCACCTCGATGGGCCGACTCACGCTCAACGTCCTGCTCTCGTTCGCGCAATTCGAGCGCGAGGTAACTGGCGAGCGGATCCGGGACAAGATCGCCGCCTCCAAGCGCAAGGGAATGTGGATGGGCGGGGTGCCGCCACTGGGCTACGACGTCCACGACCGGCGGCTGGTAGTCAATCGGGCCGAGGCCACGACGGTAAAACATATCTATGAGCTATATTTCGAACTCGGTTCCGTCCGGCTCCTGAGAGGCGATTTGGAGCGTCGCGGGATCGTCTCCAAAGTCCGTGTATCGAAAAACGGCGTGCGCTCGGGAGGCAGGCAGTTTTCGCGCGGAGCTCTTTACGAGCTGCTTTCGAACCCGATCTACCTCGGCGAAATCCGCCACAAAAAGGAACGCCATCCAGAGCAGCACCAGGCGATAGTGAGCCGCGAACTGTGGGAGAAGGTTCAGCGACGCTTGTGCGAGCAGGCAGCTACACATCGCGAACGCCCGACCAAGACGCCGTCCAGCCCGCTGGCGGGTAAACTGTTCGACGAGAACGGCGAGCCCTTATATGTGCAGGGCGCGGTAAAAGGCGTGCGCCACTATCTCTACTACGTCTCGCGCGGATTGGTCAGAGGGTCGGTAATAGATGACCAGCGCGGGTGGCGCGTAGCTGCACCGGAGCTTGAGCGAGCCGTCCGCGCTGCGACTCAGCAGATCCTCGGGGATCGAGCGGCGATCGCGGGAGCGATCGAGGAGTTCAACATCGAAGCGGGCCGATTGCCTTCGATATTCAAGGTCGCCGAAGCCTGGATTCAACACCTGCGGTCCGAAGCGGAAGCTGCATCAGTAACGACCCGGCTGATCGAACGCGTCGGCCTCAAGCAGGAAGGCATCCAAGTTTCCATCAAATTGCCGATGCCATCCGATGAAGGACGTGATACCGCGACTCCGAACGAACTTGCGCTGGCTCGCTTCGTTCCGATGCGGATGAAGCGGCGAGGCGTTGAGATGCGGCTGATCATCGATGGTGACGTCACACCGGCGGCCCGCGTCGATCTGCCGCTGCTCAATGCGACCTGTGCTTAGTCAAAACCTAAGCCCGGACGTATTGAAGATGGAGCCCGCCGAGGATTGGTATTGCCGCGATGCGGCCGATCTTCTGCGGGCGCCGAAAGTCCGGCGCATTCTTGTCCAATGAGAGATGCGTCCGGACCTGGTTGTAGTAGGAGGCAGTCGGATTGGTAGTGACACTGATCGCAACTAGTCGCCGGCGGGCGTGACGCAGGATCACCAAACCGTTGTGCCTCCCGAAAACCTTATCCGGGATGACGCGCGGATGGGCGTATGGTAATGAAGCGGCCGATGGTCGCGTTTCTGACCCAGCTGCTGCTTGCTATACGGTCGCGGTTCACGCGGCGAGCGCGGCTTGAGGCCGAAAATCTCCTCCTGCGCCAACAACTGGTAGTTCTACGGCGCAAGTCCCCCGAGGCGCGTGAGACTGTGGAACATCGATGGCTTCCTGTTGGTATGGCTGTATCGACTGTACCCGTCGCTCCTGGACGCGATCATCATCGTCCAGCCGGAGACCGTGATCCGCTGGCACCGACGCGGTTTCCGCGCCTACTGGCGCCGGAAGTCCCGCCACGTAGGCGGCCGTCCAAGGATCGATTCCGAGATGCGAGCGCTGATCCGGCGGATGAGACGCGAGAACCCGCTGTGGGGCGCACCGCGGATCCACGGCGAATTGTTGATGCTTGGCATCGAAATCGCTGAATCAACCGTCGGCAGGTACATGGTCCGGCGCCGCAGGCCACCGTCCCAAGGTTGGAGGACTTTCCTCAATCACGCTGCCGGTATCGCTTCGCTGGGTCTGTTCGTCGTACGCACGATCTCGTTCAAGCTGCTCTACGGCTTGGTGACCCTGCGTCACGCCCGCAGGCGACCGGTCGCGATCAGCGTCACTTCCAATCCGACGGCCGAGTGGATCGCAGGTCAGGTGACGGACGCTTTCCCCTGGGACGAAGCGCCGCGTCATCTGATTCGCGACCGCGACGGGGCCTTTGGCCCAGCCTACACCCATTGCATTCGAGCAATGGGTATCCGTGATCATCCGACCGCGCCGCGCACCGTGGCAGAACGGCCACGTCGAGCGGCTCATCGGCTCGATCCGGCGCGAATCTCTCGATCACCTGGTAGTTTTCGACGAAGCGCAGTTGCGTCGCATTCTGAGGAACTACGCCTCCTATTACAACCAGGTCCGGACGCACCTCTCATTGGACAAGAATGCGCCGGACTTTCGGCGCCCGCAGAAGATCGGCCGCATCGCGGCAATACCAATCCTCGGTGGGCTCCATCACCAATATGTCAGGGTTTAAGTTTTGGCTAAGCACAGGAGCTTGCTGCGTCGACGCGCTGACGCAACAGTGCACCCCTGACCTCGAGGAACGGTCATTAGGATGCGCCGACTCGGAACGAACTAGTCATTTCTTTGAGGCGCTGAGCGCGTCGCGCGGCGATTCGTTGGATTGCGATTCCGACAACGAACATGAGGAGGGCTCCTACTGCAAAGGCCTGCCACCAAGGAATGCCATCTCTCGACTGGAACGATTAATGGAGGAGCAGGATCAGAGCGGCGAGAATGCATATCGCAGCGCAGATGAATGCCGCAACCATCGCGAGACCTGCGAGAGCATAGTCTATCTGCACTTTTAGAGCCGCGCTTAGGTTGATTTGCAGAAGTTGTGTCTCGGAGTGAAGAATTTGCGAGACGTCATCAACTGCCTGGCCAACCAGGGTGGACCAATCGGGGTAAGTCTCCTGTGTGTCTCTACTGATTGGCGAAGGTTTCTCTTGCATCGCCTCTGCTCCCATCGACTGAGAAGCGTCTGAAGATCGCGTAGCCCAGCAGGGCGACGATCATGGCGGGCCCGACGGCCGATGGGCGAGTCCGTGAGCCGATAAGGAAGCCCAATCCGCCGGCCAAGCACGAAGCGGCAATTGGATGACTCTCTATCAGGCGATCAGGACGAAGTATTCCCTGCTGATGCTCAGCCTTCGCACTAAACTCGGTCAGAGTATCCTGGAGATCATGCCGGGCATCGTCTAATTCACCTTCGATTTTGGAAATTTCTTCTTGTTCTGTCACCATTGCCTGTCACTGCTCCGATGAGGAGGACGGCCGCTACTTCGCCAAGCGCGATGCGGCCAATAAAAGCAAGCAGAGCCAAGCCGGCACGGCTGCGTGCTCCTCCGCCTACGATAAATCCGACGCCAGCGACAATTGCCAGTGAGGTGAGGGGTTCGTCCTTGACGTATTGGACCACATCGCGGCTTTGCCGGCCCGAGACCTTCGCTGGATTCATGGTCGGTTTGTGCGTCATCGATGTATCGGCCATGCGGTCTTCAAGACGGATGCGGGTACCCTGAGCAAGACTTGTATGGGAAAAAACTTCTCCCCAGTTTCTTTTAATCATCTTATAAATCTTGAACGCAAGGCGTGTCTTCGCTCACCCGTGTTCCATAAGGAACCAAGATCGTCGGTCACGCAATAACGTAGGTTTGCTCGGCTCGGACAGTAGCTCGTAGACTGTCCAAAGAGCAGCAGTGGCAAAAGAAAAGAGCTGTTAACGCCGATTCATGCAGTTAGAGGGAAATCGCGGCGGGTCCAAATTGCTGGTTTCACCACCGCTCTTCAAGGTCTCCTCTGGATCCCGATGGCGCATTTCAAATTGCGTTGGGTGGACCGCCTCCTGTGTTCGTTGAGTTTTACGAAGAAGGCAACGCATGGAAGAACTTGCGACACAGCCGATTGCGGCGGATGAGGACCGCGATGACCGTCCTGAGGGCGGTGTTTCAACGACTGTTCTCGCTCTGGTTGTCGCGACGATCGTTCTCTATTTAGGCAAGAATATATTTTTGCCTCTGGCGATGGCCTCGATGCTGGCGGTGGCTTTCAGCCCGATTGCCGATCGTCTGGAACCGCTTGTCGGGCGTTTCGTCGGCGTGGCCCTGGTAGCCCTGGTGGCGATAACCGCAGTAGGCGGGACTGGTTACTTTTTGACCGTCGAGCTTACCTCGATTGCGGTTGAGGTGGCTGGATATTCCAACAATATCGCCACCAAGATCACCAGGCTTGAAGGGAGTACACCGGCGTGGCTGCAAAGCATCGAATCCGGCGTCAATGACGTTCAACGACAGCTGCAAAAAAGAGGTTCCGGAGGACCAACAGGAGGCAAGCGCAGTTTCGTGCAAGCTCAGGCGGCACCGGCCGCCTTAGAGGCACCGGCCGCCTTCAGAGAAGTTCTCGAGCCCGTTTGGCCAATACTCTCGGGTATTGGCGAGGGCTTGCTGATCATCGTGCTGTTCTTTTTTCTGCTCTACGGTCGAAAAGACTTACGCGATCGTTTCGTAAGACTTGCGGCAAGGGCCCGGATACCGGTCGCGGCACAGGCCATTGAGAATGCCAGCGGCGCCGTGGGCCGGTACCTGCTGCTCCTCTCGTTAATCAACCTTGGGTTCGGCCTCGCCATTGGAATTGTTGCTTGGCTCATCGGACTACCCAATGCGGGGTTCTGGGGCGGCCTTGCCTTCCTGCTTCGTTTTATTCCCTATGTAGGAGGCTTTTGCGCGGCAGTGTTGCCCACACTAGTGGCGTTCGCAGTATTCCCTGGATGGAGCAGTTCGTTCGAGGTGCTCGGATCCTTCGTCATTCTGGACCAAGTGGCTGCTCAGTTCGTGGAGCGTTTCTTCATCGGCCGTGGAATTAGTGTGTCGCCAATAGCGTTATTGGTTTCGGCCATGTTCTGGGCATGGCTCTGGGGATTGCCGGGCTTGCTGCTGGCCACGCCGCTGACGGCCTGCCTGAAGGTCGCGGGCGATTACATCCCTGAGCTAGGCTTCTTCGCGATTTTACTTGGCGCCGATATCACCCTCGAGGACTATAACGACTATTATCGCATGCTCCTTGAGCTCGATCAGCCGGGCGCCCGCCTTCTTGCGATTCACTATTGCGATAAGCACGGTCTGGAGCCGACCTTCGACGATGTTCTTATTCCGGCATTAACGCTAGCTGGCGCGGAACGCCTTGAAAGTCACATCAGTCAAGAGAACCAACAGTTCATCGTCCAAACAACTCTGGACCTGGTTAAAGAGCTCGGCAACAGATTCATTAAACCTCGGACCAGGCCGAGGCTCCGGATATTGGGCATATGTGCGCCCGGGGAGGTCCACAACCTCGGCCTGCTAATGCTACTCGAGCTTCTGCGCCACGCCGGAGTGGTAGCCAGACTGGTCGACGAAAAGTCGCCGGAGGAAACCCGTGATTTCGTCAAACGTTATGGCCCTGACATGGTTTGTCTATCGTGCACGATGACGGAGTGTTTGCCGGCGGCGGCGGAACTGGTACGAGCTATCAAGCTGGATTCGCCTCATCTCACCATCATCGGCGGCGGAGGAGCAGCTCTATCCTCGTCCACCGAACTTCTTAAAGCCGGCTGTTCACACATTTGTGCCAGTAGGGGCGACGCGCGCCGCGTGCTGCGGCGTTTCGCGCTGCAGCGCGCAAGGTCCCGAACTGTTGGAGCTGCTATGCGCTCTCCCGGCTTGAATCCTGAGGCAACCGCCCGCGATACGTCCTCCCGCAACGCGAACCAAGAATCGTAGTCTGGCCATAGGTCTCCAGGAGGATCTCCTTCGTATTGCTTCTCAATAGGCGATTGTGGATGCGGGCGCCAGTGTGTTAGGCGTGTGCTCTCAGTGTCCTATTTATTTTGGACAGTGCCTTGAAGGTGCCACCTGACTTTTGGTCGTGAGGTGGCGGACAATGTGGACCACCAATGGAGACGTCATGACTAAGAAGCTTGCGCTGATTCTCACGGCGATGTCGATGTTACTGGCGGGCTGCTTCCCCATGGCATCTTCCCCACAACAGCAGACCACGACGACGACAACCACTACGTGCCCGCCGGGGACGCAACTTGGTAGCGATGGGATGTGTCGGTGAGGAGCGGGTCAAAGCTGACGATTACCCTTACCAGCATTCAAATCGAGATTGAGGTCCTTGGGGTCCGGAGTGTGGCAGGCCCCGATGGCTGATGACGACCATCGAGGAGCCGGAACTGGTGCGGAAGATCCTTTCTCACCTGGGCATCCCGATTTAGTAACCCGAACCCCTACCCGCCCGACTGCCACCATGGACGACGTCCAGCTCTTCCCGACGTCCTCCGGTTTCCGGAACGATTGATCGGGACACTGTTCGAGCGGCGAGCGCGACTGCCCCAGCCAGAAGTGCTGTATTCGACGGATGCAGATCTGCGACGTTGTAGCGAAGGGAAACACCTCGGGGCGAAATTCCCGGACCAGGCGAGGCGAAATTCCCTAATTCGGCGCTTCATCTTTGGCAGTCAAATTGCAGCACATCAGGAACGAACCAGCGCAACAGCGTCGCGGGGGAAAGGACCGGGCCGGTGCGCGTCGAACAATGGATAACGCGAGGAGCAGACCATGAGCGCGGCAACAAACTCAAACAATTTGTCGGGCCGACGATTCCCAGTATTGCTGGGCGACCAGCGGTCGATATGGCAGGGCGTGCCTGATTCAATTCCATGGGAGGCTATTTCCACGCATGAACATCAGGCTCGCGCTAATCACGGACAGCCGCTCGACCTCTTGGCCCAACGCGGTGGTTTGTCACCTTACGAATTGCTGGCCGTATTGTTTGATCAACCGTTCTGGCGCTGTAATCTGCCGGAACCAGCGACGGTGGTTAAGAAGCTGAAAGAAAAGATGGCAGGTTTTGAAAGCTAGTCGGCGAGGAAGGCGTTTTAGGCGTCATACTCATCGGAACCGGTGTTTATGCAAAGCAATCAGGATGAGGAATCGCGCGATACCATCCATGCCGTGAGTATCGCAAGATGTGTCGGGCCTAGTATCACGGAGTTATGCATATGACGTTAGTGAGTATCGTAGTCGTGTTGGTCATAGTCGGACTGGTGATGTGGCTGATAAACACCTACATTCCCATGGCCGGCGGCATCAAGAGCCTGCTTAACGTCGTTGTCTTCATCGTTGTGCTCGTCTGGCTCTTACAAGGATTTGGGCTCATCGGAAATATATCTGGAGTGCACTTTCCCGCCCTAAAGTGAGCCTGCCACTGCGGCGGGAACAGAGGAGATGAATACAACGCGGGACATTTGTTCGGCGGGAGGTCACTGTGAAAAGCGCCTTTGGGTTAAAAATGATCTGACCATCGTCAACTCGTTCCTCACGTCTGTGACACCATTCGTCCGTTGCGCGATCTGAGAATAGTTGAGCTTTAGGGAAGGCCCTATGTCACCTTTGGTGCTGATTCTAATCTTGCTTCTGCTTTTTGGCGGTGGCGGTGGTTATTACGCGTATGGGCCATATGGAGGAATCGGGATCGGCGGAATCATTCTCATAGTTCTAATCGTGATGCTCCTCACCGGGCGTTCGTAGATACGATCGCTTCGGCCTGTGGCTGCTAAAAACTCCGAACGGGCCGAAAAGGCTAGAGTTTTGGGATAGACCCGCCATACTGTCGGCAGCATGCTCAAGCTCGTGCGTTCTATCGTGTGCCTACTCAAAACACCAAATGCGTGCGATAGTCGAGGCTTGGAGAAGCTGGAGGGTTTTTTCAGTTGGTCGGCCGGCGGAGCAGACGACTCAACCGCCACGCCCTTGCATGCAAACCGTCTGGAACGTGCTGACTATCCGCTGTACTCGCAAACTGCTGAAGCGCGACTCGCCGCCTGACCTGGCTCGTCATTTGTGTCTGTTCGCCGCTGGCACGCCGGTACGGCTCGTTGCGGCCACGTCAGATTCAGCATTTTGAGCGCTTGATCTCGCTGCTACCTTCAAGTCAGCCAGCCGCATACCTCTCGCTGCCGCTCCGACTCGCGACTGAACGACATGGCCGCCTAGTCTTTTGCCCGAGATGAGATTTTCAGCAGCAACAGCGGATGATCACGCCAAGAGTGCTCAGCGCGGCGATTGCCCAAATAATGTCATTCGCAATCGTCAACGCTTCGCCGTCAGCATCGGCGCGGGAGCATCTTCTTTCCAATCGAGGGTTTCGGGCATGAAGAGCCACAGGATCGCAAAGGCCGCCGCCGCCACGGAGGCCAGGAACAGAAACCCGGCTCGGTCACTGAAGTGGTGAACAATGGCTCCGGCGATCGTTTGACTGAGAGCCGCGCCGATTCCCACGGCCGTCGCGATCGCGCCCAGCGTAAGATTAAACCGCCCGGTGCCCCGGGTCAGATCGGCGATCACCAATACGGAAACGACGCCGAAAATGCCGGCGCCGATGCCGTCGAGCACCTGGATGCCGACCAGCAGGTAGAGGTTGTGGGTGAGGGTGTAAAGGACGCCACGGATCGGCAGCACCCCGAACCCTATGAGCAGCAGGGGCTTTCTGCCCCATGAGCCCGCACTCCGGCCTGCCCATGCCGCGAGAAGTGTTATGGTGAACTGCGTTGTCACGACACAGGCGGACATGAACATCATGGAAGTGCGACCCTTGCCTTTCGCTAGCATCTCGCCGAGCAGCGGCAGCATCGCTGCGTTGGCGAAATGAAACATGACCGCGCAGCACAGGAAGATCATCAGCGGGCGATCCTCCAGCAGATCCAGGACACTTGCCGGATTTTCATTATCCTTGCCGTCTCGGGCTCCCCTGGCTAGTTCGTAGTCGATCTCGTCGGGGCGGATGAGCAACAGCGACAGGATCGTCGGGACTGCGAGAACCGCGACAAAGAAAAAGACGCCGCGGTTAGAAATGAAATATCCGATCAACCCCATCGCTACGGCGGCCACCACGTTGCCGGCCGAGTTGAAGGTTTGGTTTCGTCCCTGGCGAAGATTGAAGAGTCTATGCCCCACAATCCCAAGAGAGATGGCGGCGATGGCAGGCATGAAGAAACTGGACATCGCGCCGATGAACATCTGCGCTGTCACTACCGGCCAGAACGACGGAAAGAACGCAATCAAAAGAGCTCCGATCGCCAAAGCGACCACTCCCGCCGCAATCAGCGCTCTTTTGGACTTGAGCCAGTCCACCAATGCGCCCGCTGGCGTCTGCGATGCGATGCCGGCGATTCCGCCAATCGTGAGCGCAAAGCCGACGCGCTGCTCGTTCCAGCCATAGCCGGCCAGATAGATCGCGAGAAACGGCCCCACGCCGCTTTGCACGTCGGCGAGCAGAAAGTTGAGCCAGTCGAGTCCTCGCAAGCTCCGGGCGGAAGGCCTCTGGTCCAAGTCCGAGTCGCGACTAACGATAGTTGGCCTATCGTCTGCCTCGGACACTGTGCCGCTCGGCGGTCGTCGCGTCATTCGAGAAGTTCCTCAAGTTCAGCAGAGTCTACTCCGTCCGAATGCGATGTTCCGAACGCGACCGGAGAGAATAGATGGTGCGGCGATGGCTCCGCTAAGGCATGGGGCACTGACGGATGGTGAACTTGATCGACAAGAGCGGGGGCCGAGCGGGAACGGCAGGCGCTCGTGCGCCGTGTTTCACGGCGAACATCACGATGAGTTCGGTTCCGTACGGCCGGTTGAATTCGACAGCTTCTTCGAGTGTTTTCAGGACAGCCACAGCCGGACCTGCCATTTCATTGAAAGCCGACGGCGGTATTTGTCACCTGGAGAACTGAAGTTGATTATCACATATCTACTAGCCGATCGTTCCTGATATTCTAATGCCATAAGCATAATGTTCATGAAGAACACTATCGAGGGCTAGCTTTGTGGAGCGCGAACATAGCATCGCAGCCATCTTTGACACCTGTGCCGTTGCCGGATGCAAGACAACGATTGAGACTTCTGGACCGACTGCGCAGGGGCTGGCCGGAACGCCGGAAGCCACGGACGACGAGGGACAGCTCTCATCCGGCCGACAAGGCTGACAGCTAACTCGCAGGGAGATGTGGAAGAAATGAAATGCGTTCAACGCTTCGCAATCAGCGTGATGAGTCTTGCGTTCGTTATCCTCGTTAGCGCTTGTGGCACCACTAGCACCAGCAAGGAAACAACCACAACCTATGTTCCGGCGCCGCCGGTTGTCGTACAGGCTCCGGCAGAAGTTCCCACTCCTACGCCCCCAACCTCTACCACCAGCACCTCTAGCGACCGGACGAGCAAATCAACGAGTTCTGGTCCGGGCACAGGAACTGAAGACACCACTAGTAGCCATCATAGCGAGTCCACGACAGTGACTCCCAGTAACTAAGCAATACCCGCGTTCGTCGTTACGGAAGAATGGGCGTAATGTCTAGACTACGTTCAGCCGACACGTGTCGAAGGCTCGTTGTGGTAGCCGCCGTGGCCGGCGTATTGGCGGGAACTCACATCCTCGCGGGTCAGGTGCGGGCCGAAGAAGGCAAATCAGTAGAGTCGAGCTCCGTCACGACCGAGAACGACAGTGTAAGCCTTGAGGCGCATCACCATTACCAATCCGCGGCTGAGCGTGCGAACGATGCCCTTCTGATAACCGAGGTCAAGAGCGCGCTGGCTGAGGATGGAGTCGCTGAGAATTCGCCGATTGTTGTCGATTGCGATCACGGCAAGATCCTATTGAGCGGGGTAATGAAGTCGGCTGAAGACGCAAAGCGGGCTGGGAATATAGCGGCCAACGTACCAGGTGTGGTCGCAGTAAAAAATCAGCTGAGCTGGCACTAGAAGGGGGGAAAGCCGGCGTCGATAATTCGATCTCTGCATTTCCACAACAGTGCGGCGGCGGACCTTCGATCGAGCTCTCGCCCGATGGCGCGCCTGAGGCGTGGCTCAAAATACCAGCTATTCGCAGAGGCCATCAGGCTGTGCCGTGCTTTGGCTGCCCGCCATCGCGAGAATACTACGCCGCTCTTCACGACGGAGACTCGGTGCATCAATACGCTCAGAATTTCAGAAGCACTCCCGGGAAGCAGGACGGTCTATACTGGGAGGTCAAGTCAGGCGAGAAGCCAGGTTGGCCGGCAGCATCGTGAGGGTGACGTCTGTAGCCTTCACTATCGGCTTCGCTACGAGTGGCCCCAAGGGACTCGTCGCGTCTGATTACAAGAAAACTGTTATCTGGAAATCGATGAGCCCCCGAGCGGAGCGGCTGGCGTCCGGACTGCGGGAGAGGCCGGGGCGGGCCGCTGTGCCTCGGCGGTATAGAAGCGGACAAGTTCCGTGGTAACCTCGGGGCCGCCGACAAAGGTGCTGCCCTGCTGCTTAAGCAGCCTATAGGGTGGCGTCGACTCGAAATAGAGCGTGACCCTGGGGGACGAACGGCTTGAGGACGTGCAGGACGAAGTGCGGCCAATTCGGCATTATCGTCGCGATGTCGACTTGTGCAATAACCTTGAGCGCGGAGAAGCTGCCGGCCGGCACGCGGATCTGTTCGATGCCTTTGGCCGAAACCTCCTGACCCACATAGCTGTACGGCGTGATCTGCTGATTCAGCTTGCCGCCGGCGCCTTCACGCGGTGAGTCGAGGACCCGTAGAAACGCCATCCATGGAACCGCGTCGGGATACAGGTCGTGTGGCAGATCGGGGGCACCTGCCATCCCGGAGCACCGCCGCATCGTTACGCCAGAACATGTTCTGCAGCGCGCGACCGTGATCGTACAGCGTCCATTGGCACATGGTGCAGCCCTGCCGATGATTGGGAAGTAGCCAGAAGGCGACTTGGAATTGATCGCTGGGCAGGGTGGTCACCTCGATGTGAACCGAGTCGTCGCCAACCACTTCGTTCCACGACTTTGCCTGCATTACGATCTGGCCGGTGCGGTTTTCTGTCTGCCGGGTTTCATCGACTTCGACACCGGGGGGCGGCGTCATCACGTTCAGGTCGGATTGCTCACCGACCATCCCGCGACCGATCAGGCCGCGCGCAACAAGCCAGGCATCCCTTGCGCTACCAGCACTCGACTCCGTGCCCGGCGCCGGCACCGTATCCGTGCGGCCGACAGCAGACCATAGGGTTGCAAGTGCCGCGAACACGGCCAGCGAAGGAACCAGAATCCAGACTCGGAACAATGAAGTGGTCATTCTAAAATTTACGGTGCCTAAATAGGAGATGGTCATACCGCAGCAGTTGCCGGCGTCGGAGGTGGCGCTTCAGGAATGGCGCTTCAGGAATGTCCGCTTGCCCATAGTCCCGGGTTAGGACAATGCGAATAACATTATAATAGCCATGAACAGATTCCCAATCCAAGGAATAGATCGATCGACGCAATCCCGGCCGCGTGATTGCGCAAAAACGTCTTCCCCAGGATCGACGGGAAGAGGTAGAGGCGACCCCCTTCATTTGTGAGCGATGAGATGCCCGCGGATTGGCTCGAATGTCCATTGCTTATCGAAGCTACCGGAGGGCTAGCGTGGGCAGGCTCCGAATGGGAGCCAACCGATCTCGTGAGGGTTTCCGCAATGAAGTGAGCATCGATGGAATGGGCCGCACCGTCTGTGAGGGCGTGTGTGGGGAATTGCTCATTTTCGACACACATCTGCAATTCGCCTTACACAGGTCACAGCCATTCGGCGGGTATTGGAGGGTCACGTTTACGTGGCGAGAGCGATTGCGCAATCCGTCAACAAAGCTTCTGAAGCGCGGCCAAAGAGCGGCGATCGCACGACCGACTGGCTCACCAACCGACAGCGCGAAGTCCTGCAATTACTGGCCGAAGGACGTCAGGTGAAGGAAATTGCAGCCACGCTCACAGTGTCGCGCAGAACCGTGGAGTTTCACAAGTACCGGATTATGGACATCCTTGGGTTCGCACGGTCGCTGGACTGGCCCGCTATGCTCTAAAGCAAGGCGTCGTCGTTATAAATTCCATCGCATGCTTCACGGCGTTGTATATGTCGTTGTAGTCTGCTTCTTTACGGTCCCGTTATTTGCATCAGTCGTTACCGTGGTTGTGCTCTGACCCGGAGGCGCGGAGGGAACTGGCTGCGTGTATGTGCGCTGCACGGTGCCATTGTCATACTGGGTCGTCGTGGTCGTGTTTGAATTCGTGGCCGGCGCCATAACAGGCGGATTCGTAGTATCGTATTCTCTGGTCGTTGTGGTTTCCGTGACATGAGTCGTAGGGGCACAGCCGAGCAGACACACCATCGCAATACCAACACCAATTGCCATCACGGAACTAGTTGTGTACTTCATTTTTCAGGTTCCTTTATATCGTTCTTTGATGAGTGGGCCACACTCCGTCTTCCATATTCTTACCAAAATACAGGTTCCGTACGCCTAACCCTCTCTGACCGTCAGAGCTAGTTGCCGCTCTTTTCGGTCGTGGACTTCTGGGTGGTTGTGCCGCTGCCGGAATCCGGTGCATTGCTGTTGGTCGTGGTCGTGGTCGTTGACTCAGAGGACTTCTCCGACTTGGTGGGTGCGGCGGGCGCGCCTTGCGCACCCGTCGCGCCAGTCTCTCCGGTGGCGCCGGTGGCACCAGCGGGTCCTTGGGTGGTCGTGGTCTCTTTGCATCCGACACCCAGGGTACCTATCAGGATTGTTATAACCGCGATGGCGATGAAGCTGGTTGTACGTCTCATTATCCTCTTCCTGGTGTCCACTCCGGAATAGAGTCTGTTCTGGTTACTGTGGCAGCGAAGACAATGTGCTTACTTGGTCGCGGGACGCTTTACAGTATTCTTTGCCTTATCGATCACGCGCTCCACAGCGTCCTTAATCTTGCCGGTGGTTTGGTCCAATCTCCCTTCGTCCTTTAAACGTTGGTCGTCCGTCAAGGCCCCAACTGCCTCTTTGACGCGCCCTTTGATCTTGTCGCTCGTTCCGCTCATTGGAATGTCCTCCTCCTGCTCAAGGCCATTGCTCGGCCAGCGATCCCGTTTACAAAATGCTTGCGCCGCTCGTTCGGTCACGATAAAGCCAGCGGCAACCCCGACCGTTTCGCTCTGACTCCGATAAAGTCAGCCTACAGTGCTTTTGCTCCTAACATCGCAGATAGATCCACGTTCCGATATTGTTCGCGTCCCGGCAAGCACGGCCTTGGATCCCGAGTTGAACATTGGTCCCCCAGAGAACGGATTCTAAGGCTGCCGAGGACTGCTCTGCATGGAGAGATGCGTTGTGGTGACGGAGCGTCGCAGTGTAGTTGAGTGTAACGCCTATTTCAGCGATTCGGGCTGGTGTCGTGGTGTCCCGTCTTTGCCACGAGTGCCAGGATTATCTCGGGACCTTTGTAAAACCGTGTGAAATTTCCCCCGACGAACCGCCAATCATTCGACGGGCTGAACCACGCCCGAATCTCCGGGACGAAGAGCGCTACGACGAAGTTCAGCCAGCCGAAATCAGGTTTGATGTCGACTCGCACCACTTCGCCCGGAAAATGGGCCCATTTCGAAGGCGGCTGCGGATATGCCTTAATCTTCAGAATTTCTGGTCCCGGGATACAGTGGAAGTCGCGCAGAACGATCTCACTCCTGTTACCCTGCAGCAGATAGCCTTTCAGCGGTATGACGATCGCAGATCCGGCGAACGTGTCCGGAGGAAATTGCAGGACCGTGCTGTGCACCACCGGTTGGCCGTTCTCGTATTGGATGCACGAGGTGGTACCGGTTTGGAAATTTGCCCTGTTGACCCGTTGTAGCGTGCCGTTCGGGTTGAAGAACGTATGCTCGAACGTGATCATGCGCGGAACCTGATCGTCGCCGTGCAGTTCGAGTTTGTCGCGCTCAATGTCGTATTCACCATCGTTGAAGCGATCCTCACCGAACGCTATCTCGTAACCTTTGCCATCGGGTGTAACTTTATAGTGGCCGTGGCCAATCACCTGCGTGCCGTCGGCGTCCATTATGTTGAAATCCGAAGGAGGAAAGTCGAAGGGGCTGGCATAGGCCATCGTCGCACTGAGCCACAATGCAACAAGCGCCGCGGCCGCGAGGCAAAGCTGCACCGGCTCGTTCGTCCAAAGCACCCAATCCACCTCGCCGAATGGTCAGAGATTTGCGATGTCAGAGGGATCCCTCTTGATCGACCGCCTCTGTTTTGAAATCTGACACATTGCGCTCCGCCACGGGAAGCCTCAGGACGATTTCCCGGCCGACCTCGTGCTCGGCGCGTGCTAACGTGATGTCGCGCAGTTCAAGTACGTTCAGGGCAGAGCTGATCACGATGTCGATAGGATCGATCGCTGGGGTCACATTGGTCGAATAACGGGTGTCCGTGCACGAGAACAGTTCGTGCCCGTCACGCGTTGACACCATTCTAACGCGCGCTGTCACGCGCCAGGCGGCGATGAGAAAGCCGTAGTAAGCCTCGTAGTCGACCACTTCGCCATAGACCAGGGCGTCGGCGTGCAGCCAGCGGCCGATCTCCATCGGGCTCACGGCGCTAAGCTTATCGAAGTCAGTGATACCCCGGTCGGCGAGCACCGCGTCGATCGCCAATAGAGGTATCAGCGTGAATTCCCGCGTCGCTACATCGCCCGCGAAGGCGCGACGCACGCGGTTGGCGTGGCTCCATCCCCAGCGGGCGCGTTCCTGATCGCTGCGCGCGAGCAGCGGAAGCTTGTCGACAATGAATTCGCCTTCGCCCAGGTCGGTGAACGGCAGCACCGCGATCCTCTTCGGCGGGGCTTGTTGATAATCGGCGGCAACCGTGAACTCTGCACGCCCCGGATCAAGTTCAACGATGCGGTCGTACCAGGCTTTTCGACCATGCGTCGCCACTTCTTCTTCGGTCAAGAAGAATGGGCGCGACTTGTACTGCGTCGATGCCGTCGAGCAACCGGCAAGCAGAGGCGGCGCCGCCAACAGCATACCCAAAATCATTGTCATTGCGGCAGGTTTCCAGTGATTTCCAGGATTCGGCATCTTTTTTGGTTCCTCATCTTCCCACAGCATCCGGCGTGCCAGAGCGCAGCCCCGTTACGATCTCTCGGGTTGTGTACTTCCGCCTCGCCATTCCCGCTCCCTCCCGTCCAGCTTCTCCACCTTGCTGGCTTGTACAAAAGCCGATATGTCTCCAAAGGAACCAAAGGCTGGCCCAGTCGGAGACACTTTGTGAGGCTTCAAACGAAGCGCTCAAGCGCAATTCAGACGCTTAAATGCGCAAGTCAGGATCATTCTGCAGCCGCAAAAGCGGCGTGGTTTTTGCCTTACTCGTGATAAAGCGCTTCGTCAGCTCCGGCAGAAAAAGGAAAGGAAAATGGGCAAAGAGAACAACCCGCATCGCACCGATCTAGATTTGTTGAATCGGTCAAAACCCCTGTCGTTTCTTTCACCCATCGCTTTGCGCGAGCTTGCGAGCTGTCTCAATTCGGCGAACTTTGGAAGGAACGAGATCATCTTTCCTGAAGAGGAACTGGTGAGGGGCGTCCATATCCTGCTGAGGGGTGTGGCAAAAATCACTTGCCTTAACAGCTGCGGTCGGCGAGTCACTGTAGCTTTTCTCGCGCCCGGTCCACTGCCCGAGTTTTTTTCTCTTCCAGTCAATAGGTGGCATTTTCGCTGCGAGGCTCATAGCGATTGCAGGGTCGGCAGTGTGACTTGGAGCCGATTTGACATTATTAGCAGGACGGCACCGGCATCCGCCTTAGAAAGATTTCACGCACACGGTCTGATGCAATGGTATCGGTTCTTCGAGGGGAGCTTCAGTTCACTCCTAGGTCTCGATCTTCGCGCCCGTCTCCTTTCCACGCTTCTTCAATTGTGCTCGAACTTCGGAGCGATGGAATCACGCGGTACCCTCTTGCGAGTCTCGCTCAGTCACAAGGACCTGGCCGATTTGGTGGGTGCCTCGCGACCCAGAGTCACCGAGCATTTGGCGGAGTTTGAGCGCGAGCATCTGCTTATTCGTCAGGGTCGGCAATTGATTGTGTGCCTGGACAAGATCGCGAATTCGACAAGCGTCACGCTGCCCAACAGAAGTGACTCATTCGCAAAAGCTGGCACACAACCACATTTTTCAAAGGATGGTCTACGTTTGCCCGAAGCGGTGGCTGCCGTGAAGCCGTTGACATTTGAAGAATCTGCCAGCCTAATATCTCGCCCCGTAGGTAACTCTATCGCTGGGGTCTGAGCTAAGGTTTTCATTTGGGAACGGAACATGACTTGAAGAACATAACTGATGTGAGAGGTGCCTTATGTTGCTTTTGATTATCCTGTTGATCCTGCTGTTCGGTGGCGGCGGTGGCTATTACGGATATCGCAGCGGCTACTATGGCGGAGGCGGGATGAGCCTGCTGACTATCGTGCTGATCGTCTTGGTGATCTGGCTGGTGATGGGTGGCGGGTTCGGACACGGAGTGATAGTCCATTGAACCCCTCGCGATCATGAGAAGAACCAGAAGCACCGGTTCGAAAAGCGGGCCGTAGACTTCTCATTATAGTTTGTGTGCCGATGGAGCAGTATTAAAATTGTCCTTCGGCTTGTTCGCCCGGCAGTGAGTGCGATGGATTGCGCATCTTTCTTGGGGTCTCTTCCTGGGATATTGACTCCGGTTAAAAGGGTTCAGATGAATAGTAAAGGTGCCTACCAAGGAGATGGCGCGTAGCGTTCAGCGGACGATGCTGAAGCGCCAGATTGGTAACTTGGAGGCGCGGCGGGCACTGCTGGAGCAGAAGCTGAAAACCTTTGAGGAATCGGAGTTCGGTGGGTCAGTGCCGAGACCGGATTGGTCAACCAGCTTCCAGACCTCGCACTACGCGGGTCCAGTCAGGGTGATGACCGTGCGCGACGTATCCGCTTACCTCGCGTACATCCTAGCCCGATCTACCGGTTGCTGCGGCATCATCAGATTCCAGCGTTTCATGTGGGCAACGACTGGCGCTTCAACATCGAGACGATCGACAGATGGCGCTTAGGGCAGGGCAAGCTCGGCGGTTAGTCTTCTGCGTTTCCGTCAGCGCAAGTTGGACAGAATGGCGTGATTGAGGAAGAGAGGACTTTTGGCTCATTTTTAACCGCGCAAGGAGCGGAGATGAGATCGAAAGTGGAGCGGCATTCGGAGGAAGCGGAAAAGACGGTACGGGACATCCGGCGGGCGACCCGCGGCAGTAGGTCTGTCTCGCGCTGAAATTCACAGCGAGCGCAGCCGAAACCCTGATCGTGCCTTCGGGCACGAGCCAGTAACCGACCTCCGGTTCGAGACGATCGATCACCGCCTTGATTCTCTGTCTTTTAAGATCGTCCATTTTTGTTCCTCATCTTGTCGCCGGCGCATCAGTTCGACGGTAGCAGCAGCGCCGGTGCGGCGCCGCGGATGGCGCTGGCAAAGCGTCGAGATTTTTCACGCGGTGATCGAGGCCGGCGCGAAGTTTTCCTACATGACTTTCAATTGTCAAGTGCCAGGACCGATGATCCGGATGCGACGCGCCCTACTTCGGGGCGCTCTCCACTGTGGTGCATACGCGTGTTGAGGCTCAAGACGGCGCGACGCTAACCTTCATACTGAAGAAGCTGTCGGGGTCGTATTTGCTCTTGAGTACGCAAGCCGATTGTATTTGGCGCCGTACGCCTCGCGCAGACCTTACGCGGAATCTCAGCGTCGAGGACTCGTTGGCGGACCGTACTCAATTCGAACTCTCAGGCGACTTCGCGCAAGCAAACACAAGCGTCAGCGTCAGGACGAATCCAGCGGTAGCGGCTAGAGTTTCAGGTCTCCCCGTCGACGAGGCGCAGTAACTTCGTACGGCTCGAAACCCATTATGCCGGCACTCGGAAGGCGCTGTTGTCGGCATGCTCGCCTACGCCCGCACGTGCGATGAGTTGGTCTTCGTGCGGCACCAGTTTCTTGAGCTCAGGCATCACTTCAGTTGCGAACAGCCATAGGTTCGCTTCCGCCAGGTCATACGGCATGCCTACATAGCTGAAGACGCCGTTAAAGGCTGGCTCCGGTGCGTTCCTGGATATCGATCCTTTTGTAGCATTGCTCGGGCGTGCCCCAGACTTGCAGGCCCATGAAGAATTCGATCATCTTTTCCATGCCACCCGGCGAGCTGGCTAATTCCTGCATCGCCTTGTACGACTCATAACCGCGCAACTTAGTCAGAATCTGATAGTCCGCGCAGGTTCGATTACCGCCGCACATTCATGGCCGAGCGCATTGTTCGGATTGGACCCATTGGCCGCCGGGAATGGATGGAACCGCCTCACTCGTCGACAGAGAATTTGGTCGCATCTTGCGCACGACGCAGCACAGGGTGGTCTTCTCTGGTGCCGCCGCGCACCCGAATGAGGCGCCATACGCGGGCTATTTCGACGCGTGGAGCAGATCAGTCCCAGAGATAGGGATAAGTAAACCGTCTGAACACGTCAAACAGACGTTGCTGGGAAAGACTACGAACCTTCGGGTTGCTGGCTCGACGTCCACGGCCTGACATTCAGGCCGAGAATTGCCAACAAAGACGCTCCTGAAAGACCGCGAGCGCGCGACTCAAAACGTGACTCTTCACGTGGATCAGATTTTGAGAGGCCACAGCCATTGCAGTTTCTCCGCGTAGGTAAATTCGGCGCGCCGAAATGAAATTTAACTCACGGTCATGGTCTGAGGATAACCCTATCCGCGTCTCCGTTTAGCCGCCAAACTTTACGCCCGCACGCCTTGGTTTGATCTCGTAAAACATCGGGGTGTTCAGCCGCTTCGGCGTTGAGGTTGAGGCGTGAACGAATGCGCAAAGGCCGGCGGCGTTTCCTCAGGCTGCGACTTGAGCCCCTTCTGCAGCAGGCCAAGCGCCCCGGCTGGATCGTCGGCAAAGCTGAACAGTTTGAGATCTTCGGGGCTGACCATGCCGTGCCGCACCAGCGCGTCGAAGTTGATGATCTCTTTCCAATATTGCGAGCCGTAGAGAAGAACCGTGATCGTGCGATCCAGCTTTTGCGTTTGCTGCAGCGTAAGTATCTCCGCCATTTCGTCGAGCGTACCGAAGCCTCCGGGAAAGACCACTAGAGCCCGCGCAAGATGCGCGAGCCACAGCTTGCGCATGAAGAAATAGTGAAACTCGAAGGATAGCCCGCGCGTGATGTAGGGATTGGGCCGCTGCTCTTGCGACAACCCGATGTTAAACCCAATAGTTCGTCCGCCGGCCTCGGAAGCGCCGCGATTGGCCGCCTCCATGATTCCGGGACCACCTCCCGAGCAGACCACGTATCGGTGAATGCCGGACCGAAGACTCTTCGACCAGAGCGTGACGAGTCGCGCAAGCTCGTGGGCCTCCTGGTAATAGCGTCCGAGCGGACCGTCGGGCGTAAGCCTCGAAGAGCCGAAGAACACGATTGTCTCGTGTACCTGCTCGC
The DNA here is from genome assembly GCA_963734845.1 of uncultured delta proteobacterium. Lineage (GTDB taxonomy): Bacteria > Desulfobacterota > Binatia > Binatales > Binataceae > JAKAVN01. The sequence continues at coordinate 55,413 of CAVTIS010000003.1, read as the reverse complement.
GGCAAAGGATCCGAAGCGGCTCGAGATATTCCGCAAGAATCCGTATTGGACGGGCTTCATCGCTATCGAGAAACTTCTCGTCTTTGTAAGCGAGCGGTGGATTGGCCGGCGGATCCGGTTTACGCGATTTCATGATCTTCCGACCCGCGCGAAATCGACGAAGCCACGCTCGACGTCGGTGCTGACCAGCTCGACAGCAACATGATCTCCCACATCTAGGCCCTTGTACCCTCGCACGACTTTTCCCTCTGCGGTGGGATGGGCGATTCGGACCCAGGTCCCCTTCGCGGCAGCGCCGGTCACGATCCCGTCGAACCGCTCGCCCACCCGCGACTCCAGCAGCAGCGCGGCCGCCGACTTTCGCACCTGCCGCTCCACTTTGGTCGCGTTGTCTTCCTGCTCCGTGCAGTGCAACGCCAATTCGCCAAGCTCGTCGTCGCGGTACGGTGTCGGTGTGCCGGAAAGCGCTGCCTTCAACAGGCGCTGGGTGATCAGATCCGGGAAACGCCGGTTCGGCGCCGTTGAATGGGTGTAATCCTTCACGGCAAGCCCGAAATGTCCAGCCACTGGCTGTCCAGGAAGTTCGAGCACGTATTCGCCGCGGCCCAACAGCTTGACGACTGAAAGCGACAGGTCGGGAAAGCTCGCGGGGTCGGCCTGCCGGCGCTTCTCGAGAAACTCCTGCAGTGCCTGGCAATTCGGGCTTAGCGGCAGACGCTCGCCCAAGTCCTTTGCCAGCTCGACGATTCGCCCCCAACGCTCGGGCGAGCGCAGAACCCGTCGCAGCGCCGGAAAACCTTTCTGCTCGAGGTATCTCGCCGTCACCCCGTTCGCCCCTATCATGAAGTCTTCGATCAGCTCGGTAGCGCGATTATTCTGATCTGCTTGCAGATCGGTCAGCGAATCGCCATCGAACACGGGGCGGGCCTCGATAGTTTCCAGCGTCAACGCGCCGCGTTGATGCCGCCGCGTTTTCATCGCCTTCGCGACCCGATCCTGGACGCGGAGATTCTGATCAAGGCCTGGTACCGCGGATATCGGCGCCGGCGCGGGCGCGGTTCCATCCAGCCACGCAGCGACCCCGTTGTAGGCGAGCTTCGCGCGATTCACCACTACCGCACGGTAGATGTCGGATTTCCCCACTGCGCCGTCGGCGCCAACCTCCATCTCGATCACAATAGCCAGCCGTTCCTTGCCATCGGCAAGCGACGTGAGGTCGGTCGAGAGCTTTTCCGGAAGCATCGGAAAGATTTCGGCGGCGGTATAAACCGAGGTGGTGTTGGTCCACGCGTGGCCATCGATAGCAGAGCCTTTTTTTACGATCGCGTCGACGTCCGCTACCGCGACGAAAATCTTTACCATGCCGCTTGGGAGTTGCTCCGCGACCGAAAGCTGATCGAGGTCGAGCGAATTATCGTTGTCGATCGATGCCCACAGTAGGCGACGAAGATCTCTCAGCGATGAATCCGACGCAGCGGCCGCGTTCGCGATGGAGCCAGTCTCTGCCACGACCGCGGCGGAGAAGTCCGGCAGCAGGCCTCGTTCAAGCATCGCTCGCTGCGCGATGCTCCTGAGTTGGTTTCTACAGGACGCAGTGGCTTGATTCATCGGCGCATCATAACCCGCCACGCGCCCCATCCAACAGTGCCAAACGAGTACTGGTGTCATTTTGGGCGTGAGTGGTGTTTTCAGAAAACGGCGAGTGGCTCACCTCGACCGTAAATCCCTCAGTCGTGGATCGTCGCTCGCGATGCGGCAGGCTTTTCCCCCAGTTCGGTTAAGGCCACGAGCTCGGCCTCGATTTCTTCAAAACGCGGCCCGACGGGGTCTTAAGCAGGCGCTCGCCCGCCTCCGTTGGGCATCGCGCTTCCACCTCCGCAAACGGTCGTCGAGCGTCATGTCAGTGCTCCGCGAGGTATTCCCGTTTACTGACCTCGCGCGTTCCATCTTCTCTTTGTCTCCTCAGCCGTATCGGCTGGCCTCGGATGCTTGCTCCGTTACGCCCACAAAGCGAGCGATGAGCCGAACCTTCGGGTGGCATCCAGACGATTGGAAGGCGAATGCGATCGTGGACGCCTCAACTGGCTTCAGAGGGGAAGCAGAGCAATGTGTGTATCTGCCCGCTGAGGAGGCGGTTTGAAGCATGACCCATCGAGATTCTCAAACCGAGACCGAAAAAATCTCTTCCGAAATCGCGCACTTGTTCGAGCTCAAGACGAACGAACTCAAAGACCGATGGCGGGCCGTGTATGGCAACGAGCCGCCACCGCGCAGCAGCAAGAAGCTCCTCATCTCGGCGATCGCATACAAGATTCAAGAGCGCGCCTTGGGCGGGCTGAAGCCGTCGCGATCCGCTTGCTCGAGCATGCCTCCGAAGATTCAGGCGGCCGCCGGACTCCACACAGCCGGAAAATTACGAGAGCCTCGACCGGAACGGTCTTGATCCGTGAATGGCAGGGAAAGAGTCACCATGTCACTGTGCTTGAGTGGGGAGTTCTATATCGCAAGAAGAGCTATCGCTCGCGGTCGCAAGTTGGTGTCGGGGCGCAGCCGCGTTCGGGTTAGTACTCGGCTGCCCGCAGGCGCAGATCGTCTTCGATCGCGCGCACAACCGGGATCGAGCGCGCTACGAGTGGAGCCTCCAGGTTCCGCGCCGCGGTTGGGACGGTCCCAGTCAGCAGCACGATACCGTTGATCACCTCGAAGCCGACGTCTCTGATCTCATGCTCGTCGAGCGCCTTCCTGACCTCATTCGGCGCCGATGCTCTGTTATTTGGCTAACGTAAAGCGTGGTACAATCTGCGGATATCGCGAACGCGCAGCGACCTCTAGATGAATCCTAAGCGCAGCCGGAGTAGATCAAGATTCGTGACTGGATATTTTTCAAAATCGCTGACACCCGAGATATGAGCGAGCAAAGTTCAGAAGTGAATGGTGGCACGATACAACAACGAGAGGCGCACCGGAGTGGACGTTCCGGGTGGCTGCGCGCTGCAGTGCTTGGTTCAAACGACGCGATTGTATCGACCGCGAGCCTCATGGTTGGCGTCGCAGCCGCCTCGGCGTCGAGACAGGCCATCTTGATCGCCGGTGTTGCAGGGCTCGTGGCTGGTTCGATGTCGATGGCCGTGGGCGAGTACGTGTCGGTTAGCGCGCAGCGAGACTCGGAGCAGGCCGACATCGAGCTCGAACGGCAAGAGCTCGCCGTCGATCCGCGAGCTGAGCTGAACGAGCTCGCGATGCTCTACGTGAAGCGAGGACTTGAAAAAGAACTGGCGATGAAGGTCGCTCAACAGCTGAGCGCTCGCGATCGGCTGGGCTCACATATGCGGGACGAGCTAGGGATCGAAACGGGGGCCCTTGCGCGTCCGCTACAAGCGGCGTGGATTTCGGCCACTAGCTTCGCATCTTTCGCGGCGGTCCCTATAGCAGCCCTTCTCGTCGCACCTCCATCGCACGACATCCCGGCGATCTCAGCGGTGTCACTGGTCAGCCTCGCCGCTCTAGGTGCATTTGGCGGCCATCTCGGTGGCGCGCCGCTCGGCCGTGCGACGTTGCGCGTGACAATTGGAGGCGGCTTGGCGATGGCAGTGACAGCCGTCATCGGCCGACTCCTTGGTGTTTCCGTGGGCTGATGGTGGGGTATCTACGAGTTCCGAGTATCTGTGGTTTCTGAGATCCGTCAAAGAGCAATCGCCTCTTTCACAATCGGGGCTTAAAAGACGAACGTCAGCTGGACCAAAAAGCTTAAACAGACAGTCGAGCGCGCAATTGACAAATTTTGTTAATAACGTGAAAAGAGAACGATAGAAAATGGGCCGTCAGTTGTGCCGCCCAGACGCTTGCTCCGGTTGATGTAGGTGTCGATGCCACCCGCGCGTCTCATTCATGTTGGGACGTTCTTGAGTTCGGTTGAGGGCTTCATGATTGCGTGACTCGCGATCCAGATAACCAAGGTGGCGAGGCCTCCGATTCCAAAAGCCTCCCACCATGGGAACCACTGGTGGAGCAACAGGATCGCGGCGCACGGAATGCATAGTGCACCGCAGATCGTCACGGCGGCTAATGTCAGAGACGCTACCGCAGTGGCTATCCGTGCTTCCAGGGCAGCCCCCATCGTGGTTTGAAACATATGCAGCTCGGACTCGAGTATGCGCGATACATCGTTCACCGCCCTTTCAATCAGGGTCGGCCAGTCCGGGTAGGTCGTGAGACCGGCGTCAGTCGTTAGAGGATGTCTCTCTGTCATCGCGTCTTACTCCTTCGCGTGAAGACCGCCTTGAGAGCGCGAAGCCCCTTAGGGCGGCGATTGCGATTGGCCCGGTCACGCGATTCTTGACGGTTGAGCCGATGAAAAAGCCCAAAGCGCCCGCTGCCAAGGAAGAAGCAATGGGATAGCTCTCGACAAGATGGTCGGGATGAAAGTCCCGTCCCAAGCGCTCGAGCTTCGCACTGACCTCTGTCAACCTGTCGCGCAGATCGTGGCGCATCTCGTTTCGTTCATCCTGGTTCTTGGAAATCTCTTCTTCGGTTGTCATGTCTTTAACTTTGAGAACTTGCGTTATTCAGTCTTCCGTTTTCGTGAGTACCGGCAATTATTTTATCGATGAAGCTGCTCGCAGCGCTTTGAAGGGCAATCTGGCCAACGATTGTGAGCATCGCATGGCCAACACGGCTGTTAAGCCGTCCGCCGACGATAAATCCTGCCGCCGCGGCAATCGCCAGAGAACGGAGCGGCTCATCCCTAACATACTTATCCACGCGACGGCGTCGGCGGCGCTGCGGAGCGGTATCGGCTGAAATATCTAACGGACGCACACCCCATCAGGAAACACGCCTGACGATTTGTGCGGCGACGTATCCGATCGCACAAGCGGCCGCTATAGCTAACCAGGGTTCGCGCCGAATGAAGTCGCCAAGGCCAAGATTGAGAAGTTCGTCCTCAACGCCCTGTTGAGCAGCCTTGTAGCCGTCCTTTACCGCCTGCCCTGCCTTCTCGGCGGTTTCGCGACCCTGATCCATTGCGTTAAGAACCGTGGATTTTGCATTCTCTTCAAATGTCATTGTTGTTACCTCTTTACCCGCAATTTGACTTAGGCATCACACTTCGATGCGCCGCTCACTCGAGTCATCACGCGTGCAAACAAGCCCGATGCGTGTGGTGTCGAAGCTGTCGCCGACGATGTAGATGAACAGTGTATTGTCCAGGGCGCCCATTTCTTGCAGGGCATCCACCAGGCGTCCCACCTGCTCATCGGTATGCTCTGCAAAGCCGGGCCTCCAGCTTCTTCTGATCGGGAGTCTGGGAATCCCAGGAAGGAATTTCCTTGGGGCCCTTCGTCAGCGCCGCATTCTGCGGGATGACGCCCATCTGCTTCTGGCGCGCAAACGTCTTTTCGCGCAGTGCATCCCATCCCTGATCGAACTTGCCCTTGTACCGGTCGATGTATTCCTTGGGCACATGATGCGGGGCATGCAGTGCACCCGTGGCAAAGTACACGAAGAACGGCTTGTCGGGGATCAACGCGTGTTGCGCCTGCATCCAGGCGATCGTCTGGTTCGTCATATCGACCGTGAAGTGGTAGTCGGGATCGTGCGGCTGCTCCACTCGGGTGGTGCCGTCGAAGATCGCGGGCGTCCATTGATTGGCCTCGCCACCAATGAAGCCGTAGAACTTGTCGAAGCCGGAATGGGTCGGCCAACGGTCAAACGGTCCGGAAACCGAGACCTCCCACGGGGACGTCTCGTGATATTTGCCGAAGGCGGCAGTGCTGTAACCATTAAGCCGCAACATCTCCGCTAACGGTGCAACGCTCTACGGGCGGATGCCAGTGTTGCCGGGAAACGCGGTTGCGAGCTCCATGACGGCGCCGGCGTTGTTCACGTGGTGATTGCGGCCGGTAAGCAACGCAGTTCGGGTGGGCGAGCAGAGTGCGGTCGTGTGGAAGTCATTGTAGCGAAGGCCTGCGGCCGCCTTAGGCGCAACCCTCTTTCTCTCTTCGTTCTATCCGTAATTCTGGAGTCTCAGGAGCTCCCGCGCGCAAAGATAGCGACAAAATCAGCCTCAGTCAGAATGCCCACGAGTTGTCCGCCTTCGACAACCGGAAGACAACCGATCTTCCGCTCCAGCAGAATGCGCGCGGCCTCAACCAGCAACCTATCTGGACCGGTCGTCACTACGTCGCTGCTCATTACCTCCTTGACCAACAGGTTGTCGAGCATCTTCCGCTGAGCATGCTGGCCGTATCCGAGCGCGCGTGCCAATGCACCACGAAAGAGATCTCGCTGGCTTAGGATTCCAGCCAGTTGCCCATCATCTTCGAGTACCGGCAGATGGCGAATCCGTCCGAGCTGCATGATGTCATTGGCGAGCGAAAGCTGATCATTTCGTTTCAGGGTAGTCACTTCCCGCGCCATCACATCGCGAACTCGCAGCTGTTTCATTTTCAAGCCCTCCAAATACTTGCAGCATTGTCACGGTATCGTAGCGAAGAGACTGGTTTTACTCGGTAGTTTAAGGGTAGAGCAGTCCCGCGCTCGTGAGGCGGGGCGGGAAGTGTCCGAGGATGAAGGGACCATAGACTGCGATTGACAGGACGACCGAGGCGAGAACCCAGTAGCGTAGCTGATCCAGCCGCGGCTGCCATCCGATTGTGGATGGGGTTTGAACGGTCGCAGTGAACGGAAGGTCGTGGGGCTGGGTCTTCTTGCCAGCAATCATTGTCATTACCAGGATGAAAAAAAACAGCATCATGCTCGCGAACATCAGCGAGCCGCCGATCCCCGTCATGGTTTCCGGAATCTTCCACCCGGGCAGGCCATAGGCGGCATGCACCATATCGGTGCGCCGCGGCATCCCCTCCATCCCTCCCGCCATCAGGCCGTGCGAGAAAATCATCACCCCAAAGAAATACAAGAAAGCCTGGAACAGTGCAGCGCGCGGTGACCATAGCTCGCGCCGTTCGAGATACGGTATGAGCCAGTAGGCAATTCCTACATAGGAGAGAGCCACCGCGCAGCCGATGGTTAGATGAAAATGTCCCGGGACAAACGCTGTATTGTGAATCTCCATGTTCATGGTGAAGCTCGCGTTCATCAAGCCGGAGATGCCACCGAGCAGGAACGCGATCATCGCCAGCACTTGCGCGGCCACCGATGGATCGGCCCATGGAATCGTGAAGAACCATCCGATCCGTCCATTCCCGCCACGGCGGCGTCCGCCGATCTCCAGCGCATACATCACCGCGAACGCGGTCATCAGGCTGGGAAAGAAAATCGCAAAGGTCAGGACCGCGACAGTGAACTTCATTCCCTGCGAAACACCCGGATCGACGAACTGATGATGAAAGCCGACCGGGATCAGCAGAATAAAAAGGATGAAGGCGACCCGCGTGAGAGTGTCGCTGAACAAGACGCCGCCGGCCTGTCGGGGAATGAGTCCATACCAGGAGACGTAAATCGGCAACAGCCAGAAGTACACGATCGGATGCCCGGTGAACCAGAACAACGTGCGATCAAGCATCGGATCGACGCCCGGTAGCAAGCCCAGCGACCACGGCAGCAGGAACACGACGACCTCGATGGCAAGGCCGGCCGACGCGATATCCCACATCACGTAGGTCGCAATCGACATGAAGGCTAGCAGCGGAACTCGCTCTCCCGGGTGATCCTTGCGCCATCCGCGCAACGCTAGGAGTTGAGCCGCCGAGACTATCCACGTGCTCACCACCACCAGCGCAAGGCCTAAGTAAAATGTCCAGTGGGCGAGCAGCGGTGGATAAAAGGTGTACAGGACCGAGGCCTTACCGATGAGCATCGCGTAGGCGGCTAATAGAGAACCGACGAACAGCGTCCACCAGGCCGCCTGTAGGAGCGCATCATTGAGCTTGCGCCCGAGCCCTCGCGCGGTGGTCAGCGCGATGAATCCGTTGGCGAACGCCGTGGTAAGCACCAGCGCGTTGAACACGCCATGGATCGTCAGTCCCTGGTAATAGGATTTCACCACCGGGTAGTAATGGACGACGTTCACGTGCGCGTAATTGAGCGCTTGGCCCAGTCCCAGGATGACGCCGATCGCAAGCACCGCGAATCCGAAGTAGATGTTCCATCGGATGACATTCAACTGGCCCTGCGGCAGCGAGAAACCCGATGGCTCCGAGACGACGGCCGTACTCATTTGACCACCACCTTTCCCGACATCGTGTGGTGCAAGCGGCCGCAGTATTCCTGACAAATCAGCAAGTATTCGCCGGCTTTGGTGAAGCGATAGTCGAACTCGGAAATGTACCCCGGAATGAGCATCATGTTGACCCGCGTGCCGACGATGAAAAATCCGTGGATCACGTCAGCCGACGTTGCCACGAAGTTCACTTGAGCGCCGAGCGGAACGTCGATCTCGGTTGGCATGAAGTCCCAAACTCGCCCGATCACTACCGCCTGATATTTCCCTGGCGCGATTTCGTGCACTCCTATGTGATCGAAAGGTGACGTGTGACGAAGTACCTGGCGGAGCTTCTGGCCAGCCTCGTAATGGATCATCGCGCTATGAGAAGGAAGATGAATGCCCATCGCTACGCTGCTGAAGCCGAGTGCGCAGAGGAAAATCACCAGCACCACGGCGCATGCCGCAAGGAAGGCCTTCTCGTATCGTTGCATTTATCTGTCCACCAGCAGCCAGAACATCACAGCCCAGGCCGCGGCCAGTGCGAGCATGTAAGTTCCCAGAATGAAGATCGTGCCGGTAGGTGGAGGAAGGCTTTCTTCGGAGAATTCGTCGCTCGAGGTCTCGCCTGCCATGTGCCCCTCTCCTTTTACAGTTTACGGTGCCGTCCGCGGCTGACTCGCGCTCAGCAACGCATAATGTCTATCAGACACCCCGTTCAACATTCCAAGGTCCCGACACCCTGCGATCGTATCAACTGCGCGGTCATCGATCGCGTACTCTTATCAGTACCCGCTTGTCCAGCGATCCATCGAGCTCTATTATCAGAAAGCCCGCCCCTCGCGCATCAACGCCTCCCGACCACTCGACACGAGCGCGCGCGTGGTGACGGATTAGAGGAAAATCCGTAGATTTAACAGATTGACCCAAACCCTGAAAAGTAGGCAACCGATAAGTTGAGAGAGCGGCGCCTGATGTGCTCTTCTGCGGAGCGATGAAGAGACGCAAGGATACCACAGAAGCAATCCCGAGGAGCAGATTCTGCGCGGGCTGCGCATCGATGCCACCGGCTATTGTTGGAGTTCGAAAGCCGCTCCTGATCTTTCCATCCCAACGGCAGCCTGACCCGTTTGTCCATCAGCATTTGGAGGTTAAGAGCGGCCGGAGCCTGACCCTCGACAATGGCCTCCACAATCGACGGCGCTATAAACGTCAATTTCGTCGGACCCGCAACATAGCGTTTGGCGAGGTAGCGTTTGGCGAGGTGCTCTCGTCTGGCAATCGTGGCCAGAGATGGAACGCGGCCGGAGGACACTTCTTCGAACCATCGCCTGGCGCGCGCGATGGCCTTGAGCAGCGCCGGATCGTCCTTGCGGCGAAACTCGTCTTTGCCGTCGAGAATAATTCGCATCTCGACGCCACCCCGCTTCAGTTTCATGGGCACAAAGCGGGAAATGCGGAGTATTTTTGAGCTCGCCTGGCCAGCCATCTGGCCGCAGGGAACGGATATTTTGAGGACTATGCGATTCCCTCCGCGGCAAGTTGTACCCTTTCGATCACTTCGACCAGGGCCGCAGCGGATTCCGTCTCGGCCAGCAAACGCCCATTGCAAGCGGAAGTCATCTCGAAGTTTCGGCTGACCTCCGACAGTTCGATTCCGGACTCCCGGAGCTCGGCGAGAACCGTCTGCTTGTCATCGAGCGTACTGCGTGTCGCACCGACAACAGCCCGCTCGAGTTCAGGCGCGGATAGACGCCATCCGGCCCGGGCCTGCTCTCCCGTCCCGCGGACCAACTTCCGCGACACGTAGTAGCGATAGCGACGCCCCTCTTTCATTGCCCCCTGCGCGTATAATGGTTCACCATTCTCGTCGAACAGCTTTCCCGCCAGTGGACTCGGTGAAGCTTTCGTGGGGCGCTCACGATGCTGCACCGCATGCTCGCGCAAGTGCTTTTGCACCCGCTCCCAGAGCTCACCCTCGAGAATCGCCTCGTGCTGACCAGGATGGCGTTCCTGTTTGTGGCGAACCTCACCGATGTAGATCGGATTCGAGAGGAGTTCGTAGAGCGCTCCGCGCGAAAAGCTCCGCCCGCCCGTCTTGACGCGTGCGCGTGAGACTCGAACCTTGGAAACGACACCTCGGCGTTCGAGATTGTCGCGCAGCAAACGCACCGAGCCCAAAACCAGATAGCGCTCGAAGATCTCCCTGACGGTGCCCGCTTCCGTCTCGTTGACAGTGAGATGGCGTTCGCTGACGTCGTAACCCAGCGGCGGTACGCCCCCCATCCACATACCTTTGCGCTTGGAAGCCGCGAACTTGTCCCGGATGCGCGCCCCGGTCACCTCGCGCTCGAACTGCGCGAACGACAACAGCACATTGAGGGTCAGACGCCCCATCGAGGTGGTCGTGTTGAACTGCTGGGTGACCGCCACAAACGACACGCCTTGAGCGTCAAAGATCTCGACCATCTTGGCGAAGTCGGCCAGTGAACGGGTAAGACGATCCACTTTGAACGACCACCACATCGATCAGACGTTCGCGGATATCGGACAGTAGCGTTGCAACGCCGGCCGGTTCATCGTGGCCCCTGACAGGCCGCCGTCATCATAGGCGGTCTTGACCAGGCGCCAGCCCTCGCCCTGCTCACTTTTGATATAGGACTCGTAGGCTTCACGCTGCGCGTGTAGAGAATTGAAGTCCTGTTCGAGACCCTCCTCAGATGATTTGCGGGTGTAGATCGCGCAGCGCCGACTCGAAGCTTTACCGGGTTCCATGACTTTGCTCCTTGACTGCGGATTTGAGGCCGAAGAACAGGGGTCCTGACCAACGCGAGCCGGTGATGACACGCGCAACCTCGGAAAGTGATTTGTATCGTTTGCCACGAAAGAGGATGCCGTCTTCGAGCACCTTCACCTGATGGGTGACTCCGCCCCAGTCGCGCACCAATAGCGTTTCCGGTTTGGGACTGAGGCCCGGGTAACCCGGTGCTCGTCGGCCATCCGCCGCGTTTCCAGCGACACGCATCAGATGACGATGGGCCGAAGGCTTGAGCCCGCCCAGGGCATTCTCCTGCATTCGATACGGATTGCCACGATCAGCAGAGAGCGATGAATTTTGCGGGGCGTCTCTGTCCCGTACAACTTGCGCCAGCGTTCCTTCAGCTCGTCGTCGCCTCGCGTTCCCAGATCCTTCAATTCCTGAGCGAGTTTTTCCGCCTGGACCCCTGATATCCCATGCCTCATTTTGCCTCTCGCTCCTTTCATACAGATACACACATTGCTCGATTGTCGGCGGGCAGCCAGTCCTGTGAGGGAGAATTTCTCCGCTGTTTGAGGCGGAATTGAGCCGCAAAAGCGGGCTTTCTTGCGAGCTTGGAGCGGTGATTAGAGAAAACTTTGATTTTGCCGGATTTTCTTAGAGCCACCGGTCGGATTCGAGCCGATGACCTGCTGATTACGAATGAAGCGGAAAGTGCGATGTGGGCCTAACGATACCAGATTTCGCAACTGGTCATTCACGGGGGAAGACGTCGTAAACTCATCCGACCCACCGCCAGTCGCTCGACATTGTGCAAGACCTCAATCGCGCTGCCGTTTGGAGACGTCAGCCGCAAGGCGCGCAACTTCAGCGTCACTCACGTAACGCTTGGCGACTCCCCGCTCATATTCGTCGTCAGCATGCCTTGCAATGTCGCTCAATGAGAGGAGACCCACCAGACGGCCTTCCTTGTTAAGCACCGGTAAGCGGCGAACCTTCCTTTGGCGCATGATTCTTTCAGCCGCAGAAAGATCATCATCTGAAGTACAATCGAAAAGCTGCCTCGACATCACCGCGGAAACCTTGATTTCGCCTATCGGCACGCCCTGAAAGAAAGCCGCCATGCAGATGTCTCGATCGGTAAGCATTCCCACGATCAGCCCCTGTTCATTCAGCACGGGAACGCATCCACAATCATGGTCCCACATCAGTTGCGCCGCTGTGGCCAGACTGTCGGACGTGAAGCACGCACTGACATTCGTGGCCATGACGTCTTTAACTTTCACAGGCGGTTCACTCTTCTGCTGATAGAGGGCACCCGGGGAATTAAGCGGCGAACTTGTGGCCCGGGGTTACCTTGCTGACTTGTGCGATTCACCACCCCATCCGAAGCACCGACGGGGCTGGGCCGGGAATCCGATAGACGGCGGCTGGATCTTCGTGATAAGTGCCCGGCTGTTCGTCCGTTCCTTGGACGAAAACCCGGTCACCCCACAGCACTACATGAGGTAGAGTTTGGGCCGGAGGATTTATTTCAAACTCGCCGACGAATCCCTTCTCGGTATCGAAGAGCTTGATCCGCAGGTTATTCTCCCGGACCCGCTTCGCCCTATTTTTGAAGGTTCTTTTCATCGATTTGCCTCGGGCGGGCCTCTGAGCGTGCTGACTTCTATTTCGCTACTCTTCTAATGGCGATCACCTCCGGTTTTTGCAAGCGATTCGGGGTTCGAGCTTTACGGCGGAGGAGGACACAACTAGTGGCCGCGATTGTTCCCTTTTGATATCAGCAGCCCACGGTCCAGGTCCGAGACTAGAACTACTGCAAAGACTAGGCAGTCGATCTCATCCTCAGCGAAACCACAAAATGCGAGCGTTCTCGAGCGGGACGCGAGCCTCTGGATGATAGGGAATGATACGGGGCGTGCAGTGCGACACCGGCCGTCCCGCCGATACGCTCGCATGGTATACATAGGGCGCACCAGTGATCGGACCACTCGGCGCCATCTCGAGTCGGAACGGAAGCTCGTCTTGCAACGGATCGGCGTAGAGCTCGACGCGCACCTCATCGGGAGACAAGCCACCGAGGTAAACCTCGACGTCGAAGACATGCCGCCCTTCCTCAGAGCCTGCACGAAGTTCGCCGAAGCGCACGTCGCGCCAGTGCGATGCCACGTCCTGCTCCCACTTCTGCAATAAGACGCCCGCGGCGCCGCGATCTCGGGCCCGCTCGCAGTAACGCGCGGCTGCATCGAGGTAATAAGTCTCCGTATACTCGCGCACGGTTCGATTGGCCGAAAACCGCGGCGTCAGGCGCGACATGCTTTCGCGCATCCGACCGATCCACGCTGAAGGAATCCCGTCATGGTTCCGGTTGTAGAACGCCGGAACAACCTCCTCTTCGAGAATCCTGTACAAGGCCTGCGCTTCAGCCGCATCCCATTCCGGGTCGTCGCCATGCTCCTTTCCGTCATCCAGCGCCCAGCCCAGCTTTGGCGAGTAAGCTTCGGCCCACCAGCCGTCCAGTTCCGACAGGTTGAGGCCGCCGTTGACCAACACTTTCATCCCGCTGGTGCCGCACGCCTCCCAGGTCCTGCGCGGAGTGTTGAGCCACACGTCCGCGCCTTGCACCAAGTGCTCGGCCAGGATCAAGTCATAGTCGCTGAGAAAAACCGCGTGGTTGCGAACCTCGGGACGCTGAACGAAGCGCACCCACGTCTGCACCATTTGCTGGCCGGCTTCGTCTCGTGGATGCGCCTTGCCGGCAATCACCAGTTGAACCGGTCGCTCACGATTGGTCAGCATGCGAATCAGGCGCTCGGGATCGCTCAGCAGCAGGGTCGGTCGCTTGTAGCTTGCAAAACGCCGCGCGAAACCCAACGTTAGCGTATTCGGGTCGAACACATTACGAGCGGCCTCCGACTCCGCGCCGCGGCGCGCCAATTCCAGCGCGAGGCGCTCGCGCACGTAGCTCACGAGCTCGTGTCGATTGCTGGTGCGAAGCTGCCAGAGATCAGCGTCGGAGACCCGAGCTATGTCGGCCTCGATGGTGTCCATCGTTCCGCGCCAACGATCGCGCCCGCAGGCCTGCGTCCACAACCTATCCGCCGCGATGGAATCCCAAGTCGGAGTGTGGACGCCATTGGTGACATGACCGATTGGCACCTCCGCCTCGGGCCAGCGGGGAAACAGGCACTGAAAGATACGCCGGCTTACCGCGCCATGGAGATGGCTGACGGCATTGACCGCCGCGCTGCCGCGCATGGCGAGATAGGCCATGTTGAAAGGCTCGTCCAGATCGTTCGGATTCTGGCGACCGAGCGCCAGCAGCCGTGGCAGATCGATACCAAGCCGCTGCTCGGCATAGCGCCTCATGAACCGGCCGATCAGGCTCGGCGCGAAGCGGTCGAAGCCCGCGGCGACCGGAGTGTGAGTCGTGAAGAGATTGCCGGCGCGCGTGACCGTCAACGCGACGTCGAAGGGTTGCCCGCTCTCTTCGCTGAAGCTTGCCGCGCGCTCCAGGACCGCGAATGCTGCGTGCCCCTCGTTGAGATGACAAACCTCCGGTTTGATTCCGAGCTCGCGCAGGAGGCGCCATCCGCCGATTCCGAGCACCATTTCCTGCGCCAGCCGTAACTCGGGGCCGCCTCCATAGAGCTCACTGGTGATTCCGCGAAAGGCCGGCGCGTTGGCGGGGTCGTTGCTGTCGAGAAGATACAGCCTCGCGCGGCCGACCCGCGCCTGCCATGCGCGCAGCCACAGCGCTTGGCCCGGCAACTGGACTCTGAGCCTGAACCATTCGCCGTCCTTGTCGCGCACGGGTGTGACCGGCATTTGCCCGGGATCGTTGAAGGGATAGAGCGCGCGCTGGCTTCCGTCTGCCTCGATGACCTGGCGAAAATACCCTTGCTGGTAGAGCAGCCCCACGCCAGCGAGCGGCACACCAAGATCGCTTGCGGCCTTGAGCTGATCACCGGCGACATTACCGAGCCCGCCCGAGTAAATAGGGAGCGCCTCACTAAGCCCGAACTCCATGCTGAAATAGGCAACGCAGGTAAGACGCGAATCACTATGCGTGTTCTGAAACCATGCCGCACTCTTAAGGTGCTGCCGGGCGCGCTCGACCAGCCCTTGGACTGTTTTGCGGAACTCACGGTCAGCCAAAAGGACTTTGAGTTTGGCGCGGGAGGCGGTCTGCAAAACCACCCATGGATTATGTGTGAGAGACCATAGCTCGGGTTCGAGTCGGCTCCATATCGGATCGGTTGTGTGGTCCCAGCAGTTTCTGAGGTCCAGGGCGAGTTCGGACAAATGTTCCAGACTTCCGGCCACCGTAGCCGGGAAATCCCGCGTCGGTTCGGATATCGATCTCATTTAAATAAGATATCGAAATATCGACAGAGAGCATCGCATCGCGCGTGACAATATGGCTCGCTGCTGACCGGGATCCGACGCAATTTAACCTAAGCGTAACGCTGCGATAAATTTGTCTTCGTCCACGTGCTGACGTTCCGCGAACCGGCGGCGCGCTTTAGATTGGGATGCAGGGATTTTGGGTTGGGTTCGATGTCACTAGGCACGTTCGCCAGACTTTGCCCCACACGCTGGTGATCCTGTGATAGCCTACGGCCATGTGCTGCACGGCTTCCAGGGAGATCTCTCCGAGTGAGGTTGACGCATCACTCGGTGCGCTATTGAAAACGGTCAAAACAGAAGTCCCGCAGCGCGGCTTCGGCGCCGCCACAATTGCAACGGCCATCCCGTGAGAAACCGGAGACGAAAACTCCACACGCCGACCGTCGCCGAAGTCTAGGTACACACGCGCTCGCTCGCCAAGGCGCGATGGAAGCTCTACGCGGAGCGCGTCGCGCGCGGCGAGATCACTGTCTTGGATGCATTGCTGTAATTGATTCAGGTTATTCTCAGCGGCCCCGCTGGGCCTTGAGCACTCCGCTCGTGGTCCGCGCAGAACGCAAGGAGGAGCATATGCCAGAGGGCACTCTCAATCCGTCCAATCGAAAGGAATTCAACCGCCAGCTAATCGAGGAGTTCCGCGCCAACGGCGGCAAGGTCACCGGCCAGTTCGCCAATGGCTCTTGCTTCTCCTCACTTCGACAGGCGCCAAAGCGGGTGCCCCTATACCACCCCGGTGGTGTACACGACGGACGGCGACCGCCTGGTGGTGATTGCGTCCAAGGGCGGCGCACCGAGCAATCCTGACTGGTACTATTACAACCTCGTGGCGCATCCCACGGCGACGGTGGAGCTACCCAAGGAACGGTTTCAAGCCAAGGTTATCATCGCGACCGGCGCTGAGCGCGAGCGGCTCTTCAACCACCAAGCCAAAGAGATGCCGCAATTTGCCGAGTATCAGAAAAAGACCACCCGGCGGATCCCGGTGATCGTGCTGGAAAGAATCCAAGCCGGGCGAACGAGGGCGGGCGGTCGTGCCATCCCCTGATTGGCGATGCGGTTGTTGTGCAAATGATGAAGGGACGCGGACGAGGCTGTAGCTCCCACCCGCCAAGCGCGGTTCAGCACGTCACGTGCAGAATGGCGTTGGTGTGGTCGGATTTCTGGGCAAGCGTTTCCATCGCCTCGTCGGTAGTCAGAATCAGCAGATCGATTTTTCGGCGGCGCGCCTCACGTTTCACCTCGTCCATCACCGGAAGCGATCCATATCTTCCGGTGCCGATTACGAGGCGGCGGCACTTCCAAGGCACCTCCTCCTCAACCGAGATCGGAGTGTGCCCCAGCTTCTCGCGGAATTTCTTGGAGGGTTTCTTATTGCGCTTGCGAATCTTGCCGCGGTCGATGACCACGTCATATTCGTAGGTGACACCGTCGATTTTGATCGTACCGAAGTGAAATTTGCCGAAGTCCATGGCGGAGCCTCCAACTGCGATTGTTCTCGGTGCTCTCACCATCGTCTCTTGCGGGATCTTTCGGACCTGGTCAAGGATCCAAGTGATATCCGCACCGAGACTCGTTTGTCTCGGGTCGCGGGCTCAGCTTTCGCATCTGGTCGTGGTGGATACCTGCAGTTTCTCAAAACCTAATCCGTACCAATTCATTGGTGGTTTCGAAGGCCTGGCGATAACCTGCGTTCATGGCGAGGCTGACAAGCTGAGTAGTCCCAGCGCCCGAAGCGAACCCCGAATCAATAATGACTTGGTCTTACCCCTTTTAGTATCCCATTCGTAAGTTAGTAGTCGCCGGCTTTTTAGGTTCATTTTTCGGCCTGCGGTCAGGTCCGTTTTCATAGCGCAGTTTTTCGGTCACCCTTCACTCGCCTTGAGGGCGACCGAAAAACTGTAAAGGTTTTGGATCCGAGGCCGGCGCGCATTGCATCGCGATGGCCAGCGGTTCTTGAGCTGGCTGAGCGGTGCGCGCGAGGGCCGAGCTCGCTGGATCGGCTGCTTGCGCCGCGAACTCCTCAGGCGTCAGGTTGCCCAGGTTCGAATGGGGGCGCTCCCGATTGTATTGGATGCGCCACGTTTCGATCTTGCGCCGCGCATCGTCGAGCGTAACGAAAACGTGTTCATTCAGGCATTCCTCGCGCAAGCGCGCATTGAAACTCTCGATGTGCGCGTTCTGAATCGGCTTGCCCGGTTCGATGAACTGCAAGCGTACGCCATGCTCGTAGGCCCACTGGTCGAGCACCCGGCCGCGCAGCTCGGGACCGTTATCGGCCTGAATCACCAGCGGCAGCCCACGCGTGGTGCGCAGTTGCTCCAGGACCATGGTTACGCGCTTGCCCGTAAGCGATAGGTCGACTTCGATGGCGAAACTTTCACGACTCCACTGGTCAAGCACCGCGAAGGCCCGGAAGTGGCGCCCGCTAATCAGGCTGTCGTGAATGAAGTCCACTGCCCAGGTTTGATTCGCCGCCACCGGTCGCTCACGTGCCACCCGCAGATGGCTCAGCCGCTTGCGCCTGCGCCGTCGGCGCAGCGACAGTCCTTCTTCGCGATAGATCCGCTCGACTCGTTTGTGGTTGGCCCGCCAACCCTCGCGGCGCAGCATCAGGTAGAGCATCGGGCAACCCCAGCGCCGTCGTACTTCCGCCAGTTCGCGCAGTCGTTGCCGCAACCCGCGGTTGCGGTCTTCCAGCGGTGCACGCTTCAACCCGCGTCGCGTGATCCCGATCAGCCCACAGGCGCGACGCTGCGACAGCTCGTGCGTGGTCATTACTTCCACCACCATCTGCCGCTTCACCGCGGGCCGTAGCCGTTTTTTGCCAGTACGTCCTTGAGCGCCCGGATGTCGAGCGCCTGGTCCGCCACGATCGACTTCAGCCGCCGGTTCTCTTCCTCGAGCTGGCGCAGCCGGCGCACCTCCGATACCTCCAGACCCCCGTACTTGCTGCGCCAGGTATAGAACGTTGCGTCCGAGATCCCGTGCCGCCGACATAGCTCGGTGACCTTCGCGCCGCCCTCGGCTTCCTTCAGAATCGTGATGATCTGCTCTTCGCTAAATCGCGCGCGTTTCATGTCTGCCTTCCTTCCCGGCAGACACTAACCAATTATTGGGATACCTGCAGGGGGGGAAGACCAAGACCTCACCAAGTTGACCAAGGGAAACGGGGGTGTGTTCCCGGCGGCGCGCGTGTACCAGTCAATCGACGGTCGGAAAAGCATTACCGCGCATTCCCGCATCGACATGCCGTTTTGGGGAACAACTTTGCAGCAGGAAGGAAAAGAGTTTACTCCCGAGAGCGAAGCGAAGGTCAAGGCGCGGATCTCGAGTATGGTCAGCTACATCAAGAGTATCCAGGAAAAATAGAAGGGCGGTCGTTTCTCCACAGACCGTAGCCGCCCGGGCGCTGATAGGCCCTCCTCCAGGAACCTGCACGGTAGTTGTAATCGCGCTCATGCCGATTGATGGCGCGATCCACTACTCGCACATAATGAAGGACTTCGATGGGCCTATCGTTACTTTTCCTGGATCGACCTGAGGTAACCGACCAAGGCACTGATGCGTGCCTGAGCCTGCTCGGGGTTGCTGCCTTGATTTAGAAATTCGCGCCCCCAGACCGGCATTTCGCGCGTACCATGCGGGCCTACTTCCTTGGTCCCATCGATGATCGCCTTTATCTGCTTCTCGGGGAACACTCCATGGTTGTTCCGCGCAAGCGCGGTCAGATCCGATGGCCTGTCCTTCAGGAAAATGCGCACGGCACCGTTGCCTCGTCCTCTCGATCCATGGCATGCGGCGCAGCTGCTGAGATATTGATCTCTACCCGAGACCGAGGAGGTTCCGCCGGCGGCATTCTGAACAAATCCGACACTACCTGTCGTTACAGCCATTGCGAGAGTCAGGCTGGCAATCAAGCACAATTGTTCAAGCTGGCACATAATGCCTCCTCCGATTTGGTTCGCTCGATTACCTTCAGCAGAAATGATCCAGATTAGTCGAGCACCATCCTGCTACGTTGTACGAGTTGGCAATTCGAGCGGTCGATGCTCTAATCGCTGTCATTATTAGGCCTGGCGCAGGGCCTATGTAAGGCGAATCGTGCATGAGGAAGGGAGACGCAGGAGTGCTAGTAAAACTATTAAGATTCACTCCCAAGCTTGTCGTCGTCGTTGTCCTGATCTTGCCGTGCGCTGCAAAGGCATCGGCGCAGTCCGGCAGAGAAGACTATCAGCATTATTGCGCGGCTTGTCATGGACAGGACGGCAAAGGCAAGGGCGAATGGAACGGAACTGCAGTTCCCGATCTGACCCGCTTAAGCCGGAACAATGGCGGAAGATTTCCCTCTGAAGAGGTTCAAAAAGTAGTCGATGGCCGCAGCAAACCTCTATGGCATCAACGCAGCCGGGACATGCCCTACTGGGGAGAAATTTTTCAACTGCAAGAAGACAACCCTTCCTCCAAAGCGAAGGTTGACGCTCGAATTGCCGCAATCGTGAATTATATCCGAGGTCTCCAAAAAAAGTGAGCAACCTTCCGATTGCCCACTTCTCTCACAGGATGAACTCGCGCGTCGACGCTCAGCGGGCAGTCTCGGACGAAACACACGATGACCGTCACCGCTCCTCGCGCTCGGCCCGCACCAGCGCGAACAGGATAATCTTCGCGACCTCGCGACAGGTTGAGGAGCAAGCGAATGCTCAAAATCCTGGAAAACATTGACTCCGAAGTCGTTAAGCTTATGGGAGAAGCCGACTGGCCGTGGGATCCGCGGCACCGTGCTTTCAGACAAGCCGCGCGCGCGAACGAGCTCTTCGCCGAGTACGTAAGCCGCATGCAGCAGAATCCACAGCTGATCACGTACTCCAAACTGGTGGATCACGGTCTTGCTCCCCGTAAGGCCGGTGCGGTGACGCCGAAACAGCGAGCCGAGGGGATCACGTGGCTGAAAGAGAAAATCGGACAAGCGCCCGCAGGTCCGCCCCGCCGTCTAAGTTGAAAGACTGCTGGTGATCGCAAAGCCGCCGTCAGCGCTCCTCGCGCTCGGCCTGCAGCAGCGAGAATAAATACTGGCGGTGGCTCTCGAGCAGCGCGCGGCGTTTTTTGGGTCGACGCGTTGCGGCGGGGCGCCACGAACGTGCCGTCGTGGTCGCTGGGGCTGAGTGGCTTAGGTATACGTGAGAATTTGACAGCGCGCCGCCGCTTCTGAACGTCCTTGCCGTTCATGGCCCACACCTCCTCCTGGCCACCCATTTCGTCAACAAAAGCGGAAAACAACCGTCGATTCGCCACAGGAAATAGCGGCGCTTAGGTTAAATCGCGCTATTACATGCTATTACCATCGCTCCTGATTCAGACATAACAAGAACGCGTTTGACGGGTCGTTTGATCTGGTGAATGGAAGTTGCCCCCCGCAAATTCTCGCCAATCACGGCCTGTCTGTGGCGAATTGCTGAATCTGGCAGAAAATACTTCAGTAGCGCAATCTTGTGAATCCTTCACTTACCGTTAAAGTTCGCTTTCATGCGAGAACCATTCATCTTGATCGCCCATCTGTTGGTGACCCTGGCAAAGCTTGGCACCCGGGGCGGCCTTGGCGCGGTGGCGGCCGAATCACTGGCGGTCAAACACCAGCTGCTCATCATGAAGCGTGCGCAGCGTCGTGCGCCGAATCTGACCTCATGGGATCGGCTGGTGCTGGGAGTTTGCGCGCTTTTGGTGTCACCCAAACGCCTGAGCAAGATGGCTGTGATACTGAAGCCTTCCACCCTTCTGTGCCTTCACCACGCTCTGGTGAAGCGCAAGTATGGCCTGCTCTATAGCCCGAGAAAGCGCCGGCGCCCCGGACCCAAAGGTCCGTCAAAAGAACTCATTGCTGCGGTTATCGAGATGAAGCGGCGAAATCCCTGCTTCGGCTGCCGCAAGATTGCCGAGCATATATCGAGAGCATTCGCTGTCGAGATCAATAAAGATATCGTCCGACGCATACTCATTCAGCACTACAGACCGGTACCAGGCGGTGATGGTCCTTCGTGGCTCACCGTCATCGGGCACGCTAAGGACAGGTTGTGGAGCGTCGACTTCTTTCGTTGCGAATCGATTCTGCTCAAAAGCTACTGGGTCATGGTCGTGATGGACGTCTTCACCCGTCGCATCATCGGCTTTGGCGTCTCGGTGGCAAATCTCGACGGTTCCGTCATCTGCCGGATGTTCAATCGCGCGATCGCGAAGAAGACACCGCCGCGGTGCCTCTCTTCAGATCACGATCCATTGTTTCGCTTTCATCAGTGGCTCGCGAATCTTCGTGTGCTTGAAGTTGATGAGATCAAAGCCATTCCCTGTACGCCTCGTTCCCATGCTTTCGTCGAGCGACTTATCGGGACGGTGCGGCGCGAGTATCTCGATCGGATCCTATTTTGGAACCAAAGTGATCTTGAGCGGAAGCTCGAGAATTACAAAGCCTATTACAACCTACACCGGTGTCACAGCGGGTTGGCCGGAGCTACGCCAGCCCAACGGAGCGGCGCGCCCCCACCGCCAATGGCAAAACTTGAGTCATATTCCTGGCGACAACATTGCAACGGCTTATTTCAGACTCCAACTGCCGCCTGAATTGGAATTCGACACAGACAGGTCTCAAACCTGCGACCTGCGTGTGGCGAATTACTGATTGGTGCCGAAAATCAGTAATTCGCCACACACAGGTTGGATAATCTGCAGGTTCAGCCGATACCTGCCCTCACCTGCAACTAACGGCTAAGGCGTACAGCACATCAGGTAAGAATGTCAACCTGCGGGTCTCAGGTAGACGGTAATGGCCGACGTCGCGAGAGCGCCGCGATATTTCCAAGCATCGATTCGCACAGACGGGTCTTCGATGACTTGGCTGCATGGAATCCAAGGGCATTGAGGGGTCTGACTAAGGAATTCACGGGTCTGACGGAGTGCGGATCATGATCAAGGCATTCCGATCTCGTGGCACCGGAAAACTGTCTAGAACCGGTAACACGCGAGAGGACGAGTCATCACAGTATTCGAATCAGTCATGCCTAGCAGATCTGTTTCGAGTGGCGAAGTCATGATGCGTACGACGTTGATTTAGTCCGCAGCAATGTTCCTGGAAATCTGGTGGTCGCCGACAAAGAACGTGACTTACTATCGCCCATTCATCCTGGCGATATCCTGTTGCAGGATTTCACGAGACCGCACCTGATTGGCATGAATGAACTCGCCTTGGCGATGCGCTTGCCGCCGAGTCAGATTGATGCCGTTATTCATGGGAAACTTGACATCACGGCCGAAGCTGCCTTTGGGCTCGGATCTTTCTTCGGCACCACCGCAAAGCTATGGCTGAACTTGCAGCGGGACTACGATTTGTAGGTTGCCGAAGCGCCAAACTCGCCGCAATCGGCTGAGATATCAATGCGCGGACCAGCAAATGACTAAGCTGGTTGCCACACAGCAGGTCTGGTCCAGGTATTAGCTGTACGTCCGCCTCCATGGCGATTTCTCGCGCACCTTTATATCCCAGAAGTTTTTGCGGCGGCCCTTTGAGACTCACTTCAGCGAGTGTGTGCCCCCATCCCCTCCAGCCGTCGTTCAAAATCTGGAATGCGGACTTATACCGACCCTCGGGCTGTCTGACCAGTACCGTACAGAAGCGAACGCGATGCTTTTGAGGTTGGAAAAAATCAGCACTGAGCCTAATCCTTATCCACCCCATTGGTAGAGCATGGATATTTCGGATGGTAGCTCTACTCCCTCTCCCCGCGGCGTCTTCTTGTCTTCTTAGAAGAAGATAAAGGCTCGGACCACGACGTTCTTGCGGCAGGGAGCGTCGTCGGGCGCGGTTGGGTCGATGCAGGCAGTGTGGAAAGACCAGCGCGAGACGGAACCGTCGGTGACAGAGTCGTAGCACTTGAGCATCGAGACCTCAGTGGGCTTCTGCTGGGGAAACCAATACCACTCGTGGTCGGGTCGGTAGGTGAAGCGGGTGGTCTCGCCGACCCGGTCGTCGTAGACGCGGTAGTTGGTGATGTAGGGTTGGTCGGCGAAAGAGGGCCAGGCGCAGAGCACGAAGGGGTTCTGGCGCACCGTCTCCATCGGCTTGGCGAGGTTGATCGACACGAACCGCCGCGACATCTTCGCGTCGGCCTGCTCCTCCGTGTAGTGCTGCTCGCGCCCGAAGTTCCGTAGGTTCTTCGTGAGCAGCTCGCGGCAGCGCACGCGGCCGCTGTTGTCGTTCAGGTCGTTGTGCACGATGTAGGCATAGTTGGCGTTCACACCCGGGTTCTTGTTGTTCTGATCCTCTGTGCGGTCGCCCTTGTAGTCCCTGTCAAACACGTCGTGGTTGTACACGAGCGCATCCGTCGCGTCCGGGAAAAACCCCAAGAGGAGCTTCTCCATCTCCGGGTAGAAAACCCGCTCCACCTCAGCCGCGTCGTAGAAGTTCTCGCACTTGGACTGGCAGTGCGCCAGCGCAAGGCCAAGCTTATCCATGCACGCGGGGCTGTTGGGCGAGAGGCCCGGGTAGTACTCCTCCATTCGTCGCGCATCGCGCAACACCTGCGGAAAATAGAGGCATCGGCGCCCGATTTCCTGCTCTTCTTTGCGCAACGCTTTTGCCTCGGCCGCGCGCGTGGGATCTCGCCAGAGCGCGTTGGACGAGACGATGGAGTAGGACGGCTGCGCGTAGACCGTATAGCGCAGCGGAACCGTTACGCCGCCTTCAGGGGCTTCGATGTTGTTCGCCCGAATATGTTCCAGACACTCTGAGTAGCTACGAAACCCGACGCCCCACTTGGTCTCGATCGGGCGGGAGGGAGCGTTTTCGAGCATGTCGATAAGCGCCTGCCCGTCCCCCTCGGCAATCTGGCGGAGCGCCGCCTCCGTCGCTGCAGCAGTTCCGGCATCCCCGTCTCGATCGAACGACATGTAGGATAAACCGCCGTTCGCAGCGATGGGTGGTGGTTGCCCTTCTGTGAGTTGGAGCGGAGGCACATAGACCGATGAAACTCTCTCCGTAGTCTCCGCAACGTGGTTCTCGATTGTCTTGAGCTGGTCCATGGTATGCCCCTACCGAAAAATACCCAATCGTGGCAGACAGGGCTTGTGGTTTTTAGGGTTTATCACATACTAGACGACAGGGCGAGTATTTCGTGGACTGTCCGAACCGGACGTAGTTCGGATTTCAGAGAAAGCATCGGACTGTTCCCTCTTAAGTTAGACGCTGCCGCGGATCTCGGCCTTCATCTGACGCTTGGGACGGTTGAGTTGGTTCGCGGCGAAGATTTCGCCCGCACAAGGTTTGTGAAGGATTGGGCCCTTTGCCCAATTCGTCGCGGAATCGGTTGCAAGAGTCTCGAAGGAGAGGCCGGGATTTAGCGGACCGCCGTGGCGTCCACGCGAACCGCGAACGACCGCAGCGATACTTAGCGGGTCTACGAAATGTTGCTGGCGCTGCGCCGGATGCCGAGCTTCCTAGACGATGGCCAGTAATTGCCAGTGAGCTTTTGCTGAACATCAGACGGCAACAAGCCCCAGAACGTGATTGGGACGCCAACCCAGGTCCATACGCGTGTCACGACGAACCACCCGAATTGTGCAAGATGCTGGAGCATAGTAGCGGAAGTCTTAGCCGATCCGAGCCGCATCCGAGCCGTCTGCAATTCGGTATAATGCTGCATAATCTCAGCGATCCACATTAATGCTAATAATAGAGTTCACACCAACGACTGCGTCAGAACGAGCCATAGTGCGAAGAGAAAGCCGGCGACGGCCGGCAGCACGATCAGGGTCCACCCGCGTGGATCGATTCCGGAATCATTGCGTGAGCAACCAGGGCGAGCACCGCGCCCCCCGCTACCGCTTGAAAGAAAACTGCCACGTGCGACCCGGAGCCGATGAATATTTTCCCGGCCGCTGCTGCCGCAACTCCGGCGACAAGAACCGTCGACCAGAGGGCAAAAATCGCGAAGGTTTTGTACCCAGCTTTCTTAAGCATCGAAGCACTCGCCGCTGCCTCGGGGATCCCACCCACGAACATCCTTACGATGAGAGTAATCGACAAGCTTTCCACCCCGACGAACTTCGCACCGATCACGAGGCATCCAGGAATCGTATCCAGAATGTTTCCGAGAACAATTGCCAATCCTGCTCCCTGACTGGCTTCGGCCAGGATCCTTTTCGCTTCGCTCCTGCTCAGATGCTCCAGATTGCTGGCCGCAACCTTGGCCCACTGCGAAGGATTAGCGCCGCCGGAGCTGAGATTCCTGATCGCGCGCTCGTGGCTAAGCCGCTCCACCTCGGTGGCCAACTCACAGTTGTTCGCAACGAGGCGATCAAAGTCTTCCTTGCCGATTTCCAACAGGTCCGTTTGAGCGGCTGATTGAATTGTGGCAGTACGTGGCTCTCCGCTGAGGAGGGCCATCTCTCCGAATGCCTGTCCTTCGCCCAGTTCCGCGAGCCTTTCTTTGATAACATGTCCATTGAGCTGCTCGCCGACTGCGGCCGACAACACGTCTACCTTGCCCTGTGTCACGATGTAGAGCGCGTCTCCTGCATCGCCCGCATGGAAGAGAATCTCACCATCGTCCAGGTGGCGCGTGCGGACGAACGGAAGGATTCGTTCGACTTCTTCGGGCGGCAAATGGCGCAGCAGATCACATTTCGACAGCAGTCGGATCGTCTCCTTCGCGTCCTTCTCCTTGCGTCCCGAGCAGATTCGCGAAATCGTGTCGGGTAGCGTATCGCCGCCCCCTTCTGGTCGAGGAACAAAGAGGTGAAATAATAGATGATGGAACCGAGGGCGAAGCCACTGCCAATGAACGCCCATGCCGCATTGGCGTCGAAGCCCTGCTGATGTAGATCTTGGGCGCCTTCGAACGCCAATTCGATGGCCAGCGCACTGATGAGGGCGCCGGCGGCAAAGGCCAGAACACAAGCCAGCAGGCGCTTGGAGAGTGGAACATACAGACCGAGAGCGGCGAGCCCAAGATTGACGACGACGTCGTCAAAAGTCCCAGCAACGAGACGATAACGATCTCGCGCGAACCGATCATACCCCGGTTCATCCACGTACCTCGCGGGGCAGAATGGTCGCGCGCCGCGACTCCGACAAGCTCAGGGGCCTGATTTTTCCATCGCACCCGGGATCGGTACATAGCCTGCTGCCTTAACTGCACCGGTACGCGCAAGTTCTCCTGGTAGCACGACCCATTCCATCGTGGTTCGGACAGCCAACCTCGCCGCGTTCGCCTAAGCAATCAGCTAAATTTTAGGGGTGTATTGCGAGGCGCCGTGTTGCCGTTTTCGGCCGTGTATCCTGGTCAAATTTGAAGATTGCGATGCTGTCCGGATGGACGGATTCGAGAACGGCGTGAATGGAGGGCTTAGTCTCTTCATCGGGGACCGCGAAATCTACTTTAAGCCTCGATGTGGTGTCGGAAGTACAGTCGTGGGCTATAGCGAGTCGTTGGTGGTCTCTGCGTTTGGTCTGTTCCTCAGATAAGTCGAATCCGAAAATTCCAAGCTGCCTGGCGCATCGGTGAAAGTCGTCTAGGGCCGAGCGCATGATTACCGCTTCTATTCTCTTCATGCACGCTTTTTTGGTTTGGTAACCTCGATCGCTTACAGAGCAGGAACTATGCCCGCGGAAAGCCTAGGCGATCGGGATGTTTTGTTCCCGGCTGGACCCTCCGAACGTTTAGATTTGCAAGGCATCATTCATTTTGCAGAGTCGTCGTACGCAGACCGTGTGGTATCGGCCGTCGCGCAACCAATGGCAAGCAGTAGTTGGTGCCGTCAGGCCGCAAGGCGCTGGTAGCGATGGTGCAATCCGCCGACTTGCGGGGGGTGTTCCGGCAGCCACCGATTCGAAGCCCAACGCCTCGGCCTTGCGCGCGACCGCCGCGGGGTTTGCGGTGCTGTCGATAACGAACGCGAGCAATCCGATTTTCACATGAGGCTCCCTTGCTTGCTTTGACCGTTTGGTGATGGCTTATCGCTCGGACCGCCCTCCGAACCCAGCTCTCATGGTGCCGCGAGGCTGTGGGTTCAGCCTCAACAGGCTCTGTGGCATGCTGGGTGTCACCGCGGATGATCGCAGCGGCTCGATGAGCTGATTCTTCGACGAGCTTCTTGAGTTCTCCGGACCTGCGCCTGAAGTCCACCGTTTTGCGCCCGAGTTCCACCTTCAGTTCCGCGACGTTGGCACGCGCCTGATTCGAGTAGCTGCTCCCGTTTACTGGCCGCTCCAACTTGAGCGTCAGTTCCTTGGCTTTCTTTCTGAGTTGGTCGAGTTCTCGCGCGACAGCACTACCAGCACTTCGTCTCCCCAGTTGACCTGTTGTTTGTTACCATTGGCTTGTTCACCTTGGGACAACGATATACATGCCCGCTCCGGCCCCGCAATGTCGCTACCGCTCGCAGGAAGAGGGGGATTTGAAGAGAAGCTAGTCATGCAAGAGCCTGGACCGTCAGAAGATAATTGAGACTTTCCGGCGAAATACCCGCGTGCGCGCGGACTAGCGGTTACTCCAGTAATGACAATAGCCGAACGCGGCCCCAGCGGGCCGGACTGCGTTATAGCAATCGCTCAAAGTTTTAATCGCACTTTCCGAATTATAATAGTCAGACTGTGCGTATCCTGAGGACGGGGCATGGTGCGTGTCGCAAGATTTTTTCAGCAGTACCGCCGATCAAAAGATCCAGCAAGTGAGTTGTTCCGCGCATAGAGATGACTATAAGGTCGACCGTGAGCTTGCTCACGAGCTCGCCGATCACTTCGTGAACGACGCCAAAGTGGAGTTCGCTGCGACATTGTGGGTAGATCTGCGTTGCTTCTTTCTCGAAACGCCTGAGCTCGCCCAATGCTACCTCACCATAATGCTCGAGCAATTTGGTGGGCTCATCCCAACGCGCGATCCCGTAAGGTAACGGCTCAACTACGTGAACGAGCAACACTTCGGACTCATGCTCGCGAGCAAGTTCGGTCGCATATTTTAGCGCCGCTAAAGAATGTTCGGAAAAGTCCACAGGTACCAGAATCCGCTCTATTTTCATTGTGTTTCTCCGCGATGCCTCGAACGTGGGTTTTGCGTACGCGAGGATGGCCTACCTTAGTAATTGCCCTGCCAATATAGCAGTGTTGCAGCTCAGAGCGTCTGCCAACCTTAACACTTTTAGAAAACGGCTAACATCTTCAAAACTACGAAACACAAAATCAGTAGCACCATCCCGGTGCCCAGGCTATGCCCTGCCCAGTCACGGCTATTGATTCCCAGTCGGCCCGCGGCGACGATATTAGGTATATTGCCGGGAATAAGCATCCCACCGCTGATCAGCAGACTAAGCATCGCGGAGCGCTGCTGATGTAAGCTCAACGCTGGCCCGATCTCGACTGCGGCGAGGGTAGCATTATCGACAACCGCCGAGAGAGTGTTGAACCAGAATAGTAAGGCGCTAGGAAGGTGGCTCACGTATGCGTCAACCACGGGCCTGAGACCGGCCGAAAGTCCGACCAGCCCGACGACGAAGATATATACTCTACCTGCCCGAATTACGACAGGCACCCAGGAATCGCTCTCCGTGATGGTAGGCGGCGCGGGCTCACCTTCTCCCACCGGTAGGAAGAGAATGGGTATTGCGACCAATACGATTCCCGCGATCACGAACGGACCGACAAGTCGCGCGAGGTACCAGAAATCGGCATTTAGCGCGGTCAGAACCAGTGTGCTAGCCGGCATACCTAGGGGCGTCATGCCCCCGCCGAGCCCGATCGCAAAGCATCCGAACACTGTCGCGGCAATCTCCGCAGTTCGATCTAGCCTAAGGAGGGAGAGCGCTTCCGCGAAAACCAGTGCCGCCACCACCGCGGTGATGAAGCCAGCAAGCAGACCCAAGATGATCGTTAAGCCAAAGCACAACCAGCGCTGGCCGAGCATTCTGACTGCTTCTGAGAAGAGCCGGTCGAGGTATACTTGCAGCAAGCGGAATGCGATGCCGAAGACCAGGATCGCCGAGGTCAAGGGTATCGGCTCGCTCAACGCAGTTCGCACAAGCGCGAAACTAAATTGCCCCATCGCTACCGAGATGACAAACCCGGCTACTAGGAAGAAGAACTCGACGTTGCGTTCGATCGGCTTTACGAGGATTGGGCCGAGCAACCGCAAAGATCGTTAAGGCGCTAAGGATCACCGTCATCATCTTCCAGCAATTAAATGCAGCAATGAGGTGTTCGTGCAAACACGGAGAGGGCGGAACTCCTAATTCCGAATCTTGTCAGATCGCCGCACGCGCGTTGATTGAGCAAACCGTCGTGTGGAGTGAACCCTCGAGGATGGACACCCTGAACGACCGGCCAGCAGGTAGGAGGGGCGAATGGATTCTCCTACAAGGCCTCGACAAGTGCACGCCGGGATTCAGCGCTGTCACCCTCGATGCAAACTTAAGCA
Source organism: uncultured delta proteobacterium (assembly GCA_963734845.1). Taxonomy (GTDB): domain Bacteria; phylum Desulfobacterota; class Binatia; order Binatales; family Binataceae; genus JAKAVN01. The sequence continues at coordinate 25,628 of CAVTIS010000003.1, read as the reverse complement.
GAGAAGCTTTGGTCCAGATCAGGTAAACGCGTCCATCCTCTTCGCGCTCCGGAGCAGAAGAAGAGGGCGAGGGATCTTAACGGTTCCTGCTAGGTATCGACACCTAAATCCAATTTATAGCGCTTTCGTTTGCGCCAGAGCGTTGAGGCATCGATTCCGAGGGTGGCGGCTGCGTCCTACCAAGCCGCCGCTGGAGGAGGAGAAGCTTCCACCGCTACTGCTCGACGAGGACGAAGCGTTCGGTGAACGCGGGGCTCCGCTCGATTCATCGGCGCTGGCCTGCATCGCAAACGCGAGTATCAGCGCCAACGTCAGGGGACCGACACGCGCCCGCCTGGAATGACTACGTGAATGCTTCATTACGTTCCTCTGACGAGTACAAAATGGCGGCTCGAATGACCTTTCGTGACCGCAGTTCTGAGTCCGGCTAACAGCATCCGAAACAGGGTCGAACCCGATTTCAAGCTTTCCCGCTGATGCTCCTCTGCCGTGTGAGTAAATCTGCGGCCAAGGCCTCGTTTCTCGGAGACTACGTCGACCTCTCGCGGAGCAGCCGGGCAAGGACCCAGCGCGAAGGTGGCCACTCTAGCACTCTGCTCGGGTTCGCGTAGAGGCCGCCCGGACCCATCCACCGCCGTCGCATCGCCGAGGCGGTTCTCGATCAAAAACAGCCACCTTATGCAGAGGTAGCGATAATGGTGCGGCTTCAGCCATCCGGCCTGGCCCAAATCTTCTATCCCGAACTCATGCTGCGCCGGCTTTTGCGCGAGCATGCCGGTAGAACGACTCGCACGAAAACACGAACGCTTCTCCTCCGCGGTTTCCTCAAACCGAAGCTGAGAGCCTGAGGGCCGGTCGACTCCAAACGGCAGCTGCCCATGACCATGGCGCGATAGACGAACGATGCTCATGCCACGGTATTGAGCATCACCCGTGCCCGCCCGAAATGACCGTAATTGCAGGGACTTTGAGAGACGAGGCAGAGGCCGCCTTAAAATTGCGGCAATGTTTTCGCTGCATTCTGAAAGCTGCCAGAACTCTCTAAACGGAGGCGCGGAATGGTGGGTAGTTTCTGACTCACCCATTTCACGTCGCCGTTCTTTGTGCCGAACCCAATTCAAGCCGCGGGCGCTCCGTAGCACTTGCGTCTGCGCCAGAGGGTAGTGAAGTCAACTCGAGCGTAGCGACCATCTGCTGATACGGCGGGCAGTTGGGGACTCCAGAAGCACCGCTCGATTGGTCCCACTACCCAGTCCTCAACCACGTCCCGAAATGTAGCGGAGTTTCGAACCAAGCTGTTTCGAACTACCAATGATAACAATTCCATCCGTTCACCCAGCGCTTTGACCCCTAGTGCTATGGACGCCTGGCGCTGCAGTCGTCATTGAAAATTGCAAGATCATCGCTTCACGTTGAAATCTCACTGCAACTCAGGATTGGAAACCTCTTTACTTCTAAACCTTTTTTTATTGGCACCGTTGTCGCTCCTGTCGGGTGCATGGAAGTCAAGGACAAATCTCGGTTGGCTCAATTCCAGGGACCCGAGGGAAAACCGCGACTCGCCGACGCCCTTAAATTGCAGAGCCTCATCAATTGCAGAGCCTCATCCGCGAGCAGGATCTGGCGCTCGAATTCGCGCGGCACGTGACGTTGGAACAAGTACGTTCAGGCGGAGCACTAATCAGGCAGGGCGCTTCTGGTAGCGATCTCTTCCTGGTTCTGACTGGCGAGTTTTCGGTGCTTGTTAACGGAGAGTTGGTCGAGCGGCGCATTGCTGGAGAATACGTAGGCGAGATGGCCGTGGTGGATTCCAACGCTCCGCGCTCTGCATCAGTTGTTGCGGCGTGCGACTCGGTGGTCGCACGGATTACGGAGTCTGAGTTCTCGAAGCTGGCCGACAGGTTTCCGCGCCTATGGCGCAGGATCGCGTCCGGGCTGGCGGCCCGCCTGCGTCGCTCGAGGCCGACGATAAATAATCGCGAAAGACACTTTGCTTGAAGTGGACGGGCCTCCGCAGCCTCACAGACTTGCAAAAAGAGCGGGAGAGATGATTGAACTCGAGTCTTATATGGCCCCGATTCCTATGCTTCACCGAAACAACGGGGCACAGCCCCGAGGGACCGGGAAAGACAGTTCCTTCGCGGCGTCGAAGTCGAAATCTATCAAGAATCTTCGACGTCATTCGCCGAGTAAGCGTGATTCATGGTTCGCTTCTTTGTTGGCACATCTCGGTTGATTGCATCGATCCCGCATTCGAAATAAGAAGCCAATCGTCGAAGCGGCGAGGCGCAATGCAAACCCACACTTGGTGAATATCCTTGAAAAACGTCGAAGCAGTGTTTGTTGGTTCTGATCCGAATGCGGTCGGGAGATTTATAGGGTCCGGTTGCGAGGACATGATCTTCTCCGAGATGACAGACGCCGAAATCGCAGACACTTGTACCATTCCGCCTCATGGGAATGGCATCGTGCTCAACGCCAAGGTACGGGACGAAGAGGTGATGCAATTCGTTCATGAGATCCTTCGCACTTTCGGCGCACCACTAACAGAAAAAGACGAAGGCTCTACCGACCATACCTATCGGCTGGTGTCGATCGGCATATCGAAGGTCGACTCGGTTGGCACGCAATCTTCGGGAATGCCCGAAACAAGCTCCCATATAAAGACCCCCAATAGTCTAGGCGGCGACTCCGCGAAGTCGGAATGTTGCTCTGGAGGACAGTTGTATCCATTGGATACAGAGACTGTCTGCCCGGACAGGCATTATTCAATATGCTAAATCCGTGCGAAATGAATCGACGATGCTGGAATCTGCATTGTCGGCGAGCTTGCGACATTGAACATAGTCACTTTCTTAGACCTGAATGAATGGCACATTTGATGCGCTATAGAAAGAAAACCGCAGCCGCTCCTAATCGTGTCTCGAATACTAGTGCCTTGAGGGAGCGCACACGTCGGCGCTTTGGAGAGCGAAAAATGTTGGACATGCTTTTCCTGGTCGGAACCGCAGCGTTCTTTATGCTGGCGCTCGCCTATATTCGGGGGTGCGAAAAACTATGAGTTCCTGGGAAGTTGCAATGGGTCTCGTCATGGCCGTGGGTCTGACCGTCTATCTGGTGTACGCGCTTCTGCGGCCAGAGAAATTCTAACTCGTGAGAGACGATAGTGTTCAGTAACGCACTCATTCAAGTCGGCTTCTTTTCGCTAGTCGTCACTTTGGTTAGCGTGCCGCTGGGACTCTACATGGCGCGCGTGTTTACTGGCGAGCACACTTTCATGGACCCGGTGCTTTTGCCAGTCGAGCGTCTGATTTACCGGTTGTGCGGCGTCCAACCCGCGGCAGAGCAGACCTGGGTCGAATATACCGTTTCGATGCTGTTCTTCAGCGTGATCGGTATGGTCCTGCTTTATGCGCTTGAGCGTTTGCAGTATTTCCTGCCGCTCAATCCGCAGAGTTTCGCGGGGGTAGAACCCGGTCTGGCGTTCAACACCGCGGCAAGCTTTACCACCAACACCAACTGGCAGGCGTACTCGGGCGAATCGACCATGAGTTACCTGACCCAGATGGCGGGACTCGCGTTCCACAACTTCGTTTCGGCTGCTGCGGGCCTGGCGATCGCGATGGCGGTCATCCGGGGTTTTGTGCGGCGCGGCGGCCGGACACTGGGGAACTTCTGGTACGACCTCGTGCGCAGCACGCTCTGGGTCCTGCTTCCGATTTGCATTATTTTCACGGTCGTTTTGGTGTGGCAGGGCGTACCGCAGAACCTCAGTCCCTATACTCAGGTGAAAACCATAGAGAAGGGGACCCAGTCGATTGCTCAGGGACCGGTGGCGTCGCAGATCGCGATTAAGCAGCTCGGCACTAACGGTGGCGGCTTCTTTAACGCAAACTCGGCTCATCCGTTCGAAAATCCCACACCACTTACGAACCTTCTCGAAGTATTAGCGATCTTCGCCATCGGCGCTGGCTTGCCCCATACGTTCGGAAAGATGGCAGGCGACAAGCGTCAGGGATGGGCGCTCTACGCGACGATGGGGCTGCTATTTCTCGGTGCCGTGGTCGTCTGTACGTGGGCCGAGCAGCGCGGCAACCCGCAGTTTGCTTCCATGGGAATTAATCAGACCGCAAGCGCCCAACAGAGTGGCGGCAATATGGAAGGCAAGGAGGTGCGCTTCGGGATCGTCAACTCGGCCATTTGGGCTACTGCTACCACGGATGCTTCCAATGGCTCGGTCAACGCTATGCACGACAGCTTCACTCCGCTGGGCGGATTGGTGCCGCTGTTTAACCTGCATTTAGGAGAAGTGGTATTTGGTGGCGTGGGCACTGGACTCGCGGGCATGATCGTGATGGCGGTTCTGACGGTGTTCATTGCGGGACTAATGGTGGGACGCACGCCAGAGTATCTAGGCAAAAAAATACAGGCTCGCGAGATGAAGCTGGCGATGCTCTACATCCTGGTTTTCGCAGCGGTGATACTGCTTCCGACCGCGGTAGCGGTGCTCAACAAAGGTGCGCTGTCCTCAATCGCAAACTCCGGACCGCATGGCTTCTCAGAAATTCTCTATGCGTTTTCTTCGAGCGCTGCGAACAACGGATCGGCGTTTGCTGGCCTGAACGCGAACACTATGTTCTATAACGCTGTGCTCGGCGCCGTGATGTTGTTCGGACGGTTCGGCACGATGATCCCAGTGTTGGCAATCGCCGGCTCGCTTGTAGAAAAGAAGGCGGCGCCTGTGAGCGCAGGCACGTTTCCAACCAACGGGATACTTTTTGTGATCCTGCTCGCAGCGGTAGTGCTTATCGTGGGTGCCCTGACCTTCTTCGCTTCCTGGGCGCTGGGCCCGATTGTTGAGCATCTCGCGATGATGGGCGGCAAACTTTACTGAATGAGGCATGACGGCAGTGGCTGAGCTAACTGAACGCAAACCAACCCCCTTGTGGGAACCTGAAATCGTAAAACGCGCGGCGATCGAATCGCTGGGCAAGCTCGATCCCCGCATCCAAGCGCGTAATCCTGTTATGTTCGTGGTAGAGGTTACCGCCTTGGCGGTAACGCTGATTCTTGGCCGAGACCTGTTCACTGGACGCGGGGCGCTGATCGGTTTCGAGCTGCAGATTGCGCTGTGGCTATGGTTCACCGTGATGTTCGCCAACTTTGCCGAGGCGATGGCGGAGGGGCGCGGTAAGGCGCAGGCCGACAACCTGCGCAAAACCCGCACCGAGACGCAGGCCAAGGTACTGCGAGGCGGTAAAGAGGAAATAGTGCCCGCGACTTCGCTGCGCCGCGGTGACGTGGTGATCGTGCGCGCCGGCGATATCATTCCCAGCGATGGCGAGGTGGTCGAGGGTGTGGCGGCCGTCAACGAGGCCGCGATTACCGGCGAATCGGCGCCAGTGATTAGGCAGAGTGGTGGGGATCGCAGCGCCGTGACGGGCGGCACTACGGTTATCTCCGATTGGATTAGGGTAAGGATCACCGCGAATCCGGGCGAGACTTTTCTCGACAAGATGATCGCCTTGGTCGAGGGCGCGGAGCGCCAGAAGACGCCCAACGAGATCGCACTAAGCATCCTGCTAGCTGGCTTGACACTGGTATTCATGCTGGTTTGCGTGAGCCTTTATCCTTTTGGGATCTATGCCCATGCGTCGCTGACACTACCGGTGCTGGTTGCCCTGCTGGTTTGCCTGATCCCAACCACAATCGGAGGACTGCTGTCCGCGATCGGTATCGCTGGAATGGACCGGCTGGTGCAGCACAACGTGCTGGCCATGTCAGGTCGCGCGGTGGAAGCAGCGGGCGACGTGGATACGCTGCTGCTTGATAAGACCGGTACGATCACGCTCGGCAACCGGATGGCGACCGAGTTCCTTCCGGTACTCGATGTTCCGGTTGAGGAATTGGCCGATGCCGCGCAACTCGCGTCGCTGGCGGACGAGACTCCCGAAGGACGATCGATCGTGGTTTTGGCCAAGCGTGAGTTCAGCATCCGCGGACGCCAGCTCTCTGAGAAGGAAGCTGAGTTCGTGCCATTTTCGGCGCAGACGCGGATGAGCGGAATAAACCTAAACGGGCGCAAAATCCGCAAGGGTGCCACCGAACAGATAGTGAAGTTCGTGCGCGACGGCGGTGGCGGGATCCCGACTGAGCTCAAAAGCATGGTGGAGCGGATCGCAAAGAGCGGAGGCACCCCTCTCGTGGTGGCCGACGGTAATCGGGTTCTCGGCGTGATCCACCTCAAAGACATAATCAAGGAAGGCATCCGGGAGCGCTTTGCGCGGATGCGCGCGATGGGGTTGCGGACCGTGATGATCACAGGCGACAACCGGCTGACCGCGGCCGCAATCGCTCACGAAGCCGGGGTCGATGATTTTCAGGCCGAGGCGACGCCAGAAACCAAGTTGCGCTTGATTCGCGATGAGCAGGCTCAAGGCAAGCTGGTAGCCATGATTGGCGACGGTACCAATGACGCTCCAGCCCTGGCGCAAGCCGACGTTGGGGTCGCGATGAACGCCGGCACGCAGGCAGCGCGTGAAGCCGGGAACATGGTGGACCTTGATTCCAACCCAACCAAGATCATGGAAGTTGTCGAGATCGGCAAGCAATTGCTGATCACACGGGGGGCCCTGACCACGTTTTCAGTCGCAAATGACGTGGCGAAATATTTTGCGATCATTCCAGCTATGTTCCTGCTCGCTTATCCGGAGCTGCAATCATTGAACATCATGCACCTAGCGACTCCGGAGAGCGCCATTCTATCTGCGGTGATCTTCAATGCCTTGATCATTATCGCGTTGATTCCGCTCGCTCTGCGCGGCGTGCAGTATCGTCCTGTTGGAGCAACCGGCATACTTACTCGAAACCTACTCATATATGGAGCGGGCGGCATCATCGCTCCTTTCATCGGCATCAAGGTGATTGACCTGCTGATTACCGCCGCCCATTTGGCCTGAGGGAGACTAAAGATGCGTTCGATGATGATCGCTATCAAGATGACAGTCGTCCTGACCGTGCTGCTAGGCATTCTGTATCCGCTGGTGATGGTAGGTGCGGCCCACATCGCGTTCCCGTCCCAGGCCGATGGCAGTCTCATTTATCGCAACGGAGTGCCAAGAGGATCTTCGTTGATCGGCCAAAATTTCAAGTTGCCTGGATATTTTCGCAGTCGTCCGTCGGCCGCGGGCGACAAAGGCTATGATGCGACTAGTTCGAGCGGATCCAACCTTAGTCCCACCAACAAAAGCTTTATCGATTCTGTAAAGCAGCGTCTGAAAATCGTTTTGGAAGAGAACCGAGGAGTCCAGGCTTCGCAGGTTCCGGTCGATATGGTCACCGCCTCGGGCAGTGGCCTGGATCCCGAGATCAGCCCTGCGGCGGCTGAAATCCAGGTTCAACGCGTCGCCAAAGCCCGCGGCATCAGTGAGGAGGCCGTGCAGGACTTGATCAAGTTGCACACTCGGCCCCGTTGGGCAGGCTTTCTCGGCGAAACGGGTGTCAATGTTGTAGAACTCAATCTCGCGCTTGACCAGCTCCCGGGCGGCCAGCCGACAGCACATAAATGACGCAAAAGTTGCGTCGTCCACTAGGCCACCTGAAACAGGCCTATTGTAAAGATCGCTCGTCGGTCGGCCACAAAAGAGAGATAAATCCAGCCATGATACAGCGCCTAGAACGTTTGATGGTCGGAGGCTTCATATGGGCGATGCTTCTGACTATGGTTATTGCTCCTGAACACAAAGCTTGGGCCGACCAGCCGGGCCAAACTGCCCCGGCAAATTCTGTCGCTCCGGCGGCCAGCGCTACTCCGGCGGCCGCGGCCGCGGCGCCGACTCCGGTGCCGCCGCTTTCAACGCCCGCGATGACGGGGCCGCTGGTGATGGCGTCGCCTAACGAAATCAATATTCCGAAGTATGTGCCATTCCTGGCTAATTTGCCGGCTCCGATCGCGGGTCTGCTCGACTTCGACGTCAATGGCGTCGTAAGCGGACTCGGACTCTTTCAGAATCACGCCGTAGTTGGTGATCCGTACAACCGGCTGGACATCAGCAATGCCCAAGCCTTCATCCAAAAGGCAGACGGGCTTATTCAATACTACGTGCAGGTGGGAGGGTATAGTTTTCCAATAGTCGGCAGTCCCTATATCAACATGACAAAGTCGGTAGACAGGTTGTTTGGGGTGTTGCCGGTCGCCTATCTCAAGATCGCTCCGACCGACAGCTTTTCAATAGAGGCCGGAAATCTCCCGACACTCTTTGGAGCCGAATACAGTTTCACTTTCGAAAACATGAATATCGAGCGCGGGCTGCTGTGGAATCAGGAGAACATCATCAATCGCGGCTTGCAGCTCAACTATACCTATGGGCCGCTTGCCGCCTCGGTGAGCTGGAACAATGGCTACTATTCGCACAGCTACACCTGGGTTGACGGATTGTTGGCTTGGACGATAAATCCCCAAAATACTTTGAGCATCGTCGGCGGCGGTAATGCCGGCTTTGCGGCGTCCAACAATTTTGCGACGCCGCTTCTCAACAATAACGGCCAGATCTACAACGTGATCTATACATACAATGCCGCTCCTATCGTCATTACACCTTATTTCCAGGAGACTAATATCCCGTATAACCCGGACATCGGGGTCTTCAAATCCACCCAGACCATCAGTGGAGCAGTTCTCGCGAGTTACGCTATCACCGATAAGATCTCGGTGGCCGGACGCGCCGAATATGTTGGAACGACCGGGAACGAGGATTCGCCTAAGGGCAGCGCCGCGAACCTCTTGTACGGAGTCGGCAGCGATGCCTGGTCTCTGACGCTCACGCCGACCTTCCAGTGGAAGCAGTTCTTCTTCCGCGGTGAGGTGTCCTACGTGCAAGCGAACGGCTACACGGCCGGCGATGTGTTCGGCAAAGAGGGTGTAGATAACTCACAGGTTCGGGGCCTCATCGAAACCGGCGTCATATTCTAAACAGACAGAGGCGACGGGAACAGTCGTCGATGGTGTGATTGTTTTTCGGAATGCTTTGAGGTCGAAGCTGACTGGTAGTTTTGTTTGATGTGGGATTAGCTGTGGAGTCCCGGCCATCCTGGTCCTGAAACGGTTCCGATCTAGTGTAGAGCAATCGTTCCATCGCAAAGACAGATGGCTACGAGCTTTCACGAAGTACTTTCATCTTGCCCGATGGGTCAATAGGGCTTGCACCAGAGAGCGCGGCCGGGCTATGCCGCACTTTCTGCTCGAGCAGGGCAAAGCATTGTAGAGCGGATCTTGAAACTTCGAACAAAGCGTCTCAACGCTGAAACTTCGCAGGACGCCGTAGAGGATTCTCTTCTTGTGCGGCCACGCAGTCCGGACATGCGACGCTTGCTGGAGAATGCCGAACAGGCTGCTGCCTCCGACGGGACGATATTGCTGACCGGCGAACGCGGGACCGGTAAGACTCTACTCGCCAGGCAAATCCACCTTTGGAGTTCACGCCGGGCGAAACCCTTCGTGGTTGTCGACTGCACCATCTTATCTCAGCAAAGCCGGGAAAGAGAAAGTTCTGGATGGACTCTGGATGCGCTGCAGATCGGAGCGAAGCGCGCATCGGAGCGATTCGAAGCAGCGGAAGGTGGCACTCTCTTTCTGGCCAGTATCGATGACCTTCCTTCTGCACTTCAAGTCGATCTTGCTCAATTTGTACTGGATCGCACGCTCAAGACGGCCGAGGAGGAAAAGACGATTGATGTGCGGATGATTGCCGCCTCTAATCGCGATCTTGTCCGCGAAGTAAGGACCCACCGGTTTCGCGAAGACCTTTTTTACAATCTAAACATCATCTCACTGCGCGTCCCCGCTCTACGCGAACGTCCCACAGACATTCTTCCTTTGGCTCTGCGTATGCTGGCCACAGCGGCGATTCGCAACCGTCGTGGCAATTTGCAGTTGTCTCCGGAGGCGGCAGCGGTCATGACTCGCTACCGCTGGCCCGGTAACGTGCGGGAACTGCGAAATGCAATGGAAGCAGCGGCGGTTTTATGCGAGGGCGAGACGATCACGTTGGCAAATCTTCCGGAAGCAGTGGCGAAGCACGCGTCGGGTACGATCACGCCAACCTTATCCAAAACTACCCTCGACGAGATCGAGCGCCAGCACATATTGCGTGTGCTGGCGGAGAGCCGGACGCTGGAGCAAGCCGCCGCGACACTCGGCATCAATGTGGTGACTCTCTACCGAAAGCGCAAGCGCCTCAATTTAGATGTGGCTATTGGGTCAAAATTTAGGTGAACATCGACATAGAGCTTCGCGCAAAGACCAACCTGCTGTGTTGACAACTGTCGCATGCTGCTCGACAGTAGCAGAATCGCTACTGCTCTCGCGGCGCAACTGTGCGGCTGATGTCCGAGGACATCAAGGCTTTGTTGGATGTGGCATCTCTTCGAACGCTTTGCCCAGTGGAATGTAAATGCTGCGCAGCCGGGCTCCGCGGGTTTGGGCCTCGCAATCGCCAAGGAAATCGTGGAGGCACATGGATGCCGAATCTTTGTGGACAGTACGTTGGGCAAGGGAACCTGCTTCACGGTTGAGTAGTCCGCGCGGGGCAGGAGGCGATATGGCAAAGATCCTGATCGTCGACGATGAAAAGAATATTCGCGTGAATCTCGCTACACTCTTCGAAGCGCGCGGCTATGAGGTGCGTACTGCCGAAAGCGGCCAGCAAGCGCTGGCGCGCTTCTCTGAGGAAGACGGTTTCGATCTCGTCCTCACGGATTACCGCATGGCAGAGATGAATGGTTACGAACTGCTGAGACATATCAAAGATCGAGATCTCGACGTTTTGGTAATTCTGATGACGGCGTATGCTACGGTGGAAAACGCCGTCGCCGCTATGAAGGCGGGCGCTTACGACTACCTCACAAAGCCTTTTTCACTCGATCAGGTCGAACGTGCCGTCGAACGGGCGCTCGAAACTCGACGCCTGCGCGGCGAGGTTCGTGGATTGCGCGACACGGTGGAAGAGCGCCCTTTGCTCGAATCTCGTAGTCCTGCAATGCAGCGTTTGCTTCATGACGCCCAACGCGTCGCTGCCAGCGAAGCAGCAATTCTTTTGACGGGTGAAAGCGGTACGGGCAAAAACGTCATTGCGCGCCAGATTCACCGCTGGAGTCCGCGTCGTGAAAAGCCCTTTGTAGTTGTCAATTGCACAACACTGTCCGAGCACTTGCTTGAAAGCGAACTCTTTGGCCATGTCAAAGGGGCCTTCACCGGGGCCATCAAGGACAAGCCGGGGCGTCTGGAAGCCGCCAATGGCGGCACAGTCTTCCTCGACGAGATTGCTGATTTGAATGCCCCTCTCCAGGCCAAGTTTCTTCGCTTCGTTCAGGAACAGCGTTTCGAACGCGTTGGGGGTGATAACACAATCCACGTGGACGCGCGCATCATCGCCGCATCGAATCGCGATCTTCCAGGCGAGGTGGCGGCTCACCGCTTCCGAGAAGACCTGTTCTATAGGCTTAACGTCATCGCTCTGTCTGTACCCCCACTACGCGAACATGCCGAAGACGTGCTTCCTCTTGCGGAGCGGCTACTTTCGGCCGCTGCTATTCGTAACCACCGCTCGCAATTGCGTTTCTCACCCGAGGCTCAGGCAGTAATTGCCAATTACCGCTGGCCGGGTAATGTGCGCGAGTTGCGCAATGCCGTCGAGCGCGCCGCGGTGCTCTCCCAGAGCGACCTGATCAGTTCGGAGTGCCTTCCGGACAGCGTTTTTCAGCAGCACCCCCCCGCGCCGAGCTACCCTTCGTCAGACAGTCTTGAGGAGATCGAACGCGAGCAGATAATGCGCGTCTTGGCGGAGTCGCCAACACTCCAGGATGCAGCGGAAAACCTTGGAATAAACGTCACTACCCTGTGGCGCAAACGCAAGCGCTACAAGCTCGACTAAGCGCTAGACCTGAGCCAGCGGGGTCGTCTCGATCGTTCTTCAAGACGCAGCGAATCATTGCTGCAATCTGCAATGTTCAGCCGCCCGTTCTTTTTGTTTACCGTTTAATTACTGGGAGATTGAACAGGGCCTACGCGGCATAGGAAATGCTCTACTTGCGAGGGGAATCGTGCGGGGTCCTTTCGGAGTATAGCAGTGGAACTGAAATCCCATGTTGTCCAAACTGCCCTGGATAGCAACGTGCCGTTTCGCGGCCTGGGGCTGGTCAAATACCGCAAGCCGAACCTCTCGCAGAAACGTCCGCCATCGGGCGCTCCAATCTTTTCGCCTGCCGAGATGCGGCACAGTTTTGCGATTTGGGCATTGGAGACAGACGCAGCTTCGGGACGGCGGCCGCACCTATACTACTGCCTCAGATGCAAGTGGACCTTCAGGGTTGACGACCGGTGGACTGTGGTGACTGTGACCCCTTTGGACGCGAACGGAAGTCCAATCCACACCTCGGAGGCAGCCGAGAGACTTGCGACGTTCGGCTTGGGGCCGTGCCCCATCTTCAGCCGCCTGACAGCGGGCGCGCGTCTCACGCAGGAAGTCACACCCCTTAGGACGTTTCGAGGACGCCTCGCTGCCTTGATTTCGGCCGGCCGCCGAGCCTGGAAAGTGAGGGTTTGGCGGTGGCGCCAATCCAGGTTAACCAACAGCGATCAGAACCGACGCAGTGCAAGGAAATGAGACTTCGCGACCAGGCCGGGCAAAGCCCCGTATAACGACACAATTGCAGAGATGGCTGCGGCGAACTGCGAATGCTTGTTGGATGAAGGGCGGCAGAGAGCTGGAATGTTCAGCCGCACTTCTTTCCGCCTGTCGCGGACCACGGCACGTAAACCAGGCTTCGAGTTGCTCCTGGACCATGCCGCGAACTCCTCTAACAGTGCACGTAGCTGGCGCCATTCGTCCCCACCCAGCTGCGAGCATATTTCCTTTTCGAACGCACGCCTGACTCGGACCAGAGTGCCGTGGACTCTACAGCCACGCGCGGTGAGCCTCACCAGCTTCGCCCGGCCATAGCTCGGATCCGGCACGAGCTCGATGTAGCGTCGTTCGCGCAAGTATTCAACCAGCTATGCCGTGCTCTGCTCGGTCATGCGCGGGCACTTCGCCAGCTCGGCAATCCGCGATCCGTCGCGGGCGATATTGCGCAACACCGCGCCGTGGGCCGGGCGCATGTCATCGAACCCGGCTTTGTTCCAGCTTTTCAGGACACAATTCAACATCGAATGAGACCACCTCGCGGTTCAAACTGCCTTCAAAGCCTTGCCCGGTGGCCGTCATGGTGACATTGGCTCTTGCCACGCTGGTCATCGTCGTAGTTCTGCTCGGACCCATTTTCGTCGAGGCGATCGAACGGAACGTCGAGGTGTTTTTCCTGCTCGTCGGAGTGTTGACCGCCTGCATGATGGGGCAATTCAACGCGGCGCTCGTTTGGGCAGCCCTGAGTGAACCGCTGGCATTCACGCTGGCAGTACTGGTCTTTGGCGCCAGCTTCCGTCTCCTGAGGAACTTTCTCGATCAAGTATTTCGTCGCGTAATCCAAGTGCTGGACCCGCGGATTCTTTGTTTCTCCCTGGCTATCATACTGGGCTTCCTAGCAGCCTTCATAACTCCGGTCGTAGCCGCGCTTGTGTTTGTGGAGGCAATTTCCCTGCTTCGTTGCGACCGATGGGTCGAAATTGCCGCCACGGTATTTGCATGCTTCGCGATCGGCATCGGCGCGGGCCTGACGCCTTTGGGCATGCCCGGTATTGCAGTTGTTCTCCGCTCTTTGCACGTCGACTTCTGGTACCTTGCCCATCTCCTCGGCCCCTTCATTGTCGTAGGAGTCATTCTGGCCGCGATTCCCACCTTGTTTTTGCCGTTCGCTTCCAGCAAGCCGCTGGACGCAGCCGAAGAGAAGGATTCGTGGAGCCTTGTCCTGTTGATTCGCCCCGGCAAAGTGTACGTTTTTATTGCCGGACTCGTCGCGCTTTCGGATGGGCTTAGGCCCTTAGTCGATGCCTACATCCATCGACTTCCCAACGGACTTCTGTTTTGGATGAACACTATCTCCGCAGTTGTCAACAATTCGACTTTGGCAGCTGTAGAGATAGGACCCTCCCTGAGTATGAATCAGCAGCGCTCGGCGTTACTCGCATTACTAGTTAGCGGAGGAGCACTTGTCACTGGAAACATATCAAATATCGTCGCGGCGAGCCGGTTGGGAATCACTACCCACGAGTGGGCGAGGATCGGCCTTGGCTCCGCGGCTGTTTTGCTGACTCTCTGTTTCGCGATTCTGAGTTTGATGGCTTTTGTCCGGTAAGTCTTGAGTCCCTTTTTTCTCTCGGCGAGGAAGAAGAATGAAAATAGAAAGGATTATGGTGCCTACGGACTTTTCCGAGCATTCGCTCGCGGCGCTAAAGTACGCGATAGAATTAACCCAGGAGCATGGACCCGAAATGGTGCTCGTGCACGTAGTGGAGCCGTTACCTTACGGGGTCGCGCGTTGGTCTGAGCCCACGAAATTGCTCGAGCGTTACGCTGAGACCGCCTCGGCTGAGCTCGAGCGTTTCGAGAAAGAGGCAACGCAGCTCTACCAAAAATGCCGTTCCGAACTCCATTTTGGTGTGGTTCACGAAGTAATCGGGAATCTGGTGAGCAAGCTCAAGGTGGACCTCATAGTCATGTCCATGCGCGGACACACTCACTTACTCGATCTTTTGATTGGCGGCACGGCTGAAAAAATCCTCCATTATGTACCATGCCCTGTCCTCAGGATACGCACGGTCAGTGACCCAAAACCGACAACTAGGAAGGCGACGGGTTGAGGATTCCGTATCACTAGGACACCAGCGCCTGAGTTGTACGTGCTGGCACGCGAGATACCATCTGCACTGACAGCGTGGTCCCGTTTCGTACGCCACGCCGCAGCTCGACTCTTCGAGGATTTGCGTGAGCGCGCATGCGGTGCAGCACACTGGTAAGTAGGCCTCAGTGAGCTCGGTCAAATCCTCTCGAGAACTTCCCAATTTCCCAGGGATACCAGCCCGGGATCTCTCAATTTCCATCATTCCGATTCAGATCGCAAATTGCAGCAAGGTCCTGCCGAGAAGTGAAACCAAGCCAATCATCTTGAGCTGAAAAAGCTCGAGTTTTACAGGACCTTAGGCATGGCGTAGTTTCTGCTTATCTCAAACGTATAGAAGCACACGGTTGTCAACTGGAGTAGCATTTGTTTTCTCGCGCTGGAGTTATAAATGAAAAGGATAGAAGCAGTAATCACCCCTTGGGCTTTGGACGCGTTCAAGGAAGCGGCGCCTCGGCTCGGAATCTCGGAATTCGATATAGTTCAGATCTACCGTTCGGGTGGCGCGCTGGCCGGCGGACGGAAGCAACTATACAGAGGCTGTGAGTTTACGGCCGATCTGTCTCGCCTACGCCTCGAGTTCCTGCTGTTCGATGACAAGGTGCAGAGCACTCTGCACCAGCTTTGCGAGTTGCTGCATCCGGAAAGCATTATGTGTTCAAGTTGGACCAACACGTTCGAACCATTTCACTGACAAACGACAACTTGAAACACTTGAATCCGGTAAATACCTCTATGCTGAGAGCCGTCCATCCAGCGCAGTCGGATACGGCATTGAGCGCAGCAACCAACCGGGCCAGAACCTAGGCCTTTACGTATCGCCGTGCGACTGCGCGTCGCCTGTGCAAGCGTTGACGTACAAGCGGAGCAACATGCCAGATCTGCAATCTGTTCCGAGTCAGTTTCAGAACCGCTGCTCGCAGATCCTGCGGTCCGACCGAGTCCGCGTTGTCGAGGGCAGTACGCTTTATGGTGCGCGTCTCGTTGCAAACCGACCGTTCCAGTGCGGAGACGTGATCCTCCCGTTGATGGGCACATCTGCCACGCCCAGCTACAGAACTATCCAGGTCGGCGCAAGCACTCACATCGAGGGGCCCCGACTTGCCTTCATGAACCACTCGTGCCGCCCTTCAGCGATTGTCGTCACGCGCGAGCTCGCCGTTCGCGCTCGGACAGTGTTGAAATGCGGTGAGGAACACGTTTTTCTACCCCTCGACCGAATGGAAGATGGTGCTGTCTCTGTGGCGCGCCAGACTGTATAAAATATGTTGCTGGTGCAGAGAGATTATCTGTCGATCTTCTTGCTCGCTATCATCTGAATCCCCACATCCGGAAGCTGGCAGCGGAAGCGCTCGCGCAGGTGACAGTGCGATGGAGCATCAATCATAACGAGCCCGCGCACAGAACCCCTTAGCCCTTTCCCATTCGCGACACCGTTCTTCCTGTTCGACGAGGGCGCCTGCCGGCTAGCGCGCAACCTGGTGCGTGCAGGTTAGAAACTAACGGTTCGAGCTCATCGAACCGTGACTCCACAACGCCTCCATATCCGACCCCTGAAAGCTATCTGATACTCCATCTACCGCCTCGAGACATACTGCGCGGCCGCTATCAATCGTCGACAAGCTGTCGCCGATCTTACGCAGCTCGGAGCATCATCCGACTCATC
The DNA here is from genome assembly GCA_963734845.1 of uncultured delta proteobacterium. Taxonomy (GTDB): domain Bacteria; phylum Desulfobacterota; class Binatia; order Binatales; family Binataceae; genus JAKAVN01. The sequence continues at coordinate 9,130 of CAVTIS010000003.1, read as the reverse complement.
GGCATCAATCAAGCAGGCTACAAACACATGGGCGTTTTACATTCATGCGGCCGTGACGGCCTGCCCGGCGTCTATGCACTTGCTTTCTCTACGAGCAGCATATTGGTCGAAACACGAGCACGACGTTATGCCGCCGTCTTTCACAATGCACTCCACATTGGTTCTACGCTGATGCACTATGCAAGAACGCGTGAGGGATGCTATTAACGGCGCGCCCATTTACTATTCACACCCGCTTTGCAAGTCACATTGTAAGATTGCCGTGTCGCACCGGCGCCCTTGGAACATAGTTTGCTCCTTCGCATCGTTATCACACGGAGCGAAGGATGAACCATGGATATCTGGATCTGGTTGCCCGTCACATTTGTGCTCGGGCTGAGTGGCTTGGGTCTTTGCTACGTTTTCCTCATCGGATGCGAAGGGATTTAGAGGGATAGTCATGATTTACCTGACCGCCGTTACCGCAGCCTTTACATTTGGATATTTGCTCATGGCGATGATTCGGCCGGAGCGATTCTAGGCGTGATCTGAAACTCTCGCAGAGGAACAAGTGCGATGTGGCTTTTGCCAATTTCCGTACTCCTGTTTAGTGTAGCGGTCGCTTTCCCTTTGGGCTGGTATCTCGCCTGGATCATGGATGGGCACTACCGCGCTCCCCAGGCACTGACGTGGTGTGAACGGCGTGTGAATAGCGGGCCACAGACCTGGAAGCAGTACGCGGTAGCGTTGTTGGTGTTCAACACAGTGCTCTATGTGTTCGGATATCTTGTTTTGTCGCTTCAACCTTGGATGCCGCTGAATCCAAGAGGACTCGGAGCGCTGGCGCCGAGCACCATCTTCAATACGGTCATCTCCTTCAGCACGAACACAGACATTCAGCATTATTCGGGCGATGCTGCTTTTTCAAATTTCAGCCAGTTGTTCTTTTGCCTCCCGATGTTCTTCCTATCTGCCTCAATTGGATTCTGCGCTCTGACCGCTATCATACGGGCTTTTCGCAGCGATCCTGATGTGGGCAACTTCTTTCTCGATATGTGGCGCGTGGTGATGTACACGTTTCTGCCCGCGGTGTTCGTGCTGAGCATTGTCTTTCTGACTCAGGGTATGCCGATGACCTTTCAGAGCGACACTCAAGTCTCGACTCTCGAGCCAGCAGCCATGGGAACTGCGGACAGCGGACAGGTGAAGAAGCAGACCATCGTGGTCGGCCCGCTTGCTGCATTTGTGCCGATGAAGATGTTGGGCACGAACGGAGGGGGTTTCTATGGAATGAATTCGGCACATCCGTTCGAGAACCCCGATGCCGCTTCGAACTTCCTGACCACCTCATCGATGATGTGGTTCCCGATGGCGTTGGTGTTCATGTATGGCCGCATGCTGAGGAGACGTCGGCATTCCGCAATCATATTTTCGGTGATGTTCGTCCTCCTTGCAGGGACCATCCTATGGACAATTTATTTCGACACCCTCAAGCCGAATCCTGGCCTGGTCGCACATCCACATAGCACAAACTTCCAGGTTCCGAGCGCCACCGCGCCTGGCGGGAAAAGAACAATTACAGTGCCACCGGTCGCAGGGCTGCCGGTGGATCAGCACCTAGGTAACCTCGAAGGCAAAGAGTTGCGCTTCGGAACCTCGGCGGGGTCCACCTTTGCAGCGGCTACGGTGGATTTCACATGCGGTGCGGTCATCTGTGAACACGATAGCCTCAATCCGATGGCAGCTTTGTCGCCGTTCTTTGGAATGTGGGTGAACTGCATTTACGGCGGCAAAGGCGTCGGAATGATCAACATGTTGCTGTTCCTGGTCATCGGGATCTTCGTAGTCGGCCAGATGGTTGGTCGAACGCCCGAGTATTTAGGTAAGAAGATCGGTGCGCGGGAGGTGAAACTTGCATTGATCGCGTTGCTTGTGCATCCGCTGATCATTCTCGGTCCAGCAGGATTGTTCGCCGCCACGAGTTGGGGAATGAAGGCTGAGAGCAATCCAGGCGCACATGGACTATCTCAGATTGTTTACCAGTTTTCGTCGGACTCGGCCAACAACGGTTCTGCGTTCGACGGACTCGGTGTTACTTATGGTCTGAATAACAACCCAAGTCCCGCACCCGAGGCTGTTCCATGGGACATAGCGGCGGGATTTGTCATCATGTTCGGGCGATTCCTGCCCATTCTGGCTCCAATCGCGATGGCTGGCTTTTTGGGAATGAAAAAGAGCACGCCATTCGGGTTGGGGACGCTGCGCGACGACACCTTCACCTTCGGATGTCTTCTGTTCGGTACGATCATAATCGTCGGTGCGCTGTTGTTCCTGCCAGTCGCCGCGCTTGGACCAGTGGCGGAGCACTTGGGTCCGATTCCTTTTGGTGGTTAGCGACTTTATTGGCACACCAGGCACCGCGGCAGCAGATAAACGAATTATCGACTGGAGAGCAGAGTAATGGGAGCAGCAGTAAAATCGATACCAGCCACAGAAGCACCTGAACAGCCGCGTCCGCCACGGCGAATCAGAAGCCGCAAGCTATTCGAACCAGAGCTGGTGCAGCACGCGCTGAGGCATTCATTCGTCATGCTTCGTCCCGATATCCAATGGGCCAATCCGGTCATGTTTGTAGTCGAGATCGGCGGGGTGCTTACTTTCCTCTTTATAGTGCAAGCCTTAGTGAGCAATTCAGTCAGTCAGGTCCCGATCACCTATTTTATCGCGCTGGACGTGTGGCTGTTCTTGACGGTTCTCTTCGCAAATTTTGCGACCGCGCTCGCCGAGGCACGCGGCAAGGCCCAGGCTGAGTCACTGCGGAGGACTCGCGGTGAAACTCCGGCGTTTCGTATAAGGGGCGGAAGCATGGATGAGGTCCTCTCGACCGACCTCAAGCCGGGCGATCAGGTTGTAGTGACCACAGGTCAAGTCATTCCCAGCGACGGCGAGATAATCCAGGGAATCGCATCCGTCGACGAGTCTGCCATTACTGGCGAGTCGGCTCCGGTGATTCGCGAGTCCGGCGGCGATCGTTCAGGAGTTACCGGAGGAACGAGGGTTATCTCCGACCGGATCGTGGTGAAAATCACTGCGCTTCCGGGGCAGTCGTTTCTTGATCGAATGATTGCGCTCGTCGAGGGTGCCGTTCGCCAGAAAACGCCAAACGAGATTGCGCTGACATTGGCACTGTCCGGCCTGAGTCTCGCCTTTTTGATCGTGGTAATTCCGCTCTGGCCGATGGCCTGGAACGCGGAACAATACATGATGGGTTATCTGGGAATTTCGGAGCCGTTGAAGAGTCTCGGCACCGACGTTCCAACGCTGGTAGCCTTATTGGTTTGCCTGATACCTACGACGATCGGCGCACTGCTCGCTGCGATCGGAATTGCCGGCATGGATCGCGCGCTCCAAGCCAACATTATCGCGAAGAGCGGTAAGGCAGTCGAGACGGCAGGCGACGTCGATATTGTACTGCTCGACAAAACGGGCACGATTACCATCGGCAATCGACACGCCACCGGCTTTGAGTCCCTTGGCAACTATTCGCAGCTCGCACTGGCACATCTAGCGGCCTTGGCATCGACTTCCGACGAGACACCGGAAGGAAAAAACATCGTTCGCGCAGCGCAGGCACTAGGGGTCGGGGCGAAAGAACTGACCGCGCCGACTGGCGCCCGGTTTATCGCTTTCAGCGCACAGACCCGAATGAGCGGAGTTGATTTACCGAACGGAACTTCCATCCGCAAGGGCGCGCCCGATGCGGTCATCGCGTTTGCACAAGGTAAAGGCGGGGTTATTCCTGCGAGCTTGCAACACACGGTCGACTCGATCGCTTCCAAGGGCGCCACGCCCCTGATCGTCGCAGAAAATGCGAAGATCGCCGGCGTGGTTGTACTCGAGGACGTTCTCAAACCTGGCATGCGCGAGCGCTTCGAGCGGCTTCGGAGAATGGGACTGCGAACGGTAATGATTACGGGTGACAATCCGCTCACGGCCGCGACGATAGCAAAGCAGGCGGGCCTCGATGACTTTGTTGCCCAGGCGACACCTGAATCGAAGCTCGCCTATATACGCAAGGAGCAGGCTGAGGGCAAGCTCGTGGCGATGATGGGCGATGGCACCAATGATGCGCCAGCCTTGGCCCAAGCCGACGTCGGCTTAGCCATGAATTCCGGCACTCAGGCCGCAAAGGAAGCCGGTAACATGGTTGATCTCGACTCGGATCCGACCAAGTTGATCGAGGTGGTGGAGATCGGGAAGCAACTCCTCATGACTCGTGGTGCACTCACGACATTTTCAGTCGCCAACGACGTGGCCAAGTATTTCGCGATCGTGCCCGCACTGTTTGCCGGCACGCTGCCCTGGTTGAAAACGATGGATATCATGCATTTGCATTCGCCAACCTCGGCGATTCTGTCAGCGGTAATTTTCAATGCGGTCATAATTCCTTCGCTTATTCCCGTGGCCCTTAGAGGAGTGACCTATCAACCCCTCGGAGCGGATGCGTTGCTGCGGAGAAACCTGCTCATTTGGGGTGTCGGCGGGGTCATTCTACCGTTCGCAGGTATCAAGCTTATCGATGTAATCATGGGCGCCATGCACCTTGTTGCCTAGCGCAAGAATAGAAGGATAGGCGATGATGAAAAATCACATAAAGAAAAGTCTCTGGCTGTTAGGCTCCACGGTGGTCATTTGTTGTTTGATCTATCCGCTGGTTGTATGGGCAATCGGACAAACGCTTTTCCCATTTACCGCGAACGGGAGCATGGTGACCGGGCCGGACGGCAAACTCGTCGGCTCACTGATGATCGCTCAGCCGTTCAGCAAGGATGAATACTTCTGGCCGCGGCCCTCGGCAGCGTCATACGATGCGTCCGCGTCCGCCTCATCCACACTCGCCGCCTCCAACTATCTGCTCCGCGATCGCGTGGCGCGGATGCTCGGTCCGATCGTAAAGTATCAGAGTGGTCCGAAGGCTGGACAGTTGGTCGCTCCAGACATAGAGGCGTGGTTTCACGGAGATCGCTACCAGGGTAACCCGCATCTAGTCGCACAATGGGCGGATAACCATAACGAGCTCGCGCAGAGTTGGGTGAGCGCGGATCCGTCGCACGCCCAATATATCAGCGACTGGGCAAAGGCCCACAAACGAGAGGTCGTGGATTGGATAAAGCAGAATCCGGGGACTCCTAATCCGCAGCCGTCGGACCTGGCAGTGATGTTCTTTGAGAACTTCTCCAAGGAGCATCCGGGCAAATTTCTTTCGCAGGTCACAACGCAGTTGCCAAACGGCAAGACCCAAACCGTGATCGCGCCGGTTGCAAGTGGCTCGGATATCCAGTCAACCTTTTTCGACATGTGGCGGCAGGACCATCCGGATCTTGATCTCGCCAATGTGCCCGGAGACATGGTGACGACTTCAGGCTCCGGTCTGGATCCCGACATCACACTGGACAACGCGGAATATCAGCTCGACCGGGTGGCGCCGAAATGGGCGGCATATCTTAAGCGTGACACCGTTCAGGTTCGCAATGAAATCAACACCATCATCCAAACTGACGCGTACGCGCCGATGGGCGGACTATTCGGGGAGAAGATGGTCAATGTACTGCAGCTCAACCTCAAATTACACCAACGCTACGGAGCTCCCCAAAGTTAGTCGCATCAGTTAAGACGACTCCGTCATCTATCGTCTCGCTGCGGAGCGTTTCGGTTCAAGTTTCGTTCACGGGTCGCGCCTGTCGCGTCCGGGTTGTTTCGGAAAGTGCGATTGCGCAAACAATTGAGTTTCGCCTTTGATCGGACATGAAGCGCGTCACGTCGTTGCCCTCGTCCTGATTAGTATATGAATTGGCTCACGTTTTTTGGTCTATTCGCGGTAACCGCGATGCTTGTGTGCTATGCGCTGGAGGACCGCCGCTCCATGGTCCCGCCCGATATGCCGCCTCTAGACGATGCATGCCCTCATAAACACCTGGAAGCGCGACGAGGAAGTGCACGATGAAGGAACTAAAGGACTCTCCGCGTCAGCACGTCACGTGGAGAATGGCGTTTGTTCCCTTGGGTTGGTTGGCCAGTGTCTCGATAGCTTCGTCCGTGGGCAAAATCAGCAGATCGACTTTTCGACGGCGCGCCTCGAGTTTCACCTCTTCCATCACCGGAAGCGATCCATATCTTCCCGTGCCGACTACGAGGCGTTGGCACTTCCAGGGTATTTCTTCCTCGACCGAAACCGGGGTATGTCCGAACTGCTGGCGGAATTTTTTCGAGAGTTTCTTCTTGCGCTTGCGAATCCTGCCACGGTCAATGACGACGTCACGTTCATAGATAGCGCCATCAATTTCGATTCTACCGAAATGAAATTTGCCGAAATCCATGCGCAGTCTCCCCTTAACGTTTCTCAACTCGCACCCTTATGGCTTGAAAGTTTGCGGGTGCTGGCCTCGCGCCCCAGGACGAGGTCCGGTATCTATACTCGGTCGGCCTTGCGGCGGCGATACGAGCGAAAAGCAGGAGTGCCTGAGAGAATCTCATTGCCGGAAATTCGCCTTTCATTATAAACCTCTTTGCACCTTCAGCTGATTCTTTGGGAACCCGGACGATTTGGCCACACTTGGCGCTGATTTCGGAGCGACAGGACTGGCTTCAGAGGCGAAGCAGAGCAATGTGTTGGCTGTCCGCGCAGGAGGATGGACAGCCCATGAAAAGCAAAATCTCCGTAGGCGATCAGGCATCTCTGGCGAGTGAAATCGCCACATTAGCTGAAGCAACCCCTGCAGATCTCAAGAGCCGGTGGCGTGTGTTCTATGGCACCGAGCCGCCGCCGCGCATCAGCCGTGACCTGCTGACTCGCGCGGTCGCCTATCGGATTCAGGAGAAGGCGCTCGGCGGCCTGAAACCGTCGACGCGCCGATTGCTGGCGAAAGTTGCCGCCGATGCCTCGGCGCGACGGCCTATCCAGGTGACGCCTGCGCCGACTCTCACGCCGGGAACCGTTCTGCTACGCGACTGGCGCGGCACCCAGCATCAAGTGATCGTTCGTGAGCGCGGCGTCGAATTTCAGGGCAAGCGCTACAAGTCCCTGTCTCAAGTCGCACATCGGATCACGGGCAGCAAGTGGTCCGGGCCGTTGTTCTTCGGGTTGAAAGCCAAGCTTCAGGAGCACGCCGATGGATCATTCTAAAGCTCGAGCTCGCCGCTGCGCGATCTACACGCGTAAGAGTTCGGAGGAGGGCCTCGAACAGGACTTCAACTCCCTGCAAGCCCAGCGCGAAGCCTGCGAAGCGTTCATTAAGAGCCAGGCAAGCGAGGGCTGGAAACTCATCAAGACCGCGTACGACGATGGAGGAATGTCGGGCGGCACTATGGAGCGACCGGCGCTACAGCGGCTGCTCGCAGATATCGGCGAAGGTCTCGTCGATGTAGTGGTGGTTTACAAGGTCGATCGGCTCACGCGCTCGCTGGCCGACTTCGCCAAGATGGTCGAGATGTTCGATGCGCGCGGGGTGTCGTTCGTGGCGGTGACCCAGCAGTTCAACACCACCACCTCGATGGGCAGGCTGACGCTGAACGTGTTGCTCTCCTTCGCCCAGTTCGAGCGGGAGGTCACCGGTGAGCGCATCCGCGACAAAATCGCAGCCTCCAAGCGCAAGGGCATGTGGATGGGGGGGGTTCCTCCGCTGGGATATGAGATTCGCGAGCGTCGGCTGATCGTCAATCCCACCGAAGCCAAAACGGTCCGGTACATATACGAGCGTTACCTGGAACTGGGCTGCGTAAGGCAGCTCAACCGGGAACTCGACGAGCGTGGAATCGTATCGAAGGTTCGGATCTCGAAGAAGGGTATCAAGTCGGGAGGGTGTCGCTTCTCGCGCGGAGCCTTGTATGAACTCCTGGCGAATCCTATTCATACCGGAGAGATACGTCACAAGCAGGAACGCTATCCAGGGCAGCATGAAGCGATCGTGCCGCGCGAGCTTTGGGAGGGAGTCCAGCAGCGATTGCGCGTGAATGCTGCTCGTGGCCGTCAATCCTCGACCAGTGCGATTGGAAGCCCACTGGCGGGAAAGATTTTCGCTGCGGACGGTGAGCCGCTCTATGCGCAGGGGGCGGCAAAGGCGGGACGGCGATACCGTTACTACGTATCGCGTAGCCTGGTTAATGGTTCCTCGAACGATGACAGAAAAAGCTGGCGCCTCGCTGCACCGGAGCTCGAGCGAGCGGTGGCGATTGCCACGCGGCACATTCTCAGCGATCGCGCCGGAATGCTGGAGGCGCTGGAACGGTCTGGCCTCCAATCGCCCGACATAAGAGCTACTATTGAATCGACCTCCGCTTTTTGCCGCCGATTGGAAGACGAAGCCAATGCCGCGGCGTGCCTGGTGGAGCTCATCGACCGGATCGAACTGTGCAACGACGGCATACGGGTGACACTCAAGATCCGGGTTCCCTGTTCGCGCGCAGGAGTACAGACCAACAGCATTCTTGATCTGTCCCGCTTCGTGTCGCTCAAGATGAAGCGCCGCGGTGTGGAAACGCGGATCATTATCGCCGCGGGTAACGAACTACCGCGCAAGGTAGACTCGGCATTGCTCAAAGCCGTAGCGCGTGCGAGGGTGTGGTTTGACGAGCTGGCGTCCGGCCGAGTGCGCTCGCTGGCCGAGATCGCGCGAAAAGAGGGTATTGCCAAGCGCTACGTCGAGCGTCTCTCGCGCCTGGCGTTCGTAACGCCCGCCATCGTGAAAGCTATCTGCCAGGGGCAACAACCCGCAGAGCTCAACGCCGAGACGCTGCTCAACCGTATCGATCTGCCGCTCGAATGGCCGGCGCAACGCAATGCTCTCGGTATCAAGTAACGTGCGGCTTTTAGCTGCGCCGAATCTGACGCCCTTCCTCGGACACTCGGGTCCGATCGATCGAAATTAAACTTTCGGTTTGCTGGAAGGCGATGGAAGAGCGAACGCCGCCCAGAGTGCATTCGGGGGTTGAAGCGAACCGCTTTTATTTCGGACGGAGAGAATGATCGCCGAATCGGGCGAACGCGGCGTGAGCCGGCTCTCTCCGGTGCGCTGCGGGCAGAAAGAACACCGCATTCCGCGCAGAGTTTCTGCCTTCTCCAAAATATAGGCAAAATCTAAAGACTCGTTGGCGG
>CAVTIS010000002.1:0-283502 GCA_963734845.1 uncultured delta proteobacterium | reverse complement strand
ACTCTCTAAAAGCGCAATAGAATTAAATAGTTAGAACGGACAGTGCGACGAGACGGACGCGCGCTCAGACGGTCGGATCGCTCTAATTGTACAGGTTTTGTGCGGGTCAGCACTAAAACCGAAAAATGAAAATATTTGGGCGGCGCAGTGACTCACACGACTCACCGACTCACTTTTGCGGCGACGGTATGGCGTCGGTTAGGTTGCGTAGCGGCTTATTTCTCACTTTTTGCGTGTCCGGCTCCGAGCGGGACGACTCGGCGTTCGGTTGACCGTCCGCTGAGGTAGGCGTCGCGGCGCTCGGTCGCGGCGGTCAGGTCGGCCTCGCTCACGATGTTGTAGCGGTCGAAAACCGAGCGGGTCTTATGACCCGACAGCCTCATCGCCACGGCGTCTCCCACGCCGGCGCGCACGAGGTTGCGGATAGCGCAGCGGCGCAGGTCGTGGACGAGCAGGTGGCCGAGCCCGACCTTGGTGGCCGCGGCCGCCCAACTCCCGCGAAAGTCGAGGATCGCCTTGCCGTCGTGGTGGAACACGGTCGGACAGTTCAGCCGTCGCGCGGCTTGGGCGCGGGCCATAACCTCGGCGAGCTCGCCGCTGATGGGCAGTGTGCGCCCCTCCTTGGTCTTGGACTTCTCGGGGGCGAGACGGATCATGCCGCCGTCCGCGTCGACGTCTTTCCATTCGAGCGATTTCATTTCGGATACTCGCCAGCCGGACAGGTAAAGGAACGTGACCGGATCGCGCAGATACTCGGGCAGCGCGTCGCGAAGGGCGGTGAAATCGGCGTGCTCGAGAAAGCCCTGGCGCGCGTTGCCGCTCTCGTCGAGCATCTCGATATGCGGCGCGCGGGACAGTCGCTCGTCCTTGATGGCGATCGCGAGGGCGCGCTTGAGCGCCGCGAGTTCGCGGTTCACGGTTGCGCTGGCGGCTCCGGCCTCACGGCGTTTGACCACGTAGGCCCGAACTCTGTCAGTTGTGATGTCGACGGCGCGGGAGAGCCCGAAGTAGGCTCGTAGGTGCTTTAGGGCGCCCTCGATCCTGCGCGTGCTGCGAAAGGCGTTGACGGCGTAGTCCGACGTGATCGTGGCGGCAAGGTCCTCGAAGGTAAGCTTCTCTTCGGAGGGGCCGAGAAATTTTCCGCGCCGTCCGGTTTCCTTGATGCGGGCGCTGAGCAGTTTGCGCGCGACGGTTTCGGACGTTGACTCGGACGATTCCCGGTATTCGACGCCGCGGTGGCTATAGCGGATCCACCAGATGGAGCCGCGCAGATAGAGACCGCCTGTTCCTTTCATGACTGTGTCTCCCTTTTGGAATCTTTATACGCTCGATCGAGAAAAGAGCGTAAGCTGTCTTCCGTCCACTTGTCCCCCCCCCGCAGCAGCCAACGAATCACGCCCTCAGCCTTGTCCTCGCTGAGCCCGGCCGTGGCGCGTACCATCCGCTCGATCTCCTCTTCGCTGAGCCTGGGTGCGGTCGCGGCCTTACGTGTCGTGCGCTCGATCTCCTCCTCGGGTCCGGGCTTCCGCGGTCGCCCACCGAGCCGCCCATTCTCCTGAGCCGCTCTCGTTTTCGCTTCCGATTTGACCCGCCCGCCTACCTTGCCACCAAGCCGACCGAGAGCTACGGCGTGTGGGTTTTTTCTTTTCATGGTCTTCAGTATATCAAAACCGCTTTGGGTTTTGCAAATGTCCCACCTGAGGTGTGAAACGCTTAGAGACAATGAAAAACGACGACACGCGACTCACGGTCAAGCAGGTGTCGAAGCGGGTGCGGCTTCATCGCTGCAGCATCTGGCGCCTCATGACCATTGGCGCCTTTCCACCGCCTGTCCGGTACGGCCCGAAGGGTGGCCGGATCTACTGGTACGAGAGCGACGTCGCCGCGTGGCTGGAAAGACAATGACCCTCGACGATTTGCTGGCGGGCGTCGCTCCGGCGTCGCGCGACGAGGCTCTGGCGCTGATGGGCTTGGTCGCCGCCGCACAGATCAAGCTGACCGCGATCCTAGCGGACCTTCCGGTGGCTACCGAAGATCGTCTGCTCGACGTGACTGAGGCGGCCGCGAAGCTGGGCGAGAGTAAAGCGTGGCTCTATCGCAAGGGTCGGCACCTGCCCTTCGTCGTGCACGTCGGCGGACATGTGCGGTACAGCCTCCGCGGTATCGAGCAGTTCATTGCGAGGGCCAGATGACCCGACCCCTAATCGTGGTTAACCCAGGGCGGATCGCTTGGACCGTCGACGAAGCCGAGAAGGCGATCGTAGAGAACTACCGAGAAGTGGGTATCTATCAACGCGGCGACTTTCTGGTGCGAGCGGTGATCGCGACCGCCGACGACGATCCCCGAAAATACGTGCGACGTCCGCCCGGATCGGTGATTCTGCGAACCGCGACCGTCGCCAGCCTCTCGGACACACTCGATCGCCATATCGCATGGCAGAATTTCAAGCGCAACAGTATCGACTGTCCGGCTAAGGTAGCCGTGCGCTACCTTAGTCGCGTCGGCGATTGGCATCTGCCTGTGCTCGTGGGCATCGTGGAAGCGCCGGTGATGCGCCCTGACGGCTCCGTGTTGACCACGCCCGGCTATGACGAAGGCACCGGCCTGCTTTTACAGTCGTCGATCTCGTGGAAGGCGCCACCGTCGCACTCAGATGAGGCGGTCGCCCACGCTGTAAAAACCCAATACACCCTTCGCTGAATTTCCAATGTCGCCGGCAGGGCGCTCGGTGATCATTTTGGGGATCCTCACTGGCCTACAACGCCGTCTTCTATTCTCCGCACCCCTTCATGGTATCGACGCGCCGGGACAGGGCAGCGGCAAAACGCTGGCTGCCGATTGCATTGCGATCACCGTCACCGGGCGACGCGTGTCTTCCATCTCGGCGAACGTTCGCGACGCTGAAGAGTTTCGGAAAAAACTGATCTCAGTCCTTATGGCCGGCGACGCAGTGGTGAGCATCGACAACGTCACTCGGCCTCTGGAAAACGACACCTTGTCAACGATCCTGACCGTGGACAGGCATCAGGATCGGATTCTCGGCGTCATGGGCATGGTTGAAGTGCTGACCAACGTGCTGTTTCTCTGCACCGGCAACAATCTCGAATTTTCGTGCGACATGCCGTCTCGCGTGATCAGTGGCCGGATTGAGCCCGACTGTGAGAGACCCGATATGCGGAGTTTCCACATAAAAGATCTTCGCTCGTACATTCTTAAACATCGCGTGGAGCTGGTGACGGCCGCGTTGACGATCCTGCAGGCTTACCACTTCCGAAAGGATGAGGCGCCAGTAGTCACACCTTATGGACGCTTTGAGGAGTGGTCCCGCGAAATTCGAGAACCCATGATCTGGGCCGGGTTTGCCGATCCATGTGAGACGCGCGAAAGCGTAATCGCTACCGATCCCGAACGCGACGCTTCACTGGCCCTGCTCGAGAACTGGTATCAGGCATTCAAGGAACCGACCACGCTCAGGGAACTGACCAGAAAAGCAGTCGGATATTTTAACGGCGATGGCCATCAAGTGGAAGGTGAGGATGACCTCAAGGCGGCACTGCTCGAAGTGGCGGCGGACTCCAAGCGCCCCGAACAAATCGACCATCGGCTGCTCGCTGCGTGGTGTCGCGGGCACGCCTCCAAAGTGATCGCCGGCTTCAAGCTTGCGCGTGGAAAAAAAGCCGCCGCAGGCTTCATGACTTGGCAGGTCACACAAATGGAAAAGGTTAAAGCAGCAGCATTAGAGACAAATCATAAAGCGGCAGAGGCACAGCCGTCACCGGCGGAGCCCGAGCCAGTCGTCGAAAAGGAATTCGAATCGCTCTAAGGAGAAAGTGCAAATGGATATCGCGGAGCTATCGGCAATTGAGAGTGAAGAGCAAGTCGTTTTCAAACTCAGGCCCAATGGAAAATTCAGGGTCAAGGGCACAGATACGGCCATCGCCAAGGCGCTCGCACGCATCACGAACCGCGACGAGGTTGCGGCGGTGTTGCGGGAGCGAGACGGCGATCCCGAGCCGGTCGTCGAGCGCGAAATCGCGATTCACGTGCCAGATTTGGAAGTTCAGCGCGCGAATTACGTTCGATGGTTTCAGGCCAGGCCGACTTACTATTATCCCACGTTGGCGCAACTCGACGTTATGATGGCGGCCTGCGAAGAGGGAGATTTGTTGGTTTTTGACTTCGCCTTGAGCTTTTCGGTGATAAAGCCGAACGGCAAGGTCATCGCCATCGACCGCCGGGGCAGAGTCACCGAGCCGTCGCCGTACAGCCCGGCGCTGGCGCAACAGGGGAAGTGACCGATGGCGTGCATCAAGCAGCGCCACAAAGGCGACTGCGCCGGCGGGAGTTGTGAGTGTCCGTGGCGACTAGACTATAGACCGCATGGGCTGGCTGGGCCTCACAAGAGAATAGATTTCCCGACTAAGGAGGCAGCTAGCCAGCACCTAGCCCAAACCCTCTCACGTCGCACACTCAGGCACCTTGCGTCAGTCGAACTAGGGCCGGAGAAGGAGATCGAGAAACTTACAGCAGTTCCTGCCGCTTTCGTGCTTAGTGGGAGCGAGCTACTGAGGATGCGCAGACCGTGCGTTTACGTCTGGATTAGAGGCGAAGAGTTGCTTTACGTGGGCAAAGGATCGTCGGGAATCGAGCGCCCGCTAGTGTCATGTCTCTGAAGTAAATGTAGCGTTTGTTCGTCTATTCAGCATGCAGGTAAAGAGATGCTGGGTGGAAGTGCGCGGAGCAGATCGAGCCGAATTGGAGCAGTGGTTGCGGGCGCAGGGTACCCCTCAGGCGCTGGCGACCCGAGCGCGCATCGTACTGGGCAGCGCGGCGGGCGAGAGTGTGCGCTCGCTGGCGGCACGGCTTGGGGTAACCCAAACTACGGTCTGTCTGTGGCGGCGGCGCTACCGCAGGGCGGGGCTGGTGGGGCTGCGCACCCAGCCGCGAGCGGGCCGACCGCGGCAGATCAGCGGGGCCAAGGAGCAGGCGGTGATTAGCGCGACGCTGCGCAAGCCCAAGGCCGCGACCCATTGGAGCGCGCGGCGACTGGCCAAAGAGGTCGGGCTGTCGGCGGCCACCGTCCATCGCCTCTGGCAGAAGTATGGTCTTCAACCCCATCGGGTCGAGAGCTTCAAGTTCAGCCGCGACCCGCGGTTCGATGCCAAGCTGGCCGACATCGTCGGGCTTTATCTCGACCCGCCGGAGCGGGCGCTGGTGCTGTGCGTGGACGAGAAGTCGCAGATTCAGGCGCTTAACCGCACTCAGCCGGCGTTCCCGATGTGGCCCGGACTGCCCGCCCGTATGACCCATGATTACCTTCGCCATGGCACCACCAGCCTGTTCGCCGCGCTGGAGGTGGCTACCGGCAAGGTCCACGGGCGCTGCTACCGCCGCCATCGGCACGCCGAGTTCATCGCCTTCCTGGAGTCGCTGGCCAAGCGCTATCCGAAGCTGAAGCTGCATCTGATCTGCGATAACTACGGCACCCACAAGCATCCCGCGGTTAAACAGTGGCTGGCCGCCCACCCGCGCTTCCAGCTGCACTTCACCCCGACCAGTGCCTCGTGGCTCAACCTGGTCGAGCGCTGGTTCGGCCTGATTACCAGCCAGGCCATCCGGCGCGGCAGCTTCCAAAGCGTCGCGCGCTTGGAGCAGGCCATCACTCGCTTCCTCGCCAACTGGAACGAAAACGCTCAACCCTTCCGCTGGAGCGAACCTGCCCACCAGATCAAACGCAGCATCCGCAATGCTGCACTTATTTACGAAACGGGACACTAGGTCGTGGTCATCATAGATTGCGTGACATGAAATCTACGGACTTTCTTCTCGTTTACCAATGTTCTGAGGGGACCGAAGTTGCTATTGAGCAAACATTGATCGCTACATTAAAACCTCGCTTTAACGGTTTGCAAAATCGCTACCGCCGCACCGTTCCCTAATGACTAAGAAGATCGCATTTCGTAACGTCATCGCGCTGCATTCCGCGGGCAAGGCGTTACTCTGCTTCATCGCGGGCGCCGAGATATGGATACCGTTCTCGCAAATTGATGCGTCATCGGAGGTGCGGCACTGCCAGGATCGGGGAACACTCGTGATCTCGTCGTGGCTCGCTGCCCGGCTAGACTTCACCGCCAACGCCCGCCATCCCTCAACGCTGACGCTCGAGCCGCCCGCAAAAATTTACCGGCGCCTTGTCGCGAAATATCATCCTGATCGCAACCCCGGAGCCGCCGACGTCATGCGCGACATTAACGAACTGTATCAGGCTATGCGAGCGATGGGATGATTCGCAGCAGCGACAGCATCCGTCCGCCAACATGGGCCCAGATAGAGCGCGCTCTTTACAACGGGCGTCTCGTCCCGTGGGCCGACGCGATCCCCGGCTTCGACTCGATGACGCCAGGCGAGCAAGCGTGTCGCGCATTTGTCGAGTTGTTCCCCCGCTACCTGCCGCGGACCAAGGCTGAGGCCGATCAGATCGAGGGGCTCTATACCGACGCCATCAACGCATTAGTATTCCATCTTCTCGAGCACCTGCGTCTGCGCCAACCGCTCAACAAGTCCTGCTCGATCTGCAAGCCGCTCGTGGGCCTCAAAGTCGCACGAGACGGCGTCGGAACGATCCGGGTCTATCAGACGAACGTGAACGCGGACGTAAAGATATCGCCAAGCGACCGCCGTTCGATCGCGTGGCACTGCGCTGCGTTCTCGAAGCCCGCGGCGTTGGAGAAACTCAAGGCAATAATTTTAGCCGGCGACCGCGTCGCCGAATCAAAGGAGGCAAGAAATGGGTAAAGTTTTAGAAATCCCGATCGAGCGCGCCCGCGCGATCCGCGCAGCGCTGCGAAAAGTGCAGCGCGCGATGGACTCCGACTTCATCAGTCGGGTCGACAGTCTGGGTCTCGTGGAACAGGCCTTCTTCAGACTTATCGGCTTCGCGCCGCCCGCGCGGCTCGAGGAGCTGGCCCACGCGTTGATTTTCGTTGCGACCAAACTCGACCTGACGGCGGAAAATTTACGGATAGTTTTGATCTGCTGCCGGGTCCTCGAAGAGCGCTACATTGCCGAGAGCGCGAAGTAAATACACGCCGGAGATGTCTCCCGGAGCGCACGCCTGGATGCGCATCCTCAAGCTCGCGCCCGACCTGAAAGATATCCTCGACAGCCATGATTGGATCGAACATCAGCACGGCCTATTGCTCACGCTGCTCCACCCGGCCGACCGCAAGGCGCTGCTGAAGAAAAACAAGGACGTCCACGAGCGAGCGCTGCGTCGCTGCGCTTGGATCGTGGCCTTTCACGAATACGGGCACGGCGACCGCGAGGCCAACGAGCAGCTCTATTATCTGGGGCAGGACCTGTCCCTACTTAAAACTCGGGAAGCATCGAAAAGTCTAGCGATTTTTCTTACCCGACCGTAGTGTCACGGGCATGTTCGCATACATCTCGGGGCTTGTTTCGTGGCTCGCAGCAGGGACAAGGGACAAGCCCTTCAGCTGCTCAGCTTTGCTCGGCTAGTTGTCGCTCCTCAAAACTTAGTCCGCACGAATTCATTGGTGGTTGGAGCGCTCGGCGATAGCCTGCGGCCATGGTGACGGAGACATCAAATTACCGTATTGAAACGCAGCCAACCCGTCGCCCATGCTTTCGGTGTATTGATCGGCTGTTTTGGATCCTCTTGTCGCGCTGGTGGTCGCAATGGCGTGAAAGCTTGGTGATCATCAGAGCCAAGACCGCGCAATGGCAGCCGTCCGCTGGCTCTGAAGGCGTGTACGAGGGGCGCGATCGGAAGATGAATGAGGTCAAGTGGACCGGCACGGGTGTCGATCTGATCTTCGGTGCGCACTCTGAGCTCCGAGCACTCGCGGAAGTCCATGCGTGCGCGGACTCGAAGGAGAAGTTTGTGAAAGACTTCGCGGCGGCGTGGACCAAGGTGACGAACCTTGATCGCTTCGACCTCGCCTGATCTTTGCAGAAAGGAGAGCTCAATCGTCTATTGGAAAGGTCGAAGACTCGGGCAAGGATGCGGAGTCTTCGACCTTCCGCCGGAAGACGACGCGGCTCACGCAGAGGAAGAATCCGTCTTCTTTATCCCTGTTGTGGTTCCTCAAAGCCCAATCCGCGGGCAGCGAAACGAGGGAGCTTGCGGAACGACTCGTTTCGTAGTTGATGAGTTCGAGGCGTCGGCCCCGGCACGACCGGCGTGATGAATCTGGGGCGACTCTACACTAATGCGACGCGTGTGTGGCGAATTGCTGATTTGTGTCGATAATCAGTAATTCGCCACACACAGGGTCAGAAACAATTTCAGAACCTGCAGCGTGGCGCGACGAAAGTCGGACTTGGTCTGGATAACATCCGGAGTATTTGGGTTGCGCGTCCACCATTGAAGAACAACACGAAGTCGTTCGTCGCATTGAAGCCCTACTGAAAATCGCGGACACCATAGAAGAGCGCATTGAAGCCGCTACGAAGCGCGCTGAGAAACTCACCTAGGCCATCCTCGCGAAGGCATTTCGAGGAGAACTCGTTCCAACTGAAGCCGAACTCGCCCGCCGTGAAGGTCGCGATTACGAGCCGGCCTCGGTGCTTTTAGAGCGCATTCGTGACAATGGCGAGAAGTATGTCGCCTCAGTCGATGGGAAACGACGCCGCAGACAAGAAAAGGAGGTCGTGTGAATGCGCTACTTCAAACCGCAGTTCGAGGAGCCAAAAAATGGCGTCGAGTGAGCGACAGGTGGGGATTGCGCTTGACGCGCGTTCGCGTGGAACTGTGCAATGGCCGCAGTTTATCACGAATTTTCTCCTCTCCTATCTTGAAAGCAATCCTCCTCGGTCCGTACTCGATGTGACAGCCGATATCGACGGTGTACTGCCCGCGATGGTTCAGCGCTACCATCCCGATAGGTGAGTGTGGCGAATTACTGATTTTCGACACAAATCAGCAATTCGCCACACACAGGTCGCTAGCGTAAGGGCGCGGCCGAGTAGCGCAGCCCCCGATAAACCAGTAGAGCGGGGAATCGCCGCTTGCTCGTTCGCTTTCTGGGCACCGACATTTATTCGTATGGCTGAGCCAGGGCAGCAATCTGGCTCGCCGGCACAATCGCCTCGCAGCTGTCTCGGGCCAGCATTAGAGCTTTCCCATTACTCTCGTGGGTCCCTCGCGTACGCTCTCCGGTGCCGCCGAACAACGATGAGGCCGCTAGTGTGGCCTATTTCGGTGGTTCGCGCTGGGAATCTCCAGAGACAGGGACTCGTTGGCCGGAGCGAGATATATTCGAACCCTCGGTCCCGCTGGTTGAGCGCGAAAGGGCCGACTTGTCGCTCCCTTGCCGCTCACGGCATCTGTCGGCCATCACCCGAGCGGGATACCGGTTGCCCTCCTCCACGTCTCGTAATCGAAGTAGTCGCGATGGGCGATGATCTTGCCACCGCTAATCTCGAAGACTCCGGCGACCGGCAGGTCGAGGCGCTTGCCCTGCCAGCGAAAGCGGTCGACGCGCTCAGTGAACACGATGTTGCCATGGGCCGCGATCGCGAGCACGTCGAGGTCGATCGAGTCCATCAATTCGACGAAGCCAAGAAACGCCGCGCGAATCGCCGCAGCACCCTTCACGGGGGGGACCGGAATGTTGTGGTAGACGGCATCCTGGGCGAAGAAGCTCATGAGCTCATCTATGTTCTTCCGACTCCAGGCGTCGCAGAAGTCCCGAATGATCTGCTCTGGGCTCGCGTTCATCTTGCTCTCCTTGCCTCTGATGCGAAAGCCTGCCCGAATCGGCTTTAGCCTTCGCTATGGAGACACGCGCGGGTTCGAGTCTGCGCGAGGATTCAATCAGGTGCATCATCAGAAAAGTTGATCAACAGGATCAAGGCCGAGCAGAACCTGTCCGGCCTTCTCGTCAAACGTCACTGACGCCAGATGATGCTGACTTATCGTGTGGATATCGCGGAAACAGCGGTCGAGCGGCCCCCGCGCATATACAGATGATCCGCCGTTTGATTTGTAAAGCAGGTCGACGGCCTTCGAGCAGCTTCGATGGGCGTTCGTAACCGCGATCGCATAGCTCGCGCGCATCTGCGCTGAAAGCGGCTCGCCTCGCACCAGGGTCGCCCAGATTTCTCGCATGACCTCATACACATGGCTGCGCGAGGAGCGCACCAGACCCTCGGCGCGTGACATAGCCGCTTGAGCGTAGGCTGCGCTGCGCAGCAAAACGCGCTGGCCGCCGAGCGCGGCGACGGTAATCTCGCGCCGGTTCGCGATTTCAGCAAAAGCGTCGATCGCCGCACGCGCGACCCCGAGCGCCACGGCGGGAAACAGATAGATGAACGTAAGCGGAAAAGCATACAGCGGTCCCGGGCGGTGGCTTTGAAAATCCGGAAAGCTCGTAGTGTGCGCTTCCGGCACGAATACGTCCTTCAATTCGAAGTCATGGCTGCCGCTGCCGCGCAATCCGGTGCTGTACCAGGTGTCGAGCACCTGTCCCATCGATTGCCGGACGAATATCAGGCGCATCTCAGGTTCTCTCCCGTCGCGCACGAACGGCTTTCCGCTCTTGTCCACAACGCGGCAGGTAAACCCCAGGCTTTCACAGTGCTGGCAACCACTGACAAACGGCCAACGCCCGCTTACGCGATAGCCTCCCTCGGTACGCAAGGCACTGCCCGCGAAAAGAAGGCTGGACCCGGTCGGTGCGTTCACGTCACGGAATATCTCGCGTGCGGCTTGTTGATCGAGATACGAAGAATAGTATCCGCCATCGACGCCGATCATCGCGCACCATCCGACCGAACCGTCGAAGTACGACAGAGTTTCGATCACCTGCAGTTGCTCGACGGGATCGAGTTCGGATCCTCCCCACGCCCGCGGCATCGCCATCCCGAATATGCCGGCGCGCTTCATCGACTCGACTATCGTAGCCGGTAAACGTCTTCCCCGCTCGATTTCATCGGCCGCCGCTCGAATATCAGGGCCGAGCACGGCCGCCGCCTTGCGCACGTCAGTCGCGACAACGTCGGCACCGGAGTTCATCGCATGACCCTCCTTCCTTCTCAGAACCAGGCGGATGGTCTCCAGCGGTATGCCGTTCCCTTCGGGCTCAGTCACCGCAACCTTGGTCGGCATGTCGAGCCCTAACAGTCGGGCCTCCCGGGCCTCGAGCTTGATGAGCGCCTCGGCGGCTCTGATGGGATCAGCGACCGCCTGGTTCCAGAGCAGCATTCGGAGGGCCTGCAGGCGGGCGAGTTGTGCTTCGCGCGCCTGATCGGCCTCCTGCTTGGGGATCCGCGCCAGCGCCCGGCTCACCGCGCGCCAAGCACGGCTGGCGGTTGCAATGCCGAAGCCAGCCGCCGCTATCTGCTCGTGCGCTTAACATGGCCCGCGTTTGGGCGCGGGCGGGTTTGCGCGAGTTGCGCGTCGAAGCTCAACAAATCCAAGAGAGCGAATTTCTCGCGAATCCAGTCCAACATCAATATCGCGCGCGTTTGACCTGCGCCGGTGGTTTTGAGTCTCGCCGGAAACCAGCAAATTAGGCTACGGATCAAATGAGACCCGGTGAGCGACTCGCTTGATTCGCCGTTACAAGCTCGAGGAGCGCGGGGCCCTCGTTTTTCACACTGTTTGCGAGCGGCGAGGCGGGTTGCATCACGAGCAGCTCCGAAGGCGCCGGCACGAGCAACCGCTTTAGTGACAGCGGGTCTTCCTCTCGCGGATTCATCCAGTCCTCCGCCGCGCGTTCGTCGAGGATCACCGGCATTCGATCGTGAATCTCGCCGATCACTGCATTCGCGGCGCACGTCACGATCGTGAACGTGACCTCGGGCTTATTCCGTTCCGGGTACCAGCTTTCATACAGGCCGGCGAAGAGCATCAGGTCGCCGGAGCGAGGGTGGATCCAGAGGGGTTGGCGCTTACCCTTGGAGCCGGTCCATTCGTAGAAACCGTCAGCCGGAACGACACAGCGGCGCTGCTGGAAAGCTTCACGAAAGGTCACCCGCTGTTCGAGCGTCTCGGCCTTGGCGTTGATGCACTGGCTGGCGCGCCGGTTGTCGGTGGCCCGGCTGTTGACCAAACCCCAGCGGGCGCGCCGGACTCTTCGACGCTCGAACTCGGAGGTAACGAGGAAATGCTGATCCGTTGGCGCAATATTGAAGCGCGGCCGGTAGTTCGCCGCCACGTCACTGTCATCGTCAATCCTGAGCGCCTCGGCCGCTCGTCGCCATTCGTCCCAAGTCAGGGTGAATCGCCCGCACATTCGGCTAGTCCTTTCTCAGCACTGCTGTGGTCCAGCTTGAAGAAGCTCTCGTGCGTCTGCGCCAGCGCTCGCGAACTACGCGCAGACCGGCGGACGGCGGTCTTTCCATGGCCGCGCTTGCTCGGCCTGTGCGGCAACCTGGAGGAGCAGGTCCTCGCGCCCGAAAGCCGCCACCAACTGAATTCCGATCGGCAAGCCCACCGCGTTCCAATACAACGGCAGCGACATTGCCGGCTGGCCCGTGGCGTTGTACTGCGGCGTGAACTGGATCAGGTCGGCCACCCGCTGCCAAAAGCGTGTGGGATTATCCTTCGATGCAATCAGCGTCCCCAGAGGAGGAGGTGGCTCGGCGAGCGTCGGCGTTAGCAGGAGATCGAACTTCTCTTCTGACCACCATCGGGCGATCCGGCGAGTCCAGACCTGCAACCACAGGATGGAGGCAAGGTATTGGCTGGCGGAAGTTCGCGCGCCCCGCTGAGCCAAGGTCCACGTCCATAGCTCGAGGTCATCCTCTTTGATCTCTCTGCCGAACAGCGTGCCAATCTGATCGAGCAGCGCCCTGGCATGGGCGCAGACCACGTCGTTGAAGCGCTCGACAAATTCATTTTCGTCCAGTGCCACCGGGTACGACTCTTCGACGGTGTGTCCCAGCGACTCCATCAGGCGGGTGCCGTCCTCAGCCGCAGCGACGCAGTCGGGATGTAGTGCGGCGCCTCCCTGCGGCGTCCGCTTCATTACGCCGACGCGCAGCCGGCCGGGGTTGGCGCCAACTTCCTGGATGAACGGGCGGCGTTGCGGCGGCGCCGAATACGGATCGCCGGGCATGTTACCGGCGATCGCGTCGAGTACGGTAGCGGTGTCCCGCACCGATCGGCTCACCACCCCTTCGATCGCGAGTCCATGCCATGCGTCGCCCATGTCGGGGCCAAGGGACACACGGCCACGCGAAGGCTTAAGTCCGACGAGGCCGCATTCGCTGGCCGGGATACGAATCGAACCGCCGCCGTCGTTGGCGTGAGCGACTGCCACCATCCTTGATGCGACTGCGGCGGCGGAGCCACCGCTGGAGCCGCCCGTGGATCGGGATAAATCCCAGGGGTTGCGGCTAGGCCCATAGGCCTCGGGCTCGGTCGTGACATTAAGTCCCAACTCGGGGGTGTTGGTTTTGCCGATACAGATTAGCCCTGCGGCCTTGAACTTTGCAGCCAAGTAGGTGTCGTACGGGGCGATGATGCCGGCCTCGCGGAACAGCCGCATGCCGTTGTGGATCGAGTCCCCTTCCGAAGCGCACATCAGGTCCTTGAGCAGAAACGGTACTCCGCGCAGCCGGCCATCAGGAATCGCGCCGGCGCGGGCCTGCGCACGCGCCTTGTCAAACAAAGGCGTGATAATAGCGTTGAGTTGAGGATTGACTCTTTCTATGCGGGCGATGGCCGCGTCGACCAGTTCGAGCGGCGACACTTCCTTTTTGCGGACCAGTTCAGCCTGTTCGGTGGCATCGAGGTTCGCGAGTTCGCCTTTCATCTTCGCCTCCGATCGAGCGTCATCGTTGACGCGTATCCGTCGAAGGCTTGCACAGTCGCATCGGCAGCAGCAAACGCGCGCGAGCGGGAAACTGATTCAGACTGGACGCCGCAGCGGTCTTTCGGGTTTCTCGCTACCGCTACCTGGCCCAGTGAGGCTTGGTCGCGGTCACCCCCTCGAGGGGCGTAGGTTGTTCATTCAGAAAATTCAATCACGACGGGGAGCCACATGTTTGGCGCATGCATGGCGTGAACGTCGGGAAACGCTACGAGGAAATACACCATGAACGAACGAAAGGAGCCCCTCCAGTCCCTTGCAGCCGGAGTGCAGAGTCGCGTGAGCGGCAAACTCGGTGACATATGGTGGGCCTTTATGCTGCGCGGCGCGTTCGCTGCGCTGCTAGGCATCTGTGCGCTCATCTGGCCAACTCTCAGTTTCACAATCCTGACGCGTATGATCGGTCTCTATTTGCTGGCGGACGGTTTGCCTGGACTAGTGGGAGTGCTACGGGCGTCCGACCGCGGCACCTACCTGCTGCAGGCTGTCGTAAGCCTTGCGGTCGGCGGGATTCTCCTTTTTCTGCCCAGCACGTCTGCCCGAACCGTACTCATGATCTTCGGCGGGTGGGCACTCTTCACCGGGGTAAGTAACATCCTGGCCGCTCGCCGCGCGAACATCGAGGACACCGAGCGTGGCCTCATGACCACTATGGGCGGGGCGGTGGCACTAGTCGGCCTGATATTGCTGATCTGGCCAGGAACCGGCGTGGTCGCCATCTCGTGGATCATTGCTCTGGCGGCTCTGCTGTTGGCAGCGCTCTTGATCTTCCTGGCCCTACGCCTCAAGCGGCTCAAGAAGAGAGTGGACAAACTCGCGTCGCTACGATCGCCGGAGTAGGTCCAAGCAAGCTTGTCTCCGGCCACGGACTTCTTCCGCATCCCTAACTCCTCCTCCGAGCACGGTCCCTACTGCTCTATGAGCGATAGGACGAAGTGCGACCGTCTTTCCGCAGCCCGCTGCCCCTTCCCGGCACCGGGTGATACAAGAAGGGCGAGTCGCTCGGTTTTCCGGTAAGGCGATGCGCTGCACTAAGTGCGGGACCGAAAGCACGACAAGTAGGAAATTCTGCGCTGCCTGCGGCAGCCCGCTTTCCAGTCGCTGTCCGAAGTGCGGCGCGGAAAATGCGCCATCATCGGCGTTTTGCGAGGACTGTGGCACCGCGCTCGCTGTTAGGGCGGCACCTGCGGTTACCAGTTCACCTCAATCCGCATCAACGGCTCCCAATATTCGCGTCACGCCCGAGCAGCGAGACGCTTCGACGGTAATCGACGGCGAGCGCAAGACCGTCACCGCGCTGTTCGCCGACATCAAGGGCTCGATGGAGCTGATCGAGGACCTCGACCCAGAGGAGGCGCGCCGCCTGGTCGATCCCGCGCTCAAGCTGATGATGGACGCAGTGCATCGCTACGAGGGCTATGTGGCGCAATCGACCGGTGATGGCATCTTCGCGTTGTTTGGCGCTCCGGTCGCCCATGAAGATCATCCGCAACGAGCCCTGCACGCTGCCCGCAGGATGCAGGAGGACCTCAAGCGTTACGCCGACAAGTTGCGCGAGCGGGGGCAGCCGCCGCTATCGGTTCGGGTGGGAGTCAACAGCGGAGAGGTGGTGGTCCGATCCATCCAAACCGGGGACGCGCATACCGAATACACCCCCATCGGGCATTCGATCAGCTTGGCCGCGCGCCTGCAAACCCTCGCGGCGCCGGGCTCGGTGGTGATCGGCGAGAGTGTCCGGAAGTTCGTCGAAGGCTACTTCCAACTCAAGGCGCTCGGCGCGAGCAGGATCAAGGGCGTTAGTGAGCCGGTCAATGTTTACGAAGTGATCGGCCTCGGCCCGTTGCGGACGCGGTTGCAACGCGCGGCCGGTCGCGGGCTGACCAAGTTCGTCGGGCGCGAGCGCGAGATGGAGGCGCTGAGGCACGCCGCCGAGCAGGTCAAAGCCGGTCACGGTCAGGTCGTGGCCGCGATGGCCGAGCCGGGGGTCGGAAAGTCACGCCTCTTTTTCGAGTTCAAGGCAACTTCGCAATCAGACTGGATGGTGCTCGATGCGTTGTCGGCCTCGTACGGCAAAGCCAACGCCTATCTACCGGTGATCGACTTGCTGCACGGGTATTGCCGTATCACCTCGAATGATGATGCACGGTCCCGGCGCGAGAAGGTTGGCGGCAAGGTCTTGATGCTTGATCGTACTCTTGAAGACGCACTGCCCTATCTCTTCGCGCTGCTCGGGATTGTCGAGGGTGACGATCCGCTGGCGCAGATGGACGGGCAGATCAAGAAGCGGCGGACGCTGGAAGCGATCAAACGCATCCTGCTGCGCGAGTCGCTCAATCAGCCGCTGATGGTGATCTTCGAAGACCTCCACTGGATCGATGAACAAACCCAGGAGCTGCTGAACCTGCTCGCCGATTCGATAGGTACCGCGAAGTTCCTGCTGCTGGTGAACTACCGTCCCGAGTATTCGCATCAGTGGAATAGCAAGACCTATTACACTCAGCTTCGTCTCGACCCGATCGGTAAGGAGAGCGCCGAGGAAATGCTCTCGGCGCTGTTGGGCGAGGGCGCGGATCTGCTGCCACTCAAGCGGTTGATCATCGAGAAGACCGAGGGCAATCCCTTCTTCATGGAGGAGATTGTGCAGGAGCTGTTTGAAGATGCCGCGCTGCTCCGCAACGGAACCGTCAAACTCACCAAGGCCCCGGGCGAGCTGAAAATTCCGCCCACAGTGCAGGGCATCCTGGCCTCGCGCATCGATCGGCTGCCGCCCGATGAGAAAGAGCTGTTGCAGGCGCTCGCCGTGATTGGACGGGAGTTCGCGTTGTCGCTGGTCAGGCGGGTTGTCGACGGGGCGGATGACGACCTGAATCGGATGCTTGCCGACCTGCAGATGGCTGAATTCATCTACGAGCAACCCGCCACCGGCGATATCGAGTACACTTTCAAGCATGCTCTGACACAGGAGGTGGCTTACAACTCAGTGCTCAGCGAGCGCCGCAAGCTCCTCCACGAGCGCACCGGACAAGCCCTGGGGTCGCTTTACGCGGCCAAGTTGGAAGAACGGCTCGGCGAGTTGTCCCATCACTATACGCGCAGCGGCAACACCGAAAAAGCGCTGGACTTCGTGCGGCGTTTCGCTCACCGGCTGGCCGAACAGGGAGCAAATTCCGAGGCCGTTGCTCAAGTCGATGCGGGCCTCAAATTGTTACACGACCAGGCTCCGAGCCCTGAGCGCGCCAGGCGCGAGCTTGACCTTCAGCTCGTTCTGGTGGCCGCGCATGCTGCCATCCTCGGGCCCGCGGCAGCCGCCGTGGAAGAAACCCTCGAAAAGGCCATAGCTTCGTGCGAGGCGCTCGGAGATTCCGCCCAACTGTGCAAACTGCTCGGACGATCCAGTGGCCTCTTTCTCTTTAGGGGACAGGTCCATAAAGCACAGGAAGTGAGCGAGCGACTCCTTCGCCTAGCTGACTCCACTCGCGATCCCATGAACCAGCTTGTCGCCTACACGCACATCGGCGAGGTGATGTGGTGGCTGGGCGAATGGCGAGCCGCGCGGGGATATTTCGAGCGGGCGCTGCACCTGCCCGCCCCGGCACGACTCGAAGCTGATTTCTACATGGGTGATCCTCGCGTTTTGGCCGCTGGCTTGCTGGCAACAACCTCGATCTTTCTTGGCTACGCCGATCAAGCTCGTTCGCAAATCAAACAGGCAATAGCAGTTGCCCACGACCGTCCATCCCCGAAGGCAGTGATTGGCAGTATAGCCGGATGGCTTCATCTGCTGATTCGGGAGCCTCAATCAGTGCTGGATTATGCGGAACAAAACATCGCGCTGGCGTCACAGTATGGATTCCACTGGGAGCTGGCGTTTTCGACCTTGCAGCGCGGTTGGGCGCGCGCGCATCTGGGACAGCCCGACCTGGGAGTGACCGAGTTGAGGGCGGGTTTGGATCAACTTGATGAGATTGGCGTGTCTACAAGGGTTGCACACTTTACGTCGCAACTTCTCGAGGGTCTGCTCGAAGCGCGCCGCATCGAGGAGGGCCTCAAGCTCGTCTCGGAAGCTGTGGCCTTTGCGCAAGCCACCGGCGCCAAGTTCTACGAGCCAGACTACTACCGGCTCGAAGGCGATTTGCTTTTGATGAAAGGTGCCGAGCAAACCGCCTCGGCGGAAGGTTGCTTTCGCAAAGCGATCGAGATCGCCGGCCGGCATGGCGCGAAATGGTTTGAGCTTCGCGCCACGACGAGCCTTGCCCGGCTGCTCACGAAGCAGGGGCGGCGCGACGAAGCTCGCACGATGCTCGCGGACATCTACGGCTGGTTCACCGAGGGTTTCGACACCCGCGACCTGAAGGACGCCAAGGCCCTGCTCGATGACCTGGGTCGCTAG
This sequence comes from uncultured delta proteobacterium, assembly GCA_963734845.1. Classification (GTDB taxonomy): domain Bacteria; phylum Desulfobacterota; class Binatia; order Binatales; family Binataceae; genus JAKAVN01. The sequence goes on along the minus strand of CAVTIS010000002.1, from coordinate 265,270 downwards.
GAGACATTTCCGTGGACAAAAAAAGCAGGATTGTAACGGCAGAGGCAGTTGCGATTCAGCAACCGCCGCCCAGATGATGCGAGCGATCTTTTGACGCGTTGTTCGGAGAGGTTTGATGCGACGCTGTCAAGCCCGCGGTTCTGACAATCCGCCCGACAAGCGGCGACCGCCCTTCTGTTCAGTGACGTTCTCGAGCTGCGGCGGCTCGCCGCAGTAGCGCTAAGCGCCGAGACTCAGTACGCCGGTTGAATCTTGACTCACTTCACGATCCTTGGCGCGGGTTCGCGCGATCACTTCGGAAATGGAGGTGCCGGCAGCTTTGGCAGCACGGCCTCGATGGCACAGCCCACCGCAAGCACCTGATAGTCGTTGCCTTCCGGCCCATCGAGCTCGAGCCCGACCGGAAGCCCCGCCTTCGTGATCCCTGCCGGCAGGCTCAGCGTCGGGACGCCGGCGACGCTGCCAGGGTCGGTATTGCGGATGAAGGTCGGGAAGGTCGGCACCGCGGCGCCGTTCAAGAGCGTAGTCTCGTCCTCGCCGATCTTTGCGGCTGGCAGCGGCGTCGTGGGCAAGAGCGCGACGGTCACGCTGTGCTCTCGAAAATAGCGACGAAAACTCTCCTGTAGCGCCGCGCGATTCTTGAGCGCCTCGCGATATGCCGCCTCCGACACAGCGCCGGCGCCAGTCGCGGCCTCGAGCACGTCCTTCACGTCCGGGCTCTTGACCGCCGCTATGAGGCCGGCGAGATCGAGTCCGACCTCGTGCGAGGTGAGATAGGCCTTGAGCGACCGCACTACCTCGTAGAGCGCGATGGGGAAGGTGGCGGCATTGTTGAGCCGCCCCACATCGACGACGTCGCCCTCGACGAGCACGGCGCCAGCATCGCGCAGCCGCGCCAGCGCATCCTCCAGAAGGCGCGCCAGATTGCCGTCGAGGTTCTCCCAGAAATAGCCGCGGGGCACGCCGAGTCTCATTCCCTGGAGCGTGGCGGGCGCGAGGGCGGTGGCCCCGCCGGTGACGATGCCGTCGAGCAGGACGCAATCCGCGACGCTGCGCGTCATGGGGCCGGGCGTGTCGCGCGTGGGCGAGATCGGGACGACGCCGGCGGCGGACCAGCGCCCCGTCGTCGGGCGGAAGCCGACAATTCCGCAGAGCGCCGCCGGAATGCGCACCGAGCCGCCCGTGTCCGAGCCGATCCCGCCGGCTACCAACCGCGCCGCCACAGCCGCCGCGGTCCCGCCGCTCGAGCCACCGGGAATGCGCGACGGATCGTATGGGTTGCGCGCGGCCCCGAAGGATTTGTTGTTGTTCGTGACGCCGAAGGCAAGCTCGTGCAGGTTGGCCTTGCCGAACAAGATGGCGCCGGCGTCGAGGAGTTTTTGCGCGACGGGCGCGTTCCGCTTCGGCCGGTTTGCCTTGAGACCCGCTGTGCCGCCGGTCGTCGGCAGATCCGCGGTATCGACGTTGTCTTTGATCGCGAGCGGCACGCCGTGGAGGGGCCCCAGGGGACCGCCCGCCTTCCGCGCCTCGTCGGCGCGCCGCGCCGCGGACCTCACCGTGGCCGCATCCTGCGCGATGAAGGCGTTGAGCGACGCCACCCTGGCGCAGCGCTCGAGCAGCGCCTCGGCGTAGGCGGCCGCCGTCATCTCGCCGCGGCGAAGCGCTGCCCCCGCCTCGCCGATCGTCAGTTCCTCGAGCCTCATTCTTCCTCCGCTCCGCCTCGTCCGCGCACATCATCGCACCAATAACAGTCCCTTACTCTCGGCCTGCCACTACTCAAAACGCAATGGGTGGGAGACTGAGGTCACGGACTCGGCTTTACAAACGATCTTACGTGGTCCGGGTGTCGGTCATGAATGGGCCACGCTCTTGCGGACGAGCGACGGTTCTTCTTTCACGAGACAGCACCGTGGCAGGCTCTCTCGTTCTTCGACGCACGCACCTAGCACTTCGCCCGAACTTCTGACTGTGCGAGGCGATGTGAAGAGATCGGACGATCCCAAGAACTTTGCACAGTTGGCTGATTACCACCGCATCTATTCAGGTTGAGGCACATCTTCGCGACCAACTCGCTTGAGGCAGGCGTGCCGCTCGATGCAATCGCCCCGCTGCTCGGGCACGCGAGCACGGTCATGACCAAAACCTATGCCCACTGGACGCTCGAAGCGCTGCGTGCTGAGACGCAGAAGGCGGCGGAGCTGCTACAGACGCGCCCGGCGCTACCCGCGCCAAGGAAGATGCTGCGCGTCGCGTAGAACAGTCGCGCCGCTACTCGCGCCCGTAAGGCGCGAGTAGTGCATGCGGAAGTGTTGTGACCTAGTGACTCTGCTTTTCGAAGGCTTGGGCCACGGTGTCCATGAACTGACCGTAATCAGCGAGCGCCCGCACATCGAATTCATAGAAGAGGCCAAGCGGCGAGCCCATAAGCCTCTGATTCAACTCTTCTGCGGAATTGGCGTTCTGAATACTGAAACCACCACCTCCCAAAAAGGCGTAAGTGCAGTCCGCCTCCCCACGTTTAACAGCGCTCAGCACCACTTCCTTCTGTGCGCGAATCATCTGGACGGTAGGCGTCATGCCGGTTCCTGTACGCGGTTTTCTAATCACTAGAAATTTCATCGGACCACTCCTTTGTTGATGGGCTTCCTGGCCGGTGGGAAATACCTCCGCCAGGAAAAGGCCAGACGGCTGACACTGCTCACCGCGCAACGCTAGCGTCAACCTCAAGAATCTTCGCAACCCCGAAGCAGCGCCACCGTCAGCGCAGCCGGGTCAGATTGTAACTGGGAGAACGTGTCAAGAGGATGGCGAGGTCGCGGGACCTCCGAGCGGTGCCTGGTTATCGCGCTCTGCCGACCCTCGTCGCCTCACTGCGAGCACGGGATGCCGCGCTCGATGGGACCACGAAGAGGATTGAACGTTCGAGGGCAGCCTAATGATGCCTCGGCCGCTGTTAAAACGAGGGCAAAGCGAGCATCATTCACCAAGGATGGAAACAACCATGGAATCAAGAGCCTCGGCAGTGACAGTTGAGGCGGTACCGGAGCCACTCACAATCGACTTGGCCAGGACCGCGATCTTGGTGATCGATATGCAGAACGACTTCTGTACACCAGGCGGTGGGTTCGACCGGGCAGGTATCGACATCGGAGCAGTTCGAAGCGCAATACCGTTCATCTCTTCAGTGCTAACAGCCGCATGGAAATCGGGCGTTCAGGTTGTTTACGTCAAGATGGAGCATCAGCCGGACCTGAGTGACCTCGGTGCCCGAGACGATCCACACCGGATAAAGAACCAACTGTTCTCTATCGGACAACGAGTCATAGCGCCGGACGGACGGGAGGGACGGATCTTGGTCAAGGACACCTGGAACACGGAAATAGTCCCTGAGCTCGCGCCTCGGCCCGGTGACCTAGTCATCTCGAAAAACCGGTACAGCGCTTTTTACCAAACGACCCTGGACGCCGCTCTGAAAGAACGCGGCGTTAAGGATCTAATCTTTACCGGATGCACAACCAGCGTATGCGTCGAATCGACATTGCGGGACGCTATGTTTCGAGGCTATCGCTGTCTGTTACTTTCGGACTGCACTGCGGAACCCATCGGCTCTGGCGCGCTTCGCAGCAACCACGAAGCCTCATTGCTGGTGATTGAGAAACTGTTTGGATGGATCTCAAGCTCGCGAGCCTTTCTCGAAGCGGTGAATGCATCATCGACATCTCGATCGAATCATGAAGAGATGACGGTTGCGAAGGTAGTCGCATAAGTGACGGATCGGTCGCTACTCAATTCCAACAGCGAAACGAACGTTGCCAGCGATTTCACTTGCATATGAGAGATCGAGTCACCGCGGCGCAGACAGAAATTCCTCTAAACGCCCGACGAACGCTAACGCTAGAACCGAGCTACCGCTCGCCTGGGGCGCTCAGCGCATGAGATGTAGAGGCGTCGAAGCGTTCAAGGCGCGCGGACCTTCAGCTCAGCAGCAGCGGCGCTGGCCGGGGAACGACATGGTGATGGGGCTGGCATAAAAAGGCGCCCGCGGCCGTGACCCGGGGATTGCGGCAGGTGGTTCAGGCAAATTCGGCCGCCGGTGCAGAAGCCGGTCAAACCGACCTTGCCGTTCACATCGTCGCAGCTTTTCAGATAATCGATCGCGGCCGAAACGTCGCTGACTATCTGGTCATCGTTGAGTTGGCTGAGCAGTGCCAGGGCACCGCGCAGATTGTCGTAGCCGCAACCTGTTGGCATACGCGACCGAGTCCCGCGGGATGATCGAACTGGAGACCGACAACACCGTGGTTCCTAGCGGCCACAGCCAAAGTGGCATCGGGACGGCCAAAGGAACCTATCCAAGCCAAGGTATGTGGTACAACGCGTATGAACTGACCTATGGCCTGACGGATCGCATCGAGGCTGCCGCATATCTCAATATGGCAATGTCGAAAAGGCATGCTCCGAGTTCATGAGAATCTCATGGAAGGCCAGTGAACTGATGAGCGAGTACGGCCTTACCGAGGACCTGGAAGGCATCGCCAGATACCAGGCATTTACACACCTATCGACTCGAGTTTCTTAGCGCCGGATCGACCTGGAGGCGCCTCCGATCGGAGATCCTAGGCCGGCGGTCGTGTCGGTCGCTGCTCGACCAATAGCGAACGGTGGCTGAATCGTGTCACGCCGCAAGACCGTTGGTAACGAAGCCCAATGCAAGATAGCGGATTCCGGTCGGCCATGTATCGTTCAGTGCCCACGCAGTGCCCACTCCCTGCTTCTACTGCATGATCCAGCGTAACTTCGATCTGCGGAAATACCTATATTTCCGACACCAAGTAGCCCGACGTGACCTAGGAAAACTCAGCGCATCCGTTCCTAAGTCCGGCGCGTCTGCCATTCCGCCACTCTCGCGCGAGCGCCCATCAATATAGGAAATTCACGCGTTGATTGGCAGAGCGCAGACCGGCGGGCCTGTGTTGGCGGTTGCGCCGCTCTGCGGCAGCGACCGAGTGTGCGCCGCGCGATTCTGCGCCGTGGCCGGCCCAGGACATCCGCGGCAACCGGGCGCACACGAAGAGCGCTCGGCCGATCCTTTTTGATGAATCGGGCGTGCCTGGCATGGTTAGGGCACGTTGATGCGTACCACGGCTCGAATCAAAAGACCCGCTTCATCCAGTGAGGCAGCCGGATAACCGTTCCAGCGGCCCCCCGTCGCGGACCACGCGCAGGAGTGGTAGTGTCTACGGGATCAAGCTCGGCGCAACGAGCTTGGCAAAAGGACGAACAGGTTAAGTGCGTAAACAGATCAACTATACTGCGACTCCTCCGACGGCGGAGCGGCCCGGCGGATGTATCTTTCTGGCGGCGGCGCTGGCCGCTTCCGTCACGGCGCTGTCCGCCTTTGCGATCGCGCTGGCAATTCCGGCGCGCGCCACGGCAGCCACCGACTCCGGCCCGGTGCTCGCGGAAATCGGGCATCACAAGATCACTCAGCCGGAAGTCGACGCCAAGATAAAGATCCAGCTCTACGACGCGCGCAAACAGGCGCTTGACGAGATGGTGGACGACTATCTGCTCGAGCAGGCCGCCAAGAAGGAGAAGCTCAGCGTCGCCGACTACGTCAAGCGCGAAGTCGACGACAAGGCGGAGGCCGACGTCAACGACGCGATGGCCAAGAAGTTTTACGACGAGAACAAGGACAAGATTCCGGCGCTCAAGAGCGCCGGCTCCTACGATAAGATCAAGGATCGCCTGGTCGCGGCCCTGCGCCAGCGCGACGCTCAACAGCAGCACGAGCAGCTGATGGCCCGGCTGCGCAAAGAGGGCGACGCCAAGATCCTGCTCCAGGCGCCGCGCATCAATGTCAATCTGGGCTCTGCGGGTCATCCCACGCTCGGGCCCAAGGATGCGCCCGTGACGGTGATCGAGTTCGCCGACTTCCAATGCCCGTTCTGCAAGCGCTCCGAGGACGCGGTGCAGGCGATCCATAAGAAGTATGGCGACCAGATACAACTGGTGTTTATGGATTTTCCGCTGAGCTTTCATCCGCATGCGATGCCGGCCGCCAACGCCGCGCGCTGCGCCAACGCGCAGGGCAAGTTCTGGGAATACCATGACGCGCTGTTTGCCGATCAATCCAAGCTCGAGCCCGCCGACCTGAAGGCGACCGCTAAGAAGCTCGGGCTCAACACGGCCAAGTTCAACGCCTGCTTCGATAAGAACCAGTACAGCGCGGCGATCGACAAGGATTTGGCAGAAGGCCACAGGCTCAATGTTAATGGCACTCCGACCTTCTTCATCGACGGACGCGAAGTCGTTGGGGCGCAGCCGACGGAGAGCTTCACCAGCATAATCGATCAGGAACTCGCCAAGAACGGCGATCGCGGCAAGAAGACGGCCGCCGCCGAGTAGCGAAAATTCTGGCCGCAAGGCTCACAAGAACCGCCGGCCGCTTCGCGGCCGGCGGTTTTCTTTTGGCCTAGCGGAGAACTCAAATAATGCGGCCGACGATGCAATGGTCAGTACGGATAGAACACGAACAACAGCGTCGACAGGACATTTAGCACCCACAAGCCCGCCCGGACCTCGCCCCCGCGTCCCGCTGCGACCTTGAACCAGGGATGAAGCACGAAGCCGGCGGCGATGCCGACTCCGATGTTGTAGGTGAAGCTCATAAGCGCGATTATCGCGAATGCCGGGATCAGTTCGGTGTAGTCGTCGAAGTCAATCTTCCTGATTGGCGCGATCATCATCGCTCCCACCATCACCAGTGCCGGGCCGTAAGCCTGCGGCGGAATCGCGGTCACCGTCGGGGCAAAGAATAGCGATACGCCGAACAGCATCGCGGTCACCACCGCGGTCATCCCGGTGCGCCCGCCAACGCTCACGCCGGCGGCGGATTCAATAAATGCTCCCGCGGTGGTCGTGCCAACCAGGGCGGCGAACGTGGTCGCGAGCGCGTCGGCCATCATCGGCCGCTCGATTTGCGGGAGATTGCCCTGCTCGTCGAGTAGCCCCGCGCGTTCCGAGACCCCGACCAGCGTGCCCAGCGTGTCCACCAGCGCCATCACGAAGATCGTCAACAGCACGCCGAAGAAAGGCCATGCGAACGCGGCGCTGAAATCGAGCTTGAACAGGATCGGCGCGGGATTCGGCGGCGCACTGACCCATCGAGGCGGCAGACTGGCGACGCCGAGCGCGAAGGCCGCCGCCGCGGCGAGCAGAATTCCAATCAGGATCGCGCCCGGCACCCGCCACAGCGTCAGCATCGCGATCGCGACGAAGCCGAATACCGCCACCAGCGCCGGGGCCGAGTTCAGCGCACCAATTCTGACCGGTGCGCCAGCGATGCCGAGCGTCACGATGCCCGCCTCGTTGAGCCCGATGAAGGCGAGGAACAGTCCGATGCCGGCCGCGAAGCTGAAGCGCAGCCCTGGCGGCACCGCCTCGGTCATCCACTGGCGCACGCGCGCGATCGTCAGCAGCGCGAACAGCACGCCAGCGACGAATACCGCTGCCAGCGCCGCCTGCCATCGAAAGCCCAGCACGCGCACCACCGTGTACGCGACGAAAGCGTTCTCGCCCATGTAGGGCGCGATCGCGAACGGCCGGTTGGCGTAAAGCCCCATCACCAGCGTGCCGAACATCGCGGTCATCACAGTCGCGACCATCGACGGCCCCTCGGGGATGCCCGCCGCTTTCAGGATCGCCGGATTGACGGCGACGATGTATGCCATCGTGACAAAGGTAGTCAGGCCGGCCAGCACCTCGCGGCCGAGATTGGTGCGGGCCGCCTCGAAACCGAAGAATGCGGCGACTCTTTGCTCCATCGATGGCGCTCCTTCTCTGGCGCGTCCGCTAAACGCGTTGCCGGGGCGCGCCCAGCCTATATTGCGCGGAGCGGTTTTTCATCAACGCTGGCAGCGCGGTGCCGATGGTGCGAGAATCGCGCCGGAGCAATTTCGATGGTGAATCCGAAACCAGTTTCCCCGCGGCCGCGTGCCGTCCGCCGCTCAGAGAAAAAAGCGCCGTGCACCCTGTGCATCGATGTCGGCGGCACCGGCATCAAGGCCGTGCTGCTGGACGAGAGCGGCCGCCCGCTGACCGACCGCGCGCGTATCCCGACGCCCGCTGGCGCCACGCCGCGTCAGGTGATCGGCATCATCCGCAAGCTGGCAAAAGCCGAGGGCAAGTTCGATCGCGTTTCGGTGGGTTTTCCGGGGGTGATCAAGGACGGCATCGTCTATACCGCACCCAATCTGGGCAAGGGCTGGAACAATTTCGCGCTCGAGCGAAAGCTGCACGACGCGTTGGAGCGGCCGGTGCGCGTCGCCAACGATGCCGACGTGCAAGGCCTCGGCGCCGTTTCCGGCCGCGGCGTGGAACTGGTGATTACGCTCGGCACCGGCTTCGGATCGGTAGTTTTCGTCGACGGCCATCGTATCCACCTGGAGCTCGGGCATCATCCGTTCCACAACGGCAAGACGTACGAGGACGAGTTGGGCCATCGGATGCTGCTCAAAAAGGGCAAGAAGTGGTGGAACAAGCGGGTGCGCGAGGCGATCGAGGATCTCAAGATCGCGTTCAACTACGACCAGCTTTATATCGGCGGCGGCGATTCCAAGTTCATTCGCTTCGAGCCGCCTGCGGGTGTGAAAATAATCAGCAACGTGGAGGGCCTGCTCGGCGGAATCAAACTTTGGCAGGATGTCGACGCGCAGCCGGCTGCAAAAACGCCCGTGAAGAAGCCGCGTCGCGGCACGCGTCCGCGCAAAAGCCCCGCTGCGGCGGAAGCACAGATTTGAATACGCTCAGGGCTTCCGCGCTGGCGCCGCGGTCACCGCGGCGGTGACGATCGCCTGCGCTTCCTCCTCGATGCGGCGCAGATGATCGGCGTCGCGGAAGCTCTCCGCATAAATCTTGTAGATGTCTTCGGTCCCGGACGGTCGCGCCGCAAACCATCCGCTTTTCGCGATCACCTTGAGGCCGCCGATGGACGCGTCGTTGCCCGGCGCGTTGGTGAGGATGGCCTGGATTTTTTCGCCGGCCAGGTCCGCGGAGCTGACCTGCTGCGGTGAAAGCCGCCCCAGCATTTCCTTCTGTGCCGGAGTGGCCGGCGCCTCGACGCGATCGTAAAACGATTCCCCAAACTCGTGCACAAGATCGCGGTAGAGTTCTCCGGGGTCGCGGTTCATCCGCGCCGTCATCTCCGCGGACAGCAAAGCCGGCACGATTCCGTCCTTGTCCGTCGTCCATACGCCGCCATCCATACGGATAAAGGACGCGCCCGCGCTCTCTTCTCCGCCAAAGCCAAGCGAGCCGTCGAGCAGGCCATCCACAAACCATTTGAAACCGACCGGCACCTCGTAGAGCTTGCGGCCCAGCTTTGCGGTGACGCGGTCGATCATCTGACTGCTTACCACGGTCTTGCCGACCGCCGCTGACGCGCTCCACTTCGGCCGGTGCTGGAACAGGTAGAGGATGGCGACGGAGAGATAGTGATTGGGCGGCAGCAAACCCGCGCTGCGCGTGACGATCCCGTGGCGGTCGTGATCTGTGTCGCAAGCGAACGCGACCTCGAAACGATCCTTCAGCCCGATCAGCCGCCGCATCGCGTACGGCGACGACGGGTCCATGCGGATCTGACCGTCCCAATCGCGTGTCATGAAACGGAACGTGGGATCGACGGCGTCACTGACCACCGTGAGATTCAATCCATAGCGCTCGGCGATGGGGCCCCAGTAATGAACTCCGGCGCCGCCAAGCGGATCCACCCCGAGGCTGATCTTCGAGCCGCGAATCGCTTCCATGTCGATCACATTGGCGAGATCGCTGATGTAAGCATCGAGGTAGTCATGCCGATGCGTCGTCGCGGCGTGAAGAGCCTTCTCGTAGGGGACGCGCTTCACACCGCTAAGGCCGGACTCGAGGAGTTCGTTCGCTCTCGCTTCGATCCAGCCGGTGATGGCGCCCGCGGCCGGTCCTCCGTTGGGCGGGTTGTACTTGAAGCCGCCGTCATGGGGCGGATTGTGCGAGGGGGTGATGACGATTCCGTCGGCCAGTCCGCTTTTGCGCCCGCGGTTGTATGTGAGAATCGCATGGGAGAGCACGGGCGTGGGAGTGTATTCATCGCCTTGCGCGATCATCACCTCGACTTCGTTGGCCGCCATCACCTCCAGCGCGCTGGTCAGCGCGGGCACGGAGAGCGCGTGCGTGTCGATTCCCAGGAACAAGGGGCCGTCGATGCTCTGCTGCTTGCGGTAGAGGCAGATGGCCTGGCTGATAGCGAGGATATGGCGCTCGTTGAAAGCCCTGTTGAAAGAGGAGCCGCGATGGCCGGAAGTGCCGAAGGCCACGCGCTCCGCCGGCACCGACGGATCGGGGCGTTCGGCATAGTAAGCCGTGATGAGATTCGGAACGTTGACGAGAGAGGCCGCGTCGGCCGGCGTTCCTGCGAAGGGACTCACTTTCATTTTTGTGCTCTTTGCGTGCCGCGATCGGTTGCCGCTCCTCGCTCGATGATACAGAGGTTGCGCTTTGTGAGCACTTCCGCGGCGATGTCGGCTTTGGGGCGCGCGGCTTCCCATCGGCGGCGAATCGGCGATAAACTCCGTTGGCCCGGTGCCCGGGCGCGTGAGGATCCATTTAGTCCAGGGAGAAAGACCGATGGCCGAAAAGCTGCGCAGCAAACTGATAACCGAAGGCGTGCAACGCGCGCCCAATCGCTCGATGCTTCGCGCGGTGGGCTTTCGCGATAGCGACTTCAACAAGCCGATCATCGGCATCGCCAACGGTTACAGCACGATCACGCCGTGCAACATGGGACTCGACACGCTGGCCAAGCGCGCCGAAGCCGCGGTGCGCGGCGCGGGCGCGATGCCGCAGACATTCGGCACGATCACGGTCAGCGACGGGATCGCGATGGGCACCGAGGGCATGAAATATTCGCTGGTCTCGCGCGAGGTCATCGCGGATTCGATCGAGACCGCCTGCGGCGGCCAGACCATGGACGGTGTGGTCGCGGTAGGCGGATGCGATAAGAATATGCCGGGCGCGATGATCGCGATTGCGCGGATGAACATCCCGGCGATCTTCGTTTACGGCGGCACCATCAAGCCCGGCAATCTGAATGGCCGCGACCTGACGATTGTTAGCGCCTTCGAGGCGGTCGGCGAGTATAGCGCGCACAAGATCAGCGAGGCCGAGTTGCTCGAGGTCGAGCGCCATGCTTGCCCCGGCGCCGGCTCGTGCGGCGGAATGTATACGGCCAACACCATGTCCTCGGCGATCGAGGCGATGGGGATGAGCCTGCCGTACTCTTCGACTATGGCGGCCGAGGACGTCGAGAAGGCCGAGAGCGCCGCGCGTTCGGGCGAAGTACTGGTCGAGGCGGTGCATCGCGGCCTGCTGCCGCGCCAGATCATGACACGCAAGGCTTTCGAGAACGCGATCGCGGTGGTGATGGCGGTCGGCGGATCGACCAACGCGGTGCTTCACCTGCTCGCGATCGCGCACGCCACCAACGTCCCGCTGACCATCGACGATTTCGAAGCCATCCGCCAGCGCACCCGGGTACTCTGCGATCTCAAGCCCTCGGGACGCTACGTGACCACGGAATTTCATCGCGCGGGCGGCGTTCCGCAGGTGATGAAGATGTTGCTCGCCCACGGAATCCTGCACGGCGGCGAACAGACCATCACCGGACGCACTATCGCCGAGACGCTCGCCGAAGTTCCCGAGACGCCGCGCAAGGACCAGAACGTGATCCGTCCGTGGGACAATCCGATGTACGCTGAGGGACATCTCGCGATCCTGCGCGGCAACCTCGCCACCGAGGGCGCGGTGGCGAAGGTAACCGGGATCAAGCATCAGGAAATAACCGGGCCGGCGCGGGTGTTCGATCGCGAGGAAGACACGCTCGAAGCGATTCTCGCAGGCAAGATCAAAAAGGGCGACGTGCTGGTGATCCGATACGAAGGGCCCAAGGGCGGACCCGGGATGCGCGAGATGCTTTCGCCGACCTCGGCCATCATCGGCGCGGGCCTCGGCGATTCGGTCGGCCTCATCACCGACGGACGTTTCTCGGGCGGCACCTACGGATTGGTGGTTGGCCACGTCGCACCTGAAGCCGCGGTGGGCGGGTTGATCGCGCTTATAAAGGAGGGCGACTCGATAACCATCGACGGGCACAAACGCCTACTGCAACTCAACCTGCCCGAGGACGAGATTGCGCGCCGGCGCGCGGCCTGGAAGCCGCCCGCCCCGCGCTACACTCGCGGCGTGCTCGCCAAGTACGCGGCGCAGGTCTCATCGGCGTCAGTTGGCGCGGTCACCGACTGACCGATGTGAGCGGCGCCGGGGTGGGAAATCGCTGGCGGCGTTACGTGCTGCGCCGCGGCGGCGCGCATTGCTGCATTCTCCGGCGCGCACCTGGCGACACATAACTTGACTTGCTCGAAGCGCGCTCAGTATAAATTTGGGCTCCAGGATCAATTCGACCGAATCGGCGGAAAGAAAACCTTCTGGGGGAGGACCGGATGGTGACTGGCCTACGGCGGCGACTACTTCGACTTGCTCCAATGCTTGCGCTGCTGGCCGGCCCGGCTTTCGCGCAGGTTCCCAGCAGCCCTACACTGCAATTTCCATACACCCAGCCACCCGCCGAAGGCGTCGGAGTGCGCAAGATGCCGGCTCCCAATCCGCATTGGGTGCTGATCAACGCGCCGCTCTATGGCAACTTCATTGTCTCGCAGATTTACGTAGTCGACGGCGATTCGAGAAAAATTATCGGTATGCTGACGGCTGGCATGATCTCGACGGCGGCGATAGCGTCCGACCACAGCCGCATCTTTCTCGGTGACACCTTTTTCTCGCGCGGCACGCGCGGCACGCGCACCGATGTCATCACCTTTTACGACACGGCGACCCTCAACCCAGTGAGCGAGGTAGTAATACCGCCCAAGCGTCAGCTTGCCGGCCCCGACAACCTGCAGCTTGGCGCGACCTCCGACGGGCATCTGCTGCTGGTGGCCAACATGACGCCGGCGACCTCGGTAACGGTGATCGACATTGCGTCGTCCAAGGTGCTCGGCGAGATCCCGATAACCGGATGCGCCGAATTCCAGTTGACCGGCAAGCGCCAGTTCGCTTCGCTATGCGGCGACGGCTCGCTGCTGATGGTGAACTTCGACGACAACGGCAAATCTGTCGGCGAAAAGCGCAGCCCGGTGTTTTTCCAGCCCGAGAAGGATCCGGTTTACGCGGCGCCGGCGATTATCAAGAGCGAAAACTACTACGTCACCTATCATGGAGTGGTTCATCCGGTTGACATGTCGACCGATCCGCCCACCCCTGGGTCGACCTGGTCGCTGACCACGGATCAGGAGCGTGCGGCGGGATGGCGGCCGGGCGGCAGCCAGCCGATTTGGGGACATTCATCGGACGGGCTTCTTTACGCACTGATGCATCAGGGCGGCGAGTGGACCCACAAGCAACCCGGCTCCGAGATCTGGGTATTCAACGCGAAGGACGGCAAACGAATCGAACGCCTCACGCTGCCCGAGCCAGCGGCCGCAATCTTCGTGACCCCGGATGACAAACCGCTGATCTTCGCCGCGACCTCCACCGATATTTTGCAGATTGGCGCGGCCCCATGGGCGCTGCAAATCTTATCGGCGGAAAATGGCAGGTACCTGGGAAAGATCGATCAGATGGGCGGCTTCCCGTCCAACATGTTCGGCCTCTAACTGGCCGCTGCGAACATTTCGCAGAAAGGATGGACAATGGACGACCTGGTGGAGCGACTGGCGCGTAAACTTGCAGCGCATACCTCTCGCCGGCGGCTGCTGGGAATGATCGGAACCGCCCTGCTCGGCGGCATGGCACTGCCGCTGCTGCCGGTGCAGCGTATCGCGCGCGCGGCTGAGGCTGCGGATTCAGCCAACGAGCCGGGAGACCAGATGAGCTGCGATTACTGGCGGTATTGCGGCTTCGACGGAAATCTTTGCGGATGCTGCGGTGGAACGCTCACCGAATGTCCGGCGGGGTCGATCATGTCACCCACCGGATGGGTTGGCACCTGCAGGCATCCGGTCGACGGCAAGGACTACATAATCGCCTATCGGGACTGCTGCGGAAAAGAGTATTGCGGGCGCTGTGCCTGTCACGGCGACAAGGGCGATCTGCCAATCTATCGCACGCAACTCGACAACGAAGTCCTTTGGTGCTTCGGCGTGAAGAGCGGATGGGCGGTGAATTGCACCACCGCAGTCAACCTTGGAGTCAAATCGTAGAGTAATAGGGCGGCCTTGCGCAACGCGCTGACGCCGCCGCCGCATAGCAATGCCGGACACGGCCCGCGATCAGGATACGCGGGCCGTATTCGTTCTGGATGTGATTGCTGCAGCAGCGTAGATGCAGCGTTTGATGGCCCGCGCAGCCGCTCAAAAAATGACAGCTCAAAATAGCCGGCCGCAGGCACGTTCGGATCGGTGGGCCGCCATACTCGTGCGGCTGGGATGGAGTCGGCCGGGTTCTGCAAATGACCGCGCAAATCGTGCGACGACGAAGCGCGAGGTGATTTTATACTATTCGCACTTTCGCTCGCCGGCGGTGCTGCGCGAACTGGCGCGGCTCCGCGCTGAACTGGGGAGCCGCTTCGATATATTCGCGGTAGGCTATTGCCAGACGGCGGGCGCCCTCGACGGCATAGATTGCGTCCCTGCGCTGGAGTATTCGGCGGACGATCTGCGTTCGTTGCCCTATCGGAACAAAATTTCAAGCTTCAATCCGGGCAATTTCATCGGTAATGCGGATTTGGTACCGATGAAGTTTTTTCTCGAGCGGCCTGCCTATGATTACTACTGGATTATCGAATACGACGTACGCTTCAGCGGTGCATGGCCCCGGCTGTTCACAGACCTGTCGTCTTCCGACGCGGACTTGCTGTGCACCGCGCTGCAAACGTGGGCGGAGAATCCGAACTGGGCGCATTGGAGCACCCTTGTCGGCGGCGGCGAAGACGTGCCGCTGGAGCGCCGGGTGAAGGGATTTATGCCGTTCTGCCGCGTCTCCCATGCGTTGTTTGAGGCCTGCGACGCGCGCTATCGCAGGGGATGGAGCGGGCATCCCGAGGTGACCTGGCCGACGATCGCGAGCCTCGCAGGCCTGCGGCTGGAGGATATCGGCGGTAACGGGAGTTTCACGCCCGCCGAACGCCGCGGGCGCTACTACCAGAACACCGCTTCGGAGTGGTCGTTGTTTCCTGGAACGTTCGTCTATCGACCCAGCTTCGCCGACCGTAACCTGTTTGGACCGCAGTGTCACTTCAGCGGCACACTATGGCATCCGGTGAAAGAGTAGTCCTTTGCCCGTCCGTGGATACCAGGAGCGAGATCGCGCCCGGCATTTTGCAGCGCTTTGCCAAACCGGCAGTCTGCGATGTACTTTCCGCACGCTGTAATCATGGCTAACGTCTGATCAAGGGTCGAAACGTCGGCGAATGTGCCGTGAGGCCCGCGCAACACAACGCTGCCCGCGACCTCGGACCACCATGATGCCGATGCGGCCGTCGAATTTACCCTGCCGGCGCGCGCCATCCGCAGCGCCTTCGCCGCATTTACTGAGGCAGGTTCGCACCGCCAGTCGACGCCGCCTACCTTACTCGGAATTGCGATCGGCGCCCATCTGCACGTGGACGCGCGCCTATCCGACAGCGTGCTGTTCGAACCAGCCGCTTACGGAATGACGCTAAATACGCCTTGATTTTTTCGGACGCTATTACGCGGGAGGAAACGGACGGGCCACAAGCTGATATGGTAGCCACTCGGCTAGCCGGCAGAGGAGAGGCCGCTCGGAACGCTGTGTTTAATCGCAATAGCAGAACCACCACTTTGGAGCCGAATGCCGAGCCGGCAATCGTCACTGAAGCGCTTACGCGCCGCTTTCGTGATCTCGTCGCCGTGGCTGATGTCTCGATGACCGTGCTGCAAGGCGAGATCTTTGGCCTCATTGGCCCAAACGGCGCCGGCAAGAGCACGCTAATCAAGATGTTGACGACCCTCCTGCCGCCTTCATCCGGAACTGCACGGGTTGCCGGTTTTGACATCGTCGCGCAAGCTGCCGAAGTGCGTCGGCGCATCGGTTATGTTCCACAGTTTCTGTCCGCGGACCGATCGCTCACGGGTTACGAGAACATGCTCCTCTCTGCCCGCCTGTATGCGATTCCGCGGCGCGAGCGCGCGCAGCGCATAGCCGACGCGCTTGCCGCGATGAATCTGACGGAGGCCGCCGACCGCCTGGTGCATCACTACTCGGGAGGCATGATACGAGCGCTCGAAATAGCCCAGAGCATGCTGCATCGTCCGAAGGTCCTAATGATGGACGAACCCACCATCGGGCTTGATCCGATGGCTCGGCGGGTCGTGCGGGATCGTGTCCGCGCACTGCGTGAGGCTCTCGGGATGACGATACTTGTAACCACGCATGACATGGCAGAAGCGGACGCGCTCTGCGACCGTATCGCGCTGATGCACGACGGACGGATCGAGGTGGTTGGCTCACCGGCCGAGCTCAAGGCGCAAGTTGAGCCCGGGGCGACGCTCGACGATGTCTTTGCCCACTTTATCGGCGTCGAGATCCAACCCGGCGGCGGATATACCCAAGCGCAGCGGGCGCGGCAGAGCATCCGCGAGCATCGCTAAAAGGCTCCGATGTCAGCAATCTCTGACTACGGCTGGCAAATCTTCGCCGTCTCTGATGCCGAAGTGCGCAAGCTGCGCCACGACTCCCTGGAGCTCGCGACCCGGGCGGTGCAGCCTGCACTATGGCTTCTCCTGTTTGGCCAGGTCATGGCCCAAGTCCGGGGGATCACCAGCGGAGGAACGCGCTACCTCGACTTTCTGGTACCCGGCATCCTTGGGCAGAGCGTGCTGTTCGTGGCGATTTTCTACGGCATCAACACCATTTGGGAACGGGATCTGGGCGTTCTGCACCGCTACCTGGTGAGCCCGGCGCCGCGCAGCGCGCTCGTGCTCGGCAAGGCCTTGTCGTCGACCGTGCGAGGGCTCTCGCAGGCGATCGTCGTTTATGTGCTTGCGCTGATTCTAGGCATCCAGGTGAGCTTTCAAGTTCGACACGTCCTCGGCGTGATCGTCTTCATCGCGCTCGGCGCAGCACTCTTCTCTACCTTTTCGGTGATTGTGGCTTGCATCGTACGAACCCGGGAGCGGTTCCTAGGCATCGGGCAAGTGCTGACGATGCCCATCTTTTTTGCCAGCAACGCTATCTATCCGATCCACCTGATGCCGCGCTGGCTGCAGATTATCTCTCGCCTCAATCCGCTAACCTACGAAGTCGATGCGCTGCGTGGGCTGATGCTTCCCACCACGGCAAGCCGGATCGGACTCTCGACGGATAGCGCGGTGCTGGTGGCCACATTCGTTGTTCTCGTCGCGATTGCGGCGCGCCTTTACCCCAGAATGGGTGAATGACTCTATCCTCGCCTCCTGCGCCCCGCTGCGAAGCCTCGGAGTGCAGTTACCATTCAACGAACCTGAAAGGCAGCGCTGTCATGACACCTGCGCGGTGTGAAACTACTTCGCGGCATCGAGGTAGACATTCTCGACGATGGAAGCCTCGACCTGTCCGATGACGTGTTGGCCGAGCTCGATTGGGTGGTCGCCTCCGTCCACTACAAGCTGGAGCAGAATCCGCGCGAGATGACGCGGCGGTAGATCAAGGCGATTCGCAATCCAAACGTCGACGTGATCGGTCATCCGAGCGGCCGCCTGATCGGACATCGGGAACCCAGCGAATTCGACCTGGGCGAGGTATTGCGCGTGGCGCGCGAGGAGAGGTGCGCGCTCGAGGTAAATTCGCAACCCGACCGGCTCGATCTCACCGACACCGCGTGCATGGCCGCCAAGCATGCCGGCGTGAAGCTCGTGATATCGAGTGACGCGCATTCGCCGCGAGATTTCGAGCTCTATGGAAGCCATGGGGTGACCTGCCGAGAGTCGACCTCGATCTGTACTCCGGCGGCCACGGCGCGCGCGGCGGAGTGGGGCAGCGGCATCGGCTGGGGGCTGATCGGT
Source organism: uncultured delta proteobacterium (assembly GCA_963734845.1). Lineage (GTDB taxonomy): Bacteria > Desulfobacterota > Binatia > Binatales > Binataceae > JAKAVN01. The sequence continues at coordinate 247,181 of CAVTIS010000002.1, read as the reverse complement.
CTCGGCGTGCTCGAGATCTTCGGTGGAGCGCTGGTCGGCGGCCTCTGGCTGATCTTCATCGGGCTGTTCCTGCGTGGCGCGGCGGCAAGCGGCTATCAGGGCATGATTGTCGAGCACGCCCTGCGGCACGTCCGCGTCAGCGACATCATGACTCGCGCGCCGATGACGCTAGCCCCCGAGCTACCCCTCGGGGAAGCTATCGAACAATATTTTCTGCGGTTCGGCTACGGCGGCTTTCCTGTGGTTTCGGATGAGCGCGTGCTTGGCTTGCTGTCGCTATCGCAGGTTCGTCACTGCAAGCCCGAAGAGCGAGCGCACAAGGAGGTGCAGGACATAATGCTTGCGCTCGAGCCGGGCCTTGAGATCGGACCCCAGGCCAGCGCGATCGACGCGATACACAAAATGAACGAAGCGAACAGCGGTCGTCTCGTGGTCGTCGATGCGGGCAAACTGGTGGACTTGATCACGCGCACCGGGGTCGCACGCATAGTCCAAACGAAGGCGCAACTTGGGACCCAAGCGCCCGGAGACTTATGCTGACTGCTCGGTCGCGTGCGCCAGGGCCGAGTCGTCCATGTGGGCGATGTCGTCGCCCAGGGTCAGATCGCGCTCGTCGTCAGGGGTCATCACCGGGCAAGGGCGCGACCCATCACGACCTTGCTACCAGAAAGCGTCGCAATGGCGGAACTCGCGCCAGTTCGCTTTAGCTCGGAGTTCCGAACTGCTCGCGCTCTGCATATACCAGCCTATGACGATGCCAGCCGCGTTAGATAGACGGTCAGAGATTCTTCGATCGTCGCCTGCGGCGGACAGGCGCCCGAGCAGGTGTTCCGCCACCACGATGTCATTCAAGTGGCCCAGGCTGTTCTGCAGCTGAGCGAGCGCGCGAAAATAGGCCTTCTCGCGCTTCCTCTGATAAAGGGAGCGAAAGAACTCCGCGGTGTACCGAAGCTTCTTGAGCGCGATCCGCAGTTGGTGGCGCTCCTGGGCTGAAAGCTTCTTAAAGTCGCGGCCGAGCTTGAGCACCGCCTTATGCCTCTTCGTCAACAACCGACCGGCTAACTTTACTGCGGGCTCGTCGAAAGATCTTCGCGTTCTGTTGCTACCTTGGCGCCAGAACTTAGTCGACAGCCATCGGTGCATCCGCGCCAGGAGCGCGGAATAACGCGGTGATCGAATCGCGCGCCGCGCTCTTGTATAGCCCTTCTCCCTTTCCGTCTCGGCTGCCATCCGCAATTTGGCCAGCGCAGCGTCTCCCGGTCGGGCAGCTTCAACCGGCGCAAGCAGTTCGGAGAGAAAGACGTCCCAGTCGCGGGCCGTACCGAGACTTGTTAAGAGCCACTTGGTTTCGCGTTTCAGCCAAGCAACTTGGGCGACGGGAATGATTTCTCGGAAATCTGAGAGCGCCGCGCGTATGCGTCGCAGCGCCACGCGCATTTCGTGAACTCCCTCGGGATCCAGACCACTCAGCGCCGCCGCTTCGTTCGCGGTCCAATGCCTTAGACATGCTGCGAAGACGACCGCGACTGCGTCGTCGACGGACGCATTCTTTGCGAGTTCTATCCGCTCCGCCTTCGTCGCTGCGGGCGGCGCTTTGGCGACCACCGCTAAAGCCTGCCCTACTCGCGCGCTCACGAAGGCCAACTCACACTTAAAATGGGTGGCTTAGATCTTACGGAAGAATAGCATTGCACTTCCCGCGTGTCGTAAGCGATGAGCAGGTTGAGTTACTTAGCTGTTACGCTTGCTTACCTGCTTCCAAAATACCGGCGTAACGCGCTGTTCATCAAACCGTAGAGCAAGATTCCCGACAAACTGCTATGGTCAAAGATCCGCAGGCATTCTGATTGAAAGAAACAGTGACGTCGACCGCAGTTTCGAAACAAGCGAAACTCGACGATCTTATCAAGCGCTTAAGCGAGATCAGGTCGTCGCTTGCCGAGTACGAGAGCGCCTTTGCGACCCGGGCTGGCAGCATCGACCCAACCTATCTGAAAAGCTCCCGTAACCTCGCGCACTATATCGCACTGCGCCATCGCGACATCCGCAATCTGCAGGAGGAACTGGCCCAGTTGGGGCTCTCCTCACTGGGGCGCGCGGAAGCCCACGTGATGGCGACGCTTGACGCGGTGCTCGCGGCGGTCCACGGACTGGCCGGTCGCTCGTGGCAACATTTGCCCCGCGCGCTCGATTTTTCAGAGGGCAACAGGTTGTTGCGTGAGCATACCGAGACGCTGCTCGGTCCCAGCCCGGCCAACCGTGCGGTGCGGATCATGGTGACGATGCCGAGTGAAGCCGCATCGGACTATCAACTGGTTCGCGATTTGGTCGCCGGCGGCATGGACTGCATGCGCGTCAACTGCTCGTATGACGACCGCCAGGCGTGGGTGGCGATGGCCGAGCATCTCAAGCGCGCGAGGCACGAACTCGGCAGGAATTGCCGGCTGTCGATGGATCTCGCCGGCCCCAAACTGCGGGTTGGCCCGATGGAAACCGGCCCCGAAGTGATCAAGGTCCGCCCCGAGCGTGATGTTACTGGAATGGTGCTCAAGCCCGCGCGAATCTGCCTTGTTCCACAGACGCATACGGGCGCGGTTGCGAATGGGGCGGAGTTCCTATCGATTCCCGTCGCCGCCGGCGATCTAACCTCGCTCCGAGCCGGAGATCAGATCGAATTTACCGATGCGCGAGGATCTTCTCGGCGAATAGTCGTGACCAGGGTAAACGGCGAGCGCGTCGAAGCCGAATGCGCCCGCACTTCTTATCTCGCTTCAGGAATGGAGCTGCGCCGCAAGGGCGAGCTTGATTGTGTCCTGCACGTCGGACGGTTGCCCGCGCTGGATCAGCCCATCGTCCTTAAAAAAGGCGACACCGTGGTGCTGTCGAATAAATTACGCTTGGGCAGAGGCCCGGAGGTGAACGAGGACGGACGCGTGCTGCGTCCGGCAACCATAAACTGTACCATCCCGGAGATTCTCGGCGACATCAAGGCGGGCGAGCGAGTGTGGTTTGACGATGGCAAGATCGGCGGAGTTATCAAAAATGTCGTCGATTCGGAAGCCACCATTGAAATTACTCACGCCGGCGCGGCAGGTAGCAAACTGCGCTCGAACAAAGGCATCAATCTGCCGGAGAGCGATCTGAGTATTGCTTCGCTGATGCCGAAGGACCTCCAAGATCTCCAGGCGGTCGCGGAGCAAGCCGATATCGTTGGCATGTCCTTTGTGCGCTCGCGCAGCGACGTGGAAGCCCTCGAGGCGCATCTGGCCCGGCTTGGCCGTCCCGACATCGGCATCCTGCTCAAGATCGAGACGCGCAAGGCATTCGACAATCTCCCCTCCCTGGTGCTCGCCGCGATGCGTCGTCCCGCGGCGGGCGTGATGATCGCGCGGGGTGACCTGGCCGTGGAATGCGGCTATGAACGGATGGCAGAGATCCAGGAGGAGATCCTATGGGTGTGCGAGGCGGCCCACATGCCCGTGGTTTGGGCGACGCAAGTGCTGGAGAGTCTCGCCAAGAAGGGACTTCCGTCACGGGCCGAGATTACCGACGCCGCGATGGGGGAACGCGCGGAGTGCGTGATGCTCAATAAGGGGCCGCACCTGTGCGAGGCAGTGACAGCTCTGGACGATATCCTCCAGCGGATGCAGGATCATCAGGTCAAGAAAAGCGCGATGCTCCGAATGCTCAAGCGCTGGTAGGCTCACTGGCGTTAATCAGGGCCGTGTTGCGAGCCAATGTGCGCTCGAAACGGCTGCGAATTCCGCCCGGATATCCGTGGCCGGATGCTCCAACTCTATCCGCTTTCCTCATTCGGGCGGCCGGACGTGTTCGTTAGCGCCACGCTTCGCGGCCGCGGCGTCGCTAATGATTTTTCGTGAATCGGCCATCCGGCGCTCGCATTCCCGGCAATCCGGCGTTTCGCTGTCGTCTACAATGCTCACCTCTGCTCTGGGCGCGATCCGTAGCGGTAGACGGTCACGCCCTTGAGCCCAAGCTCGTGTGCCGTCAGGAAGATTTCACGCACAGCCTGCGGGCTGGCATCGGTTGGCAAATTCACCGTTTTGAAACTGCGGCGTCGACGTGTTCCTGAAAAGCGGCCTGCATCCGCAAGTGAAGACCCGGCTCGATCTCCAGCGCAACCGGAAACCGCCGTTTGAGTTCTTCGGCGATCGCGGATCCGCTTATCGACCCGGTCGGCGCATCAATGCCATCGCTTCGTCACCGACCGGCCCGAGGTGCTTCAATTCCCTTTCCACAGACGCGTTCACGTCGACGCGCTTCTCGCCCACCAACCGCCCCGGTTCAGCATTCCGGAGGCATCCTCAATCTGCCGCCCGGTCTCGTCGCGACGGGGTAGCGCTCCTGAAGAACGGCAATCGCGGCTTGCGACAGAGACGCACTGCTTAAAAACCCTGCCCCGCATTCTAATGCCGGCTCCCAGCCTGCATCCAACCTCAGCACCGATCGCCAGTGTCATTGGCTCTACTTGCATCGGGCGAGCAAATTCTGTGCAACCGAAGCGTGGCGCTAATGGAAACAGCACTGGCGCCATCGGAGTCATTACGACGCGAACGCCTGCGAGTACACGATATTCTGACGTGGTGTGATCATTGCTTGCTTGTGGGCTCATCAGGGTGTTGCCGAAGTAAAGATGCCGGTGCCCAAGGTAGAGAAAGAAGAAGTTATCACGCAAAGTGCGCCGAGGATGAGACATGCAACGCGATTTGCAAATCACCGCCCGCAATTTCACCTTGAATGCGGCCGCTGAAGCCGAAATCCGGGAAAAGGCCGCGAGACTCGAGCGCTATTACGAGCGTGGGCGTATCAGCGGTTGCCACGTCACCGTGGAAGGCGACGTTGGCCATCACCACCGCGGCGGTCCGTTCAAGGTGCGAATCGATCTAAGACTTCCGGGTGGCGAGTTGAGCGTTGATCGGCAGTCCGAGGATGACCTCGCAGTGGCGATTCGCGAGGCCTTCGACGCCGCGCGGCGCGAGTTGCAGGATTACGCCCGCAAGCAGCGGGGCGACGTCAAGACTGTCGAGGCGACGCCCCACGCGCGCGTGAGCAAACTGTTCCCGCTCGAGGGGTACGGCTTTCTGACCACACCCGACAGGCGCGAACTTTACTTTCATCGCAACAGCGTCCTAGGCGATTCGTTCGACAGGATGAAGATCGGTACGGAGGTCAGGTTCGCCGAGGAGATGGGTGATCAAGGGCCTCAAGCGAGCTCGGTCGCGATAGCCGGCAAATCCTGACTGCTCGGAAAGGAGCCTACCCGCATCACCTTCAGGTGAGCCGGCGCGGCGCGCCGGGGGTTTTTGGTTGCCGCTGGGCTCGACGTCTGCTCGAGGCGCTCGAGGAATTCCGCTTCGAGCAGCCGATCCTCGACTACCTCGATTCTCTTAAGCTCTTCACTCCAGCCGCCATCGTGAGTTCGTACGATGCGAATTCGTGAGCGAAATTGGTTTGCCCGTCGAGGTTATAATTCGCGCAGAGGCAGAACGGGATGTCGACCTAGTCGTCATGGCGACGCATGGCCGTAGCCGTTCTGTCGTGGGGCATTTCTTTATGGGGAGCGTCGCTGAACGCGTCGTGCGGGAATCGCTCTGCGCAGTGCTCATTGTTCCTCCACTATAAAGCTGCATTGCTCAAGTGAAGAACTCGGATCGCGCCTCGTGAAGGCGCTGCATTACTGCTGGCGAGGACGAGACACGCACCGCGACTGGCGCGTGATCGCGATGATTGGAATGGCGCTGGCAGCTTTGATTGTCAGCGGATGTGTCACTGGTTCGCCTAAGCCGGAGTATATGCTCGCCGCGAATGCGGGTCTTGGCAAACAGATCCCAGGAGTGTTGTCGGGCAAGACGGTCCTTGTCGGCGAGGTCGCGGGAGAGCGACCCCAGCCTCAGCGGCCACTCCGCAACAGTTTTTGGTACGCACTCGTAAGAAGCGTCGAACAATCAGAGATCTTAAAGTCAGTCGTTACAAGTGGAAGCAGCGATTACCGACTGGACGCTGAAATAGTCTCTCATCGCGAAATGGAAGCGTCTGCGATGTATACGTCGATCCGCCATGTCAATCACCGACTTGTTGAAGTCGCATCTAACAGAATTGTTCGGACCGACAACGTGATTTCGCACCAGGACAGTGGGATCGGCCTCTCCTCGGCGAACGAAGCCGCGGTGCGGACGAACCTGACTCGGATGCTGAAAGAAATGGTGGAATTCTCCGCGTCACAGCCTGAAGCTAGACACTAAGGTGCGCAAGGACGCACTCCTCTATCCGTGGCGCAGGTAGCAAACCCGTTGGGATGCTCAGCTCGCCTTAAAAATTTGGCGGCACACGTCGTCGCCTTCGCTCCCGTGCTCCCGTTCGAGCCATCGGCACCGGAGTTGCCTTTTGGCAACACGGAGGGCCGAACTTTGGCAGCATTCTGCGATGATTCGATTGGCGCGTTGCTTGCTGACCTGAAGGTGTGCTCGAGCGTCGAGCGCGGAAATCCAATCGAGGAGAAAATCAATGGGAGCACTGTCACTGTGGAAGCCGTTTAGGGACCTCGAACGGCTGGCGAGAAGCTGGGAGTCGCGTTTCCCCAACTTCTCTCAAGAATTCGAGGAAGCCGACAAAGAGCTCGCCCCGCCGATCGAAAGCTACGTCAAGGACGGCAATCTGCTGGTACGTGTCGATGTACCTGGGCTTGAGCCCAAGGACATCGAAATCAACGTCCTGCAAAACGTCCTCACGATCAAGGGCGAACGCAAGAGCGAGAAGGAGGTCAAGCAGGAGAATTATTTGCGCCGCGAAGTCTCATACGGCGCCTATGCGGAAATCGCGCGCGTCATGGCCTCGGTCTGCACCCCACGCCACCGCATCATGGAGGCAGCAGCGTAGCCCGCCTGAACAGGTGGTGAAGTTTCCGGTGCGCCACCACGAGAGCAGGACTGCGAGTCGGTCTGTTCCCGTGGCCCGGCAGAGGAGGATTCATGGTGGCCAACTACATAATGCTGACGAGGCTTTCGCCCGAGGCTTTGACCCGTCCCGGAGCCGTCGCGAATCTCAACAAGAAGGTCGAAGAGCGCATTCGCCAGGAATGCCCTGGCGTAAAATGGCTCGCCAACTATGCCGTGCTCGGTCCGTGCGATTATCTAGACGTCTTCGAGGCGCCGGACGCTGACACGGCGACGCGAGTTGCGCTTCTCGTCCGATCCTTCGGGCACGCAACGACTGAAACCTGGGTCGCGACGCCGTGGGAACGTTTCCTGACCCTCGCGCAAGGTCTCAAAAACTAAGAGCAAAGCCGCGGAGTGCCGTTACGGCGGGTCTATTCCAAAGAGCACAGAGAACATGCCATTTCCGGATTTCAACGTGGATAGAAGCGAAACCATCGTTAATGAGGTCAGCGCGGCGCTGGAACACGATCCGCGTATAAGCTTCCACAAGCATCCGTTAAAAATTGTTCTTGACCCGGACGGTGTTCTCGTTCTCGAAGGTGAACTTGAAAACATCGCTGCGAAGAAACTTGCGCTCGAGCACGCAGCTGCGATCGGCGGCGTAAGTGGCATTGTCGACCGTCTTCGGATTAAGCCTGCAACCCCGATGGGCGACGGTGAAATCCGCGATCATGTTCGCGACGCTCTGCTCGAAGAGCCTGCAATCAATAACTGCGGCATTCGGATAATGAATAGCGGCCGCTGGGAGATCTTCAGGCAGTCACAGGTGGTCACGCCGCGCTGTTCGATTGACGTAATGGTTGGTGACGGCGTTGTGACGCTGGAAGGTCAAGTGAGCAGTCTCTCTCACAAACGACTTGCAGGAGTGTTGGCCTGGTGGGTGCCGGGCAGTTGCGATGTCGTCAACGGCCTCGAAGTGGCGCCCACACAGGAGGACAGCGACGACGAGATTGCGGAGGCGGTGAAACTGGTTTTGGAAAAAGACCCGCTGATCAACGCCTATCGCATCCGCGTGACCGTTCGCACTGCCGTAGTCACGCTGGAAGGGCTTGTCGTCAATAACGCCGAGAGCGAGATGGCTGAGATGGATGCATGGTACGTCTTCGGCGTCGACCGCGTTGTCAATCGGCTTGAACACGAGCGTTAGGGAACCAGTCGAGGGAAGTCGATGGATCCTGTCATTTTCGTTGGTTCCGCCAACCTCACGCTTGCCGCGGCGGTTGCGGAGCGGATGGGCTTGACGCTCGGAAGCCGGGCGCTCACTCGCTTTCCTGACAGCGAACTTCACATTGAAGTTCAGGAAAGTGTACGCGGGCGCGACGTGTACTTGATTCAGCCGACAAGCCCGCCGGTGCATGAGCATCTCTTCGATCTTTTCATGCTTGCCGACGCGTGCCGCCGCGCCGGCGCCGCGCGTCTGACTGCCGTAATCCCGTACTTTGGTTACGCGCGTCAAGACCGGAGAGCCACGGGTCGGGACCCGGTCGGCGCACGCCTCGTTGCCGACCTGCTCGGGACGAGCCAAATAGAGCGCGTGGTGGCGCTTGACCTTCACAGCGCCGCGCTCGAAGGGTTTTTCCCGTTTCCACTTGAGCATCTGAGCGCTATTCCCATCTTGGCACAGGCCGCCGCTTCGGGCGTTCCGGCGGAATCGGTCATCGTGGCGCCCGACCTCGGCGCTGTGAAACTCGCAGAACGGTACGCGCGGATGCTCCATATGCGGATCGCGGTGGTCAACAAAACCCGCCTCAGCGGCGAGGAAGTTGAAGCGAAGGGGATCGTCGGCGATGTTCGCGGGCGTCCGATTCTCATTGTTGACGATATGATCACTACAGGAGGGACCATTGCGGCGGCTGTCAATCTGGTGAAAGCAGCCGGGGCCGCATCAGAGGTGACCGTGGTAGCGACTCACGGCCTGTTCGTCGGTCCGGCGCAGGAACGGCTGCGCGTCCTTGGAGTGAAGCGCTTCATAGTTACGGATAGCGTGGCGCTCGCCGCAGATTTGCGATTGCCCGTTAAGGTGGTCAGCGTCGCTCCGCTTTTGGCAGAAGCCATAAGGCGGCTGCACGGGAACCAGTCCTTGAGTGACTTGATAGCGCATGTCTGATCGCAACCAAACGAGAGGCAAATGCTCTCAGGAAACAGGCTGAACAATGAAATCATCACGAACCATCAGCAATAGTGAGCGCCTTCAGACTCTACGGAACCTTCTCGCTCATCAGCGCAATGAGGCACTTGCGCGGATTCGCGATTTTCGCAGAGCGCAGGAGGAAGATGCGGAGCCACTCCCGGGCGACGAACTCGATGCGGCCCGCGCTCTCGCCGAAGTAGAGACCCACGCCGGCCTAATCGAACGTGCCGAATATCGGTTGAAGGCTATAGCCGCCGCTTTGAGTCGGGTCGAGGAAGGACGCTATGGAATTTGCGAGGGATGTGGCGAGGACATCCCTGTTGACCGCCTCAAGGTGCTGCCCTTTGCGGCCTACTGCGTCGATTGCCAGTCGAAGCGAAATCGACAGCACCGGCCGGGTGAAGGCTCTATCGATGAGCCTTCGCGCCATCTTTGGAACTTGCCCGAGGAAATGGATGAATCGCTGGAAAAGCAGGATGCGTTGATTGAGCCGGAAGAACGACTCGCAGTGCGCGACCAGCGGCCGTCAGGTCCGGAAGTGGGAGAATTCGAGCAGCTGCCTCCCTCTCCTACAGCCCGCCGGCGCGGGAGAGTGCGTGCCCCTGAATGACCGTGCCGGACCTGCCGCGAATGACCAGATACAGAGCGATCCTGTTCCTCGTCCTGATGTGGCTGATGCCGATCGGAATCGCGTGCGCCGATTCCCCTGGCAAAGAGGCTTACCTCGCCGATTGTGCACGCTGTCATGGTTCCGACGGTAAGGGAAACGTCGCGGCGATGAGGGAGGTCCCGGGCTACAAGTCAGTCGATCTGACCCAGCTCAGCAAAGAGAACGAGGGCCGGTTTCCACGTCAGAAGGTTTACGACACGATCGAGGGCCGCACGCGCTTCCCGGCGCATTTCATTGGCGACATGCCCACCTGGGGACTCCGATATAGCGAGGATAGTGAGAAGCTTAGTCCGGAGGCCAAGGCGCGGGTCAAGCGCAGGATCTCCGCTCTCGTGGACTACATAGAATCGATTCAGGAGAAGTAGGGGAGATGGAGAAGCGCTCTATGTCATTCCCGGAATAAAGCCGCCAGACTTCACCAGACCCGGTTTCGTGGACAGTGGCGGTAGGCCGAGAATCATTGCAGACCTTGGCAACGTCTGTGTCCAACAGATGCGTTGCCTGCGGAGATGTGACTCCAAAAGGAGCAGTGTTTTTGCTCTTCAGCTTGGAGCGATCACGTCATGCATTCGCTGAAGCCTGGGCACAGATAATGCTGTCACTAGGGAGAGGCTCTCAAGGCATTGATCTCATGATGATGGAACAGGAATCAAAAACATTCGAAGTCGCCGGGAGAGCGGATGGCCCAAGCGGATCGCCCGGATGATCGCTGAACCGCCGCGAGCACCCAACCAGCGGACACCGGAAAGATATGGATATGTAACAAACCTGGAAGACTAGGAAGATGCCCGTAAATGTGGTCAAGACGCCAATGACGAAGTCGCGTGGGAGCGGGCAAAGGTGAGGAAGTAGGCCGATGGAAGAAGAAGAATTTATTCATAGAGTCGCCGAACAATTGACCGTTGATAGGCAACAAGCGAGGAAGATCGTGGCAGCCGTCTTCCGCGAGTTGTGTGATCGGCTCACACCGAAAGAGGCTGCGGATGCGGCAGCTCAGATGCCGTTGGGGCTCAAGCGGCTCTGGTTAGCCGCCGAATCGCCCGGAAGGCAAGTCAGGCATATCCATAAGTCGGACTTTATTCGGGAGGTTTCCGAACGCGCCGAGATTCAAGAAGCCGAAGCGTCACACTCCGTGAAAGTCGTTTTCCAGTCCTTGCAGAGGCTTTTTCAGAGCCCTACCGGACAGGAGGGGGAAGCCTGGGATATTTTCAGCCAGCTTCCGAAGGACCTCAAGAAACTATGGATGGAAGCGGCGCGACCGCAATCCAAGCGGCCCGCGTAGCTCTCGGCCTGGGAGTCCTGGCTGCGAGTCGCCTCTCATTCGGATACCAGGATTCGGGGTTCGAGCCGAACCGGAGCGGAGAGCCACGCGGAAACGAAACAGAGCTTGGCGCTCCTCTCCAGTACCTGCGCGGCCGCGACTGAGTCGGATCCTGCGGGCAAGGCTAGCACTGGCCTCAGCACGACTTCCGTGATGCGAATGACGCGATCCTTGCGCTGGAGGAGTCCCTCGCCGGTGATATGGGCCGACTTGTAGTCGAGCTTGGCTTCCGCCGCGACCGCGCGGAGTGTGAAGAGAAAACAGCTCTCGACCGATGCCACCAGGAGCTGTTCGGGGCTCCATGCATCGCCGGGTCCATCGAATTCAACCGGCGGCGCCATCCGCAGCTCGGGCGGGCCGCCGGCGGAGACGGTCACGTAGCCGCCGGGTCCGTCTTTGAGAGTGACCTCGTAAAGATGCGGGAGCGGTTTCATCAATACCTCCGGTTTCTCGTGTACAAGAAAAAAGTCTCCCTAGCCTGGAACAGTCGTGGCGCGGATGGCTCGAAGCCCACGAAGTGCTCGACACGCGAGCCCCCCCAATGGCTGCAACAACGGTAAAGAGCCTTCCGTTAAGCGCAGTTCGATGGCGGGACGATTCAGGCATGCGCCACCTTCTCCAGATGCTCTCGCAGTTTCATCGTCTGGTCGGTTAGCCTTCTGTGGGTCGCTTCGCTGGCCTCGAGCTCGGCTTTTCCAGCTTCCAGCGACTCACTCAAGGTACGGACGCGCGCCCTTAGCGCTTCGATCTGCTGCGTGGTCTCGAGCTCACGGCGGTCGAGATCCTTGAGCTCGTCTTCGAGGGTCGAAATGAGAACCGGCTCTGCCCGGAGACGAACCAATTCGCTAACGTGACCCCGCAGCGCCGTTGCCTCTGCGGAAATCCGTTGGTGTTCGCGGGCGGCTTCTGACTGTTCCATCATGGTCGTTTCGATCGCCAGTCGCGCTCGCTCCGCCCTATCCCGGAGTTGCGCTATTTTGGTAGCATCACTGATGCCGTTCTCGTTCAGCTTCCTCATACTTTCCTGCAGGGCTCGCAGCAATGTCTCGTTTTTCATGGTCCTTCCCTCTCTTCCCAAGTTAATTCCTCAGCCTGATGCGTGAGGGCTTGATTCCGTTGGACGGCTGACGGCAAGAATTCGTTTGACTTCGTCGTCGCTGACCTGATGGAAATCCCGATAGAACTGCCCGACCGCGAAGAAATCCTCGGGAGTCTCCAGGCAAACGATCTTGTCGGCGTCGTGGCGCAGCGCTTCGAGTGTTTCTGCCGGTGCGACCGGAACCGCCAATATTATCTGCTTCGGTTTCGCGCGGCGCACTCCGCGGAGCGCCGCCCGCACCGAGGATCCGGTGGCGATCCCGTCGTCTACGACGATCACCGTCTTGCCCGCCAGTGGCACCGCGGGTTCTGTGCCGCGGTATTCGAACTCGCGCCGCTTTATCTCTTTGAGTTGCCGTTGGATTTCGCGGTTGATGTAGTCGTCCTCGACGCCGAGCGACTCGATCACTTCCTGGTTGAAGATGGCGCGCGGATGATCGCCGTCGACCACCGCGCCGATTCCCAGTTCAGGCTGACCCGGGGCGCCGAGTTTGCGCACGACCACGATATCAAGGGGCGCACCGAGAGCTTCGGCGACCTCGCGCGCTACGGGCAACCCGCCACGCGGAATGCCAAGCACGACCACCCTCTCGTTCTTGTACGAAGTGAGCGCGCGGGCCAGCATCCGCCCGGCCTCGGTCCGATTCGAAAATACGATCGGATCGCCGGCTGAATCCCGGGCTGCCGATGCGCCCGTCAGATGGCGAACAAACCAATCGCTTGCGAGCTTCGCTGCCTGCTCCAACGTACCCACTTCCTCGAACAGATGGGTGGCGCCGGGCACGATCTTCAGCGACTTCTCGCAACGCAGGAGGCGGTACGCCTTTTCGTTAAGCTCGATCACCCCATAGTCCCTGCCACCCACGATAAGCAGGGTGGGCGCCTCGACCTCGGCCAGATGGCGCAGCGCAAGGTCCGGCCGGCCGCCGCGCGAAACCACAGCGCGAATTGAACGGTTCCGGGCCGCCGCCGCCAGCGCGGCCGCGGCCCCGGTGCTGGCGCCGAAATATCCTAACGCGCAGGCTTTCAAATCATTCCTCGCCCTAAGCCATCGCGTCGCGTCGCCAAGCCGATGGGCGAGAAAGTCGATGTCGAAAACGTTCTCGCGATCCTCCGACTCCTCGTCGGTCAGGAGGTCGAATAGTAAGGTGCCCACGCCAGCCTGCTGGAGAGTTTGTGCGACATACTGGTTTCGCGGACTCAGGCGGCTGCTGCCGCTGCCGTGCGCGAATAGCACGACCCCCCTCGAACCCTCGGGAATAACCAGTTCACCCTCCAGGCGCACCGAGTCGGAAGTTATCAATGCCCTGCTTCGATTGATGTGCGGCTTAGTCATGGACAATACCCAGTAAGACTTTGGAGCATCAGACATGCCATCAGGCGTGACAGCCAACCGGGGCCTTTGACGCCGCCTGCGATCCCTCCTTTGGGCCAAAAGGAAACATCGCTGTTGCCGGAGGAGCCATCGTCTGAACCGCGAATCGAGTCAGGTCGTTCCTGTGAACCTTGCCGTGCCACGTAGCGGGGTCACGATTCTTCCGGAGCCTCTGAGCTTTCGACTTCCGTAATGACCAGCGCGTCAACCTCTGGCCCCTGGCCTTGGCGCATCAGGTTTTGCAGGTCGTCCGCAATCCGGCGCAATTCCATCGCAATTGCCGCCAGAGCCTCGATTGCCCCGGCGAGCGAATCCATACCGGCTGACCTTCTGGCCGCGGGGGTCTTCCGTGCGGCGGTCGCCGTCGGCTTCGTTTTCGCGCCCCGCTTCGCGGCATTTATGGGCTTCTTTGCCCTTACAGGCGTCGTCCTTACTTTTGGCTTTTTCATGGTTGGCTTCTCCCTTTGCACCTTCCAATAAGCAAGAACCGTATCCGCCACGTCGCGTTTCCGAAGGTTGAACCGATAACGCATGGAGGCGCTCGTGGCACGGCGAATGCACGGCCTATTCACTGAAGCACTTCGAAGGGGCCAAATAATGGAAACCAAACAAATCCCGGAAGCGGCGAGCAGAGAGTCGCAGATGAAGTTCACTCTGGCGAAGCTGGCCGACGAGGATGTCAGGCTGAGGCAGCCGATCCTGGAGGCGGCCTCGGTCGCAGCGCGGCTCTCGCTTGACCCCGGCAACGATGAGTTGCGTGAAAGAGCCGCCAAGGCATGGGCACGGATCGATTCCGTCATCGCCAGACACCTTGGCAAGGAAGAACGCACCGTGCTGCCGTGGGCCGAGTCGCTCGCAGACTTCCCCCACCACCTGGTCGAGCGCGCACGCAAAAAGCACGAACAGATCGTGGCGCTCCATGACATCATCGCCACGCACTCCTTTGAGAAGGGACGCGACGACGATATCGCCGCTGAGGCACGTAACCTGTGCGTCTACGCGACCACGCTGGACGATCTCATAGCCGGCGAGGAACGCGAATTGTTCCCCGTGATGCGCCGGGTGCTGTTCCGTCACCCTCAAACCTGAGCCCGACCGCAGGGAGACGAGGCCACACGTGACCTGGAAGACCATCGAGAAGCCGCGGCGGGGCTGGGCCGTTATCCCGAACTTGGTGCACTATGAGCAGACCCGGGCAGCTTTTTCGTGGGAAGCCGCCCGGCGCGCACTCGACGGTCTTCCCAATGGCGGCCTCAACATCGCCCATGAGGCAATCGACCGGCACTGTGCAGGGCGGCTTCGCGATCACCTGGCGCTACGCTGGCTCGGCAAACGGGGCGAAGTGCGCGACTTTAGCTTCGCGGATTTGCGCGCGCTCACCAACCGCTTCGCCAACGTGCTTGCAGGGCTTGGCGTCGCCAAGGGGGAGCGAGTGTTTTTGCTGGCCGGGCGTATTCCCGAGCTTTACATCAGCGCGCTCGGCACTTTGAAAACCGGCGGCGTCTTTTGCCCGTTATTCTCAGCGTTTGGCCCCGAACCGATCCGTCAAAGGATGGGAATCGGCGATGGCCGGGTTCTAGTGACCACCACCGCGCTCTACAAGCGAAAGGTCGCAGAGCTGCGCTCATCGCTTCCGGGTTTGCGGAACATCCTTCTGATTGGCTCGCCAGAGGAAATTCAAACGATTCCCGGCGCGCTCGACTTCCATCGGCTAATGAGCGAGGCCGGCGATCACTTCGACATCCCGCATACCGACCCCGCGGACCTCGCGCTGCTACACTTCACCAGCGGAACTACTGGCAAACCCAAGGGAGCGATGCATGTGCACGAGGCGGTTGTAGCTCATCATATGACCGGCCAGTACGCTCTCGACTTTCATACGGATGACGTCTTCTGGTGCACCGCCGACCCAGGCTGGGTAACCGGAACTTCTTACGGCATCATCGCTCCCCTGACCCACGGCATCACCAGCATAATCGATGAAGCCGAGTTCGATGCGGAGCGTTGGTACGGGATTCTTCAAAGTCAGCGAGTGAGTATTTGGTATACCGCTCCGACCGCCGTGCGCATGATGATGAAGGTCGGTATTGAGGTGATCCGCAAATATGACCTTGGCCGGCTGCGTTTCGTCGCTAGCGTCGGCGAGCCGCTCAACCCCGAGGCGGTGGTGTGGGGGCAGACGGCGTTTGGCCTCCCCATCCATGACAACTGGTGGCAGACCGAGACCGGCGGGATCATGATCGCCAATTATCTCGCAATGGATATTCGTCCGGGTTCGATGGGCCGCCCGCTGCCGGGGATCGACGCGGCGATCGTCCGTCGTCACCAGGATGGGACGATCGAAGAATTGACCGAAGCTGGAATTGAAGGCGAACTGGCGCTACGACCGGGATGGCCTGCGATGTTTCGCGGCTACCTCCACGAAGAGGAACGCTATCGAAGGTGCTTCGCCAGCGGCTGGTACCTTACCGGCGACTTGGCAAAACGCGACGCGGATGGCTACTTCTGGTTCGTCGGGCGAGCCGATGACGTGATCAAGTCATCCGGCCATCTGATCGGCCCCTTCGAGGTCGAGAGCGCGCTCATGGAACATGCCGCCGTGGCCGAGGCTGGCGTTATCGGCAAGCCCGACCCGATGGCCGGAGAAACGGTCAAGGCATTTGTTTCGCTGAAACCGCACTTCGTGCCGAGCGACGACCTGCGACGCGAGTTGCTCGGGTTCGCACGCAAGCGTCTCGGAGCGGCGGTGGCGCCCAAGGAGATCGACTTTGTCGCCAGCGTGCCCAAGACCCGCAGTGGCAAAATCATGCGCCGCTTGCTGAAGGCGCGCGAGCTCGGGCTGCCCGAAGGCGACACCTCCACGCTGGAGGGTGAGCCGGGCTCTACCTGAGCCGCTGCGACGGAACAGCAAATTGGCTCTAGGAGCAAATTTGACGCAACCGGCACTGGAACGTGATCACGCGCTCGAGTTGCTGCGCGATATGCTGCGCGTCCGCCGTTTCGAAGAGAAATGCGCCGAGCTTTACAGCGCCGCCAAGATTCGCGGCTTTGTCCACCTGTATATCGGTGAAGAGGCGGTTGCCGTCGGCGCGTTAAAGGCCCTCGAAGCCGACGATGCGATCGTGGCCACCTACCGCGAGCATGGACATGCACTGGTTCGCGGGGTCGCGGCCGCATCGATCATGGCGGAGATGTACGGCAAACGAGAAGGATGCAGTCGCGGACGTGGCGGTTCGATGCATCTGTTCGATGCGGCTAAGCGCTTCTATGGCGGGAACGCGATCGTCGGTGGCGGATTGCCGGTAGCTGTCGGTTTGGCGCTGGCCGACAAGATGCAGGGCCGCGGACGCGTCACGGCGTGCTTCTTCGGCGAGGGTGCGGTGGCGGAAGGCGAATTCCACGAGAGCATGAATCTCGCCGCGCTATGGAAACTGCCCGTGCTCTTTCTTTGCGAGAATAATCTCTATGCGATGGGCACGGCCCTCAAACGCTCCGAATCCGAGATCGATCTGAGTCTCAAAGCGACCAGTTACGAAATTCCGGCATGGCCCGTCGACGGCATGGACGTGGTCGCTTGCGAGGACGCGGCGCGCAGGGCGGTCGCGGCCGTGCGCGGCGGCGCGGGGCCATATTTCATTGAATTTCGCACCTACCGGTTCCGTGCGCACTCAATGTACGATCCTCAGCTGTACCGCTCCAAGCAGGAAGTCGAACAATGGAAGACGCGCGACCCCATCGTCACGTTCCAGGCCCGTCTGCGTGAATTGGGACTGCTGAGTGACGGCGACCTCAAGGCGATCGAAGACGATGTGGCGGCGGAGATCGCCAGTGCGGTCGAGTTCGCCGAAGCGGGAACTTTGGAGCCGGTCGAAGATCTGATCAGGTTCGTCTACTCCGAGAGGGGAACACCATGACCGCGGAGGCGAAACCTGGCCGCACGACCTATCGGGAGGCGATGCGACAAGCGATCCGCGAAGCGCTCCAACGCGACCCGCGCGTGTTCCTGATGGGCGAGGACGTGGGACGCTATGGCGGCTGCTTCGCGGTGAGCAAGGGATTGCTGGAGGAGTTCGGCCCCGAGCGCATCCGGGACACGCCGCTGTCCGAGTCGGCCTTCGTCGGCGCCGGAATCGGTGCGGCACTGGGCGGGATGAGACCGATCGTCGAGATCATGACCGTCAATTTCAGCCTGCTGGCCCTCGACCAGATTGTGAACAACGCCGCAACCATGCTTCACATGTCGGGCGGCCAGTTCAACATTCCACTGGTTATTCGAATGACCACCGGCGCCGGGCGCCAGCTTGCGGCCCAACACTCGCACAGTCTCGAGGGTTGGTATGCACATATCCCCGGCATCAGAGTACTCACTCCCGCCACGCTCGAAGATGCGCGAGGCATGTTATGGACGGCTCTGCAGGACCCCGATCCGGTGCTCATTTTCGAACACGGCACGCTCTACAACATGGAAGGCGAGTTGGCGGCGGATGCGGGCGCCGTGGACATCGATAAAGCTGCTGTGCGGCGTCCCGGCACCGACGTGAGCCTCATCACTTATGGCGGTACACTTGGCAAGGCGCTCCAAGCCGCTCAGGAATTGTCTTCGGCAGGGATCGATGCCGAAGTCGTTGATCTCCGCACACTGCGCCCGCTCGACGCGGCGACCATCCTGGAATCGGTCACTCGAACCCATCGAGCGGTGATTATCGACGAAGGATGGCGTAGCGGCAGCGTCTCAGCCGAGATCAGCGCACGCCTCATGGAAGGAGCGTTTTACGAACTCGACGCACCGGTCGAGCGGGTGTGCAGCGCGGAAGCGCCGATGCCGTATGCCAAACACCTGGAGGACGCGGCGCTGCCCCAGGTGAGAACCATTGTTGAGACCGTGAGCCTTATGATGGGTGATCGTGGCTGAATTTCGCATGCCCGCTTTGGGTGCCGACATGGAGGTCGGCACCATCCTCGAGTGGCTGGTCAAACCCGGCGACGCGGTCAAGCGCGGAGACATCATCGCCGTGGTCGACACGGAAAAGGCCACTGTCGAAGTTGAGGTCTTTGCAACAGGAGTCATCCAGGAGATCCTTGTCCCGCTGGGCGAGAAGGTTCCAATCGGCACTCTCCTGGCCCTGATCCGCACCGATGGTGAAGATCTTGCGCCGTCGGCAGCAGCAAAGCCAACGCCTACCGCCGCAGCGCCAAAGGTTGCGGCTGCACCAACGTCCCCTCGAGCGGGCGCCCCAGCGCCTTCTCGACCACTAGCGCCGACTCTCGGGAAGAAGCCTCCGCAACCTCGAGTGCCGCCGCCCGTGCCAGGCCGGCTGCGGATCTCTCCACTTGCGATGCGCACGGCTATCGAACTGAAGGTGGACCTTTCCACTGTAAAAGGGACGGGACCGCACGGCGCCATCACTAGGGCCGACGTCGCGAGGGCCGCCAAAGCGGCCAAGGCAATGCCGCCTCTCGCCCCTTCGCATGCGGAAAAGAAGCCCGCGCCCGCGGCAGCGGCGCCGGCGGTGGTGGAAGGACTGGAAGGACCAGGAACGTTTGTTCGACGCAGAACTGCGGTCGCTCCCGAGGAGCGTCGCGACGCGATGCGCAAGGCGATCGCGGCGGCGATGGCGCGCTCCAAGCACGAGATCCCCCACTATTACCTGGGTAACCGGATCAACGTCGGCCGCGCGATGGCCTGGTTGCAGACACAGAATCTCAAGCGCCCGGTGACGGAGCGGTTGCTCTATTCAGTCCTTCTGCTTAAGGCCACGGCGCTGGCGACGCATGAGATACCGGAAATGAACGGTTTCTGGGTGGACGATGCATTTAAGCCCGCCGACGCGGTTCATGTCGGCGTGGCGATCTCGCTGCGAGCTGGCGGACTGATCGCACCGGCGATTCATGATATCGACAAGAAGCCGCTGGACGAGATCATGGTCAACCTACGAGATCTGGCAAAGCGCGTTCGCGCGGGAGTGTTGCGTAGCTCTGAAATTGCCGATGCCACCATTACGGTAACCAGTATGGGCGAAGAAGGAGTCGAAACCGTTTTTGGGATCATCTATCCGCCGCAGGTTGCGCTGGTGGGATTTGGCAAGATCACGGAACAGGTGTGGGCGGTCGATGGAATGATCGGCGCGAAGCCTACTGTGATGGCGACGCTAGCGGCCGACCATCGAGCGAGCGATGGCCATCGAGGCGGACTCTTCCTCACCGCTATCGACCGCATTTTACAGGAGCCGGAAAAGCTGTGACGGACGACGAAATCAGATCGATGGTCTTGCGGGAGCTTCGGAAGATAGCCCCCGAAATCGAGTCTCAAATCGATCCGGCAATGGATTTGCGCGAGCAGATCGACCTCGATTCGATGGATATGCTCAACCTGATGATCGCCATCCACGAGACAACAGGAGTTGATATTCCTGAAGCCGATTATCCCCAGATGTCCAGTCTCGACGGCTGTGTCTCGTATTTGCGCTCGCGCATCAAGTCACCCCAGCTCTTGTAAAGTCGTGGGAGAAGATCGACGAGCCGCAATCTCAGTAGAAGGTGAGCAGAGCTAACCGGGCGAGAAATCCCCCATGGCAGCAGGCGAAACGAAGTCCATCGATCTGTTGAGAATCGCCGGAGTACAGATCGAGATCGATTACTCCTGGCTGGTGATTTTTTTCCTAGTGCTGTGGAGTTTATCTGCCGGATATTTTCCGCAGAACTATCCCGGCCAGCGGACCTTCGACTACTGGATTGTCGGCCTGGTGGCGACGCTGTTTTTCTTCGCTTCGATTCTGCTACATGAGCTATCCCACGCGGCTATGGCGAACTGGCTGGGGGAGAACGTCGATCGCATCACGTTTTTCATTTTCGGCGGGGCCGCGCGTCTCTCGAGCGAGCCGAAAAGCGCCAATAGCGAGATCAAAATTGCGGGCGTCGGACCATTAACCAGTCTGGCCCTTGCCCTTATCTTCTGGTTGATTTCGAACGCCATCGACCTACCCGCATCTCTGTGGACCGGGGTCTTTCGCTACCTAGCTTTCATCAACCTTGCGCTGGCGCTCTTTAATCTTCTGCCGGGTTTTCCGCTCGACGGCGGCCGATTGCTGCGGGCGGTACTATGGAAACGATGGGGCGATCTGCAGCGGGCGACGGCGCGCGCGGCGCAGTGGGGCGGCGGTATCGGTTGGGGGCTTATCGGTCTGGGTTCGATGGAGATTTTCGGGGGTGCGCTGGTCGGTGGACTCTGGCTGATTTTCATCGGCCTGTTTTTGCGTGGTGCGGCGGCGAGCGGTTACCAGGAAACGATTATCGAGGGGGCTCTCGAACACGTCCGCGTGCGCGACATCATGACTCGCGAGCCGGTGACGCTGTCTCCCGAGGTGTCTGTCGGGGAAGCCATCGAACAATACTTTCTGCGCTTCGGATACGGCGGCTTTCCCGTGGCTGCAGGCGGACGCGTACTGGGCGTGCTGTCGTTGTCGCACGTTGGTCGCTGCCAGCCGCAGGAGCGAGCGCATAAGAAAGTGCGGGACATAATGCTCCCCATTGGGCCGGGCCTCGAAATCGCGCCTGGAGCGAGCGCGCTCGGTGCGATGCACCAGATGAACGAAGCGGACAGCGGCCGTTTGGTCGTCATCGATGGCGGCAAGATGGTGGGATTTATCACGCGCACCGGCGTCGCGCGTATCGTCCAGATGAAGGCGCAGCTTGGCGGCGGTGCCAAGGTTCTGGGGGGCGGACAGACGTGAGCGAATACCGGAGCTACGAATACCAGGGCTATACGATCAGAAATAATCCGGATACCGGCAGGTGGGAAATCCTATGGGAGGATACCGTGACGCCGGTTGATTTTCCGCGGGCAGCCGATGCCGAGCAGTGGATCGACGACCAGATGCCGTTGAACAGATGACCCGGAACTGCCGCAAGCGCTCGGCCCCTGCACATGACCCTCCCCGACAATCTCAGCCTCATCGGACGCCTCGATCAGCGTCACTTAATGAGATCGCCTGGCCTTTTTTGCTTTCGGCTTTCGCTTCTCGAGTTCCCAGGTGGCGAAGAGTGTCCCGTCGTCGCTCCAATTGTAGGAGGTCCGTCCGCCGAAAGCCTTCTTCAGCTCGTGCGCGATACGGTGGGTCAATTTTTGCGAGGTCGTCAGCACCTCGAGCGCTTTTTCATCCTTAGATTCGATCGCGTCGATCGAGACTATCCGCCGCTCGGGCTGGGTCACCATAGCCCGGCGGGCGACGTTCTCGATGCGACTGCGGAGGAGGGTGTGGTTGGCGGCCAATCCGGTTCCGCGGATGATTAGCCGGCCTTGGCCTTCCTGCTGGCTTACTTCATCGCAGGCCGGGCAGAATCCCCATTGCCGGCGCTCCAGCAGCTCATCGGTCAATTTATGGTTGTGGCGCCAGGTCTTGTGCAGAAACACGGCGCCGCACCGCGCGCAGACAGTGGGTTCCTTCGGTTGAGCCGTCTTGCGTACGACTTGGGGACTCTTGTCGTCGCGGACGGAACTTCGATTGAGGCTCCGAATCAGCCCGCGGGATTTCTTGGTGAGATTGCGAGGTGTCAAGTTTGCGCTTCGCATGGGGTACAGTTCATTTCGTCGTTGCCTCCGGATTGCAAGGCCGCTTGCGGACCAACCACATCGCTAGGCGATCTAGTCAAGCGACGTGGCGGTCGACTTTGGTTCACGCGGCCTTTTTTGGGCCATCGTCCTTCTTGCCCCCGCAGGCCTTCGACCTCGATCTTGACCTTCTTGGGCGCCGCTTCTTTGGGCATTGTGGCGGTCAGCAAGTCCCTTCAGGTATGGATCGAAATTACGTTGTAATTCTTCTCCGTCAGCATCCGAGCCACGCGATTCGCGTCAGCGGAGCGCAGGCGCAGGTAAGTCATCTTGGGGCGGCCTTCTTTCCCCTCGTCCTGATAGACGCCCATTCCAAGAATCTCACCGTTCTCCTGAGCCACCAGTTGCGCCACCATCGCAAGTTCCGAGGAATCCACGAGCGACAGATCGATACGTGCGACTCCTTCCTGGGTAGCGCCCAGGACCTCGGCAAACGCGCGCAGCAAGTCTGTTGCAGTTATAATGCCGACCACCTTGCCCTGCTCAACTACTGGCAATCCACCTATCCGGTGCTTGACCATCAGAAGGGCTGCCTGTTCGAGCATGGTCGTAGGTGTGACGTTCACCACCGGCTTGGTCATCGCGCCGTTGACTTTCACGTCTTCGAGCGATCCGGTGTGTTGACGCAGGTCGCGGTCGCTGACGATCCCCACGAGCTTGCCGCCGTCCACGACCGGCACGCGATGGAAATTCCCCTGATCCATCTTCTGCCGAACTGTCGCAAGTTTTTCGCTCGATTCCACGACGACCGGGCTTCTGGTCATCCAACGAGTTACATCCACGGAGTTTCCCCTTGAACCAATTTGTTCTCTATCGCCTCAGAACGCATAACGCGTGCCGTAGAAAGCTGGGAATCATGCAGAGATGCGCAGCTTGGCTGTGTCCGACAGGTGCATTGCCGGTAGAAACTGACTCCAGAGGGAACACTGCAAGCACGATTTCCACTTCCCGAGGACGACTGGAGACTCAAGCCGAATACCCTTCCTGGGTATTGCTATCCGATTCTCATCGAGGCTTCTGCAACAAAGGTCAATTGCGTAACGGTCAGCCTCTTCGAATTGGTCAAGATGAAGTGAGCGGTAATTCACAGCTATGATCGCTCCTGCCCTCCGCTCACGCTGTATGACGCGTACCATGGTACGAAATAGGGCCAAGGCGACATCGCACTGTCCGCCGCCATTCCTATGGCGTCACGGATTGTAGAAGGACCAAGGAACGGCCACACTACGTACCAACCCGGTGCAACGCCGTATTGGCCGAGCGTCAGCCCGAGATCATTGTCACCCTGTTTCAGACTGAACCATTTGTCGGCGACGTCGAAAAGACCGGTGGCCCCAAGGGGTAGAGATTGAAGCCAGTGCAAATATAGTCTGCGCTCGCGCCAGGTTCTTGGCCAGACCGCGATATCTCACTTTGGCGAACCCCCACAGTTGCTTGACTATCCGAAAGGCGTGTTCGCCGAGCGCGCGGGTCCGCGAACGCGCCCGGTTGATCATCCGCCAGCGTTTGCTCAGCGGCCTGCGACTGGTCGCCGATTGATCCGGTAGCGCACTCCCCAACTCTCGAGAAACGCTCGATCGTCTTCCTTCCAGTACGCCTGATCGCCGAAGACTTCCCGCTCCTGTCCGTGCAGCAGGTCCGGCAACTGAGTAATGTCGGCGACTGCGGCGGTTTCGGCGTGAGTTGCTCCCTGTGATCCCAATCGAGCGAACCGTAAGCCACCGCGACCGCTTGCTACGGACCAACGACCCCTCGCGCCGTTGTCACTCCACCTGATCGTCGTCACTTTCATGTCAAGCAGTCGTCGCATAGCGACCTGTGCAGAGATTCCCTAGCGGACAATCGACTTCCATCGCTTTTTTCGGCGGCAGCAGCGTGGAGAGAGCGCCTGCAGTCGGAGGTCGAAGCCGGAGCAGCCCTGAATGCCTTGGTCGATCGCGCAGACCTGACCGATACCGGCATCCGCGTATCGCTCAAGGTGCCGATACCCGAGCCGGTGACGCGGCCCGCGGCGAACGCCCACGAGCTGATCATTACGCCTTCTTTCCCATGACAATCAGGCGGCGTGGTGTCGAGATGCGTCTGGTCATCGAAGGCAATCGCGCGCGCGCTCCACGAGTTGACTCGGCACTACTGAAAGCCGGCGCCCCGGGCGCGGCGATGGTCTGAAGACCTGCTGATGAGCAGAGCAAAGTCAGTTGCAAAGATCGCTGAACGCGAAGGGGTCTCAGACCGCTACGTCAGACGACTGACGCGGCTGGCGTTCCTGGCCCCGGAAATTGTTGAGGCGATCGCCGCAGGTGACCAGCCGCCCGAGCTCACCGCCGAGGCCTTGGCCGAACGGATCGATCTCCCTCTATTCTGGACCGCGCAAGCAAAAGCCGTGGGGATCGCTTCGTAGGCTTACGCTCGATCATTTCCTCACAATTTCGGCCAAGCCGGTCGTCGAATCGATCGCGTCGTGCATCGGGCATGGATGGAACCGCCTCACTTGCCAACAGAGACTTTGGCCGCGTCTCGCGCACGAAACCCCGGAAGTGGGTTTCTTCGGTGCCGCGCGTCACGCAAATGAACGGCAAAAGTCCTGCTGCTGATCAACTATCGACCTGAATACCCGACTTCCTCTTGATTGCCCTTACGATGTTGGCAGGCGCAAGACGCGGCGACACGTTGAGGGCATAAGACACACCATTGACGCGTCCTGCGATGTTGATCTGGTCGCCTTCCCGATAGAAGCTCAGTTCATGATTTGCGCTGAGATCGACAACCATCCAGGCATTGCCCGCAGCCGCCGACCGCGCCTTTCCCCCCATCAAGAACCCTACCTCGGTTGCGAGCAGATGTAGCTTTCTGAGTTCCTCTTCCCTGTCATGCTTCCGGGCCGCCGAAACGGCGCGGGCACGCTCCTCTTGTTTCTTGCGCGCCGCCTTGCGATCTTCCTGTTCGTTGGCGTTAACCATCTCCAATCATTATATCGACAAGTCAACCGTCATTTCCATTTGAATCCGCGATTCAGATTCGCACCAACACCGAGCTGTTAGCAAACGCCAAGGGTCGAGTCGGGATTTGAGTCCAAACAGATCGGCTCGAACCCGTTGTGCGTCGCGAATGGATGGAACCGCCTCACTCGCCAACAGAGACTTTGGCCGCGTCTTGCGCGCGAACCAGCGAAAGGTGGTCTTCTCCGGTGCCGCCAAATCTGCAAATGACGCCGCAATCGTGCGCTATTTCGGCGTCTTGAAGGGAGTGTCCCCAGAGATAAGGACTCGTTGGCGGAGAGGAGTAAATTCGAACCCTCGGTACCGCCCAGGATGCCCGGACGATGGTCCCGGCGATGGAAGTCGTACATTCAGGTAATCTGAATGGCGCGCGACGCGAATGCTGGCTCGAGAGGCGAGAACGGGTTTGCGCGCCGAATACGAGATATAGGAAGCTGGAACGGAAGACCGACCCCGGCTACATGGGAGAACAAGATGTCGGAGCGGAATGATTTCAATCAAAAGGTCATCAGCGAGTTCCGGACAAACGAAGGTAAGGTTGGTGGTCAGATGAAAGGAGTGCCGCTGCTGCTACTGACCACAACTGGCGCACAGACCGGAAAGCCGTTTACGAAACCGCTAGCATATACAAAGGATGGCGACAGGATCGTGGTGATTGCGTCGTTCGCAGGGTCGCCGCACCATCCCGCGTGGTACATCAATCTAGTCAAGAATCCGGTGGTGACGATCGAGATCGCAGGCGAGAGGTTCCAGGCGCGCGCAACCGCAGCAAGCGGCGCGCACCGGCAGCGACTTTTTGACGCGCAGGCGAAGTTGCTGCCAGTGTTCGACGACTACCAGAAGAAGACCAGTCGCGAGATTCCGGTGGTTGTGCTGGAACGGATGAGTTAGGCAGCCTCCTTGGAAGTTGGCGGCTGCGCAAATGAGGTTCACGCCATGGCGGAACTACCCAAACGGGTTCTGGGCAGGACAGGTTTTGCAGCAACGATCCTTGGTTACGGCGCTATGGAGCTGCGTGGTGCTCCTGGCGGTCCCAAGATTTCTGACGACGATGCCCGAAAAGTTCTCAATGCCGTTCTCGACGCGGGCATCAACCTTATCGACACATCCATCGACTACGGGCGCAGCGAGGAGTTGATCGGTCGCTATATCGCGCAGCGCCGATCGGAATACTTCCTGGCGTCGAAATGCGGATGCGTGCCCGGCGCGGGGATGGCAGCGGAGCATATACATACGGCGGAGAATATCCGCGCGGGTGTGGAGAACAGCTTGCGCCTGATGAAGACTGACTATCTCGACGTGGTGCAGTTTCATCGCAGTATTACGCGGCGCGAATTCGAAGAGCATGAAGCGCTCGAAGCCGCGCTCAAGCTGAAGCGGGAAGGCAAGGTGCGTTTCATCGGCGTTTCGGGAACACTCCCGAATCTCGACGAGCAAATCGGCATGGGTGTCTTCGATGTGTTTCAGATTCCGTATTCGGCGTTGCAGCGCGACCATGAGAATGTGATTGCGCGTGCGTCGAAGGCGGGAGCTGGAATTCTCATTCGCGGCGGCGTCGCCCGTGGCGCACCCGGTGACTGGAATTCCCGCAGTTACTACATGATCTCATCGGCGACGATGCGCCAGCGTTGGGAAAAGGCGAGACTCGACGAGTTGCTCGGCGGGATGGATCGCATGGAGTTCATGCTGCGCTTCACGCTCACCAACCCCGACCTCGATACCACAATCGTCGGAACTCGCGACCCAGCGCATCTGCATCAGAATATTGAGGCGGCGCTCAAGGGACCGCTTCCCGAAGATCTGATGCGCGAGGCGATGCGGCGTCTAGACCAGGCGGGTTCTCGGTCGGAGCAGTAAAACGGAACTACCCCATACGGTCACCGACGCCGACCTCTGCAGGTGCACGGGCGTATAATAATGGCTGATGTCTATCCGATCCTTCGCGCAAGCTTGTTCCCCACCGGAGACGGTTTAAGCCCACGCCCGCGGAGCGTGTAAACTCGGAAAGGTTTCGGGGGTTCAAATCCCCCCTCTCCGCCAACGAGTCCTTATCTCCGAGGACACTCCCTCCAAGACATCACCATGACGATTGCATTCAGAATCGACGGGCAGAATCGATACAGCCAGACGAAGATAAGCCGATCGATGTTCCGGAGCCGTGCCCGCGACCGGGACTTGCGGCCATCATGGTCAAGGTCGACCCGGTCGATCAGCTTGTCGGTCAACAGGGAGCGAATTACAGAAAAAGGCCCCCAGTGCGACCCTCCGGTGGGCTGCGTGGTGCAGGTCGAAGTGGCCGGGACGTCTGGCCCATTGTCGGTCGTGGTGCAGGTGGTATTGGACGACGGTGGAGTGTTGCTGGAAATGTCGATACAACCACAACAGGCGAATGCCGCGACGAGTGTCAGCGCGCGAAGGATGTTTTTCAGCCTGATTCGCATGCGGTTAAATGTGCAAAGCTTGTACATGCACTGGCTTTTCGGCTGTTTGATCGCCAAATCGCCTCGCGGGAAGGCGAATCCTGACGGCGTGAGCCTAACCCCTGTGTCATGCACCGGCGGATCGAAAAACGGCATGGCGGTTGCTCAACGATTCAGTGGATGAGTCTGCTGTGGAGGTGTGGAACGCTTGTGCTGTCGGAGTTTTCATGTCGTATCAAGCGCCGCATCGAGTCACGCCGCGGGCATCGCTATTGCCCCTAACTATCGAGGAGCTTCTCGCTGATCCCTCGCTGACAAGGGGAATGGTTCTCGAGTCCGTGCCCGGACTCTTGACCCAGCTTGCGTCGCGTGTCGCAGCGCTCAAGACACTCGAAGGCGCGCTACTCGCCCTGATGCTCAGCGAGCGCATCGCGAACAGCGGCAGCAAGAACGTTAACAGCGCACTTCTGAGTGCACCTGAGCTCGCAAAGCTTTTTGGAGTCCCGGAATCGTGGGTCAGGGAACAGGCCCGGCTGGGAAATCTGCCCTCTATCAAACTCGGCCACTACGTTCGATTCAGGCTCGAAGAAGTCGAACGCTTCCTCGCGGAACGCACCAACCAAGCCGCTTGATTTAGGGTTCGTCATACTATACGCTGCGTATAGTATGACCGGCGCGGAGATTCGTATGCTCAGGGAAAAACTGGGCTGGACTCAGATGGCCTTGGCCGAGGCTATCGGAGTAACTTCGAACACCGTAGCCCGATGGGAGCGCGGCGAGATGGCGATCTCGGAGCCGGCCGCCAGACTCCTCCAGAAAATCGCCGTTGAACAGCGATCACGGACCGGGAAGAGGTGAGGGCGCTATGGCTTCGATCAGACGGCACCATCAGGACGGATGCAAGGGCCAGAATTGGGAATGCCCCTGGCGGCTGGATTATCGCCCGATGGGACCTACGGCTCGCGACGGCGATTATTTTTCCCGACGAAGAAAGCGGCGGAGAAGCATCTCGCCGAGACCTCGGCCAAGGCGTCGCGCGGAGAACATCTCGATCACGCAAAAATCCCGACCTTCAAGAACGCCGGGGAGCCGTGGTTCAAATCGAAGACCGACCGGCGTGTCTCCCACATTGCCGACCTCCGAGGCCGGTTGGACAAGCATATTCTGCCCCGCATCGGCGCTCTGAGACTCGATCGGATCACGGTCGGGAGTATCGAGAAGATGCGCGACGACTTGCGCGCGGGCGGTTACGCACCTCGTACGATCAACACGATTATCCGAATCGTCGGGGCGGTTTTCCGCGCGGCTATCCGCCGTGGCGATGCTATCAGCAATCCGGTGGATCGCGTTGAGCGCGCGTTCATGGCGGCGCGTGAGCTACGGCAGGGCGAGAACGGTAGCAACGACGACGCGATTGGCCCCGACGCGATCCTGAGTCCGGATGAAATCCGCGCGATGCTGAATGCGGCGACGCCAGGTCTTTACCGCACGCTGTTCACGACCGCAGCGCTGACCGGCGCGCGCTCGGGCGAATTGTTCGCGCTCCGCTGGGGCGACATCGAGATTCCCAAAAACGGAGCCGCATACATTTACATCCGTCGCACCGTGTCCTGGGCGCGCATCAACGGCGAGCCTATTCGGCCGCACTTCTATCCGCCGAAGACGAGGACAGGTCTGCGCAAGATTCCAATTCCGGCCGAGCTAGCAGCCGCGCTTCGGGTTTGGAAACTTCAGTGTCCGGCGACGGCCGACGAGCTGGTCTTTCCGGCTGCCGATGGCCGACCGATCCGGCGCTCCAACGCGCTGCGCTATGGGCTATGGGCTGCGCTCCGGCACGCAGGACTCCGCCGGGTGAACATGCATTCGTTGCGGCATAGCTTCGCGAGCGCACTGATCATGGGAGGCGCGGCGGTCACCGAGGTCCAGTCTCTGCTTGGGCACGCAAGCCCGGCGATCACGCTCAGGATTTACAGCCACTGGTTCCAGACGGTCGACAGCGAGGCGGTTGGGCGGCTGAGCCAGATCATCCTCGGCAATGTCATGGGAACCGACGTAGGCAATGTGGACACTCCGGCGGAAACCGGAAAAAAGTGGGCAATAAGTGGACACTCGGCCGTTCGCGCCGAGCGCGGAAATCGGGTAAGTGCTTGATTTACAAGGCTTGGAGGGGTGGCCGAGCGGTTGAAGGCACCGGTCTTGAAAACCGGCAGCGGCGAAAGTCGCTCGTGGGTTCAAATCCCACCCCCTCCGCCAACGAGTCTGTGATGCTGAGAGATTTTGCGTGAAGTCCGCAAAATGCGCGCATATGCGGCGCTTGGCGGGTTTTGAAGGCCACCAGAGAAATCCTCACCGGTGAGATCTCCTCGCCGCTCATATGAATTCTCTCAATTTCGACTTTCAGCGGTGGACTTGACCCAAAACCCGGAAATCCAGCCAGTGATAAGTTGAGTTTGGAGGGGCGCCCGTGGTCCTGTGTCATGGCTGGTGATCCTCCTGAAGGTTTTGGCTCGCACCACAACCATCTCAGGAGTTCCAATCGCCGACCATGACCGCTTCCCCACGTACCATGGCACTGAGTTCGCGAGCAAGCCGATGGATGTGTGGGCATATCAGTACCGTGTACAACTCGACTTCATCCGGCCGGGAAAGCCGGTGGAGAACAGCTACACAGAATCGTTCAACGGGCGGCTCCGCGACGAGTGCTTAAACGTCGAAACCTTTTTCGACTTGAGCGACGTCAGAGAGAAGCTCGAGCGCTGGCGCCTTGACTACAACCAGGCGCGGCCACACAGCGCCTTGGCCGACCATCCTCCTGAGACTTTCGCGGCACGATGGGCAGAGATCGCGGCGCGCCGTCCGGAACCAAATCCGGACGGCCCGAGAAAGCTCGCAACCGGCAATTTACTGGAGCTACTCACTTGAGTCTGTGGAGTGCGAAAACTGCCGGAATTTCTGGCCATAACCCGACCACGCAGGCCGAATCCTCTACCTCGACTTGTTACGCTTTTGTGGGGCATGTCAATCCGTACTCGCAACCGACTTGGTCTCGCTGCGAAACATAGGCTCGGCGCCAGGGATTCTTTTCACGCCAAAAGAATAGAGGCCTGGCTAAGCGAGCCATCTCCCGCGGTGGCTTGGTCCACTCGGAAATAGCCCGGTAAAGGATCGGCATCGTCAGCGTCCGACCAAAGCACTACTGAGCCGCAGTCGAACTCCCGGCCCTTACAATGGAGCGCTCAGGGACGAATTCCCCGTAGTGTGGGCCGAACTCCCAATCAACGAACCCTGACGTAGCGCGGTGCTCCGAATACGGGGCCTACCTCATCTGCCTCGAGCACGTGGATCGAGCACATGGGTTCGATCTAATTGGCGTAGGAAAGGGTAGGATCTCGCCCGATCCCGTGAGGGGAAGGAAGCCCACCATTTGCGAAAGCGCCCGCTGGCTTTCCGCGACTATCGAAAGCGCAGAGTTCACGCCGCCAGAGGCCACGCGCGCGAGGAGCAAAGGCGTTCCGCGCCCGCGCGGCCCGCGTTACAGTGATTTTGCCACAGCGGGCGGCAACAGGGCGGGGACGCATCAAACGGACGCCTCCATGATCCATTCGCGGGCCGCGGCCGTCTCCGAAGTAGCAAAGATCCGGACCTCTCCCGGCATCAGGAAGCGAAAGGCGTTGACGGCGTGCTTGATCCAGTCGACATCGCTGACCACCGCCACACGCTCCCAGCGCGAGAGATGCTCGATCCCGATTTTGAAGTCCTCCCACATCGCGCCGGGCTCCATCCGGGAAAACTGTGGTCCGAGTTCGTAGTAGCAGCGGATTTTCGGATGCCGTTTGAGTGCCAGCTCAACCCGCGGCACGAGGCATTCCTGATAATCGCGCTTGGTCACGACGCCGCTGGCCGACGCCTCAACCACGTTGTCGGGAAAATCCGTCCGCATTTGGATCATATTGTCCCTCTCTTCCGTCGCGCGGCTCGCCATCCCTCGCGAGGCCCGCTTGACAGATTCCATTGTAGCCACTTGGGCGCCTTTCGAACGGATCGACGGACCATTGCGGCAGCCGTAAAAAGTTTCCTTGCGTGAACTCAGTCTTCAGGTTGAGATGTCCGCGAGGCGATCTATCTCAAAGGGCGACTGCCGAGAACACCCCTTTTAGCATAGATATAAGGACCGCCACCTTCTTGGTCGCCACCCTATAGCAAACCTTGTACTAATCGACTCAGGTTCTCACGCTACTATGGGTTCCACAAGAAAGGCGGAATCCGTCATCGTAGGCAGAATGCCGCCATCGCCTAGTCGGAGTCCTGAATTGATCGAAGCCGACAAAAGTTGCAGACGGAGTTTCGGCAGCGTTCCGAAATTCGCTTCAGTTCGTTTTAATTTGCCTGATGTGATCGCGATAGACGGCATTCTCGTCATGCGCTATTCTCTTTCAGCGCAGCTGTCGCGGTCGTTTCTAACGGTCCGGGACTACTCAGCTTTTAATACTGGTCGAGCCGCGCATCCACGACCGAACCTCAATACGGATTAGCGCAATGCCACTTCTATCACCCCGTTCCGACCTCGGTGACCGCTACGTAATAGTTGGAGGTGCTGGATTCATCGGGAGCCATTTCACGGATGCTCTTCTCGCTGATTCGGCAATCGCCGCCGTGACGCTCTACGACAATTTCTCCTCCGGACGAGAGTGGCACTATGAGCGCCATGCCGGCGACGAGCGTTTGCGCGTAGTGCGAGGCGAAGTCGGCGACCTTGAGCGGCTCGCCGCCGCGATGGCCGGTCATGACACGGTCATTCATCTGGCCTCGAATCCCGACATTGCGCGCGCAGCGAGCGAACCCGAGGTCGATTTCTACCAGGGTACGGTACTCACCAATAACGTGGTCGAGGCGATGAGACGTACCGGTGTGCGTCGTATCCTGTACGCCTCGGGCAGCGGCGTCTATGGCGACCTGGGCGATCTGGAGGCTGCGGAGGATTATGGACCGCTGGTGCCGGTCTCGACATATGGCGCAAGCAAGCTGGGGGGCGAAGCGCTCATCAGTGCGTACTGTTACATGTTCGATCTCAGCGGCTGCGCATTCCGCTTTGGCAACGTAGTAGGGCCGCGCCAAACGCACGGCGTTGGCCTGGATTTCGTGCGACGGCTGATCAAGGATCCGCGCCGCCTCACGATTCTCGGCGACGGCCATCAAAGCAAGTCGTACATTCACGTCTTCGATGTAGTCGCCGCAGTGCTTCACGCCAACCGCTATTCCACTAAACGGTTCGAGAGCTTCAACGTCGCGACTGGCGACTACATCACGGTGACCGAAATCGCGGAGCTGGCCGTGCAATGCCTCGCGCTTCCAGTTCCTCCGCTTTTTGAATATACGGGCGGAAACCGCGGATGGAAGGGCGACGTGCCCATCGTTCGGCTGAACACGGACCGAATTCAAAGTCTGGGATGGAGCTGCCAGAACGGTTCTCGAGAAGCACTACGAGCCGCGCTGCTCTCTCTCATCAGCGATGAGCGCATATTAGGGTCACCCGCGCCTGATTAGGCGTCGGGCCAGACCCCGCGCGCTGCCCTCATCTCTTCGACAGTAAGCTAGCCAGGCCAAGGGCGCAGCACTTTGCTTCCTTTCAGGCGGTCGGCTTGGAAATAGCCGGGTCTGGAGGGGCTCAATCAGAGCCTCTTGCTGAAAGAGGTTATAGTGGGTTAACTTATGTCTTGCGATGAGGAAGGGGGTCTCGTCGCGATGCCGCGTCCGTTGTGCTGCTGTCGTACGACGATGCGCAGACAGGATGTAGCGGTCCGGTCCGAAGCGCCCCTCCCAAATGACATACGAAGAACATTGCGAAGAATACAAATGACGCCTCAAAGGACAGTCTTTCTCGATCGCGACGGGGTGATTAACAGGGTTGTTTTTCGGGACGGGAGGCCCACCTCGCCAAGGAATCTCGCGGAATTCGAAATCGAGGACGGCGTCGAGGAATCGCTCAATCGCTTGCGCGACGCCGGTTTCAAGCTGTTTGTAGTAAGCAACCAGCCGGATATCGCTCGTGGCCTGATGCCGCGGGAGACTTTGCGCGTTATGACCGAGAAAATTCTGACCACGCTCCCGGTAGACGAGGTAAAGGTTTGCCCGCACGACGATCGCGAGTGCTGCAACTGTCGCAAGCCGAAGCCGGGGATGCTGGTCGACCTGGCGCGCGAGCACGGCGTCGAACTTGGCGGGTCGTATCTCATCGGAGATTCATGGAAGGATACGTTGGCAGCCGGCGCGGCCGGATGCCGGTCAATCATTCTGGACCGCCCCTATAATCAGGGCACTCCTGCCAGCCGCCGGGTCGCAAATCTTGAAGCAGCGGTGGAATTCATTTTGGGGGGGGCGGGCAAATGAAAGCGGAACCAGGCGAGTACATACAATCTTATTTGCACGAGGCGGAAGTCATCTGCGCCAAACTCTCGCAAGCTGAAATCGCGAGAGTTGTCGATGGGCTGGTCCGGCTTCGTGCGGCAGGCGGAAGACTCTTCATCCTAGGCGTCGGAGGCAGCGCGGCCAACGCCTCCCATGCGGTCAATGACTTCCGCAAGATCGCCAACATCGAGAGCTACACTCCCACGGACAACGTGTCGGAACTGACCGCGCGGATCAATGACGAAGGCTGGGATCAGTCATATTCGCGCTGGCTTTCCGTCAGCAGGCTGCGGCGCGGCGACGCGATCCTGATTCTTTCGGTCGGCGGCGGCGACGCCGAACGCCGCGTCAGTAACAACCTGGTCGAGGCGCTTCGCCTCGCGCGCGAGACCGGCGCAAACATTTACGGGATAGTCGGACGTGACGGCGGTTATACCGCGAAAGTCGCAGACGCATGTGTGATCGTGCCCACTGTCAATAGCAAAACGGTCACGCCTCATACCGAGGCATTCCAGGCGGTGGTCTGGCATTTGATCGTATCGCATCCGGCTTTGGCCGCCAATGAAATGAAGTGGGAGTCAATCAGATAGACATCCGCGGTAAAAAAAGGTTGGGGGGAACTGGAATGAAAATATTCGTCGATTCCGCAAATCTGGTCGAGATCGAAGAGGCGTTGCGGCGCGGGTTCCCGGCCGGAATCACGACTAATCCTTCGATAATGTCGAAAGAGAATCGCACCGACTTCAAACTGCATATCAAGCGCATCATCAAGCTGTGCGAACGCTACCAGCGCAAGATCCCCCTGAGCGTCGAGGTTTTCAGCGCCGACCCCAAGACGATGGTCAAGCAGGCCAGCGAATTCGTTGCCGAGTTCGGCGAGTATGAAGGACTTAACGTCAAAGTGCCAATCGGCTGGGACGAACTGGCCGTCATCCGCGAGCTCAAAGTGCGTGGTATTCGCGTCAATTGCACCTGCTGCATGTCCTTCAACCAGGCGATCATGGCGGCTGCTGCTGGCGCGGATTTTGTGAGCCTCTTCTTCGGCCGCATCCGGGATATCGGCTATGACGCGCGCGCGGTCGTCGAAAGCGTACATCGCGTGTTCAAGGAACGAGCGATACCGGCCGAAATCATCGTCGGCAGTATCCGGCACATCTGCGATATCAACGAAGCTTTCATGGCCGGCGCGGATATCGTTACGGTGCCGCCGCAGTTTTTCCGCCAGATGGTCAGTCATCCCAAGACCGACGAGGCGGTGAACCAGTTTCTCGCCGATTTCAAGAAATGGAACGCGCCAGCCGAGGAACCCGCGCCATCATTGAACGCTAAGGTCCCACAGAATAACTCGACGCATCGTTCCGCCGCGAAATGACTTCGTGGTCGGTGCCGGCCGGAGGGTGGATGCGGTGGTAAGCGTGGAGGAGGCTGGGTAGTGAGAATCGGCATATTGGGTGGCGGCCTGGTGGGCCTGGTTGTGGCGAGCCGATGCCGCCGGCATGAGTGCGAAGTTCTTGAGTTCGACAATGTGGTCGGCGGTCATTGCCGCAGTCTAGTCGAAGAGGGTTACACCTTCGATATCGGCGGCCCACACATCATGTTCTCGCGCAACCAGGAGATCCTTGCGCTGATGTACGAACAGTTGGGCGACAATCTTGCCCAGCGGCGCCGCAACAATCGGATCTGGTACGACGGGCGATACGTCAAATATCCGTTCGAGAATGGCCTCTACGATCTCGCGCCGCAGGATCGGTTCGAGTGTCTGTACCATTATCTGAACAACGACTATCCAGCGCCGACCAATTTCAAAGAGTGGATCTACCATGTCTTCGGCAAAGGAATCGCCGAGAAGTACATGGTTCCCTACAATGAGAAAATCTGGAATGTTGCCGCTGACCAGATGTCGATGGACTGGGTCGACGGC
This sequence comes from uncultured delta proteobacterium, assembly GCA_963734845.1. Classification (GTDB taxonomy): domain Bacteria; phylum Desulfobacterota; class Binatia; order Binatales; family Binataceae; genus JAKAVN01. The sequence goes on along the minus strand of CAVTIS010000002.1, from coordinate 211,277 downwards.
CGGGTGCCGCGGCCGCCGGTTGAAGACGTGATAAAGTCGGCCGTCGGAGTGGAGACGGAAGGTTATACCCATCAACTCTATTTCGGCTATCCGAAGACCGGCGGTATCGAAGCGCTGCCGCGTTCGTTCGCCAAAGACTGTCGGAATATCACGACGAATTTTCGCGTTGAGAAGGTCTGGCGCGACGGCGAACGATGGCACGTGAGTAACGGCCGTATCATCAGGACTTACGACAAGATCGTGTCCACCATACCGATCCAGGACCTGGTGGACGGGCTGCCGGAAGTGCCCGAAGCAATCCGCCGCGGTGTTCATGGGCTGCGGTACAACTCGCTGGTGGTTGTGATGATCGGGGCGGAGGCAGACACGCCTCCGCCGTTTACCGCGCTGTATGTCCCGGACCCTGCGTTTCCGTTCCATCGGCTGAGTTTTCCGCTGGCCTTCACTGACGAGGGGGCGCCGCCGGGCCATATCGCAGTTGCGGCGGAAATCACGACCAATCCCGGTGATGGGATTCACGAACTGGGCGACGAAGAGATTATCGGGCGGGTGATCGACGGACTGGAAGCGATGGAACTTTTGCGGCGAGGGAACGTGCGCTTTCGCAGAATCCATCGGACCAAGCACGCGTATGTGGTACGCACCTTTGATTACCAGGAACGCCTGACGAAAGCGCTCGAATATCTCAACAGCCTGGGCATTGTCAGTGTAGGCCGCAACGCTGAGTTCGAGTACATCAACATGGACGAAGCGATACGCCGCGGCCTCGCGATCGCACATTCGCTTGACTTGGATGCGGATGAAGGTCTGGGAGCGTCGAACCGATGAACGGCCGAGCGCCACAGACGTCGCAGAGCAGCACCCCGGCCGTATGACGACGGAGTCCGACTCAGGCTGCTATCAGTTCGAAGACATCAATAATGCCATCATGCGGCTGTTCCATCGGGCCAAGCAGCGCGACGGAAGGTTGGGCAGCGTACTCGACCTGGGCTGCGGACGCGCCCGTCTTGGACTCGAAATCGAACGGATGGGATATACTGTCACCGGGATTGACAACAGCCCGGTTGCCTGCACTACGGCCCGCACACGTATCAGCGAAGTAATTGAACTGGACTTTATGAAGCCGGACGCCGTCGTGGCTGCCCTCAACGGACGGCAATTTGACTGGATAATCGCCGCGGACGTGCTCGAGCACTTAGCTGAACCCCGAACCGCGCTGCGTTTCTACCGGCGCTTTCTCAAGCCCGACGGCAGGCTGATCGCCTCGTTGCCGAACGTGGCCGTGTGGGATAACAGGCTCCGCCTTCTGATCGGGCGTTTCGACTACCGTGATAGTGGCGTCATGGATCGCACGCATCTGCGCTTTTTCACCTTTCGCACAGCGCGAGAGCTTATTGTTGAGGCGGGGTTTACGCCGATACAGAAAACCTGGGAGCCTGGAATAGCACGTGCGTTCGTGCCCGCGCTGAAGGGCCTTTTGGGCAGGACGGGCGGCCCCGGTGCAATCGTCGAGTCACCTGCCTATCGTTTTTACTCGCAGTACGTATTGCCGATCGAGCACCTGGTGTGCGGGATTGCTCCAGGGCTGCTCGCTTTTCGAGTAGTGATACTGGCGCGTCTCAATGATTGCGCAGAAGAACCACCGAACCATCGAAATCAAAACTGAAATCCATTTCGCTGAGACCCGCCCCCGCCATAGTCTCCCGCAAATGCCGCCGGTCAGTGGTTTGAAATAGCAAAAAGCCGCTGCCGCCAGCGCCTACCAGCTTGCCACCAGTCGCACCGCCGCGCGTGCGTGCCAGGTCGTAAAGCTCGTCGATCCGCTGGCTGCTCATTCCATTTGAACGGGCCCGCTTGCGCATCCAGTGCTCGTGCATCAGTTCGCCCAATCGATGAGTGTCGCCGGATTCCAGCAAGTCTTTGATCTGCAGGCCGAGCCGCTTGGCGAAGTGCAGGCTTTCGAGCATGCTCGCGTCTCCCTGCTCGGATCGTTTCTTCTGCTCCTGCAGCAGGTTGGAGGCGGCGCGGGTGTAACCGACAAAGAACAGCATCAACGAATCGCGCAGTTCCAAAATGGCCTGCTCGCTCATGTGCAACGGCGTGATGACAACACCTTCGTCGGGCCGGTAATCCTGGCACGCCAGTCCGCCATAGGCAGCAATATAATGGTCCTGCTTACCAACCGGCATTCCGAGCCGGTTCATCTCTATGTCGAACGCCTCGCGAGCCAGCGCTTCCGCCGCCACCGGACGGCGTTTGTGAGCGTGCAAGGCGTGCAGTAAGCCGACGAGGAAACTGCCCGAGGAGCCCATCCCGGTGCCCGCTGGGACATCGGCGATACTAACTATCTCTAGACGCGGAGGCATTTCGTGTAGCTGCAGCGCTTCACGAATCAACGGGTGCCGAATACTCCCGTACGACTCGGCCATCTCAAGCTCGGAATATTTCAGCAGATAGCCGGGAAAAAAGGTTTGATTGATAGTGATATAGACGTACTTATTAATCGCCGCCGATAGGACGAAGCCGCCGAAGTCGCGATAGTAGGACGGCAGATCGGTGCCGCCGCCTCCAAGGGAAATGCGCAGCGGAGTTCTCGTGATGATCATCGCCCCCTCCCGTCCAAGTACGTGACCGCTAGCCGTCGCCCCTGGCAGCCGAGACGCGCCGTAAAAACGCGTCCGTCTCCGCCAACCCGGCCGGCGAGCCAATCTCGTAAAAACGTTGGTGCACCTCGCAACCTGCGAGCAACCGCCGTCGGGCGAGGTCGCCATAGAGATCCGCCAGATCGAAGGGAGTGTTCGCCGGACATGCGCGCACCACATGGGCCTCGAATCCGCCCAGTCCGTAGTCGATGTGGCGCATCGCGGATGTTCGCTCAGCCTTGTCGTAGCAGCGGATGACGCCGTCGGCGAACTCAACGTTACTGCTATCCCAGCGGCCTTCGTTGCGGAAGACTGTCATGAGCGCCGGCAACCCGGAACGGCAAAAAGCCTCATATACGGGACGAAAATGTATGTTCAAATAGCTGTCGCCATACATTACGAGAAATCGCTCACCGAGTAAGGGCAACGCGCGCCGCAGAGCACCGCCAGTACCGAGTGGCCTGTCGCCGTCGGCCGAATAGCATACATGGCAGCCCCATTGGGAACCATCCCCGACATAGGCCTCGATTCGTTCGCCCAGATGACCCGTGCAGATGACAATTTCGGTGACGCCTTCGCGCGTCAGGAGGCGAAGCTGATGTCCTATGAACGGCTCATCTGCGACATTGACTAGCGACTTGGGAATCGTTTCGGTAAGCGGACGCAACCGCGTCGCCAGTCCCCCGGCGAGCAAGGCAAGCGGCGGCATCAGTTCACTTTTGGCTGGTTGGTCCATCGTCTATAGGAGTTGCGACCGATCAGGCAAAACGGCTGCGGCAAATCCGCTTCAGTGTCCACCATGCGCTTTGCAGCGGGCGCATCGTACTTTCGCCGATCCTCGGATGATAGGGAATCGTGACGACTTTGACCTGGTAGCCCTCGCGAATCGGCCGCAATAGCAACTCTACCGGCAGAGCCGCGCCATGCATGTCGTAGTCAATTCTGTCGATCAAACTCTTGCGATACGCTCGCATTCCGCTATGCAGATCGCGAATGCGATGAAGGAAAGCGAGAGAAGCCAGAAGAGCAAACCCCCAGTTGGCAAAGAAATTGATCCATGGCATCGCCGCAGGCTTGCCCGCCAGACGCGAGCCATCGACCAAATCGTATCCGTCTTCGAGCACTATGCGCGCCATGGGCTCAATGAACTCGACGGGATAGGTATCGTCGCAATCCAGGGTTACGATAACTTCGCGTCCGCTCGAGCGCAGCGCCGTGTCCATAGCGGGGCCATAGCCGCGCGGCGGAAATTGCCTGATCACCCTCGCTCCCAGCGATTGCGCGATCTCCGCAGTATGATCGGAACTGCTGTCTACGACCACTATTTCGGCATCGGGCAGAAGGTTCCGGATATCGCCGATCACTTTGGCGACCGCTCGCTCTTCGTTCATGCTGATCATTGCGACGGTGATTCGCTTGCCGATCGCTTCCAATAGTTTCCTCCGAGGCGCCCTAGATAGTCCCCTGAGGATTTGCGTTCAAACAATGCGGTTGATTGTAAAAACAGATTTTCAAAGAGTGTAAGAGAACCTGAAAACTTCGTGGAAACATCAATCCGCCCCTCTCAACGTCCTCGGTACGAACAAAACGCCACCTAAGCATTTGGGGTTTGTGAAGCCATGTCAAGCATCCTTTTGGTTAGCCTTCGGTGTCGAGGAGCGGGTCGGATCCAGCCAGCCGCCCGTACTTGACGCAGTGGTTACATTTGCAACCAGGAGTTCGAGGACGACTATGAAAGCGGTAGTGCGACGGGTGCTGAACGAATCGCCTGACGACCGCGTGCAGGTGGCGAGCGATTTGTCGGCGAGCGAGACGGGGCTGCTGGACGCCTACTCGGAGGCGGTTGCGAGCGCAGCGCAACGGGTGAGCCCGGCGGTCGTAAATATCGAGGTCTTTCAGAAAAAAGGCCCGACCGAGTTGCCGGCGGGCACCGGCTCGGGCTTCGTGTTCACGCCTGACGGCTTCGTTCTGACCAATAGCCATGTAGTGGCGCAGGCGAATCGCATCAGCGTGACCCTGCTCGATGGGCGGCGCGCGGAAGGCACGCTCGTGGGTTCGGACCCGCACAGCGATATCGCGGTCGTACGAATCGGAGCGGCGGCGCTGTCGGCGGCGGGGCTCGGCGATTCGGGCCGCCTGCGCGTGGGGCAGCTCGCGATCGCAATCGGCAGTCCGTATGGCTTTCAGTGCACGGTCACTGCAGGCGTGGTGAGCGCCCTAGGACGTTCGTTGCGCTCGCAATCGGGCCGATTAATCGACGATGTGATCCAGACCGACGCCGCGCTCAATCCGGGAAATTCCGGAGGGCCGCTGGTGAACTCGCGGGGCGAAGTAATCGGCGTCAACACCGCAGTGATTCTGCCCGCGCAGGGAATCTGCTTTGCAATCGGGATCAACACCGCGAAATACGTGGCGGCGCGTCTCATCCGCGACGGCCGGATCGTGCGGGGGTACGTTGGCGTGGCCGGCATGACCGCTCCGCTGCCGCGGCGCTTTGTGCGCTTTTATCGTTTGCCCAGGGAGACGGGCGTAATGGTCACTTCGGTCGAGCCCGGAAGTCCCGCGGACAAGGCGGGAGTGATGCCGCGCGATATGATCGTCGCATATGGCGACAGCCCAGTCGGCGCGGTGGACGACTTGTACAGGTTTTTGTCGGAAGAGCAGATCGGAGCCAGGGCCGAGCTGACGGTGATCCGAGGAACGGAAAAGATGCGGCTCGAGGTGGTGCCGTCAAAGGCGATGTAGTCTGATGGGATCTAGTCCCGCTGGAATCTAGTCCCGCGCCAGCAGGCCCGCGCAATCGATTTGTCCTTGACCGGGTCTCTCGAACTGCGCGAGTCTGAACTGAGTAATCCGAATCGGGAGGGCAAAGCCATGCGGCTCCAGGACAAGGTTGCCATTGTGACTGGCGCGGGCAGCGGAATCGGCCGGGCGACCGCAGCCCTGTTCGCCCGTGAGGGGGCGCTCCTCGTGCTCAACGATATCGATGAGAAGGGCCTGGACGCGGTCTTGTCCCAGCTTGGCGGAGACAAAAACCGTGCGGTCGCGGGCGACGTCGCCCGCGAAGAGACGGCTCGTCGCCTGGCTTACGAAGCGATGTCGACGTTCGGCCGGATCGACGTACTTGTCAACAATGCCGGGATCCACTTCCTCAAGGACGTCACTGATATGAGCGTCGAGGAGTGGGACCGTCTGATGGACATCAATCTGAAAAGCATGTTCCTGTGCTGCAAACACGTCATCCCTGCGATGTTAAAGCGCAAGAAGGGAGCGATCGTGAACCTGGCTTCTATTTCTTCTTTCATCGGGCAGGAGATGGAGGGCGCGAGCACCTTCGCTTACAACATTACCAAGGCCGGAGCGCTCCAACTTACAAAGTCCCTGGCCTCGCGCTACGCGCCGGACGGTATTCGGGTCAACTGCGTATGTCCCGGGAATGTCGAAACCAACATCCTGAAACGAGACAGCGCCGAAGAAGCGGCAGAGTTCTGGCGCCAGGCGGCGCGCCTGGAACCGATGGGGCGCAACGCGCAACCCGAGGAAATTGCCAACGCGATTCTGTTTCTCGCCTCTGACGAGTCGTCGTTCGTGACCGGGTGCCCGCTGCTGGTGGACGGGGGCTACCTGGCGCGGTAGGGAGGCCCGTTTACATTCATAATGCTTGAGTTATTGTTGTCGCCATGGATCAAAAGACAGAAATAGCGGTCTTCGGTGGGGGATGCTTCTGGTGCACCGAAGCGGTGTTTGCACAATTGAAGGGCGTGGTGTCCGTGATGCCCGGGTATGCGGGAGGTACAACCGCAAATCCGACCTACGAGCAGGTTTGTACCGGGAACACCGGGCATGCCGAAGTTACCCGGGTCGAATACGATCCCGCTCGCATCTCGTACAATGATTTGCTGGCGGTGTTTTTTGCGACACACGATCCGACCTCGTTGAACCGGCAGGGAGCGGACGTCGGGACCGAGTACCGTTCGGCCATCTTCTATACGACCGACGATCAAAAACGGGCGGCGGAATCATTGATCGAGCAGTTAAACGGTTCCGATCCGGCAGGCAAACGCATTGTAACCGAGGTGGTTCCGCTCAGCGCGTTTTACGCAGCCGAGAATTACCATCGAGAATACTATCGCAACAATTCCCTCGCTCCCTACTGCCAAATCGTCATCGATCCGAAACTGCGCAAGCTCCACAAGCAATTCAGTGATCTACTCAAATCATCCGGTATCAGCGCGTGAGACGGGCCGCTACAGTCTGTGATGTCCAGCATAAAGCATGAGCGGTGACACCCATGCCGCGGCGGATGTCGTGCGCTGGATGCTCAAGGAGGGCCGGCACAATACGCACATGCGCGAGTTCGGCGACGAAATGTGCCGCCGGATCGTCGCGGCGGGCATCCCGCTGTGGCGGGGGTTTTGTGCCGTAACCACCCTGCATCCGCAAGTCGCAGGCGCCGCATATGTGTGGCGGCGCGATGAATCCGGCGCCAAGCGCCAGACCGCGAGCCACGAGCTGGTCCAGACTCCCGAGATTCTCCAGAGCCCGGTCGCCGAAGTGAGAAGGACCCGGCGGATGCTTCGGCGGCGCCTGGCAGAGCCCGATTGTCCCTAGGACTACGCGGTTCTCCCGCTGTTACGCCAGCAGGGTGGAACTGACTATGTGGCGATGCCGATGGTTTGCTCCGGTGGGGCGATCAACGCCATCACCTGGGTTACCGATCGGACGGGGGGCTTTACCGACCGGGAGATCGAGGCGCTGGGCGAGGTTGCCGAAGCCCTGGCGATAATTGTCGAGCTTCAGTCGACGCGCCGGGTCGCACGCAGCCTGCTCGATACCTACGTCGGGCATCGCACTGGCGAGCGAGTGCTCTCTGGCGCGATCACCCGCGGCAGCGGCGAGTCGATTCGCGCGGTGATCTGGATTTGCGACTTGCGCGGATTCACCCATCTCACCGATTCGGCCCCGCGCCATGAAGTGATCGCTTTGCTCAATGACTATTTCGAAATCGTCGCCGACGCGGTTACCGCCGAGGGCGGCGAGGTGTTGAAGTTCATCGGCGACGCGATGTTGGCCATTTTCGATATCGGCGACAAGCTCGGCGCCGGCCGCGACGGGGACCCCGGCGAACCCTGCCGGGCCGCGCTCAAGGCGGCCCGGGCGACGGTTGCGGCAATGGCCGCGCGCAATCTGGAGCGGGCGGCGAGCGGCGTGCGGCGGATCGACTTCGGCCTCGCGCTGCACCTTGGCGAAGTCACCTACGGCAACATCGGAGCGAGAGACCGGCTCGACTTCACGGTCATTGGTCCTGCCGTTAATCATGCGGCGCGGCTGGAGAAGCTCGCCGCCGAACTGGGCAGGAACGTGGTCACGTCCGCCAGCTTCGCCGCTGCGGTCGCCGAGCCCCTTGTGAGCCTGGGCCTGCATCTGCTTCGTGGCGTCAGCCAGTCCCAGGAAGTATTCACCCTCTGAGCGCGACGCCAGGCGAGCGAGGGCATCTGGTCTTACCGCTAGAGCGCAGCCAGACCGCCACTGACCCGGCATACTCGGGGTAACGGGTCAGTTTGAGACAAACTGCCCGCCATACACGCGCGGTTCTGTATTGACTGAGGCCTGATACCGGACAACAGTGATGGAGCCGTCCCGATCCACTCCTTCGCGCGTCCGGGGCTCGAACTTGTCGGCGCGATTTGCCGCGGTCAAGGCAGCGCCGTCGAAACGAGGCATCGAGTCAAATGGACGAGAAATCCGACGCCGCCAAAGAACTCAGAAGCGTGATGGAGGCAGTTGCTCAAGCGGCAGTCGCCAGGGACTACGCACGGCGCCCCACGCTGCTCGCCAAGTATGGAGAGCGGGGCAGAGCACGGTATCTCGAGGACACCCGATATCACCAGTCCTACCTGGCCGATGCCGTAAGCTTCGGCCGCTCCTCGATTTTCAAGGACTATCTCAGTTGGGTAAGCGCGGTGCTTTCGGCGCGCGGGGTGGCATCCGAGGAACTGGTCGAAAATCTGAGGTGCGTGCGCGAGGTGCTGAGCGAGACACTCTCACCTGGGAGCTTGGCGATCGTCCTCGAAGTCTTCGATGCGGGAGTTGCCGGCGCTACGAGCATGGATCGATCGGAGCAGGCGCTGCCGGCGGATGGGCTGGCGGCGCGCTACCTTGATTTCCTGCTGCGCGGACAACGGCAGGCGGCGCTCGAATTGGTGCAAGACGCGATCCGCACCGGAACGGGCATCAGGGAGATTTGGCTGCGGGTGTTCCAGGACTCGCAGTACGAGGTGGGACGGCTATGGCAGTCCAACAAAATAAGCATCGCCCAGGAGCATTATTGTACTGCCGCGACACAGATGATCATGGCGCAGCTCTATAGCCATATCTTTTCCGGGCGGCGCATCGGTCGCGTCCTGGTGACGGCGTGCGCGCCTGGCGAGATCCACGAGCTCGGGATGCGGATGGTTGCCGATCTTTTCGAGATGGAAGGATGGGACACTTACCATTTGGGCGCCAATCTGCCGGCGGCAGCGCTGGTCGCTTATGTAGCGCAACGCCAGCCAGACCTCCTTGGGCTTTCCGCGACAATGACCTTTCACCTTGCAGGGGTGGCCGCGATGGTGCGCGAGCTGCGCGCAAATCAGGACACCCGCGGCGTCAGGATCATGGTCGGCGGCCATGCCTTCAACCGCGAGCCTGATCTCTGGCGCGACATCGGCGCGGACGAGCATGCGTGCAACGGCGCCGGCGCCTTGGCGGCAGCTGCACGCCTGCCGGCCAGCGCGGAGGGCTGAGCACGGATGGAGCCGCGGCATCGCGCCGGGGTGCTGCTCCGATGCGCCCGGGACGGAGTAGTCATTGCGATAGTCAATGATGGGATCGGCCTTTCCGGCACGTTGAAAGCCGGCGAGCCGTTTCGCTCCTGCGCCTATGTTGACAATCAAGATCGGGCGCAGGCGTTGATCGACGACCTGGCGAGCGCCGCAGCCGTGTACGAGATACCAATTTCCGTTGACCTTGGCGGCCATCCGAAATTGCTGGTCTTCTCGGGCGTGGTCGTCGGTGACGAGCTGATGCTGATGGGTAGCGCAGTCGAGGGCTATACGGGCGACATCTACGAGGACTTGATCCGCATCAACAACGAGGAGACCAACGCCCTGCGCACGGCGCTGAAGAGCCTGGAGCAGCGCAGCCAGCATGCCGCGATTGTGGCGCACGACCTGCGCAATTCCATCGGTTCCATCGCCTCCAGTGTCGAACTATTGCTCGAAGATCGCGATGCCTTCGATCCCGAACACCTGAAGTTTCTCTCGATCATCGAGCGCACCAGCCGCGCCGCTCTCGCCCTGGTCGACGACCTGCTGGACATCACGCTGATCGAAACGGGGCGGCTGGAGTTGAAGGTGAAATCGATCGATCTCGGCGCCCTGATCCGCAGGAACGTCGAAACCAACCGGCTGTTGGCGGATAGGAAAAGCATCCGGCTCGAAACCGAAATCACCCCCGGACTGCCGGCCGTGAATGCCGATCCCGCGCGAGTGGAACAGGTGCTCACTAATCTCATCAGCAATGCAGTCAAGTATTCGGAGTCCGCGACCAGTGTGACCGTGCGCGCGTCTGCCTCCGGCGGCGAAGTCCTGGTCGAAGTCACCGATCAGGGCCAGGGAATTCCGGCCCAGGAGCTGGGGAATCTATTTCGCTTTTACCAGAAAACCAGCGTTCGACCGACTGGCGGTGAACAGAGCACCGGCCTGGGGCTCGCGATTGCGCGCCAGATCGTCGAAGCTCACGGCGGCCGAGTTGGCGTCGCGTCAGAAGTGGGGCGGGGCTCGACGTTTCATTTCACGCTCCCGTGCCACGCCGCCCCTGAGGCCGTCTGACACGAATATAACCGCGGAGGAGATGCGGGATGATCGTTGCCGTGTCGAGGTTCAAGGTCGCCGCGGCTGATGCGGTTCGGCTCGAAGCGCGATTCCAATCTCGCGCTTGCCTGGTTGACGCTCACGACGGGTTCCTCGGGCTCGAGGTCCTGCGCACGGTCGGGCGCACACCGACTTTCATGCTGGTCACGCGATGGGCCGACCGGGTGGCGCTGAAGCGCTATATGCGCTCGCCGGATTTTCGCGCGGTTCACCAAGGCAACGAAGAGGACGGAGCCGATTTTGCAATTTACGAGGTCGTGACAGCGACATAGCAGGGCCGCGCCGCGAGTCGCGAGTGGCGCCGGAAATGGCACGGCATCCGAGTGGGGCGATGTTGTTTGACGTCCGCGTCGTTTGCGTATCTGGATCATCTTTTGGGACAATTCAGATGGACTGGCGCCGAACGAGCTTTCGCACCAACCAAGACGGCGAAAATAAGGAGGACTCTCTGAATGAAGCCACTAACTCGCAACCTGTTAACTGCGGCGACGCTGATGTTTGCGGTCTCTTTGTGTACGCCGCCGGCTCATGCGGAAGAACATAAGGTGACGGTGAGGGCCGGGTACCTAACGTGTCACGTAGCCAGCGGATGGGGCTTTATTTTCGGATCTTCTCGAAAGATGAATTGCGAATACACCCGGGACACGAATCATACCGAGGACTATACGGGCTCCATCACCAAGTTCGGCGCCGACATCGGCTATCTTAAGTCGGCCGTGATTCTATGGGCAGTGGTCGCGCCGACCACCAACCTCGGCGAGGGCGCGCTGGCGGGCCACTATGGCGGAGCGACGGCGAGCGTTTCGCTCGGGGTCGGCGCGGGCGCCAATGTCCTGGTCGGCGGATTCAAGAAGTCGATCGCCTTGCAGCCGGTCTCGATCGAAGGCCAAAACGGCCTTAACGTCGCAGCTGGAATCGCAGAGTTGACGCTCAAGTTCGAGAAGGAACGACCGGCCAAGGAGTGATGCCCCGGCAAGACCGGCGGCGTGCGCCGCAAAAACCGGCGGCGCGCGCCGTATTTGATGGCTTAGTACGACAGGCGGGGTGAAAAGCGATGACTGATCAATTCACTATCTGTGTCGGAACGGTCGGCGCCGGAGTTTGGTTCAGCCCCGATAGCGGCGAGCATTGGCGGCGCAGCAAGATGGCGCTGCCGTTTCACGCCGAGCCCGGTGAAATCCAGATTCGCGCCCTGGCGCTTTCGCCGCACGATCCGCATCAGGTGTACGCCGGCTCCGAAGCCGGGCTTTATCGAAGCGACGATAACGGCGCCAGTTTTGCGCTGGTGCCGTCCCCGATGGACGGGGCGCAGATATGGTCGGTCGCGGTTGATCCGCAGAACCCTGACGTCATCTATGCCGGCACCAAGCCGCCGGCGGTGTTCCGCACGATCGACGGCGGTCAGCGATGGGAGCGGCTCGCGATCCCGATCGCCGAGAAGTGCCTCGCTGGAGCGCCCAAGGTCACCAATGTCGTCTTCGACCCGCGTGACTCGAGTTCGATTTGGGTGAGCGTCGAGATCGACGGCGTGTATCGCAGCCGCGACAGCGGCGAGTCCTGGAGCCATTGCCCGCCGCTGGGCGATAAGCCGCTCAACCAGGACATTCACGGCCTGGCGGTGAGGCTCGGCCGTCGGCCGGAAATTCTCGCCACCACGCCCGACGGTCTCTGGCGAAGCGCCGACGAAGGCGAGAGCTGGTCGCTGCATGGCTTTCCGCGCTTCGCGGAGCGCGACACGATTTCCTATTGCCGCGGCGTAGCGCTGCGGCCGGGCAACCCCGACGTCATGTTCGTGGCCAACGGCGATTTCATCCCGGGCAAGCGCGGGGCGATCCAGCGCACCCTCGACGGCGGCGCGACCTGGGAAAAGTGCAAGCTCGAAGTGGAACCGAACTCCACGATGTACTGGTTCGGCGTGAATCCCGCGAATCCCGACGTTGTCGCCGCCAACAGCCTGCACGGCTACGTTTACCTTAGCCGCGACGGCGGCGGCTCGTGGGAAAAGTTGCGGCGCGAGTTCGGCGAGATTCGCGCGCTCGCCTGGCTGCCCAACTGAAACCGTGAAGGAGCATGAGCAGCGATGAGCGAGCCGAGCCACCATTTCGTCGAGACCAACGGCATCCGGATGCACTATGTCGAGGCGGGCAAGGGGCCGCTGGTCGTTCTGTGCCACGGATTTCCGGAATCCTGGTATTCCTGGCGCCATCAGATAGCGGCGCTCGCGGAGGCGGGTTTCCGCGTCGTCGCGCCTGACCAGCGCGGCTACGGCCAGACCGACCGCCCCGAGGCGGTTGACGCATATAGCGTACTTCACCTGGCGGGCGACATCGTCGGACTGGTGAACGCGCTCAAGGAACGCTCGGCCGCGATTGTCGGGCATGACTGGGGCGCGCCGGTGGCATGGTACTCGGCCCAGTTGCGCCCGGATCTCTTCCGCGCGATCGGACTATTGAGCGTGCCTTACATTCCGCGCGGGCCGATTCGTCCGAGCGCGATCGTCAAGGCGGTGTTCGGCGACAAGATTTTCTACCAGGAATATTTCCAGCAAGAGGGCAAAGCCGAGCGCGAACTGGAACGCGACGTGCGCGCGAGCCTGCTGGCGACGTTTTATTCGCTTTCCGGCGACGCCGCGCCGAATGAGCGATGGCGCTACGCGTTTGGTCGCAACGAAAAATTCCTCGATAGCGTGGTGGTGCCGGCCAAATTGCCGCCGTGGCTCAGCGAGGCTGACCTTGATTTCTTCACCAGCGAGTTCAAGCGCACCGGGTTTCGCGGCGGGCTCAACTGGTATCGCAACATCGATCGCGCCTGGGAGCTGACGGGTTTTCTCGACGGCGCGAGACTGGGCCAGCCGACGCTGTTTGTCGCTGGCGACAAGGACGCGGTGGTCGAATTTTACGCCGACGCGTACCAGGCGCTCGAGGCCAACGCGCCGAACTTGGCTCAGAAGGTCCTGCTCGCTGGCGCAGGTCACTGGATCCAACAGGAACGTCCGGCCGAGGTGAACCGGCTGCTGATCGATTTCCTGCGCTCGGCCTGAGAGGGGCGAGAGATAGTTTGGCGGCGCTGGCGCGGCGCGATTCAGTCCAGCGTTCCCGGCTGCTTCAATGTCGTGCGAACTTCAGGCGGAAGATGGTCCCAGAGCTGTTGAAGGTAATTGCGCTTTTTGCGCCATTCTCCAATCGCTTCTAGCAATTCTTCGGCGCTAGGCGTTTTAGTCAGGCGTATCGCTCGGCGAGACCCGGGGGGCGCGCCCGGGGGCAAGGGCAGTTCATCGATCTCGGCGAATTTCCACGCATCGCCGCGCAGCCGTGTTCCCGTATCAGTCAGCGCGACGACGATCATGCATAGCCGATCAATTAACGGCTGAGTCTCTTGCGCGGATACTTCGAGGGCGACGTAGGCCTCCAAGTACGCGGCGGTTGCGCTGGGGATTCGCTCTCGCGCGTGAGGTCTCATGAGGGTCCGGACGGCGCCTGTTTAAAACGATGCTCCCCCGCGTAAAGAAGTGCGTCCGCTGCGGCGGACGAGCGGACCCGGTTCAGGACGCGTGATAACTGCCGCCGTTGCGCGATGCGGACCGATCCTGGTTCCAGTAGCCGAGCGGATGGGTTTCCGGTTCGTACCAGAAACGCGGCGAGCGCTGTCCGCGCGGGGAACGAACTACCCGAATGGTCGAGGACCATGCGGTGTTGCGACCGAACCAATAAGACGGGGGCACCAGGATATCCGCGCAGAGCCGGGAGAGTAGCTGCGATCTTTCCGGCCGTGAGTAGCACGAGTTGCAGATTTTGATCCTGACGGCGATCACGCCGCGGTCGGGCATTGGGCCGCCTTCGGCCTCAAGGATATGCACGTCAGCGGAAACCGCCTCGCAGGCATTGCATTTAATCATGTCCCCCCTCCAAATCTTCGCCAGCGCACAGTTGGCGCAGAACCGGGCATAAGTGCGAAAGCATATAGCATGCCGGTCGCACTGATATTTCCAATCCGGCAACGGTGGGCCAAAGTATTCAGCGACCAGAGGCGCCGTTGCGCCCGCGCTACACCGACCGGAGCGGACGGTCTGAACGTATTGCCTGCTTGGCAGATCGGCTTACAAAATCTTGTCGGTCACCGAGCGCGGGTCGCGTGTGCTCCAGCGGCCGGCCCCAACCTGGTGGAAAAACTCGTCGACCAGCGCATTGAACAGCGCCGGCTCCTCCAGGTTGAGCGCGTGTCCGGTCCTGGGCAACACCGCGAGCGCAGCGGTCGCGATGGTGCGTTTCATCAGCACCGACGCCTCGATACACGGGTCGTCTTCGTCGCCGGTCATCACCAGCGCCGGAACGGTTATCTTCTTCATCTCGCCGACCAGGTCGAAGAGCGAAGGGCGCTGCTTCTGCACGCCGCGCAGCGTGTTGGCCGAGCCCAGCGCCGAGTGCCCGGCCATCTGGGCGGCGAACTCGTTCCATCCGCGCGAGTCTTTGTTCTGCAATTGAACCCGCGTCGCGCCGAGCGCGTAGCGCTTGGCGCCCTCGGCCATCCCGATACGATCGAACATCGCGGCCGCGTGCTCTGCCTCTTTCTGGAACTGGGCGCGCTTGCCCTTCTCCGCGCCATAACCGCATCCGCCGATCACCAGCGAGCGCGCGCGATTGCCGTAACGCATACCGAAGTGCAGCGCCGCGAACCCGCCCATCGAGATGCCGACCACGTGCGCTTGGTCGAGCCGGAGACCATCGAGCACGGCGCGGATATCGTCGCAGGCGCGCGCCTGCGAGTATCGCGCGACTTCGGCGGGAACGTCCGAGGGCGGGTAGCCGCGAGCGTTGTAGGCGATACATCGATGGCGCCGGGAGAAGTGGCGCATCTGGGGCTCGTAGCTGCGATAGTCGCCGGCGAACTCGTGGACGAAGACTATTGGGATGCCTTCGCCGGCCTCTTCATAGTAGAGCTTCACGCCATCGTCGGTGGTCACGTGCGGCATCGCGTTATCTCCTGTAGACAACGAATATATATGGATAGGTATTCGATGAAATCCAGTTAAAAGCTTGCGTTTGTAATCCGATGTTCTTGATGCAAGCCTTAACCGGTATTCAAAATGACGGGGCCTGCGTCGGTTGCTCGAGCCCTCTCAGGGACGACGGGCAAACGCAAACGGGCAAACGCAAACGGGCAAACGGAACCGGCAAACAGAAAACTCAAGAGGTTAAAGATGTCTAATCATTTCACTGGCCTTAGCCTCGGTCCTCCGCTCGGAGACCAAAGACTCGACCTATGCGATCTCTACGCGTTCCAGTCGCCGACGGACCCGGCCAGGACCGCGATCATCCTCAATGCGAATCCTACCGCCGACGCACTCCATCCCGACGCCATCTACCGCCTGAACATCGATAACGATGGAGATTGCCTGACTGACATCGCATTCAGCTATGTGTTCTCACAGCCGCGCGACGGTAAGCAGACCGTAAACGTCTTTGTGGCTAAAGGTGCGGAGTCCCGCTCGGTCGAAGCGGTCGGGACGAAGATCATCGCGGACGCCGAGGTCTCCTTTGGCCCCAAACCCAACATCGTCAAATCGGGCGGCTACACGTTCTTCGCCGGTAGCCGCAGCGACGCGTTCTTTTTCGACTTCGACGGAATCAAGAATCTGTTCGATACCAAGGGCGGCAGGAATTTCACCGCGCCGCACCTGGGCGGCAAGGCGCCATGGACCGGCGTGGATTCAAACACGCAGGCCAATGTGTTCTCGACGGCGATCGAGTTGCCGACTAGCGAACTCGGCGCCAAACCCGCGGTTCGCATCTGGGGCCGATGCAGCCTGAGCCGCGACGGCAAGCTGCTGCACGTCGATCGCGCGGGCCATCCGTCGGTCAGCAGCTTCTTCAATACCGACGAGACCAAAGAGGAATACAACGCCAGCGAGCCGGTTAACGATCGCAAGCGATGGCTCGATCAGTTCATCCACCTGATGGGGCATACCGGCAATTACACCCGGGAAGAAGCGATAGCCGCGATCGACGCCGACGCTCTCCTGCCCGACATGCTGACCCTTGATACCTCGAAGCCCGCGAAATATCCCAACGGCCGGGTTTTTACCGACGACGTGATCGATCACCGCCTCCACTTCCTCTCCAAGGGCGACATCCCGCCCTCCGGACTTAAACCGCATACCGACGTGTTAAAGGAATTCCCATACCTGGGCACGCCGCATGCAAAATCCTGAAGCAATCGAACGAATCGGGCAGGCCGCCAATACGGCCGTCGCCGAAGTGGAGTCGTTATGAAGTGCAAAGCGATCGTGGTGCATGAGATTGGCGGGCCGGAAGTCCTCAAATTCGAGGACGTCGAAGTCCCCCCGCCGGGGCCGGGCCAGGCGCTCGTGCGCCATCGCGCGGTCGGGCTTAATTTCGTCGACATCTACGTCCGGTCCGGCGTCTATCCGGCGCCGTCGCTGCCCTACACGCCCGGCACCGAGGGCGCCGGCGTGGTCGAGGCGGTCGGACCGAACGTGAACGAGGTCCGCGTCGGCGACCGGATCGCATACGTGGGCGGCCCGCTCGGATCGTATTCGGAGGCGCGGGTAATGCCCGCGCGAGTCCTGGTCAAGCTGCCCGACAAGATCGACGAGAAGACAGCTGCGGCCGCGATGCTGAAGGGGCTGACCGCCGAGTACCTGGTTAATTCGACATACGCGGTAAAGGCCGGCGACACGATCCTGTTGCATGCCGCCGCGGGCGGCACGGGCCTTATCCTCTCGCAATGGGCGAAGCATCTCGGCGCGACCGTGATCGGCACTGTCGGCAGCGACGAAAAAGCCAAAATCGCCGCTGCCCACGGCTGTGCGCATACGATCAACTATTCACGCGAGGATTTCGTCGCACGCGTAAACGAAATCACCGGCGGGAAAAAAGTGCCGGTGGTCTATGACTCGGTAGGGCAGACGACTTTTATGAAATCGCTCGATTGCCTGCAGCCGCGCGGCCTGATGGTCAGCTTCGGGCAAGCTTCGGGCGTCGTGCCGCCCTTCAGTATCAATATTCTTAGCGGCAAGGGCTCGCTTTATCTCACCCGTCCGACGCTTGCTACCTACACGGCGCGGCGCGAGGACCTGGAGGCGGCGGCGCGGAAGCTCTTCGAGGTGCTGGCGAGCGGCGCGGTGCGCTGTGAGGTGAAGCGGACGTTCAAACTCGCCGACGCCGCCGCGGCCCATCGCGCACTTGGCGATCGCGAGACCACGGGGTCGAGCATTTTGCTCCCGTAATCGTCCACTGGACGCCGCTATGTTCGCTATATGGTTGACCGAAGGGGGCTGAGGGGCTTTTAATCGCGCCATGACAGGAATCGTTTCATACGGATCGTATATCCCGTACCGCCGCCTCAAGCGCGCGGCGATCGCGGAGGTGCTCGGCGTCCCGGCGGCCAAGGGCGAACGTTCAGTCGCAAGCTTCGATGAGGACAGCGTCTCGATGGCGGCCGAGGCGGCGCGCGACGCGCTGCGCGCGGTCGGGGCGGACAAGGTGCGGACGCTGTTGTTCGCGACCTCGACGCCGCCATACGCCGAGAAGCTTAATGCCGCGATCGTCGGCGCGGCCGCGCAACTGCCGTCAGAGAGCCGCGCGGCCGATCTAACCGGATCGGTGCGCGCCGGGCTTTCGGCGCTGCTGCAGGCGGCCGACGCCGCGAGCGCCGGCGGATTGGCGCTTGCCGTCATGTCCGATTGCCGGCTGGGTGCGCCCGAGGGCCGTCTCGAGCAGGCCGGCGGCGATGGGGCGGCGGCGTTCGTGATGGGCAGTGGCGAAGACGTGATCGCTGAAATCGTCGCGAGCGCTTCATTCACGCGCGAGTTTCTCGATACCTGGCGGATGCCGGAGGAGCGCTTCGGCCATTCATGGGAGGAGCGTTTCGCGCTCACCCAGGCGTATGTGCCGCTGCTCGGCAAGGTCATTGGGTCGGTGTTGGAAAAGGCCGGTGTGGCGCCCGCGGCGCTCGCGCATGTGATTCTCGATTCGCCCAACCCGCGTGCGGCCGAGGAGATCGTGCGCGGGATGAAGCTCGACTCGGCGAAAATGTCCGACACGCTCGCGCTCACTGTCGGGCAGACCGGCGCCGCGCATGCGGGTCTGCTGCTGACGGCCGCCTTGCCCTCGCTCAAGTCCGGCGACCTGGTATTGATGGCTGCCGTGGCCGACGGCGCCGACGCGATCGTATTGCGGATGACGCCGGCGGCGGCGAAGTTTCGGCCGACTCATTCGGTCGGCCGCATGATCGAATCCAAGGGCGATGTCACTTACGGCAATTATCTGAAGTGGCGGCAAATCCTGCCCACCGAGCCGCCGCGGCGGCCCGATCCCGAGCGTCCGGCAGCGCCCCCGATGATGCGCTCGGAGAAGTGGAAGTTCGGGCTGGTCGGATCGCGATGCACCGCGTGCGGGACGCCGCAGCTACCGCCGCAACTGGTATGTGTTAAGTGCCACTTGCGCGGTAAGATGGAACCGTATGCATTCGCCGACCGCACCGGGCGAATCGCGACCTATGCCGTGGACCGCCTTGCCTACTCGCTCAATCCGCCAACCGTCAACGCGGTGGTGGACTACGAAGGCGGCGGGCGCTTTTTGTGCGAGATGACGGATTGCGAGCCGGATCGTGTCGCTATCGGTGACGAAGTGGAGATGACTTTTCGCCGGCTGTTTACCGCCGACGGCGTGCACAACTATTTCTGGAAGGCGCGGCCCAAGCGCTAGGTACCAGCCGGGCCAAGGAGAACTTCTGATGGCAAGCAAGGGAATCAGGGATCGGGTCGCGATCGTCGGGATGGGATGCACCAAGTTCGGCGAGCATTGGGACAAGGGCGCGGAGGACCTGCTGGTCGACGCCGCCTACCAGGCCTACGAGTCGGCAGGTATCGGTCCCGACGACGTCGACGCCTACTGGCTCGGCACGATGGCCTCGGGAATCTCCGGCCTGACGCTCTCGGAGCCGCTGAAGATTCAGTACAAGCCCGTGACGCGGGTCGAGAACATGTGCGCCACCGGATCCGAGGCGCTGCGGCAAGCCTGCTATGCGGTCGCGTGCGGCGCGTTCGACGTGGCGATGGCGATCGGCGTCGAGAAGCTCAAGGACTCGGGAATGTCGGGCCTGGTGATCACCAATCCGCCCAACGACGGCACTCCGGCCGCGATGACGCCGCCGGCGCTGTTCTCGCTGCTCGCGCCAGCCTACTTCAAGAAGTACGGACTCGACCCGGACAAGGGCAAGGACGTGCTCTCGCGCATCGCCTGGAAGAACCATCGCAATGGCGCGCGCAATCCCAAGGCGCAGTTCCAGAAAGAAGTGCCGATCGAATCGATCAGGAACTCGCCCAAGATTGCGGACCCGCTCGGCATCATGGATTGCTCCGGCGTCTCCGATGGATCGGCCGCGGCGATCGTGGTGCGGGCTGAGGACGCGCACAAGTACTGCAAAAATCCGATCTTCATCAAGGCGCTATCGTTCGTCGCAGGCCCGGGCGAAGGTCCGCTCTCGCAGGAATACGATTTTACCTCGTTTCCCGAAGTCGTCGCGTCTGCACGCGACGCTTACGCACAGGCCGGCATCACCAACGCGCGCGAGCAGATCAGTCTCGCCGAGGTCCACGACTGCTTCACCCCGACCGAGCTGGTGCTGTGCGAAGACCTGGGATTCAGCCCGCGCGGCACGGCATGGCAGGACGTGATGGAAGGCTTCTTCGACCTTGACGGGCATCTCCCGGTCAATCCCGACGGCGGGCTCAAGTCGTTTGGCCATCCGATTGGCGCTTCAGGGCTGCGCATGATGTACGAAATGTGGCTGCAGCTTCGCGGCGAGGCGGAACGGCGCCAGGTGAAGAATCCGAAGCTCGGACTGACGCATAATCTGGGCGGCCAGCCGGGCCGCTGCGTGAGCTTTGTGTCGGTGGTGGGTAACTCGATGGGTTAGAGGTTCGCGCGACCGCACGATTCGGCTTGAACCCCAAAGGGCCTCGTATGCGACCGCATACGGGGTCCTTTTTTCGTTGGGTCTGAGCCTGAGTCGGGAGGTTAAAGTCGCAACCTGCACAACATTGCCTAGATTGGCGCCTCTCTGCGATTTCGCAACAGACAGTTGCGCAGTCGCCACGTTAGGCCAGTAAAGACAATCTAAAGAGCTTGATTTTGCTTAAAGAATCTATCGGCACATTAAGTGCTTTCTTAGCCGTCGAGGACGAGATTCAGGCGCTCGACGAATTAGCCCACTCCAGTCGCCGACTCGAGGATACACCGATGCTTAGCCACGCCACCAAAAACCGCGAAACCCATGACGCCATCGAACGCTACGTGATGGCGGCGATCGTCGACGCCCGCGAGGTTTACACCGACCCCAAGTGGCTCACCTGGGCCGACCATTGGATAAACGGCCGCGACCGCAGTTTCGCCTCGGCCAGGAGCGCCCACCGGATGGCCCGTCAGGCCTGCGATCGTGAATCGGTCGAGCTGGCCGCTGAAGCACAGGACAGCCCTGAAGGTGTAGACACGGAGTTTAGCCTTCTGGAAACCGGGGCCGAAATGGCTGCATGGGCCGCTGGCCTCGCCCTGGTCACGGCCCCTGTTGCTCCCGACCTGACCGCGGGAATTCGGCGGATCGAGTTCGCCTTGCGCAAAAGACTCGCCGCGACTCGCGTCGCCGAAGGGGCGCGGTCGACTCGTCCATCGCTGGCCGGCCGAGCGGTTGCGCTTGCGCGGCGCGCCGCCTCGATGGTGATGCCGTCGGAAGTTCCGCAGACGGCGCGTTTATAGTCGCGCGAATCTGCGGCGGCGAATCGTCGCGGCGAGACCAAAAACCTGATCAAAAAACTCGCTCAAAACTGTCGCGCGCGCGAGCCGCGACGGTTACATCCGGACTGATTTGTAACCTGAGAAACTGACTAATGTAATTGTCTATCTTTGCGTGAGGTACTCCGCAAAGCGCCTTGACATCGACATCTCCTCGGCATAGAAGCAATCGCAACCGGCTAGTACCCCGCACTTAAGCCCGCAGGCTTCGCGAGCTTCTCTGTTTGAGCGCTTCCGGCGAATGTAGAGAGGAGGTCGCAAAGCAAATGCCCGCAAAACTGTATGTAGGCAACCTGGCCTTTTCTGTAACCAATGAGGATCTGGAAGCGCTGTTCGGACAAATGGGCAAGGTGGACAACGTCGCTGTTGTTACCGACAAGTTTTCCGGCCAATCGCGCGGCTTCGGCTTCGTGCAGATGGCTGATTCCAATGAAGCTGCGCGCGCAATTGCGGAGCTCGACGGCACTGAAGTCAAGGGCCGCAGTATCAAGGTGAACGAGGCGCGCGAGCAAGGGCCTCGTCCCGGCGGCGGCGGCGGTGACCGCGGCGGACGCGGTGGTCGCGGTGGTGGTGGTGGTGGTGGTGGTGGCCGCCGCTGGTAGCAGTTCAACGCAGTTTAAGAATCGACCGTAATTCGAGTGGGCCAGGGCGCCTGCCCGGAATTTCGAACGCGGCCGCGCCGCGCGAGTCATGACGAGGCCCGCGCGGCGCGGTCGCGTTGCCTTCGGCTCTTCAGAGCATCGTCTGAATTTCAGGAAAATTTCCGGCGGGAATTTTCAATTTCGATGGCCGTTGCGCAAGTGCTCGTTGCCGCAGTTGACGGGCAAGCCCGCGACGGTCGCGCCGGATGCCGACGTGTGCGCCCAGCGCTTAAGCGTCGCGTCGAGGTCATCCAGGTCCACTGGTTTGCTGATGTAGTCATCCATCCCTGACGCCTGACATTTCTCGCGCGCGCCGCTCAAGGCATGAGCGGTCATCGCGATCACGATCGTATGCTGCGCCAAGCCTGTCTCACGCCGGCGGATCTCGGCGGTGGCTTCATATCCGTCCGTCCCCGGCATCTGGCAATCCATCAGGACGATCGGATAGGGCTTGAGCGCGAGCGCCTCGAGCGCTTCGCGGCCGTCGCTCACCACGTCGGCGGCGAAGCCGAGAATCCTCAGTTGAGTCTGCGTGAGTTTCTGATTAACGGGGTTATCTTCGGCGACCAGGATCGTGGTTGTCGGCTGCGCCGCTTCACGGTCGTGATCGCCGGCGTTGGCGATCTCCGTGAGCGAAACAGGGCCGGACTGGTCGGACTCTCCCGGCTTGCCCACGTGAACCGTGAAATGGAAAGTCGAGCCTCGATGCAACTCACTCTCCAGCCAGATTTTCCCGCCCATCTGACGCACCAGCTCCGCCGAGATCGCCAGGCCCAACCCCGAGCCGCCATACTTTCGGCTGGCCGATCCGTCGACTTGCGCGAAAGGCTGAAAGATTCTGCTCTGATGACCGGCGGCGATGCCGATTCCGTCGTCGCTCACTTCGAACAGCAAGGTTATGTCGTTCGCGGATTCATCGCGCTGGCGGGCGCGTATCATAACCTCGCCACGTTCAGAGAACTTGACCGCGTTGCTGACCAGGTTGGTCAGGATTTGCTCGAGCCGGCGCGAGTCACCCACCGCCAGGTTCGGCAGTCGCTCGTCGAGTTCGAGCGTCAGCTCGAGGCCGGCCTTTTTCGCTTGCCCGACGAAGAGCGCTGCGACCTTCTCCATCGAATCGTGGGGGTCGAATTCGCCCTCCTCGAGCACGAATTCGCCGTCGGACAGGTATGAGAAGTCGAGCACGTCCCTGACGATGCCGCGCAGCATGTCGCCGCTCGAGCGCACCGCCTCGGCGTATTCGTGCTGTTGCGCGCTGAGTCCCGAGTCCAGCAGCAGCCGGCTCATCCCGACGATGCCATTGAGCGGAGTGAGAATTTCATGGCTCACATTCGACAGGAACTCGGTGCGCAGGCGTGCGGCTTCGAGCGCCAGATCCTGCGCACGGGCCATCTCCTCCTCGGCGCGCTGCCCCAACGCGACCGCGGCTGCGCGCTGGTCAGTAATGATGGTATCGCGCCGGCGTAATGCCCTTTCGCCCAGAACGAAGACCAGACCTACCGTCACAATCGCGATCACGCCATCCACACGATCACCGCCATCCGTTCAATTGCGTCGCCCATCTGTCACGAAGGTAACCAAACGCTCCAGGCAAGTAGCATTGGACGTGCCAGCGGGAGCTTGGAGTAGAGCGTCGATGATCGCTTGCTCATCGCCATTGTGAGGCGCGACGAAACGATACAGATGTATCGTTCGAGAGACGGCGAGCAACCTGAAATGAGCCGGGTGCTGCCCCAGGTTCCGAGCTAGAACAGGATCAGCGGCTTGATGATTCCGTCGAGCTTGCGCTCCATCATCTCGAACGCCCGCTCCAATTCCTCGAAGCGCATCGTATGGGTGGTGAGGCGCGTCGGATCGATTCGACCGCCCTGTAGCAGGCGTAACAGCCGTTCCATCCGCAGCCGACCGCCCGGGCATAGTCCCGTGCGAATCGTCTTCTCCGCCATGCCCACGCCCCACTCGAGGCGCGGAACGTGCACGAACTCACCCTTGCCATGATAGCCCGCGTTGGAGATGGTGCCGCCCGGCTTGGTGACCCGGATTGCGTTCTGAAAAGAAAGATCGCCACCCAGCGCCTCGATCGCCGAATCGACGCCCTCGCCACCGGTCAATTCCATGATGCGCGCGACGGCGTCTTCTTTCTCGAAGTCGACCGTCACGTCTGCGCCGTACGACCGCGCGAGCTCCTGGCGCCGCGCCACCGAGTCGACGCCAATAATCAGTCCCGCGCCGAGCATCCGCGCCCCCGCCACCGACATCAGGCCGACCGGCCCAAGCGCGAATACCGCGACCGTGCCGCCGGGAGGGATGTTGGCATTCTCGGCCGCCATCACCCCGGTCGAAATCATGTCGCTGCAATAAACCGCGGCGTCGTCCGCGACCGCGGACGGGATGTGCGCCATGTTGGCGTCGGCCTCGTTGACGTGGAAGTACTCGGCGAACACGCCATCCTTGATGTTGGCGAACTTCCATCCGCCCAGCGCACTGCCGGATTGCGAGGAGTGTCCCGCCTGCGAAGCCGCGTCACCCCACTCGGGCGTAATCGCGCCGACCAAAACGTGGTCGCCTGGCTTGAAGCGTTTGACCGCGCTGCCTACCTGGTGGACGAGGCCAACCGCCTCGTGTCCGAGGGTGAGATTTTCGCGCGGCCCGATCGCGCCGTTCACCGTATGTACGTCAGAAGTGCAGATGAGGGCCTTGGTGGTCTTGACGACAGCGTCGGTCGGGCCGGGACTGGGAATCGGTTTATCGGCGAAGCCGACCTTGCCTATCCCTTTCATCACGAAGGCTCGCATCGCGGTTGACCTCCATTACGCAGGCAGTCACGGAGCGCAGTCACGCAATGTCAAATGCGCGCGTCAGGTATCTAATGTCAAGGACGAAAAGGCAAGGACGAAAAGGATGGATGCTGCGCGACTGCGCGAGTCGAATCGGACGCCGCGCTCAGGACGCGCGCCACGGTGGATCGCTCTTGCCGCCCGCGATAGTGCGTAGGCGCGAGCGCCGCGCCGCATCGAGGCTTAGTGTGGCCCCGCCTCCGCGCCGCCCCGCCGGCGGAGCGGGCGCAGGACCGGCGCCACCCCGCGCGCGCATCGGCGTTTGCCAGCCCCGTCCGGCGGCGTGGTTGCGCGGCGCGCGAACTCGCGAACGATCGAAAGCGACCAACATCAGTGCCGTGAACCAACAGGTCACGATGACCGCGGCGCTGGTATAAGCCGCTCCGTAAAAGCCACCGAGGATCGATCCGGCGACCGCGCCCATCGCAAACACAGCAAAGTGCCAGGGAGTTAGCCATCTGCGGCCGTCGGGATTGACCTTCCGCGTTTTCATCTTGGGACGTGCCCTTAAGGTTACCTGCCGATATTTGCATTGTCTCGCCCCGGCGCTTTCATGACAAGAGCCTTATCAACATCTGTCGTGCGCCGCAGCAATTTTGTCGGCCCCTGCCGTCCGTGGCACCCGTGCCGCACCCGGCGCGTTGGGAGTATCGGTTTTAACCGCCGAGGTCGCGCGCTAAAGTTAGGTCACCGGAGAAAATTGTCGAATGCCGATGGACGAACGCTACGACCCGAAGAAAATCGAGCCCTACTGGCAGGCCGAATGGGACCGCGCCGACCTCTACCTCACGCGCGAGGACCGCGAACGGCCGAAGTTCTATGTGCTCGAGATGTTTCCCTATCCCTCGGGCGACGGCCTCTCGGTGGGCCATCTGCACAATTACGTTCCCTGCGATGTGATCGGGCGCTACAAACGGATGGCCGGTTACAACGTGCTGCACGCGATGGGCTGGGACGCCTTCGGCCTGCCGGCTGAAAACGACGCGCTGCTCAAGGGACTGCATCCCAAGGAGACAGTGCCGCGCTACGCCGCCAACTTCAAGCGACAGTTGAAGTTGGTCGGATGCGCCTACGATTGGACTCGCGAAATCAATTCTTCAACTCCCGAATACTATCGGTGGACGCAGTGGTTCTTCCTCCTGATGCTCAAGCGCGGGCTCGCCTTCCGCGCCACCGGTTCGCAATGGTGGTGTGAGCTCTGCCGCACGATCCTGGCCAACGAGCAGGTAGTCAACGGATGCTGCTGGCGGCACACCGACACGCCCGTCACCAAGAAGGATCTCGAGCAGTGGTTCTTCAAGATCACCGCCTACGCCGACCGCTTGCTCGACGACCTCCAAGGCATCGACTGGCCCGAGCCGATCAAGCTGATGCAGCGCAACTGGGTTGGACGCTCCGAGGGCGCGGAGCTGGCCTTCCCCGTTGAGGGCCATCCGGGCAAGGAGGTCCGCTTCTTCACCACCCGGCCCGACACGGTTTTCGGCGTATCGTTCATGGTGCTCGCGCCGGAGCATCCACTGGTCGCCGAAATCACCACGGCCAAGCAGCGCGCGGCGGTCGAGGAGTACGTGACTCAGGCGCGGCGTCAGAGCGAAATCGAACGGCTCTCGACGGTCAAGGAAAAGACCGGCGTCTTCACCGGCGCACACGCGCGCAACCAGTTCAATGGCAAACTCGTGCCAATCTGGATCGCCGATTACGTCCTGATGGGCTATGGCACCGGAGCGATCATGGGCGCGCCCGGCGAGGATCAGCGCGACTATGAGTTCGCGAGCAAGTACGGCCTGGAGATTCCGCTGGTCACCGCGCCCGCCGATGGCAGCGCGCCGCCCGCCGGCCGCGCATTTCCGGATTACGGCATCAACATCAACTCGGCGAGCGCCGATCTCAACCTCAACGGGATGAAAACCGCCGACGCGCTCCGCGCCGTCTGCAAATATGCTGAGGAGCATGAGATCGGACGCGCCACCGTCACCTACCGGATGCGCGACTGGCTAATCTCGCGTCAACGCTATTGGGGATGCCCCATCCCGATCGTCTACTGCGCGCGCGACGGTATCGTGCCGGTTCCGGAGGAGCAGCTTCCGGTCTTGCTGCCCGATATGAAGAATTATCAGCCCTCGGGCACCGGGCGCTCGCCGCTGGCCAACTCGCCCGAGTTCGTGAACACCACTTGTCCGAAATGCGGCGGTCCGGCCGAGCGCGAGACCGACACGCTCGACGGCTTCGCCTGTTCGTCGTGGTACTTTCTGCGCTTCGCTTCGCCACATTACGACCGCGCGCCGTTCGAGCGCGCGATGGCGGATTACTGGCTGCCGGTCGATCTCTACGTCGGCGGTGCCGAGCACGCCGTGATGCATCTGTTGTATGCGCGGATGTGGACCAAGGTGATGTTCGACGCCGGGCTGGTGAACTTCAAGGAACCGTTCGCGGTCCTGCGCAACCAGGGAATGATCTGGGCCGGCGACGGCCAGAAGATGTCCAAGAGCAAGGGCAACGTGGTCACGCCGGACGCGATGGTCGACAAATACGGTGCCGACGCGCTCCGGCTCTGGGAGCTGTTCATGGGCCCGTTCGAGGAGCCGACCAACTGGAACGAGGAGGGTGTGTTCGGCACCGCGCGCTATCTCTCGCGCGTGTGGAACGCGATGCGCCGGTTCGTCGAGGCCGGAAGTCCCGCCGGTAATCCCAGCGCCGAAACCACGCGCCGCGCCCACAAAACCATCAAGACCGTCACCGATCATATCGAGCGCCTGCGCTTCAATACCGCGCTCGCCACGCTGATGGACCAGCTCAACTACCTCGTCAGGCTCGCGCCCGCCGACGCCGGCCGCTTCGCCTTCGAGAGCTACGTGGTGATGCTCGCGCCGATGGCTCCGCATATCGCCGAGGAACTGTGGCGCGCGCTGGGGTACACTGCCTCGGTCCACCTCGAGCCGTGGCCGAAGTTTTCCGAAGAACTCGCGCGCGACGAGATGGTCACGGTGGTGGTGCAGGTCAACGGCAAGGTGCGAGACCGCCTCGTGGTCGGCGCCGGGACGCCTGAAGAGGAAGTGCGTGGGATGGCCCTCAAGAGCGAAGCCGTGGCGCGCCATCTCGACGGCAAATCGCCGAAGAAGATCATCTTCGTCCCCGACAAGCTCGTCAGTATCGTCGTCTAATTTTTTCAGAGGCGGGCGGCCGCTCGTGAGCGGCCCTCAAGGAGCGACCCCCGATGGCCGAGAGTGACATCCTCAGATTCGATCGCCGTCCCAACCACGTAGTTCTGACGCTTAACCGTCCCGAGAAACGCAACGCCCTTAATGGTGCGATGTTCGAAGCGCTCAACGACGCCTTTGCGAAGATCGAGGCCGACAAGAGCATCCGCGCGATGGTGCTGCGTGGCGAAGGTTCTGCGTTTTCTTCGGGAGTCGATCTGCGCGAGCTCGAACAGGTCGAGTCGAGCGGCGGCCGATGGAGCGTCGCTCCGCAAGACGCGTTCCGGCGTCTCGAGGCGCTGCCGATCCCGACGATTGCGGCCGTGAACGGTGCGACGTTGACCGGCGGACTGGTGCTGGCGCTGCTATGCGATCTGCGCGTGGCGGCGGAGAACGCGGGATTGGGGATGACGCCGGCGCGAATCGGCCGCGTGCCTGATTACTTCATTTTCCGCAAATTCATGACGCTGGTCGGCCCGGCCCATACTGCGGAAATCATGTACACCGCCGCGCCGCTTGCCGCCAGGCGTGCGTATGAGATCGGCCTCGTCGATCGCGTGGTGGCTGACGAGCGGCTCGCCTCCGAGGCCGACGCGATGGCCGAGCGGATCGCCGCCAACGCGCCGCTCTCGTTGCGCGCGATGAAGGCCTCGATCCGCCGCTGCCTCAGCGATACCTACAACGCCGAGCACAAGGATATCGACGAGATGCGCACGGCGGTGCTGCAGAGCCGCGACGGCAAGGAAGGCGTGCGCGCATTCCTGGAAAAACGCAAACCGGTGTGGTCGGGCGAGTAGCCGGTCAACACACGCAACCACGCGAGAGGCGCCGCGTCGCATCAACCCTTGAAGCGCGCGGCGCGGTCGTGCGATGCTCGCATCGCAACGCCCGCTTCATCTGCATAGGGTTTCCGCAAGCTCAAGGAGTCGCTTTCTATGGCCGAGGATATTCTCAAGGTCGAACGTCATCCGAACTACGTCACCATCACGCTCAACCGTCCCGAAAAGCGCAACTCGCTCAACGAGGCGTTGCTCGCCGCGATGGACAAGGCGTTCGCCGCGATCGAAGAGGACAAAGAAATCCGCGCCGTCATCCTGCGCGGCGCCGGCAAAAGCTTCTCCGCCGGGCTCGACCTGGCTGAGGCCGATCGAATCGAGGGCGGGCATAGCCCGGTTAGCATCGAGCGCACCTTCCGCCGCCTCGAACAGCTTCCGGTACCGACCATCGCCGCCGTACAGGGCGCTGCGCTGGCCGGCGGATGCGAACTCGCGCTGCATTGCGATCTCCGGGTCGCGGCCGAGGACGCGCGAATCGGGATGACGGTCGCGCGCGTCGGATTGCTGGTGCCCTACGATTTTATCCGCAAGCTGATCGAGGTCATCGGCTCAGCCAACACCGCGCAAATCCTTTACACCGCCGAGCCCGTCAATGCGCAGCGCGCGCTCGCGATGGGGATGGTGCACGAGGTCGTGCCCAACGAGAAACTCGACGCAGCCGCGGTCGCGTGGGCCGAAAAGGTATCGTCCAATGCGCCGCTCTCCCTGCGCACGATGAAAAAGAGCATGCGGCGCTCGATCAGTGAATCAAATGACGCGTGGCATGACGACATCCTGGAAATGGGGCGGATAGTCCGCGCGAGCAAGGACGCCAAGGAAGGTGTGCGCGCGTTTCTGGAAAAGCGCAAACCGGTCTGGCGCGCCGAATAGTTACGCCACGGC
Organism: uncultured delta proteobacterium; assembly: GCA_963734845.1. Taxonomy (GTDB): domain Bacteria; phylum Desulfobacterota; class Binatia; order Binatales; family Binataceae; genus JAKAVN01. Next base: position 181,518 of record CAVTIS010000002.1, on the reverse strand, counting down.
TCACACCAGGAACGGATTGCTGAGCACGATCGTCGCCTCGCGCGGCGCGCCCACCCCGACCATCGCGAGCCGCACCCCGGCGAGCTCAGCGATTCGATCCAGGTAGCGCCGCGCATTGGGCGGCAAATCATTCAACGCGCGCGCGCTGCTCAGGCTTTCGCTCCATCCCGGCATCTCTTCATATATGGGCCGCACGCGCTGGAGCGTGGCGCGCCCGGGCGGCATCTCGTCGTAGCGTTTGGCCCCGAGTTGATAGGCAACGCAGACCCGCAGCGGATCGATCCCGGTCAGCACGTCGAGCTTGGTGAGCGCGAGCCCCCACATCCCGTTGAGCCGCACCGCCAATCGCGCGAGCACTGCGTCGAACCATCCGATCCGCCGCGGCCGTCCAGTCGCACTGCCGAACTCCTCGCCCTCGGTGCGGAGCCGATTGGCGAGCGCGCCTTTTATTTCCGACGGAAATGGGCCCCCGCCGACGCGCGTGGTGTAGGCCTTGCTGATGCCCAGTACCGCGTCCAGTCCGCCGGGAGCAAGCGGCGCGCCGGAAAAAACCGCGCTCGCGATGCAGTTGGAAGAGGTCACGAAGGGATAGGTGCCGTGGTCGATGTCGAGCATCGTGCCGTGCGCGCCTTCGAACAGGATGCGCTTGCCGGCGGCTGCCGCCTCGGCCAGGTAGGCGCCGGTATCGCATAGATACGGCAGCATCCGGGGCCGCACACGTTTCATTTGATCGATGATCTCCGGGGCCAACAGCGGCTTGGCCTTGAGCACCGCGCGCAGGTAGCTGTTCTTGTCGGCGATATTGCGCGCGAGCTTCTCGCGAAAGCGCGCGAAATTGATCAGCTCGTCGAAACGCAGCCCCACCCGTGCCATCTTGTCTTCGTAAGCCGGTCCGATACCGAAGCCGGTGGTCCCGATGGCGCGTTTGCCGGCCCGCGCCTCGCGCGCCCGGTCGATCGCCCTATGGTACGGCATCACCATGTGCGCGTCGCAACTCAGCTTGAGCAGCGAGTCGTCGGTGAAGCGGCCGCGGGCGCGAAGCGCCGCAAGCTCTTCGGCCAGCGCAATCGGATCCACCACCGTGCCGTTGCCGATCACGCAGACCTTGCCCGGATGCAACGCGCCGGCCGGAATCAGCCGCAGGATGAATTTTTCGCCGTCGACCACCAGCGTGTGGGCGGCGTTATTGCCGCCCTGGAAGCGGACCACGACGTCGGCGTCGGCCGCCAGCATGTCGACGATTTTGCCCTTGCCCTCGTCACCCCATTGGGTGCCGACCACCGCCACTGTCTTCATCGCGTCACACCCGTGCGCGGCGATGCCGCGCGGCCCATCGCTTCGGCCGCCGTGAATAATCCGTGCGGACCCATTCTAGAGTTTGAGCAGCGCGGCCGAGACTATGGCCGGGATGGTCTTGAGGCGCTCGAGCACCTCGGCCGGGACCGCGCCGTCAACTTCGACCAGGCTAAGCGCCATCCCGCCCGCGCGATCGCGTCCCAGTTCCAGCCCCGCAATATTGATTCCCGCCTGCCCCAGCATCGAGCCCACCGCGCCGACCACGCCCGGCACGTCGCGGTTGTGCAGCATCAGGAAGTAGCCCTCGGGCACCGCTTCGACGCGGTAGCCGTCGATGCGCACCAGCCTGAGCCCGTGATTGCCGATCACGGCGCCGGCGACTTCATGCGCGCCGCTCGAAGTACGCACGCTCAGCGTGAGCGTATTGATGTAGTCGGTGGTCTCGCGCGAACGGCTCTCGGTCACCGCGATGCCGCGCTCGCGGGCGATGAAGGGCGCGCTGACGTAGTTGAAATCCTGGTCGAGGAAACCGCTCAGCAGGCCCTTGAGCGCCGCCGCTGTGATCGGCTCGGCCTTGAGCCCCGCTGCCTCGCCTCCGAGGCCGACGGTGATTTGCGCCGGCGGCTCCGCGATAAGCTGCGCGGCCAGGCGCCCCAGCCGCTCGGCCAGGCGCAGATGAGGTCCCAGCGTTTCCAGTTCCTTGGGCGAGAGCGCGGGCATGTTGACCGAATGGCTGATCACGCCGTTGATTAGAAAGTCGGCGGTCTGTTGCGCGATATCGATCGCGACCTGGATTTGCGCCTCGTCGGTCGCCGCGCCCAGATGCGGTGTCGCGATCACGCTGTCAAACTGGAGCAGCGGGTGATCTTTGGGCGGAGGCTCTTCGACGAAGACGTCGAGCGCCGCGCCAGCCACCTTGCCCGACGCGAGCGCCGCGGCGAGCGCCTGCTCGTCGACGATTCCGCCGCGCGCGCAATTGATGATCCGCACGCCCGGCTTCATCATCGCGAATGCCGCCGCGCCCACCAGCGATTTGGTGTCGCGGGTGAGGGGCGTGTGCGCCGTAATGAAATCGGCGCGCCGGTATAGCTGCTCGAGCGTCACCATCTCGACCCCGATTCGCGCCGCCGCTTCGCCGGTCAGGATCGGATCGTAGCCGAGCACTTTCATTTTGAGGCCGATCGCGCGCTCGGCCACGATGCGCCCGATGTTGCCGAGTCCGATCACGCCCAGGGTCTTGTTGCAGACCTCGATACCGATGAACTTGCCGCGCTCCCATCGCCCCGCGTGCACGGCCGCGTTGGCGGCCGGGATATGCCGCGCCAGCGCCATCATCATCGAGATCGTATGCTCGGCGGTGGTGACGCTGTTGCCGAGCGGACTGTTCATGACCACGATTCCGCGCCGCGTCGCCGCTTCAAGGTCGATATTGTCGACCCCGACGCCGGCCCGCCCGATCACGCGCAGCGCGTCCGCGCGCTCGACGACCTCGCGTGTCACATGCGTCGCGCTACGCACGACCAGCCCGTGGTAGGGCGCGATTATTTCGGCCAGCTCCGCCGGCTTGAGTCCGGTCTTGATATCAACCTTGAGCTGCGGATAGCGGCGGAACACCTCGACGCCCTGCGCATTGAGGGGATCGCTCAGCAGCACGCGCATCGTCGTCTCCGCCATGGCGTTTGCTCAGGCCCCCGCGCCGATGCGGCGCGCGACCGCGGCCACGCCCGCGCCAGGCTCGAAATGGTGGCCGAGATGCTTGAGCGCCATCTCCAGTGCCCCCACCGCAATCAGCATGTCGAAGGGGCTCAGATATCCCATGTGGCCGACGCGCACCAGTTTGCCTTTCATCTGATCCTGCCCGCCCTGCACCGACACGCCCAACTCGTCGCGCATGTAGCGCACCAGCTTCGATCCGTCGAGCCCGGCCGGCGTGAGAATTCCGGTCACGCCCGGTGCGGGATTGTCGGGCGCGAGGAGGGCCAGGCCCAAAGCTGGCGCGGCCGCGCGCGTCGCCTCGGCCATCAGGCGATGGCGCGCGAAGACCTGCAGCAATCCTTCGGCATGAATCATCTCGAGCGATTTGTTGAGCCCCAGCACTAGCGAGACGGCCGCGGTCCAGGCCGTGGTGTGCTCGTCGCGCTGGGCCTTGAGCTCGCGCATCAGATCGAAATAGAAACGCGGCGTGCGTGAGTGCTGCGCACGCTCGAGCGCGCGCTTCGACAATGCCACCATCGCGAGTCCCGGCGGCAGCATCAGCGCCTTCTGGCTGCCGGTGACCAGTGCGTCGACGCCCCATTCGTCCATTTTCTGCTCGAACACGCCGACCGAGGTTATGCCATCGACGATCAGCATCGCGTCGCGGGTCCGCGTGATCGCGGCGAGTTCGGCCACCGGATGAACCGCGCAGGTCGAGGTTTCGCTCGCCTGCATCAGCACCGCGCGCGCCGCCGGATTGGCGCGCAGAGCCTCTTCGACCTGCTCGGGACGCGCCGCGCGGCCCCATTCGACGCGGATCTCGTGGCCCGTCATCCCGTACGCGGCGAGCAGCTTGCCCCAGCGCTCGCCAAATTTGCCGCCGTTGATGTAAACCGCATGCTCGCCGGGCGCGAGCAGATTGACAACCGCCGCTTCCATCGCGCCGGTGCCGCTGGCGGCGAGCAGGATCACTTCCTGGCGCGTGCCGAACAGCGGGCGCATCCGCTCGCGCGCCTGGTCGAGCACGGCGCTGAACTCGGGCGTACGATGATGAATCATTGGCCGCGCCATCTCGAGCAGAACCTCGGGCGGGACCGGCGCGGGTCCGGGCGTGAACAGATATTTTTTTACCGGGTTTTTCACCAACACTCGGTCGCGCGCCTGCGATGGGCGACGGCCAAAAAAAAGCCTGGTGCCCGCTCGTGAGCGGAGCGCCAGACCCCGAGATCGCCCAGGCGCAAAACGCGTCCCCTAAAACGGATAACGGAGCCCCCCGGCACTGTCAAGCCAGGGTCCGGAAGCCCGAATGTTGCCGCGTGTCTCAGCCGTCGCCGCGATCAGGCGCGTTGAAAACCCGGCCGCGCCAAGGCTAAGAATTGACGGATGCCGATCGAATACGAAATGCGCGACGGCGCACTGGTCTGGATCAAAAATCCGGTGACCGGGGTCATCTCCTACGTCGTCGACGTGCGCGGGAAGAGTTTCGCTTTCACCCTAGGGGGTCGCGACGAGCTTGACCCAGCGGCGCCCACGCTTGGTCCCGACGAGATCGCCAAGGCGCAGGCGGCCTGCCCATTTTGTCCCGGCAATGAAACGATGGCGCCCGCGGAAATTTTTCGCGTCAGGCCCGCCGAGTTCCCGCAGTGGAAGGGCGACGGGACCGCCGAAGGCACGGGCGCGGGCGCAGCGTGGGTGATGCGCGTGTTCAACAATCTCTTCCCGCGCGTCCCGGCCGAGCTCACCGCCGGACGCAACGAGTCGTACATCGTGGTCGAGGACCCGCGTCACTTCTCGAGCCTCTATCCGCGTGCCGCCGGCGACCTGATGTGCACCGGAGCGCTCGGCGAGGAGCATTTCCTGCGGCTGATCCTGACCGACGTCGCCGTGATGCGCCGCGCGGCGGAGAACCGCGCGGTGCGTTCGATCGTGATTCGCAAAAACCAGGGGCGTGAGTCCGGCGCTTCGCAGCCGCATCTCCATCAGCAGCTCATCGGCGCGCCCTCGGCGCTCCCGGTGCTCGAGGCGGAGGCCGAAGCGCAACGGCGCTCGCCGGAGCTGTGGGACGAGCTGCTCGAACTGGTCGAGCGGCTGGGCCTCCTTATCGAACGGAGCGAGGGCGTGGTCAGCTTCGCGAGCCCCATCGGCGCGTTCCCGCGCAGCTACGACGTGATGATGCCGCGGTTTCGCGGCACGCTGGTCGATCTCGGTCCTGCTGAGCTGCGGCTCTTCGCCCGCGCGATCTGCCGCATCCTTCGCGTGCTAGGACCGCTCCCGCTGGACTACGAGATTCACCAGGGCGAGGGTTTGCCGCTGCATGCCCATATCAACTCGCGGCTCTACCCGTATTCCGCCGTGGCGGGAACTCTCAACCTGCCGAGCGTGCTGGTGCAGAACGTAGCGGCGCTGCGCCGCGCGCTCCAGCGCCACGAAGAGTTCTAACTCAAGCGGCGCAGACCGCGGCGAGGCTCGAGATCGCGACGCCGCGGCGGCCTTGCCGGATATCGTTGCGGTCGAAGCCGTTGGTGCAGTATGCCAGCGAGATTCCGCTCGCCGGATCGGCCCATCCGATTTGCCCGCCCGCGCCGCCGTGCCCGAAAGCCCGCGGTGAGTTGGTCTTGCCGAAGCCGCGGAAATTGGCCATGCCGTCGTCGCCTGCCACGACCACGCCCAGCGCGCGGTTGACCTTGTGGCCGAGATACGGATCGGTGTAGTCACCCGAGCGCGGCCGCAGCGCCTCCTTAAGCGTCTCCGGCTTCCAGAGCGGCTGTCCGTCCTTGCCGCGATTGTGCATCACGCCCTGGTAAAAAAGCGCCAACTCGGCCGCGGTCATTATTCCGCCGCCGCCCGGTACTCCCGCCTCACGCACGCTCGGCATGTTGAAGCCCAGGATCAATTCCTCGATCACTTCAGACTCCAGCATCGGTGGAAAGCCGAGCTTGCGTAATTCTTCGTCCGAGAGCGCCTCGCCGACGTAAACGAGATCGGCCACCCGAGGGTTAAGTTCGGGCGCGAGTCCGAGGTACGTCCCCGGCAATCCAAGCGGCAACGCGATACGCTCGTGTACGAAACAGCGGAAGTCCATCCCGGACCGGCGCTCGATTATCTCAGCGATCACCCAGAAGCTCGCGGTCGGATGGTAGAAGAAGCGGTCGCCGGGCGGGAATTCGGGGCGCCATTTGGCAAAGCGTTCCAGGCGCTTGGCGCGAACGTTCCATTCGCTCTGCGCGAACGGCGCGTTGGGAAAACCCGCGGTATGCAGCAGCAGTTGCTCGACCGTGACCACGTCCTTGCCGTTGGTGCCGAACTCGGGAACGATCTCGGCGGCACGCTCGCGCACGTCCAGTTTGCCCTCGCCGATCAGCAGCCAGGCCGCCGACGACATGATCGCCTTGGTGCACGAGAAGATGGTGTAGAGCGTGTCGTTGGTGGCGGGCCGGTCGGCGCCGCCCTGAACCGCATGCCCGAACGTGCGCATCGCGCCGACTCTGCCGTTTCGCGCAATCGCTATCTGGCACGAGGGCAGCAACCCTTCGTTGACTTCGCGCGCAGCGCGTTCGAACAGTGCGTCGACCTTTTGCGGGTCGAGGCCCACTTCGCTGGGATTGTCGGCAAAAAACTCGCGTGCGGGCATCGGCGGGGTCGCTCCTTGGGCGGAACTTCGAATTCAAGCAGTAACATATCGATCGTGAGGCGGTCTAACGTGGAGAGAAACGAAATCGCCGCGCCGCCCGGAACCTCGCTGCCAATAATCCAGTTGCATGACGCAACCTGAAGATGCTATGAAAGTTTTTAGACATGGTTGCATGATGCAACTGACAAAGGAGCGCGCCGGCCGCGCTCGCGGAGGAACCAGGCATGGCCAGGGAACTGGAGTTTTTCTTCGACTACGGGAGCCCGTTCAGCTATCTCGCTGACAGCCAGCTCAAAGCACTGGCCGAGCGCACCGGCGCGTGCGTGGTTTACCGTCCGATGCTGCTCGGCGGAGTGTTCAAGGAAACCGGCAACTCCTCGCCGATCGCGATCGCAGCCAAGCGAAAATACATGATGGCCGACCTGGAGCGCTGGGCGAAATACTATGCTGTGCCGGCGCTGCACAACGCGCACTTTCCGATCAACACGATCCGCCTGATGCGCGGGTCCGTGGCCGCCGAGCGCCTGGGCGTCTTCGCACAGTATCATCGCGCAATCTACGACGCCTTCTGGCGCGACGGACTCAATCTCGGCGACCCCGGGGTCGTGCGCGAGGTGCTCGGGCGCGCGGGCCTCGACCCGGAGCGAATCGCGGCGGCATCCGAGGAGCATGCGGTCAAGGACGCGCTTCGGGTAGCGACGGAAACGGCGGTTGCCCGCGGAGCGTTTGGCGCGCCGACGTTCTTCGTCGGCGACCAGATGTTCTGGGGCAACGACCGCCTGATGTTCGTCGAGCAGGCGCTGCGCGCGGCCTCTTGAGCGAGGGTCTCCTTACAAACTTTCAGGATGACCAAACAAGAAGCGCGGCTCAGGATGACCGAGGCGGAAGGAGAGGCCAACGAATAGCTTGCGGAGGATGGCTTCGGGCCGGATCACCAATTAAACCGGGTCGGGGCCTTGCGCCGCGATCCATCCCGCGCGGCCGGGCAGCGTCGCGCGCACGACCTCGCATACCGGCAGTTCGGCCGCACCCAGGCGCGCCGCGATCTCGTCGAGGCGGACGAATTTCGCTCCGCGCGCCTTCAACGCGCGAATCAGGTTGGTGAAACTCTCCAGCTGGGCCATTCCCTCGGTCTCGGCGTGGACGGTATGAACGTTGAGACGGTCGGCCTCGAACTGCGTCAGATAAAATTCCAGCACTGCGGCCGCGTTGGGCAAGTCCTCGCGTCCCATCACTTCGTCCAACGTCGGGAGCGTAGTTGGAATCTCGGGCGTGCCGAGTATTTCGCCCTCGACGCGGCATCGAAACGGCGTCCGGCCGCGCGTGTCGCTCCGATAGCTGAGTCCCATCGAGTCGAGCAGCTTGAGCGCGATCGCATTGGTGCGCCATCCGGGAGCCGCGAAGCTGCGCGGGCGCTCGCGGAAGATCGCGCGGTAGGCCTCGAACGCGTCGCTCAGTTCGGCCCGGATTCCTGCTTCTCCAAGCTTGTCGATCCCGTCCTGCCATCGCACATGGTCCCAGCCATGCACGCCGACCTCGAAGCCCGCGCGTCCCAGGCCCCGCACGACGTTGGGGAGTGCGAGCGCGATCGGCCGCGCGGGCAGCAACGTGCCCGAGAGCACCGTGCGCAGGCCGTACATCCTGACCGCCTTGGTGCGGCGCATCTTTTTCAGAAAGCCGGGATTACGCAGCACGCGCACCACCGCGCGGCCTGAATTGTCGGGGCCCATCGCGACATAAAAGCTCGCGGCGAGGCCCTCGGCCGTGAGCATCCGGGCCAGGCGCGGGACGCCGACCTCGAGTCCCTGATGCGTGTCGACGTCAATTTTGAGTGCGACTTCCAAACTGTTTCCCGAGTGCATCGATAATGCGCTCCATCCGGATGCCCCGCGATCCCTTGACCAACACCACGTCGCCCTCGCGCACGAGCGCACACACGATTTCCGCGGCGGCAGCGCTGTCGGGCGCGGTGCGCACGCCGGCGCGGCTGGTAAGCCCGGCTGCGTCAACGGCCGCGCTCATCTCGGGACCCACCGCGACAAACGCCGCAGGCGCAAGGTGCATCACGTCGGCGGCGACCTCGGAATGCATCGCGGGGGCGAATGCGCCCAGCTCCAGCATGTCGCCGAGCGCAACGACCAGGCGCGCTCCGGGTGCCGCCGCGCTTTCGTGCGCGGCGTCGAGCGCGGCGCGCACGGAGCGCGGATTGGCATTGTAGGTGTCGTCGATTACCAGCAGGCCGCCGAGCGCGCGCATCTGCAGGCGCCCGGCGACCGGCGCGACGCTTTCGAGCGCGCGGGCGACGGCGGCGAGTTCGTCCGCCGTAAGCCCCCGCGCGCGCAATGCGGCGGCGGCCGCGACGGCCGCCGCCGCATTGCGCGCCGCAGCGGAGCCGAGCAGTGCCAGGGCGGCTTCCAGCCGCGCTGGCGCGCCGGCGGCGACCAGCCGCGGGCTGAGCGCGAGCGTCACGCGCGACCTGCCATCGCCGCCGGCTCCGCCGGCGGCGGTGGCAGGCGCACGCGCCGCGATTCGCACGTCGGCGGCCGCGTCGGCGCCGAAGGTTACGACCTGGGCGCCGCGCGGAATGCGCGCCATCACCAGGCGCTCCTCGGCGCAGGCCACCACCGCGCCGCGCGCGGTGCTGAACAGCGCGGCCTCTTCGTCGGCAATTTCTTCCAGACCGCCCAGCCCTTCGCTGTGCTCGACGTCGACGTTTAGCACGGCGGCGACGTCGGGCTCCACGATTCGCGCGAGACGCACAATTTCACCGCGCGTGTTGGTACCGCATTCCAGCACGGCGGCGCGATGGCGCTCGCTGAGCGTGAAGATCGTCATCGGCACGCCGATCAGGTTGTTGAGGTTTCCCGGCGTCGCCAGCGTTTCGCCGAAGAGCGCACGCACCACCGCGGCGCAAAGCTCCTTGGTGCTGGTTTTGCCGACCGCGCCGCCGATCGCGACGCAGGCGAGCGGACGCGCCGCGCGCGTGCGCCGCATGTGATGGCGCGCCAGATCGCCAAGCGCAGCGAGCGTGTCGTCGACTTCCACCGCGGCGATTCCGGCAAGCCCGGTGCGCACGGCGGGACGGCGGCCGCGTTCGACTAGCGCGGCCGCCGCGCCGCACTGTGCCGCATCGGCCAGGTAGGCATGGCCGTCGCGATCGACCCCGCGAAGCGCCACGAAAAGGGAGCCTGCGGTGAGCGCTCGCGTGTCGTTCGTCACACCGCGCACGACCATGTCGGGTGCGCCGAACATCTCGCCGCCGGTTGCGGTGGCGATTTCATCGAGCCGGAAGGCGCATTGGTTGTTTGGTGTCGGTGTGGCCATCGTTGCGCCCGCGGCATTCGTATCGCGGACCTAACAGTGATTACGTGTCCCGATGCGGCTTGACAACCGTGGCTCGGCGGACAAGCCTCGTTCCTCGGAAGCATGCACACGAAGGGGAGTCATCGATGGCCCAGGCCGCATCGCCGCTGGTCGGCATTGTCATGGGAAGCAAGAGCGATTGGGAGCAGATGTCGGCCGCGACCGAGGTGCTGACGGAATTTAAAGTACCGCATGAAGTGCGGGTTCTCTCGGCCCATCGCACGCCCGACCTTACGCTGGACTACGCCGCTTCGGCCGCGGAGCGCGGTCTGCAGGTGATGATCGCGGGCGCCGGCGGCGCGGCGCATCTGCCGGGCGTGATCGCGGCCAAGACGATACTGCCGGTGATCGGTGTGCCGATGACCACGACGGCGCTAAGCGGGATGGATTCGCTGCTGTCGATCGTGCAGATGCCGCGTGGCGTGCCGGTGGCGACGATGGCGATTGGCAAGTCGGGCGCCGCCAATGCCGGCTTGTTTGCAGTGGCGATTCTCGCGCTCGGCCGCACTGAGCTCGCCGAGCAGTTGGTAAGATGGCGGGCCACGCGCGCGCAAGAGGTGCTACAGCAGAAACTGCCCTGACGCGAAGTGTCCGTGAGAGTGTCGATGCGACGGTTGTCGGCAAAATTCCGGAGCCGCTTGCGAGGTCTCGCCGCCGCCGGCTTTTTTGCCGCGCTGGCCGTCGCGCCCGCCGGCTTTGAGGCGAAATCCGCGCCCGCTGCTGAGGCCCCACAAGTCGTGGTCAAGGTCGGGGGAAAACTGCCGGTGCCGCCGACAACTCCGATCGGCGTAATCGCGACCGACCCCGTGTTGCAACAGGTCCTGAGCCAGGATTTTCAGGTGGCGGGACGGCTGGCCGGGGCCAGCGCGACCTCGGAATTGACCTTGACCGTTACGCTGACCCATCGCGCACTGGAGCCGGGAATGTCGCTCAACGAGGTTGCGCCGGGCAATGGGGATGCGATCGCGCTGCTCAAGCAGGCTGGCGTCAATCCGGCGCCCTTGCCGGAACAGACGACTCAGGAAGACGATAAGGACAGCAATTCCGACGACGACGATACGAACGCGGCCAAGGGCAGCTCGCACGCGAAGAACGACGTCAACAGCTACCAGCAGCAGGGCCGGATGGAGCAGCGTCCCACGTCGATGGGTGGCTCGATACCGCCGCTGCCGATGACCAACTGGCCGGTGCCGCCCGCGACTGCGCAACAGCGCTCGGCCATACCGCCCTACATGCAGGCGTACCAACCGCAGGACCGCCCGCTCGATGCGGCGCGCCATGAGCGCGAGGCGAGCGACCTCTATGACACGATTTTCGTCGCCCGTGCGACGGCTGGAAACGACAGCGGTGCGTTGACCGTCGTCGCGGTGGCGCATCCAGGCTTCGACGCGCACGAAGTCCGGAAACTCATCGCCGAAGAAATCGCCAACAGCGTGCTCCACTAGGAGCAGCGCGCTGCGAGCGCGTCGCGCATCCGGGCTACTCGGGCTCGCTATCGGAAGGCGTGGTAGCGCGCGAGGGCGGAGTCTTTTGCTTCGGATGTGCGGCGCTCGGCATCGTAGGAGCAGCGACGACACCGCTCTGCGGCATCTGCGACGGAGCCGTGGCCTGCGGCGGCGGCAGCGTCATCGGTGCTGGCGCAGTCATGGGCACGGGCACAGTCATGGGCGCGGGCACGGGAGCTGGCGCAGGCGCGTCGGCGGCCGGCGCAAGCGCGGCGTTGGGCGCCGTGAGATCGACAGGCGGCGCGGGCCGATGGAACCCGAATTCGCCGCGATGATGTTCGGAGGCGATCACGTAGAGCACGACAATGGCCGCGAGCACGATTATCACCACGGCCACGCGTGCCCACGGCGTACGCTTGCGATCGTGCAGAGTGAGCGGCTCGGACATGCGCGGCACCGCCGCGCCTTCGGCGCGCTGCACCTCGCGCACAAAACGCATCGCGACCTCTTCACCGTCGAGCTCGAGAAAGGCGGCATAGCGGCGCACAAACGGCATCAAGTAGAGCTGATCCGAGATGAGGCCGTAGTCGCTGCGCTCGATCATATCGATGTAATGAGCGGGGACGCGGGTCTCCTTGGCGACGTCGTCGCGGGAGACGCCACGCCGCTCGCGCGCCGCGGACAGAGTCTTGCCCAGGCTGGGCTCGCCCTCGGCGCCGGCCTTTGGCGCCTCCGACGAAGGAGCTGCGCCGGAGTTGTCTATGTTGATTCCCGCGGACGGTTGAGTTTCGCCGCAAGGCTTGGACTGATTGCCGCCGTCCTCAGGCCGGCTGCCGGAGGACACAATTGCGTCGGTGGACTTGGCGCCGGAATCGGGTTTGCTTTCCGACTTGGTCTCGCTCCAGGAAGCCATCCGCCATCCCCCTCTCCCCGGTTCGGTCATGCGCGAAAGACGCGCGAGGCCGCGTCAACGAGGGCGCATCTACGACAGAAGAAACTTACAATTAGCGCGCTGTGAAACCAAGTCCCCGCGTCATTGAGGAGGAGCCGGTATGCACAGATGCGCCGTTGCGGCTTCGGCGATCGCGCGGTTGTAAAGCCCCAGTTTTTTGCCCTCGCAGCCAATGATTGTCGCACCTCGGCCCAATAAAGCGCGAATATGCGGCAAATCGCTGCGATTAACTACGAGTACCGCGCATCCCGGACCGCGCCACATCTGGACCAGATCCGCGTCGTTTCGGATGAAACTCGCGCTGGCGTCGGGGCCGAAACCAAAAGGCGCCAACTCTCCGCGATAGTCGACCAGGGCTTCGCGATGGCCAGTGTAAAACGGTAGCGCCTGAACGAAGTGGCGATATGACGCAAGCCGGCAATCGGGGACGAGGTATGGCTCGATCGCGTGCGCGAGTTCGCGATATGAGACCAGCGGCTGCGCGTCCGTCCGCGCTTTAACCATCATGCCGAGCGCCATCGTGACACCGAGCGCGAGAACGCCGGTCGCGACGGCGGCAGCGCGTCCCCACCATACGATCGCAAGGGCTACGAATGACGTCGCGGTTAAGGCGGCAATTCCCGCGAAGGCATCGGCAAGCAGCGCCGGCTCGGCCTGCGCCGCGAAATATACGCGCGCGATCGCCACTGCGGCGGTCGCGGCGAGGTTGAGCAGCGCAAGCGAGCCGAAGAGCTTGCGCACGCGGGTAGTTTCGAGACGGGGCAGGCGGCAGAGCGCGTAGCCGGCGACGATCGCGAGCGGCGGCAGCGCGGGCAGGATGTACGAGCCGAGCTTGGCGCGCGGGATCGAGAAGAAGACCAGGATGATACCGAACCACCAGAGCGCAAACGCGAGCGAGCTTCGCGCATCCGGCCGCCGCGGGGATCGTCCGGCTTCCTCGTCGCCGCGCCGCGTATGCAGCAGATCGCGCACGCCCAACGGCACGAAAAAAATCCAGGGCCACATCCCCGCTATCACCACCATCACGAAGAAGTACGGCCCCCATCCATGTTCAGTGTTTTCGAGATAACGCTCGACGTGTTCGTGGATGAAAAAGAAGCGCAGAAATTCAGGATTGCGCCGCGAGGCGATCACGAACCATGGTGCGGCGACCGCAACGTAAATTGCGATCGCGCCGAGCCACGGCATCCGGGCAATCTCGCGCGCGCGTCGCTCCGCCACGAGCCATGCGAGACCGACCGCACCCGTCAGCACCAGCGCCACGGGGCCCTTGGTGAGCGTACCCGCGGCGGTCATCGCGGCCGACAGCAGGAACCAGCGGCGGCCCGCCGCGCTGCCAAAAGCGGGCGCGCGCGCTGCGGCCCAAAGCGCGCCGAGCGCGGCGGTAACGAAAAGCGCGAGCGCCGGATCGAGCGTGGCGAAGCGGGCGAAGCCGAAAACCAGCGGCGAGAGCGCGAGCACCATTGCGGCCGCGAGTCCGATAGCCGCACCGAACATCGCTTCGCCCAGCGCCGCGGTCACCGCGACCTCGGCCACGCTCGCGAGCGCGGCTGGCAGACGCACGGCCAACTCGCTCGGGCCGATCAGCTTTATCGGGAGTGCCTCGGCCCAATAGCCGAGCGGCGGTTTTTCGAAATAGCGCACCCAGTTGTCGCGGGGAGTCACATAGTCGTGCGTGAGCACCATCTCGCGAGCGATTTCCGCGTAGCGCCCCTCGTCAGGCTCCCACAGCGCGGGACGGCCGAGCGCGGGCAGATAGAGAATCGCCGCGAGCATCCCGCAGATCAGCAGGCGCAGCCAGCGATTGCGCTCGGCGAGGATCGAGGGCAGCGCAGATGAGGCGGGCGGAGTCGCAGACATGATCGCAAGAGTCTGCGGGCGGCGATGCGCGCGGTCAACCGGCGCGCTAGCGTTCAAAATCGCCTCTTTCCGCCAAATCTCCGGCGCGGTATCGTGTTTAACTTCACGGGGTCGTTTGTTAACAGTTACACATCGCGCGGCAGTCCGTATGATGTTTGCCGATTTTTGCCGGTCTGCGGGAAGGACTCGCGGGATGTGGCTTACGGGATAACTTGAGCTCAGCCGAAAAGATAACCGCGATTCGCGAGCCGCAGCAAACGGCGGCCGGCAGATCGCTCGTCTCGGTCGTGGTGCCGGTGTACAACGAGGCGGCGACTCTGCCGACGCTGTGGTCGCGGCTGGAGCCGGTGATGCGCGGGTGCGGACGGCCGTGGGAAGTGCTGTTCGTCGACGACGGCTCCTCTGACCAATCGCTCGACCTCCTGCGCGGGATAGCCGCGAGCGCACACGGCGCGGTGCGCGTGATCGAACTGGCGCGCAACTTCGGCCAGCACTCCGCCATATTGGCCGGCTTTCGCCAGTGCCGCGGCGAGATCGTGGTGACGCTCGACGCCGACCTGCAGAATCCGCCCGAAGAAATTCCGCGCCTGCTGGCCGCGATCGACGAGGGCAACGACGTGGTCGGCGGATGGCGCGAGGTGCGCCACGACTTCGCCTATCGCCGCTTCGCCTCCAACCTGCAAAACCGGGTGACCTCGATGATCGTGGGCGTGCCGATGCACGACTACGGATGCATGCTGCGCGCCTATCGCCGCCATATCGTCGACACCGTGGTCGCCTGCGACGAAAAGGCGGCGTTCGTGCCGGCGCTGGCCAACTCGTTCGCCAAGCGCGTGGCCGAGATTCCGGTCGGCCACGACGAACGCCAAAGCGGCGCCTCCAAGTACAACCTGTTCCGCCTCGCCCATCTGAGCCTCAACCTCATCACCGGTTTTTCGCTGATGCCGATTCAGGCGGTGAGCGTCGCGGGGATTTTGGTTTTCGTGCTCGACGCGCTGCTGGTACTGGTGTTGCTCGCCCATCGCATCTTTTACGGTCCGCAGCAGGAGGGAGCGCTGTGGACCTTGTTTGCGCTTAACTTCCTGGTGCTGGGTTTCGTGCTGCTCGCGGTGGGGCTGATTGGCGAATATATCGGGCGCATCTACCTGGAGGTGCGCCGGCGTCCGACCTATATCGTGCGCGCCGTGCACGGCGACGAATCCGATTCGCCGGAGCGTCGCTAACCAGACGTGGCCGCCGAAAATCCTCACGCCATCGCTTCGCCGCCGGGTGCCGCGCGATGCCTGCTCTTCGCCTACCACGAGATGGGCTACGGATGCATGGAGGCGCTGCTCGAGATGGGTGCGCCGGTGGCGGCGCTGTTCACACATGAAGACGACGCGCACGAGGAAATCTGGTGGCGCTCGTGTATCGACCTGGCGCGTCGCCACGGCGTGCCAATCCATACGCCGGAGCGGCTCGACGACGCGTGGATCGAGCGGATCGCGGCAATGCGCCCGGCGATCATCTATTCGTTTTACTACCGCAACCTGCTGCCCGACGCCATATTGCGCGCGGCCCCGCTCGGCGCGTACAACCTGCACGGATCGTTGCTGCCGGCCTACCGCGGCCGCGCGCCGGTCAACTGGATGCTGGTCAACGGCGAGCGCGAGGCCGGCGTGACACTGCATCACATGGTCGCGCGCGCCGACGCCGGCGACATCGTGGGCCAGCGCGCAGTCGCGATCGACGACAGCGACACGGCGCTGACGCTTTACCGCAAGCTGGTGCCGGCGGGCGTCGCGCTGCTCGCTGAGATGCATCCGCTGATTGTGGCCGGGCGCGCGCCGCGCCGGCCCCAGGATCTTTCGCGCGGCAGCTACTTCGGGCGGCGTCGTCCAGAGGACGGGCGAATCGATTGGCGATGGCCGGCGCGGCGCATCTTCAATCTCGTGCGCGCCGTGACCCATCCTTATCCCGGTGCGTTCTGCGCACTTGGCGGGCGCAAGCTCTTCGTCTGGGAGAGCAGAATCGCCTCTGAAGCGGGACGGCGCGGCGCGCCGGGCGAAATCGTGTCGACGGGCGACAGTGGCGCGGTCGAGGTCGCGGCGGGCGAGGGCACTTTGTGGATCGCGCGTGCGCAGTTCGAGGGCGCGCCGGAAGACGCGGCGGCTGAAGTTTTATCGGAAGTGTTAGCTCAAGTTTCGCCTGAGGTTTTGGGCGAAGGTTCGCGCACCGGCGGCTATCGTGCGTGCGCGCGGCTGGAATAGCGGAGGCAGCATGCGGGTTCTGATTACGGGCGGCGCGGGCTTTTTAGGCTCGCATCTGAGCGACGCGTTCATCGCACGCGGCGATGAGGTTTTCGTGCTCGACACGGGCGCTATCGCCAAGGTGCGCCATCTGCTGGACAATCCGCGCTTCCACTACGTGCACGACTCGGTCTTCAACCTCGAACTGATCGACAGCCTGGTGTCCAAGGCCGACCTCATCTACCATCTCGCCGCCGTCGTGGGCGTCGAGCACTACGTCGGCGATCCCTACGAGACGCTCAACGTCAACGTCAACGGCACACAGAACCTGCTGAAGGCGGCCTACAAGCACGGACGGCGCTTGGTCTTCAGCTCGACCTCCGAGGTCTACGGACGCAATCCCAAGGTGCCGTGGAAAGAGGATGACGACCGCGTGCTGGGCGCGACCACGATCGATCGCTGGTGCTACTCGACGTCCAAGGCGGTGGGGGAGCATTTTTGCTTCGCCTATCACAAGCTCGGGCTGCCGGTGACGGTGGTCCGCTATTTCAACATCTATGGGCCGCGGCTGGACCGGGTCGACGTCGGCCGCTTGTTCACGATCTTCATGGGCCAGTTGTTGCGCGGGGCCGATTTGACCGTAATCGGCGATGGGAAGCAGACGCGATGCTTCACCTACGTCACCGATGCGGTCGCTGCCACGGTCGCGGCGGGGATCAATCCGGCGGCCGACGGCCAGGCTATCAATATCGGCACCGACGTCGAGACCACGGTGCTCGAGTTCGCCAATTTGATGATCGAGCTTTACGGGTCGGCCAAATCGAAGATCAAGTTCGTCAGCCAGGCCGATGTTTACGGCCAGAGCTACGAGGACATCCCGCGCCGCGTGCCGGACAACACCCGGATGCGTACGCTGCTGGGTGTGACGCCGAAGGTGACGCTGCGCGAGGGCACGGCGCTCTCGATGGACTGGTTTCGGCGCGAGCTGGCCGGCTGATTCCGGCCCGCTCCGCCTGATTGGCCGAGGGCCGTTGTTCTTCGGTCATCATGAGATATCGTCATGCTGATCAATAGAATCGCTTCGCATTTGCGGAGCGGACCTGGCGCGGCGTATTAGCGGAGCCAACGTTGTCTATGCCAGTCGAGGCAAAAGCGCGTAACGGCTCCTCTGAAGTGAGTGTGGTTAGACTGGCTCTGCTGGCCGCTACGGCTGCCGCGACAGTGCTGCTCGTTGTCGAGGCTTCGCGGCGCCCCTATTTCCCGACTGATCTGTTTGTCGCACGAGCGATTCAGTCTCTCGGTCTGATGCCCGTTTCCGTCGCGACGTGGATGACCGCGATCGCAGATGCACCGTGGTGCTTCGCACTCGTTGCGCTGACCTCCGTGGCCGCCTGGATGATCAGCGGATGGCGTGCAGCGCTGTTGGCGCTTCCGATATTTCTCGGTCTATTACTCTTCGGTCTTTGGCTCAATCCGCACATTGCCCAGCCGCGCCCTTCTCCAAATCTAATCACGGTGATCGGCCACCCGAAGGGTTATAGCTGCCCTTCCATTTCCGGACTCGTGTACGCCTCAACTTTCGGTTATCTCGGGCTTCTCGCGGCAGTTCGATTGCATGGTGCGGGCGCCATCGTGATTCCAATACTGGCAGCTGCGATATTGATTTCGGCTGCATGCGCCAGGATTGTTCTCGGAGCGCACTGGCCCAGCGATCTTCTTGCCTCCTATTTTATGGGCTTTCTCTGGATCGAGCTTCTGCTCCCGCTCTCAGATCGTGATGCAGCTTAATCTACGAGGCGCGCGGCCTTATAGCTTGCGCGCGAGCGTCAAGCCGTCGGAAATCGGCAGCATCACCAGTTCCACCCGCTTGTCCGCGACCGCAAACTCATTGAAAGCGCGGATCGCTTTCGTATCGTCGGTTTGATCCTTTTCGTCGAGCACCGCGCCGTTCCAGATCACGTTGTCGACCAGAATCAACCCGCCCACGCGCATGCGGCGCAGGATTTCCTCGTAGTAGTGACGATAGTTGGTCTTGTCGGCATCGATGAAGGCGAGATCGAACATCGGGTCGGACGGCAGTGCGCGCAGCGTATCGAGCGCCGGTGCAAGCTTGAGCGTTATCCGACCGGCGACGCCTGCCTTCTCCCAGTAACGCCGCGCGATAGCGGTCCATTCTTCGCTCACGTCGCAGGAGAGCAGGCTGCCGCCCTCCGCGAGTCCGCGCGCGATACAGATGGCGCTATAGCCGGTGAATGTGCCGACCTCGATCGCGCGCCGCGCGCCGATCGCGCGCGCGAGCAGCGTCATGAACGTGCCTTGCTCGGACGCGATTTGCATCCCGGCCCGTCGCCCCAGCTTTTCCTGGGTCTCCTGCACCAGCGCGTGCAGAAGCGGGTCGCCGTTGTGCCCGTGAGTGAGCAAATAGTCGTAGAGCTGGTTGTCCAGCGTGATAAATTTTCCGCCTGGCGTCATGTCGGTGATTTTAGCATCGAAGGCCGAGCGATCGCATCGCGAGCGCCTCCACCTACAAGCCCATCGAATCGAGTTCGCGGCGGATGCGCTCGGGATGGGTCGCGCCCCAGTAAACCCGGCCGCATCGCGGACAGCGGGCGAAGCGCTCCTGGCTCGCATAGACGAAGGGCGGCACGCGGCGCACGACGGTGTCGCGAGCGGTGTCGGCGAGCGGTTCATTGCAGCGGGAGCATCGGGTGAAAGCGCCGCGGCGCGGGTCGAACGGAAAGCGCGCGAGGACTTCGCGCAGCTGATCGCGGAACAGGTTGCTTTCCAGATAGAGCACGTCGGAGGCGGTGCGGAGGCGCTTGTCGCGGGTTAGCGTTATGCGGCCTTCGGTGCGCGCCCGTTTGAGCAGCTTGTCGCCACCAAGCTCCGGATCGAAGAGCACGTCAGCACCGAGCAGACGAAGCCATCGCGCGAGCCGCGCGAGCATTCGGTCGGCGGCGAATTTCGGCGCCGATTGCGGATCCGGTTTGGGCAATTCGTCCATCGCGCGCCCATATAGTATAGCAGGCGTCGCAGGACCGTGGCTGTGGCGCCGCTTAAAGTAACACTTCAAGCTGAGTCGAGCCTCAAACTTCAAGGAAAGGTTCAATGCGAGGAAACCATCGAGGGAGATATCAATGAAGGAAGAGCGCGTCACGTTCAAATCCGGTGAACTCACTTTGGAGGGGATGATCGCTTATCCCGACGCTGGCGCCGGGCCTCATCGCGCGGCCGTCGTATGCCATCCGCATCCGCTCTATGGCGGCTCGATGTACAACAACGTGGTCGACGCCGCACTGGAGGCGCTGCACGCGCGCGGTTTTGCGACGTTGCGCTTCAACTTTCGCGGCGTCGAGCAGAGCGAGGGCGAGTTCGACAATGGCAAGGGCGAGGCCGAAGACGCAGTCGCGGCGGTCCGCTTTTTAACCGCGCAAAAAGGAGTGAGCGCCGCGGGCGCGGTGCTCGGCGGGTATTCGTTCGGCGCGGCGACGGCGGTGCGGGCCGCGGCGAGCGTGGAGGCGGTCGCGGCGATGGTGGCGATAGCGCTGCCGCTTGGGATGATCGATCCGGCGGCGCTCGGCGCGATCGCCAAGCCGATCGTGCTGCTCGCCGGCGATCAGGATTCATATTGTCCGGCGGACCATCTGACGGCCCTGGCCGAGCGGCTGGGGCCGCTCGCGCGGCTCAAGATCATTCCCGGCGCCGATCATTTCTTCGGCGGCCGCGAGCACGAGATAATCGCCGCGCTCGATGCAGCGCTCACGACCCTGTAGCGACGGCCGTCGCGGCCCCGGAGGAATGGCGTGCCCGAAGAAATCGAAATCGACACCGACAAGCTGCACGAAGAGATCCACGAAGAGTTGAAGCGCGAGGGCGGCTCGCTGCTTAAGATGGTCGCGCTGACCACGGCGCTGTTTGCGGCCTTGGCGGCGGTGGCTGCGCTGCGTGCGGGCGGCACGGTCAACGAGGCGCTGGTGATGAAGACCGAGGCGACCAGGCTTCAGGCCGAGGCTTCCGATCAATGGGCGGCGTACCAGGCCAAGGGAATCAAGTCCGCAATTCAGCAGGCGTCCGAGACGGCCTGGCTCGCGCTAGGCAAACAGCCGCCCGCGACGTTCAGCCAGGAGCGCGAGCGTTACGCACGCGAGCAAACCGACCTCGCGCAGGTCGCCCACGACAAGGAGCATGAGCGCGACCGCAAGTCAGCCGAGGCCGACCATCTGATGCATCAGCATCATCGGTTCGCCAACAGCGTCGCGCTGTTCCAGGTGGCGATCGCGCTCGGGGCGGTGGCGGCGCTCACGCGGGTGCGTCTGGTCTGGTACGGCTCGATGGCGGTCGGAGTATGCGGCGCCGCGCTTTTTCTCACGACCGTGCTGTGACGATCACTGAATCTCAGCGAAATTGCCTGGCCGGCGAATTCGCCGGCCAGCAAGCTCAAGGCGCCGGCGCGCGACGCTCCGCCCGGGCGATGAAATCGCGCACCACCTTCAGATACTTGTCGGGTTCCTCATAGATGGGCATGTGCGAACTCTTTTCAAAGATCACCATCTCCGAGCCCGGAAGCGCGTTGTGGCATAGCGCGGTCGCGCGCGTGCTGGTCTCACTTCCCATCGCGCCTGCGATGAAGAGCGAGGGAGTTTTAATTTCCTTCAGACGTACAGTCCGATCCCAGTCTTTCAGATTTCCAGTGCAGGTGAACTCATTGGCGCCCTGCATCGTGACGTAAACCTCGTCATTGTGTCCGGCGAATGAACGTTCGAGCGAGTCGGGCCATACCGGGAGCCTGCACACGTGCAGTTTGTAGTATTGGAGCATCGCGCCCTGGTACTCGGGGCAATCGGTGTAGCCGGACGCCTCGTGACGGTCCAGGGTGGCGCGCGTCGCGGCGGGGAGCTGTTTGCGATACATGGCCGCGTCTTTCGACCATTCGGGATACGAGCAGAGCGGATCGGAGAAGATCAGGCTGACGACGCCCTGCGGCTGGGTCAATGCGTAGTCGGTCAACAGCACGGTTCCCGACGAATGACCGAGGATGTGCGCGCGCTTGAGGCCGAGCGCGGTTCGGAGTTCGGCGAGTTCCTTAACGAAACGCTCGACCGTCCAGAGCGACTTGTCATGCGGGCGATCGGATTTTCCCGCGCCGAGCTGGTCGTAGAATACGACCGGCCTTTCCTTGCAGAGTACGCCCAGCGGTTCCAGATAGTCGTGTGTGAAACCGGGCCCGCCATGGAGCGTGATTAGTGGAATCGCGTCGCCGCTGCCGACGATTTCGTACCAGACCTTGCCGCCGGTGACATTGACGTAGCCCTCTTTCACCGGACATCCGAACGGGAACTTAGAGTTGTCTTTCGAGTTATCC
This sequence comes from uncultured delta proteobacterium, assembly GCA_963734845.1. Taxonomy (GTDB): domain Bacteria; phylum Desulfobacterota; class Binatia; order Binatales; family Binataceae; genus JAKAVN01. The sequence goes on along the minus strand of CAVTIS010000002.1, from coordinate 159,686 downwards.
GCGGATGCCGCTCTCGTCGGAGCTGAGAGCAGACTCAGGATCGCGACTACGAATATCGCACTGGCAGCCGAAGACGAACGTTTAGTGAGCATAGATGCTTTTCTCCGAGTACGAATCGCGGCCCATATTCGCATAACACCCTACGTTGCTTACAACGCAAAGTTGAGCCTAGCGTGCCGCGCTCGACGCGGGCGCCGAAGAGGAGACGGCGGCGGACGGCGACTGCGGATCGCCGGAGCGCGAGATGGCGTGCAGCGGGCCCATGCGGGTCGCCCGCTCGATCGGTTCGAAGGGATTGTCGCGGTCGGATTCGGCAAGCGCAATTATCGCCTTGATCGTGTCGTGCAGATTGCCGGCGTAGATATGGTCGAGCTTGGCGAAACTGTCGAGGTCATGAAAATAGATCAGATAGTTGATCAGCACGGCGTTGTTGATCGGCTGCTTGTCGAGATCGAAACGTTCCAGTCCGGACAGATGCGGCTTAAGTTTCGCGTAGTCGGCATTGATGGCGGCGAAGAGCGTCACGCGGCGCTTCAGGATCTCATTGCGCGGGAGACGGCTCTGGTAAAGCTGGACCAGGCGCCCCGCCTCATCATTCAAGAAACGCGCAAACTTCAGATCGGCGTCGAGCACCGCGCGCGCCGACTCGGCATCGGCGGAGTCCGGCCCCTCTGTCGCCTCAAAGAACTTGATCGCGCCCGCGCTGCCGACGTAAGTCGCCGCCGATTCGTCGAACATCACGTCGCTCGCCAGAAAATACGTGCGATGGAACAGCTCGTGGATGATCACGCCTGCCAGTTCGACCCGGTCCAGCCGCAGCAGGTTGGAGAGCAGCGGGTCGTTGAAAAATCCGAGGCTCGAGAACGCCACCGCCGGCCGCACCATCGTGTCATACCCGCGCTGCTCCATCTCGGCGGCTTCGGCGTCGGCGTGCTCCTGGTTGAAATAGCCGCGGTAGGGAATTCGGCCGACGATCGGAAACCACCAGGTGTAGGGCTCGAGCGAGTCGCGTGGCGCCGCCATCACGACCCATGCGATCGCGCCCTTGTCGACCTCCGAAATGCTGGTGTAAGCGTCGCCGACGTTTAGCCCGAGTCGGTCGCTCGCGAACGCGCGCACCTTGAGCACGGTCTGCAGACGCGCGCGGAGCTGGGGCGGCAGGTCGCCGCGCGCGAGCACCGCGTCGATCGGCTTGCGGCGCCAGAGCAGCAGGCTCTCTTCGTAGGCCGCGCGCGCGATGTAACCGGTTTCGCATCCGGCAAGCGCGCCGACGCTCAAGACCATCAGGATCGCGAGAGCGAGCGTGCGCATCGCGGCGAAACGCGCCAACCGCTCAGTCCACGGCCTGCCCGGCGGGCTCGGGCGCGGCGGCGTATTGCAGCTCGAACAAACGGTGATACAGGCCGCGGCGGGCGAGTAGTTCCGCGTGCGTGCCGCTTTCGCGGAGCGCGCCCTGGCTCAGCACCAGGATACGGTCGGCGCGCTCGATGGTGGAGAGGCGATGAGCAATCACCAGCGCCGTGCGATCCTTGAGCAACTCGTCGAGCGCGCGCTGGACCAGCGACTCGGTTTCACTGTCGACGCTGGAAGTCGCTTCGTCCATCACCAGCACGCGCGGGTCGTAAGCGAGCGCGCGGGCGAAGGAGAGCAACTGGCGCTGGCCGGAGGACAGGTTGGCGCCGCGCTCGCGGATTTGCTCGTGCAGTCCGCCCGGCAAGCGCTCGACGAGGCCCAGGGCCTGAGCGCGCCGGAGCGCCTGGCGTACTTCGGCCTCGCCAAGATCGGTGCGGGCGAGGCGCACGTTGTCGAACACGTCGCCGGCGAAGAGGAAAACGTCCTGCTGGACCAGGCCGATCGCGCGCCGGAGCGCCGTGAGGTCCCATTCGCGCACATCGACACCGTCGACCAGGATGCGTCCGGCGCTGACGTCGTAAAAGCGCGTGAGCAGTTTGATGATGGTGGATTTGCCGGAGCCGGTCGCGCCGACGATCGCGATTTTCCGCCCCGGCTCGACGGTGAAGCTCAAATCGCGCAGCACCGGCTCGCCCGCACGGTAGGCGAAGCCGACGTGGTCGAAGACGATCTCGCCGCGTATCGGGCTGGGCTGGCGCGGCGCCGGCGGGCTCGCGATCGACGCCGGCGTTTCCATCAGCGCCTCGATCCGCTCCATCGCGGCGAGCGCCGATTGCAGCGTCGTGTATTTGCTCGAAATGTCACGCAGCGGCATGAAGAACATGCGCGCGTAGTCGAGGAACGCGACCAGGGTCCCGGCCGTGATCACGCGGCGGATCACCTGGCCGCCGCCGGCCCACAGGATAATCCCGATGGTCGCTGAGCTGAGCGACTCGACCGCCGAAAAAACGCCGGCCTCGTAGATGTTGGCGACCATCTGCGCGTCGCGGCTTTTGAGATTGAGCGCCTCGAACTCCTCGCGGCTGTGCTTCTCGCGCGTGAACAACTGAACCACCGCCATCCCGGCCAGCGACTCGGCCAGGTATGCGTTGAGCGCGGCCAGCCGCTCCCGGATCTCGCGGTAAATCACGCGCGAGCGGCTGCCGAAGAAATTGAGAATGATCAGCAGGGGAGGGACGGCGCACATCGCCCACAGCGCCAGGCGCGCGTTGAAGGCGAACATGATCGCAACGATTCCCAGCATCGTCAGCACGTCGATCAACAAGGTGAGCGAGCCCGCACTGAACATCTCGGTGATCGCATCGATATCGGTGGTCATCCGGCTGACCAGCCGGCCCGTCGGTGTGCGATCGAAAAACGACATCGGCAGGCGCTCGACGTGCTTGAACAGCGCCATCCGCAGGTCCGAAAGGCTGTACTGCGCGACCATCATGGTTAGGTAACTCTGTCCGTAAAGGGTCGAGAACTCGCCCGCCACCAGCAGCAGATACACGAAGCCCATTGCGAGCAGCCCGTGCGAGCCGAAAGCGTGAAGCACCGGCGTCAGCCATCGCGGCGGCAGGGTGCGGTTGTGGGTCAGGAACAGATCGATCGTAAGTTTCCAGACATAGGGCTGGGCGAGCGCGAACAGGGAGTTTAATGGCATCAGCATCATGGACAGGAAGAACAGGCGCCGGTACGGATGGACGTAGCTCCACACCCACCTGAGCAGCTTCAGGTCGTAAACGCGGCCCAGCTTTTCTTCCGCCGCGATTTCCATCGTCACCCCGTCGCGCGATTCAGTAGCGCGCGAGTTCCTCCTCCACCAGTTGGCGATGGAACAGCTCGGCGTAAATCCCGCGCTGCGCCATCAACTCTTCGTGTGTGCCGCGCTCGGCGATCTCGCCGTCCTCCAGTACGATTATGTGGTCGGCGTCGCGCACCGTCGACGCGCGATGGCTCACCACGACGGTGGTGCGGCCGCGCACGCTCTCGACCAGGCTATTGAGCACGCCGCGTTCGGTCTCGGTATCGACGCTGGAGAGCGCGTCGTCGAGCACCACCACGGCCGGGTCATAGATCAGCACCCGCGCAATCGTGACCCGCTGTTTCTGTCCGCCCGAGAGCGACATTCCGCGCTCGCCGACAATTGTCGCAAGACCATGCGGCAGCACCGCGATATCGGACTCGAGGCCGGCCACGCTCGCGGCGCGGTTGATTTCATCGAGCGAGGCGTCGGCGCGGCCGAACGTGATATTGCGGGCCATCGTGTCGGAGAACAGCGTCGGCTCCTGCGGCACCATCCCGATCGTTTTGCGCAGCGCGCCTAGCGGCAAATCGCGCAGGTCGCGCCCGTCGAGCGTGACGCGGCCCGCGGTCGGCTCGACCAGCCGCGTCAGCAGCTTGACCATCGTGGATTTGCCCGAGCCGGTGCGACCGACGATTGCGAGCTTCTCTCCGGCCGCGATTTTCACCGAGACGTCGCGGAGCGCGTAATGGCCGTCTCGGCCGTTTTCGCCGGGCCGGCTCCCCTCGTGGGCGAAGTAGCTGAACCACACGTGATCCCACTCGATTGCGCCGGCCACTTCCAGCCGCGCCTCGCCGCCGTCGATCGAGGGCGTGACAGTGGCGAGAAAGATGTCGTCCAGGCGCTTCATCGAGGCGCGCCCGCGCTGGTAAATCGAAATGACCCAGCCCATCGCGGTGGTCGGCCACATCAATTGCGCCAGGTAACCCATGAAGGCGACCAGCCCGCCGATCGACATCTGATTGCGCGTGACCAGGTAGCTGCCGTACACCAGCACCATCATCATCGCGCTCGCGTAAGTTCCGCGGATGAGCGGTATCAGGGCGCTCCGCGATCGCGCGAGCGCGAGGCCTTCTTCATTGTAGCTGTCATTGCGGCGGCGGAACTCTTCGGCCTCGCGGTCATGGAGCGTGTAGGCCTTCACGACATGGATGCCCGAAAGGCTCTCCTGCACCTTCGCGCCGATTGCGCCCAGTTCCTCCTGCACGCGCAGGCTGCGCTCCATCAGTGACTGCGTTAGCCGCCGAATCGAGACGAACAGAACAGCAAACGGCAGCAGGGTTACGATCGTCAGCCGCCACTGCAGCGCGACCATGAAGCTGAGTGCATATATGTAGGTGACCGGAGTGTTGGCGAAAGTCAGCGCTCCCATCCCCACCATCATCCGCACCGCACTCAAGTCGTTGATCATCCGCGACATCAGGTCGCCGGTCTTCAGGCGCTCATAGAAGGAACGGTCGAGCAGGGTGAGACGGGTGAAGAGATCGTTGCGCAGGTTGTATTCGATATCGCGGCCGCAATTAAAAAACATGAAGCGCGAGCACCATCGCACCGCGCCCATCGCCAGCGCCGCCATGAAGATTTCGCCGGCCAGCGGGCCGAGACGGCTGGAGTCGCGCGCCTGGGTCGCATCGATCGCCTTGCCGGTCAAATACGGCAGCACCATCCCCAAGGTCACGGTGGCGAGCGTGCAGAGCGTGGCCAGCGCGTAGCGATGCCAGTAGGGGCGAACGTAACCGAGCAGGCGTTTCATGGGAGCCTGCCCAACTTATCAGGCCTCTGCGCGGGGGCCAAAGCGGCCCTCGTTGGCAGCGGCGGCCGCGGCGCCTTTTGTAGGGGTTTGCTGCGGAATATCCTGCGAAGGTTCCCGCGCCAGCGTTTTTTGCGCGCGCACGATCAGGTTGTCTTCCGTCAGCACGCGCCGGCTGAGCATCCAGCGCGCAAGATCGCGGTTGAGTTCGCGCGCCGCCGGTTTGCGCTCGCGCCATACCAGGCGCAGCCGCGTATCGAGCGCGACTATCGGATACATCAGTGCGTAAAGCACGTAGCTGAATGGCTTGACCTTGCCGTGGCCTATCCCTTCCAGGCATAGGCCATTGATGCGCATCAAGTAGTAGAGCAGCACGAACGGGATTGGGTAGTTGTGAAAGTGATGCGCCTCTTCAAGCGGCGTGTCGAGCGGAATCTGGCGCCGCTTGGCCTTGTGCATCCCCGACAGCATGAAGCCCAGGCGCGAGTCCAGGCGCATGATGTTGGGCGTGGTCAAAATCAGATGTCCGCCCGGCCGCAGCACGCGCGCCACTTCGCCCAGAGCAGCGCGATGGTTCTCCAGATGTTCGATCACCTCGGTGAGCACGACGAGGTCGAAGCTTTTGTCGGGGTAGGGCAGGCCGCGCGTGAGATCGACGCCCTCGTCGATCGGCATCCCTTCGATCGGCGGCAGTCCGCGTTCGAAGCGGGTGCCGCGCACCTCGAAACCGCAGGCGGCCAGCGCGCGCATTACTTCGCCGTTACGGCAACTTACGTCGAGCGCACGCGTGCCGCGAGTCTCGAGGCCGGCGGCCAGTTTCATGACGCCGTCGATTATTTCGCGTGCGGGCATATCCGAGTTACGTTATCAGGTACGCCGCGCGAAAAAACAGGCTACGGCGCGCCGCCGGCCTCACAATCGGCGCTGCGTGCGCAGCCGGCGCTCGTAGAGCTTGGCGTATTTCAGAAAGACGTAAAAGGCCGCGCTCATCGCCGCGTACAGCCCGCGCCCGCCTTCACGAAATCCGCCGCGGAGAAAATAAAAGTTCACAAAGCGCCAGGCCGGATTAGCGATCATCTTGACCACGGTGAGCGCGCCCGGCTCGGCCTCGGCCGCCGCCTGCGAACTCAGTCGATTGATCGTGGCGACGTGGTCCGCGATGTCGCGATAGCTGAAATGGAGAATCGGCTCGCGGAGCTTGGCGACGCTTCCCGCGGCATTTCCCGAATCGCCCGGATCGATCTGCACGCTGGCATGCGGTTCGTGTCCGCCGAAGCGCGCGCGCTCGCGGCGAAACAGCCGCAGGTGCCAGTCCGGATAGAGGCCGCGCGTGTAGTAGCGGCCGAGATGGTAGAGCACGCGGCGCACGCGATAGCCGGCGGCCGGATGCGGACGTTCGAGCGTCGCGCGAATTTCCCGGCCCAATTTCCACGTCGCCTGCTCGTCGGCGTCGAGCGAAAGGACCCACTCGCCGCTCGCCTGTTCGAGCGCGAACTGTTTTTGCGCGATGTATCCTTCGAAGGGGCGCTGGAAAACGCGCGCGCCGAGGCCACGCGCGATTTCGGCCGTGCGGTCGGTCGAGAACGAATCGACCACGATCAATTCGTCGCAGAAGGCCGCCGCGCTCCCGAGGCATTGGCCGATCAGCTCTTCCTCGTTGCGCGTGATGACGATGAGCGAGACCTTCGGTGCGCTGTCCGCCGCCGCGCCGGTCATCACGTTTGCCCCGGTGGCGACGGCTCGCCAGCGCCCGGCGGCGCGCCGAGTTCGTCGAGGAAATGGGCCGAGGCTTCGCGCGCAAGCCGGTAGCCGGCTTCATCGATTCGCCCGCGCATCAGCTCCACGCGCAGAAACAGAAAGTACGTCTGCGCCACGTCGTTGCGGCAGTAGCGATGGATCTCATCCAGCCGGCCCTGCTCGTACAATTCCTGGACCTGGGAGCCGTCAACTTCCATCTTGCCCGGCAGACCGATCATCTTGAGCAGCAGGTCCATCCCGCCGCGCAGGCCGCCCGCGGCGCCGAAGTTGGTCAGGTAGTCGAAGAGATCGAGATGGCGCTCGGTGGAGTAGCGCGCGCGCGACGACCCGGTACCCTCGGCGAAGTGCACGGGCGCGGCGATTCCGTAGCGGAGCGCCGCGAGTTCGAGCACCGGAAAATCGAAGCGCCGCCCGTTGAACGTGACCAGGCATCCGGCGAAACGCTCGGCGCGCGCCCAGAACTCGCGCGCCAGCGCTTCCTCGGAGTAGCCGTCGAGCGCGAGGCTTTCGACCGAGCGCAATGCGTGATCGGCGCCTACATCGCCAATCGCGATCGAAATCGGAATATGCAGGCTGAGCGGAAAAAAATCGCTGCCGCGCCGGGCGCGCAGCTGCTCCCGGAAATTCTGGAAGGCATCTTCGTCGCTCAAACCCTCGCCGGCGCAGAGCGCCTGGTTGAGCAGGCGCTTGTCCACGCGGGTCTCGATGTCGAATATTGCGAACACCGCTTTGTCGCCGCGCGGTCCGTTGCCGCCGCCCGGCCGTTCAGGCCTCCGTGCGCTCGAGCCCCTCGATAACCCGGTCCGCGATCGAGCGGAACTCCGCGGCGAGCGGATGGTCCGGGCGTACCGCGACCAGCGGACGCGCGTAGTCGCCGCCCTCGCGCAATTCACGCACCAGCGGAAGCTCGCCCAAAAACGGCACGCCCAGGTCGTGCGCCAACCGCGCACCGCCGCCGTGGGCGAAAATCTCGTGCCGCGCGCCGCACTTGCCGCAGATGTGATAGCTCATGTTCTCGATTACGCCCAGCACCGGCACGTTCACTTCCTGGAACATCGTGACGCCGCGCCGCACGTCCATCAGCGCGACCTCCTGCGGCGTGGTCACGACGATTCCGCCTGCCAGCGCGACGCGCTGGGTGATCGTGAGCTGCGCGTCGCCGGTGCCCGGCGGCAGATCGAGCACCAGGCAATCGAGTTCGCCCCATTCGACGTTGAACAGGAACTCGGTCTCCAGCTTGGTTATCATCGGCCCGCGCCAGATGACCGCCGTTTCGTCATTCACGAACAGCGCCATCGAGATGTAGCGGATGCCGAAGCTTTCGAGCGGAATGATGCGGCGCTCGGGCGTTAGCTCGACGCGCTGCTCGGCCCCGACCATCATCGCGACGCTCGGCCCGTAAACGTCGGCGTCCATCAGGCCGATGCGCCATCCAGCAGCCCGCATCGCGAGCGCCAGGTTCACCGCGACCGTCGACTTGCCGACGCCGCCCTTACCGCTGGCCACCGCCAAGACGTGGCGTACGCCCGGCACCAGCCGGCGATGCGATCCGGGGGCCATCTTTGGCGCGTTGGCGGCCTGCTCCATATGCACATCAACAGCAGGCACTCCCGGCATCGCGGCCACCGTGCGTTTAACGTCGTCGGCGATATGCGCCACGACTTCGGCATTCGCGCTGGGCGCGGTAAGCGTCACGGTCACGCCCTTGTGTGCGATCTCGATATCCTTGACCATGCCGAAGGAGACGATGTCGCGGGTGAAGCCGGGATATTTGACTTTCTTTAGTTCGACCAGGATTTCGTTGGGAGTTGGCATCTGTAGGTTGCGGCGCGACGGCGCGCGGGGCGCCTCCTTTACGGCCGCGGCCCGATGTTATCATTCCCGAAGTATGGGAAAAACGCGCCGAGTCGCGAAACCTGAGAGGCCCGATGGCGCGCGCGGCTAAGGCGCGAAGCGGCGTGCGAGTCGGTCACGCGCCGCACGCGGGCGAGATCGTGCGCTTTGCGGCACACGAACTCGCTGCGGGCCTGGGCGCGATGCTGCATGATGCTCAGCGGGTCGAGGCCGTTGACGGCCTCGACCCGCAGAGCATCGTCGTAGTGGTGGGGGCCGCGACGCGTAGCGCCGCGGCCCCCACCGCGGTTGCGTCGTCGTCTGGGAGCGCCTCTGGGAGCGCCGCGCGCTTGCGCGCGGCGCTCCCAGACGACAGCTTCACGCTCGCGCGCATCGCCGCGTCCCCCGGCGCCGTCGGCGCCGGGGGACGCGGCGATGCGCTGGTAATCGAAGGCGCTTCGGAGCGCGGCGCGCTCCATGGCGCCTACGACTTGCTCGAGCGCCTCGGCGCGCGTTTCGCGCTCGGCCGGGCGCCCAAGATGCCGCGCATCGAGGCGGCGCAACTCGCCACACTTGCGCCCTATCGCGTCGCGCCGGCGTTTAATCGGCGCGCCTTCGTCTCGGACATCATGACCTGGCATTACGAGGACAGCGAAGGGCTGCTGGCGCATCTCGCGCACGATCGCGAGTTCACCGCGTGGATGGGCCGGCGGGGCATCAACGCGTTTTCGTACATCCGCCATGCGCAGGATACGCGGCTCAAGATCGATGAGGCCGCGCCGATGCTGGCCGGGCGCGGTATCGAGGCGGAATACGGCGGCCACGTGCTGCAGCTTTTGCTCCCGCGGGATCGGTTCGCCGCGCATCCCGAGTATTTTCCCTGTGCGGACGACGGGCGGCGGATGGAGCGCGGCAATTTGTGCGTCTCGAATCGGGCGGCGGTCGATTTGGTGCGGGCCGAAGCGCTTGGCTACGTGCGCGACAACCCCGAGATCGCAATGCTGCATATCTGGGGCGCGGACGTGCGTCGCGGGGCGTGGTGCCGATGCGGTGAGTGCGCGGCGCTTTCCCCGCAGCTTCAATATATGAAGGTGGTCAACGAGATTGCCGCGGCGCTGGCGCCCGCAGGCGACGCGGCGCCGGCGGTCGCCTATCTTGCCTATCACGACACGTTAGAGCCGGATCCGGCGCTCCGTCCGAGCGACAACGTATGGTTCGAGTGGGCGCCGCGCGAGCGATGCTACAGTCACGCGATCGACGATCCGGCTTGCTCGGTGAATCCGCGTTACCTGGAGTCGCTCAGACGCTACATCGATTTGTTCGACGGGCGCGGCGCAGTCTTTGAGTACTATGCCGACGCGATCCTGTTCGGCGCGATGAGCTTCGCCACGGCGTCAACTATCGTGCGCGATCTCAAGGCGTACCATCGGATGGGTTTGCGGAGCATCTCGTGCCTCACTTTCGGCGCGTTCAGCGCGCTCGCCTATCCAGTCAACCTGGAGACTTTCGCGCGTGCGACGCGCTCGATCGATATCGATTCTGAAACAGGCGTGGATGAGATTGCCGCGGCGCGGTATCCGGAATGCGCTGCGGCGATGGCTCAGGCGTATCGTGCGGTCGCGCGGGCTTCGGCGATGGCGCTTACTTATGGCGCCGCGATGCGCCCGCCGCCGGCGCCTGCCGGCGCGGCGCAAAGACGCGCACGCTTGCTGGAAGCTGCGGCTGCGATGCGCGATGGGGTAGCCGCGGCCCAAGCGATAATCTCGGGCGGCGCGGGCGAGCGGGGCGGCGCAGCGATGCGGCTGGAGGTTGGCGCGGAGCGCGATTTATGGGAATACAGCGCAGAGACTCTGGAAGGCCTGGCGCAGTGGCTGCAGGCGCGCGCGCAAAGCGGCGCTGAGCGCCGTGCCACGGGCGCGCGGGCTATTGAAAAGATCGAGCGTGCGGTCCGCCACGTCCGCGAAATCGATCCCGCGCTGAAGGGCACCTGGGGCGCCTACGATATGGAACGCTTGCACGGGATTTGGACTGAAAGGCTGAAGCGTTCGCTCGACGAATAGAAATGGCGCATCGGCGTACACGCACTGGAGGCTATGCCTTAGATGGAAAACGCCAATAACGGCTTCGTGCTGTCGGAAGAACTGACCGCGCTGCGCGAGCAGGTCAGGCGCATCATCCGCGACGAGATCATCCCGATCGAAGAGCGTCTCGATCCCGACGCGCCCGAGATTCCCGAGAGCGATTTCTGGCCGCTCGCGCGCAAGACCCAGGCTGCCGGTCTGTGGTGCATGGGCGTGTCGACCAAATACGGCGGCGGCGGACTCGGCACGTTCGAGATGTGCGTGTTGATGGAAGAGATGGCGCAGCATCGGATGGGTCTGTACAACCCGGGCGCAGGCGTGTTCGGGCGCACGCCGCCGCCGGTCATCTGGGCCGGAAGCGAAGAACAGATCCAGAAATACGCGGTGCCCGCGATCAAGAATGCCTCCTACACTTTTTTTGCGATCACCGAGCCCTCGGGCGGATCCGACCCGGCCGGCGCAATCCAATGCCGCGCGGTGCGCAAGGGCGACACCTACGTACTGAACGGCACCAAGATTTTTTCTTCCCACGCGCATGAGGCCGAATGGGGCGTGGTGTTCACGCGCACCGATCCCACCGCCGGCCGCGCTGGGATCACCGCTTTCATCGTCAACAAGAACACCCCAGGCTTCACCGCGCGGCCGTTCAAGGTGCTGCGCACGGCAGCACTCCCGTGCGAGGTTCATTTCGAGGATTGCACACTGCCGGCCGAGCAACGGCTCGGTCCCGAGGGCGGCGGGCTGACGCTCTGCCTGGATTTGCTGACGCGCCTACGCTTTCCCTACTCGGCGTGCAACATCGGCGTCGGCGTGGCGGCGCTCAGGATGGCGGTTGCGCATGCCAAGCAGCGCAAGACCTTCGGCGAGTTGCTGGCGCGCCGCCAGGCGATCCAATGGATGCTCGCCGATTCAGAGGTCGAGCTGCGCGCGGCGCGCTGGCTCACGTGGGACGGCGCGTGGAAAGCTGACCGCGGCGAGGACGCCCGGATGGAAGCGTCGATCGCGAAACTGTATTCGAGTGAGGCGCTCGGCCGCGTGATTGATCGCGCGGTGCAAATCCACGGCGGTTACGGCGTGAGCAAGGAGTTTCCGCTCGAACGATGGTACCGCGAGGCGCGCATCCGCCGGATCGGCGAAGGCCCCTCGGAAGTGCATCGGATGGTGATCGCGCGCAACCTGCTGCGCTGACGCGCGCGCTCCGCTGTCGAGGCGATAACAAGGGGAGGGAGGAGAGAGACTCCGATGGCTTTGCCGCTGGAGGGGATCCGCGTAATCGATCTGGGTCAGATTTTCGCCGCGCCATACTGCACGTTGCAACTCGCTCAGATGGGCGCCGATATCATCAAGATCGAACCGCCCGGCATGGGCGAGAGTCTGCGGCGGGCGGAATCGTCTCCGGGCGGCGTCGGCTATTCCTTTCTGATGCTCAACGCCAATAAGCGTTCGGTGACTCTCAATTTGAAACATCCGCGCGGCCGCGAGATCATCCTCAAGCTCATCGAAGGTGCCGACGTGCTGGTCGAGAATTACTCGGCGGGCGTAATGGAGTCCTTCGGCCTCGCTTACGAAGACTTGCGCGGTCGCTTTCCGCGCCTGATCTATGCCAGCGCCAAGGGATACGCGAGCGACGGGCCGTGGGCGCGGTTGGGCGCGATGGACTCCACGGTGCAGGCGAGCTCGGGCTTCATGAGCGTCACCGGCTATCCCGATCGCAGCGGAGTGAAAACGCCGGTCACCTTCATCGACATGGGCACCGGCAGTCATCTGATGAGCGGCATCCTCGCCGCGCTGCTGCAGCGCGAGCGCAGCGGGCGCGGGCAAAAGGTCGAGGTCGCGATGCTCGACGTGTGCGTGCCGGCGCTGACCGGGCTTATCGCCGATCACCTGCAGGGGCGTGCGCCGGAGCGCCTCGGCAATCGGCATCGCAATGCCTGTCCGTCCGACGTCTATCCGGCCGCCGACGGCGAGATTCTGATTTTTTGCCTCACCGAGCCGCATTGGCGCTCGTTGACGCGGCTGATGGGCCGTGAAGAAGAATTGACCGGCGATCCGCGCTTCAAGAATCACGCGAGCCGGCTCGCCAACGTCTGCGAAGTTGACCGCGCGGTCGCCGGATGGACGCGCGGCCAGCGCCGCGAGGAGCTTATCGCGGCGCTTATCGGGGCGGGTGTGCCGTCCGCGCCGGTGCGCACGGTCGAAGAATTGACGACCGATCCCGAAGTGACGCGCAGGCGAATGCTGCTCGAAAGCGAATTTCCGACGCGCGGCGCGATCAAGGTAGCAGGATCGCCGATCAAATTGTCGGAGTCGCCAGAGGGCGAACATCCGCGGATGCGTCCGCCCGCACTCGGCGAGCATACCGCCGAAGTGCTGGACAGCGTCGGAGTCGACGCGGCCGAGTTCGGGCGGCTGCGCGCCGACGGCGTGATCTGAACACCGAGCGCGACGTGCATACGATATATGTGCGCGCCGCGCGCGCGTGAATCCTGACCTCTTTTCCCGGAGCCACAAGCGAACGCCTGCGGCCGCCATGTTAGAACTGCGTCATGGCGGTGATTGAAAGCGCTTCGCAGCCCGGCAATGTCTCCAGTTTGGGCGGCAATTTAATTGAGATCGGACCGCCAGTGACGGACCGAGCCTCTCTGGAATCCGTGCCGGGCGTCGGGACCGTAGAATTTTTTCTGCTAACTGAAGCGGCGAATCGCGCGTGGGCCGCGATAAGTAAGAAGCTTACTTCAGGTGCGGGCGCCGTCTTCTGGATCGGCGGGCCGGCCGGCGCGGGCAAAACTCATTTTCTTAACTACGTGACGGCGCTCGAGGAGCGCGCGGGCACGACCCACGGGCGGCGCGCGATCGTCAGGCTGGGGCTGGAGGCGCGCGCGGGTGCGTACGATCTGGAGCAGCGGATGTTCGAGTCGTTGGCGCGCGAGATCGGCGCAGGCGACGCGGGCGCGATGCTGTGGCGCAGGCTGCATGGCGGCGAGGCGCTCGGGGTTGCCTTCGAGCAGGCTCACCGCGTCGGCATTCGCGCGATGAGTGTCGCGATTGATTTTGGTTCGTCCGACGCGGCGGCATGGGACGACTATTTTGCGGAACTCGCGCGCGCGGCCGCGCGCAGCCGCGACGTCGCGTTCAACGTGTACGTCGCGGCACGCACCAGAGCGCCTGCCAACGCGATCGCGCTCGAGGTCGCGCCGGCCGACAGCGGGGAACGGATGCTGGCCGCTTTAGCCCGGGCCCGCCGCGTGGTGAGCGAGGCCGCGGCCACGGCGTTGTGCGACGGCACAGATCTCTGCGGCTTCGAGCCGCGCGCTATATTCCCCTTCGATCCGCGGGCGATCGAAACGTTGCGCGATCTCGCGGGTGAGCCCGCAAGCGTAGCGGCGCTGGCGAAACTGGTGAGCGCGGCGCTCGAGGCATACCGCGAAGAAAACGGTGCCAACGGCCGCGTGCGGCTGCTCCTTCCAGCCGAGTTGATGAAAACCGCGGCGGTGGCCAAGCGGGTGGACGAACGGCTGGGTGAGGCGGGACGCGCGGCGCTCCGGATTGCACATCGCGCCGCCGAGGCAATGGAAGAACGCGGATTGGCGCGCGGCATCGTCGACGCGCTGATGCTGGAGCGGCTGAGCGGTCGCGCCGAGGCGCTTTCGCTCGCCGAGTTACGCGCGCATCTGCCCGAACGCTACCAGCGCCGCGGCCCTGCTTCGGCGGCGAGCGCCGCAATTGCCGCGATGCTGGAGGCGCTCGCCTCGCGCACCGCCGGGGTGATCGTCTTCGACACGCGGGAAGCGCAGTTCAATCCTCGCGCCGCCGGAGCGCCGGAAGTGGCGGCCTTCAATCGCGCGCTCCCGCTCCTGCAACGTTTCGACGCGATGCTGACCGAGGCGGCCGAACTGCCTGAGGTGCGGGCGCGTATCAGGCGCGCGGGCGACGCGATGGCGCGGGCGGTGGAGGCGGCACATCGCGTCGGCGCGACGCTGGAGGCGGCTCATCGCGAGCTACGCGCTGCGCTTAAGGCGGAGCATCGGCAAACGCTGGACGATTTCATCGCGCTCTCCGAGGCCGGGGCGGGCGCGCTCGTCGAGCAGGCGGTCGAGCAGCAATCGCGCGCGCGGGCGCAAGGCGTCATCGCGGCGTATGAAACGCTCGCCGCAGCGGCAGCGGCGGCGCCGCTGATTCGGGATATGCGCGAATATCTGCGCGCGACCGAGTTGATGCCCGACCTTGCGGGAAATGTTGCGGGAGACGTTACGGGAGATGATCCGCCCGTCGATAAAGCGGTCGCGACGGCGCAGGTCGAATGTCAGCTCCTGCTCGCCGCGCTCGAAAGCGCGGTCCCGCGCTGGGATGCGCGCGGCCTTGAGACGATTCAGATACGCTTTCAGAAATTCAAATGGAGCTATATCCAGCTCTACCAGGCCGCGCACGAACGTTGGCGTCGCGAGGGCGAGCGCGTCGCGATCGAGCTCGCCGACGCGCGCGAGCACTTCGCCGCGCTCGAGCGGCTCAATGCGATCGCCGCGCTGGGCGCGCCTGTCGGCAGTTCCCTGGGGACGCGGCTGGAAGAGCTGACCCGCGGCCTTGGGCGATGTGCGTTCGACGACCCGGTCACGCTGGACCTTGTCCCGCGCTGTCCGCGATGCGGATTCGTGCTGGGTGCGGCGCTCCCGGTGGGCGAGCTGGGCGAGGTCTTCGAAGATGTGCGGCGAGCGCTCAAGGCGAAGCTGACAGCGCTCTCGCACGACGCCATCGCGCGCCTGATTGTGCTGCACGACCGCGGCCATCGGCTCGACGGCTTTCTCAAAATCACCCAGGCGGCGCATACCGACGCGCTGGTCCGCGTGCTCGACGATAATCTCGCGCGCTACCTGAGACGGCTGCTCGACGAAGTCCAGGATCGGGCGGAGGAGGACGGCGCGGGCGTGATCGGGCCATTTACGCGCGGGCCGCGGCGGACTCCGCGAGTCTAAGCGAGCCGAGCGCGCGATCGCGCGATGGCTCTGCCCAACGTCAGGGGTCGCACGGAGAAGGCGGATGTGCGCTTATTATAACCTCGGGTCGACGAGAATCCTTCCCGCCCTATGCCAAGGATCCACTGTCGCTTCATCTTTAGCCTCTGGCTGCTAGCGGTGATTCAGACCACGGCCGCGCGGCCGTCGGCGGCGGCAGGTTGTTCGGTGAGCGACGTCTTTGAAACAGATCGCCCCGACGTCACCAACTCTCCCTTGGCCGTTCCCCGGGGAAGCCTGCAAGCCGAAGACGGGGTCACCTGGACTGGCGAACAACGCTCGGACTTTCTCGACGGAGCCGAGACGATGCTGAGAGTCGGCGCCGCCGACTGCACCGAGCTGGCGTTGCAGCTCCCGAGCTACTTCTTCGCGATGAACGGAGAGGCTTCGTCGGGATTCAGTGACGTGGCGGTCGCCTTCAAGCGGCAGCTTCCGGATCTGTATGGTTTCGTGACGGCCGCGGCGGCCGGTCTCATTTTTCCCAGCGGCAGCACGGCAGTCTCCGACGGCGGGTACGATCCATATATTCAGGGCTCGTGGTCGCGCGATATCGCCGACGGTTGGAGCGCGGCGGGGATGCTCACGCTCACGTGGCTCACTAGCCATTCGGCGAGCAATCCAACCTTTCAATCAACCTTCGAAATTGGACGAGATCTTACGCCCTCGGCCGCATCGTTCGTGGAGTACGTCG
Organism: uncultured delta proteobacterium; assembly: GCA_963734845.1. Taxonomy (GTDB): domain Bacteria; phylum Desulfobacterota; class Binatia; order Binatales; family Binataceae; genus JAKAVN01. The sequence goes on along the minus strand of CAVTIS010000002.1, from coordinate 143,365 downwards.
GCGATTATCCAAACCATCTGCGCCCGTCTCAGGTAATCGACGCCGGCGCGACCTGGCACTTCAGGCAACGGCAGGGCGTCGACGCGCACTTCGGCTTCGGGCTCAACAGCGCCTCGCCGAACCGCTTTTTCGGTGTCGGATACTCGTTCCGGCTCGACGGATTATTCTAGGCGGCGCGCGCCGCGGTCAGTTTGACCCGGGCGGCTGGGGATGCTTGCGCGGCTGGCCGGGAGGAAAAGCGCTGGCGGTGCCGCGGCGGCGCGGCTTGATGTTGAGCCGATCGAGTGCGCGGAAGTAAGCGTTGCGCCATACCTCCATGAACCACAACAGCGCGAGTCCGAGGCTCACGCCGATTCCATACAGCACGGAGGTCAAAAATCCGACCCCGCCAAGAGCCTCAGGCACGTGCGGCTCTTGCCAGATTCGGGACTTATCCTGAGCCGGGTCAACCATTGCTCCACACTACGGCGCGGCCCGTGAGTCTGCAATCGCCGGCGCGCGCGTCGCCGCGTCAGGCCGATGGCGACGTGCCGGATGCAGCCGCCGGCGTCAACTTGATATTGTCGAAACTCACTTTCGAATCGTTCTGCGACCACACCCCGATGCGTCCCTTGGCGATCGAGCTGTCGTTGGCCTCGAACATCTGCTTGCCGTCGAGGTAGGCGATAAAATGGCCGCCGCTCGCGTCGACCTTTAAAGTGTACCAGCGTCCGCGCTCGAGCGTCGCTGGAACTTCCTTGATCGGGTTCAACTGCCCATTGCTCATGTGGTAGAGCGTCAGCGTGTCCTTGGGACATGCGGCGGTGAGCACGTAGTAATTTTGCCGATCGGTGTAGCGGAAGGCCAGCCCCGCGTAGCTGCCGAAAGCTCCGCCCCAGGGCTTGAAGGAGGCTTCGTAGCTGAAGTCTGTGTACTCAGCACCGTCCTTGGGAATAGCCAGTAGATAATTGTTATTGAAAAACGAATCGAACCAGAGCTTCACCTGGCTGGTATGCGGCAACCCGTAGCCCGGCAGACCGAGCGTGTTCGGCTCGCTCGGCGCCTCGCGGTCGATGACCACCCGCCAATCGCCGGCCACCACCGTCCAGTCCTGTGGCGTCGAGTAGCCGCGGTCGTGATCGAAGTCCCAGGTCTTTGCGCCCCCGGAATCGCCCACGCCGGAGGGAGCCGGCGCATCGGCGGCGGCCGCAACCTCGGCCGCCATCCGATTGCCCGCGGCGAACGCCACGTTGGCCGCCATCGCCAACGCACTCGCGAGCCCCAATGCCCACAATGCGGGACGCGATACACACTTCTTCTCAGTCATCTCCACCACCTTGCTCATTATCCGAAGCTCGCGAGAACAATCGCGGACGATTGTTTTGGATAGATAGCCGCGATGTCAAGAACGAAATGATTTTCGTATTTCGTTCGCTCTAGCTAGTCAGCGCTATATCGTCGATTTTTACCACTCCGCAGCAATGGAATTGACTTGACTGTGGTGGGAGCGAGTGGGATGTTGTGGGGGGCAAGGGGAAGAAGCGGTGTTCAGCGGACGATTCGACCATGCGACAGACGAAAAAGGGCGGGTCAGCATCCCGGCCCGCTTCCGCGAGGAACTGCAGCGCGACGGTCATGAAAGCCTGTTCATCACCAACTGGATTTTTCAACGGGAGCGATGTCTGGCGCTCTATCCTCCCGGCGAGTGGGGCAGGTTTAACGCAAAGATGGGCCAGCAGGGCAGTCTTAACCCCTCGACCCAGACCTTTCAGATGTTTGTGGTCGGCGGTGCGCATGAGGTTCAAGTCGATCGCCAGGGCAGAATACTCATTCCGCCCAAACTTCGCGAGTACGCCCATCTCGAACGCGACGTGACCTTCAACGCATTGATCAACCATTTTCAACTTTGGGATAAGGCCGTGCTGCAGCGAATCCTGGAAGCAGCCGAGCAGCAGATGATGGATCCGGAATTCGTCGCGAAGCTCAATCTGTAGGTGGAGATGGCGCTGGCAGCGGAATCGAATGCGGAGGCGGATCGGTTGCATCTGCCGGTAATGCCGGGTGAGGTGCGCGGTCTGCTGTGCGAGGGTGAACGGCGCCTTATCGTTGACGCCACGCTCGGCACCGGCGGGCACGCCGAGACGCTGCTGGAGGCCAGCGGCGCGACGCTGCTTGGCCTTGATCGCGATCCGCATGCGCTGGCGGCCGCGGGCGAGCGGCTTCGTCGCTTCGGCGCGCGGGTGGTGCTGCGGCAGTGCGACTTCGCCGAGATCGATCGCACAATCGCCGAGGCCGCGCTGGGCGCGCCCGACGCGATCCTGGCCGATTTGGGAATGAGCACGTTTGCGCTCGACGATCCGGCGCGCGGCTTCAGTTTCAGAAATGACGGCCCGCTCGACATGCGGATGGATCCGGCGGGGCCGCTCAGCGCCTATGATTTGCTCAACGAGGAAGGCGAGGAGGAACTCGCACGGATCATCCGCGAGTTCGGTGAGGAGCGCGCCGCGCGGCGGATCGCGCGGGCGATCGTGGAGGCCCGCCGCCGGCGTCCCTTGACGACCACCGCCGAGCTGCGCGCGGTCATCGAGCGCGCAGCCGGCACGCGCCATCGCGGCGCGATCCATCCGGCCACGCGCACCTTTCAGGCACTCCGGATCGCGGTCAACCACGAGATGGAGAGTCTTGCCGCGTTGCTCGAGCGCGCGCCCGGCTGTCTGGGCGCCGGCGGCCGTCTCGCGATTATCGCCTATCACTCGCTCGAGGATCGCCCGGTCAAACATCGCTTTCGCGCGCTCGCCCAGGAGGCCGGCTTCACGGCGCTTACGCGTAAGGCGCTGCGGCCCTCGGCCACCGAATGCGCGCACAATCCGCGAGCGCGCAGCGCGCGGCTGCGCGCGATCGAACGAGGGCCGCGATGAGCCGCGCCCGGGTCAGGCCGTCGCGCCCGCCCTCGCGGCTGCTGCAAGCCATTGCGGCCGTGGGCGTTATTGCACTTGGGTTTGCGACCCTGATGGTGCGGCTGGAGGTCACGCAGGAGGGTTATCGGCTTTCGACCTTGCGTAGCGACAATTTCAAGCTCGAAGAGGACAACCGCAATCTGCGCCTGGGCGTGGCCGAAGTTGCCTCGCGCGATCGCCTGCGCGCGCTCGCCCCAAAATTCAACCTGGGTCCGCCCGCGCCCGGCCAGGTGGTGACGCTGCCGTGAACGAGCCGTTCAAAAAACGTCGCGGCCGAATCGGTGCGTTGATGGTCGTGCTGGCCGGGCTCTTTGTGCTGATCGCGCTCAGGCTCGCCGCGCTGGTGATTTTCGACGGGCCGCGCCTGACCTCGCTCGCGCGCACCGAGCATATGGGCGAGGTCGCACTGGCGGCGCCGCGTGGGCCGCTCGCAGACCGCAACGGCGAGCCGCTTGCGCTCTCGGCCGAGACCCGATCGATCTATGCGCGACCGGCGCAACTGCGCGCCGCCGCTACGGCCGAGCAACGCGCCTCGCTGGCCGCCGCGCTCGGACTCACGGCCGCCCAGCTGGAAGCGAAGCTTCATCGCGGAGCGCCGTTCGTGTGGCTGCGCCGTCATCTGCTGCCGTCCCAGGCGCAGGCGGCCGAAGCGCTCGGCCTCGACGGAGTAAGCGCGCTCAGCGAATACAAAAGGTTCTATCCGGAGAGTACCCTGGCCGCGCCGGTTGTGGGGTTGGCGGGGATGGATGGCCAGGGTCTCTCCGGCCTCGAATTGCAATACGATCGGCTGATTCGCGGTGAGCCGGTGGTGTTGCGCTTCTACCATGACGCGCTCGGCCATCCGATCTTCGACAGTCCGCTGGCGCTCAAGACGCCGCAGGCGGGCGCAAGATTGGTGCTGACGCTCGACGCGCGGATCCAGGCGCTGGCCGAAAACGACCTGGCTGCCGAAGTCCGCACCAGCGGTGCGCGGCGCGGCGCCGCCGTGGTGCTCGATCCATTCAGCGGCCAGGTGCTGGCGCTCGCAAATGTCGCCGCCGACGGCGCGAGCATCGGCGAGCGCCTGCATGACACCGCGGTACAGGACGCCTTCGAGCCGGGCTCGACGATGAAGGGGCTGCTCGCCTCGATCGCGTTGCAGGACGGCGCGGTCACGCTCAATCAGAACATCTATTGCGAGAACGGCGCCTATACCGTCGCGCGTCGCGTAATTCACGACGACAGCCCGCACGGATGGCTCAATCTCGGCGGGATAATCGAAGTCTCCTCGAATATCGGCGCGTCCAAGATTGCACTCAAGCTGGGCGCCGATCGCTTTTACGAGGGCTTGCGCGCCTTCGGCCTGGGCGGTCGCACCGGAATCGATCTGCCCGGCGAGGCTTCCGGTATCCTGCGCAAGCCGGCTTCGTGGCGCGAGATCGATTTGGCCAATCATGGTTTCGGCCAGGGCGTCGGAGTGACTCCGATTCAGCTCGCGGTGGCCTACGCGGCGATCGCCAACGGCGGCTATCTGGTGCGCCCGTATGTGGTGAAGGCCGCGTACGACGCCGCGGGCCGGCCACTGCTGACGCATACGCCCCAGGCGCTCCATCGCGTTATCTCGCCCGGCGTCGCGCATACGATGAACCGGCTGCTGCAGGGCGTGGTCAACGGCCCTGACGGCACCGGGCAGCTCGCGCGCGTGAACGATTTTGTGGTGGCCGGCAAAACCGGCACTGCGCAGATGGTGAATCCCACGACCGGCGCGTACTACCAGAGCCGCCTGGTGGCGTCATTCGTGGGCTTTCTGCCCGCCGACGATCCGCGCCTGGTGATCCTGGTCGTGCTTTACGACGTCGCCCATGGGCACTTCGGCGGACTGACCGCCGCGCCGGTCTTCAGCCAAATCGCCTCGGGCGCGCTCAGGGATCTGAACGTGGCTTCGACCGAACCGCACTACGAGGCGGCGAGTCTGTTGCCATTCGCGCCTGCGACGAACGACGATGCGGCTGGCGCATCAACTGACGCGCTGCCCGGCCAGGCGCTCGGCGGCGACGACTCGACGGCCGCGGCGCTGATCGGGGAGGACCGGATTCCGGATTTCGGCGGACTCAGCCTCCGGCGCGCCTTTGCGCTGGCCGCCCGGCGCCATCTCAACCTCGAGGTTGAAGGCGACGGCTATGTCATCGCGCAGCAGCCCGCGCCTGGTGCGGCAACCGGCACCGGCAGCGTGACCCTGCGGCTGGCGCCGGTGATCGCGGATGCGCGCACCGCAGGACTTTCTTTGCAGAATGACTTAACGCATGGCACCCGAGCGGCTCCGGCGCACCCCCTTGCGCCGGCGTCGCGCCATGCACATAACAGGCGCAAGCGATGAAGCTTGCCGAACTGATCGCGGGCGAGCCTGGCCTCCGCATTACCGGCGACGCGGGCGTGGAAGTCGCGGGGCTCTCCTATGACTCGCGGCGGATAAAGCCGGGAGACGTTTTTTTCTCGCTGGCGCGGGACGCCGGACAGGCCCGCGCCAACATCGATGATGCATTGAACCGCGGGGCGCGTGTGGTGGTGATGAAGGGGTGCAATGGTGAAGGCGCGCGCCCCGCGGTAACCCTTGTCGAGTGCGAGCGGCCGCGCCGGCTGATGGGCGCGGCCGCCTCGCGCTTCTTCGATGCGCCGAGCCGCCGGCTCGAACTGGTCGGAGTGACCGGCACTAGCGGGAAGACCACGACCGCTTACATGCTGGCGTCGATCTTCGAGGCCGCCGGCGCGCCGCCGGGTGTGATCGGCACAATCGGAATCTTCGTCGGCCCGCGCAAAATCTATAGCGGCCTGACCACGCCCGAATCGCTCGACTTCGAGTCCGCACTTGCGGACATGGAGCGGGCCGGCGTGCGGCGCGTGGCGGCGGAGATTTCCTCGATCGGTCTGGCCGAGGAACGCGTCGACGGGCTGAGTTTTCGCGCTTGCGTTTTCACCAACCTCGGGCGCGACCATCTCGACTATCACGGCACCCAGGAGCAATACTTCGCCGCCAAGTTACGGCTGTTCAGCGAGTTGCTGCCGAAAAGCACCTGGCGCGACGCCGTTGCGGTGGTGCGCGGCGACGATCCCTTCGGCCGGCAAGTGCTCGACGCGGTCAAGGGCAGCCATCTGCGTCAAGTCCGCCAAATCCGGACAGTCAGCTTCGGCCTGGAGCCCGGGCTCGACGTTCATCCTTTGAGTTACACCGCGGGCACCGATGGCATCCGCGCCTCGGTCGCGGCGCTCGACAAACGGATCGAAGTGCGCTCGCCGCTGCTCGGCGAGATTAACCTGCTCAACATTCTTGGCGCCTCCGCTGTGTCGGTGGCCCTGGGCATCGAAACGGATGTGGTCGCGGAAGGGTTGCGGCGATGCCCAGGGGCCCCCGGCAGATTGGAGGCGGTGCCCGGGCCGCCCGGCGTGACCGTGCTGGTCGACTACGCGCACAAGCCCGACGCCCTCGAGGCGGTGCTGCGCGCGTTGCGCACGCTCAAGCCGCGTCGCGTCGTGTGCATCTTCGGCTGCGGCGGCGATCGCGACCGCGGCAAGCGTCCGCTGATGGGCGGGATCGCGGGGCGGATGGCGGATCTCGCCATCCTGACCTCCGACAATCCGCGCAGCGAAGATCCGCTGGCGATAATCGCGGAGGTTGAAGCCGGGCTGAGCGCCGCCGGTCTTCGCCGGATTGTGCCGCAGACGGCCGGCTATACGCCGGGCTATCTGGTCGAACCCGATCGGCGCGCGGCGATTGCGCTTGGACTGGCAGTGGCGGCGCCCGGCGATATCGTGCTGATCGCGGGCAAGGGACATGAAGACTATCAGCTCGTCGCGGGGCGGCGGCTCGATTTCGATGACCGCGCGGTGGTGCGCGCGCTGGTGGCCGAGCGCGGGCACGCCCGCGGTGCTTAGCACGGAGGAGGGCGGGGGTTGCGGATGGCGTTCTGAGGGAGGCCTTCGGTCGGAGGCGGTGGATGGGTGGTTGGGTGGCCGATCGAAGGCTTGCCTCAGGTTTCCAGGCTGCAAAGGATGGCGCGATCAGTATCGCTACGAAGGGGCTCGGCGCGCTCGGCCGGGCGGCCCAAGGCTGACCGGCGCGCGCACATAGTCAGGCCACGGCTATCTACTGGCGTATTCTGGAATGCCTCGCGGGGCGTATTTTGCGCGGCAGCTTGCGCCATGGCGGCCGCGGCCAGCACATTCGAAGACGGGTTTGCGCGATGCTGTACATGCTCCTGTTTCCGCTGCACACGCACTACGTGGGCTTCAATGTCCTGCGCTACGAGACCTTCCGCTCCGTGCTGGCGGGTCTCGCGGCGCTGGCGTTGGCTCTGGCAGCGGGCCCGCGGTTGATTCAGCGTTTTCGCGCGGCGCACATCGGCCAGACCATCCGCGCCGAGGTTCCGCAAAGCCATCAGAAAAAAGCCGGCACCCCCACGATGGGCGGACTGCTCATCCTCAGCACCGCGCTCATCGCCACTGTCCTGTTCGCCAATCCCGCCAATCCGTACGTGTGGCTGGCGATCCTGGTTACACTCGCCTTCGGCACGATTGGCTTCACCGACGACCTGTTGAAGCTGCGCCGCGGCAAGGGCCAGGGCCTCAGCGGGCCGCAGAAACTGTTTTGGCAGTTCGCCTGCGCCTTCCTCGCGTCCTTCCTGCTGTTCGTGGTGCTGCGCTTCGACACTACGCTCACGGTCCCATTCCTCAAGAACCTGCATCCGAGCCTGCCGCGATGGCTCTACGTGCTGTTCGCGATGTTCGTGATAGTGGCGTGTTCCAACGCGGTCAACGTCACCGACGGCCTCGACGGTCTGGCGATCGGCCCGGTGATGACGGTGGCGTTCTGTTACTGGACGTTCACCTACGTCGCCGGAAATCTGAAATTCTCGGCCTACCTCGACATCCCGCACGTCGTGGGCGCGGGCGAACTTGCGATCTTCTGCGCCTCGCTAATCGCCGCGTCGCTCGGCTTCCTGTGGTACAACGCCTACCCGGCTTCGATGATGATGGGCGACGTCGGCGCGCTCGGCCTGGGCGGAGCGCTAGGTGTTGTCGCTGTGCTCTGCAAGCAGGAACTGGTGCTGCCGATCGCGGGCGGCATCTTCGTCATCGAGGCCGGGTCGGTTATTCTCCAACGCTACTACTACAAGGCGACGCATCGGCGCATTTTCCGCATGGCCCCGCTGCATCATCACTTCGAACTTGGCGGATGGCCGGAGACGCAGGTGGTCGTGCGGTTCTGGATAATTTCGATCATCTGCGGGCTGGTCGCGCTCAGCACGCTCAAGTTGCGCTGAGGAAACGCGCGCAACGACGCGCCTCCGTTATTGACGTTATTCAATGGACCTCGCTGGCAAACGCGTGATGGTGATTGGACTCGGCGTGAGCGGACTGGCGGCCGCGCGCTTGCTCGCGGGGCGCGGCGCGCGCCTGGTGATGACCGATCTGCGCGCCGATCTTAGCCTCGACCCCAACCAAGGCTCGACGCCGCCTGGTGAGATTCATCTCGGCGCCGAAGATCCGTCCTGGCTTGACGGCGTCGATCTGGTGGTCACGAGTCCCGGCGTGCCAGCTAGTTCGACCCTGTTAACTGAGGCCGATCGCCGGCGTATCCCGGTCATCGGCGAACTCGAGCTGGGCAGCCGGTTCGTCAGCGCCCCGATCGTCGCGGTCACCGGGACCAACGGCAAGAGCACGGTGACCACACTCATCGGCGAGATTTTCAAGGCTGCGGGACGGCGCGTTTTCGTCGGCGGCAATCTCGGCACGCCGCTGGTCGAGGCGGCCGAGGGTGAATTCGACGCGGTGGTGGCGGAGGTCTCGAGCTACCAGCTCGAACGCACCGAGCACTTCAAGCCGCACGTCGGCGTGCATCTCAACCTGGCCGAGGACCATCTCGACCGCTACAAAAATCTCGACGAGTACGGCAGCGCCAAGGCGCGCCTGTTCCGCATGCAGGACCGCTACGACTGGGCGATTCTCAATCGCGACGATCCGCGGGTGTGGTTTTCGCGCACCAAGCTCGCCGCCCAGGTTATGAGCTTTGGCCTCGGGCCGGCCGAATTCACGCCCGCGATCGGTTACGACGCCGGCGATTTGATCTTCGACATTCGCACCCGCCACGGCCGCATCAGTCTCAAACGTATGCGCCTCGCGGGACGCCACAATATCGCCAACGCGATGGCGGCGGCGGCGGCAGCGCTGGTCAGCGGCGTCGCGCCGCGCGCGATCGAAGCGGCGCTGGCGGAATTCGCCGGCCTGCCGCATCGGATGGAATTCGTCGCCGAGCGCGGCGGCGTGACCTATATCGATGACTCCAAGGGAACCAACGTGGCCTCGGTGGTCGAGGCCCTTGCTGCGGTGCGCGCGCCAATCATTTTGATCGCCGGCGGAATGGACAAAGGCGGCGATTACGGGCCGCTGCGCGGTCCGCTCGGCGAGAAGGTGCGGCGGCTGATTCTGATCGGCACGGCGCGCGACACGATGCGTGCGGCGCTTGAGGGGGCAACCGAAATCGAACTCGTGCAGACCCTGGGCGAGGCGGTGCGCCGCGCCGCCGCGGCCGCGAGCCGCGGCGACACCGTGCTGCTCTCGCCGGCCTGCTCGAGTTTCGATCAGTTCAAAAACTATGCGGAGCGCGGGCGAATATTTCAGGAGCTGGTTCGGGCGCTTTGAGTCGGTCGCCCGTTCCCAGCTCGACCCCTGGCTGTATCTGCCGGCGGCGGCGCTGGCGGTGCTCGGCCTGCTGATGGTGCTCAACACCACTTATTTCCTCGGCCTCGAGAAGACCGGTGACGCGTTTCATTTCTTCAAGCTTCAGCTCTGCCATATCGGGGTTGGTCTGGCCGTGCTCGCGCTGCTCTCGCAGCTATCGTTGCGCGGATTGCGCCGGCTGGCGGCGCCGCTGATGGTGGTCGCCGTCGTGATGCTGGTGGCGTTGTGGATTCCCGGACTCGGCGTAATGCGAGGCGGGGCGCGCCGCTGGCTTCGGCTCGGGCCGTTGCTCGCGGAGCCCTCGGAGCTGGCCAAGTTCGCGATGGTCTTTTTTCTGGCCGACTTTCTGAGCCGCCGCCAGGAGCGGATGAACACATTTGCGAGCGGGCCGCTGCCCGCGTTCATCGTGGTTGGACCGCTCGCGCTGCTCATCCTGAAGCAGCCGGACTTCGGCAACACGGTGATGGTCGTGATGCTGTTGTTTGCGATGCTGTTCGCGGCGGGCGCGCGGCTTAAGCATCTCGGCGCCGCGGGCGGCGGCGCGCTGGCCGTGCTCGCGCTCCAGGCTGTAGCAAAACCCTACAGAATGCGTCGCTTGAGCACCTTTCTCGATCCGTGGCAGACGGCGCGCGGCGCCGGCTTCCAGCTTATTCAGTCGTTCATCGCGCTCGGCGCGGGCGGCGGATGGGGTGTCGGCCTGGGCGCGGGACAGCAGAAGATGTTCTACCTGCCGCAGGCCCACACCGATTTTGTTTTCGCCGTGGTGGGCGAGGAGTTTGGCTTGCTCGGTGCGGCCGCCGTGCTGGTGTTATTCGGCGCAATTTTGATTCGCGGGATGCGGGTCGCGCATCAGGAACCCGACCCCTTCGCGAGCCTGCTAGCCGTCGGCCTAACTGCGCTTCTCACGCTGCAGGCGCTGGTCAACATGGCGGTCGTTATCGGGTTGGTGCCGACCAAGGGCCTGCCGCTGCCCTTTTTGAGCTATGGCGGGACCGCGATGGTGATGGCGATGGCCGCGTTGGGAACGCTGCTCGCGCTCGCGCGCAGGCCGGCGGTGCAATGAAAGTGATAATCGCGGGCGGCGGCACCGGTGGACATCTCTTCCCCGCAGTTGCGGTGGGTGAGGCGATGATGCGCGAGCGACCGGAGACCGAAGTGCTGTTCGTCGGCACCACGGCCGGACTCGAAGCGCGATGGATGCCGCGTAGCGGCTTGCGCTACGAATTATTCCCGGTCCATGGGATTCGCGGTCACAGCCTGATGGAGCGAATCAAGGCGGTTGCCGAGTTCGTCGCGGCGGTTGGGAGGGCGCGCGGACTACTCGGTTCGTTTGGCGCCGACCTGGTCGTGGGCGCGGGCGGTTACGCGTCGGCGCCGATGGCGATGGCGGCGATCATGACTCGGACGCCACTGGTTTTGATGGAAGAGAACACGCGGCCGGGATTGTCGAACCGGATGCTCTGGCGCTTCGCCAAAAAAGTCTGTGTCGGCTTTGACGAATCATTATCACTCTTTAATTCGCCCAAAGTCGTGGTAAGCGGCAATCCTGTGCGCTTTAATATTGAGCCATCGCCTCTCAAAGTTCACGATCCGTTGCAAATCCTTGTTTTAGGCGGATCTACCGGCGCGCATCGTCTCAATGAAGGCGTAATCAATGCCTTGAGAAATTTGCGAGAAACTGTTATAAAAATTGCTCTGGTCCACCAGACAGGGGAGGCGGACGTGGGGCTGGTAAAGGGTGGGTACGCAGCGCTCGGCTGCCAGGCGCAAGTGGTGCCGTTTATCGACGACATGGCGACGGCGCTCGAGCGTGCCGACCTGCTCGTCGCACGCTCAGGCGCGATGACCGTTTCGGAGGTCGCGCTCGCCGGCCGCCCCGCCATTTTCGTTCCGTATCCATTCCATCGCGACCGCCAGCAGGAGCTCAACGCGCGAGTGCTCGAGCGCCGTGGCGCGGCCGTGATCGTCGCCGACGACGAGCGGCTGGGTGAGAACCTCGCCGCTGCGTTGCGCGAGCTGGTCGGCGATCCGCAGCGGCTGATGCGGATGGCCGCGCAGGCGCGCACTGCGGCGAAGCCCGACGCGGCTCGCACGATTGCGCGGTTGTGTTTCGATCTTGGCTCGAAGGAGCGCGCCGCAGCATGAGTGAGGCTCTCGCCAAGGGATTGCTCAGTCGCCAGCGCCGTCTCCACTTCATCGGCGTCGGCGGCGCCGGCATGAGCGGAATCGCGGAGCTATCGCTGCGGCTCGGCTTTGCGGTGAGCGGATGCGATTCGCGCCTCGGTCCGACCACCGATCGGCTTGCCGCGTTGGGCGTGCAGATCTTCCAGGGGCATCATCCCGATCATGTTGCGGATCAAGTTGCCGCTCGCACGGCGGCCCACGTCGCTGATCACCTCACGTCGCGCCTTGACGCCGTGGTGATCTCCTCAGCCGTGAAATTTTCCAATCCCGAAGTTGCGCGCGCCCGCGCATTGCAGATTCCAGTCATCGCACGCGCCGAGATGCTCGGCGAGTTGCTGCGCATGGTGCGCCTGGGCGTGGCCGTCGCCGGCACCCATGGCAAGACCACCACCACTTCGCTGGTCGGACTCATCCTGGAGGAAGCCGGACTGGACCCGACCGTGGCGGTTGGCGGCAACCTGCGCGCGCGCGGCACCAACGTGCGCCTGGGCGGCGGCGAATACATGGTGGCCGAAGCGGACGAGAGCGACGCCTCCTTCCTGCTCCTGCTCCCGACTATCGCGGTCGTGACCAATATCGATCCGGAGCATCTCGATCATTACGGCACGATGGACCGGGTGCGCGAGGCCTATCTCAACTTCATCAATCGCGTACCGTTTTATGGCCTCGCCGTGCTCGGTATCGACAGCGTCAACGTGCGCGGGCTTATGGCGTCGGTGCGCAAGCCCGTGCTGACGTATGGTGTCGCGCACGACGCCGAGTTGCGCGCCGAAAATATCGCGATCGACGGTCTCTCGACGCGCTTCACGGTGATTCGCGCCGGCCGCGAACTGGGCGCGGTCGAGGTGCCGACGCCGGGGCGCCACGTCGCTCTTAACGCGCTTGCGGCAGTGGGCGTCGCGCTCGCGGTAGGCGTCGAGTTCGAGACCGCGGCGCGCGCGCTGGCTTCGTTTTCGGGTATCAGCCGGCGTTTCGAGATCAAGGGGGAGGCCGCGGGGCGGATCGTGCTCGACGACTACGCACATCATCCTGCGGAAGTTCGCGCGACGCTGGGCGCGGCACGCGCGGCGTTCAAGCGGCGCGTGGTCGCGGTCTTTCAGCCCCATCGATACACGCGGCTGCGCGATCTGTTCGACGATTTTCTCGGCGCCTTCGACGACGCCGATGTGCTTTATCTGTGCGAGGTTTATTCTGCTGGCGAAGAACCGCTCGCTGAAGTTTCGGCGCGCCGGCTCTATGAGGCGCTGCGCGCGCGTGGCCATCTGGATGTCCGCTATCTTGGCGACGAACCGGATCCGGTCGCGCGGATCGCCGCCGACACGATGGCCGGCGATTTGCTCGTGACCCTCGGCGCAGGCGATGTCTATCATATCGGCGAAGCCGTGCTGCAAAATCTCGGCTACGCGAACAAGACTCATGAACCGGCTTGAGCAGGAATTACGCGCCCGCTTTGGCGCGCGTCTTCGTACCGGCGCGCCGCTCGCCGAGCTTACCTCGTTTCGGATCGGGGGGCCCGCCGACGTCTTGCTCGCGGTCGAGAGCGAAGACGAACTGCGCGCTGCGATGGCGGCGGCGTGGTGCGCGCGGGTGCCGGCATTTTGCCTGGGCGCGGGCACCAATCTGCTGGTCAGCGATCGCGGCGTGCGCGGACTGGTCATCCACCTGGGCGAAGGCTTCACGCGCCTGGAGTTCGACGACGTGAAGGTCCGCGCGGGTGCGGCCGCGCAGTTCGGCGCGCTGGTTGAGGATGCGGTCGATCGCGGCCTCAAGGGACTCGAGTTCGGCGAGGGTATCCCGGGCAGCGTCGGCGGCGGCCTGGTGATGAACGCGGGCGCGTTTGGCGGCGAAATCGCGCGAGTGGTTCGGCTGGTGCACGGTGTCGATGAACAGGGCCAATCGATCGCGTTGACCGGCGCGGACGTCAAGTTCTCCTATCGCCGCACCGAGCTGCCGCCGCGCTTCGTGATCACGCTGGTGAATTTCGAGCTCGAGCGCGGAGATCGCGAGCAGTTGCGCGCGCGCGTCGCGGAGCTCAAAGCCAAGCGGGCCGCGCGCCAGCCGCGCGGGCTGCCGAATGCGGGTTCAATTTTCAAGAACCCGCCCGGCGCGTTCGCGGGACGGCTGCTGGAGAACGCGGGACTCAAGGGGACGCGGCTGGGGGCTGCGGCTTTTTCGGCCGAGCATGCGAATTTTATCGTCAACCTCGGCGGCGCGCGCGCCGAAGACGTGCGTGCGTTGATCGAGCTGGCGCGAAACCGGGTCAAGGAACAAAGCGGAGTGGCTCTGGAAGCCGAAGTGCGCATGATCGGTGAATGGTGATCGGCGGGTGTGATACGCGATTGGTAATCGGCGAGTCCTAAGAGGCTTGCCGCAAAGGCGGGGCGCGCGTGCGCAGGATCTGACGTGGGGCGGCGGTAGTGGCGAAGCGGGCGGCAGTAAAGCGGAGCAAGGGCGCGGCGGCGACGGCCAGGAATTCCTGGGGCTGGTCGGGCAAGGCGCTGGGCCTTGTGCTATGCGCTTTCTTCGTGTTCGGCATGGTGACCGGACTTAGCCAGGCGGGCCGCGCGCTCGCGGCGCGCGCGCAGGTCACGCTCCTCTCCTACTGGGCCGAAGCCGCCGCGACCTTTGCCCAGTGGCGCGAGGGCACGACCGAGAGTGCGATGCTCGCGCCGCTGCCGCGCAGGCCGTCGGGCGACGCGGTCGCGCTGGTCGAGCGTCACGACGGGTTCTATGCACTCTTTGCCGAGGGCGAGCTGCGCGGCCCGGTGCAGGCGTCGCGTGCCGGCGACCTCCCGATCTTGAGTGGCGCGCAGGCACAGACGGCGGACGCCCAAGACCTCGTGCGTTACGCGGCCATGCTGGTGCGTTCCGAAGTCGCGCTGTCCGGGCTGGTTTCCGAGATGCGCGTGGACGGCGACGGCACGGTGGCGCTCTTTTTCGATCGTTCGCACACTGAATTGCGCGTGGATCTCGACGGCGCGCCAGCGCAACTCAGACGCGCGACCGAGGTGCTCGGCCAATGGCGCGGGCACGAGCAGCAGGTCGCGATGATCGACATGACCACGCCGGGGCAGGCGGTGATGCGGCTGCGCACGACGGCGCCGCGCGCCGCCGCACGCAGCGCGGGCGCAGTGCGCCGTGTCGTCCAGCGGACGCGCGCGGCCGGTGCAATCCGTGCCGGCGGGGACGGGCGGAGATGAGAAACGTGTTGACCGCATTGGACGTCGGGACGAGCAAGGTTTGCGCGCTCGTCGCCGAGTCGCTGCCCGAGGGCGGCGGTGCGACGGTGCTGGGCTATGGCGTGGCGCCTTGCACGGGTCTGCGCAAGGGCGTGGTGGTGAATATCGAGGCCACGGTCGAGGCGATTCGCGCCGCCGTCACCGAGGCTGAGAAGACCGCGGGCGTGCGCGTGGGCGCGGCGGTGGTAGGCGAAGCCGGCGCGCACGTGCGCGGGCTCAACAGCCACGGTATCGTCGCGGTGCGCGGCGGCGAAGTCAGCGCGCGCGACGTAGAGCGCGTGATCGACGCGGCGCGGGCGGTGGCGATTCCGCTCGACCGCCAGGTACTGCACATTCTGCCCCAGCAGTTCGCGGTCGATGACCAGGAGGGCGTGCGCGACCCGGTCGGGATGGCCGGGGTGCGGCTGGAAGCACGCATCCATATCGTCACCGCGGCGCAGAGCTATGGCCAGAACCTGACCAAGTGCTGCGAGCGCGCCAACATCACGCCGCTCGAGATCGTGTTCGAGCCGCTTGCCTCGGCCGACGCGGCGCTGTTTCCCGAGGAGCGCGAACTCGGCGTGGCGCTGCTCGACATCGGCGGCGGCACTACCGACATCGTGGTTTTTCACGGCGGCGCGGCGATGCATACCGCGGTGCTGCCGCTTGGCGGCAATCATCTGACCGGCGACGTCGCCGCGGGGCTACGCACGCCGCTTAACGAGGCCGAGCGGCTAAAGCTCAGCTACGGCGTGGCGACCAATTCCGTGGTCGGACGCGATCAGACCGTACAGGTGCCCGGCGTCGGCGGCCGCGAGCCGCGCGTGATCGCGCGCCGCATCCTTGGCGAGATCATCGAGCCGCGGATGGAGGAGATTTTCTCCATGGCGCAGCGCGAGGTGATGCGCTCGGGCGTCGCCGACAGCCTCGCCTCGGGCCTGGTGCTGGTCGGCGGCTCGTCGCTGCTCGAGGGTACGCAGGAATTGGCCGAACGCATCTTCGGGCTGCCAGTGCGCCGTGGCCTGCCGATCAATTTGAGGGGGATGCCCGAAGAACTAATGAAACCCGCATACACGACCGCCGCGGGATTGCTGCTACACGCGGCAGGTGCGACGGGTGCGACCAGTAATGGAATGGTACGGGGAGGGCGGCTCGGACGGCTGCGCTCGCTCGTTTCGGATTGGATGAGAGATTTCTTCTAGGGCGGTTAGGATGGCAAACGCGCCTTCAGCTACCCGCTGAGTGCCGCGCAATGGCGGAGGAGGTTGAGCAATGATCGAGTTGGTGGACACCCCGGATCCCGGGGCGCGGATAAAGGTTATCGGGGCCGGCGGGTGCGGCGGCAACGCGGTCAGTCATATGATCAAGCAGGGGTTGCACGGCGTTGATTTCATCGCCGTCAACACCGACAGCCAGGCGCTGGCCAACAGCACTGCGCCGATGCGCATGCAGATAGGCTCGGTGCTGACCCGCGGGCGCGGCACCGGCGGCAATCCTGAAATCGGACGCAAGGCCGCGCTCGAGGACGAGGAGCGGCTGCGCGAGGTGCTCAAGGACGCCGAGATGGTATTCGTCACCGCGGGGATGGGCGGCGGCACGGGCACCGGCTCGGCTCCGGTGCTCGCACGCATCGCGCGCGAGAGCGGCGCTTTGACGGTCGGCGTAGTCACCAAGCCGTTCCAGTTCGAGGGCAGCCGCCGGATGTCGCAGGCCGACGAGGGCTTGCGCGAACTCAAGGACGCAGTCGACACGCTGATCACGATTCCCAATCAGCGTCTGCTCTCCATCGCCAGCCGCACCACTTCGCTGCGCGAGGCCTTCCAGAAGGCCGACGACGTCCTGCTCCAGGCCGTCCGCGGTATCTCGGAGCTGGTCACCGTCCATGGATTGATCAACCTGGACTTCGCCGACGTGCGTTCGATCATGGCCGAGATGGGCCTTGCGATGATGGGCGCGGCGAGCGCGACCGGCGAGAACCGCGCGGTTGAAGCGGCGCAGCGCGCGATCTCGAGTCCGCTGCTCGAGGACGTTTCGATCAAGGGCGCGCGCGGACTGCTGATCAACGTCACCGGCGGCACCGACATGTCGCTTTACGAAGTGACCGAAGCGGCGAGCCTGATCCAGGAAGAAGCCCACGAGGACGCCAACATCATCTTCGGCGCGGTGATCGACGAGCGGCTGGCCGACGAAATCCGCATTACGGTGATCGCGACTGGCTTCGGCGACCTGGCGACGCGCTACAATCCGCGCTACTCGTCCTCGGGCGCGCCCATCACGGCGCCGATTCAGGCGGCGGCCACGCGGCCCGTCGATCCTGCGACCGTGCATCCCCCCGCGCCCACGCTGCCGCCTCCGCCGCCACAGCAGCGGATGTTCGGAGGCAAGCCGGTGCGCCGGATGGGGATGATCGTCGACGACGGGCTCGACATCCCGGCCTTCAAACGGCGTGGCGCGGATCCTCACGCGATGGAGCGATCCGAGCCCAGCGAACTCGGCAGCGAACAGGACGACAAGCTCGATATCCCGACTTTTCTGCGCAAGCATCTGGAGTAACGGGGGAAGGCCCCGGGGGGAGCCGGCGAGCGAGCGGCGCCCAGGCGTGCGGGGGCGCGACGGCGGGCCGCTCGCGAAATGATGGGGACGGATGCGCGCGCGCGGGCGTGCGCATCCGTTCTCTCTTTTTCGGCCGCGGCCTTTTAGTCCGTCTCTTTTTTGCGACGCGTCGCGGGTTGCCGAGTCAGTTGGTTTCGGCGAGGCCCATCGCGAGGGCCGGCCGCGCTGAGCGCAGCGGAATGATGATGAAAAATCCGATGACGCAGGCCGAGCCTGCA
This sequence comes from uncultured delta proteobacterium, assembly GCA_963734845.1. Classification (GTDB taxonomy): domain Bacteria; phylum Desulfobacterota; class Binatia; order Binatales; family Binataceae; genus JAKAVN01. The sequence continues at coordinate 125,482 of CAVTIS010000002.1, read as the reverse complement.
AAAGCCGCCGCCCACAGGTAACTGCCGTAACGGTCGATCACAAGGCCCGCGAGCGGCGGTCCCACCAGCGCGCTTATCGCCGAGCTGGTATAGAGAGTTCCCAACACCGCGCCCAGCCCTTGCACCCCGAACAGCTCCGCCACCACCGCCGGCGAGAGCGCCACCATCCCGCCGTACGCCGTACCCATCGTGAGCGCGAAAATCACCAGCCAGCCATAGCCGCTGGTGAGGATCCACACCGCGTAACTCAGCCCAAGCGCGAGCGTGCAGAGCTTGTACAGCCACATAATCCCCATGCGGTCGGCCACTACGCCGAGTACCATTCGGCCGACGACGCTCGCACCGCCGATGATTCCGACCAGGGTCGCGGCGGCGACCCGGCTTACGCCCTGGTCGTGCGCAAATTCGGGCAGGTAGACGAACGGCACGTAGATCGCGATCGAAGAGAGCAGTGACGCGGTCCATAGCATCGCGAAATTCGGCGTCCGTACCGCCGCGGAAAGGCGCGGGCGCGGTGCGGCGTGCAAATGAATCGGCGGCGCCTCGACCACCAGCGCGCAAATGACGAGGATGAGCGCGCTGGCCACGCCGAGGATCACATACGCCTCGCGCCATCCATAACGCTCGATCAGCACGGCGGCCATTGGAGCCATCGCCAGCGTTCCACATCCGATTCCGGCCACCGAAATTCCGAGCGCCGTATTGCGCCAGCGCGCGAACCATCCGCCGACCACGGAGACCATCGGCACGTAACAGCATGCTCCGCCCAGTCCGACCCCGAGCCCGTAAGTCAGGTAGCCGATCCACAAACGATCGATTCGCGAAGTCAGGACCAGTCCCGTGCCCATGAAGAACGCGGCCGCCAACAGCACCGGGCGCGGACCGTAGCGGTCGCTCAGATGGCCGGCCGGCGCGCCGAGCGCGTTGTAGATGCCGGCGGTAATGGAAAAAACCGCGGCGGTTGGCATCCGGCTCGCACCGAACTCCTTACCCATCGGACGGAAGAACGCGCCGAAGCTGTAGGCGACGCCGAACAGCGTGAAGCACGACATGAACGCCGTCACGACCGTTATCCAGGCCTGCGGCGAATCGATCTTTGCGTGGCGAAGCTGTTTCATCCTGGCGATAAATTTGGCGGCAGACTTTGAGCCTAGGCGCCGGCGTGGAGCTTGATCAGTTCCAGCGTGACCTCGGCGGTCGCGGTCATGTCGCGCACGTCGAGCCATTCGCGCACCGTATGGATGTCGCGCATGCCGGTGCCCAGGTTGGCGACCACCAGGCCGCGCTGATTGAGGATGTTGGCGTCGCATCCGCCGCCGGTCGCATGCGGCCTGACCTCGCGGCCCAGGCGGCGCGCGGCCTCAATCACCTTGCGTACGATCGGCGCGTCCTCCGGCACGTTCATCGCGCCGTAGGAAGGTACGCTGCGATATTCCAGCTCGGCCCGCACCACTTTGCCGTCCACCGTGACCTCGGCGCGGGCCACCGCTTCCTTGAAGCAGCCAATCATGTGCTCGACCTGGGTGGCCAGCTTGAGCGGATCGTTGGATCGCGCCTCGCCGCGCACCACGACTTCATTGGGTACGATATTGCCGGCGCGGCCGCCCTGGATCGTGCCAAGGTTGGCGGTGGTCTCGTCGTCGATTCGCCCCAGGCGCATCGCGGCGATCGCCTCGGCCGCGATCTTGATCGCCGAAAGGCCGCGCTCGGGCGCCATCCCGGCATGCGCCTCGAAACCGCGCACCGTGAAGCGCAGCCCCTGGGCGCCGGCTGCGCGCACGAACAGGTAGCCGGGCGAGTCGCTGTCGAAGACCAGGCCTTCGCGCGCGCGGAGCAGGCTGAGGTCAAGATTGCGCGCCCCTTGGAGGCCAATCTCTTCGCACACGGTGAACACGGCGTCGATCGGTCCGTGCGCGATTTTCTGCTCATGCAGTTGATGCAGCACCTCGCAGATGATCGCGCATCCGGATTTGTCGTCGCCGCCGAGCACGGTGCTGCCGTCGGTGCGGATGATGTCGCCCTCGACTACCGGTTTTACGCCTTCGCCCGGAACGACGGTGTCCATGTGCGCGCACAAAAGGAGTGGCGCCACACCCTCGCGGGTGGCGTCGAGATGGCCGATCAGATTGCCGCAGTTGCCGTGAACCTTCTCGGCGGCGTCATCGAAGCGGCAGCGCAGGCCGGCGCTTTCCAGTTCGCGCACCAGCCGCCGCGCGACGTCGCGTTCGCGGCGCGAGAGCGAATCGATTTGAACGATTTCCAGGAAGAGTTGCTTTAGCCGCGCATGGTTGACAGCCGCCATAGAGGAGTTTGTAGCGCGATTTGAGGGGCGGCCGAAACTCAGTATGCGGCGCTGGCGCGGGCGGCGGCAATCAGGCGGTCGATTTCCTCTTCGGTGAAGCCGGCCAGCAGGCGCGCCTCGCGCGCGATCGTGATGGTCTGCGAATCCTTCTCCACGTCGTCGATCGCCTTGCGCGCGCCGCGCGCGTTGAACAGGTCGTCGACGCTGTCCTGGAACTCCTGCGCGCGCCGCAACCGCTCGGGGTCGCCCTCGGTCAGCTTGCGCATCCACTTCGAGCCCATGCGCACGTGAGTTATCTCGTCGGCCAGCACGTAGTCGACCGCGCGCTCGATAATCTGGTCGCCGTTTTTCTGTGCAATGCGGATTAGCTGATCGAAAACGTCGCAGGCGAGTCCCTCCAGCCCGCGGTTGATCCCGGCCACGCGGGCGGCCGGATCGTCGGCTTGCGTACAGCGCCACAGGATCTCGGTTTCCGGATAGTCGCCCGGCTCGGCACCCATGTATTGCAGCAGGCGCATGAAGATTTCGCTGTGCCGCGACTCGTCCCACACCTGGCGCGCCATGTCGAGCTGGAACTCCCACGGCGCGTCGGGAAAGTCGAACAGCGTGCGCCCAGCTGCCTCCATCGCCTGCAGTTCGCCGGCAAAGATGCCGTGCAGGCGCACCCGCAGAGCCTCCTCGTCGAACGGCAGCACGCGATCGTCGAGGCCCTGCTCTTCGCGAATCTCGCGCATCCTGCGCGAGCGGATGAGCACGAAGTTGTCGGGACGGGCGAGCCGGTCGGCAGCAATCATTTTCTGCATCGCGTTCGAGTCCTTTCGCCGTTTCGTTATATCAGGCTCCAGCGCAATTCCAACGCTCAGTAGGCCGAGCTGCGCGCGGCGGCTTTCATCAGCCGGTCGATCTCTTCGTCGGTGAAGCCGGCCAGCAGGCGCGTCTCGCGCGAGATGGTGAGGGTTGCGTCGAAGTCCATCTGCTGGCCGCCCAGCATCAGCGGCACCTGCGGCGCCTCTTCCTTGGAAGTGCGGAAGCCCTCGAAATTGAACAGCGCGTCGATATTGTCCTGGAACTGCTGCGCGCGCTGCAGCCGCTCGGGATCGCCCTCGGTCAGCTTGCGCATCCACTTCGAGCCCATCCGCACGTGGGTGATTTCGTCGGCCAGCACGTAATCGACGGCGCGCTCGATAATCGGGTCGCCCATCTTCTGTCCCATCCGGATGATTTGCTCGAAGACGTCGCAGGCGAGCCCCTCAAGGCCGCGGTTGATTCCGGCCACGCGGCAAGCCGGGTCATCAATCTGGGTGCACGACCAGAGAATTTCGCTCTCGGGAAATTCGCCGAGATAGGAGCCGACGTACTCGAGCAGCTTGGAAAAAATCTCGGTGTGGCGCGATTCATCCCACACCTGGCGCGCCATATCGAGCTGGAACTCCCACGGCGCGTCGGGGAAATCGAACAGCGTGCGCCCCGCCGCTTCCATCGCCTGCATTTCGCCGGTGGCGATTCCGTGCAGCCGTCCCTTGAGGAAATCCTCTTCGAAAGGCATCACGTTGTTGGCCAGCAGCCCCTGGTCGATTCGCGCCTCGCGGATCCGCTCGATCGGGACGAGGATCTGTTGGTCGGGGCGCGCGAGCCGGTCTACCGCGATCATCTTTTGCATGGCGACATGTTCCTCTCGAATCGGGCAGCGCGAATCGGATACCTCGTCAGTCAGCGAGTCCAGGCAGTGCGGCCGCCCGCGAGATTGACCGCCTCCCAGATGACCCAGCGTCCCTCGTGCTCGCCCAGCCGAAGCTGAAGGGTGAAGGGCGCGGCGCGCGCGCCGAACATCCGCGCCTTGACGTAGTAATGGTGGTTGGCCTTTGCGTGCGCGATGATTTCGTGGCGCTGGTATGCGCCAGGCGCGATTGAATCCATCAACTCGCGCAATTCGCCGGCCGCTTTGGGAGCCACCAGGGATTCGAGCTCCGAATGCCGGCCCTGCGCGAGCAGTTCCACAATATGATCGAAGGCCGCAAGCATCGCGGGGGGAACCACGAAAGGCTCAGCGATCGGCTGCGGCCCCATCGCGCTCGATCGATTTCCGAGATCCGCCATCAAAGATCCCCGTCGTCAGGCGTCATCGATGTCCTTCCTTCGGGCGCAACGCCGGCCACGCCGCCGGGCGCGGACGTCCGACTCCGGTCCACGGGGTGCGCCCGGGCGGGAAATACTCAGCCTCGGCGATCAGCCAGCGGTCCGCGTCGTCGCGTGCCCACCGGATTTGCATCAGCGCGCTCGCGCGCTCGTTCGCGAAGCGCACCTTGGAGATGTAATGGGAGCCGAGCCGCGCGAGGCCCGGCGCCTTGTAACGATCGAACGGCCCGGGGCTCATCGCGTCGCTAATCGCGAGGCGGTAGGCTTCCAGAGCGAGCGGCGTGACATAGCCTTCGGCCGCGCCCACGTCGCCTGCGAGCACCGCGCGGGCGTGCGCCGCGATCGCCTCGAGCAGCTCGGGCACTTTGACTAGCGGCCTCATCGGCTGCGTCCCAGACGATGCGGTTCCTCGCGGTCGCGTTCCACTCCGGTGACCCCGCCCGACGCCGCGAGCAGCTCCTCGAGCTGCGCGTGCCAACTTGCGGCGCGGCGATGCTTTTCCGGCGTGTCGAGCAGATTGTCGAGCAGAACCAGGCCGCGCTCGATATGCCGCTTTTCGTCGTCGACCAGGTGCGCGAGAATTCTGAGCGTGGGCGGCTCGTAGACCGGGTTGGCCGCCGTGACGTGCGCGCTGTAGTGGGCCACCAGGTGCGGCTTGAGCACGCGATAGATTCCGGTGACCCGCTCGATCGTATCCTCCCACTGCTCCTTGTCCTCGATCGCGCTGATGAAGGTGACGAAGGCCTCATTGGGCGGGCGCGAGACCTGGGCCTGCGAGCGCAACTCGCCCAGACGCTTGCCCAGCGCGTCGGCGTGGAGCGCGCACTCGTAGACCTGTCGCGCCATCTCGAGCTTGACCGGGATTTCCGGGGTAAGCGCGATCCACCCCGCCATCATCCGCATCATGCGCTCTTCGGCGTAACGGTAGTTCATGATGAAGCCGGCGCTTTGCCGGACGCTGTAGACGCCCTCGAGCGTGCGCCGATCGTAAAGTTCCATCGCGTTCTGCACTGCCTTTTAGATTTCCGCCGCGCGCGCCGCGGGGTTGAAAAAACGGCCCTCGACCAGTGCCGCGACCTGCCGCCAGTAAGTCTCCTTGTCGGTTTTGCCCAGGTAATCGGCGCCCATCGCCCAGCCGGAGCACAGCATGTGGACGGCCTGAACGACGCTGCGCAGATCGTCGTAGAAAATCACGTCCAGCCGGCGCCCGCGCTCGAGCACATTCTCGACCGTCGAAGTGTAGCGGCCCACAATCTGCTTGAGCGCGACCCGGTAATCGGGGCGGCGCGCCAAGTAACGCACCTCCTGGTTGAGCACGCAGAACGCTTCGCGGTAGCGATCGATTACGTCGATCGCCGCGCGCATCAGTTCCAGCAGCTCGCGCCGCGGCTCGCCGCGGCTTTTGCCGCGAATCTGCGGCAGCATCTCGGCCAGCTCCGCGACCATCGATTCCGCCAGCAGCAGCAGGATGTCGTCCTTGCTTTGCAGGTATACGTAGATCGAGCCGGCCGCCAATCCGGCCTCCACCGCGATCTCCTTGACCGTGGCCTCGTGAAACGACTTGTGCCTGAGCACCCGACAGGCGGCGGCGAAGATTTGCTGGCGTCGCACGCGCACCAGCGGCTCGTCCTGGTTCTGGTTTCTGAGCAGTTCGGGCATGGTCGCGATGCCTCTTTGGGAGCGGAGGGTTGAGAGGAGGGTGTGAGACCGGCAATGCGGGCGCTGCGTCCGATAAACGCCTGCAGCCGCCGATGTTTTCGGCGATGCTCCCTTGTCACAGCTAATGAATGAACGTTCATTTGTCAACGCGGCGGGAGTCTGCGGGATTTCAAAATGCAATGCATCGGGCATTTTGCAGCAAGGTGCGCGAATCAACTCGCGCCGGCGTTCTGGTTTTGCTTCGATTTGTCCACGATCTCTAAAATCGTTATCAAGGTATGGAATTTGCGCTTGAAACAGTCTCGTGAAGCTCTGGCGCAAGCGCGAGAAACCCCAGCAGACGGCCCGGCTCAGGCACACCTTCGTGGTCGGACCGCAGCGTCACAGCGATCTGTTTGGTCGGGCGGCGCGGCTTTACAAGTGCGTCCGATGCAAGTGGAGCTTTCTGGTTTGCGGACGCAAGGTCGTGGTTTTGAACGACGATGGAAGTCCGATCGTCGGTGAGGAAAGTCTCCGGCGATTCAATACTTTCGCGCAGGGCGCCTGTCCCGTGCTGGAAGTGTCCGTATCGGCGCCCTTGACTGGCCCCGAATCTTTGCGTGAGCGGTTGCGCACCGGGCAAAGTGATTCTCGCAAGACAGCCTCCCTCCCGGTCTCTATCTCGTCTGGCCGGCCTCGGCCTCTGCTGCGCGTGCTCACGCGGCCGCGAGAAACTTAGCCAGGGCAGCCGAACCCTCCGGCTCGAAGTCGCGGCTGCGCCATGGCTCCCGCTGCGGGAGCCGTTTGGGAGCGTCGGCGAAGTTCACCGGGAAGGGGGCGTTCGCGCTCGAGGCGGCGCCCCGTCGCGCTCAGAGCGTGCCGGCCGATCTAATTTCGAAAGGCGCAGCCGCCTTTCTCCGCAGGAAATCGGGAAAACTGGGTCGCACCGCCCGCCGCATCGGCCGGAACCGGCGCGCAGGATTTATTGCATGGCGCCCGTGCCGCTGCTAACGAATGAACGCTGACTGGTTTGCTCTTCGAGCCTTGGGAGGGGCTGGCTCAGATGGCGCAGGCGCAGCACTTTCTCAAGCCGTCCCTGACGGAGCGCATCTTCAATCGCGTTTTCGCCTTTGCGATCGGCTTCGGCATCGGCCTGGGGCACAATTACGTGCTCGAAGTAAGAGGGCGCAAAAGCGGCAGGATTTTTTCCGCCCCGATCGACTTGCTCGAGCTCGACGGGCGCCGCTACCTGGTCGCCCCGCGCGGCGAGACCAACTGGGTGCGCAATGCCCGCGCGGCAGGACAAGTCACGCTATGCAAAGGGCGCCGGCGCGAGGAGTTCGCAGTGCGCGAAGTCGGTCTTGCCCAGCGCCCGGTGTTGCTCAAGGCCTATCTGGACCGCTTCGCGCTGACCGTGCAGCGCTACTTTCCGCTTCCGAAGGAATCTTCCGCTTCGGAGTTCGCTTCGATCGCCGAGCGCTATCCGGTGTTCGAGCTGACGTCGGCTGGAATGAGGCGCGATCGGGCCTGAGCGCGCGCCGCCTCTCGCGGACGGCGATCGGCTGGCGGCCAACCGCCGCACGGACGTCGCCCGGGGGGAAGATCTGCGCTATTTGGTTTCCAATTCGGTCTCGACGAAATCCTTGCTCGCCGGGTCCCAGCGAAAGGCCGCGGCGCGCGCGAACTTCGCGCCGCGCACGGAAATGACTATATAAACGGTGTCGGGGTAGTCGGGCTCGCCAGGGTCGAACGAGCAGGCCTGCGCGCGGTCGGTCGCGGAGAAGTACGCGTCGTGGTCGGGATGCGAATGGTAGACGGCGCGGAGGCTCAGGCGGCGGCGGTCGATTTCATTCATCACCGCCAGATGCTCCCGCGGTTCCATCAGGAAGGCCGTGCGCGCGTCGCGTGCGAAAGCGACCGGGTCCTCGGCGTGCATCCGGTTCTGGATGTTGGTTATGGGGTGCACTTCTTCGACCGCATCCGCGTCCGCGAAGGCGGCGTCGGTGCCGATGATAAAGCCGCAGCACTCGAAGGGGAATTCGCGCTCGGCCTGGGCGACAATGCGATCGAAGTTGGCTTTGCGAAGGGTGACGGATTTCATTGAGAGCTTTTCGGAGGCGCCGGTCTTTCTTTTTCTTTGCGCCGAGATTCGAGCGCCAGCCTGCTGAAAACTTATCCGCTCCGCAGCGCCGCCACAACGGCGCGCGTGTCGGACGGAGCGACGGCATCGTTCGGCTTGCCCGTGACGCGTCCGCGCTGTAGGAAGTAGCTCGAAGCAGTTCGAAGCACTCTATCGAACTGTCCTTCAAGGTCTCTTTGGGAGAAGCAGGAAATGGAACGGACGGCGATTCGTCTTGGCGGCGTGGAGCTAGATTCTTCGGTCATGAACGCTTCGGGCCCGCACTCGGCCGAGCGCGGCGAGATCCTGGAGCTGAGCGAGCGCCATCGGGGCGCGCTGGTATTCAAGTCGTGCAACGTCGCGGGGCTCGACGCGCCCGAGAATCTGAAGAACCGCGGCGTCGAGCATTTCGCCGCTATCGCGCGCGAGCTGGCGCCGCGCCACAAGGCGATCGTTGCCAGTGTGGTCGGCAATACCGACGACGAGATCGTCAAGGTCGCGGGCGTCCTCGACCGCGCGGGGGTGAAAATCGTTGAGCTCAACCTTGCCGACGATTACGTGATGAACTCGGTCGCGCCATTTGCCTCGTCGGAAAAGCTCAGGGCGATCATCGGGCGGGTGCGCGCAGAGATCGGCGCGGCGCTTGCGGTGAAGCTGCCGCCCAGGCCGGGCGCGATCGAGGCCAAGGCGATCGCCGAGTTGTTCAAACAGACGGGCGTCGCGGTCGCGGTATGCGCCAACGACCTGCCCAAGGATCTGGAGATCGATATCGCAAGCGGGCGGATCAAGGGCGCCGCGCGTCCGCTTTCGCAAGCGCATACGTTCTGGCGGCTCGCGGGCGGCGCGTACGACGTGGTGGCGGTGGGAGGAGTGAACACCGGGCGCGACGCTTACATCGCGCATCTGACCGGCGCCAAGGCGGTCGGGGTCGGATCGGCCCTGATGAAAGAGGGCGCGGGCGCGCTCGGGCGTATCGATCGCGAACTGGATGGGTTGCTCGCGGAGAACGGCAAGGGTTCGGTGGACGAGATTCTGGGCCAGGCGCGCTTCGAAGGTTAGCCGGTTAAGGCTTGCGCTCTCCGCTCGTTGTCAGCGATCTAATTCTCGCCACAAGAGGGTTGGCGGAAAAACCTGGACACCGAGGGCTACTTGCCCCGTTTCTTACGGCTCTGATAGCTTCGGCGGACGGTCGCGCACGCAGGGTGCGGCCGCCTCAGCACAAGTTTCCAGTCCCCGTCGTCTAGCTCGGCCTAGGACACCGGCCTTTCACGTCGGTAACACGGGTTCAAATCCCGTCGGGGACACCAACTAAATCGACCATTTAGGCGCCTCGAGGTTTTGGCAGATTTCTCCAGCGCCAAATAGATGCCATTTCGCGCACCTCTGCTATCAAGATTGAGTCCATTGATCGCATCTCGAAGGTGGACCTCCGCGGCGCTGGTTTCGTGCGACGCGCTGGTCAGGCGCACCAGTAGGCGGTTAAGGGTTAATTGGCAAAGGGGGTTTCTGAGGCGCTCGTCTTGAATCGCGGGCCTCCTTTCCTTACATAATTAAGGAGACCTTCATTGTGAAGACAGCCCGACCGTGCGGAAATACATAACTCCAGGGTCAGTGCGGATTTTCGGTCTCCCGAACACAGACCGCACCTTCGGTGTACGGGACAATGGCTCCGGTCAGATGTGGTCCGAGACCAGGCAAATTGGTTCCATCAACTATTGGACCGGTGATGTGGTTCTGGCCAAGGAGTACGTTCCGAAGGTTAGGTTCTGGCATGAACTGCGAATGTTGCTCGGACTTAACAGTGAAGCGTTGAACGTCCGGTACGAATATGAATGTAAATACAAAGTGTCGTTTTTGGATATCGAGCCCATACCGCAGCTACGCACAACGGACTCAGGTTGGACCGGGGATTTGAGTTTGACCGTGCGCCGACGCAAAAGATAAGCGCACCTTTAAAAAGGTGCAAAAGCCCTGATCTAGACTAATCACCCACGTGCGTAACGGAGCTACTCTCGCTGGCGAAAAGCACGATATCGGGACGTGGCCGCCAACCCTTTGCGCCCGGCCCGAGGGACTACTCTACGCGGCCAGGAAATTCGTGCTTCAGTCTGGAATGTAGGTGACGAAGTCGATTTCTTCGTCAGCAAACACGAGCTTTCCGGAAGGCTGGGTGGTGGCGACCTTGACGACTACTCCCACAACTTGGGTGGTAAGACCCATTTCCACTAGGGCCCAACATACCAGAGGGACGTCGTTAAATGGCGACGCCTTGTATCGGGCTTTCCAGGTACCAGCAGGGATCACTTGAAGAATCTTGCGTAACGCCGCTGCCATCTAGGTCCCTCCTTAAAGGCCCTAAAGCAAGGTCAGATTCCCGCATCATAATATCCAAGTGATTGCTTGCGCGAGAATCCTTTCCTCCTGAGTTGGCGGGAATCGTCGCGGATGTCTCTTCGCTATCGCCAAAATTGAGTCCAGCCGCCTGGAAGAGAGTCAGGACATCGGCCGCAACCGTTGCATATTGGTAGGGCTCGTAAGAAGCAACCAATGTGCACTCACTTCAGCGTTATGATGCGCGATGATCACCGGAGTGTCGCGACCGGTGAAATCTCTAAGGCCGTCGCGCGCGGCCCGATTAAAACCTCCCGAAACCCACGGTGAGCGTTTTGAAACGAAACAGGCTGCTGGTCGGTGGGATCGAACCAGTCCTGTCGATGGCATTTTGATCCTTTCCCGCTCCAGCTAGAGCCGACGGCACTGACCTCCCGCGCCTTAGCCCCTCGTCGGTTTACCGTTTGGGTTCTGCACAATTCGGTCAACAATCGTTCGTCGGGTTGTTGTAGCTGGTTTAAAGCTAGCATAGATATTCATTGACATACAAGAATGAATTAATCATAAATGAAGTAATGTCGCGTCCCATAAGAGGCTAGAATTATGAAAAGAAGGATCAAATTATGGACGAGTGCGGGGCGTAGGCTGCACATCGTTCTTGAGAACTGGGGCTCCGGGGTGGATAACACTCACCGTCGCTGGACCCTCGGAGACGGCTACTGGGAGTGTATGGACTCTGGGGAGGTCGCACAGAAGACCCGGTCGAGTGGACCTGAGGCCCTTGATTCCGGGAACCCTGGGGCTCAGGTCTCACCTGAGGCAACAGACGGTGGACCTGGCGAGTCTGTCGCTCCCGACGCGCCGATTACGCCCCCGCGGGGGCAGACCATGGTCGAATATGCCCTGATCATCGCTGCAGTCAGTGTTGTCGCTTGGGGCGCCTACAACTTGATGGGGCACGACATAGTTTCGATGGCTAGTGGCGTCGATTCATCCCTGACGAGCACCTAACGGCCAACCTCAGACGCAACTTTGGCGAGGCAGGTCTGAAAGCTCTCGGAGGTTTCTTCGAGAGCTTTCTCTTTTTGCTTTTGCCGCGAGTTTTGAAGGTCTGTCCTGGGCGTCGCTTGGCAATTCTCAGTCTCCGTTAGCAAGCATTGCCCTGCACGTTATCTTGATTTGACATCCATGGACGCAATGAGGCTAGAATGATGGTGCTTCAAAATGAAACAGGCTACAAAATGTTGTCTGGATAATCTTTTGCTCAAGATGTATGTCAGGTTGTGCGAAAAGCAGTCCGGTCAAACGTTAGCCGAATACGCCCTTATCTTTGCAGCGCTCAGCATAGCGGCGTTCGCCGCCTACCAGTCCATCGGGAACAGTGTTGTCGTTCTGGGCAATGGCCTCAGTAGCGAACTGACGAGCGTCTGAACGTAACGTGTCTTTTACGTAGAGCGTTTCCTTCCGCGCCGCCGCCGACGATCGCGTCAACCCCGGGCTCTTCCGTGCCCGCCCAAACCAGGGCTCACCGATGCGTCTGTGGATCGAACGACGAGCTGTCCGTATCGTTGAGAGCAACCATTTTGCCATCAATCACTACCGTAAGTGGTTCAGCCACGGGTACACGCTTGTATTTCTGGCTGGTCGAACACCCCGCATGCGGAACTTTCTCGCCACGCGCGCGGTTTCGATGGGGAGCTCTTATTTTTCTACTCGGAGGCAGTTTGAGGATGAGCACCAGCTGGCCGTATCCGGGCTCGTACACTGTCGTCTGCGCGATGGGGGAGCACGAGCGCTGCAAAGGCAACTGTTCCTGCGATTGCCACTTGCAGAGTCCGCGATTGAGGCCCATACGGCTCGCGACGCCCTCGGAACAACCCCAGAACCGAGCCCGAGGTAACTGAGCGTCGCGCCATGGACTCACATAAACCGAAGCCGACTAATCCGTCGGCTTTCCCTGCTCCAAGCACCAGCGGTCGATGGCTTCGAGGTTGAAGCGCCAGTCGCTGCCAACGCGAAATCCTGGCAACTTCCCGTGCTTCAGCAGTCGATAGATTGTGGTCCTATGGACGTGCAGATATTCCGACAATTCATCGACGGTTAGGATGTCGCTTCGAATCATGACTTCCTGGAATCTCCTGATTCGACATTTTGCAGCCGCTCCATCAGCGTCCGAACCGGGCAACTCGCGCCTTCGGCGCCAAGCTCGGAGACTTCGTTTTCCGCAGTAAATCGCCCCAAAAGGCGAATTTTCTCGGAGCGTATTCAGTTCTCATCGCTCGTTTTCTCGCGAGCTGACGGATGTTCCGGGCCCTGCGTCTTGCCATCTAGACCGGCCATGAGGCTCAAACTAATCTTCGCGGTCATAGCAACGAGGGCGAGCAAACCCAGCATCAAGGCGACGCCTACGAAAGTCATTTCACTCTCCTCCGAAACGATTAACCGACCTTTTTGAAAACCTTTAGACTTTTTGCCCGTTTGTCTGGAATAGGATTTCTTTTCAAATTGCAGCCTATGGCATCCTTTCGTCCGCCATATCTAGCAGATCTAACTGTATGACATTCTTTATTAGCTTACAATAGTCCATAACCACCTTGACGACGCACGCGCAAATGACTGGTTGCGAAGCTCCAGAGTGCCGTAGACGTCGAATGAATGGCATGACCGAGCGCCGAGCGTCGATCGCAATCTGGGGAGGGGTAGCGCTGGATCGAGGTTCGAATTATCGCTTCGCCTCATCGTGTCGCAGGATGGATGGTCATTTTGCTGTTGGGTTACCCCCGAGCCGAGATGAATGGCAACGCGGGTGCCAAACCAGTGCCTTGCACCCATGGAGTGGCTTAGCTAGTTGTGAGCCTCGGCAGCGGGAAACGTCTGTGCGCGTGAGACCCAATGCGATTTAAGAGCGGCCGGTCACAGTGCAAGGGCTTGGTCTTTTCGTTCCTTTCAAGACGGTAAACACAGGGTTCAAATCCGTCGGGGACACCAATGAAATGTCGTCGAGGCGAATGCTGACCATGGACAAATTCGACCCGCGAACAACGGCTTTGCTGATCATCAACATGACCAACGACCTGCTGGGATGGGAAGGCGTTCGGCCGCTGGTGCCGCGGCTGGAAAAGCTATTGAACGAGGCGCGAAAGCGCTCGGTTATGGTCGTGTTCTCGTCGCTGGCCTTCTGTAACAACGGGGCTGACAGCGGGCAACTGGGAAAGTTCTGGCAGCCGATTGGAAAGGGAGAGGTCCTCGTCAAGGGAACCCCGGGCGCCACCATCATGCCGGAATTGTCGCCCAGGGCGGGCGAGCCGGTTTTGGAACGCAACCGCTACAGTGCGTTCTTCAATAGCGAACTCGACGCGATGCTGCGCGAGCGAGGTATCGAGACCCTCATCATCGGAGGCTATTCGACGAATTTCTGCTGCGATTCGACCGCGCGCGACGCCAATTTCAGGGATTACAACGTCGTCGTGCTCGAGGACGGCACCGCGCCGATCGCATTGGAAGAAGCTGGCGGCCACGCGATCAGCGCCGAACAGGTGCAGAGCACAGTGCTGGCTAACCTGCGTCGCGGCTTCGCTCAGGTTGCGACCGTCGAAGAGGTCCTGCGCGCCATGAACGGAGCTTGATTCGTTTCGCATCCCGGCGGCGATGCCTGCCTGCTCGATGGCACCTCGCCGGCGCTGATTTGGCCGGCTGACGAGCGCGGGTGTTCGGCGTCGTTGCGGGGCACCCGCGAGCTATCGACGAGCTATCGAATAGTTCGAATTATGGCGTGGCCGGAGAAATGGGCTGGCGTATCCAGATCGAAAGCATTCGAGGAAAACACGCTGTACACCAGATAGGAAAATTCCCTGCCGTCGCGCTCCGGGATTATGACAAACGCTTCAGGACGTTCATTGGCTGACGGATTCGGACAGCCGAACCCTATCATGATGGTCGGGTTATTGTCGGGGGCGCCGGTCGAGTACGGAAAGGGCGGCGGCACGTTGGGCAGAAAATCGCAAACGGAAGTGCTGGTGTTGCCCGGGAAGCTGATGAGCTCCTCGAATGAAGTCATCTTTCCATGTTGGAACGTCCATTTAGTGACCTGATGCAGCACCGTCCCGTTGGCGTCGGTACCTACGCCTTCGCCTCCATATTTGCCATCGAGAATCTGCGCTCTGGCGCTGCTCGCACCCAAGGTTGCAGTGATGATCAGTGCTGCCGCGATGTGAAATATTTTCATCGTGTAGTCTCGAGAGAGCTCTTGTACGTGTGTGGAGCGCTGCCTTCTTACCTAATTGACGCCCTTTAGGCAATGGCTGTGCCAAAGAATGACTAACAAATCTTCTACGTTCTTAAGTAACTCGATCTAACGAAGAGACAATCCTACAATTCGCGGCGGGAATTATTTCCGATGCAGAGCAACGCGGACTGAGGGGCTAACTCCATTGACGACCGCAATCCAGGCAGGCGAGGGAAGGGCGACCGTCAAATATCGTGCATCCACCGAGTAATACCCGCTCGTGCGACGCTTCCTCCATCAGTTTCTCGCTTGGCAGTCCGTAGACGATCGGACGCACGCGGTCCGAATCGCAGCTTGGACACCTGAGCGATGAAGGCCCCGGCGTCTCGGGCCTCCTGGGACGCTTGGGTTTGCGGCTGCTGCTGGGCGGTTTGAGGTGCTCATAGATTGGCTCCGGCCATTCTTGCACTTGCCCGGTCCTTGCAAGGATCAGAAGGCCGGTCGATTATGACTGCCACTGGCCCTTATGACTGCCACAGGCCCGGCGAGCGGGAGTTCGGGCGAAAGCGATGCGGCTGCGGCGCGCGGCCAGAAGAAGGAGCTTATCCACGATGCCTCGTAGCGAAGCTGCCACGACGGACTCAACCCAAACGATAATCCGCGGAGCCTGCCCGCACGATTGTCCCGACACCTGCGCGATGCTGGTTACCGTGAGGGACGGCCGCGCAACGGAAGTGCGCGGCGACCCCGAGCATCCGTTCACCCGCGGCGCGCTCTGCGTCAAGGTCAACGACTATGTCGAGCGCGTCTACAGTCCCGAGCGCGTGCTTCATCCCCTGCGGCGCGTCGGCCCCAAGGGGAGCGGCAAGTTCGAACGGATTGGATGGGACGCGGCGCTGGACGAGATCGTCAGCCGCTATAAGGCGATCATCGCCGAGCACGGCTCGCAGGCGATTTTGCCCTACAGCTATCTCGGCACCGAAGGTCTGCTGAACGGCCTCAACGTCGGCGACGCGTTTTTCAACCGGCTGGGCTCCTCGATCAGCGAGCGCACCTTTTGCGCCTCGGGCGCTATCACCGGCTACATGATGACGGTCGGTCCCACGCCGGGAACCGACCCCGAAAGCCTCGTTCACTCGCGCTACATCGTCATTTGGGCCTGCAACGTAATCAGCACCAACCTCCACCTGTGGCCGATTATTGCAGAGGCGAAGCGCCGCGGCGCCAAGGTGGTGGTGATCGATCCGATGCGCAATCGCACGGCCGCGGCAGCCGACTGGCATATCCCTATCCGGCCCGGAACCGACGGCGCGCTGGCGCTCGGATTGATCAACGTAATAATCGACGAGAATCTGACCGACAAAGACTATATCGACAAATATACAGTCGGTTATCCGGAGCTGAAGGAGCGCGCGCGGGAATTTCCGCCCGAGCGCGTTTCGAGTATCACGGGAATTCCCGCAGCGGACATCGTACGTCTGGCGCGCGAATACGCGAGCACCCAGCCCGCGGCGATTCGCTTCGGCGTCGGAATCGAGCGCCAGGCGGGCGGCGGCCAGTGCGTGCGGGCGATCTCATGCCTGCCGGCGCTCGTGGGCGCGTGGCGCAAGCCCGGCGGCGGCCTGGTCTTCATGCCGAACTTCGCGTTCCCGATCAAATACGACGTGCTGATGCGCCCGGACTTCATCCGGCCCGGCACCAGGCATATCAACCAGTACCAGCTGGGCGCGGCGCTCAGTGGTGAAATGGGGCTCGCGCCGCCGATCAAGGCGTTATTCGTTTACAACTCGAACCCGGTGGTGGTTGCGCCCGACCAGGATCGGATGGTAGCCGGCCTCTCGCGCGAGGATCTGTTCACGGTCGTGAGCGAGCAGTTCATCACCGACACGGCCGACTTCGCCGACATCGTGTTGCCCGCGACGACCCAGCTCGAACAGTTCGACCTGATGTTCTCCTGGGGACATCTCTACCTGACGCTCAATATGCCGGCGATAGCGCCCCTCGGCGAAGCCGTCCCGAACACCGAACTGTTCCGGCGGCTGGCGGCGGGAATGGGCTTCGAGGACGCGTGTTTCAAACGCACCGACGAAGAGACCGTGCTCGCAATTACCGACTGGAAATCGCCCGCATTGAGCGGCATCGACCTCGACCTGCTCAAGCGCGACGGCTATGCGCGGCTAAAGGTGGGCCCGCCGGAGAGTTTTGCGCCGCATGCGCAGGGCAAGTTCCCGACCGCGTCAGGCAAGACCGAATTCGTCTCCTCGATGGCCGCGCGGGGAAACTTCGTACTGCCGCTTTTTCGCCAAGGATCGACCCAATTTGAGCCGGGCGCTGCCGTCGATCCGATTCCGAGCTACATCCCGCCGCGCGAGTCTGCCCAGACCAATCCGGCGCTGGCGGCGCGTTATCCATTGAATATCATTTCGCCCAAGTCGCACGCTTTTTTGAATTCCTGCTACGCGAATATGCCGCACCAACGCCGGATCGCCGGCGAGCCGGGCCTGACGATTCATCCCGCGGACGCCGCGAGCCGCGGTATCGCCGAGGCGCGAGTCGTGCGGGTCTTCAACGATCGCGGCTCGTTCGAGGCGGTGGCGCATCTGAGCGACGCGGTGCGGCCGGGCGTGGTCGTCGCGCCGCTGGGGTTCTGGCGCAAGTTCAGCCGCTCGAACAGCACGGTCGCCGCCGCGAATTCGCCAGTGCTGGCCGATCTGGGCAACGCGCCGACGTTTTCCGACAACCTGGTCGAAGTCGAAGCGGTGCAGTAGCCGCCGCCGCCGCGACCTTGCAACCCTCGCGGCCGGCGACCGATTTGGTCCGAACGCAGCGACTGCGAACGCAACGGGTACAAAATCTCGCTCTGTGCTATGAGAGAGCCAATCCGGTTTTAGAAAGGAGAATTTATGAAGATAGGGTTTTTCGCCGTCGGAATCGGCCATCTGGCGCGTCCCGACCTGGTAAAGACCGTGGCCGTGAATGCCGAGCGGCTGAACTTCGCGACCGTCTGGGCGCCGGAGCATGTGGTTCTGCTCGATAAGCACATCTCCAAGTACCCCTACTCCAAGGGCGAATTCCCGCTGCCGCCAGACACCGCGTTCGCCGATCCGTTCACCACGCTCGCCTACGCCGCGGCCTATACCACGCGGGTCAAGCTAGTCACCGGGATCTGCCTGGTGCCCGAGCACAACCCGGTCGTGCTGGCCAAGGTGGTCGCGACGCTGGACCATCTGAGCAGCGGGCGCTTTACCCTGGGCGTCGGTGTCGGATGGCTGGAGGAGGAGTTCAACGCGGTCGGCGTGCCGTGGGAGCGGCGCGCACAACGCACGCGCGAGTGTATAGATGCGATGCGCAGTCTCTGGCGCGACGCGCACAGCAGCTACAAGGGCGAGTTCTACAAGTTCGACAACGTGCGCAGTTATCCCAAGCCAGTTCGCGGCGATGTCCCCATATGGTTCGGCGGCGAGAGCGGCCCGGCGCTCAAGCGGGTCGCGGAGTATGGCGACGGATGGTGCGGTTTCAATCTTTCGGCCACCGAGGCGGCGGATAAAATGAAGCATCTCGACCAGCTAATCAAGGCGGCCGGGCGTAAGCGCTCCGACATTTATATGGCGCTTTCGCCTTACACCAAGCCGATCACCAAGGACGACCTCAAGCGCTATCGAGATATCGGCGTCGATGAACTGGGGCTGATCGAGTTCGCTCCGCCGTCCAGCGAGCGCGATATGATCGCCAAGATGGAACAAATCGCGCGCGACTGGGTCGAGCCGGCGGCGAAAATCTAAGGCATCAAACGCATCGCGCACGGCCCGGCCTCGCGAGCAGCACTCTGCGAGACCGGGCCGTTGCTTTTCCTTGCATGGTGCAATCGCGGCGAGCACGCAGATGGAATTGCGTCCTCTAAGGGGCGCCCGTTATTATGAAACCAACAGCGCGCTTTTTCGTATTCACAGTCAGCGCTCGCGCCCGCAAAAATCAGCGCGAGATATAGCGCTAGATATAGCGAATGTCTGCGAGAATGAGTCCCGTTCAGCCAGTGGAAACAGACTAGGTGGGCGCTAACCCGCAAATCGAGACCGGGACGGAAAGCCGTGAGGTTATCGCACCCGGCTCCGGCCACGCGCGAGTGCAAAGCGTGCTCGTGCGCATTCTGAGATTCAGGCTCGAACTGATCCTGATTGTCGTGCTTGGCGGATTTGCGCTCGGATCGAGGATGAGCGCGGCTCCGCTGGTCGACTGGGACGAGGCGACTTACGCCGAGGTGGCGCACGAGGCAGTCGCCAATCATAGCTACGTCGATTTCACCTGGAATGGGCGGCCCTACGTTAAAAAGCCGCCGCTGCTCTTCTGGGCGATCGCCGGATCATTCAAGGTGCTCGGGGAAAGCGAGTTCGCGGCGCGGCTGCCCTCGGTTGTTGCCGGCCTGGCGACGTTGCTTTTGATTTATCTTACCGCAGCGGGCGTCGCTGGACGGCTGGCCGGGACGCTGGCGGCGCTGGCGCCGCTGCAATTTTACTTCTTCATCGCGCGCGGCGGACGTGACTGCGCGACCGACGCGCCACTGCTCTTTTTTCTGACGCTCGCGCTCTATGCGATATTGCGCGCGCGCGAGGATCGGCGCCTTTGCGCGCTGGCTGGTGTGGCGAGCGGTCTCGCGATTTTGAGCAAGGGGCTGGCTGGTACGATCCCGCTTATTATCGCGCCGCTGGCCATGTTTGTGCTGCCGGGCTTCGAAGCGATCGGGCTTGCCGGGCTGGCGATCGTATTCGGATGCGCGGTCGCGGTTGCGGCGCCGTGGTATTTGTATGAGGCGCTTTACAATCCGGGTTTCTGGACCAGTTTCGTTCATCACGAGACGCTCGCCCGCGTCGCGCAGCATCTGGAAGACGAGACCCAGCCGGGCTGGTCCACGCTTTACGGTTTCTGGAAGGAAGTCCGCTTTCTGTGGCCGCTCATCCTGCCCGGGGTTGCGCTCGCGATAGCCGCGGTGGGAAGCGGCACGGTCCGAGGCGCGTTCGCCAGCGCCGCGAGCCGGTGGAAGTCTATCAGCCCTGCGACGAGTCTCTGGATCGTATGGTTGGCCGTCGCGCTGGGCGCGGCCTGCGCAGTGCAGACCAAGCTGCCCTGGTACGTGCTACCGGCGTTAGTGCCGACGGCGTTGCTGGCGGGAACGCTGGGTGCGCGCGCGTTGGAGTACCGTGGTCCGATGAGAACCGCGGTGGCGGGACTGGGCGCGCTAGCGCTGGGACTGATACTCGTGCATGTGCCGGCACGATGGCGCACGATCGCCCACGCGCACAATCGTCAGCGCGTGCGCAGCACGCCAAGCTACGTGATGGGGCTCAAGGCGCTGCGCACCGCGGCACTGCGCGACGGCGGCGTCCTGTACTTTGCTGGTATCGAACTGCCGACGCTGGTCTACTATGCCGGGATGCACGTCGAGTTCATCAGGGCTCCGGGCGGCCTCGAACCGATCACGGATCCTGGCGCGGGCTTGACTCCGCCTTTGGATCCCAACGATCTTGCGCTGGTGGATTCGCAGGGCGAACTGGTGCCGATCGCCAACCTCACGCGCGAATGGGTCATCGATGGTCCGGGCGCGCATTCCAACGCCGCTCGCTAGGAGCGCTTCCTTCGATCGGCGGCGCATCGCGCGCGTAGCCGCGACGCCGGATACGGAACCCTCATTCGCGTTTGCAATTTGACCCGGACATTGCTGTAGACTGCGGACGGCTTTAAGCCATCGCGGCCGGCCGAATCGCGCGCCGAATCGCGCGCCCGCCGCCGCGTACCACGAAGGGGACGCTCGCCATGTTGAAAAGCGAAAAACGCATTCTCACGACCCATGTCGGCAGTCTGCCGCGCAATCCAAAGCTGACCGATCTGCTGCTCCGGCAGGAACGCGGTGAGGCGATCGACGAGAAGCTGCTCGATCGCGAATCCGAAGCCGCCGTCGCCCACGTGGTCGAACGGCAACTGGCTGCCGGAATCGACATCGGCAACGACGGCGAGCAGCCGCGGGTCGGCTTTCAAACCTACGTGCCGCAGCGCATGAAAGGTTTCGGCGGCGAGAGCCAGCGACCGACGCCGTGGGACATGCGCGAATTTCCCCAGTATGTCGAAGTCATGCGCAAGCGCGGGATGCTGGGCGGCGCCAAGGTCTTCAACGCGCCGCAGGCGATTGGCAAGCTCAGTTACGAAGACCTTGGAGCGGTGCGCCGCGAGTGCGACATGTTCGATAAGTCGGCGGCGAAAAAGTTTCCCGAGCGCTTCATGACAGCGGCCGCGCCGGGCATCATCGCCACCACGATGCTCAATAGCGGATATTTCGACACCCACGAGCGCTATGTCATGGCGGTCGCCGACGAGATTCGCAAGGAATACGAATACATCCACTCCCGCGGTTATATCCTGCAACTCGACGCGCCCGATCTGGCGATGGAGCGCACGTTCCTCTACCAGGACAAATCGGTCGACGAGTTCGTCAAGATCGTCGAGCTGCATATCGCCGCGGTCAATCGCGCGGTCGCCAACATCCCGCCCGATCGCGTCCGCCTGCACGTATGCTGGGGTAACTACGACGGCCCGCACATGCACGACGTCCCGGCCGAGGCCATCCTGCCCGCCATTTACAAGGCCCGCGTCGGCGCGTTGGCTCTGGAAGGCGCAAACCCCGCCCATGAGCACGAGTACAAGGTGCTGGCCAAGCTGCGTCCACCCGACGGGATGCTGATCATTCCCGGGGTTGTCGATTCGACCTCCTGCTTCGTCGAGCATCCCGAGGTGGTGGCCGATCGAATCTGCCGCGTGGCCGAGGCGTTGGGGGATCCCAAGCGCGTAATCGCGGGCGTCGATTGCGGTTTCGGCACCTTCGCGGCGTGGGAGATGGTCCCCGAGGATATCGTGTGGGCCAAACTTGGCGCGCTGCGCAAGGGCGCGGACCTCGCAACCAGCCGGCTCTGGAAGTAGGACCGCTCTGGGACTGCCGCGCCGCGCGATCAGCGCGCGGCGCGGCGTTACTTCAGTATGGGAAAATTTTAGTGCGGGAGCAGATGCTGGAGCACGTGCGGCAGCAACATGTAGGTCAGGCCGCCGGCCAGCACCAGCAGGGCGGGGTTGATGTGCCGCCATATCAGCAGCGCGAAGATTGACACCGCGATCAGCATGCTGGTCAGGTTGAAGATCGATAGCCGCGCGATAGCATAAGTGCCCGCCAGCATCAGGCCGATCGCGACCGGCGCCATCCCGTGCTGAACCGCCGTCCGCCACGGCGAATCTTTGAAATGCACCCACAGCCGGTTCGCAACCAGCGTGAGAATGCAATCGGGAAGGAAGAAGGCCAGCCCCACCACCAGCGCGCCCAGCGCGCCCGCCATTTTCTGGCCGATTAACAGCACCATCAGCATGTTCGGCCCCGGCGCGACCTGGCCGAGGCTGTAGATGTCGCGGAACTGGCTTTTGGTGACCCAGTGAAACTGATCGACTGTCATGTGCTGCATCTCAGGCAGCACGGCCGTGCCCCCGCCTACTGCCAGGATCGCCAGCAGCATGAACACCCAGGTCAGGTTGAACAATTTCGCCATCGCGTGTTTGTCCCGTTGCGTGTCAATGACGGAGGCTGATGTAGCGCCGATGGCGCAGGCGCTCGCGCAGATGGCGCGTGCGTTCCTCCAGCGATTCGTGGCGGGCGCCCGGCCGATAGAGCAGTATCGCCGTCGTGCCAATTACCAGCAGCACGATGTAAAGCGGAATGCGCAGGATACTCACTGCGACGAACGTCGCCACGATGATCGCTAGGTCAAGCGGTTTGACGAACTGTTTGTGCCCGAGTTGCAGCGTCACCGTGCTCAGCAGTCCGACCGCCGCCGCCGCCACGCCAGTCAGGAACATCTTGACCTGCGGATTGTGCGATTCTTCCTGCCAGGCGGCGCCCAGACCCATGATGATTATCACTCCGGGGAGAACCAGCCCCGCCACCGCCACGAGTGCGCCCGGGATGCCCCGCAGGTTATCTCCGATGATCACGCTCATGTTGATCGCGTTGAGTCCGGGCAGGGTCTGGCTTATCTCGAGCGCGTCGAGGAAGGCCTCGTCGTCGAGCCACTTCGTGTCGCTCACCGTGTACTCGCGTAGATAAGCGACCACGCCGCCGCCGAAGCTTATCGCGCCGGCCGTCAGAAAGGTCCAGAAAATCGTTCCCAGCGAGACCAGCGCCGCGGTCTCCGCCTCCGCCGCCGCGATCGCGTCATTCATGGTGATTGACCGGCTTGCGTCCCATCCCGTAAACCATCGCGGTCTTGGTGGTGCCCAGCGCGACCCAGTCCCCGCACTCTTTCTGGATTTCCTGGAAAAACTGCTCCGACAGCTCGCGCGGTTTGCGATGCAGCGACGCCAGGCCCTCGAATTTCAACTGGTAACCCAACTCGGCGATCATGTCGCGTCCGCTCGAACGGTTGCGCCAAACCGCCACCGAGGCCTTGCACTGCACCTTGCCGCCGAAATCCAACTCGCCCAGGTGCACCAGCGTTTCGTCCACGGTCACGTCGTTGACAACGCCCATCGTGGCCTTGGGATTGGCGCTGCGCACCTTCTGCAGGGCGGGAAAGACCTGCGAAATGATCTCGAAGCGCTGGGTCAGAATGACGTTGGGCGTGTCGAGTTCGCAGCCGTTGACGTAGAGCATCCGCATTCCGGCCAGCTTGTCCTTGAGCTGGAGGATCTCCTCCTTGAATTTTATCGTGTAGATGCAGGGCAGCAGCGGATGCATGTCGACTGCGGCCGCGGCCTTGGCCTCCGGATTGCGGTAGCGGATGGTGAGCTCGAAGTTCGGCTCGGGATGGCCCTTCTTGAAGAAAGTTCGCTTACGCAGGATGAAGCCGTCGGTGTAGAGCTTGAAGTGTGGCGTATCGTACAAGACGACCTCGCGGAGGTGCGGCTCGTGCTTCTCGGATTTCTCGAGCTGAATTCCCAGCCCCTTGGCGACGCGATGAGCGTGTTTGTAGAACTTGTGAAACCCGTCCTCGTCGGCGAAGCGCTCCGGCTTGAGCAGCAGCTTGTATTCCCGGTAATGGATCTGAGCTTCAGGACCGAACTCGCCCGTTTCCCGATTGTGCTTTTCCTCGCCATGACTCATGATTCGCGGTCACTCCCCCGAAGTTGCGAGCAACGTTGTCGGAATTTTATACGAGGTTGAGAGGCTCGTACCACAGGCTTGGCCGTCCTTGACCGCCCACCATCGATAATATCTCGAACCCGAGTATCAGTACGATTTAGTCTCGTCAATCTCCAGCTTCGTCGCTCGGCGCTTTCGCGCCAAGGAGACCAACGTGGCTGATGGCTGACGGCCGGCCCGTCTGCAATCGTAGGATCGCGGCGGCTCGATTTAGCGCCCTAACATGGTATATAGGGCGTCTATACCGGGAGAGACAACGATGAACACCGATGCGCCCGTGGGAGTACTCGACGGCTATAAGGTCCTCGACTTTACCCAGTACGTCGCCGGCCCGACGATCACCCTGATGATGGCCGAGATGGGCGCGGAGGTCATCAAGGTCGAACTCGCGCCGGGCGGAGACAAGACCCGTCTTGCACCGATGCAGGTCAACGGAAGGAGCGGATATTACGTCCAGCATAATCGCGGCAAGAAAAGCCTCTGTGTCGATCCCAAATCCCCTGCGGGCCTCGCGATCCTCAAGGCGCTGGTGGCCAAGGTAGACGTGGTGGTGGAAAACTTCGCGCCCGGCGTGATCGGACGGATGGGTCTTGGCTGGGAGACGGTGAAATCGATCAACCCGCGCGCCATCATGTGTTCGGTTTCGGCCTTCGGTCAGACCGGGCCGCTCTCGAGCCAGCCCGGCTTCGACACTCTGGGCGCCGCCTACGCCGGGATTACCAGCATGGGAGGCGAGCCCGACGGCCCGCCTTACGTGGTGATGGCGGCGATCGGCGACGTCAGCACCGGCGCGCACGCGATGGGCGCGATAGCCTGTGCGTTGCTATATCGCGAGCGCAGCGGCCGCGGCCAATACCTCGATCTGTCGCTACTTGATACTTACTTCCATTACCATGAAGCGAGCGTGCAGATACATAGCCTAAGCAAGGGTGCGTACAAGCCAATGCGCTCAGGGCTGCAGAATTTCTATCTCGCGCCGGTCGGCGTATTCAAAGCGCAAAAGGGCCACATCATCATCATGTGTCCGATGGATCATATCTTCGCTCTTTTGTGCAACGCGATGGGCCGGCCGGAGCTGGCGCAGGACCCGCGCTTCATCGACAACGAGTCGCGGGTGAAAAACTGCCCGGCGCTGGTGGATGAGATCGAAAGCTGGATCACTTCGCTGCCGAGCGATGCGGCCGCGTTAGCCGCGATGCAGGAGCATCGGGTGCCGTGCGCGCCAGTGCTCTCGGTCGAAGAAGCGATCAATCATCCGCATCTGCGCGAGCGCGGCACTATCCGCAAGGTGCACGATCGGCTCCTCGGCGAGTTCGAGTTGCCGGGTTTCGCGCTGCGCTTTTCGGACTTTCCCGCGCAACTCGATCTCGAAGCGCCGTTTTTGGGCGAGCACAACGCCGAAGTGCTCGGCGACTATCTGGGCTATACGGCGGAGCAGGTCGCAGACCTGGAACGCCGCGGCGTGATTCGCCACGAGCAGCACTGAGCGGCACGGTTCATTACGGAACGGCGGTAGGTCCCGGCTCGCTTGACACTTCGAATTCGATGCCGCCGATTCGTTTTGCGATGGCATTGTAGAGCCAGCAGATGAGGGCGGTGCCGATGAATCCTGCAATGCCGTAAAGCACCGGCGCGATCAGGAACATGCCCAAGCTTCTGGGTGCGTGGCCTCTTGGGCGCGGCGTGATCATTGCCAGCGCGAAAAAAAACATCATGAGAAGCAGGCCAAAGGAGAAGTAAAGTGCGCCCATGACTTTCGAAGTCTGAAGCACCCCAAACGATTTTATCTGTCGCATCGGCCCCCTCGGATCAGTTTTCCGCCTCCGACCCGATGACAAACGCGTCGGACGCCGCCTACAGTTTGATCTCGCGCAGAAATGGGCGCAGCGCTTCGACCAGGCCGCGAGGATTGTCGCCCTGCACCGTGTGCGCGGCATCCTCGATTCGCATCCAGCGCCCGTTCGGCAGCGCGCTAGCGAAACTTGCCGCGCTCTCGTCGGTCAGCACGTCGCTCTTCGCGCCGCGCAGCACCAGCGTCGGGCAGGTCATGTGAGCGACCTCGTTCATGATCTCTGCCTGCCGTGCGCGCAGTGACTCGGGCGTGGGGCGGGCGCGATTGGGATCGTGTTTCCACGTCCATTTCCCGTTGGGTAGCTCCCGCAGGTTGTGCAGCAGGCTCCGGCGCAGCAGCGCCGGATTGCGCAGCGGATTGAATGCCATCGCGCGCTCCACGAACGCGTCGACCGAGTCCAGCTCGCGGTCCTGGGCGAGGAAATTGCGGATACGCGCGGTGCCGCTCGGATTAAGCTCGGGTGCGATATCGACGAGCACCAGCCCGGCCATCCGGCGCGCGAACTTAGCCGCGTAGGCCATCGCCGCAAAACCGCCCATCGAATGGCCGACCATCAACGGACGCTTAAGGCCGAGTTTCTCGATGAAGTCCTCGACGTCGCGCACCTGGCTCGGCAGGCTGTAGTCGCCGACCGGCGACCACTCGCTGTCGCCGTGGCCACGCTGGTCGAGCGCGAGGCAGTGGTACTCGCCGCGCAGCGCGAGGCACACGAGATCCCAGGTATGCGCGTTAAGACCGCCGCCGTGCAGGAAAAGAAGCGGATGGCGCCCCGCCGTGCCCCAGTCGAGGTAATGGAAACGCATCCGGTTGACCACCACTTCGTGGTCCTCGGGCAGGGCGAAACGCGGTACTTCGAGCCCGGCGACCTCGGCGGCCAGCTTCAGGTGCTCGAGTTGCTCCGATACTTCCAGCATGGTCCTTTAGTCCTCGCGATCGATTTGGTTGTGGGTCCGGCACGCCGGATCGCTCACAGTTGCATTTTATTCGTTTATCAAAGCCCGCGCTGCAACTGCCAGTGCGATCGCCAGTAATCAGGTTGAGCCGGCAATCAACTTGTAATCGAACGGATACGGTTCCCCGCAAGAGACTCGCTTGCAAAATACCGCATCCGAAGGTTACGCTTTGCGCGCACGAGTTGGGATTTAGCATGCGGCGTGACGTCGCTTCGCGCGAGGCCTGTGGTTGGTGCGGCTATGGCTGGGCCTTATACCGCTAATGCGTTCACTCTCGCTCCGGCATCGCCGCAGGCGGCCGCGATTTCGAACCTTTTCGTCGGCACTCTGATTTTTCTCGGCGCGATCCTCACGCTCGTCACATTTCTAGTCATCTATGCGGTTATCCGCTATCGAGACCGGCCGGGAGCGCC
The DNA here is from genome assembly GCA_963734845.1 of uncultured delta proteobacterium. GTDB lineage: Bacteria > Desulfobacterota > Binatia > Binatales > Binataceae > JAKAVN01. Next base: position 98,344 of record CAVTIS010000002.1, on the reverse strand, counting down.
GGAGGCGCAGCAGATTTTCGGCTCGCGCCGGCTCGAAATCATCTGGACGGTCGTGCCAATCCTGTCGCTGGCAGTGCTGGCGGGCTTCATGATGCGTGCCATGATCGCCAGCGACCCGCCCACCGTCGACGCCAAGCCGGACCTCAGGATCGTCGCCCATCAATGGTGGTGGGAAATCATCTACCTCAAATCCGGTGTGACCACCGCCAACGAAATACATATCCCGGTTGGAAAGCGCCTGCTGGTCGATTTTCGCTCGGCCGACGTGATTCATGATTTTTGGGTGCCCGCGCTGGGACGCAAGATCGACATCGTCCCGGGCCATCCCAACCGCCTCTGGATCGAGGCCGACCACGGCGGCACTTACCTTGGAGCGTGCGCGGAGTTCTGCGGCAACGAGCATGCGTGGATGCGCATCCTGGTGATGGCGGATCCGCCCGAGGAGTTCACGGCCTGGATAAAACAGCAGGCCGCCGTCCCGCCCAAGCCGGTCACGCTGGATGAGCAGCGCGGCGCGGAGATTTTTCGCGAGAACATCTGCACCAACTGCCATCTGCGCAGCGTGGGCCCCGATCTCACGCACATCGCGAGCCGTCGCACGCTCGCCGCGGGTGCGCTCGAGAACACGCCGGCGAACCTCGCCGCGTGGCTGCACGATCCCAACAATTTCAAACCCGGCAGCAACATGCCCGATTTCAAGCTGAGCGCCGACGACGTCCGTGCGCTCGTCGCGTTCCTGGAGACGCAAAAATGAAAGAGGCGGCGATTCCCGGAGCGCTCGGCGACGAGTCGTTCGAGCAGGAGGCGCGCGAGGGCTGGCTCAGCTGGGTCGCCTCGGTCGATCACAAGCAGCTCGGCATCATGTACTTGCTGGGCGCGTTCATCTTTTTCCTGGTCGCCGGTGTGCTGGCGCTGTTGATGCGGGTGCAGCTTGCCGTGCCCAATAACCACTTCCTCAGCCCGCAGATGTACAACCAGTTCTTCACCATGCATGGCACCACGATGATTTTTTTGGTGGTGGTGCCGCTGCTGGTCGGGTTCGCGACCTACATGGTCCCGCTGATGATTGGCGCGCGCGACATGGCCTTTCCACGGCTCAACGCGCTGAGTTTCTGGGTGCAGATTTTCGGCGGAGTGATGCTCTACTTCAGCTTCGCCACCAGTGGCGTCAATGGCGGTGCGCCGGCGGTTGGGTGGTTCTCATACGCGCCGCTCAGCGAGACCGCTTACTCGTATGGCCCCGGTGTGAACTACTGGATCCTCGGACTGCTCGGCATCGGCGTGGGCACGCTCACCGCCGGGATCAACCTGATGGCGACGATCATCGCCATGCGCGCGCCCGGAATGAGTATCCGGCGCCTGCCGCTGTTCGTCTGGATGACGCTGATAACCGGCTTTCTGATCGTCGTAGTGATGCCGATACTCAACGCGGGCCTGGTGATGCTGCTGGCCGACCGGCTGCTCAATGCGCATTTCTTCCGGGCCGACACCGGCGGCTCGGCGGTGCTGTGGCAGCATGTTTTCTGGGCCTTCGGCCATCCCGAGGTCTACATCATGGTCCTGCCCGCCTTCGGAATCATTTCTGAGGTCATCCCGGTGTTCTCGGGCAAGCCTATCTATGGCTACGAATTCGTCGCCGCATCGACCCTGGCGATCGCATTTCTAAGTCTCACCGTGTGGGCGCATCACATGTTCGCGGTGGGACTCGGCCACGCCTTCGATCTGTTTTTCGCCATCTGCAGTATGGCGATCTCGGTGCCCACCGGAATCAAGATTTTCAACTGGACCGCGACAATGTACCAGGGGCGGGTGCGGTTTACGACCGCGATGCTGTTCGCGGTCAGTTTCCTCTTGATGTTCACGATCGGCGGACTCTCGGGCGTTGCTTTCGCGGTGGTGCCGATCGACTGGCAATTGACCGACAGCTATTTCGTGGTTGCCCATTTCCACTACGTGCTGTTCGGCGGCACCGCCTTCGCGCTGTTCGCGGGCGTCTACTACTGGTTCCCGAAAATCACCGGCCGGATGCTCGATGAGCGCTGGGGCAAGGTGCATTTCTGGCTCACCTTCATCGGCTTCAACCTGACTTTCATGATCCAGCACGTGCTCGGAATGCTCGGGATGCCACGCCGGGTGTTCACCTATCCCCCGCTGCCGGGGTGGGAAGCGATGAACATGCTCTCCACGATCGGCGCGTTCGTGCTCGCGTTTGCGGTGTTGATCCTCATGATCAATGTCGCGATCTCGCTCCGCTCAGGAAAAATAGCGGGCGACAATCCGTGGGACGCATGGACACTCGAATGGGCGACCACCTCGCCGCCGCCGGTGGAGAACTTCACGCACGGCGTGCCGCCGATTCACGGTCGGCGACCGCTGTGGGACCTGGCCCATCCGGATCGCACCGACGCAATGATGATGAAGCTGGCAGGGTGAGCGATAGCGATGGCTGACAAAATGACCCCCGACAGGACGATGCCTGACAAGACCAAGCTGGGAGTCGGCTTGTTCCTTTTCTCCGAGGCGTGGTTTTTCCTGATCCTGCTGCTTACTTACATGTACTTCCACTCGCTGCCCGCCGACGGGCCAAGCGCCGCCAACAGCCTCAATGTGTTGCACACGCTGGTGTTCAGCGTCTGTCTGTTCCTGAGCAGCGCGACGATTCACATGGCGGCGGGCAGTTTCAGAAAGGGCGACCGGAGCGGCGTCAACCGATGGCTCGCGCTAACCGTGGCGCTCGGCGCGATTTTTCTGCTCGGCCAGGCGCGCGAGTACCTGGGACTCTTCGCGCACAGCGTCACGATCAGCACCAACCTGTTCGGCTCGACGTTTTTTACGCTCACCGGATTTCATGGCTTGCACGTGCTAATCGGCCTCGTGGCGCTGATGGCGCTTTTGGGTATTGCGATGAGCGGGCGGCTCGGCGACGTCAAGCCGTCCGGCTTCGAGTGCGTCACGATGTATTGGCATTTCGTCGATGCGGTGTGGGTGGTGATTTTTACCGTGGTGTACGTGTGGCCGCTCATCGCATAGCGGCGCAATTGGACTGAAAACCGGCGCCAGGCAAAATGGCTGAGATACTGCGAGCGTGGGACCCGGACCTGTCCGTGCTGATCGGATGCGCGGCGCTGCTGGCTGCATACTGGTACGCGCATCGTGGCGATTTCTCCTGCGCGAAATGGTTTGTGGCCGGCGTGGCCGTGATGCTGTTCGCGCTCATCTCGCCGCTGGACGTGCTCGGCGACGAATACCTGTTCAGCGCCCACATGCTACAGCATCTGCTGCTCGAGCTCGCGGTCCCGCCGCTGCTGCTGCTCGGTATCACGCCGCGGTTTGCGCGGATGGTGCTCGATTACCGCGCGCTCGGCCGTATCGAGCGCGTGCTTGGGAATCCGCTGGTAGCTTGGACGCTGGGTATGGCGACGCTCGCGCTGTGGCATCTGCCATGGCTCTTCGATACGGCGCTCGGCAACGAATACGTCCACATCCTGGAACATCTGTGTTTCATGGTGACCGCGACGATCTTCTGGTGGCCGATCCTGGCGCCGCTGCCGCAGTGCCGAATCTCGCCGCTGTGGGCGCAGGTCTATCTGCTGGGCGGCGCGATGGCCAACAGTCTGCTTGGCATCTGGCTGACGTTTGCTCCCGCGGGACTCTACGCGCCTCATTTGCATCCAGCCGATTCGTTGCACGTGGCCGCGCTGCTGCAGGGCGCATGGGGACTGACGCCTGCGCTCGACCAGCAGGTGGGTGGGCTCCTGATGTGGGTGGGCGGCGGCTTCGTGTTCCTGGCCGTGATGGTCGTGCTGTTCCTGCGATGGTTCGGGATGGCCGAGACGGACGGCGTCGCGCCCGCGGCGGCGGGTTTTTAGGAGAGAAGCGGATGGCATTGGAAGACGCACCGCAGCCGCGCGAGGGCGAAGCAGGCGGGTGGAGCATGCCCTTGCCCGAGAAGAACCCTCCGGCGACATACGCGCCGGCTTTTCTCGCGCTGGGCATAACGTTTCTGCTCTTCGGAGTAGTCAGTTCTTATGTATTTTCGGCCGCCGGCGTGGTTCTGATGGCGGTGTCGATTAGCAAATGGGTGGGAGAATTGTTACATGGCGAGTGAAACGCGAGAGCCCTGCTGCGAGGCGTTGAGTCCCGAGCGCCGCCGCTTCATGGGACGGCTCTGTATCGCGCTCTCCGCCGTCGCCGCCGCCATCGTCGGTATCCCGGTCGTCGGTTTCATCCTCGGCCCGCTGATCGCTCCCGAAAAGGACATATGGCGCGCGGTCGGCGCGGCCGACAGCTTCAAACCCGGCCAGACCGTCAACGTCAAGTTCCTCGACCCGTCACCGATGGCGTGGGCGGGAGTGAGCGCGATGACCGCAGCGTGGCTGCGGCGCCTGGACTCCGGCGGCTTTGTCGCCTTCGCGGTCAATTGCGCGCATCTCGGATGCCCGGTGCGATGGCTGGCGAAGGCGAATCTGTTCATGTGTCCGTGCCACGGCGGCGTTTACTATGCCGACGGCAGCGTGGCCGCCGGCCCGCCGCCGCGCGGACTTTTCCAGTACCCGGTGCGCGTGCGCGACGGGCAGGTCGAGATCCTCGCCAGCGCGGTGCCCATTGAATAGCTGCGCGGGAGAGTGGCGGTGATAAAAAGGATTTTCCGGCAGGCCGTCGACGCGTTCGAGGAACGCACCGGCCTGATCAAATTTTTCGGCGACGTGATGAAGCATCCGGTGCCGCCCAACACCGGATGGTGGTATGTATTCGGCAGCGCGGTACTGGTCGCCTTCATGATGCAGGTGGTGACCGGGATCGCGCTGGCGACGCGTTACGTCGCCTCCTCGGGGTCGGCCTACCAGGTCCTCGAATTCATCACTTACAAGGCGGTGCTGGGGAACTTCCTGCGCGGGATGCACTTCTTCGGCGCCTCGGCGATGATCCTGCTGGTCGGCATCCACATGATCCAGGTTTTCCTGATGGGATGTTACAAGTACCCGCGGGAATTCAACTGGGTCAGCGGCGTGATGCTGTTGTTCATCACGATCGCGATGGGCTTCAGCGGGCAACTGCTGCGCTGGGACCAGACCGCGGTGTGGGCCACCGTGCTCGCCGCCGAGATGCTGGGACGCACGCCGTTTATCGGAACGTTCCTAGCGCGATTTCTGCTTGGCGGCAAAACGCTCGGCGGCGCGACGCTCAGCCGCTTCTTCGCTTTCCACGTGTTTTTTCTGCCGGCCATGATTTTTACGCTCGTCGCGCTTCATCTGTACCTCGTCGTCCATGATGGAATCTCGGCGCCGCCCGTGCCCGGCGAAAAGGTCAATCCCAAAACCTATCGCGCCGAATATGAAAAGTTGCTCGAGGAGCGAGGCGTGCCATTTTGGCCCGACGCCGCGTGGCGCGACGTGGTGGTCGCAGTCGGAGTGGTCATAACTATCGCGGCGCTGGCCTTCTTCGTCGGGCCGCCTGAGCTCGGCAAGCCTCCCAATCCGAGCCTGCTCGCCAATGACCCAAGCCCGGACTGGTACATGCTGTGGTACTACGCGGTGCTGGCACTGCTGCCGCGCGGGATGGAATCGGTGTTCATGATCGCGGCGCCGATGGCAGCGATCGTCTTCTTGCTGCTGGTCCCGGTGTTGTGGAACAAGGGCGAGCGCCATCCTGCGCGCCGTCCGTGGGCGGTCGCGGCCGTGCTCATGATCGTGATGAGCATCATCGGGTTCTGGATCGAAGGATCGATCGCGCCGTGGTCGCCGAAATTCGACGCGCAACCGCTGACCGCCGCATTGGTGGGTACTACCAGCCCCCCGATCGTCACCGGGGCGCAGCTTTTTTATGACAAGGGATGCGAGTTCTGCCACACCATCGACGGCCAGGGCGGGATGCGCGGTCCCGACCTGACCCTGGTCGCGCATCGGCTGAGCGTCAACGATATTCGGATCAAAATCGCCAACGGCGGCGGCAATATGCCGTCGTTCGCCGGTATCCTGACCCACGACGAGCTCGACAACCTGGTGGCTTTTCTGGAATCGCGGGTGACGCTGCCGCCGGCCCAGACTTCCAGCGCCGCCGGCTTCTCTAATCAGCACTAACTTTATCGGGATCCTCGCCGAGGTCTGCGACCAACTTTTCTATTTCCGCGAAATCCACGGGTTTCGAAAGGATCCCAGCAATCTCAACCGGATGATCCGTTTCGAGTTGAATCTGCCGCGCCCATCCCGTTACCAGGTAAAACTTTACGCCGGGGGCGATATCTCGTGCCTGTCGCGCAACTTCCCAGCCATCCATTCCGGGCATTCCCAGGTCACACAGAATCGCGTCATAGGTAATGGAACGTAATCGATCGACGGCCTCGCGCCCGCTCTTCGCAATCTCGGCCTGATGTCCGTTCGAACGCAGTAGTTCCTGAAGAGCAAGGAGGTTGTCTTCGTCGTCATCAACCAGAAGGAATCGACTTGGACGCCGCGAAACGTAATCCGTACTTTGTTCGGCTTTGGCGGCAGTGTGGCTGGCGCAGCGGAATCGCAACGTGAAAATCGCCCCTCCCTCGGGACGGTTCGCCGCGCTGATGCTCCCGTACATACTTTCCATCACGCTGCTCGCGATCGACAGGCCGAGCCCCGTTCCGCGCGGACCCTTGGTCGTATAAAAGGGCTCGAAGATGTGCGGTAGATCTTGCGCTCGGATGCCCGTGCCTTCATCAGAAACCGTCACGAGCACCATTCTGTGCTCTATCGAATTGGCAGCGATTTTGATTTTGCCTCCTTTGTCCATCGCGTCGCCGGCATTCAGCAAAAGATTCAGAAAGATCTGCCTCAGATCGGAGGCGGAACCGTCAACCGGAGCCAGATTCGGCGGCAGCTCCATTTCGATCTGAATCGGCACGCCTCTAAGCGCGGATCGCTCTTCGATACTGGTGCGAGCGAGTTCGACCGCCTGCGAAATGACAGTCTGCAGGAAGGCGGGCTGCTTTTCGCGCCGCAGTCTGCCTAGCTCCTGAACCTTGTCGACTGTCCGCACGGCATCCTCGATCGCGCGCTCGATCGCATGAAACGCGGTCGCATGAAGCGTTTGGAGGGAATGGTCCTTTGCCATCGCCGCGACGCGAAGCTTGATCACATTCAGAGTATTGTTCAGATCATGTGCGATACCCGACGCCAGTTGACCGACCACGCGCATTCGTTCCTGCTGCACCAATAGCTCGCGGCCTTTTAAGACTTCTTCCTCGGCTCGCCGCCGTTCGGTGATCTCGTTTTTCAAGGTTTCATTTATGGCTTCCAGTTCGGCTGGGCTTCGAAGGGCGAGCGCCTCGGGAATGACGGAGACCAGCAAAACCGCTGTTCCTATCGAGGCGAGCGCAGTCAGTGCCTTTATCGATCCGGACACCCAATACACCGGGAACCAGAGCGTGACGACTTCCATCACATGAGTCGTTCCGCAGCCGAGAATGAAAATGGCAAATGCCCAGACGATTGCGGGAAACGGCAGATCGCGCCGCTGGCGCATGAAGTAAACCAACTCCAACGGGATCGCAAAGTAGGCCAGCGCGATCGCGCTGTCAGATATTCCATGCAGCCAGATTAGTCCACTGTTCCATAGGTAACAGGATGCATGCGGTAGGAACGCAGCCGACAAAAAGCTCCATCCGTTCATGTCAGGTGCTCACCACTCAAGCGAGTCGAGGCTGTCGAAACGAATGCGGCGATCCATATATTTCAAAGAAGCGGAAAACTCAATGAACCGGCCCAAGGAGTTTGTCACGCATTCGGCAATGCCCGGAGGCGAGCCGAGCCTGACGAATACGCGCGAGAGACTTTGCGCCCGCCGCCGGTTCGCGTAGACTACCTTGCTCGCGAGCCGTTAGCTCAGGCCGGTAGAGCATCTGACTTTTAATCAGAGGGTCCCGGGTTCGAGTCCCGGACGGCTCACTCAACAAACTCAAAGGATTTTTCGACCGCGAGCTATTCGTACCTCGAGCCGTCGTCTGACGACCGCCAGGCCGCGTGCGGAAGCCGAACGAGTGCCCAATCTTTAGGCGAGCAACCACGAGACGAAATAGATGACAGATATGAAGCGTCGCCACGCCGCTGCGCTCTTCCTTGCGGGCTGGTATTTGATGACCCCATCGTCGATGCTGCCGCAGGGCATCGCATACAAGAAACCGTTGCGCCAGTGGCACATCGTGCGGAGTTTCGATACGGCCGACGATTGCCAGGATTTCCTGAGCACTTTCTTTGAGGATTCGCGAGAGAAGCAGGCGTTGAACATGCTGGAACCCGCTTATCGCGATTACATGTTCGCTGAGTGTATCGCCAGCGACGACCCGCGCCTGAGGGGAAAATAGCGGTTCGACAGTTATTTCGGAAAAATACATGTTCCCGTAGCACTAGCGAATTGGCAGACGCTTAAACTTTCAATCTCGATGATGCCTGCGTTCGCTCGAACTACTGTCCGCGACACACCTGAAATTTCGTGAGCCATGCTCGACAAGCCGCGATATTTTCAAAGCCTTGGGACTCCATTGTTGAAAGCCTGAAGATCTCCTAATCGAGCGGTTGAATCTCCAAGGGCGCGCTACGGCGTCGCTGATCCTTGCGCGGGCCTGCGCCTTGGGTTCGGCCGCCGAAGGAGGTCCGCTGCTGTTATTTCTCTGCCCGCTGCTCTATATCTTGGAGCCGGAGGGCTCGCCCCGAACATGACGATCACTGGCGAGGAGATTGCCCGGCGCGTTGCCGGTATTACGCCGGTTCTGGCGGAGAACACGCAGGCTTGCGTGCGCGAGCGGAGCCTCGTGCCCGCGAGCATGCAGGCGATGGTCGGCGCCGGCCTGTTTCGTATCCCGCAGCCCGCGCGCGTCGGCGGCTATGAGCTGAGCCTGCGCATCCTGGCCGATACGGTCACCGCCATTTCCGAGGTTTGCCCGACCAGCGGATGGGTCCTCATGGTGATGTGCGCCCATCATTTTTGTCTCGGTACTTTCCCGGAGCAGGCGCAGGACGAAGTCTTCGGCGGCGGCCGCGACGGCCTGGTCGCGGGCACGCTCGCCTGGCAGGGCAAGGCAGCCCGGGCCGACGGGGGCTATCGAGTCGATGGGCGCTGGCAGTTCTGTAGCGGCGTGGACCGTTCGAACTGGGTGATACTCGGATGCGCCGATGCGGAGACTGGCGGTCCGGGAGTGCATGTGGTGGTGCCGACGGGCGAGATCGCCATCGACGACACCTGGCACGTGCTGGGCTTGGAAGGGACCGGCAGCAAGGACGTGGTCGTCAAGGATCTCTTTGTGCCCGCTGGCAGAGCGGTTGACACGCGCGCGATGATGCGCGGCGACTCGCCCCATTCGCTCAAGCACGCGACCAACCTCTACCGTGTTTCGTCCGACTCGATGCTCTCGCTCTCGGTGGTGACCGCGATTCTCGGCTCGGCCAAGTACGCGCTGGCGAAATTTATCGAGCGGACCAAGGAGCGGCGCGTGGTCGTTACGGGCGCGCGCAAGGCCGAGCACGGGCCGACCCAACTCCGGCTCGCTGAGTCAGCCGCCGAGATTCAGTGCGCGGACCTGATGGTGCATGACGCGCTCGAAGTGCTGGGACGAGTCGCGGAATCCGGAACAGGCGCGACCGACATGGCTTATCGCGCGCGAATCAAATGGCACGCCGCCTATACGGCGGAGTTGTGCCGGCGCGCAGTGTCTCGTTTGTTCGAGGGCTCCGGCGCGCACGCGATCTACAAGTCGAGCCCGCTGCAGACGGCGTTCAGAAATATCAACGTAGGCGCCCAGCACGCGAGCATCGATTTTGACACGTCGGGCGAGCTCTACGGCCGCGAGCAACTGGGATTGCTGGGTTCGCCGCGTTAGGTACACCGAAGTTCGCAGCGCCTTTCGAGAACGGCCGAAACTCGTTGACGCCGGACTGAGCCGGGCGATCGACCATAACTGTTCGCCTGGTCACCGGCATATTCGCGCGCGTGTTAAGCGTCTGTGCCCGCCCAACCGCCCATCGCGAGGAGCAAGACAAAATGCGCGTGCTAACCAGCTTGCCTCAAGAAGACTTGCGCCGGGTGCCCGATGCCGCGCGCGAGGCTGAACAAACCGGCTTCGACGGCCTGATCACCCTGGAAAATCGCAACGACCCGTTCCTGTCGCTAGGCGTCGCCGCTGTGGCGACGGAGAAAATCACACTCGGCACCGCGGTCGCGATCGCGTTTCCGCGCAGCCCGATGGTAGTCGCGAACATCTCCTGGGACTTGCAGGTCGCTTCGCGCGGCCGCTTCGCATTGGGCCTCGGGCCGCAGATTCGCCCGCACAACGAGAAACGCTTCAGTGTACCCTGGGCCGCGCCCATCGCGCGTCTGCGCGAGTACGTACTTGCACTAAGGGCAATCTGGACCGCCTGGGAAAAGGGCGAAAAGCTCCGCTTCGAAGGCGAACACTACACCTTCACCCTGATGACGCCGAATTTTGTGCCGCCCTCGATGGGCCTCCCGATGACGCCGGTTACGCTTGCCGCCGTCGGCCCCAAGGCGTTGCAGCTTGCGGGTGAAGTGGCCGACGGCGTGCGGCTGCATCCGTTCTGCACTCGTCGCTACCTGGAAGAGGTCGTGTTGCCGCGCCTGCGCGAGGGTTTGGTAAAGAGCGGCCGCAGCCTCGAGCACTTCGAAGTGTCGGGCGGCGGCTTCATCGCCACGGGGCCGGACGAGGCCGCCGTCACGCGCATGGTCGAATGGGTTCGAACCCGCGTCGGGTTTTACGGCTCGACGCCGGGCTATTGGCCGGTGCTGGAATTGCACGGCCTGGGCGATTTGGGCCGCAAACTGAACGTGCTTTCAAAGCAGGGGAAATGGGCCGAGATGACGGCTTCGATCAGCGATGACGTGGTCCAGCTATTTGCGGCCATAGGCACCCATAAAGAAATCGTCGGTGTCATCGAGCGGCGTTTTGGAAAGCTCAGCGATGCCGTCTTTGCCAGTATCAACTCGACCATCCGCTCCGATTTGCCGCCCGACGTGCTCGCGGACATTTATCGGATCCCGATCAGATTCAAGGGTTTCAAGACGCCGTGGTGAGCAACGACCAGATAGGGCGCCGAACTCAATGGGTCATGGGAAGGGGAAGACCGGGCCGCGCGCTCGCCCGGTCAGCTTGTCCACGCCTTTCGGTGCGGAAAAAATTGCGCGTCACCATAGGCGGTAAGTTCGATACTCTAGGCGCAACCCCCGTTTCTGAACAAGGGCGGGATTGTTCTTCACGTTACCAAAACCTTTCATGAACCCCAGAGATAAACGCCTTAATCGCAGACGAACAGTTGATAAGCAGTCTTCGAAGCCAGAGTGGCGCCAATCCGCCTCGTGGTGGGCGAAGGTCGTGCGAGTTCTCGCGAAGGTCGGGCCCGGTATCGTGACCGGCGCCGCCGATGACGACCCCAGCGGAATCGCAACATATTCGCAGGCTGGCGCTCAATTCGGATTCGCAATGCTCTGGACGCTGCTCTTTTCCTTTCCATTGATGGCCGGAGTACAGGAGATCAGCGCATGGATCGGCCGGGTGACGGGCATGGGCATCGCCGCCAACATCCGCCGCTATTATTCCCCCTGGGTGCTTCATCCGATCGTCGTGCTGCTACTGATCGCGAACGTGATCAATTTAGGCGCCGACATCGGTGCGATGGGCAGCGCGCTGAAACTATTGATCGGTGGCCCCGCGCTTTTGTACTCAGTCGGGTTTGGGATCGTTAGCGCGATAGCCGCGGTGCTGATTCCATATCGTCAGTATTCACAAATACTCAAATGGGCGGCGTTGGTGCTGCTGGTCTACGTCGCGACCGCGTTTGTGGCCCACGTGCATTGGCTATCTGCGCTGGCGGCCACGTTTATACCATACGTTTCCTTATCGTCGGGCTATATGTCCGCGCTGATGGCAGTGTTTGGCACCACGATTAGTCCATATCTATTCTTCTGGCAGGCTTCTCAGGAAGTGGAAGAACAAGAGGCAGGGGCGGGCGAAAAACCGCTCAAGCGTGCTCCAGCGCAGGCGCCGGCACAGCTCCAGGCGATGCGCGCAGGCACCTACCTGGGCATGGGATTTTCAAACTTCATAGCTTTTTTTATCATGCTCGACGCAGCTGCCGTCCTTCACGCTCACGGTCAGACCGATATCCAAACTGCGACGCAAGCCGCTTCGGCGCTTCGACCGCTCGCTGGAGAGGCAGCCTTTCTGCTTTTCAGCGCCGGCATAATAGGCACCGGGTCGCTCGCCATCCCGGCCTTGGCAGCTTCGGCGGCCTATGCTTTGGCCGAGGCCCTCAGATGGCCAGTCGGACTGCAAAAGAGGCTCAACGAGGCCTGGGGCTTTTACACGACCTTGTGCGTGGCGACGTTGTTGGGCGTCGCATTGGATTTCAGTTCGATTAATCCAATCAAAGCGCTTTTCTGGAGTGCCGTGATCAATGGGGTCGCCGCCGTCCCGATCATGTTTCTCATGATGCTGATGACCGCGAATCCGGAGCTTACGGGCACGCTCAGGCTTCCGTTGCCGCAGAAGATCGTCGGATGGGCGGCGACCGCGGTAATGTTCGCCGTAGCAGTCGGGATGATCGCTACCTGGGGCGGATAGTCGAAATCGGGTCGGAATCTCCCGGAAAGGAAAAGCCCCCGGAGTCGGCTCCGGGGGCTTTTGAACCTGCTTTTGCCGCAGGTCCAAGAAGGATGAGACGTCTTACGCGTTGGTCAGAGCGGAATCGACGCCACTGGCGAGCGTACCGATGTTGTTGCCCAGCGCACGGTAGGTGCCGTAAACCACGACCGCGATGGCCGCCAGAATGAGGGCATATTCCGTCATGGTCTGGCCACGGGTGCTGCGGACCACTGACTCACGCGCGCGAATGAACATCTTCGTCACTGCTTCCATCTTCATATCTCCTTTTTTTACGCCCATTTTGGGCACCGTTGAAGCTATATTTTCTGCTTAGCTTTGTCTAGAGGTGAAAACAAACTAATTTACATCACAAAATGACTCTTAACGTCTCGCAGCTTAATTTTGCTTTTGGCTGTCTTTATCAGTCATTATTAGTCGTCTACTTCCCTTCACAGACATCCTTGATAGGTCAGCTCGGCATTGTTTCCGTCCGTCAGGCCCCGCTGGAGATTGGCTGGCGAGGTGTAAGGCAGCATGAGCCTCCATCAGTTAACCCGCATGAGCTACAACTGTTCTCTATACGCGGCTACGCCGATCTGCGGTGAATTTTCTTTTGCCCAGCGCCCGTTGGGCCATGCCAGCGAGGGCCCCCCTCGCTATAGGATGAACGGATGACGAGCAGTTTGGAACATAACTTAGGGCGTCATGCAGTGGTGATCGGCGGCAGCATGGCGGGATTGATGAGCGCGGCTGTGCTGGCAGAGTACTTCGATCGCGTCACCGTGTTCGAGCGCGATCAGATAGAAGACCGGCCCGTGCTCCACAAATCGGTTCCGCAGGGCAATCATATTCACGCTCTACTGCTTGCCGGGCAGAACGTGATGGCGTCGCTCTATCCAGGCTTCACCGAAGAACTCGTCAGACTCGGCGCCGTACGTTTCAGGACCGGAATCGACATCGCCTTTTACGGTCCCGACGGCAAGGGCTACAACGCGACCCGGTCGGTAACGGAGCCCCGCGACCTTGGCCTCGAAGGCCATATCATGAGCCGCGGGTTGCTCGAATACCACATCAGGCAGTGCACGGCCGCGATCACAAACGTGAAGCTCGAAACCGACGCTGCGATCGAGGGGTTTATTCACGACGGCGGACGGATTCGCGGAGTCCGCCGCAAGCATGCGGCGGCCGGCGCCGAATCGGTTGAGGCTGACCTGGTAGTCGACGCGGGTGGGCGCAGTTCGCATGCTTCGCGATGGCTCCTCGAGATGGATGTGCCGGCTCCCGAGGAAACGACTATCGGTGTCGATTTCGCTTACACCAGTACCAAGTACCGCAAGCCCGATCTGGTCGATTCGCCGGAGCCGTTGCTCCTCGTCGGTGGGCCGCCGCCTGAACACACCAGGGCAGCGGGGCTGTTCGAAATAGAGGATCGCACGTGGCATGTGAGTCTGGCAGGCCGGTTCGGCGATTATCCTCCGACCGACGAAGCGGGCTTCCTTGCGTTTGCGAAGGCTCTTCCTTCTACTCGGCTCTATGATCTGATCAAGGACGCCGAACGTATCGCCGACATCACGCACCATCGATTCCCCACCAGCGTGTGGCGGCACTACGAACGTTTGCGGACCTTTCCGGCGGGATTGCTGATTTTGGGCGACGCGATCTGCAGTTTCAATCCGGTTTACGGGCAGGGTATGAGCTCGGCCGCTTTGCAGGTGCAAGCGCTGCAGAGGATTCTGCGCGACCATGCGGAGCAGTCGCGCGGGCTCGACGGGTTGGCCGCGGCGTTTTTTCCGAAAGCGGCGCAGGCGGTGAGCGCGCCCTGGACGCTCGCCGCAAACTTCGACTTCGCCTATCCCCAGACCAGGGGTGAACGTCCGCCCGGCCTCGCCGAAGGTGCCGGCTACTTTGCCGCGCTGGACTCGCTGCAGGCCGAGGACATTAATGTTCAGCGCCTGGTGACCGAGGTGTTTCAGCTCGTCAAGCCGATTTCGGCGCTGCGCGAGGAGCCTCTGCTGAGCCGGATTCTGACGCGCCTACAAGAACAAAAGCAGCGTCGCGCCTGAGTGGAAAGTTGCTCCTCGCCGGCGCGTCGACGCGGCGCGCACCGTAACTAATCGTCATCGCGCGAGAACTTCAGACTTGGAGAACTCGCCTCGATGGCTGGTGTTTCGCTCAAACTGTCTCTCCGCGCATCTTGGCTGCCATTTGTTGCCGCAAGCGGCACCCCGTGTTGTCCTTATACGCTGGAAGCGGCCGTCGCGCGTCCATGGAAAGACGCCGACGCGATGACCGATGGCAGTGTCGCGAGAATGAAAAAGATCGACGACGCTCGGCGGCTCGAGCGGGTCCGGATGCGCGCGCATCTGATGGAACGCCTGCAGCAGGGCGATCCTGACGCCTGCCGCCTTTTGCTCGACGACATTGGCCCGGCCATTACACGCTTCCTGCGCACGCGCGTCGCAATCGACGAAGTCGAGGACGTTTACCAGGAAGTCTTCATGGCGCTTTTCCAGGCGCGCCACACCTACGAGGCCGGCCGCCCGCTCGAGCCATGGCTCTTCGCGATCGCGCGCAACGTCGCGGCCGACCACTCGCGGCGGCGCTGGGCGCGCGCCGGCTGGGAAGAGCTGACGGCCGACTTGCCCGATCGTGCGGAAGGTGACTCGCCAGCGCCCCCTCCCGATATCGAGGCGCTGTTGACCAGGCTTCCGCCCGCGCAACGCGAGGCCTTCGCGATGCTCAAACTCGACGGCATGACCCTTGAGGCCGCGGCCGGCCGCGCCGGCGTCTCGGTCGGCGCGCTCAAGGTCCGCGCGCATCGCGCGTACAAGGCGTTGCGCAAACTGATCGGTGGAGAAGGCGGGTAGAAGTGGCTGAAACGTCCCAAACAACTCGCGCCGGTCGCCATCGAATGCTGGTCGAGACGCTAGCCGCTACCGTACGGCCGGTGCGTCCGTTGTGGCCGGTGCGCACGCGTTTGATGCTCTGGCTGTTGCTCGAAGCGCTCGTGCTGCTGTGGGTCGCGACGCATACCGGCAACGACTTCATGCGCAAGCTCGGCCATCTCAACTACGCCCTCGAGGTCGCACTCTTCGCAGGCGCCGCGACTCTCGCGGCGATGATGGCGCTGCGCGCGGCTATTCCCGGGCGCCGCATCGGTCCGCGTGAGGCCGCGGTTGCAGTCGTGCTGATGCTGATCGGAACCGCGCTGGTGATGGTCGGCGCACCGGTGCGCGTCGGCTATCCACTCGGCGAGTTCTTGCACGTGGGGCTCGGCTGCGCGCTTGAGACCTGCGTGCTCGCCGCGCTGCCGTGGGTGGCACTTTGGTGGGCGGTCAAGCGGGGCGCTCCGATGCGCGGCGCGGGCTCCGGAGGTTTGATCGGTGCGGCCGCGATGCTCTTCTCCTTCGCGCTGATGCGCATCAATTGCGCGATCGACGAGCCCTTGCATATCGTCACCTGGCATCTGACGCCCGCGCTGGTGGTTACCGCGTTCTCCGCCACCGCCGGCACCGTGTGGCTCCGCTTTCGTCCGCGCGCGAGGCCGCTTTAACTCCGGGTGTAACTCCTCGATGTAACTTTCGCCCTTTCGCCGAGAACGATACTGTGAGGTAAGCGTTCCCCCGAGGCGAACGTCTCGTGAGGAGAGGGGCGCAAATTCACTATGAAAAATCGCCGGCGGTCAGGAATTTTTTCTCTGCTCGGACTTCTTTCGATCTTCGCATTCGCGGGGATCGCCGCCGCACCGATTCAGGCGGCCGAAGGCGCGCCTGCGGCTCCCGGCTCGCGACAGGAGGCGGTTTTCGCGGGCGGATGCTTCTGGGGCGTGGACGCCGTCTTCAAACATGTCAAAGGCGTGGACCGTGTCGTCGCCGGCTATGCGGGAGGCGGACCCTCGACTGCGCAGTACGAGGTCGTGAGCACCGGGACGACCGGGCATGCGGAATCGGTTGAAGTTACTTACGATCCGTCGCAGGTTTCGTATAACGATCTGCTCAAGGTATTCTTTTACACCGCACACGATCCGACGGAGCTTAATCGCCAGGGCCCCGATTCAGGGACGCAATATCGCTCGGCGGTTTTCTATACGAACGCGAGTCAGAAAAAGGCCGCCGACGCTTACATCGCGCAACTCGACCATGCGAAAGCGTTCGCCGATCCGATCGTCACCCAGGTGGTTCCGCTCAAGGGTTTCTATCCGGCCGAGGCCTATCATCAAAATTATCTCGCGCGGCATCCTGACAACCCGTACATCGTTATCAACGACTTGCCCAAGCTCGATCTGTTGCGTGAAAAATATCCCCAGCTCTACAAACCTTAGAGCGACGTTCCCCGACAGAGCGACGTCCCTCGTCGCGCTTCGCCCAGGTTGAACCTTACGGGGCGGCGCCAGCGCGCACACTAACGCCCCGGCGTCGCGCCATGCTACGCTGCGCCGCTTGAGAGGTCGCATGAAAGCTCCAGCTGAACGTTTTGCGCCGGTAGTCAGGATCGTTCCGGCGATCCTGTTCATGATTCTTGTGGGCGTGGCGCTTTGTGAGGTCACGAGCGCGCAGGCCGAAATGCCACCCCAGGAGCAGGTCACCATTCTCGAATTGCCGCCGGTCGCGCCGCATTGGGTTGCGGCGACTTCGTTTGGCGGTTCGATAATGGTCACACCGATTGTGCTTATCGATGGCGATTCGCTGACGGTGATTGGCACGATCACCGGCGGGATGACCTCCATGTTCGCCGCGTCCCCCGATCACAAACAGTTCTATACCGCGGACACCTTCTATTCACGCGCGATTCGCGGCGATCGCACCGACACTGTGACGATCTACGATGCGCACAAACTTGCACCGTCTTCCGAAATCGTAATTCCCAACAAGCGCCAGCTTGCGGTCCAGGATCCGACCGCGATGAGCGTCACTCCCGACGGACGCTTTCTGCTTTATTCGAACCTGACTCCGGCTACTTCGGTCACGGCGGTCGACCTCCAGGGCAACAAGGTCGCCGGCGAGATCCAGATTCCCGGATGCTCCGAGGTCCTGGTGCTCGGCGCGCGCGAGTTCGCCTCGGTATGTGCCGACGGTTCGATGCTAACCACGCAATTCGACGACAACGGCAAGACCACCGATCAAAAGCGCACCGCCAAGCCGTTCTTCGACGTCGATAAGGATCCGGTCTTCGCCCTGCCCGCGATGATCGGCAAGCAGGCGTACTTCGTCAGCTATCACGGCGTCGCCTATCCGATGGACGTCTCGTCGAGTCCGTCGAGCGCGAGCGGCTCCTGGACGCTTCTGAGCGATCAGGATAAGCACGAGGGCTGGCGCCCGGGCGGATGGCAGCCGCTGGCCTACTATGCGCACGATCATCTGATTTTTGTCTTGATGCATCGCGGCGGCGAGTGGACGCACAAGAAGGCCGGAACCGAAGTGTGGGAGTTTAACGTTGACCAGCACAGCCGCGTCGCGCGGATTCCGCTGCCGGTAGAGGCGAACTCGATTCGGGTGACTCAGGACGATAAGCCACTACTGTTCGCGGCATCCACGCACGAGGGCGTGATACAAGTATTTTCGGCGCTCGACGGAAAATATCACGGACAGATCGAGGAAATGGGACAGCCATTTACCCTGTTCGGGCTATAGACCGCGGAAGGAGCCTCGGACCAAAAGCTTCGAAGGAGAAAGTGCGATGGAAATCGGCAAGCTGGGTGCGTTCTGTTTCATGGATGCGATGCCTGCGCCGGAGAGCGCCGCGTTTTGCCGCCGGGTCGAGCGGATGGGCTACAAGGTCATCTGGACGCCGGAGGCCTGGGGCCGCGAGCCCTTCGCGCATGGCGGCTACGTGCTCGCCAATACCGATAGCCTGATCTATGCGACCGGTATCGCCAACGTCTGGGTGCGCGATCCGGCGGCGATGGCTTCGGCGGCCAAGACGCTCGGGGAACTCGCGCCCGATCGTTTCATCCTCGGAATCGGCGTGAGCCATCGCTCGCTGGTCGAAGATCTCCGCGGGCACAAGTACGTCAAGCCCTTCAGCTATCTAAGCGACTACATTCCGCGGATGAAGTCGACGCTCTACAAGGCGGTCGCGCCTAAGACCGAGCCGCCGCTGGTGATCGCGGCGCTGCATCCCAAGTCGCTCGGCCTGGCCGCGCGCGAAGCCAAAGGCACGCACACCTACATGTGTCTCCCGCCGCACACTAAGCAGGCGCGCGAGATCATGGGACCCGACAAGTGGGTCTGCGCGAGCGTCGTGGTCATCCTGGAGCGCAACGCGGCTAAGGCCCGCGCCCGCGCCCGCGAGCATCTGAGCTTTTACGCCAACCAGGACAACTATCGCCGCATCCTGATTTCCCAGGGTTTCACGGCGGCGGATTTCGACAACGGATGCAGCGATCGGCTGATCGACGCCGTGATCGCCTGGGGCAGCGAGGACAAGATCAAGGAACGGATCGATGCGCAGCTCGCGGCGGGCGCGAATCATGTCTGCCTGATGCCGCTGCGCTGCGATGACGTTCCGTTGCCCGACGAGCGCGCTCTCGAAGCCTTCGCCCCGCGCTGACCGGTTCGGTCACGCGCTCACTCGGGCGAGAGATCGGCCCGCGTGGTCTTGCCGCCATCCTTGATGCCGTCGGCGTTGAGCTTGGGCGCTACCACGACTATCCGCGCCGGGTCGAGCTTCCCGCTAAGCGCCTTGCGCACCGCTTTGGCGCGGTCTTCGGCGAGCTGCTTGAGATCGGCGTCGGTGACCTTGGTATTGGCGATCATCAGTTTTTTCATTTCGTCGGGCTCCAGCGATTTGTTGAGCCCTAGGAGATCTTTTGGCTTGTCGAATTTCGCCGCCTTGTAGGCGCGCTTCAAATATTTGTTGTACTCATCCGGGGTAACCTCGACGCTGGCCAGGTCCACATCCTTTGGATTTTTATCATCGTCGAGAACCTTTTGCCGCGCGACGCTCTGGGCAACTAACGCCGCGGGCAGGCCCTCTCGATCGAATTTCGGATCGACGCGTCCGCAGATCTTGAGCTTTAACGCCGGCCGGGTTTGCAAGGCCTTGGCGACCGTGTCGAGGTTGGTCCGAGCGGTCGGAGTTATGCTTGCCCAGCCGGGCGCGAACACTACGTAGTTCAGATTTTCACCGCTCGCACCGCCTCCGCCGCCGACCGCAGATGCGATCAGGCTGAAGGGCGATGTCACCGCCCGCATGATGAGGCCGACGAGGGCGTGCAGCACGATTCCGCCGACGCTGAATTGCGGATCCGACAGCGATCCCGACACGGGAAGGCGAAGATCGATCTGGCCTTGCGGGTTCTTGAGCAGCGCCACCGCGAGGCGGATAGGCAGATTCATCGCGGTGGGACTGTCCACCTTGTCGCCGAACGTGAGCTGGTCGATGAAGATGTGGTTTTCTGCGGTGAGCTTTTGCTGCTCGAGTGTATAGTGCACGTCAACCGTGAGCGTGCCCTTGGTTATCGGGTAGCCGGTGTACTTGGTCGAGTAGGCCGAAAGGTCGGTCAACTCCACCTTCTCCGCCTTGGCTTTGATGTCGACGGATGCCAGCGGGGTGAGGGGATTGATCGAGCCGCTGATGGTCAGCGGCGAGTTGCCGTTAACCTCGCCGTCGAGTTCAACTTCGGCCGGCGTCGTGGTGCCGGTGCCGAACGTTCCCACCTTGCCGTTCATTTGGGTCAGGTCGGCCGAGTAGTTGGGCTTAATAAAGTTATCGGTGTAATTGACCTGACCGCCATGAAGGGTAATCCGCCCGACTTCCACATCAGCAGGAAGCGGAGCGGGGCTCGGCGCAGCGGCCGGGCTTGCCGCCGCCTCGCTCGCGGCGGCCGGAGTCGGCGTTGGGGACGGTGTTGGCGCCGGTGTCAGCGCAGGCGTTGGCACGGCCCCGGTAGCGCCCGGAGCGCCGTGGGCGCGTGTCAATGAGGTCCGCGCTTCCTCTGGGGTCGCGGTCACGTCGCGCAGGTTCAGTCGGCCGTCGGCATTGAGAATCATGCGTGCGTAAAAGTTGCCCAGGTCCAGCGCCGCGACATGGATCTTCGGCGGCCCTGATCCCATGCTGAAATTGATCCCATTCGCGCTGAACGAGTTCCAGCGCAGAAAACTATCGTTGGTCACCTTGTCGAGCATCTTCACGCTGCCGATCGCGGCGTCGCCGCGATAGCTCACGCGCATTTCCTTGAGCTCGTTGGACAGCCCAACTTCACCGTTCATGCTCAATGCCGCGCGGTCGATTTTAGTGTTGAGATGGCTGGTGACGTAGGGATCGAACGGCGCTAGGTCGAGGCGGCGGGTGACGACCCGAAGATTCAGCTTGAGCGGCACTGGCGCGGCCGTCCCCGTCACCTTAAAGCTGCCTCTGGGAGTGAGGATGCCGTCTAGGTCGAGCGCGATCGGCTTGGCGAGATCGTTCGATACATTTTTCAGATGAAGGTTGAGCGGCACGACGGCGATCGCGACCTTGCGCGGCATCATGTCGTCCTCGACCCGAATCTCGGTTTTCTCGAGCGCCACGGATGCGACCTGGTAGCGCCACTCCCCGGGCGCCTGCGTCGGCGCGGCGGCGGGAGCGCGCGCGGCGATTTTACTGCTCCTGCGCCTGCGCGCTGTCGACCCTTCGCGGCGTTCATGCACGGGGATGGATTTTTTCTCGGCCAGTTTTGTCTCGGCCGAAAGTCTCTCCGCCGCCGGGCTTTCGGCTGTCGTCTTTTCCACCGCTACCTTTTCGGCGCCTGATTTGCGGTGGCCTCTCGATGCGGCGCGCGAGGGCCGGGGCGCGGCGGCGGTAGGAGTTGCTTCGGGGGATGCGCCCCCGCGCATCAGCGAAGCCAGGCTCAACTGGCCGTTGCGCTCGCGCCGCACGAACACATGCAATCCGTCGGAGCGCACTTCGGTGACCGTCGCCTGGTGCGTTGCGAGGTCGACCTGGCCGATTGACGCGCTCAGCTTGTTCCATCCGATTGGATCTACGCTCTCACCCGGAGCGCGCAACTCGAACTTGTCCAGCGCGATGCTGGCAGGCGCCGCATGCAGGTTGAACTTGCCGGTGGCGAACAGAGTCTGAACATTGGCGTGCGCAGTGAGTTTGCCGGACGCCACGGTGGCCGCCAGCGCCGACTGCGCGAATCCCTGCAGCGCAGGTAAATCGATTGCGGCGAGCGTGATGTCTATTTTCGCCTGCGAATGTGCGAGGTCGAGCGCCCCTTTCACCGCGATCGAACCGCCGCCGCCGAGCGTCGTGGCCAGTTCAAACGGAGCCGGCGCCTGCTGCCCGACGGTTCGCAGGTCCCTGACCCCGACGTGCAGGTTGCGCAGCGCGAGCACCGCCGGCGGCGCCACGCTGTTGTCGGTGACGTCGATCGTGGCGTTGGTCAGCTCCAGCGCCTCCATCGAGAAGTCGGCGGGCGCGCCCGGTTTGCGCGTGGGCGCCGGCGGCGGTTGTGGCGCCCTCGACGCCGCGGGCGGAGCATTCCCGGTAAGCTGTGCCGTGTTCGCCGCGGGCGTCGGCGTGGCGGCCATCGTCGCGATGGCAGCGGCGGGCGCTGCGGCTGTCGGTGTGGCGGCGGAAGTCGCAGTAGCGGTGATGGTTGCCGTGGTCGTCGGTGTTGCGGCTGAAGTCGCGGTCGCTGCGATGGTTGCTCCTACCGCTGTCGTTGTTGCCGTGGGAGTTGGTGTCGCCGACGCGGTGTGTGTGGCGGCCGCTGTCGCTGACACCCTCGGGCTCGGCGCCGCGGATTGCGTCGTGGCCGCAGGACTCGGCTCCCCCGATGGTTTCGCGGCCATCAGACTCGCGGCTGCTGGACCGGGCGTGGTTTGCACGGCTGCCGGGCTGGGAAGGGCCTTAGGAGCTGCAGCAGTGGGGGCGGGCGGTTTACCCGCTGAGAGCGAAGTAAAATTGAGGGTGCCGTCGCGATTCCGCACTACATGAACCGTCAGGCCATCGAGATATATTTTGCCCAGGTGCGTGACGCTCTCCAGCGGCTTGAGTTCGGTTACTACCACCGCCAGATGTTTGAATCCGGCAAGCGGCGCATTGGCGGCATCGCGCACGTCGAGCTGGTCGATCGCGGCCTCTCCAGTCACACGGATCTCTGGAGCGCTCGCCGCGCTTACGAAGTGCACCTGCAACAGGGAAGAAAACGTTCCCTGCTGAAGCTTCAACGGCAGCTTCTTGGGCACATAGCCGATGTAGAGTGGGAGACTAAGCTGATGAAGGTTGAGATTGATCACGGACTCGGGCGGGACCGCGAACGGCTTGGCTTTACCGGCGATGCGCAGCGTACTGCCGTCGACCACCATCTGGAGCAGCGGCTGCACGAAGATGTCCACGTCTGCCGGCAAATTGGCGATGAAGGGGACGGCGAGTTCGAGGTGTTCGAGCCGATGCTGCTGGTTTAGCACCTTGTCGTCGAAATGTACTTCACCCTCGTGAATCTGAATGTTCGAGACAGAGAAGCGCTGCGGTTTGGCATACGCGCTCGGCGTCGGCGTGGGAGTTGGGCCGGAAGGTTCGAGCAGGTCAGAGAAATTGAAACGCTGCTCGGTGATCCGAACGACATGTATCACAGGATGTTCGATTGCTACTTCGCCGACAACCGGCGCCAGCCGGAAGAGCGAGCTCCACGAAACCTTGACCCGGATGTGACCGATATCGACGAAACGATCGGGCGCATCGCGATCGCCGACGTGCAGCTTTTCGATATTGAGCAGCAACCGGTACGGGTTGAAGCGGACCTTTTCGATGCTGACGGGGCGATGGAGGCTGGCGGCCAGGCGTCCGGCCACGACGTATTGCGCAACCAGAGGCACGCCGACGAAGCCCGCGAGGCCGAAAAGCACGAGCACGACGACTACCGTGATGAACGTCCGGCGCATCCAGCGCCGGCCGCCGAAACTGCCGCGGCCGAATGTCTGCGCCCAGACGCGCCGCGCGCCAGCTCTGAGTTTGTCGATCACTGATGCGGCACCATGTCTTTAGGCCCTGGGGTTATGCGTTGTGCGGATGCGGTCGGGTTTGCCCTGACGCTAAGCTACGATGCTTGACTTCACCGCCCAATCATCACCGGCACTATGTGCGTCATACCAATGCATTTATATCCGCAAATGGTCAAATTGCGGAGTTTCTCTTCGGCGGATTTTCATAGGCTTTTAACCTCGCTACGCCGATTTCGCCGATGGCGATGAGCCTCGTGATGCGCCGGAGGTCCGCATACCGGCTCGCGGTCGCCGTGCCGTATTGCCCACGCTGGGCGATTGGGCGAAGCTTGAAACACAGACCCTGAAATTCCGCTTCGAGACCGCCAGCGTGCGGCGGAGGATCGTCATGCCCGTAAGTCTTTCGACCAGGCAGATTGAATTGATCGACGCGTATTGGCGGGCCTGCAACTACCTTGCGGTCGGCATGCTCTACCTGCGTGACAACCCGCTGCTCAGGGAACCTCTGCTGCCCGAGCATATCAAGCGCCGCCAGCTCGGCCATTTTGGCTCCGACCCCGGCCAGAGTTTTATCTGGGTACATCTCAATCGGCTCATCCGTGAGTATGATCTCAACGTGCTCTACATCTCGGGCCCCGGCCATGGCGCGCCCGCGGTACTGGCCAACAGTTATCTGGAAGGCGTCTACACCGAGGTCTATCCCGATCGCAGCCAGGACGAGCAAGGCCTGCAGCGATTCTTCAAGCTGTTTTCGTTTCCCGGAGGAATCGGCAGTCATTGCACGCCGGAGACCCCGGGCTCGATTCATGAAGGCGGGGAACTCGGCTATAGCCTCTCGCACGCTTTCGGCGCCGCGTTCGACAATCCCGATCTGATCGTCGCCGCGGTGGTCGGCGACGGCGAGGCGGAGACCGGTCCGCTCGCGACGTCGTGGCATTCGAATAAATTCCTCAATCCGATCCGTGACGGCGCGGTGCTGCCGATTCTTCATCTCAATGGCTACAAGATTGCCAATCCCACGATTCTTGCCCGCATAACGCCCGACGAACTCGAGAATCTGTTCGTCGGTTATGGCTACAAGCCTTACGTGGTTGAGGGCGACGATCCGCCGGTGATGCATCAGCAGATGGCGTCCACGCTGGAGCGTTGCATCGTCGAGATTCGCGCGATTCAGGAAGAGGCAAGGCGCAGCCGGGTGCCGCGCCGGCCGCGCTGGCCGATGATAATCCTGCGCACTCCGAAAGGCTGGACCGCGCCCAAGGAGGTCGACGGCCATCGGGTCGAGGGCAGCTGGCGGGCGCATCAGGTACCGGTAACCGACGTCCTGTCAAATCCTGCGCACCTCAAGCTGCTCGAGCAATGGATGCTCAGTTACCGTCCGCATGACCTCTTTGATTCAAAGGGCCAGTTGATCCCGGAACTCAGGGCGCTCGCGCCGGACGGCAATCGCCGCATCAGCGCGAATCCGCATTCCAACGGCGGTCTGCTGCGACGGCCGCTACGCATCCCGGAATTTCGCGACTACCGGGTCGAAGTCCCCCGGGCCGGGCAGTCGGCGGCCGAGAACACTTACGTGCTGGGGCAGTTTCTGCGCGACGTGATGCGCGACAACATGGAAAATTTCCGGGTCTTCGGCCCCGACGAGACCGCTTCGAACCGCTTGCAGGCGATCTACGAGGCCAGCCCCAAGACCTGGCTCGCGGAAATCAAAACCGAGGATGCCGACGGCGGAGAGCTTTCTCCCGACGGCCGGGTCATGGAGATGCTGAGCGAGCATACGCTCGAGGGTTGGATGGAAGGCTACGCGCTTACCGGGCGCCACGTCCTTTTCAACACCTACGAGGCCTTCGCGCACATCGTCGACTCGATGGTGAACCAGCATGCCAAGTGGCTGGAAAAGGCGAAAACCGAAGTTTCATGGCGGGCGCCGATTTCCTCGCTCAACATCCTGATCAGTTCCACCGTCTGGCGCCAGGATCATAACGGCTTCACTCATCAGGACCCGGGCTTCATCGACGTCGTCACCAACAAGAGCCCGCGAGTCACACGGATCTATCTGCCGCCCGACGCCAACTGCCTGTTGAGCGTCGCCGATCATTGCTTGCGCAGCACCGATTACGTCAACGTGATCGTGGCCGATAAGCAGCCGCATCCGCAATTCCTAGACATGGAATCGGCGGTCACGCATTGCAGCAAGGGAATCGGTCTGTGGTCGTGGGCGAGCAATGACCAGGGCGGTATGCCTGACGTGATCGTTGCGAGTGCGGGCGACGTCGCGACCATCGAGGCGCTGGCGGCAGTCGCGATATTGCGGGCGAAAATTCCCGATCTGAAAATCCGCTTCGTCAACGTCGTGGACCTGTTCAAGCTACTACCAAGCAGCGAACATCCGCACGGCCTCAGCGATCGCGATTTCGACAGCCTGTTCACAGTCAATACGCCTACTATTTTTAATTTTCATGGGTACCCGTGGTTGATTCATAAGCTCGCCTACCGCAGGACCAACCACGCCAACCTGCACGTGCGCGGCTACAAGGAGTTCGGCAGCATCAACACTCCGCTGCAGCTGGCAATCGAAAATCAGACCGACCGCTTCACCCTCGCCATCGACGCGATCGATCGCGTGCCGCGGATGCAGGTCGGCGGCGCGCATGTCAAGGATTGGCTGAAGGATCAGATTTGCGAGAATCTCGACTACGCGCTGGCCAACGGAATCGACAAGCCCGAGATTCGCGATTGGAAATGGCCCTACTGACATTTGCAGGATAGTGCCGCGACAACGCCCGGCACGCATTGGAGAATCGCACGTGGTCGATCCTTCGCACGTCATCCTTTCCTTCAACAGCGGATCCTCCTCGGACAAGTTCGCGCTCCAGCGGCTCTCGACCGACGGAGAAAAGCTGCTCGCCGAAGGAGAGGTCGAAGGGATTGGGCGCGGTAACGGACGGCTTTGGATCCGCGATGGCGGCGGGGCGATGCTCAGCGATACCGTGCGGAGCTTCTCCGACGGAGCGGACGCTCTTGGCGCGCTCTTCGACGAGTTCTCCAATTTGACGGTCCGCCTGCGGCTACCGCACCCCGATGCGATCGGTCATCGCCTGGTCCATGGCGGTCCCCATCATTTCGCCCCCGAACGCGTGACGCCCGAACTCATCGAACAGTTGCGCGCGCTGATTCCGTTTGCGCCGCTGCATCTTCCGGTTGAGATCGAAGGAATCGAAGCCCTGGCTTCGCGGTTTCCCGAACGGCCGCAGGTGGCCTGCTTCGATACCGGCTTCCATCATCAGATGCCGGAGGTCGCGCGCCGCTTCGCGCTGCCGCGCGTGCTGTGGGACCAGGGCCTTTGGCGCTACGGCTTCCATGGGATCTCCTACGAATACATCATGCAGGCGCTCGGCCCCGCGGCGCCGGCGCGCATCGTGATCGCGCATCTGGGCAACGGCGCCAGCATGGCGGCCGTGCTAAAGGGGCGATCGATCGACACCACGATGGGATTCACGCCGACCGGCGGCTTCATGATGGGGACGCGCAGCGGCGACCTCGATCCCGGGCTGATGGTCTATCTCATGAATCATAACGGATACGACGGCCGCCGCCTCGAGCGACTGATCAATCATGAGTCGGGCCTGCTCGGTGTTTCGGCGATCAGTTCCGACGTCAAGACGCTTCTCGAAAAACGGGCGGTCGAGCCGAACGCTGCGCTTGCGATCGAGATGTTCTGCTACCAGGTGCGTAAGCAAATCGGAGCACTGGCGGCCGTGCTCGGGGGCCTCGATCTGCTGGTGTTTACCGGCGGTATCGGAGAGCGGGCCGCCGCGGTCCGGTTAGAGGTGTGCCGCGGCCTTGAATTTCTGGGGGTCGCGCTGGATTCGGAACGCAACGAGGCGCATGCGGACACTATTAGTTCGACGGACGGCAAATGCCCGGTGCGCGTCATTCCAACAAACGAAGACTTGATGATCGCGCGCCACACGCGACGAGTGATTTTCGGCGCCGTATAAAATCTCGAAGCCCCGTTTTTTTTCGACGGCCTTTGGTTAGGAGCGTCCACGGTTGCAGGTGGAGGCTCGAATGATTTGAGGAAGAGGTCGAACGCTTGCAGGTCTGCACGGACTGGGCTGTGGACTTTACGTTCAAAGCATCAGAGATGATTTTTTGGACCGGTGCGATTCGAACCGTCTAGACATAAACGCATATCCTCCGCTTCGGGTGCGCATGTCAGAGAAAATAATTTCTGCCGAGACGCTGAAGTTCGTTCGGAGGTCGTTCGAGTCAGTTTGGGCGCTCGAGCTGATTTTGATGATGCGTCGAGAGAACACGCGCTGCTGGAGTGTCAGCGAGCTCACTCAACAACTGCGGGCGAGTGAACTGCTGGTCGGGGGAATACTGCCCGATCTCGTAAGAAAGGGGCTGGTGTTGGAGACGCGCAAGGCATGTTCCAGTATCGTCCCGCCGCAGTCGAGCTCGAGCAGCTGGTAGACAAGGTCGCCATCGCTTACGCCGAAAACCGCATCAGGTTGTTGGTTGGTTTCGTGCTTATAATTTTCCGATCGTTTCAAAGAATCGGGCTACTGCGGTGAAAAGCGATCGCCGGCAGAAATCGCAAAAAAATAGTTCGCTAAGTGGACCGAACGGTCGCGGTCAGCCTTATTGCCAGGGGATGGCCGGCGTTTCGAATTGGCGTTTCTCCCTCGCGCTAACGGGGTGATAAAAAAGGGGCCGTTCACGAAGTGAACGGCCCCGGTAAATCCTCCGGCAAGGCACCAGGAGGAGGCAATGTCTTGCTCCCCTTCCGGGTCAGGAAGTGGAGACTATTTTTTTTGGACGAGTGCGCTATGCCTGCGAAACCTCGGACCTCACCGAGTTGTCGATCAAACGCTCGACCAGCGCGGTAAGCTGCTTGCGGTAGAAAGGCTTGGGTACGTAGTCGTCGCATCCGGCATCGATCGCGCGGCGCAAATCATCGCCGGTCGAGCACGCGGTAAGCGCGACGATGGGGAGGGTTTTCCAGCGACCTTGGCCGCGGATCTGCCTGGTGAGCGTCACGCCGTCTTCGCCGCCCTCGAGCTTGAGGTCCATCAGGACCAGGCTCAGGCGCTCGGCATATGCCTCGAGTTGGCGGCGCATCTCTTCGCCCGAGGACGCGGTGATGACTTCGTACCTGGGCTCCAGGATAAACTTGAGTAGCGTTTGCGCGTCGGGTTCATCCTCGACTACCAGCACGCGCAACCGCGGCTGTTTGGGGCGGCATAGCTCGACCACCAGCTGATCCCGCTCTCGTTTTAAAATCTCCCGCCCACTGCCACTATTTGAAGAGCCCACGCTCATCGAGTCCCCCTGGTCCTTGTCGTTATGCACGGAGTTCACGCCTCGCCGCGCGTCGGTATTCAACGGCCGCCACCCCGCCCAACCAGTCCCCCTTCGATTGCCACACCCACCGACGTCCCTCCTTAGTCCTGCAGCAAGACAGATGCCATCAGTGCCAGTTCTTATCCTTCGGTTAAATCCCCGATTTTCCTGGTAGATTTTGTCCGTTGACCAGACGTCCGATGCATAGTTTTGTGACCGCTGCGTGCCACTAATCTTGGCAGTGCAACATTTAACGCAGCCTGTATTCCTTCATCTTTTTTTGCAGTGAGGCACGCGACAATCCGAGGGCAATTGCCGCGCGCGAAACGTTGCCCTGATGGTGGTCTAGGACTCTGGCGATGTAATCCGCCTCGAAAGCTGCGCGCGCCCGGCGCAGCGGACCCTTGGCCTCGTCGCTGGCCTCTGGGCTTTCGGCCGGCGGCAGCGGGGCGGCTGCCAGGACCGGACGAGTAGGGCGATAAGCCCCATTTTTCATCGCGATCCCATTGCCGCGCGCGCCCTGCGTGCGCAAAGGTGCGGAAAGATGATCGGGCGCGATGCTTTCGCTCGCGCGGGTCAGCGCGACCGCACGTTCGATTTCGTTGCGAAGTTCACGCACGTTACCGGGCCAGTCGTATTTCGTCAGCAGTTCGAGCGCTGCCGGATCGAGGCCGGCGATAGGTTTGCGCTGCTGCTCGGAAGCGATGGCGAGAAAGCGCGTCGATAGAAGCGCGATGTCCTCGCGGCGCTCGCGCAGCGGCGGCAGTGAAATCGGGAAAACCGCAAGCCGATAATACAGATCCTCGCGGAACCTGCCGGCCGCGACCTCCGCCCTTAGATCGCGGTTGGTTGCCGATAACACGCGGACGTCGACCTTGCGCGGAAAGCTGTCGCCGAGCGGCACGACTTCCTGTTCTTCGAGCACCCGCAGCAGCTTGGCCTGCATGGACACCGGCATGTCGGCGACTTCGTCGAGAAAGACCACGCCGCCGGCGGCCGCGCGGAACAGCCCCGGATTGTCACGGATGGCCCCGGTAAACGCGCCACGCCGATGGCCGAAGAGTTCGCTCTCGAGCAGCTGCTCGGGCATCGCGGCACAATTGAGCGCGAGAAACGGATGATCGCTGCGTGCGCTGGCGCGATGCAGCCCGCGCGCGACAAGTTCCTTGCCGGTGCCTGTCTCCCCCTGGATCAGCACGGTGATCGCCGAGGCCGCCGCGGTCTCCATCAGCCGCAGAACCTCGCCCATCGCGGGGCTGGTGCCGACGATCTCGGTGAACGCATCATGGCGCGCGAGGTCGCGGCGCAGTGCGCCGACCTGGGTTTGCAGACTGGCCTCGGATTCACGCACCTGGGTGTAGAGCCGTGCATTCTCGATCGCGATCGCGATGCTGCCCGAGATGGCCTCGAGAAAGGTCAAATCGTCGTCGGTGAATCCCTGAGCGCCGCGCCCGTTCACCACCTCGACCACGCCGATTGTTCCCTGCCGGGTCGAAAGCGGCGCCGCCAGCATGTTGCGAGTCACTAATCCGGTGAGCTTGTCGATTCCGTGATAGAGCCGGGGATCATTCTGCGCGTCGTTGACCACCAGCGCTTTGCCGCTCTTCAAGGCGGCGGCGGCGATTCCGAGTTCTGCCGAGAAGCGCAGAGCCGCCAGCCGCTGTGCGACCTCGGGATCTTCCTCTGAGATGTACGGGAAGTGGAGTTCCTTGCGCTCGTCATCCAGCAGCAGGACCGACGCGCCCTCGGCGTCGAGCGCCTCGCGGCACTTGGTCACCACCAGCGGGATCAGCTGCTCGATCTCGATTCGCGCAGCAAACGCGCAGCCGAGATCATAGAGCAGACGGAAGCGTACCTCCTCGTCCATCGAACGCGTGGCCCCCCGACACTTAGTTTGCCCGGTTCTTCGATGCGAGCGCAAATATTTTTTGGGTTGAGTGTCTGTCCAGATGGATAATTTCTCAGGTCGCTTATCACACCATCCTTAGGCGCAGTTTGTTTTAACCGCGCACTATGCTTCTCGGAGCGGCTCATTGCGCTCGCTTGTTTTCCGCAATCGCGATAATTTCGTCTCGTTCGCGCCCGCTAAACCGCAGAGGTGACGCTACGATGCACGAGCCTCGACGCACACCCGACCGAGAAAATTTTTACGCAAAGATCGCAACCCGCTCGCTCGCTCCTCTGTGGGAAGTTCTGCGCGGGCTGCAAAGCGCTGAGCCTCGCCCGCCCGAGACCGCGGCGTTGTGGCACTATGATGAAGTTCGCCCGATGCTGATGGAGGCAGGGCGTTTGATCTCCGCGACAGAAGCCGAGCGCCGCGTGCTCATCCTGGAAAACCCGGCGTTGCGCGGGAAGTCGCCTCCGCGCATCACGCATTCGCTCTTCGCGGGCTTGCAGCTCGTCCTGCCGGGCGAGATAGCTCCGAGCCATCGCCACAGCCAGAGCGCACTGCGCTTCATAATCGAAGGCGAGGGCGCCTATACGGCCGTCGACGGCGAACGGACTACGATGCGGCCGGGAGATTTCGTAATCACGCCCTCGTGGACCTGGCACGACCACGGCAACGATACCACCGCTCCGATGGTCTGGCTGGACGGACTCGATCTCGCGCTGGTGGACATGCTCAACGCGGTTTTTTTCGAGGCCTACGGTGAAGAGCGATTTCCGGATGCGCGGCCTGAGGGGGACTCCGAGGCGCGTTTCGGAAGCGGGCTCCTGCCGATCGATTACGAGCGCCGCGGCCTGACCAGTCCCGTCCTCAACTACACCTATGAGCGCACGCGCGAGGCGTTGGAAAGGATGAGCCGCGGCGGCGAGCGCGACCGCTGCCACGGATTCAAGATGCGCTACGTCCATCCGGCAACCGGTGACTGGGCGATGCCGACGATGGGCGCCGCGATGCAGCTTTTGCCGCGCGGCTTCACCGGCGCGCGCTACCGATCCAGCGACAGCACGGTCTTCGTCGTCGTCGAAGGCAACGGACGCACCGTGGTCGGCAGCGAGGCGCTTGCATGGCGCGAGCATGACGTCTTCGTGGTGCCGAGCTGGTGCGAATACCATCACGAGGCGGCGGACGAATCGCTGCTCTTCAGCTTTTCGGATCGTCCGGTGCAGGAGAAGCTAGGGCTATGGCGCGAGCGGCGCGGCGGCAATTGATTCGGCGGACTCATCGCGAACTTTCCGAGGCCTCGAGTCATTTCGAATTTCGCCGAATCATCGCCGCATCGCGGCTATGAGCTTCCTTTGCGAGCGCCGTCATTTTTTCGAGTTATTCGAGTAACCTCTGAGGAGAATCGATGTGGTAGCGAGGCGCCATCCCGTTATCCGGAAGGCCACTCGAGTGACAAGCTATGTTTTCCGGCGCCGCGCTCTACCGCGCCGCCCCGGCGCTGTTTCCCTGATGCTCGCGCTTGTGGCTTCGATCGGAGGCTGCGGCTCGGTTCGCTTGAATCCCGACCCGGAAGTCGCGCCCTCCGCAAATGTCGAACGGGTGTGGGCTGCACCCCTTTCGACTGTCAGCGCCAACCAAGCTTCGTCGAAGCTCGAGCAACTTCGGAGCTTCGACGGTAAGACGGCGGGAGCGGCGAGCGCAGCGTCCTACGACCTACCCGCACTAATCGATCTTGCGCTCAGGACTAATCCTCAAACCCGACGCGCCTGGTATGCGGCGCAGGCCGCCGACGCGGAACTCGGCCAGGCGCAAGCGGCCAACTATCCACAAATTATAGCTGACGGCGAGGGTGGCTATCTCAAGCTGCCGATTCAGTTCCCCGGACAAACCCTGGTTATCCGCAACGAGGCTTTTCTGCCGCAAATCAAGGTCAGTTACGACCTGCTCGACTTCGGGCGAACTCGCGCGAGCGTGCGCAGCGCTCGCGAAAAGCTAATCGCGGCGAACTTCGCTTTCAATCGAGCGATCCAGGATGTCGTCTTCAATGTCGAAAAGGCCTACTACGTACTCTCCGCGGCACATGCGAGCGTGAGCGCCGCGGAGGCCAACCTGAAGCTCGCGCGGACGAGTCTCGGCGCGGTTCAGGAGCGCCATCAGATGGGTCTCGCGACAAAGCCGCAGATCCTTCTCGCCAAGCAAGTCGAGGCCCAGGCCACTTACGATCTCGAGAATGCCCGCTCGATGGTCCACGACGCTGAGTCCGTTCTCTGCGAGGCGATCGGTGTCGCCCCCGACCTGAGTTTCAAGGTCCAGAGCATCGACCACGAGACCATCCCGGCGAGCCTGGGCAACGACGTGGAACGACTCACTGACGACGCGGTGAAAAACCGGCCCGACATCGCGGCGCAAATTGCCGCGGTGCGGGCGGGCGACGCTGCGATCGATCGGGCGCGGTCGGAGTTTTACCCCGAAGTCGAAGTAAGCGGAAATTACGGGCAAGTAATCTGGAGCTACACGGTAAACGGCGGGCACACCCAGGACCTGAACCAACCGTTTTACGGAGCGCTGCTGTCCTTGCGCTGGAACCTTTTCACGGGTTTCGATCGCTACTATGGCGTGCAAAAAGCCACGGCGCAGCGCGATGCGGCCCACGCGGAGTTAAAGTCGATACAACTCGATGCAGTCGCGACGGTGTGGAGGGCCTATTACGACTTTCTCTCGGCGCGGAAGAAATACGATGCCTCAGAGACGCTGGTCAGGGCGTCGGAAGAATCCTACCACGCCAACCTGGAAAGCCATCGGCACGGCCTCGCGACCATCACCGACCTGATTGGTGCGGAACGCGATCTAATGGCGGCGCGCTACACGCTGATTCAAAATAAAGCGGACCTTTTGGTTTCATCGTCGGCTTTGGTCCACGCTGTTGGCGCTCAGTCGGCCTCGAGTGCGCCGCAGCATTGAAGCCGATGCGAAAAAGACTTCGCCTGACCTGCGCGTTATCTGCGTGCCTCATTGCAGGATGCGATCCAGTGATCAGCATAGCCGGCGCAAGTTTCCCGGTTTGGATGTTATGCCTGTTAGCGGGAATTCTGATCGCGCTCTGTTTGAGGCCGGTCTTCGTCGCGGCCGGAATAGATGAGTCGATGACGCCACGAACGCTGGTCTATTCGTGCCTCGCGTTGACGATCGCTTTTCTCTGCTGGCTGCTGTTTTGGAGATAAGCGAACCGAGCTGCAAGATGTCGCAAACGGCCAAAACCTCCAAAATCTCCAAGACCTCATCCGGACCGCCACGTTGGGTGCGTGCGTTAGGACGAGCGCTCAGCGGGATTCTGATTCTCGCGGCGCTGGTGTTGGCCTGGTTTATCTACAAAGCGTATTACGCCAATCCGCGCACGGACGACGCCTACGTTCACGCGAACACGGCCTCAGTCGCGGCTCACGTCAGCGGTCAGATCATTCGGCTGCCGATCAACGATAATCAACGGGTGAAGAAGGGGGATATTCTGTTCGTGGTCGACCCACGACCATACAAACTCGCCCTGAACGCGGCGAGGACGAAACTGAATCTGACCGAAATCGAGGTCAAAACCCAGCAGGACACGATCAATTCCGCCGCCGCGCAATTGACGGAACGTAGGATCGACGCGGCGAACGCCAAACAATACCTGGATCGAATCGTCCCGTTACGTGAACACGACTTCGTCACCGACAACGACGTCGTCGAGGCGCGCAACAAGCTCACCGCGGCGCAGGCGGGCGTTGAAGCCGCGGCTTCCGAGCTACGCAAAGCTAAAGATGCGCTGGGAATCCTCGGCGATGTGAATCAGCGCGTGCACGCGGCCGAAGAGGAGATCGAGGACGCGCAACTGAACTACGACTACTGCTCGGTACGTGCGCCGTTCGAGGGGTTCGTCACGAACCTGAACATCTCCGAGGGGCAATACGCCAATGCCGGGCAGCCCGTTTTAACTCTCGTGGATGATCGCAACTGGTACGTGCTCGCCTATTTCAGGGAAGACTTGCTTAACCGAATCCGGCCAGGAATGCGCGCCGACGTTTCGCTGCTGAGCTACCCGGGCCAGCGCTTCCAAGGGAAAGTGCAGGGTATCGGATGGGGGCTGTTTCAGCAGAACGGCGCATCGGTCGGGGGCCTGCCGAATGTCGAAGAGACTTTGAATTGGGTGCGGCTTAACCAGCGATTCCCGGTTCGAATCGTGCTCGAGCGCGCCGACGGCGGTCATCCGTTCCGTATGGGCCAGACCGCCGTCGTAACGATACGAGGGGAGTAGAGCCGGTGTTCTTGATCGCGTTCTTCGCCAGGGAATTGGCGCCAAGCCGCAGACGCATTTTCGAAGCAGCAAGGAACGCCACCAAGACGACGCTCACGGCAGGGCTCGCGGCCTCGATGCAGATACTCGGGCCGTTCGGACCTCTTTTCGCGTTCAGAATCGGGCAGCCCGGAATATCTCTCGGGCTTTTCGAGGGAGCCATAACCATCGTTTGCGCGGCGGCGATGCAGGCGGCGATCGTTCCGATAACCGGCAAGTTGCTGGACTACCCCGGTCTCATCCTAGCTTTTCTCTTCCTCGTATTTGCGATGATCGCGTATCTGCTCTCGAATACCCGGCTCTTTCTGCCGCTGGCTCTGGTGGCCGTCGGAACGATCACCACGATGTATGTCGGCATTTTCGAACCGGGACAAATCGGATGGGGGTCCGCTTACACTTTCGACGGAATCCTAATCGCAACGCTGGTGATGGTCGCGATCGACTCCGCGATCTGGCCCTCTTCGCCAGAGCCGCGGTTGCTCGAGTCTATCGCTACGGACCTCGCGCGCACGCGCCGGCGCTTCAAGCAGGTAGGACAGCGCTATCTCGATCCATTTTCGGCGCAACTGCCCGCTCCACTGGCTCAATCGAGGCTGACGCCGAATCTTGTGCTGTTGAAGTCGGTCGAGGAGCACGCGCGACCGACCTCACGCCGTCTTGCCGCCTTGCTCAACGCGGTCATGATCGCGGAACACGCATACCTGGAAGTGGAACGTCTCGCGGTGCTGGCGGATGAACCCGTAGCGGACGAAGTCAGACACGACCATGGAGAAGAAATTGAGCTCGCGCTGAAGGTCCTCGACACGGCTTTCGCGGAAACATCGAACGATATTCTCGCGGGCCTCCCTGAATCGGAAAATTCAGCCGAGTGGGTCTCCGACCTGGGCCTGATGATTCGGCGTCTGGATGAATTGAGCGTACAGACTCTGCCAGCCAGCGATGAATCGACTGCGTTTGAGAGCTTAAACTTTCTGGAATTCGTCGGTGGGCTGACGGCGATCGCGGACCTGCTGGAGCCGCGCGAGAGGTCTCGGGGTTCGACTGCCGCGGCAGAAGACGAAACCCCAGACGATCGTGGGCCGCATCTCTTTATTGACCCGGCGAGGTTTCGATTCAGCGTCAAGCTCGGCGCCGCGATCACCCTGGGGCTGCTGGTCGGGTTGACCACGCAACGCGCCGATCTCCAGACGATTCTTTGGAGCATCGCGGTCGCGGGCCAGCCAAATCAATACGGCGCGGTGGTGCGCAAGACTATTCTGCGCCTTGCGGGATGCATCGTGGGCGGACTCGCGACGCTCGCTACGATGCTGATCGTGTCACAGAACTTCGACTCGCTTGTGCCCTATCTGATCGCGATATTTGCGGTGACGATGTTCGCGACCTACGTGGCTCAGAGCAGCGAATGGCTGGGCTACGCCGGTATCCAGGCCGGCATTACGTTTCTAATCTGCTACGTGGGGCTCTCACCGGCGAGCGACATCTACAGGCCGCTCTGGCGCTTTTGGGGTATCGTGCTTGGCGTCCTGACGACGGGATTTGTCTTTCTCTTTTTGTGGCCCGAGTATGCCAGCGACAAGGTTATCGAGAGCCTTGCCAATTTGATACGAACCACCCTCGCTTTCGGAAAGGAAGTCGCTGAAAAGAATATTACCGAGGGACGGGTCGCCGCCGTCGAGCGCCGTCTAAGCGCAAACCTGTTCGAAGTTCTCAACCTGGCCGACCAGGCGCGGCTCGAGGGGCGGCGCGGCTCGGCGAATTCCGCCGCTGCGATCGAGGCTGCCGCGACGGTCATTCGAATCGCGTATCGCTACCGCATCGTCGCGCATGCGCGACTGGCGGGAGCAGAAAACGCTCTGTCGCAAGAGTTTCAGCAGCGTTGTATTGCGATGGAGAGGGAGTTTTGTGCCGTGTTGGAGTCGCAAGTCGAAAAATGTGATTCCATCAGCTCCGCCGAGGAGCCAGCAACATCAACGCCGCGACCGTCAACGGTTGATTCGCAACTGAGGATCAACGAGCGGACTGTTATTCATAGCGATCTGGCGGCGCAACTGGAATCGTATCGGCGTCTTCCGATCCTACTGGCCAGTCTCGACACGGCACTTTCCAAGATTGAGGGTTCCTGAAACAGCGAGCGCTGGCGCGTGGCGGCGAGTTTAGAGCGAAACGGGCGGATCGTTCGAATGCGACTCAGGAGAGTGAGGGCGCGACCGCGACGCGGGCGGCGGCAAATCGTCGTGTGCGCGAGTCTTCGCGAGGCGTCGGGTCCCTCCGAAGCGCCGTCGCATCGCGCCGATGAGATTGCTCACCAGCGCCACGATCGTGATGATCGCGACGATCGCGATCACCAGCAGCGCGAAGCCGGCATAGAGTTGCATCGCCGACGCCATCGTTATGCCGCCCGCCGCGCGTTCATCGGGCTGCGCGCTCCAGAGGATGCCCGCGTTTCCACTCGCGCGCGACGTCCGCCATCGTGCTGAAGCGCACGCCGGCTCGCTCCTTCATATGCTCGACCAGCCGGTTGAGCATCAGCAAACGATGGCCGCGGCCGATGACCTGCGGATGCATGGTCAGACAATACACGCCCGCGCCGACGAAATCGCACAGATAATCGAAATCACCCGCCCATCGCTTCGTAAACCTGCGACGGCGCCACCTTCTCCTCACGATGTCTCAGCGCACATGGGCGGTGAGATCCCCCTCACGGAGCAGCTGGACCTTACCCGGGAGAGTCGGGAGTTGGATGACTTCCGCCCTCCGGCGCTTCGGGCGCCGAATTTAGACCGGCAGGCCAGCTTTTTCAACATCGTCGTCGGCTAGGTTTTTCGATTGCCAGCCGGAGGCGCTAGAGAGCCTGAGGGTGTCGGTCGGGCGCTCCACGCGCCACTGGTTTATCCAGTCATAGATTGTCACGCCGCTCCGGGGCGATCGCCGGTTGGGTTTGTTTTGTAAAATCATTTTGAATCGGCCGGACCGTCCCCGTTTATACTGACGTCGACATCCACCACGGCTGGTGCCGGGACCCGCTCGCCTGCCCTTATCGCCTGGAGGCGCTGCAACTCGTGGAGGGCCCTGGTTAAGGATCGGAAGAGAGTGATTTCGTACCGGTCGAGGTTCGACAATGTCGGGAGCAGCTTTTCCAATAGCCGCGTCAGGGGAATCAGCGGTGCGACGGGCTCGGCGTAAATCTCTCGCAGCCTTGCCTCGGCCGCCTGATGGGCTTCGCGTCGATCTGGACGTACTTCAGGCTCGGGCATCGACGATTCCATCAGTTGTTCAAAAAAGCTTGTTTGGCACGATGACTTCTCTCTCCGAGCGGCCTCTAGCTTGGCCTCCCTCTCTTCGCGCTGGTACAAAGCCGGCACCAACTGCTGTGCTCGTCTTATTCGCCAGGCGTCGGCGACGATTTTCTCTGCGAAAATCTGCTCGAGTGCACCCTGCG
Organism: uncultured delta proteobacterium; assembly: GCA_963734845.1. GTDB lineage: Bacteria > Desulfobacterota > Binatia > Binatales > Binataceae > JAKAVN01. The sequence goes on along the minus strand of CAVTIS010000002.1, from coordinate 59,785 downwards.
GCGCAAGCTCGGCGATAAGGTCCGACCGAAGTGCATTGAACTCCGCCGGATCCTCTCCGGGCAGAACAACCTGCTTGGACGTCAAACCGTGTTTTAACGCGTTCGATCGAACTCTTGCCCTACCACCCTCGGTGACCGGCCCCCTGCTCAGTCGACCGTTGATTCGGTTGGCTGCGATCTTTTGTTCGCTGCTCATGCTAATTTTGCTTCTCACCTTTGAGAGCGGCGAAAGGCTTAGGATTCAGCGTCAGCTGATTGCTCATCATTGCCAACGAATGCGGGCATTTCCCGCACATATCGTATGCTCATTTTCGGATATGGATCACCGCAAATGGGGCAAGGCCTTTCATCGAACGGAGATTCCGTCTAAACTCGCCTTTATTTGCACTGCAGCAGCTTTGTTGCAGCCAGCACATTCAACTTCTTTAGTTCGCCCCTCAAGGCGTCTAATTCGTGATTCGATTTCCTTCAACGACATATAAAACTCCTTTCAACGTGATTTTTGAGTCCGCCTATCTCCCGGTTCCTTAACGATCTCGCGATCCAAGTCTATTCGCCCCTACCTCCTCCGCTCGAGCGCGCTGAGGCGCTTTTGCAAATCTCGTGATCTCCGCAGCAGTTATCGTTATAGTTCAGGATGGCCGATGCGGCGCGGATCCTTGTCGAGGGCGAACCATCGAACAAGCTCCGCATGTAACAGTAGCAACCGCTCTGGCGGCGGAAGCTTGAAGTTTCGTTAGGGCCTTTTCGAAATTCCCAGCTTTCGTCGGCCTACATTTCGAGGTGGGTTTTTCTCCGTTGCGCAGCGGCATGATCATGAGTCTCAGCGCTGCACACAGAAAGCACAATTATCTCAGCGTCAACTTTTGCGGGTATATCACTAAGTTGACGGCCGCAAAGTTAATTGAAGGTATTCCGCCAATTCAATGATTGCTTTGCGGACCGTCTGACGGCCACCTTCGAATTTGTAGGACGCACTTTTTGCGATGGATGCGAACGACTCCCCTTTGACCTGGTGGCGCGCGAGCCAATCGAAGTGCTCAAGTCCTCGCTTGCGTGGTGCGCGTTTCAATCCAGTGCTTAGGGCGTCAGCTTCGATCTGATCGCAGTAAGTGTCCATCGCGCGCTCCACCTTTTGCAGGACGTACGCCCTGAAATCGCGACGACTCCGCCATGTTGGATCGTGGTAAAATGGCCCAAGTCGCAGCGGCTTGATCGCGAAAGGAAAACTCCCGGAGAAGACACCTTTACCTTGGAATTCCCAGCCCTGAGCATCCGGGTGCATAGAATACCAGCGCGCGGTGTCACGCGCCAGCACTAGGCACCAGCGGTCGGTCAGGTGCCAAAGTTTAGCCCAAGCCGATAGTGCTTCCGCGTCATCAGCTATCACGCTGCGCAATGTCCTGAGCAGGTCGGGTTCCACTATTGCCGCGAGCTCCAGAAACCGCCGACGGTCGACGTCCGGCGCTCCTGGCACCAAAGCGGAGCGGCCATGAGACGCGAGCCCCGGCACGTAAAAGTCCCCTTTTCCCCATGGCACCTTCGCGATCTCAATGTGTGCGGCTGGTTTCACGTTCACCTCCATGGCACTCCTGCGGGCACTTCGTGTCGTCCGGAAAAAAGACAAGAGGCCCGGTGAACCAGCATTTTGTGCGAGTTCTACCCGGGCCTCGTTCGGCTCGGTGACTAGTATACGAGCTCGTCAGTCTTTGTCGGTTCACATTCCCTTATTGTGGGAATACGCGATCCGAATTGTCAATGCGGGATGTTCTCTCTAAAGGTTCTCGGGAAGACCGGACGCGCAGCGGCATGTGCGCCAGAACCGAATCCTATTTCCGGCGTTGACTATCTGAGCAGAACATAGCTGGTCGAACTAGCCCTTCTTCGCGGCTTTTCGGGGCGTATTCCAATAGGGCGTCTTGCACCGTGGACACACAGGCGTGGTTCCTGGCCCTTCTGTCTGGGAATCCATTCATACAACACCGTTCACAGCGGTAACCCTACCGCCGAATGGACTGAACCCTACGCATTCCCGCTAATTCGCCGGAGGCGAGCGGGAAGATAGCGGTAGCCCTATAAGGACGCTTTACGCCACTACTCGTCACGTCAAAACAAATGAAATCGGCCCGACCAAGGCGAGCGGCTGCGGCGGCGGAGCGTCCGAATACCGGTCGCTTCAGGTCCAAAGCGAGCAATTGTGAGCTGTCAGGACGTAGGCCGAGAATGGTGAGTCCGCCAGAAAACTTCGGATGCGCCGAGCGGCGGCAACAGCACAGTCAAAGCGCAGGTTTGGGCCCCTTCGGTTCCGTATTGCTATCACTGTCAAGAGACTCGCCCGCCAGCTTTTCGATCGGGATTCCGGAAGCGCGGGATAATTTGAGGGCGTCCACCAATCGTTCGACCTTCCACTCTTTGATCCACCAATATACCGATTGACGTCGAACACCGCACAGCTTGGCAACCGCGTTAGCGCCGCCTGCTAGATTCTACCGCCGCCGCCACCATGTTCGGCCTAGTCGTCCTCTTCCCCTTGGGGCGACTTGACGTTTTCCTCCGGCCCATCGTTCGAAAGTGTAGGCATCGTCATTCCGTCACTCAACCAGCGTCGCACACCTGGCTGTCATATATATTAAACAAATCTTTCATCACTACGAATCTAAAATCGCAAGCCAATCTGACCGATACTCGACCACGCTTCTTGTATCAGCATTTCATGATGTTGGGTCTATATGTCTCATATATTTGACAATGAAGCAGAATAAATGTATTCTTAAAGTTGTCGAATACAGGTGTTCAAGATACTGAATGCTTTGCTCGCTGTTTGATAGAAACGTTTCGCTGGCTCATGAACCTGCTGGCCGTAGAATCGCTGGCCACCGATATCTCACCGCCTTGCTACTTAATCTGAGACCGGCGACGACTTCTGCCTTGTGACGCAAGCGGCTTGTTGTCACGGCCCTTAATTCAAATTCGAACTCTAAAGAGGAGCTCAGCAACGATGAAGACCATTTTGGACCACAAGAAAAATTTCCTCTGCGTTCTGACCGAATCCGAGATTGCAGATGGGCCCCGTGGCGCCGTCCTAGTGAGGGAATGGCATGTGGTCCACGCCGCGGAAGAGGTGGAGGTCCGGACGCTGGTGGGACGCCCGGTCACCGAGGTCAATTCAGACGAAGGAATTTACATAGATGAGGAGGGCAACGTGTTTCAGTTGGCAGAAAAAGGAAGGAGCAAACCGATGGAAGTAGAACAGTCTGCGTCGGAGCAAGAGCCGGCAGGAGCCGACGCTCAGGCGTCAGCCAATGGCCGAGTGCCGAAGGAAGGCAAACCGGAGGGAGCCGCGAACGACAATCACGGCGACAAAGTGAGGCAGGAACGGACACCGAAGAGAAACGCAAAGCGCGGCTCGGCGCGCGCCGAATCTGCCAATGGCCTCGGCGGCCACATCGAAAATGGCGCAACAAAAGAAGATTCGGGCTTCGCGGCGCCAATGTTCGCACAGCTGAATCTGCGCGAGAAGTTCGCCGAGGTCCGCCGGCGGCTCGGCTATGTCCAGAAGCGCGGGCACAACGAGCGGCATAACTACAGCTACGTGACGGCCGCCGACCTGGCGGGCTCGGTGGGCGACATCCTGGCCGAACTCGGCGTGGTCGTGATTCCGCAGCTTCAGTCGATCTCCACCGAGACCCCGCGCAGCTCCTCCGACCGCATCGCACGGGTGGTCATGAATTACCGCTTCGTCGATGCGCGGTCCGGCGAGGAGCTGAGCGTTAGGGTGGCTGGTGAAGGCGCGGATGCCGGCGACAAGGCGCCCTACAAGGCGATGACCGGAGCACTCAAGTACGCCCTGCTCCAGTCATTCCTGCTGAGCACCGGAGATGATCCCGAAGACGAGCGCGCAAATTCGAGGGCCGCGCTCGGCTCGGAGCGTGTCATCACGCCGGAGCAGGTGCGCGAGCTGCAGGGACTGATCGAAGAGACCGGAACCGAGCTCGAGCGGGTACTGGCCTATTACCGGGTCGCGGCGCTTGGCGAGATGACCGAGGGCTCATACCGCCGTGCGCTCGACCTGCTCAACCGCAAACTGGCCAAACAGAGCAGCCAGGAGAACGGAGCCCATGCCCAGAATTGAGCGGCTGCAACAGAACACGGCGGAGTGGCACCGTTGGCGGCAACAGGGACTCGGCGCCAGCGACGCTCCGGTCATCATGGGCGAGGCGGCCTTCAAAACGCCGCGCATGCTGTGGTCGATAAAAACCGGACGGACGCAGGAAGACGCGGCAGGGCCGGCGGCGCGGCGCGGGCGCGAGCTGGAGCGGCTCGCGCGGCGGGTCTACGAGCAGGAAGTTGGCATCCAGATGGAGCCGCTGTGCCTGGTGCACGACCAACTGGAATGGATGCGTGCATCGCTCGATGGGCTCAGCTTCGATGGTTCAACCGTACTCGAGATCAAGTGCCCCATGAATGTGCGCGACCAGACCGCCGCTAAACAAGGAAGCGTGCCTCCGCATTACTACGCGCAGCTGCAGCACGAGCTCGAGGTCTCGCGGGCGGACGGAGGTCCACTACTGGTCATTCGATGGCAGCGCGGGAAGCCTGGTCAGGGTACGCCCCGATCGCGAATACCTGAAACGGCTCTTGGATGCCGAGGCCACGTTCTGGCAACCGGTCAGGGACAACGTCTGGCCCGAGCCGGCGGGCAGCGAGCTCGACCTGAGCGCCGATCCGAAATGGCGCCATGTCGCGCTGCGCTATCGCGAAGCGAAGGTCCGGCTTGAGACGGCAACGGCGGAAGAGCACAAGCTGCGCGCGATGCTCGAGAGCATGGCAACGGCGCGCAGGACCTTTGGTTGCGGCGTCGAGCTCTTGAGAAGCTCTCGAAGGGGAGCGGTAGATTACGCCGCGATTCCGGAGCTGCATGGCGTCAATCTGGAGCCCCACCGCAAGCCGCCTGTCTCGGTCGTAAGGATCAACTTTCTTGAGCCCGGCCTTGCATAAGATGTCGATGGAACAGTTCTTCGGCTTTCGTAACTTCCGCCAGTTCGAGCGCAGTCGCAAAGAGATCAGGCTGCCCTATGACCTGCTCAACGACCTGCGCTTTCGCCAGCTTCCCGACGCCAGCAAGGCGCATCTGATCTGTCTGCTGTTGCTGTCGGCGCGCATGGACAACGTCCTGCCCAATAACCCGATAAAGCTGGAGCAGCTTATCGGGGCGACGGATTCGGTGGACCTGAGCGCGTTTGCGGACTTCGTCGCCTTCGCCCAAGTTGAACAACCCAATTGTGAAGACCGCTCAGCGAAGCGAAGGATTCCCGATCCCATGCGGGCGGAGGTGCTGCTGCGCGACGGCGCGCGGTGCCGCAGATGCCGGACCGCAGTCAACCTTGAAGTGGATCACATGGTTCCGGTCAGCAAGGGAGGCAAGACCGAGGAATCGAACCTGCAAACGCTTTGCCGGCGCTGCAACCGCCGCAAGTGGAAGAAGCTGGTTCCAAGGATCTGACCGATGGAAGACCCAACTCCACAGCTCCGCAGCGTCGCCGCCGAGTTGGCTCTGCTCTTCCTTCGCGAGCTGGAACCTCGGGTGGCGGACGATCCGGAGCAACTGGTCTCAACCGAGGCAGTGCTTTCCTTTGCCGCTATCAGGCATGCGGACGCGGCCCAGTGGGAACACTGGCGGACGATTCTTGAGAAGTACGAGAAGTCGGACCTGATCGAATACATGCTCCGCCAGCCGGTGAGTGCCGAAGACCCCGGGTGGGAGCCAAAGGCCGACAGGCTGATCAGGCTGGCTTTGAGCGCAGGGCTCGAGCTGTTTCACGATCCCGACCAGCAGGGATGGGCCTCGGTTCGCGTTGACACTCATTGGGAGAACTATCCGATCCGCGCGCGCGCCTTCCAGCTATTTCTGCTGCGGATTTATTACCTCAATACCGGCGAGAGCCCGGGCGCTCAGGCGATCCGCGCCGCGGCCGAACTGTTCGAAGCGCGCGCGCTGTTTGACGGAGAAGAGTGTCCGGTCCACCTGCGCGTGGCTGAACACGGGGACAGGCTCTATCTTGATCTCTGCGATCGTGACTGGCGGGCGGTCGAGATTGATGCTGAGGGCTGGCGGGTAGTTGATAGACCCCCGGCGAAGTTTCGCCGCACGCGCGGCTCGCAACCGCTGCCCGAACCGGAGCGCGGCGGCAGCCTCGACGAATTGCGTCCCTTCTTCAATGTCGATCGCCACGGCTGGATATTAATCAGAGCCTTTCTGATCGCCGCGCTGCGTCCGGGCTTTCCGTTACCTATTCTGGTCGCCAAGGGCGAGCAGGGCGCGGGAAAGTCGACCGCGTGCCGCGTGATCAGTTCGCTCATCGACCCTCGCACCTCGGCGCTCAGAGGCGTCCCACGCGAGGTTCGTGATCTCACAGCCGCAGCCAGAAACTCCTGGCTCGTGTGTTTCGATAACCTGAGCCGCTTACCCGAGGAGCTGGCCGATGCTGCCTGCCGGCTCGCGACCGGCGGCGGCTTCGGTGGCCGGCAACTCTACAGCGATCACGACGAGGCTATCTTCGATGCCACCCGTCCACTGATCTTCAACGCCATCCCCGACCTCGGCACGGCAAGGCCCGATTTTCTCGACCGTGCGCTAATAGTCGAGTTTCTGAGTATCACGCCCGAGATTCGGCGGGACGAGGCGCAGTTCTGGCGTGAATTCTCTGAGCGGCAGCCACGGATCCTGAGTGCCTTGCTCGACGCGGCGGTGGCGGGACTCCGAAATCTTCCGCAGGTCAAGCTCGAGCGCCCGCCACGGCTGGCGGACTTCGCGCTGTGGGTGAGCGCGTGTGAGGAAGCTTTGGGCATGCGGCCTGGAGAGGCGATGGCGGCCTGCCAGGCCAATTGCGCCGCGGCACGCGACCTCGCGCTCGAGGCATCCCCGCTCTACGGGCCGCTGGCCGAATTAGCCCGGGAGGGCTTTGCTGGGACCGTCGCAGAACTTCGCGTGCGCCTTGAGTCGACTGCTAGTGACGAGCATCGCCGCTCAGCGCGTTGGCCAAAAGCCGCTCACGTGCTAGGCAATACTCTTCGGCGGATGGTAAGTACCCTCCGCGACTCGGGAATTGAGCTAGAGTTCAGCCGTCCCGACCACAGCGGAAGACGAATTGTCACTGTGCGGTCGCTAACCGGAACGTTGAAATCGCTGTCAGCGCCGTCAGCGCTGTCAGCAGAACCGCGTGGCTTCTGACCTGGCGAAGCCAAAGGCCTCCTCGTCCAAAAACGCAACTGTGACTTAGCTGAGTTTTAGCCCAGTTAAGAATCCTTAGGGGACGGAGAACTCTGTCTCACGTTGAATTGCTGACAGCGCTGACGGCGCTGACAGCGATTTCCACATGTTGTCCCACTGCTTCGGTGGCCGACATTCTACAGCGAAGACGAGGGCGGAACCTTCTATGCCGAGTGTCCACTAATGTTCAAGGCAACCCGTGAACATCAGTGCGCTGAACTGGGGTGCCTTGCTCGACGCGGCTGTGGCGGGAGTACGAAATCTCCCCCAGATCAAGCTCGATTGCCCGCCACGGCTGGCGGACTTCGCGCTTTTGGGTGCGGGTGCCAGGAAGCCTTGGGCATTAAGTGGGGGGAGACGCTGCGGCTCACCACGCCGATTGCGCCGAGGCACGCGGCCCCTCGCTCGAGGTCTCTCCGTTCTACGAACTGCTGACCCGAACTGGCGCGCGAGGCTTTCACCGGAACGGTAGCATAACTTTCATCCCCGGCTTGACGCGACGCGACGCGCAGTTCGGTGCGCTAGCACAAGGCGGCCAATGGCGTGGGTAATGCGCTTAGGCGCATGGCGACCGATCTACGGGCTGCCGGAGCGGAGCTTCAGTTTAGCCGAAATGATGTGCAGGGCAGTCGCGTGGTGTCCATTTGTCGGCGCTGCGCAGGTTAGTAAGCACCGCCAGTTGCATCAAGTAACCATCAGTGACTCACGAAGTAAGTCATCTCCTTCGGCCCATCGAAGATCACTAACGACGACTGTCGATTTTTTCCGAGCTCCGGAGGCACCGGGTCGAGGATGTCCCTACCAAACCTCACGAATAACATCATCTCGCTTCAGTCCCCACGGACCAGGCGATGCGAGTCGCTAAGGCCGCATAGAGCTGCATTGCTGAGGCCATTTCTTATTCCGTTTCCGAACTCATCGCGAGGTGTGGGAGTCCTTGAGCGGATGTTTGCGCTTCCACTCGCGCGCGACTTCCGCCATCGTGCGGAAGCTCACGCCGGTGCGCTCCTTCATATGCTCCACCAGCCGGTTGAGCATCAGCAAACGATGGCCGCGACCGATGACCTGCGGATGCATGGTCAGACAATACACGCCCGCGCCGACGAAATCGCACAGATAATCGAAATCACCCGCCCATCGCTCGTAAACCTGCGACGGCGCCGAGAGCCCCTGGTTCACCCCATAAAGCCACTCGAAAGCGGGAAAATCGTCGAGGCCCCAGGTCACCGGCAGTTCCACCATCTCCACCTCGCGCCCGAAGATGTAGGGGCCGTCCTTGGCCGCGACGTCGCCGACGCGGCAGTAGTAGGGCGTGTAGTCGTTCCCCATCAGGCTGCTGTCGTAGAGAAACCCGCGCTCGAGCAGGAGACCGAGCGAGTGCGGGCTCAGGTCCCAGGCGGGCGAGCGAAAGCCCTCCGGCGCCTTGCCCGTTATCCGCCGAATCGTTTCGGTTCCGCGGTCGAGCACCCGCTTTTCCTCGTCGAGCGAGAGCGAGATTGGATTTTCGTGGCAGTAGTTGTGATGGCCGATTTCATGCCCCGCATCCGCCACCCGGCGTACCAGGTCGGGGTAGGTATCGATGGTGTGGCCGGGGATGAACCAGGTCGACTTGATTTCCCATCGCGCAAGCATATCCAGCAAGCGCTCGGTCGCCACGGCGCCGAACTCGCCGCGCGAGATTGCGCTCGGCGAAGTCGCGTTCAGGCTCCCGAGCCATACGCAGATCGCGTCGAAATCGAACGACAGGCATACCGCGACGTTGGTTGCCATACGATGTTCCTCCATGCCCGGAGCGGCGGCTTCAGATCTTATAGAATGCGGCGGCATTGTCGCACAGGATCTTCTCGACCGAGCGCGCGGGCAAGGCCCCCAGCAGCTCGCGCGTGGTGCGAACCGGATGGACGAAGCCCTCGGCGTGCGGATAGTCCGACCCGATGAAGAAGCGATCGTCACCGGCGAATCCGACCATCAGCGGAAACATCCGTTCCTCGGGGTTGGCACTCACCCAGATGTTGCGCGCGAAATATTCGGCCGCCGAATGTTTCATCCCGGACGTATGGCCGAGGTACTTGTAACGATAGTCAACGCGCTCGAGCCATTCGCCAACCCATCCCGCCATTGACTCAATCGTGCCGACGCGCAGCCGCGGAAAGCGCTCGAACACGCCGTCGTACATCATCGAGGTCAGCGCGATACGCGGGTCCTGCACGTTCATCATCGTGATGTACATGAAGCCGGGATTGCCGGTGCGATACCACTGGCTGCCGGTGTAGTTGGGATGGCCCACCAGATGGATGCCGACGGCGAGGTCGAGTTCCTGCGCGGCGGCCCAGATCGGATCGAAGTCAGGGTTGCCGAAGCTGCGCCCACCGACCGGCGCGGCGCCGACGAAGATGGTGCGGCAGCCAAGCCTTGCCACTCGTGCCATCTCGCGCGCGGCCAGCGCCGCGTCGCGCATTGAGATGTGCGCGGCCGGAAACAATCGATCCTTGTGGCCGGCCACCAGTTCGAAGGCCCAGGTGTTGTACGCGCGGCAGAGCGCGTCGGCCAGTTGCGGGTCGTCGACCGAGCTCTCCCACAAAAGACCCATCGTCGGGTATAGCACCTGCGCGGCGAAGCCTTCCTCGTCGAGGTAGCCGATACGCAGGTCCATGTCCTGCCACCTCCGGCTCGCGATTCGGTAAAGGTCGAAGTCGCTGATGTTGCGGCCCTCTTCCTTCTGCCCGTACCCGGCACATGCGCTCATCAGCTCGTCGAGGTCGGCCATCCGCATCGGCCGGTTGTCGACGATGAGCCCGATGACGCGGCCGCTCGAATCTATATCGACGCGGACCGTGCGGTCGCGCCAGGCGGGATCGATGTAGCGCTCGAACAGGTCGAGAGGTTCGATAAAGTGGCTGTCTCCGTCGATCACTCGCATATTGCGCGGGCTCCCCGGGCCTCTGCCATTCCCATAGCGCGTTTGGAGTCGGCGCTAAAGGCGGTCGCGAATTCGAGGCACATTGCGCAGGGGGCAAGCGGCAGTCGTACCAACGGCAGAGCTTCTCCGTACGAGCTTTTCCGCTCAACTGTGCGTAAGCATGCGAAACCGCGTGTTGTGTCGTGTCAACGTCTTAGGATAAAGTCGTCGTGCCATGACGGTGCAGAGCAGAGAAGGGGCGGATTCCGCGTCAACAATATCGAGAACTGTCGGCGCGGCTGACACGACCGTAATAATCGGGGCGGGTCCTGCCGGGCTGACCGCGGCGCACGAGCTTTCGGCAGCCGGACGGCCGGTGGTGGTCGTCGAGCAGGATCCGCAGCACGTCGGCGGCATCGCCCGCACCGTCAGCTACAAGGGATTTCGCTTCGACATCGGCGGTCACCGCTTCTTTTCCAAGAACGCCGAGATCGAAAAGCTCTGGGGTGACATCCTGGGCGACCGGATGCTCGAGCGCGAACGGCTCTCGCGCATCTATTATCGCAGCCGCTTCTTCAAATACCCGCTCGAAACGTGGGACGCGCTGAGCCAGCTCGGCCTGTTCCAGTCGGCCGCCTGCATGCTGAGCTACATGGCGGCTCGGGTTTGGCCCAAGCGCGAAATTCGCAGCTTCGAGGATTGGGTGGTCAACGCCTTCGGGCGGCGGCTCTATGAGACGTTCTTTCGCAGCTACACGGAGAAAGTATGGGGTATTCCGTGCAGCGAGATCAGCGCCGACTGGGCGGCCCAGCGGATCAAAGACCTCTCGATGCGCGTACTGATTAAGCGTGCGCTTGGATTCGGCAATCGGGGCCAGGTCATCAAGACCTTGATCGATCGCTTCCGCTATCCGATGCACGGGCCCGGCGAGATGTGGGAAGAGCTGGCCAAAACCGTTCAGAGCCGCGGCACCGCGCTTAAAATGGGCGAATCGGTGGTCGCGATTCAACGTGGGAAGGGCGGCGTTAGCTCCATCACCACCGCCGCCTCCGACGGCCGACATACCTACACGGGTAGTCACTTCATCTCGACCATGCCGATACGCGAGCTTATCGGTGCGCTCGACCCTCCGGCGCCGCCCGAGGTTGCGCAGGCGGCTCGCAGTCTGCGCTATCGCGATTTCATAACCGTCGCGCTCATCATCGACGAGCCGGAGCTTTTCCCCGACAACTGGATCTACATTCACGAGCCCGGCGTCAGTGTCGGCCGCATCCAGAACTTCAAGAACTGGAGTCCCGGCATGGTCCCGGACCAGCGCTACACCGTGCTGGGGCTCGAGTACTTCTGCTTCGATTCGGATTCGATGTGGAGTTCGGCCGACGCGGACCTGGTCGCGTTGGGCACGCGTGAACTGGCGAAACTGGGGCTGTCCAAGGAAGCGCAGGTGATTGACGGAACCGTGGTCCGCCAGCGCGCCGCGTACCCGGTCTACGATGGGGAGTATCGCCAGGCGGTCGACGTGATTCGGGCATTCATCGAACGCGAGATGCCCAATCTGCAGTTGGTCGGCCGCAACGGCATGCACAAGTACAACAACCAGGACCACGCGATGATGACCGGGTTGATGGCCGCCCGCAACATCATGGGCGCATCCTACGATCTGTGGCGGGTGAACTCGGACGCGCAGTATCTCGAAGAAGAGAGCGGCGCCGAGCAGGGCTCGCGGATGGTCCCACGCCGTCTCGAAGCCGAACCAACGCCTGAGCACCACTCCAACGTGGCGCTGGAAAGCGCCGCTAGCCGCTAGGCAGTCTGGAGGTCACTGGTCGCCGAGGCTTTCAGACAATCTACCGTGCCGGCTCGCCTCCGGCTGGCATGCCGGCCCTCGGGCCGGCGTGTCGACGATGTTGAGCTGACAACCCGTCAAGTACTGGTTACGGAGGGCTATGATAGCCAATGAGCGTCACTTGCCGACGATCAATCTACTGACTTGAGGCGAGAATTGGTGATCGTGAGTGTTCTGTTATGATATGAAGTGTCTTGTCTTTCGATAGAACCGTTGCTAACATCCAATTGGCGGATTGACTGTTGAGGCGGGGGTGGACCGATCGAGGGCGGGATTCCAAGCATAGAGGACAGAGCGAAATGTCGGCGGTGACGTCTACCGTCCGCAAACCAATGCCCGCCGAACTGGAGGCCAAGACCGCGGTCCAGCGCGCCAGCCGCGGCGAAATATTGGCCGTGGCACTGTGCTGGCCTCTTGTTGATGGTGGTTGAATAAAACACGTCGTTTCTGGGCCATCCGGTCAGAATTTCATTGGACGAGCACGACGGATAAGGCGAAAGCCTGATCACTCCATAAGCTAACAAGCACGGTGGCTCGATTCCCTGTACGAGGCGAAAAAACAATTAAAGATCTTCGCGGACTTAAAACAGATGGCTCCGAAAATTTCTGAGCGCACGACGTCTTTCGGGGAGACATTCCATCTCACGCCGGTGGACCGATTCGGTGTATGGCTTTCGTCGCGGCAGGTGCACCGTTTCGTCCCCGAGTTCGCGGGTAAGAAAGTTGGAGATTTCGGATGCGGATATGAAGCCGCGTTAGATCGTACGCTCATAGAAATTGCCGGGCAGTTGACGCTAGTCGATGTGTCTCTTGCTGCCGATCTCAAGCAGGACAAGCGAATTCGATGCATCGAGGGCCGGATGCCGGAAGCCCTGGCTGCGATCTATTCCGGCACGCTTGATATCGTTCTTTGTCTTTCGGTTTTGGAACATCTTTGGCACCCCTTGGAGACGCTCGTGGAATGTCATCGCGTTCTTGCGCCGGACGGCGTCTGTCTCGTCAACGTTCCGTCTTGGACGGGTAAACGCTGGCTCGAATTATCGGCTTTTCGCTTGGGTCTCAGCGCGCCTTCGGAGATCGATGATCATAAGTGCTACTACGATCCGAAAGACCTGTGGCCACTGATAGTTAGGGCGGGCTTCTGTCCTTCTAACATTCAATGTTTTAAGCATAAATTCGGATTGAACACTTTCGCGGTGTGCCGCCGTGCTGGTGCAAGCCCTGAGTAATCGGATGAAAGAGGCACTCAAAATGAGAGTCTTATCACTCCATAAAGCTCATTGGGGCGAGAGGAACTGGTACCTGTACCAGGCGGAAAGAAACTAAATTGGCTTTCTTCGAACCTCTTTGCCATTTACATGAATCCGGGCGATGAAATGTAAAGAGCCGTCGAAGATCCACTTGGCGGGCGGCGGGTAAAGCCCCAGGTTGTGCCGATACTCGCCAACGGTGAATCCCAGTTCGGCGAACGCGGCTCGCCAGCGTCGCTCCGGCCAATAGTTATAAGGCAGAACGATCCCATGGCGCGCATTACCCATCCAATCCATGAAACGCAATACTGCAGCCGCTAAGAGATTGTTACGATTGTGATCTTTGACAATTATGCAGTCGCGGGCCACCCGTCCTCCCTCCCTGAGCAGCGCCAGCGGGTCAATAGTGTGATGGAGCACATCGACGAACAGCACTGTTCCGAAGCTATGATCGGGGTATGGAATTGATTTCCCATCGTACAACTCTACGGGAATTGTGGCATGCGGCTGTAGCAGAACATCGATTCCTGAAAGTGAAACGTCCGGACGCTTTTCGACAATCGAACTGGCCAGCAAACCATCGCCGCATCCCACGTCGAGGACTTTTGCGGCTGGCGGAATCATCTCTACAAGATGATCTCGCAACACACGCGCGCGCGGACGTGAGACAAATGTGTAATACAGTTTACCTATCATGAGTACGCCGCACTCTGAACTATTAGAGCAGTTTTCTTGAAGTTTTAGAACCTTCGCTTAGAACTCTATCGAATGAACCATCAACCCCCTAAAGGCGTACCCGGCGAGACGCCAGGTGCATAGCGATATCTTTCCGGATTTAGGGCCAGAGTTCTCAAGATGGAATCACACGGTGCAGTTGGCGTTTCGATTTGGCTTAGCCGGCGAGCCGTTCTTCTCAGTCGGCACGTTGTAGTAGCTTCCGTTTTTGTTGGCGTGATCGCATTGAGCCTGCGTCTTTTGTTATTGCTCGTCATTCCACCACCACAACCATCGATGCACGACGAGTTTAGCTATCTCCTTGCCGCACAGACCTTTGCTCACGGACGCCTCACCAATCCAACTCCTCCAATGTGGGTCCACTTTGAGACGCTCCACGAACTGTTGCATCCCACGTATGCCTCGAAGTACCCGCCTGGCAACGGCCTGATGCTGGCTTTCGGCCAACTGGTGTTTCATCGGCCCTGGGCCGCGCTGTTTATCAGCATGGCTTTTCTCTGCGGACTCGTAACGTGGGCGCTGTGGGCCTGGTTGCCCAGTGGATGGGCGATCGCGGGAGGACTTCTGGTCGCTATGCGGCTCACCGGGAGTTATTGGACCGAGAGCTACATGGGCGGGACGTTAGCAGCTATCGGCGGCGCGCTCCTTGTGGGCGCGCTCGCGAGGTTAATGAAACGCCCGACGCCAGCTCCGGCCTTGGCTTTTGGCGTCGGGTTGGCGATTCTAGCAAATACCCGCCCCTATGAGGGCGCCGTTCTCGGTATTTCGTGTGCTGTCGTTCTGCTCATTCGTTTGGCGCTGCTAATCCGGCGCGGTTATCAAAGTCCTTCGAAGCTGATGCGTTCCATCGCTTTACCGATAGCGTTGGTCCTCTTTCCAACGTTCATCTGGATGGGATACTACAACTATCGAGTGACGGGTCATCCTCTGCTCATGCCATATAGCTTATACGAACAGCAGTATTCTTCGTGGTCGCAGTTTCTTTGGATTAGTCCTCGGCCAGAACCTAAGTATGACCACGAGGCGTTTCGTAGCTTCTGGGTCGGCTGGGACGCAGCGGAAAAGCAATTCCAGCGGCAGCATATCCTTTTTGTACACGCGCGGGATCTCGTGAAGCTCCTGGATTTCTTCTTGTGGATTCCTCTTGTTTGTTGTGTGGGGTTTTCTTCGCCGCGGCTGTTGAGAAATCACCGCTTGCGAATACCACTGGTGTTGTTGTTGTTCTTCTATCTGGGATTGGCCTTTGAATCTGATCTTGTGCCGCATTACTTTGCCCCAGCGACGGTCCTGATATTTCTGCTCGCCACCGCGGCAGTCCAGGATATCTCATCGCGGTTCCCCCCGGGGAGAAGACGCACGCTTGTGATCGTTGCGCTGTTTTGTTGGATTGGATTATTCGAGCTTCCTTGGGTCACTAATGCTTTATCCGGCGCTCGCTTCGATGTTGTCCGCCAGTTAATCATTGCAGAACGCCAAGGCGTACTGGCGCGCCTGGACAAGGAGCCCGGCAAGCTCCTGGTGTTGATTCGGTACGGTCCGCATCACAATATTTTCAACGAGTGGGTGTATAATGATGCAGATATCGATCAGTCCCGAATCGTGTGGGCGCGTGCGATGACTGAGGGGAAAGATAAAGAATTGCTGCGATATTATCTCAAGCGGCGTGCCTGGATACTCGATTATGATGAGGGGATCACGCTGCGGCCCTACGAGTCGGCTCCGCACGGCAAGGATGAAGAGGTCCTGCGATATTACCCCCAGAAGCGGGCTTGGGTATTCGATGATGAAAAGAGCCTGCCGCACTTAGAAACGGTTCCACGGCAAATGTCGCTAAAGAAATAGACTCGACTTGTAGAAGCGAGGGATGGCTTGCGTGGACAAAAATCAAAGCTCAATTTCGCCTAAAGTGGAAGCTGCGTCCGTGCCCGACCAGAAAGTCACCGAATTGACCATCCTGGTGCCCACGTTGAACGAAGAAATAACCGTCGAAAAGTTTCTCGATTGGTGCAGAGAGGGAATTGCTCACTCACGGGTCGACGCGGAAATTATTCTGATAGATAGTTCAACCGACAGTACGCCGGAAAAGGCGACCGCAAAGGGCGCTCGCGTGATCAAAGCGCTTCGCAGAGGGCTGGGCCGCGCGTATCAGGAAGGCATTCCGCACATCCACGGCAAGTACGTGATCATGGGAGATGCGGACTGCACCTATGATTTTCGCAAGTTGGAGCCATTTCTGCAGAAACTCCGGGAGGGCTACGAGTTTGTAATGGGATCCCGTTTTAGAGGATATATCCAGCCGGGTTCCATGCCGGCCTTGCACCGGTATTTCGGGACTCCCGTTACGACCTGGATTCTGAACTTGCTTTATGGAACGCACTTTTCAGACATTCATTGCGGAATGCGTGGCATCACTACGGAAGCCCTGGTGCGAATGAAATTGGAGTCGGAATCATGGCAATATGCTTCCGAGATGGTCTTAAAATCTGTGCACATGAAGCTCCGGACTGCTGAGGTTCCCGTCCGATTCTTCAAAGACCCCGAAGGAAGACTGAGTCATCACAAGCGTGCAGGATGGCTGTCGCCGTGGAAGGCAGGGTGGTCAAATCTCGAAGTAATGTTAACGCATGGTTCCGAATTTTTTACGATTCGGCCCGGGCTTGGTTTGATTGCACTGGGATTGCTGTTTACGCTGCCTTTGGTCGGGGGCCCGATCCAGATCGGACGGTTCACATTCTCTCTTTACTGGATGCTGTTGGGGATGACTCTGACCATTGTTGGTATACAAAGCGTTTATTTAGGGTGCATAGCGAAGATCCTCCATGATTACAATGGAGAGTCGACCCGTCGTTTACTGAGCCTTTTTCGCTACAACCGCTCAATTGTCCTAGGCGCAGGCGTGTTCGTGTTCGGAACGTTACTCATGCTTCCGCTCCTTAGGGAATACTGGAGGCTCGGATTTACGCTTTCGGGAGACATTGGACGAAGTCATCACCTGGCGATAGCCGGTCTGCTTTTTGTCATCGTGGCTTTCATGAATTTCGTCTTCACTCTGGTGCTGCATTCGGCCGCTATTCGCCTAGCCAGGCCGGTCTGACGCATCTTCAAGACACTCCGGAACGTGGGTGGGGGCGACGCGTGTTTCGCTGGCAATGGTGACAAAGCCAACGATCCTGGCTAGTAGAGCGCCGGCTCAGACTTGTTCTTTAGCGGAATCGCTCGCAATGCGGCCTGTGAGCGAGGGCAACGCGCAAGAAACCCTCCGGCATTCGGAGCATACGATTCCTGAAGTAAAATTCGGTTCGGCCGGCCTCTTATCGCTAATAATTGAGCGCGGCAATTGTGACTGGCACTCCTCTAAGTGTGCTTTCTGGCAATGCAAAAGCGAAAAGAGGGCGCCTCGACGTTTTGCGACATCGCAGGAATGGCATATCTGTTTCGTCGGCACGATGAAGAGGCTATGAACACCCGGCACTGTGACGGCTGCACTAGGCGAATCCACTGCGGCTACAAACCGCAAGCATGCCATAGCCCAACTTTCTTTGCGGCGCCTCGCAGACAGCCACTTACTAATAAGATTGCTGCATGAACCGCTGAAGACCGCTATAGCATGCTAAATTCTGCAATAAGGACTCTTGACTCAATGTTCTCGTCCTGCGCGGCGAAAAGAGAGAGCTCTACCCCGAGCCATTAGCTGGCAGCTAAGCGCAATATATGCTACGCTGTGACATCCCTTGAGATAACATTAGATTAGAACGGCCCGTGAAATCTGTCCAATAGTGGATTTCCGTGCGCAAAAGAGCATTTTTTTGGATCGGGATGGGTTATCAATAAAGTGGTGTTCCGGGACGGAAAACGGACCGCCCCAAGGAGTGTCCGAGTTCGAAATCGAATCCGACGCTGATGAGACATTGCAAAGATTACGTGCGGCCGGATTCAAGCTGTTCGTAGTGACGAATCAGTCGGATGTTGCCCGAGGCTCACAGGAGCCACATCACTGCAAGTGATGACAGCGGGCATAAAGGCCATGCTGCCTGTGGACGCAACTAAAATCTGTCCGCAGGACGATCGACGCTTGCAATTGTCCCAAGCCCGGTACGGAGATGCTTATCGAACTGGCGCGCGAGCACGATGTAGCGCTCAACGAGAAAATCTGGAACATCCCCGCCGATCAAATATCGTTGGATTGAGTCGATGGCCGGTACCGCGTCCGCCTGTCGAAGATGTGATAAAGTCCGCCGTTGGTGTGGAGACGGAAGGCTATACCCATCAATTTTATTTTGGTTACGCGAAGACTGGTGGAATCGAAATGTTGCGACGTTCCTTCGCGAAGGATTGCCGGAACATCACATTGAATTTTCGTGTGGAGAAAGTTTGGCGCGACAGCGAACGATGGCACGTGAGCAACGGCCGTATCACCAAAATTTATGACAAGATCGTATCCACCATACCGATCCAGGATCTGATGGACGGGCTGCCGGACGTGCCTGAGCCAATCAGCCGTGGCGTTCACGGTTTGCGCTACAACTCGCTGAGCGTTGTCATGATCGGAGCGGCGTCGGACTCGCCCCCGCCGCTTACTGCATTGTACGTTCCGGATCCTGCGCTTCCGTTCCATCGGCTGAGTTTTTCGCTGAGCTTCACTGCGGAAGGCGCGCCTCCTGGCCATATGGCGATTGCGGCGGAAATCACGACCAACCCTGGTGACGGGATTCACGAGTTGAGCGACGAGGAGATTATTCATCGCGTAACCGACGGACTCGAAGCGATGGGGTTTTTGGGGCGACAGGACGTGCGCTTTCGCAGAATTCATCGGACAAAGCACGCGTATGTGGTGCGCACCTTTGATTACCAGAATCGCCTGACGAAGGCGTCGAAATACCTCAGGGACTTGGGCCTTGTCAGCGTCGGCCGCAACGCAAGAGTTCGAGTACATCAACATAGACGAAGCGGTACGCCGCGGCTTGGCGATCGCGCGTTCGCTTGACTGCGAGGCGAGCGAAGGGTTGGAAGCGTCGAGGTGATGAAACGGGGAGTGCGAGCAGACCTTGCAGAGCAGCAACCCGGTCGTATGACGACCGAGTCTGGCTCAAGCTATTATCACTTTGAAGACATCAATAATGCCGTCATCCAACTGTTCCGTAATGCACGGCAGCGCGATCGAAAGCTGGGCAGCGTGCTCGACCTGGGCTGCGGACGCGCTCGTTTGGGACTCGAAGTAGAGCGACTGGGATACACAGTCGCTGGCATTGACAACAGTCCGATCGCTTGCGCGACGGCACGCACGCGCATCAGTGAAGTAATTGAACTCGACTTCATGAAGTTGGACGCCGTGGCTATTGCTCTCAACGGACGACAGTTCGACTGGATAATGGCCGCGGACGTGCTCGAGCATTCAGCTGAACCTCAAACCGCGTTGCGTTTCTACCGGCGTTTTCTCAAACCCGATGGGAAGCTGATCGTTTCACTGCCAAACGTTGCGGTTTGGGATAACAGGTTCCGGCTCCTATTCGGGCGTTTCGACTACCGTGCCAGCGGCGTGTTGGATCGTACGCATCTGCGCTTTTTCACCTTCCGCACGGCCAGTGAGCTAATTATCGAGGCGGGATTCACGCCGCTGTGCAGGACCTGGGAACCGGGAATCGCACGCGCATTTATGCCCGCGCTGAAGGGTCTCTTGGGAAGGAAGGGCGGCTCCAGCGCAATACTCGAATCACCTGCTTATCGTCTTTACTTGCGGTACGTATTGCCAGTCGAGCATCTGGTGTGCGGCATCGCTCCCGGATTACTCGCTTTTCGAGTAGTGATCCTGGCGCGCCTCAATGATTGCGCAGAAGAACCACCGAGCCATCAAAATCAAAGCTAAAGTCCATTTCGCTGAGACCCGCCTCGGTCATAGTGTCCCGCAAATGCCGCCGATCTTTGGTTTGAAACAGCAAAAAGCCGCTCCCGCCCGCGCCTACCAACTTGCCACCTGTGGCTCCGCCACGCGTGCGTGCCAGATCGTAAAGGTCATCGATGCGCTGGTTGGTCATTCCATCTGAACGAGCCCGTTTGCGCATCCAGTGCTCGTGCATGAGGTCGCCAAATCGAGGGATGTCGCCAGATTCCAGCAAGGCCCTGATCTGCAAGCCGAGCCGCTTGGCGAAGTGCAGGCTCTCGAGCATGCTCGGGTCGCCCTGTTCGGATCGTTTCTTCTGCTCCTGCAGCAGGTTGGCGGCGGCACGGGTGTAACCGACGAAGAACAGCATCAACGAGTCACGCAGTTCCAATATGGCCTGATCGCTCAGGTGCAAGGGCGTGACGACGAGGCTGTCGTCGGCCCGATATTCCTGGCACGCCAGTCCTCCGTAGGCGGCAATGTAATGGTCCTGCTTACCAACGGGCATGCCCAGACGGTTCATTTCTATGTCGAACGCCTCGCGGGCCAGCGTTTCAGCCGCTACAGGACTACGTTTGTAGGCATGCAGGGCATGCAGCAATCCGACTAGGAAGCTGCCTGAGGAACCCATGCCGGTACCTGCGGGGACGTCGGCGATGCTGACGATCTCCAAACACGGAGGCATTTCGTGCAACTGCAATGCTTCACGAATCAATGGGTGCCGAATGCTTTCATATGAATCGGCCAGCTCCATCTCGGAATACTTCAGCAGGTAACCCGTAGAAAATGTTTGATTGATGGTGATATAGACATACTTATTAATCGCAGCCGACAGCACGAATCCGCTAAACTCGCGATAGTAGGACGGCAAGTCGGTGCCTCCACCTCCAAGAGAAATGCGCAACGGAGTTCTGGTGATGATCATCGCCCCTCCCATCCAAATCCGTCACTGCATAGTCCTCGCCGTGACGCAAGATCGCGATAAAGGTCCGCGAGGTCAAGGTCTGTCCGCCGAGCATGCGCGCGCAACGCTGACCTTCGAATGCATCACCGCCGTTAGTTGAGGTGGCGTATCGCGGGCTTCGGTTGACTTTGTTTTGCCTCCTCAAGCAAAACGGCTACGGCAAATCCGCTTTAGTGTCCACCATGCGCTTGGCAGCGGGCGCATAGTACTTTCGCCGATCCTAGGACGATAGGGAATTGTGATAGCTTTTATCTTGTAGCCCTCGTAGCCCTCGCGAATCGGTCGCAAGAGCAACTCCACCGGCAGAGCCGCACCATTCATGTCGTAGCTCAGGCTGTCGATTAAACTCTTGCGATATGCTCGCATCCCGCTATGCAGATCGCGAACGCGGTAAAAGAAAGCAAGAGAAGCCAGACAAGCGAAGCCCCAGTTGGCAAGGTAGTTGATCCACGGCATCGCCCCGGGCTTGCCCGCGAGACGCGAGCCATCGACTAGATCGTATCCGTCCTCGAGCACCATGCGTGCCATGGGCTCGATAAACTCGACGGGGTAGGTGTCGTCGCAATCTAGGGTAACGACTACTTCGCGACCGCTCGAGCGCAGTGCCTTGTCCATTGCGGGGCCATAGCCGCGCGGCGGAAACTGCTTGATTACCCGTGCCCCCCGCGACTGTGCGATCTCGGCGGTACAGTCGGAACTGCTGTCCACGATCGCTATTTCGGCGTCAGGCACCGCTCTTTGAATGTCGGCGATGACCTTTCCCACCGCCCTCTCCTCGTTTCTGGTGATCATCGCGATGGTGATTCGCCTGCCAACTGCTGCCAACACTTCCTCCGAAATGTACCTAGATCGTCCTCGCCAAAATGTGTCGACTAGCGTTTGATGTTTGGCTAGCGATGTTAAACTCCTTCTTTATACTGCCTGCCGCTGGTGCGAAAAACAATTGCCTGCCCCGAATGCAGCACGAATGGGATCTCTGGCTTGTCTTTAAAAAAAGTGTCAACAGCTACTCTCGCCCCTGGACACGAAGCAAAGCCATAATCGTCGAAGATCAATATTCCTCCCGGCACCACCCGGGGATATATAAACCTACAACAATCTAGAACCGATTGGTAAATGTCCACGTCGATGTGTGCGAAGGCAAAACGGGTGTTTTCTAAACCTTTAAATGTGTCCGGGATCAATCCGTCGTGATAGAGAATCGATTCTTCGATCCCGATGAACGCGGATACTGCCTCAACGCTGGTGTCTAAAAAATCCTTCTCGCGGTGAATATCCAAAGTCATATTGGTCCTCGGCATTCCGCCGAACGTGTCGAACAGATGAAGGGTTCGCTTGTGACCTGACATGCCGAGGACGCCCCTGAGCAGACGCGCGGTTCCACCCCTATAAACGCCTGCCTCGAGGAAATCTCCGGGAACGCTGAGTGTTTGCCGGGCAAGAGAATAAAGAGCCCAGGCAGCCTCGCGAGTGATCAATGTATGTCCAGCGATTTGATCATACAGCTCACGAAATTCACCGAAACCCAGCCAAGGCTGGAAAGTGGGATTATAGAGATGTGAGTCGGGAACGTGGTTTAGAGCGGCACGCCAGCGGAATAAAAAGGTCGGTAGAAATCTATCCCGCAAAACTACCTTAAACTTTTCGACTGCGAACGACATATCTATGCCTCATCTGTGGTAGATAACTTTAATCGATGCCAGAGCAGAGGCAAAACGGGCGCAAGCGATTGTAGACGAAGCTTTTCATGTATCGTAACTCGGCCGTCCATCGCATCATCGACTCGGCGGCAAAGTTTAGATTCAGTTTTTCATATCCTTGAGAACTTAACGTCCCGCGTTATTCGTTGACGTAGTCAGCAACTCACTGGCCCGGGCGAGTTGCCCGCAGGTGAAAGTTATTAACAGCCAGCCGTCTTGCTCGTCAGGCGGCTTCGCGCCAATCGCCAATTTATAGGGATAGGGAAAGTAAATTCCGCTGCTAATTCCGCGGAGCTTTTCTATCAGCTGCGCAACCCCTGGATACCAGGCCTGCACTCCCACACCGACGAGCCCGTCAGGAGTCGTGCCCAACCATAGCCCATAGGCGAAATGGGGATCGGTGATCAGGTTGGGATCGAAGGTCGTGCGTGGCGCCGATTGAAACGAAATGCGCGCCGAACCCAGAGCAAATTGCGGCGGCGGACCGATCAAAGAATCTTGCGGTAGAAGTTTTAACTCTTCTGCCTTAAGTACGGATAGCGATCCGATCCCGCCGTTTTTCGACAGGAACTCGGTGGCGATCGCTACAAGCCCTGCGATACGCTCCCTGTCGAATTGGGATCGCATTGCGTTCAGGGTATTTTCGCCGTGTGGCGGCGTTGACTTGGTCACTCGGTATAGCGAAATGCCACCGACTTCCAGAGGAGCCGGATCCAGCACTGAAAACAGCGTTCGCCAGATGGCGAGTTCTTGGTCCGCAACGAGAATCGCGCTCACATCATGCGCAGCTAGAAATGCCTTCAGTTGCTCGCTTCCATGTGGAACGTAAGAGCGATCAGAAAGCGCCGAAGCAATCGGCCAGCGACGAAAAGCATCCGGCCAACCAGCGCCTTCCGCCATGTTGAAATACATACCAGCCTGAGCCTGCCATAACATCGCCTCACCTTTTTCGGCATATGGCAGAATCACCAATGTCTGACCTTTTTTCAAATAATGCGGATATAGTTGATCTCGAAAAAAAGTCGGAGTGTGAATGGTTGTTTTCCAGAAGGAATTCGACAAATTTGGCAAGTTGAAAGCGACTATCGCGGCCGCAAAGCCGAGCCTGACAGTAGCTCGTATGTTACCATCGGCGAGCCATAGCGAAGCGACCAATGCCAGCAGTAAAGAAGTATACATTGAGAAACGCACCGGTAATGCATTATTGATCACTGGCAATTGCATGAAAGGCAGCCAAGGCAGAGCGATTGGAAAACTGCGCGATGCGACGTGCAAAAAAGGTCCGAGCGAAGAGATGATCGTAATAATCAGACAGTAGGCTAGAAACCTGCTTTGGTGCGCGCGCCAGCGAGAGATCGTGTGGTTCGCAGCGATCAGGATAAGCGGCAGACTCATGCAAGAGCCGGCCTCGGCCAACCAGCCGTTAAAAAACCGTCCTGATATCGATTGAAATATAGCAAGTCGGCCGATTTGGTTGACCTGCGTCGGAATCAGAAGGTTTAATAGATCAGCGGAATAAAAAACAGGTGAAAAAATGGGCTTATGCCTGAAGCCAAACCCGAACAAGTAGTAAATAAAGGGGCCAACCACGATCAAGGCACAAACGTAGCTTCGCGCTATCGTTCTGAGCAAGGCGGGTATGCGCTTTCTAGTCTCAGCCGAGCCGTAGGACCAACCTAGCAATAGAGCTATTGTCCCAAACATGCTCATTGTCGCAAAAATCTCGATCGAGACCAGGAACTGGGTAGCCATTAGCAGCACGAGTAGTAACATGAACCGCGTCTCGGCCATGTTGTCTGCCAACCGACGCACCACTAGATACACGGCAAGCGGGATCGGAAATACCAATACCATGTGAAGATGCCCATCGATTAGCTGGCTTAACAGGAAGGGCGAAAAGCCAAAAACGTATCCGCCCAAAAAAGAAGGCAAATAACGTCGTGTCATATAGCTACATAGTATGAATGCGCACCATGCGTCGAGCGGCAGGCTCAGCAGGCAAAGAGTATTGAAGGCCGCGACCGGTCCCAAGGTCACAGTAATTGGAATAAAAAGCACCGAGACTAGCGGTAAGCAAGGTGACCAAGCGAGATTCAAGCCCGATGGCGACCAGATGGCATGGGTTAGAAACGGATTTAGATGGTTGGCGATCGCGTGTGGCCACCATACGAGAAACCAGGTCATCAGCGCAGGGTCTGTCCCTGTGCCGATATAAGCGGTGCAAAACTGTCCAAAGAGTCCGCGGCCGAAGAATACGATTGAGAGGGCTAGATAGAGCAGGAGCGCGAATAGCGCAGGCAGATAGCACGTCCTAGGCGCACCTTCCTGCTGTGTCAACGACAGTTGAGGTTGCTCGGCGGGAATGAAATCTGCGGCAGGAACTTGTCGCTCCGTCTCCCTGGATCGTCCCCCCACACTTCACCTCCCCGCAGCAGCCCGAATCGACAGACTGCTCCTTCCCAGGGCGCGACTAAGCAAGCAATTGCGATAAAACTACGGCACCGTAGCCGGCGCCAAGTTACCATAGGGTCAGTCAGACGCAAAAGTCTGCCGCTATGGCGCTGATCATGCTCTCTAGCGATTTCTAATCGGTCTTAGGAGTTTCCCGAGTCAAAGAACGCCGGCCACCAGGTTCTTGCACTGGCGGCTTGCCAAGCTGTTTCAAGCGAGGACAAAACTGCCGTCACTCCATCTCACGCATTGCCCACCTGATTGGCGACTCCGCCCACTGAGTTCCCCAGGTTGTTGCCGATAAGTTGATAACCGCCGACCAGAGCAACGACGATGCAAACAAAAATGAGAGCGTATTCGGTGTAGGTCTGGCCGCGAGAGGCTCCGAAGGCCGTTTCGCGGAGCCTAACGTATAGCCGCGTGATCAATTCCATTGTCAGCCTCCTTTAGTAACCCCAAAGTGGCTTGGCATCACCACGCCGCAAGATTACCCGATTAGACTTCAAATTTCATCCCCTCGAATGTGAGCTTACTGGACCCATTGCCCTTTCTTCACAGACCTACGATTAGAAACCTCTACTTTAAATCATCTTAGACATACTCTTTATGACAAATTTCAGCAAATATCCCCAAATTTCGTGGGCTTTTGCCCCTCCGATGCGCTATGAGTGGGGAGGCAAATGGAATTCGGAATTGGCATCGACACACACGTCGGTAAGTGGGAGCTCGTCCGCTACGCCGAGGAACTGGGCTACGACCGCGCCTGGGTTCCGGACTCGCAGATGATCTGGTCGGACTGCTACGCGGTCCTCGCCCTGGCGGCTGCCAACACGGCTCGTATCAAAATCGGCACTGGGGTGGCGATAGCCGGCACCCGCATCGCGCCGGTCACTGCGCATTCTATCGCCAGCATCAATCAGATCGCACCTGGCCGCACGTTCCTGGGGATCGGCACCGGTCATACCGCGATGCGCGTGATGGGGCAGAATCCGATGCCGGTTGCCGAGTTCCGCGAGTACCTGAAAGTCGTGCGCGCGCTGCTGCAGGGCGAGGCGGTCGAGTACACGCTGGGCGGCCGCACGCGCGAGATCAAGTTTCTTCATCGCGACCGGCGCTTCATCAATCTAGACGATCCGATTCCGATCTACGTTGCCGCCAACGGGCCCAGGGTATGCGAGGCCGCGGGTGAGTTCGGCGACGGTTGGGTGACCGCGGGCGGGATCAATGCGCGTATCGGCGGACGGCTCGCGCGAATTCGCGCCGGCGCTGAGCGCGCCGGGCGCCAACTTGGGCCAGATTTCCATACTGCCGCGCTCACCAGTTCGTGCGTGCTGCGTGCGGGCGAGTCCGTGACCTCGGAACGCGTGATCAACCAGACCGGCGCGCAGGTGACGAGCGCGCTGCACTTCGCTTACGAGAATTGGAAATCGCGCGGCCAGTCAGATGAAGCGATCCCGTCCTTTTTCCGCAACGTGTGGGACGACTACCTGCGGCGCGTCAGCGCTTACAGCCTGCCCGAGCGAGCGCGCTTCCGGCAGATTCACGAAGGCCACGGCACCTTCATGCAGCCCGAGGAGCGGCGCTTCGTCACGCCCGACGCGATTCGCGGCACCTGCCTGGTGGGCGAGCCCGACGAACTGGTCGCGCAAATCCGTGCAATGGAAGCGGCTGGTATCAAGGAGACTGTGATCGAGCCGCCGGCGGATTTTCAACGCCAGGTCTATCGAGACTTCGCCGAACTGGTAATGCCGGAGTTTCGCTAAGCGTCGCGCGCGTCGAGCCGGCTTTTTCAGTTTGAATTCAGTTGAATTCGGGCGACGGCAGTGCGCCGCGCGCACGCTCATACGCGTCGCCGACGCGCAGCACTGAGGACTCGTCGAATGGCCGTCCGATTATCTGTATCGCCAGCGGGGCGCGGTCTGCGCCGATTCCGGTTGGGATCGCGAGCGCCGGCTGACCGGTCACGTTGAACGGCGCGGTGTGCCGGATCAGTTGAGCCAGGCCGAGCTTGCCCTCGCGCGCCTCGGCGATCTTAAGCGGCGCCGTCATGCAGGCCGGCGTCGCGAGCACGTCGCGGCTCTCAAGCGCGCGCATCGCCTCGGCCATCATATGCGCGCGGGCACGCTGCGAGCGGACATACGCGGTGGCTGGCAACGCGAGCGCGGCTTCGAGCATCCGGCGCACGCCGCGGCCGTATTCCTGCGGACGCTCCGTGAACCATCGCTCATGATACTCGAGTCCCTCAGCGTACATGATGTTCATCGCGACCGTGGGGGCAGCGTCGATCGAGGGGATCGAAACCTCGTCGACGATAGCGCCAAGATCGCGGAGCGTGCGCATCGCGCCGTCGAACGACTGCGCAACTGCGGCCGTGATGTCCCGGCTCAGCTCACGGATGATTCCGACCCGCACGCCCTTCAGATCGCGGCCGATAGCGGCCGAGTAGTCGGGCACCGGCTCGATGCTCGAGGTCGGGTCGTTGGGGTCGTGGCCGGCGATAACTTGGAGCATTGCGGCGGCGTCGCGCACGCTGCGGGTGATCGGGCCGACGTGGTCGAGCGAGTCGGCAAGCGGCAGGATGCCGTGGCGGCTGACCCGGCTCCAGGTCTGTTTCAGCCCGACGCATCCGCAAAACGCCGCCGGGATCCGAATCGAGCCGCCCGTGTCGCTGCCGAGTGTCGCCGCGGCGCTCTGCGCGACGATCGCGGCTCCCGAGCCCGAGCTGGACCCCCCAGGGATACGTTCGGGGTCGTAGGGATTGAGCGTGGTGCCCCACGCCGTTTTGGCGGTGCCGCCGCAAGCGAACTCGTGCATGTTGAGCTTGCCGAGCAGAATCGCGCCCGCGGCCGCAAGACGGGTCCACACGGTGGCGTCGTAATCCGGAACGTGATCGGCGAGCACCTTGGAGCCGCTGGTGGTCGGAATCCCCCTGGTGCAGCAGAGGTCCTTGAGCGCGATGGGCACGCCGTGAAAAGTGCCGCGCCAGTGGCCGGCGGCGATTTCGCGCTCAGCCGCAAGCGCGCTCGCGCGCGCCAGTTCCGCGGTCACGGTGATATAGGCGCACAAGCGCTTTTCGGTCGCCGCAATTCGATCGAGGTAGGCGTCGGTGACTTCGATCGGTGAGAGTTCGCGCGAGCGCATCTTCGCGGCCAGCCCGACCACGTCGAGATTAAAGATTTCGTCCGCTCTAGCCATCGTCATTACTCCGATGCCTCGCCCTGGTTGGTTACGCGATTATCCCCTGCTCGCGGAGCGCGGCCAGTTCGCCGGATAGGATGCCCGCTTCCGCGAGGACCTCGTCCGTATGCTCTCCGAGCAACGGCGCGAAACGGCTGAGTGCCGCCGGTGTGCGCTCAAAGCGCGCTGCCGGGCGCGGTTGGCGCATCGGGCCTGCGTGCGGATGTTCGGATTCGACGATTATCTGGTTGGCCACGACCTGCACGTTGTGCAGCACCTCTTCGCGGCTTAGCACCGGCGCAGAGGGCACCTGGTTGGCGCGCAGGCGCTCGAGCCATGCGGCGGAACTCTTCGTCTTCAGAACCTCTGCGGTCATCTCGAGGCGCACGTCGGCGTTGCGGATACGGTCGACCGGCGTCTTGAAGCGTTCGTCATGCAGCCATTGCGGGCGCTCGAGCGCGCGGCACATACCCTGCCACTCGGCGTCGGTGTTGGCAGCCGCGGTGATGAAACCGTCGGTGGTCTCGAAAATAAGCTCGCGCGCCTTGGCCGCGCGCATGCTGGAGCGATTGGTCCCGACGAAAGTGTACGCCGCCATTCCTTCCGGCCACAGGAACGCGATCACCGCGTCGAGCATCGCCAGGCGCACGTGTTGCCCCTCGCCGGTACGCTGGCGCGCGAGCAGTGCCGCCGTCATCGCCTGTGCCGCGGTCAGCGCTGTGACCTTGTCCGGGATGATGAGCCGAATCATGTGGGGGCGGCCCGTTTCGACGTCGGCCTGGATCGCCGCGAGCCCCGAGATAGCCTGGATCACCGGATCGTAAACCCGCTGATCGGCGTAGGGACCGCTTTCGCCGAAGCCGCTTATCGAAACGTAAACGAGGTCCGGCTTGACCGCGCGCAGCGCCGCCTCGCCGATTCCCATGCGCTCAGCGACGCCGGGGCGATGGTTCTGCACGAACAGGTCGGCGCGCGCGACCATCCGCTTGAGCAGTTCGAGGCCGCGCGGATCGCGCAGGTTGAGCGCCACCGAGCGCTTGTTGCGGTTGATCACGGCGAAGGCCGGCGCGACGCCGCGCCTGGTTCCGCCCATCGCGCGGGTGAAGTCGCCGATTCCCGGCGGCTCGATTTTGATCACGTCGGCGCCCTGGTCGCCGAGAATCATCGTCGCCATCGGCCCGGAAAGATTCTGCGTGAGGTCGACGATGCGGATGCCGCTCAATGGCCCGGTCGGCTTTTTTGTCGAAGACCCTGGCATCAGATAGTGCCCTCTACACCGCCGCGAGCGCTGCGCGAGACCCTAGCGGTGCGATTAGCGGAACGCTGGAATAACTTCCTTCGCGATCGTTTCCATGTTGCGTTCGATATCGTCGTGGCGACAGGCCCAACTGAACATCACGGTGCGCGCGCCCGCGTCGATATATTCGCGCAGCCGTTTGCGGCAATCCTCGGGGCTGCCGTAAAGCACGTAGCGGCCGGCGATTTTCGAGAAGTCCTGCGCATAGTTTTTTCCCAGCGAGCGCGCGGCGACTTCTTCGGCCTCTTTGCGATCGGGATAGACCGAAGTGAAGATGAACAGTCCTGGACGAAACGCGCTCATGTCGCGTCCGGCCTCGCGGCCGAAGGCGTCGATTTTCGTCAGGCTCTCGCGCAGCATCTCCGGCGTATACATGTATGGCAGCCAACCGTCGGCATACTTTGCCGCGCGGCGCATCGCGGGTTCCTTGCGTCCGGCGACCCAGATCGGCGGATGAGGCTTCTGCGTGGGGGCCGGCTCGAGCGTGACGCCGGAAAAGCGCGTGTAGCGGCCCTCGAAGGTGACGTTTTTTTCCGTCCACAGCTTGCGGATTACTTCGAGCGCTTCGTTGGAGCGCGAGCCGCGCTGCTTTACCGGCACGCCGATGGCTTCGAACTCCTTGGGGAACTCGCCACCGATTCCGACGCCCAGGTGATAGCGCCCGCCGGAGGCGACGTCGAGCACGGACGCTTGCTTGGCCAGCATCACCGGGTTATACAGCGGCAGCAGTACGATCGAGCTCATCAGCTTTAGTTTCTCGGTCGCTCCTGCGGCCACCGACAGCGCGATAAGCGAGTTCGATACCGGCCCGTGAAACATCACGTGTTCGCCGCAGGTTAGGTAGTCGTAGCCGAGGCGCTCGGCGAGCCTCGCGAACTCAACTACTCCCTTGACCGAGGTCAGCGCCACGCCGAATTCGATCGATGCCACCATTTACCTCCCGCTGTGCAGTCAAAATTCGAAACGTTCTCGCGCGCCGCGGATTCATTTCGCGGCGCGAGAGCCAATCTCTGTCTAGCACACCTTCGCGCGCGATCTCCAAAAGAGCGTGCGCTGGCGAACCGCTAACTTCAGTCGGGGCGCACCAGGCCCGAAAGCCCCGCCGCGAGCAGCGGCGTAATTATCCATCCGGCCAGAATATGCACCCACAAGTACCATCGGAGCAGCGTGCCCGAGAGCGCACGCATCCGGCCGCCCGTTCCATGGCGCGGATTGGGCCGCCAGTAAGTCCCCTGATGCAGGTCAACTACCGGCAGAAAATTTTCCAGCGAGTAGACCACTGCATTGAACGGCGGGTAATGGCGCGGTGGCTCGCCGGTCTTGACGAATAGATCGTAGGCTTCGGACTCGGTCGGCGTAATCGCGCGCTCCCGGTAACCCAATTCGAACAGTATCGAGCCCAGCGCGACGAAGGAGAAAATCCACCACAGCGCGCGCATCGGCCGGTAGCCATAGCCGATCGTTACGTCGAGCACGCGGCTCCATAGTCGCTCGCCCCATCCCAGCCCACCCTGGTTGCGGCGCGCGTCCTCCTTGGCCATCATCACATCGACCGCACCGACGTCCGAGCCGCGCTCGCGCATCACCTTCGCGAGCTGGCCGTAGGGTTGCGGCCGATAGCCGGGCGGCTGTCGTGCGAGCCAGCGCAACCGGTCCGACGCATCGGTCGGCCCGCCGCTGATATCGCCGTAAACAAAATCATCGATGAAGAGACTGCCGGCCGCGGGCCAGCTAGCGGCGTCGTCCCACAGCGCCGCGGCGTGAGCGCTGGTGAGATTAAGCTCCGTGCCAGGCGTGCGCGCGATGCTGTCCCAATAGAATGTTCCGTCGATCGTAGCGCGATCGGCATTGAGTCCGTTGACTCCCGCTCCGACGAAGTGCGCGTCTTTGAAGCTGAGCCCGCGGCCGATCTGCGCGAGCGTCAGGTCGACTACGCCGTTGGTGGTGAAGCCGTTGTTGAACGACGCGTCACCCTTGATGCTCGCTTCCACGATAGACAGCGGGTCGACGCCGCCGACGAAGCGCCCGGCGCTGCAATCGAGGCTGCCGCCAATCTCGGCGCGAAAGAGACTGACCGGTCCGAAGTCGCCGCCGGTCATCTGGAGGTCGCCCGCAATCGTGATGCGGTCGGCTGAGACAGGGCCATATTTTCCGCCGGTCAACTGAAGGTCGCCCGCAACCGTTGCACGCTCGCCCGTGATCGGGCCGGTCTCGTCGCGCGAAAGATCGAGGCCTTGCAGATGGCCGAAGGAGAAGTCGATTCCCTCGGGAATAGACGAATTGATGATGGTTAGCGGCGTGTAAAGCGTCAGGTAGGAGAGGTCGAGCTGCCCGTCGATCTTAGCGCCGCCGATTCCAAGACCGCTTGGATGGACATACGGCCGCGCCTGTGGGTCTGCGGCGAGCCATCGGATGAGCGCCGCGCGGATCGTCCGTTCGGGCGGCCATTGCGAGGCGTTTGACGGATCGTTGGCGGAATTGCTCGCGTCGTTATTCGGCCCCGCCCACATCAATGCGCGCTGCGGCGCGGCATGCACGAGCTTAAGTTCGGCGTCGTCCAGGTCGCCAAAGTTGGCGCGCGCGAGTTGCTCCAACGTTGCCGCCGACTGCTCGATTTCGCGATCCGCAATCGCGGGTTGTGCGCTCGGACTGGGGCCGATCTGCACGTCGGCGCTTGGCGCCGCAACGGGGGCGGGCTGCGCCCAGGCGCATCCCGTCCCCATCGCGTGGCCGCCGGCGAAAATCGTCGCGATTGTTATGGCGAAGATTTTCGCCGCCGCCGTCGCGCTCGCGACGCCCGACGTAATCCGCGGTGGGCGGATTTGACGGCTATCGAACGCGGACAGTAGAAAGGGGCTGTTCACGATTGCGCATCATTCGACCAGAGTGCGGAGGGTAAAGGCAATGCGTGGAATTTCGCACGTCGCAATCGGCGTCCGCGACATCGAGCGCTCGCTCAGCTTCTATCGCGACTTGTTGGGGCTGACCGTGAGCCTGGACAAGGAGGAGCCGGTGCGCGGTTCAGAACGGCTGTTCGCCGAGCCGGCGCAAAACCGCCGCCGCGCGGTCTACCTCAAGTGGGCGGACGGCCCGGAGGCGGGATTTATCGTGCTGTCGCAGAAGCCGGGCGAGCCGTCGGGCCGGCCGATCAAAATCGATCAGCTCGGGATTCATCATTTCGCCTTTTGGGTGAGCGATCTCCGCGAGCGTGTCGAGCGGCTCAAATCGGCCGGAGTGCAGATCCTCGTCGGCCCGTATGAGTCGGACTCGATCGCGTATGGCGAGCCGCCGGGCAAGAAAGTGCTGACGTGTCTGTTCGAAGACCCGGATGGGATAATTCTGCAATTCGACCAGCGGCTGGGCTAAAGGCGAGGGCGGCGGGGGCGACGCGCCCGCCGCCCTCGCCGCCGCAAGCCAGACGCACGCGCCGCTACCGCGGCGCGTCGCCCTGCGCCGCAGGAGCGTCCGGTAAACCGGGCGCTCCTGACGCTCCGGCCGGTCCGGCCGGACCGGCCGCGCAACTCGCGCACTTGCCCGCCTCGAGCATCGCGCACAGCCGCTCGCCGATTAGCTCGCCGGCCACGCGATGGCCCTCGGCGTTCCAGTGGCCGAAGCCAATCTTGCTGTTCGCAAAGCCATGCAGAAAGGCGTGATGCGCCTCGGCGTACCGGTATAGCGGCTCGGCCAGCGTCAGCACGTCGAAGCCGTCGCGCTCGCCGAGCGCGGCGATTCGGCGGTCGGGGTAGAAGAGGTCGCTCACGTCGAGATGCTTCATGAAATTGTCCCGCACCCTGGGGTCGGGCCAAACCTGGATGCCGGTGTCGAGGGTCACGGTGAGAAAGGCGGCGCCGTGCCGGGCGGCCTCGCGATGGGTTTCCGCGACCAGGTCGTCGGTAATCTGCCAGGCGTTGCGCCAGGCCGCGTCGGTCGGCGGCTTGTAGATGTTGTAATTGATCGCGCGTTCGACCGGCAATTCGGCGGTCGGCTGTCGGTTATGCGAGCGGAGAATCGTCCATGCGCCACCGACCAGCGAGAGCAGTCCGGATTTGCGATAGTCGAAGCGTGTCATGCACCACAGGCGAAACGAATTCGAGCTTTGAAACGGTCCGGTCGGTATGAACTTGCCGTCGCGCTCGATATAGAACGGCCGGCACAGATTGGGCTCCAGCGAGACCGAGTTATTGCGGACGTCGTTGCCGAGAAAAATCGCGAGCACCACGATGTCCGGTTGGTAGGCCCACACCTTCTCGCGCAGCGTCACCAGTTCCTGCGTGGTCCCATATCCGTCGACGCCGAAGTTGAGCGCCTCGACGCGCCGCCCCTTGAGCAACGGACATTGCGCGAGCTTGCGCGCCGCGACCGAAGCAAACGTGTCCTCGTATGGCACCTGGATCGCCTCGGTATAGGAGTCGCCGATAACTGCGATCCGCACGGTGCCGGGCGGCTTGGGTTTGACAAATTCTGGACCGCGAAAACCGCCGCTATTGATCTCGACATAGGCGGCGCCCTCGCGACGATAGTACCCAGCGGTATTCGGCCGCAGGCCCCATCCGCGCGCCGCGTCATAACAATAGAAGTAGGGAAAAAAACGGTTGGCGACTCGCACGCCGACCTCGGCGACCAGCCCCGCGCAGACGACGCCGAAGATGATCAGCACCGTCGTGCCCAGCGCTTTACGAATCATCGATTGAGTCCTTGAAAAAGTGAAGAGTGAGAAATGCGTCCGTCTCGCGCCGCCGCTTCGAACTCCGGCAGCCGCCCGGCAGTCTCGTTGACGAAAATCGTTCTGTCAACATAACGTAGGCGCGGGACGGATGGGAGTAGCGCCCGCGCACGTTCCGAGGGCGCGGGACGGAATTTTCATGTCTAAACTTCAACCAACTGGCATCCGCGGCTATCTCGAAATTCCCGACCAACTCAACATCGCGAGCCACGTCATCGATCGCCACGTCGAGCAGGGCCGCGGCGCGCGCGTCGCCGCCTGGGCCGAGGGCCGCGCGTACACCTTCGCCGACCTGCGCGCGCTCACCAACCGCTTCGCCAACGCGTTGTGCGCGCTCGGCGTCGGCCCTGGCGATCACGTGATGCTGCGGCTTGGAACCAATCTCGATACGCTTGTCGCGATCCTCGGCACGATCAAGACCGGCGCGATCGTGCTGCCGACCAGCTTCCTGTTCCGCGATCACGAGGTCGAGAAGATTCTGCTCAACAGCGACGCGGTGGTCGCCGTCTCGACGCCCGAACTGGTCGGCCCGATCGAGGCGGCGCGCGCGCGCACCCCAATGCTCCGTCACGTCATCCTGGCCGGCGCGGACGGCGCCATCGGTGCCGCTATGGTTGACGGCTCGCGCACGCTGGCGTGGAAGCGACTGATAGCCGCCGCGTCGCCCGACTTCGCATCCGTGCGGACCCATCGCGACCAGCCGGCATTCGTGATCTACACCTCAGGCACCACCGGCGATCCCAAGGGCGTCCAGCAGGCGCATCGATGGCTGATAGGGGCGGGCGATCCGTATAACCGCGAGATGGTGCGGATGAGCGCGGACGACGTCTCTTACCAGCCCCAAGACTGGTCGTTCATGTATCCGCTTGGCTCCGGATGCCTTTATCCGCTGATGGAAGGCGCGGCGATCGTCGTGCCGCACGGCCGGTTCACGCCCGAGGCCGCCTTCGAGGCCATCGAGCGCCATCGCGTGACTATCTTTGCAGCGGTGCCGACGATTTACCGGATGATGCTCGCGCTGCCCGACGCGGAGCGGCGCTACCGGCTCGATTCATTGCGAGCCGGCGTCAGCGCGGGCGAAGCTTTGCCCGCCGACACCTTCAACGAATTCCGCCGGCGCTTCGGTGTGACTGTATATGACGGCATCGGCCAGACCGAGACGCATATTTTCATCGGCAACCGCGTCGGGATGGAAGTCAGGCCGGGCTCGATGGGCAAGCCGCTCAGGGGCTACGAGGCCGCGGTCCTCGACGACGACGGCCGTGAGCAGAAGCGCGGCGAGCCGGGCCATCTGGTGCTTCGCAACGATCATCCGGGTCTCACGCTGGGCTATCGCAAGGCGGCGGCGCGCTGGGCGGCGGTCAATCGCGATGGATGGTACTACACGCAGGACATCGCGTACGTCGATTCCGACGGCTACTTCTGGTACGTCTCGCGCTCCGATGATTTGATCAAGAGCCGCGCGTACCTGATCTCGCCCAAGGAGGTTGAGTCGGCGCTGATGGAACATCCGGCGGTGCTCGAGGCGGCGGTGGTGGGCATTCCCGATCCGCAGGTCGGCGCGCGGGTCAAAGGTTTCGTCGCGCTGCGCGCGGGATATGCGGCGTCAGACGCGCTGGCCGAGGAAATCCGCGCCTACGTGCGCGGCGTGATCGCGCCCTACAAGGTGCCGCATCAAGTCGAGTTCCTGGCGGAGCTGCCCAAAACTCCCAACGGCAAGATTCTGCGCCACGTATTGCGCGACCGCGGCTGAGGCGAGCCGCGCAGGTCGAAGCGAGGCTTCCTCGCGGGATGAAGTAGGAAAGGCTGCCTCGCGGGATGAAGTAGGAAAGTTGAGCCAAAAAAACGGGCGGGGCGCCAGGAGACGCCGCGCCCGTTTGGGTAGCCATATCGAAGTGGCGCGCTAGCTCTTCAAGAACTCCGTCACCACCTTGTCGAACTCGGCCGGCTGCTCGTACATCACCATGTGTCCGGCTTCCTTGATCATGTGCACGCGGCTGTTGCGGATGTGCTTCTGGTACTCGCGCGCGTAGGCGGGCGGGATCACCTTGTCGGACGCGCCCCACAGCAGCAGGGTCGGCGCGGCGATTCGGTAGGCGCGCTTCTTCAGCCCGCGGTCGGGAATCGGCCACAGGAACTTGCTTGCCGCGGAGAAACGCCTGGTGCGCTCGACGTACATCGCGGTCAGCAGTTCCTGGTCGTCCCACGGCATCGCGATCATCATCTGCGCCAGTGGCGACTTGGGATCGTGGAACAGCATCGCCGGCAAGTCGTCGAGATCGGTCGAGAACAGATCCGGAATCGGGTCGTGCTCGAGCCAGAAGCCGGCCGCCCCGACCAGCACGAGCTTCTTCGCCCGCCGGGTGTCGAGCGCCGCGACTTCCGCCGCCAGCATCCCGCCCATCGAGTGGCCGACCAGGTTGGCGCTGGGAATTTTCAGCTCGTCCATCAGCTCATGGTAAAACAGCGCCGCGTCGATCACGTCGTCGATGTGCTCACCGCCGGTCGATTCGCCATAGCCCGGCAGATGCGGCGCGTAAACCTTGAAGTTGCGGCCGAGGTCTTCGAGAAACGGGTCGGCTCCGGTGAGCCCGCCCGCGCCGTGAAGGAACAGCAGCGGCTCGCCCTTGCCGGTGACTTCCATCTCGACGGAGAACTTGCCGTCGCAGAGTTTTTGATGTGTCTTCATTTACTTCACTGAGCTCCTGATTTCGGACGCGTCCGGCCGCTGAGTCTTGCCGTTGGTCTTGGGACCGTCTGACCAGATGGGCGCCGGCACCGCCATCTCGCTCGGCGGCAGCCGCTTGGGCGACCACTTGTCCTCGAAACCGGGCCACAGGTCGCGCAGATGCGGCATCACTTCGCGCGCGAACAGATCCGTGCTCTTGCGCACCAACTCGGGCGGCATCGAGCCGATTTGCTGCAGGATCATCAGATGGCCGCAATTGAGCGTCTTGAGCGCCTCGCGCAGACGATCGCGAACGGTGGCCGGCGAGCCCGCGATCACGTAGCCGTCGTCGATGAAGTCCTTCCACTTGAGGCCTTCGCGGGTGATCGACGCGTTCTTGCTGATCTGGCCCGTCAGCCCCGCCTTGATCGTGCTGGGCGTGCGGTAGCCCGGCGCGTCGGCGAAGCCGGGATAGACGTGCAGGCAGCGGTTGTAGAAGTAATCCATATGCGGGGCGTAGTCGCGTTCGGCCTGCTCGTCGGTCTCCGAGACCGCAACCACCTGGGCGAAGCCGAGGCTATAAGGATTGAGCTCCTTGCCCTTGCTCGCCATCACCTTCCAATATCCGTCGGCGACCTTCTTGCCGGCCTTGTAGCCGAAGAAAGAGAGGAACGAATACTGGTAGTCGTGATCGGCGACGAAGTCCCAGGTCTCGACCGAGCCGCCGCCGGGAATCCACACCGGCGGATGGGGCTGCTGGAGCGGCTTGGGCCACAGGTTGACGTAGCGCAGCTTGGTGAATTTGCCGTTGAAGGCGAACTGATCTTTTTCCTTCCACGCGCGGATAATCAGGTCGTGGGCCTCGAGGTACTTCTCGCGCAGGGTGGCCGGAATTTCGCCGTAGCAGAAGTTGGTGTCCATCGAGGTGCCGACCGGAAATCCGGCCACCAGGCGTCCGCCGCTCAGCACGTCGAGCATCGCGAATTCCTCGGCCACGCGGACCGGCGGATTGTACAGCGCGATCGAATTGCCGAGCACGACCAGGTTGGCGTTGTGCGTGCGCCGGGTCAGCGCCGCCGCCATGATATTCGGCGACGGCATCAGGCCGTAGGCATTCTGATGATGTTCGTTGACGCCGAGGCCATCGAAACCCATGTGGTCGGCGAACTCGAGCTGGTCGAGATAGTCATTGTACAGCCGATGGCCGACCTTGGGGTCGTAGAGGTCGCGCGGAATATCGACCCACACGCTATGATATTTTTTCTTGAAGTCGTCGGGCAGAAAACGATAGGGCATCAGGTGAAACCACGTAAATTTCATTAGCCAATCTCCTTTGGCAAGCCGATTTCCTGTCTAATCATTCAAGCGCGATAGGTTTTGCCGCGCCTCTAGCGGGCGCGCCGGCGCATCGTCGTGCCGATCCGCGAATACTGCAGTGCCGCGAGCATTTTTGACGGCCTTGATGCTGCGGCGGACGCGCGCGGGCGCCTTTAAGGTCGCGATCGTGGCCGCACGCGCGCGCTTTGGCCGTTTTGCCGCGGCCTCTGCCGCAGCGAGCTGGAATTCCAAAGTTTCATCCAGCAGGCGCGATGCCTCGAGGCCGGTGATGTCGCGGAAAATCTTCGCATCGTCCATCAGCAGGAACGCGCCATTGAGCGCGGCCCAGATTACAGTCGCCGCCCGCGTGGCGTCGGCGCCCGAGGTGCGTGCGCCGCTGGCATTCAACCAGCGCTTGACCGAATCGCGATAAAGATCGAAGCACTCACGGCCGAGCCGTCTGACCAGTTCGAAATGTTCCAACTCCTCGGCACGCGAGAGGCGCAGTGACAGTTTGCTGAAGGTGACCGAGAGCTGGGCGAGGAACAATCCGCGCGATTCGCGCAGATAGTCGAAGTAGGCATTGACGATCGCGCGCAGTTCGTCGAGCGGCTTGAGATCGCGTGCGTGAATTTCCAGGTAGCGGGCGCGCAGCCTGCCAATCCTCTCGGCCATCAGGCTGACGAAGAGATCGTCGCGGGAGAAAAAGTAGAGATAGATGGTGCCGACGGCGACCTCGGCCTGGCGCGCGACCATCTCGACCGTGGCGCCATCGACGCCGTGGGCGGCGAAGACCTGGGCGGCGGCGGCGAGGATGGTTTCGCGCCGCGCGAGGCGCTCGCGTTGCTTGCGTTCGCGGACACTCATGGGTTTGGCTGAATCTTCATTCAGTTTCTGAACCCGACTTCTAGCGCCAAACCACGTATGTGTCAAACGCTCTAAGGGTTAGGGGTTAGAGGCAGCCGCCTGTTCTCCCCTCTACGCGTGTCTCGCTGCCCAGAAATGGGCATGTTTGACACTCAGTTGACGCCCGGCGGGATGATTCGCCGCAGTTTCTGGGTGCGAGTGGAACGCAAGCTCACCGCTATCCTCTGCGCCGACGTCCACGGCTACAGCCGCCTCATGGGTGACAACGAAGAGGCGACCGTCCGAACCCTGTCCACGCATCGCAAGATAATCGACGGCCTCATCGAACAGCACCACGGCAGATTCGTAAACTCCGCTGGTGACAGCGTACTTGCAGAGTTCGCCAGCGTGGTGAACGCAGTCGAGTGCGCGGTCGAGACCCAGACCATACTCAAGGCGGAAAACGCGAACCTGCCATCCGACCGGCGGATGGAGTTTCGGATCGGGGTGAACCTCGGCGACGTGGTGGTCGAGGGCGAGCAGATCTTCGGTGACGGGATCAACGTCGCGGCGCGGCTGGAGAGTCTCGCTGACCCCGGCGGGATCTGCCTTTCGGGAAAGGTGTATGAAGAGATTCGAACAAGCTACGCTGGGCTACCAGGACCTCGGCTCGCAGACGGTCAAGAATATCGCCGAGCCGGTGAGGGTCTTCGGTGTGCTGCCGCAGGCGGGAGCAGCGACAACGAGGAAGACCCAAAGAGTTCGGCGCAAATATGTGCGGCGGGGCGCTCTCTCGTTGGCAGGTCTGGCACTTATCGCCGCGGCAATCCTGCTCGTACAGCATATCTCGCTCAAGACGCCGCGAACCTCCGCATCGATACCGCCCGCGCAGAGTCTGGCGCTTTCCTTACCCGACAAACCATCGATTGCTGTGCTACCCTTTACGAACATGAGCGGGGATCACGAGCAGGAATATTTCAGCGACGGCCTTACCGACGACCTGATCACCGATCTTTCCAGACTTCCGGGCCTGTTTGTGATCGCCCGCACTTCGTCCTTGCCTATAAAGGCAAACCCGCAAAGCTGCAGGACGTGGGCAAGGAACTCGGAGCTAAGTATGTACTGTAAGGTAGCGTGCGCAAAGCTGGAGGGCAGTTGAGGATCACGGTTCAGTTGGCGGACGCGAGCACTGGCGCCGAACTGTGGGCCGAGCGCTACAATCGGCCGCTCCAGGATGTCTTCGCGGTACAAGATGAAATAGTGCGGAAGAATCGTCACGACCCTGGACCTCCAGTTGAATTTGACGCAGCAAGGGATCGTGATCCCTCGGAGCACGGAGAATCTTGAGGCATATGACGATTTGCTGCGCGGGATGGAGTACTTCTGCCAGCTTCACCAAGGATGGCAATACCAAAGCGCGCGAGATGTTCGAGAAAGCCATCGAGCTGGACCCCAAGTATGCGATGGCATATGCGGCTTTGGGTGAGAACTACTATGTCGGCTTGGTCAATCTGTTCAATCCGAAGACCCAATGGTCTTAACAAGCCCTGAACATGGAACAGCAAGCTCAGCTCTGGATGATTCGTTGTCGCGTGCGCATAGCGTACTGGCTGCAGTCTATGTGCAGAAGGAACAGTATGATGAGGCGCTAACCGAGGCTAGACGGGGCATTGCTCTCGATCCTAACTCAGCTGATGGATACGAGTGGCTGGCGGAGGTGCTGAATATTCAGGGGAAGGCAGCAGCGGCCCTTGGCGCGGTAGAGAAAGCGATGCGGCTCGATCCGCGCAGCCTTGACGATTATGCAGTCGAGCAAGGCTTTGCGTACACTCAGTTGGGACAGTGGCAAGAATCGATTTCTGCTCTGAAGCCTCATTTGGTCCGTTACCCTGAATATCTTTGGACTCTCGTTTTTCTTACCGATGACTATAGTGGTCTAGGCGACGCTGCCGCCGCACGTGCGTATGCGGCAGAAGTCGAACGAATCGTTGCACGTGGTCCCGATCAGCCGTTGGCTACGTAGCACTAGCGGAGGTATTGAATGCTACGGCGAGGCCTTCGGAAGCCCTTGCGGCGATAGATCGGGGGATGCGGACTGCTCCGGCGCGCAATCCTCCTTCTGACAAATATCTAGTCGAGCAAGGGTGGGCTTACACTCAGTTGGGACGATGGCAAGAAGGGATTCGAGTCTGAAACGTTTCTCGGCTAGTCGTCCCGATCATCTTTGGTCCGACGTTTTTCTGGCTGTTGCCTATATTGAATTGGGCCTTGATGATGCCGCGCGGGCAGAGGTGGCAGACGCTTAAGGATTACCCTCAGTTTTCGCAGCAGATGGTCTTGGGGGGATAGGCCGGGCAAAATCCTCGCCGCGAATCACCGCTTTGAAGCGGACCTGCGTAAGGCGGGTCTGAAATGACTTTGCTAGCCGCGCCGGAAGAAGGAGCGCTCCAGGTACGCCGAGCATGCCGCTATGTTGTCGTTCGGCGCGCCGGATCCGAGTTGTTCGCGAGCAAGTGCGCCGCTGCTCGGGTCAGCTTGTCGCGTACGGATGCCGAAGGGCGTCGCCCATTCGGTTTAATAAGTACTGAATGAAGCGCTCGCTCACGCCCGCCAGCCGCGCCAGCTCGGCCCTCGGCATGCGTTTAAGAATCGGAACAATCGCTTCGGTCAGTGGTCGAATCTGTGTGCGCACTGAAGCGCCGCTCTCGCCCTTGGCACCCGCGGCTCAGGACGATCACCTGCTGCCGGAGGACGAGGTTCGCTGCCTCAAGCCTGGATCGTGTCTTGAGCGCAGAGCGCAAGATCAGTAAAGCTGTCCCTGAAAAAAAACTGAATAAACGAAAAAATGAAAGCGTGAGAGACAGTGAAAATCGTTCGACTACGATCACTCGGAGGCAGTTGCGATCGAAATCGCGCACGGCGTCTAGCCAAATCAGATGAAACAATTGTCGCGGGAAATGCTGGATGCGCAGCATCGGCCGTTTCGGCGGCGATCAACGGAGAGAACGAAGATTCACGCTTCGCCGATGTATCCATCATTTCTAAACCGGCTATTCAGTCCGGAATGAATCAAAACATACCGGTTGCGTGCGTGGCGTA
Source organism: uncultured delta proteobacterium (assembly GCA_963734845.1). Taxonomy (GTDB): domain Bacteria; phylum Desulfobacterota; class Binatia; order Binatales; family Binataceae; genus JAKAVN01. The sequence continues at coordinate 17,665 of CAVTIS010000002.1, read as the reverse complement.
TGTCTAACCGTAACCCTTTGCCTGCGTCTCTGGCGATGCGGTATGCCGCGAGCAACTCAACAGGGCAGCTGAAAAGCTCCGCCAATCGCGCGACTATGATCACGCTTCACGTATCGCGAAGGAAACGACCCATTTCCTCACAGATTGGCTCAAAACATTTCAGGTCGCGGTCGCTGACAGCGCCCAACTCGCCGCTCATGCGACGGCTCCTTCGACGGGTAGCTTTCGTATGCATACTCCGCACAGCGCCCAGGCCTCCTTGTCGTCATCGATCACGAGGATCCCGGCAATCAGCGCCTCCATGTCTCGGCAGCCATTGCAAACCAAGAGGGCCCCGCTGGAGCCGACTTCGTGGCAGATAGCGGCCACGAGTGCAACGTCACCGATCAAACAAACATCAACGAGGTCGTTCTTCATCTGGAACCTCCCTTCGTCACAAGGAGCTCGGGCGTTTCTGTTAGGAAGCACACCGGGAAAAAACTGCTAACCCTGAGTTGGCAGACGCTAACTGAGTGTTAGAATAGAAGCCATTAACCATTTATATCATCTTATGACGCATCGTCTTGCGACGCCATCGGCAGTGACGAACTTGAGCATGCGCTTGCTCAGTGACTGAGGTAAACCTTCCATCACCGCATTCAAAGAGCCTGCTCGCTGGAGGAAGATCGAATTTGTCGATCCTCGCGCGGGCCTCAACTTCCAATTAGTTCTGCTGACACATGCCTAGGGCAGCTAACTCGGCGGGCTAGCGCGGTAGTTAGAGCCGTCTTTTTGAAGCTTACCCGGACTTTCGCAGCTTTGGTTGAGACTTCATGCTGCAGGCGCCTTATGCACTCGTTAATGGCGCATATTTAGCTCATTGTTCCCGCAGGTAGTTTATTCTAGAGTACTAACGGTCATTAAGATATACAGCCAACTTTCCTCGCGTTTTTGTTCTTATTCCGTTCTGTTGTCATCGAATGTTGGCATTTGCTTCTGCCATCTCCTTGAGCTTTATGACCGTGCAGACGGGAGGCGACGCGTGCCGCGTTTTCGCGGCATCGCTGACTTCCGAAATTAACGCCCCGGAGTTAGGCAATCTTGTTGAGGCAATTCTCCTTGTGGAGAGCGCCATGCCAGATGACGAGCCTGACATAAAAGAGATTTGCTCAACCGTTCCGCTAGCGCCCTGGAGTATATCGCATGCGCCCTTGTGGCGATCGAGCTAATTCAGGCTGGGCAAGATGGTGGCGTCTACGACGACTCCCTTTTACGCCCACCGGCGGCTTCCAGCACGAAATTGCTCTCGTGCGGTACCCAGGCACAAAACCGCCAGAACCAGCGACAACAATCCGACAGGTGTTTCTGACTGATGTACTTTGCTTCGACAACTAGTGAAGTATTCCCCGCTCTTGCATCCTCATCGATTCACCTTTAGTCCTGTGCTAACAGGCGGATTTGGCCGATCCGGCCGCCTCCCGCAGTACTCCCCAATAGGTACGAGTCAAATGGGCAGCGTCGCGGTACCCTGGCTTTGAAAGCAGCAGTGCGTGGAGTTCAGGTAAACGATAAAAAGGGACACTTGGATATAAGTGATGCTCGATGTGATAGTTGACGTTTTTGGGCGCTACGAATACTCGCTCAATTAAGGAAGCGCATGTGGTCCGAGTAGCCGCATTCGCGTCGGCATGATTTATGGCTGAATGTTCAGCGATGCTGCGCAGGCGAAAAATAAACATTAACCACGTGAACATAGGTATACACCAATAAAGAATGAACAGTCCTACTGCATTCGTCCAAATTAGTATTAAAGCAATTGCGAGGTAAAATCCATACCGCGAATATGTGAATCCTTTGCCGACACTGATGTCTCTAGCCGAGACAGAACGGACGGTTCTGAGAAACGCTATAGCGCCCAGACCTGACAAATCCCGCACTAGTAAGCGCAGAAGATAATTCCAGCCCTTTGGAAACAACCAGTCGGGGTTTTCTTGTTTACGAGCCCAGTCAGGGTCTTTGTCCGTATTCAAATAAAGATGATGAGCAAAGTGGTTTCGACGGTAAGCCCTTGCCGAAATCAAATTCGGCCACGCCAAAAGTATTTCAGTTACCCAATCATTAAGCCATCTATTCCGAAACAGTCGGTAGTGGACGCCGTCGTGCATTAGAATTAGAAGCGCATGTTGCTTGGCTCCGAGGAATGCGACAGCCAGCAAGTAAAAGAGCGGACTACGGGCCCTGTGGCAGATGTATATCGTGCTCAGAATCATTCCCCATTCAGCAGCAATGTGGAGGCAGCCCAGCCATGATCTAATCTTGGACAATTCAATTATTTCTTGCTTGTTTAGGTTGAAGGATACTCCGGCCGCGACAGCATGGAACGTGCCGCTTTCGGCTTGGAGGCTATCTATTGTTTCACAGTTCATGTTTTCCCCTCATAACGCGATCGGTTTAGATTGTTAGTACTGCAACGCGCGCGGTGTTGTTTGCGAGTCGCGCGGTCGGCCCGAAGCAGCTAAGCCTCTTAGACACCTAGCGCTGCAGTATTTCGCTGGCATTGTCCCCGTTACTTGGTGCGAAAGGCACGGCAGATTGTTGGTATTGAGGAAATGTGGGTTGTTGCAGACTCGGACGTAGCCGTGCAGAAGTCGAGAACCGCACTATACGATGGTCGTCTAGCGTCGTGACGCTAAGCGCTGAAACGCCTATAGTTAGTTTCTGCAATGCTTTGCCTTCCAAAATCACAGGCTGCACTTGCGGTTTGGCCCCGTCGAGCGTTTCTACGAATGGGTATTCGACCGGCTTTCCCGCCTTGACGAACCCCATCGCGAAATAGAATCCCATATGGTCCGATGATCCGACGGCCAGGTAGGCGAGAACCGCGCAGGCTTGGAGTCGTACAACCTGAATTGCGGCCCCATGCCAAGCCCGCATCCCCGCACCTTTGGAAAGCGACCAATGATCGCTGCACTCGAGGACCGATTGAGGTGGCAGATGGCCGAGGTCGGGTTCCGAACAACTTTGCGGAAATATCTGAAGATTATGCATTGCGATTCCGGCAATCATTTTCTCGGCTGAATCGCTTTCATTTTCGAACAACGCGTAGAGACTCGCCGAAGCCAGACGAGCTCTGTTGTCGAACCGCATTCCGAATACTTCTCTGAAGATGCCACCGTGCCTGGCGCGGGCCTCCGTTACGCGTTGGCCAAAGAGTTCGCGCTCAGATCTTGTAGTCATTAGGCGCATTTCCATCGCAATCACCTCTATTGCAAGCTTAAATGTGTATTGGCAAGGACGAACGGAACCTGCCGACGGAGGCAACGGTGGGGCACGCACGGAGGCAAGCCCCGATTTCCCAGCAGAAAGGCGTTCACCAAAGACGAGATATAAGCGCAAGCCAAGGTCGGCCGTGTTGAGGCCGCCACAGCTGGTTGGTCGACTAGGCGCTATTCGATAACGCGGAGGGCGTGTGCGCCGACGATCAAGGGCGCACATCGGCCCTGCCCCTAGCCAAGACATCTTCATAAGACGGCCTCAGCTTGTTGACAGGTCGTCAACTTTTGCTGTCTATTAGGCCGACATGTCTAAAGAAATGGCAAGCTTCTACCTTCGTCACGGCCAACCGAGACATCGGAGTCGCGGCGAGGTCATGTCGAACTTTCGACCATAGGTGATCCTATGGGTGTTAAGGCACGTGTCTCTGTTCTGGAAGGTTTGATCGTTGACATATTGGCGTCGACGGGCCCGGTCGAACACGAGCAGTCCCTTATCTTCACAGGCGCCGTTGAGGAGATAAGGGTTTTGTCGAGACACGACTACGGTTGTTCCCTTAAAATGTTTTTCAGCCGCTGCGAGATCCAGGGCATAGTCGCAGAAGGACGGCGATGGGTGTGGCCCCACCTAAACCGCAGGTCATTCAGGATTGGTCCTCCTCAGGAATTCATAACTCGGTGGTCTCGCTTAGGCGTTGACTTTCGACTTGCTCACATCTCATCGCCGCAAGGCCTCGCTCTCATGGGCTTTTATGTAAAAAAAGCTCCTGCTACTAAACGTCCACTTATTTGCGTCAACACCGCCCATCACCAGGTAGCGATGGGCCTCGCGTTTGCTCATGAAATGGGCCACCATCTGACCGCCGAAATGTTTGATTCGTACAAAGAGCCAGGCCGTTTTCTGCTTTACACCGGCTATGCCAAACATCTCACTGACCCAGTGGAGCTCGCAGCTGACATCTTAGTAAGCTTGGGTACCTTCCCCGTGGATATCGCTCAAGCCTTTTTTGATACCTTTGAAAAAGACAGGTGGAATTAGAGGAGCACTGTCATCGAAAATCATCGATTATTTTCGCCGTCAATATGGGCTCGCTCTCGAATCTGGTTTATCGGCTGAAAAGCGACTCCAATACCTAGCTGCCGTGGTTCACTATACTCAGTTGAGGCGAGCCCTATTAAACGAGTACAACTTATGAAGTCACCTAAGACATTGGGCGAGATAGTGAAGCACCGACGTCAGACGCAGGGTCTGACACAGCGCCAATTGGCCGAGATGCTTGGGGTAAAAGGAAGTCACGTCGCGTATCTTGAGAGTGGGCGGCGTAAACCATCCTTTGCATTGATCAAACATCTCGCCGAAGTATTAGAATTGGACCCGCAGCAATTATTTCTCCTCGCGCATCCCGAGGCAAAATCGCTGTTGGAGAGCAGCGCCGACCTTGCTCCCTCGAAAGATCCAGCTAAAGCGTGGCAACGATTCGTAAGCTCCAAGACTCTGCGGGCCAGATATCATATCACGGCGCGCGAGATTCAGGCTTTGAAGCACCTCAGCCTGCTCGGGTACGTTCTCACCGAGCGCGAGTTCTTGGCCGTTCTGACGCTGATCCGACAGCCCGGGGACAGTTAAATCTGCAGCTACTCGCCGATTGGTCTATTTTAACGTTCTCCGTTCGACTTGCGGCTGAGCTCGCCGCTCCTGAGCGACCGGCGGGATTGACTAAGAGTGGAGTTCTGATAACTTCTTGTTGAGTTAATTGGCCGGGAGCCAAGTTTTTTTTTTCCCTTTTGTGTTTTTTTTGCGGGAGACGACCTCTATCCGCAGTTGTATATAAGAATGGTCGGGAGGGAGCGGGCCGCTATGCCAACTGAAACGCTCGATTCACGAAAACAACAAAACGTTATGACCGACAAGATAGACGATGCTCTAGAGACGCGAAATGCTAAGGTGATGACGTTGGAGGAGGTCTCGCGCTATTTGCATGTGCATCCCTCCACCGTTTATCGGTTGCTCAAACGCCGAGAGATACCAGCTTTCCGCATTGGCAGCGATTGGCGGTTCAACATCGAGGCGATCGATACCTGGCGATCGAAACTGGAAACCAGTCGCTAAGATTCCGATTTCCATTACCGGGTGACGATGCTGATAGGTACGATCGAAGAGCACCAGTTTCGTGGACGCTGCCAGGTGGCACTGGTCTTACCTGTGCTTAGTCAAAACCTAAACCCTGACATATTGGTGATGCAGCCCACCCAGAATTGAGATGGCTGCGATGGGGCCGAGCTTCTGGGGCGCCGAAAGTCGGGCCCATTCTTGTGCAGTGAGAGATGCGTACGGATCTGGTTGGCGAAGCGATGCCGGCGGCATGATTGCGCAGGAAAGTCTTCCAACCTTGAGACCGGAGGTCGGCGGCGCCGAACCCCTATCTTGGCCATTGCTCCCAGGGGAAAGCGTCCGTCACGTGCCCAGCGATCCACTCGGCAGTCAGAATTGGAAGTCACACTAATCGTGACTAGCCGCCTGCGGGCGTGCAGCAGGATCACCAAGCCACCAGACGCTCCCATGGTGCCTTGAAGGAGTCGATGAGAGCACGGTACGCGTTTTCGGTCGCGGGTAGAGACCTTACGAAATCTCGCCACCTGGCAAGGTGTTTTTTATATACTCCAGGAGTCGACCCTACTCGCGATCCATAAACCGCTCGAGGTTGCGCGAGCGCCCGGTCTGACGCAACTTGCGCAGCGCCTTCGCCTCGATTTGGCGAATCCGTTCGCGCGTGACCGCGAACTGCTTGCCGACCTCTTCGAGCGTGTACTCGGTCTTTTGCCCGATGCCGAAGCGCATCCGTAGGATTTGCTCCTCGCGCGGCGTGAGTGTCGCCAGCACCTTGCGCGTCTGCTCGCCGAGGTTGCCCTGGATCGCAGCCTCGACCGGCGAGGGCGCGAGTTCGTCCTCGACAAAGTCGCCGAGCGAGCTTTGCTCTTCGTCGCCAATCGGGGTCTCGAGCGAAATCGGCTCCTTGACGATCTTGAGCACCTTCTGGACCTTGTCGAGCGGCATCTCCATCTGCTCGGCGATCTCTTCGGGGCCCGGCTCGCGGCCGAGCCGCTGGACCAGCAAGCGCGTCACGCGCAGCAGCTTGTTGATCGTCTCGACCATGTGCACCGGGATACGGATGGTGCGGCCCTGGTCGGCGATGCGCGCGCGACATCGACTGCCGAATCCACCAGGTCGCGTAAGTCGAGAACTTGAAGCCGCGCTGGTACTCGAACTTGTCGACCGCGTGCATCAGGCCGATGTTGCCTTCCTGGATCAGGTCGAGTAACCCAAGCCCGCGATTCGTGTAACGCTTGGCAAGACTCACTACCAGGCGCAGATTGGCCTCGGTCAGTTCTTTCTTGGCGCGCCGGCTCTTGTGCCTGGCCGGCAGCGATCGTTTCGATCGAGCGGCGCGAATTCCTCGCTCGCTCGCCTTGACCCGCCGTTCGACCGCCTTCATGGTGCGCTGTGCTTCGCTTGGATGCGGGCCGCGATATCGAGCAGGTTCTCGCGGGTGCCATTGACCTTGAGTACGTGGCGACGATCCTCGGCCTCGGCGGCCTCGCGTAGATTAGCTGGGTCTTGGTGCGGCCGGTCGCATCCTCGTAGTGCTGGATGATCCGCTGCGACTCGCGCGCTTGCTCGAGCAGACGGCGCATCTCGCAGATGACGGTCTCGCGGACGTGGCGCGACAGCCCCATCGTGATGAAGTTCGGCCTTGACCCGCTCGCTTGCATCCGCGCGTACTGCGTTCTCGAGTTTGGGCTTTGCGCTGCGGCCCGGGCCGCTCGCGCAGTTCCTCTTCGATCTCTTCGAGCTTGGCGCGCAGGTCTTCAGCTTTTTCGTCGAGTCATGCAGCTTCTTGAGTTGCTTTTCGTTGGCTTCGGGCCCACGCTCCTCGTCGGGATCGGCGGGCTCTTCGTTTTCTTCGAAGATGTCGCGCAGGTCGGCCTCGCCAGCCTCGATCCGATCGCCCAGCTTGATCAGAAAATCGAGCGTCACCGGCGACTGCAGGACCTCTTCTTCGACCTCGTTCTCGCCGGCCTCGATCCGCTTGGCAATCTCGACTTCCTGCTCGCGCGAGAGCAGCTGGAAGTTGCCCATCTCCTTGAGGTAGAGCCGTACCGGGTCAGACGAATCACCCGCCGCGTCGGCCGGTCTCTTCTTCGGCCTCTTTTTCGGGCTCCGCCTCAATCTCGCCCTCGGCGTCCTCGGTGGGGACTTCCTCGACGACCTTGATGTCCATGTCCTCGAAGCTCTCCGGCGCAGCGCCGCAAGTCTGTCGGTCGTCGCGACGTCCTGGGGCAGGAAACCGTCGATCTGGTCGAAAGTCTGGTAGCCCTGCTCACGCCCCGGATCGACGAGACCTTCTAGGGTCTTTCTCTTCGTACTTCTGCTTCATGCTTTTCTAAGTGTTCCTGCCAATCTTGCCCACCACCTGGTCCTTCTGAGCAGCACGGCGCGCCGGGCTCCGCCCTGCCGCGAATCGGGCAATGTTGCCTTAGGCGCCCAATAAACGCATGAGAACGAAATTCATGGTTTCGCTCGCGCCGATTAAATGTTGAGAAGGGAGAGGTATGTGGCAAAAACTACGATTGCCACGACCACAAAGGCAAAGATGTACTCGGTCGAAGTTTCTCCTCTGGCACTCTTATTCGCGGTCTCGCGCGCGAAAACGAAGCCCCTAGGACACCACGCATCCCACATCCGCCCTTGGATAGACGCTTCAGCACGCGTGGCACTTGCATCTACATCCAGCCCCTCTACAACGTCCATGTCCGCCCGAAGCACATTCGATGACGCCTCCATTCAAATTTTGCGATATCTGCGGTTCTCGCTGACGACAAAAATCATCGCTCCTAAAAATGCTTCGGAATTGCCGGCCCAGGAGCCTGGCTGAGGCGCTGGCAGAGTGCGAGGTAGAAAGCCATAAAAAAACACCCAACCGGTTTAAGGGATCGATTTCTGAAGTATACTTCTTTTTTCGATTAGGCATGACTATAAGACTTATGACTATAAGTCTTCGGATTCGGATCGCTTAATCCTTTGTCGAACCAAAGGGCGATCGAAATTTGCCACCTCAGGTTAAAGCCGACCCACACATTGGATTCGAGCTTTGCGTAGCCATCACCGCTGCTCGCCCTCGAAACCGGGAAGTACCCGGAAAATGGAATCCGGCAAGCGCGTAGCTAAACTCGAAATATCCACCAATTTGCACGCATTTCACGTGTCAAGGAACTATCCTGGCCTTTCACTACCAAATTCAGGCGATGGCGCACATTCCCCCGAGAGGCAGTTGCGCCCGTGCAATAGAAACGCGCGCGATTAGCGATACAGCCTCTGATGCGTGAGGTCTCGGATGGACTTCATCTCGTGCGTCGATTGACGATGCCGCATACGAATAGTTTTTCCCGACTCAAGGATGATGTTTCAAAACGGCGGTTAACGGAACTTCGTTCGACCGAGCAATAACGAAGATCGAAACGAGAAGACGTGCGGTTTACAGCTTCTGAGGATTCAGTGACGTGACGCCGGCCCGCCCTTCCACCTCCCCCTCGTGGGGCATTCGCCAAGCCCGCGACATTCAAAGACTCTTCGGCATCGACGCGGCTCGAGCCGATCACGCGCTCGACGTAAGCCTTCTGTTACGGTGAGCCTGGTACCGCGACGTTTCGCGAGTTCAGCCGCGGCATTTAAGGTCTCGTCATCGAAAGCGTTCCATTCGGTAGCGGCACGGACCCCAAAGTTGCGCCAGATCGTGCGTCGTTGCATCAACGCGACGGCTGCTCGTTGCGTTACTGCGACGGCTGCTTGGTACCGACTGTCTTGGAGAGGTAAAGCCAAGACAAACTGATGGCACACCGCGTGCTGACGAAAGCTTGGACTAACATTTACTAGCAAGTTCGGCCTCCGGGGCACCCTAGTGTGTCGTGCCCATGTTTACCGTATGCGAGACAGTGAACCCGTGACCCTTTGGTCCGTGGAAAGCACCAGAGAAAAGACCAGGGTATTATGATCCCAACCCTCGAAGAGCTGCGAAAATGCCTAGTCCCAGTCGTTGAGCCAGATGCTGCGCCTAATTCCCTTTTCAAGCGCAAGCCGCGGCTTTCGACGACGCCGACTCGCCCAGACCTGCCGCTGTCCTCTGATTCGCCAGCACCTCAACATATGAGTGCGCCCGCGTGCGATCATTCGAGTGCGCAAACCGCACCGCCCGGCGACAGGTCGGCCATCGAACATCCGGGTGCGGAAATTGGCATGGATAGCTCACAATCGGACGATAAAGTCGTGCAAGATCTCGCAGGGGGGAACTACCCTCGGCGCGGCCTTTTTCCCTTCAGACGACCTGCCGCCGATGCGGAAGACGAGAATCCAACAAAACAACGACGATATTTCGTGCGAGAAGGGGTTTTTGTCGATCACGAGGAAGAAAGGCCGATCACGTGCGCGGGGGAGGCCGTGAACAGAATACCCGACAAGCGCCCGGTCGACCTCAAGACGCTGTTTCCCAAGTTGTCCCTGCGCTGAGATAACGCACAAATGTGCTAAATAATGATGGTTAAAATGGGGGTGTGAAAATGGAGTCAGTGACGAAGATGTTTGTCCGTGCTCGTGAATCCGTAGTTCGCAGTACACGGGGCCAGACGATGACGGAGTACGCGCTCATCCTCGCGGCCATCGCGGTCGTCGTCTACGGCACCTACCGTGCGCTGGGCAACAACATCGGTTCGCTCTCCAATGGCGTGGATTCCACTCTTACCAACGCCTGAAAATCCGGCGGGGAAAAGGGATCGCGCGGGAATAATTTCTCAAAACGGGGCGGGCCTGATGGAAGGGCTCGCCCCGTTTAGCAAGAGCGTCCCGTTGGTCAAGTACCTTCATACTCCCGAAACGTGACGTGCTATCCGCTCCGAGGCAGAAACCGCCCCCCCCCCCCCCCCCCCCAAGTGATTGGCCGCTGATACGGATTCCATGTGCGCCGCACATGCGGCTATATCATCAGTCGGCGCATCGAGCCCGAGCTGGTCGCGTGCGAAGTCCCCGGCAAATCGGGTCAGCTTCGCACGTGCAATTGACACCTGTCAGGTCCCAGCCGGATGATGGCACGACAGGTGGGTGTGGAACGCAAGCTCGCCGCTATCCTCTGCGCCGACGTCTATGGCTACAGCCGCCTCATGGGGGGAGATGAGGAGGCGACCCTTGTTACCCTCAGCGCTCACCGCAAGATCATCGACCGCTTAATCGAGCAACGCCACGGCCGCTTCGTAAACTCGGCCGGCGATAGCGTTCTGGCCGAGTTCGCCAGCGTGGTCGAGGCGGTGAATTGCGCAGTCGATATTCAGACCGCGCTCAAGGCCGAGAACGCGAAGCTGCCGCCGGAGCGCCGGATGGAGTTTCGCATCGGCGTCAACCTCGGCGACGTGATGGTCGAGGGCGATCAGATCTACGGTGATGGGATCAACGTCGCGGCGCGGCTGGAGGGTCTCGCCGACCCCGGCGGCATCTGCATTTCGGGCACGGTTCACGAACAGGTACGGGACAAGCTCGCGCTAGGTTACCAGGACAACGGCGAGCAGACGGTCAAGAACATCGCGCGTCCGGTGCACGTATGGCGAGTGCTGTTGAACGGGACCACACCGCACCGGGAAACCCGTCGTATTCCACGCCGGTATTGGCGGGGTGGCGTGCTGTCGTTGACCGGGCTGGCGATCATCGTTGGGACAACCGTGCTCGTACAACATATCTCGCTCAAGCCGCCGCGAACCTCCGCCTCGATTCCGCCTGCGCAGAGTCCGTCCCTTGCCTTGCCCGACAAGCCTTCCATCGCCGTGCTTCCGTTCGCCAATCTGAGCGGCGATCCTCAGCAGGAATATTTCAGCGACGGTATCACCGACGACCTTGTCACGGATCTCTCGCGGGTCCCGGGCTTGTTCGTGATCGATCGCAGCTCCACCTTCGCTTACAAGGGCAAGCCGGCAAAGGTGCAGGAAGTAGGCCGGGAACTAGGAGTGAAATACATTTTGGAGGGCAGTGCACGCAAAACCGCCGACCGGGTGCGTATTAATGTTCAGTTGGTAGACGCAAGCACGGGCGACCAAATCTGGACTCAGCGCTATGATAGACAGTTGCACGATATCTTTGCGCTGCAGGACGAAATAGTCCAAAGCCTTGCAGCGACCCTCCACCTTCAACTCACGGTCCTGCAGCGGGGATGGCTGCTACCGCAGCGCACGAAAAATCTGGAAGCGTACGACTATTTTTTGCGCGGGTTCGCGACTCTTTTGAACCCAACGCCGGACGGTTTAGCCAAAGGTCGAAAGATGCTCAAGAAGTCGTTGGAGCTAGACCCTGGTTATGCGGACGCCTACGAAGCATTGGCCGTTTCATATTTTCTAGGCTCCATCTGGCAGTTTGATAAGGATCCGGGCGTGCTGGATCATGCCGCCGAATCGGTCGAAAAGGCCATCGCGCTGGATGACTCACAGGCGGGCGCGTACGCGGTGCGTGGGTGGATCGAGGGGATCAAAGGCCAACACGACCGAGCCGTTGCCGACGGCAAGCGGGCGGTCTCGCTGGACCCCAACAGCGCTTTCGCGTGGATTGCGCTGGCGGACATCAACGACGCCGAGTGCGTGTTCCCAGCCGGCATAGATCCGCCCGATTGGGGAACGAGCAAACCGGAGGAAGTGCTTGCGTATGCCCAGAAGGCAATCCGCCTCGATCCCCGTCATCCGGAGAAATACTCCATGCCGGAAGGTGTTGCTTACAATGGATTGGGGCGGTACGCGGAAGCGGTCGATGCCTTGAAAAGAAGTGACCAGAATAATCCCTGGGTCCACGTGAACCTGGTCTATGCATATTCCGAACTAGGGCGGGAGCAGGACGCGCGAGCCGAGGCGGCGGAAGTTCTGCGCCTCAGTCCCCAGTTCTCGCTGGAAGGGGTGGAGAGGATACCCGGAAATTGGCAGGGTCCTTTAGGACGACGGTACCTTTCCGACCTGCGCAAGGCGGGCCTGAAATGAGTGAGAAACCCTTCCGTTGATTCACCAGTTATTTTTTTTTAACAAATCATTTGAGTGGCCGACTCGTTCCCGATTCCAAATACGCTGCGCAAGCCGCTGCATCTTCTGCCGGGGCAGAAAAGCGCGTAGCGCTTGGCGGATATGCATAGCTCATGGAGATGCACGCGTCTGGGCACAGTGCCCGATGTGGAGTGCTAGGCGGAGAGCAGTTTACGTGGGGCTAGAAATGGCTACGCGGCGCCCGCTAGACTTGCGGCCAGCGCCGTCCAAAGGGGGACAGACCGCCATGTCGATGATCGCCCGGTTCGTGCAAATCAAACCCGCCCAACTCAAAGCCCTGCTCGATGATCCGGAGTCAGTGGAAAGCGTTTTCCAGGAGGCTTCCGACGACGAAGGCTCGGGCGCTCTGCCCCCAGGCGCGGCCGCCAAGGCCATGGAAAACCTGCGCAAGCTCATGGAGAGTCGGGGGCCTGCATTGCTCAGCGGCGCACTACCCGGGATGGATCCCAAGATTCGCCAGGCGCTCATCGAACGCCTGGCGCGGCTTGGAGTGAATGCCGAAGCGCTCGAGGGTGGCAAGGGCGGCGAGGCGCTGGCCAATATCATGATGTCGCGCATGGGGCACAAGCAGCCGCCCGCGGCGGCAGGCATCGCACCGCAGAACGCCGGAGCGAAGACGGGCATCTCGCTCGACAAAGGATGGCACGGCGTTCACTACCTGCTCTGCGGAGCGGCGGAGCCGAACTCCACCGCTCTTGGCCAGGCGGTAATGGGCGGCACCGATATCGGCGAGGATTTCGGCGGCTATGGCGAGGCGCGCTACTTCACGCCGGAGCAGGTGGCCGCGACCGCGCGCGAACTCGGCCGCGCGAACCTCGAAACCGAGATGAAGGCGCGCTTCGACCCGGCCCTGATGACCAGCGCCGGCATCTACCCCGGCGGCTGGGACGCCACCGGCGCCGACTGGCTATTCGAGGAGTTCCGCAAGCTGCGCGATTTCTACGCCGACGCGAGCGCGCATGGCTTCGCGGTATTAACTTGCATCCTCTGATGCAGCGCCGGGGTTGCGCGGCTAACGATGAAATTCCTCGAGCTTGCTGATGTCGAATAGTTTGTCGACGTGACTGACGTCGGCGTCGGGAAAGCCGCCGCCGAACGCCGGGAAGATGGTCGCGCGCTTGTTGCCATAGTCGATCGCGACCAGCCCCTGGAGCCCGGCCGCCTGGACGCCGTGGTTAATCTCGGCCCATTGCTCGAAATCCTCGCTCCAGCGGAACGAGTAAGTGAGCGACTTGAACAGATTCTGCTGGCGGTCGAACATCAGCGCCATCCACGGATGCCAATCCTCGGTGTCCCAGAGCATGACCACGCTGCTGTAGGGATGGTGCTGTTCCTTGGGCGTGCGCTCGACCACCGCGAAGCGGCGTATCGACCATACGTCGTCGGGCACGATTCCGTTGGGACCGAAGTAGCGCGGGTAGTCGTACTTGGAGTCCATCACGCAGAGCAGATTGCGCCATCCGAGGAACTTGAAGTTCCAGCGCACCGGGCGGGCGGAGAAGGTGTTGAAGTCCTCCTCGGTTTGCTCGGTTCCGACCAGGGAGTCGGATTTGACCTCGACCGAGATGCGGCGCACGCGCCGCGATTGCGGATCGTAGGCCCATGCGTCGTCGCTGCGGTACGGATCGGTGTAGCGATAAGTGATGAAGACCTGGCCGCGCACGTCGAAGGGTTCGAAGAATCCCTCGAACTCCTTCCAGAAAAATTCCTTGGCGCCGGGCACCGGCAATACACCGCCCTCGGCGGCGCGCTGCGCCAGGTTGCTATAGTAGGTGCGCTGGTAGAAGCTGCTGAGCGTCTTGACGAAGGTGCCGCCGCCGCCAAAATACTTGGCCGCATCGGTCGGCATCTTGCTCTTGAAATGTGCCCCGCCGGTCCAGGTACTCGGCGGCGATTCGATCGCGTTGGGCGCTGAGCCGTCATGGCTGCCGCCGAAGCGGTCAAAGATAAACATGAAATTCAGATCGAACGGCCCGTAATTCTGCCAGCGATGCTCGAAATTCCAGACCGCCTTCTGTCCCGCTTGCGGATCGGAGGGGTCGAGCGAAGCGTCCGAAAAGGGCTGGCCGCAGATGTAATTGTCGAGCGTGCCGTCGCTCTTGAGCTTCACCTGCGCCTGGTACTTTTCGGTGCAGTCGGCGTAGTCCTTGCGCGGCATGTGGCTGCGCGCGGCCACGATCGGCATCTTGAGCTCGGGAAAATTGAACTGGTCGATGTAAACCGGAGGGATGAATGGCCGCAGGCGCTGCAGATCTTTGGCCGTCAGCACGTCGCCGGGCTTGAAGTCGGGCTTGGCGTTTGCGTTCTGCGTCAGCCACTGCGCTACGGTCTGCCGGGTCGCCGGAGCGCTCTGCGCGGCGGCCGTCGCGGCGCAGGCGGCCACGAGGGCAAGCGCAAGCGTCAGCGCGCGCGCGCCGCGCAGGCGAGTTCCACCAGATCCGATGCAAATTCCGCCGCCCGCAAGCCGACGCCGCTCATCCGCGATTCTCTCATCACTTGGTCAATCTCCTTCCACGCAAACCAATCAGAACAATCCATTCCATTTAGTCCGTATCGGGCCGCGCGTCCAGCGGAGCGCAGCAGGCCGCGCGAAGGCCGATGCACGCGCATCGAAGCTTAAAATCTTGTCCTTCAGATCTTGTCCTTAAGATCTTGATCGCCGACACCGGCGGCCCACGGCGATCGCGCCTTTATCGATCAAACCCTTCGCCTTTCAGGCCCGTCACGCCGATTGATAGAGTGAGAATGCGGCCGCGCGGAGCAGGCGCGCGCGCAAGGCCGTGCGGGAGAGACTCGAGTGAAACAGAAGCTGCAGGAAGACCTCAAGGCCTCGATGAAGAGCGGCGACAAGCTGCGCACGATGACGCTGCGCGGCGTGCTGGCCGAAATCACGCGGGTCGAAAAGGACGTGCGGCGCGACGCCAACGAAGCCGAGATCGTCCAGATCATCAAGCGCGAGCGCGCGCGGCGCGAAGAGACGCTGGGCTTCGCGCGCCATGGCGGACGCGCCGACCTGGTGGCGCAGAACGAGGAGGAGGCGAGGGTGCTCGACTCCTACCTGCCGGCGGCGCTGGACGAAAGCGAATTGCGCGCGGCGATCGCCGAGCAAGTTGCGGCCGGAGTGAAACAGATGGGGCCGCTGATGAAAGCGCTCAAGGATCGTTTCGGTGCGCAACTCGATGGACGGGTGGCGAGCCAGCTGGTCAAGGAAGCGATCGCGCCCAAATAAACCGCAACCAGTGAGCGGCGAGCTTCAGGAGGAACGCGCGGGATGGCGCAGAATAAAATCGCTCAGGACAAAATCGCGCAGGGAAAAATCGAACCATTCAAGATCGAAGTCTCCGACGAAGTGCTCGCCGACCTCCGCGCGCGCCTGGAGCGCACGCGGCTGCCCGACGAAGTGCCGGGTTCGGCCTGGGACTACGGCACCAACCTCGCCTACCTGCGCGAGCTGATCGAATACTGGCGCACGCGCTACGACTGGCGCGCGCACGAGCGGGCGCTCAATCGCTTCGCCCATTTTCGCGCCGAGGCGGGCGGCGAAGACCTGCACTTCATCCACGAGCGCGGCCGCGGCCCCAATCCCAAGCCGCTGCTGCTGCTGCACGGATGGCCGGGGTCGGTGTACGAATTCATGGAGCTGATTCCGCGTCTGACCGATCCGGCGGCGCATGGCGGCGATGCGCGCGACTCCTTCACCGTGGTCGCTCCGTCGCTGCCGGGCTATGGCTTCTCGGCGCATCCGCGCACGCGCGCGATGAATATCCAGGCCATGGCCGACATCATGTTCAAGCTGATGAATGGGGTGCTCGGCTACGAACGCTTCGGCGCGCAGGGCGGCGATTGGGGCGCGGCGATAACTTCGCGCCTGGGCGAGGTCTACCGCCAGCATCTTTATGGCATCCATATCAATATGGTCGCGGTGGGTGCCGCCGAGGGACGCCGCCCGGCCGAGCTCAACGACGCGGAGAAAGTTTTTCTCGGCGACCTCGAGCGCTTTCGGCGCGACGAGACTGGATATCAATGGATCCAGGGCACCAAGCCGCAGACGCTGGCCTACGCGCTCAACGATTCGCCGGCGGGGCTGGCGGCCTGGATCGTCGAAAAGTTCCGCACCTGGAGCGATTGTCACGGCGACGTCGAGCGCCGCTTCAGCAGGGACCAGTTGCTGACCAACGTGATGATCTATTGGATTACCGGGACGATAAATTCATCGACCCGGCTGTACTACGAGGCGCGTCATCATCCGTGGCATCCCAAGCCCGACACCCGAATCGAGACGCCCACGGCGGTCGCGAATTTTCCCGCCGAGCTGATGCGTCCGCCGCGGAGCTGGGCCGAGCGCGCGTATAACGTCGTGCGATGGACGGAGATGCCGTCGGGCGGGCATTTCGCCGCGATGGAAGAGCCGGCGCTGCTTGCCGACGATATCCGCGCGTTTTTCCGGGAGTTGAGGGGGCTAAAGCGATCCGGAGAAGCTCCCGGTCACGGGAAGCTTCGGGGGGCGCCGGGATAGCCGTAGGACGGCCCATAGGGCGAGGCCCCGTACGGACTGCCATAGGAACCATACGGCGCGGCGCCATACGGGCTGTAAGGCGATCCGTAAGGTGAGCCGCCGTACGGCGAACCACCATATGGCGAGCTTCCGTATGGCGAGCCATAGCTGGGCGGATAGCCGTAGCCGCCGCCACTCCCCATCCCAAAGCCGCCGCTGCCCATGCTCAGCATGCCCATCATGCCGATAAGCGGCACGATCGCGGTCAGCCCGCTGGAGCTCGGCTGACCATTCTGCATGTACTGTTGCTGCTGCTGTGCCTGTTGCTGCTGGTCCTGATAGCTCTGCACGCTGCCGAGTTCATTTCCGGAAGATCCAGATGATCCGGAAGATCCAGACGATCCGGAAGATCCAGACGACGATCCGCTCGCACCATAGGCACCGCTGAGGCAGCCGGTGCGGAACCGTTGGCGCCGGTGGCGAGCTCAGGCCGCACCGCGATTCGGTTGATCACGGGTGCGTTGGGGTTGTGCAAATATCGGCGCGCCTTGTCGGCCGCGTCCTGCTTGCCGAAGTCGGTCGCCACGAAACCGTAGAGGATGATTTGCTGATTGCCGCTGCTATTGTTCAGCACTTGTGCGCCGACGAGCGGGAGGCGATGGCTCTGCAGGTAGCTGGTGAGCGTGCCGCTCTGGGCCGTGTTGTTGGTGTAGCCCGGCGGCACAGCTCCGCCGTCGGCAGGATCGTTCGCGCCGTAACCGCTTCGAGCGGGCGCGGTCGCGGCGCTGGCGGAGCTATAACT
>CAVTIS010000001.1:0-435844 GCA_963734845.1 uncultured delta proteobacterium | reverse complement strand
AGCCATCCGAATCGGCGTCCAGAGCCAGTCGTAATGATATTCGTGAAAAAATATCCCACTGACCACGCGGCTGCGGCTCAGCAGGATTCCTCCGGCGGCAAGGCTCCATAGGTGACCAGATCGAATCTTTTCGATTTCCAAATCCACCAGGCCGTCGCCGCCACGGCCAGCAGGGATAACGTCGGCACCGTGACCTGGTCAAATCTCGGCGCCGGCGTAAACAAACCGAAGCGCCTCATCGCCTCGGCCGAGGCCAGGCGATCCACATAGATACTGTAGGCCAACTGCGGCAGCCCGACGACACCACCAATACATAGCGTCGCACCGTAAACTTTGCGCGCTCCGCGATCCAGCACAAAGGCGATGCCCAGTCCCGCCAGCGCCATCGTCCAGCAATAAAAAAACACAAAGAACAGGAGCCCGAATGCGAACCCCGACAGCCCCAGGTTCAAAAGCGTCGGGCGCTCGCGCGCCCGCGCCACCGCCAGGATCTGAAAGCACAGGAAGGGAAGGTAGAGCGCGGGATCGGGAACACGCCACTGCAAAAGCAATCCCCAGGGAATTACAACGAGACCCGTAGGATGGAACCACAGCGCCGACGCGAGCATTCGAAGCTGCGTCGTCAGCGGGCGCGCGGCGGCGAAGCCGTAATCCGAGAGACAGAACATCGTGCATCCGGCCGCCGCCCACGGCCGTTGGAGAAGATGCCGAAAGACCCAGTACCAGCCGGTGCTGAAGCCGATTGCGCTCAGGAGGATCCAGATGAGGTTCACCGCAAACGGGCCCGCATTGAGCACGCGTGCTACATAGATGGCGGGCACGAACGGCAGCCACGGATATTCGGTGATTCCGCCGGACACCACGACGTCGCTTATATAAAGGACACGGTTGTAGTACGCCTGCGCCGCGAAGCGCAGATAGTAAAGGGTGAACCAGTCGTTAAGGCAGACCCAGTCGCCAGTTTTGATCCGCCATACCACGACCGGTGCGAAGGCCACCACGAAGCCTGCGCCGACGCACAACGCCAGAGGCGCCAGCGCTCCTTTCGCGCGGCGCTCGGTTGAGGTCTCGCTCGCCGCTTCGGCTACCGGCCGCCCGACCTCGCCATATTCGACCCTCGGCAATGTTACAGCTCCGCCCCAACCGATGCGGGCGGGCGGGCGGGAAGGCGCCGCGAGGAACTAACCGACCGCCGCGCCATCCCTGGTTTCCACCAGGCCCCTGGCGGCAAGTTCGCCGAGCAGCGCGATCACGTCATGCTCGCAGACTTGGGCGGCGACGTCGTATTCGGCAACGATAGCGTCACAGATTTCGCCGACGCTGCGGGGCTCGGCGATTAGTTTCCAGATCCGCGCGCCAATCTCGTCGAGCCCGTAATAAATGCCGCTCTTGAAGTCGAGAAGCGCGGCCTCGCCCGCCAGGTCGCATGAGATGTTGCCCTCACACGCGACTACCACCGAGCTGCGCGAGATCTGCGGGACCGGCATCACGGTCGTTCTGCCCGCCGCGGCTTCATCGCGTGTTCCCGCCGATAATCCGGCTGACGGCCGCCTCGGCGTCAGCGGCAGATTGAAAATTTTCTGCAAAGCGCTGGCGAATCTCTTCCGCGATCCGCCGTGCGGAACGCGCGCCGTCGCACAGCTCCAGAATTGCACGCTTGATTTCACCCTGCGCCGAAAGCCTTGGCACATAGTCGGGTCGCATCCGATGCAGATCTTCCTTCGCGATCAAAGTTCCCTTGAATGTCGAATGAGTGGACTTGGCCTTGGCGACACCATCGCGGCCTGTCACTTCGACTCTCCAGGTGACCATCTCTTCCACCGGCATTAGATGCACCATCGTGCGGACCGAGTCGCCGGTCTCGAGCGCGACCGGTCGTTCGATTGGCATGTACCATGCCCGCCGCTTGATCGTGCCGGGACCGAGCGGTGAGTTGGAAATCGAAACTCCCGAAGAAAGTTCGGCCGAAAAACATCCGAACAGCCCATGAAGCGTGCCGGGACGGCGCGCGACCAGCGTCGCGGTTCCGCTTGAGGCCTCGGCGGCGGACTCGGCGAGCCGGAACGAAAGCACGCGCGCAAGATCGCTCAAAAGCTGCGCGGCAGTGAAGTGCACCTCGTAACCCAGGTTACGCGCAACGTCGTGCATCGCGCTCATATCGAAGCCGAGCTGGGGCTCATCCCAGAACTCGATCGGCGCCCAGCCTTCAGGGTACTCCGCAAGTCCAATCGAAAGATCGATTCGCGAAGGGATGGTCTTACCATGCGGCTTGAGAAACCGTTGGCGCGCATCGTTGAAGGTCGTGAACAATCCGCCGCCGATTCCGAACGGACCCGCCTGATCGGCGATCGCGACGTCGACGCGCTCGGGCAATTCGATTTCTATCGAAGCGCCATGCAGACACTCGATGCGGCCTTCGAGCCCGTTAGCCTTGGCGATCCTGCGGACAATCTCGACGGTGCCGGCGAGCTCGACGGCATAAACCCGCGATGCGCCGGCCCGGCACGCCAGCACCCCCAGTACTCCGGTGCCCGCGCCGAGGTCCACGACCACATCGCCGGGTTTGACGGTTGCCGAGATTGCTCGTTCGTAAGCGGCGACGCGCGAGCTATCGTTCACCAGAGAAACGTGCCATTCGACAATATTGAACACGGTCTCGATCAGCCCGCTGGCGCGTCATTGATCTCGACCAGGCCGCGGACGGCGAGTTCGCCGACCAACTCGATCACGTCGCGCTGGCATTCCTCGCGATCGACCTCGTACTCCCCGAGCAGGGCGTCGACCAATTCATCCACCCGCCGCGGCTCGTTGAGCATGCGCCAGATCGAGGCTCCGATATCGTCGAGTCCGTAATAGACGCCGGTCTTGAGATTGAGCACGGCGGCCTCGCCCTCGAGGTCGCAGGAGATCTGGTCCGCGACCGCGACGACCACCGAATTCAGCTCGATTTTGATCGTTTCGATGGACAAGCGTGCCTTGCCGAAGTTGTTCTTGGGGATAGCGCGAAATTTTCTCTTGGCAACTATGCCACTGCCTGCATGACGCGACAAGGCCGTCTGCGCGCGCGTAAGTTGCGATCCGCGTTTGGAAATATTTGCAAATTCCGTTTCGCTCAGACTTACGCATCAGATTTGCGCTCCGCGCTCGACCATCGGCGCCAGTTCTCTCACTACTTCCACCCCGTCGCGCGCAGCAATCTCGCCCGCGAGCATTATCACCCGGCTGACGCCGGCCGCGGCGTAACGCTCCAGCACGTCGGCCGACGGCGTCTGCTGCGCGCCGATGCCGAGCATCACCGAGAATTCCATCCGGGCGGGGTCGCGTCCATTCTCGCGCGCCATCCGCTTGATCTCGGGGATACACTCGGCGGCCTTCTCCGGACTGAGCCCGCCCGGCATCCATCCATCCGCCCATCGCGCGACTCGTTTCAGTGCCGGTCCGGGATCATGCGCGCCAAGGAAGATCGGGGGATAGGGCTTTTGCACCGGCTTGGGAAAAAGCCGCACCGCAGGAAATTTGATGATCTCGCCCGCGTAACTCGCCTCGGGCTTGCTCCACAACTCGCGCATCGCTTCGACGCATTCGCGCAGATGCCGCCAGCGACGTTTGAAGTCGACGCCCATGATTGCGGCCTCCTCCGGAAACCATCCCGCACCCACTCCGAGCATCAACCGCCCGCCCGAATATATGTCGAGCGTCGCGGCGGCCTTCGCGGTTTCGATCGGATTGCGCTCGGGCAACAGGCAGACGCTCGTGCCGATGCGGATGCGCGAGGTCGCCTGCGCGGCCATCGCCAGCGCGACGAACGGATCGGCCAGATGAGCGTAGGATTCGGGCACTTTGCCGTCGGGCGAACGCGGATAGTAGGTCGTGTAAGCGGCGGGGATGACCAGATGCTCGGCGACCCAGAACGACTCGAAGCCGGCGCCCTCGGCCGCCGCCGCAATGGCGCCGGGATTGCCGGATTGCTCGGTGAGAAACGCCGCAACCCCGATTTTCATATCGTCCTCCTGCCAGCGCGCTGGCTTCGGACAACATCGCAGAAGCCGCGGCTATCGGGAAAGCCCGTGCGATATTTGCGATCCGCTCTCGCTGACGAGTAGAAGCCTTCGCAAAGCAACTAAAGAAACCAGCCTCCCTCGGGCGAAGGACCGAAGAGCGAGCCGGCGAAACCTTCGATCTCGAGGTTGAATTTGACGATCACGCGGTCGGAGCCGCGCGTGAGGCCGAAACCGGGACCGACGTTGTAGCGGACGCGGTGCGGCAACTCGCCCCAGATGACGGGAAAGATGTAGTGCTGCTGCTCGTGCAACGGCGGAGTGTCGTCGAGGTTGCCGGTCGCGCCATAGACCTCGACTCCCGGCGAGAAATAGCGCGTCCAGCGATAGTAGAGCGCGCCCGCGTAGCCGAACTCGAAACCCTGGTTCTTGTCGGGCCCGACGAAGATCGGTTTTTCAAATTTTGGATTGGCGAGGATCGCGAAGCGGCCCAGGTCTTTCTCAACTATCGGACGTAGCTCGAGTTCGAGCGGGACGTCATCGAACTGCGGCGTGCGATGCCATTCCAGCTCGACGTACCATCCGAGATCGACCGGCAAAACATCCTCGTCGAAGAGCCTGCCGCGCAGGCGATACTTGGAGCCGGCGTACTGATAGCCGCCGCCGCGCGGCAGCCCCAGGTTAAGGTAAGCGGCGGTTTCAATCCGATCGGTGAGGCCGTATGTGAGTTCGTACTGGTTATACCACGCCGCCTGGCTCGGAAACGTTCCGGCGGAGGTTCCGTTGCCGCCCTGGCGGTGGCCGTTGGGCACCACGGCGTTATCGGTTTCGAGCTCGAGGATTCCCCGCCCTTCCGTAGCGTAGGGATATACTTCGAACTCCCACGGATCGACCTGCGCGGCCGCGCGATTGGCGCAAAGGATAATGGCTAAGGCTATCAGTGAACTGCAAATGCCTAATCGACAATAGTTAGTCATTTGCAGTCCGTGGTTAATAACATGACACTCAATCGGCCGGCGATGCGGGCACCGAAATCCCGGATTCGATCCACCCAAGGAGCGCCGCGCGCTGATCGCCGGTGAGCCGCGCCTCCGGATGCATCACGCGGTAGCTCCACGGCGGCATCGAGCGCTCGCGCAACACCCGGCCCATCCACTGAAGCTTGCGCATTCGCGTTTGCGGGTAATATGAGCCCCAGTCCGAGAAGTTGAGCTGTTTGCGCCCCAGCGCCACGTCGCGTGCGACCAGCCATGACACCGGTGCGATCCGGCTGTACCACGGCCATCGGGTCTGGTCGGAATGGCAGTCGTAGCAGGCGCGGGTCAAAAGCGCCTCGATTTGCGCGGGCGCGATCGGCCGCGCACCAGAAGAAACCGGAGGATTGTCGTGTTCGACGGTTATCAGTTGAGCCGCGAGTGCGCCCAGGGCGAGCGCGAGTAGTGCCGCCGCGCGGCCGGTCACTTGGCGACGATGCTGCCCTGAGGAACGTCCTGGTGAAAATCGTCGTAGAAATCGTAGTTGCCTGCGCTGAGCGCGGGCAGGCGCACGGCTACCGCTTCGCCGGGCTGGACGGCTTTTTCGCGGTTGAGCCGGAAGCTCTCGAATTCGATCGTCTCGTTGCTCGCGTTCACGACTTTGATCGTTACGACCTCACCCGCAGGCACGGTAAGGTTGGCGGGCGAGAAGTGATGGCCCTCGAAGCGCAGCTCGACGACGCTGTTGTCGGCATGGACGGCGGCAGTGGCCAAGGCGAGGGCGGCAAAGAGCATCAGCAGGGGAAGCAAGAATCTGCGAGAGACCACGATAAGAGCCTCCGGAGTTGAAATTGAGAACGATTCTCAATATCCCGAAACGCTCGTTTTTTGTCAAGGGCGTCCACTCTTTTCGGCTAAGCACCTGATTTGTCACACTTATTTCTTACGGACCTATTTTTCCGCGCAACCAAGGCGGGTTCAGCCGCTCTATTTTCGCATATACGGGGCAATCCTTGGCGTGAGCGCCCGGCAGATAGCCGGTACTAAGCAGAAACTCGCCCGTGATTTCGCCGCCGGTAAAGACAAAAGTCCGCTTGAACAGCTTCACCCATTCGGCCTTCTCGAGCGGATGATTGGCGGCCAGCCATCGCGCAAACCCTCCGTGGCTCTCGCGTAGCGCCGCGATGCGCCGCGCATTTTCGATCGCGGCGTCGACCTTGAGCCGGTTGCGCACGATTCCGGCGTCAGCCAGCAACCGCGCGCGCTCGCGCCGCCCGTAGGCTGCCACGCGGTCGACGTCGAAGCCGTCGAATGCTTTCAAAAATGCCTCGCGCTTGCGTAGCACGGTTAGCCACGAGAGCCCGGCCTGGTTGATCTCGAGCACCAGGCGCTCAAACAGCTTGCTTTCGCCGCGGGTGGGAAAGCCGTATTCGCGATCGTGATAAGGACCGTGGTAGGGATGGCCGGGAGCGATGTCGCAGTAGGTCATTCTGGCTTGAAACCGAATGGGTAGGTGGCGCTACAATCGGGGCGATTTCATTATCGGCAAAAGCATCGGCGACAACGTCGGAAATATCATCCGAATATCACCTCAATTTTAGTGCCTCCCCGACCGCACATCTTATTTCGGTCACACTCTGTGGTTTAGAAGATGAAGAAACCCGACATCACTCTGAGCAAATCGCCTTCTCAGCTCATCACCGAGCGAATCGCAGAGCTAGGCGACTGGCGTGGCGAGACGCTTGCCCACGTCCGCAAGCTCATCAAAGACGCAGACCCCAAGATAACGGAAGAATGGAAGTGGAGGGGAGTTCCAGTCTGGTCTGACAACGGGATCGTCTGCACAGGCGAGTCCTACAAGACTCTCGTAAAGCTCACTTTCCTGAAGGGCGCTTCCATCAAAGACCAAGAGGGCATCTTCAACTCCAGCCTGGAGGGAAACGCGAGGCGCGCAATCGATTTGCATGAAGGCGACAAGATCAATGAATCTGCCTTCAAGGAGATAATCCGCGCTGCAGTCAAGCTGAACTCCAAAGGAAAGAAATAGCGACGGCCCGGCTATGGCGCATCCCTGTTTAAGCCTGGCGGCCATGCTCTCAGCTATAGGAGTGATACATGGTCCAGGGGAAATGTCCACTTAAATATCTTGAGGAAAAATCCTTGGGGAGAAATCATTGATGGAAACGATCGCACCCGATATTCGCACCTGGGCCTGGTTCTCCACGCCCCACGGCTACAATTTCAACGGCCTGTTGATCGCTCATCCCGAGGGAAATATCTGCATCGACCCGGTTCAGGCAAGCGCCGCCGACGTCGAAGAGATAGTGCGCGCCCGCCCGGCGCGCGTCCTGCTCACCAATCGCAATCACGTGCGCGCGGCCAACCTCATTCGCGAGCGCACTGGCGCCCGGGTCGCGATTCATCCCGCCGACGCGGCCTATGCGCGTAGCCAGGGCGCCTCGATCGACGACGAGCTTGGAGTGGGCGAACGGGTCGGGCCATTAGTCGTCGTCGGGGTGTCGGGCAAATCGCCCGGCGAGGTTGCGCTGCATTGGCCCGATCGCAAGATACTGATCGTGGGCGACGCGGTGATTGGCAACCCGCCCGGCCGTTGCTCGCTGCTGCGCGAGCAGGTAATGGACGATCCGCCGCGCTTGCGCGAGAGCGTGCGGAATTTACTCGCGATCGATTTCGACACTTTATTGGTCGGCGACGGTGTATCCATATTGAGCGGAGCGCGAGATCGCCTGAGCGAACTGGTCGCCACGTTCGCATAGCCGGGAGCGTCGCTACGCGAGCATCATTGAATTAACCGGGCGATGACCTTAAGTATCTTGTCCGTACCGCTCTCCAGCGCGGCGCGCCGGATGTTCTCGTTGGGCTTGTGCGCCTGATCGAAATCGCCCGGACCGCAGATCAGCGGGATCATCCCTGCCCGCGCGAACCATCCGCCGTCCGTCCCGAACAGCGCGCCGCTTACCTCGCGCGTCGCGGTGACCTCGAGCAGCGCGCGCTCGAGCGTGGTGTCGCGCTCAGTCAGTAGCGGCGGCACTACCATCGGGGGGCCGAGTTCGATCGCCGCGCGATGGTTGTGCGAGGCGTAGTCGTAGGGGTCGAGCGCGGCGAGCCGGCGCTTGACCTCGTTATATACCTCGAGCGGCTCGGCGTCGGGCAGGGAGCGGTAGGTGATCGCGAAACGGCACTGCTCGGCGATGATATTGGGCGCGATACCGCCGGCGATCGTTCCGACGTTGATGACGTCATAGGGCGAGTCGGGAAAGATGCGCATGAACTTATCGCTCGGGGTGCGCCGTTCGGCCTGGAGATGGCCGATCGCCTCCAGGGCGCGGCCCGCCACCGCGATCGCGTTGACGCCCTGGTCGGGCGCGCCACTATGGCCGCCGAGCCCGCGCACCGTGACGTCGAACAGCACGATGCTCTTGTGCGCGTGCTGCACCTGCCATGACGTCGGCTCTCCGATCCATACCAGCTTCGGAGCGGGAACCTCTCCGAGGATTGCGCCGAGCGCGCCGCAAACGCTCTCGGCCCCGAGACATCCGACCTCCTCGTTGCTGGTGAAGATGAAAACCAGCGGACGTTTGAGCGCGCCGAGGTCGAGGGCGGCGGCCGCCGCGACGCATTCGGCGAGGAAGCCCTTCATGTCGGTGGTGCCGCGGCCCCATACGCGTTCGGCATCAACGCCGAGCTTGAGTGGGTCGCGGCTCCATCCGGGCTGCCCTACGTAGGGCACCGTGTCGAGATGGCCCGAGATGGTCAGCCCATCGGGACGCGGCGGGCCGGCCCATGCTACCAGGTTGAGCTGCGGCGGGCCGGCGACCTCTAGGCGATGGAGGTGGATCTTGAAGCCGTGCGCCGCGAGACGGTCGGCGACGAACTCCATCGCTGGCGCGTCGCTGTTGGAGCTTACGGTATCGAAGGCGACGAGGCGTTCGAGCACTTCATAAAGATAGGCGGTCATGGGGCACCTTTTGGGGGCGCCTTTTGGGCGGGGCACCTTCCGGTGCAACTATAGAGAAACCGGGCGGCCCCGACGAGCGGGGCCGCCAGTGCGAAAAATGTGACGGCGCCGGGTTACTTCGCCAGGCCCTCTTCTTTCAGCGCCTCGTGAACCTTGGGCCGCGCCGTGACCCGCTCGGCGTAAGCCTTCAAGCGGGTGAACTGATCGAGATCGACCTTCAGGAATTTCGCCCACAGCGTCATTACGAACAGGTAGGCATCCGCCACCGTGAACTTGGCGCCTGTCAGGAAGGGGCCGCCGCTCGCCAGATGACGGTCGACGTAGGCGAAACGAGCCGCCAGCGCCTCCTTCGCGATCCGCTTGTATTCCTCAGGCGTCGCCGAATTGAAGAGCGCGCCGAAGGGCTTATGAATCTCCGCCGTGATGAAGTTGAGCCACTCCTGCAGCCGGTAACGTTCGAAGGTTCCGTTTTGCGGCGCCAGCCCCGACTGCGGCTTCTGATCGGCGAGGTACTGCACGATAGCCGGGCCCTCGGTCAACGTCTCCCCGTTGTCGAGCACCAGCGTCGGCACCTGGCCTTTCGAATTCACCGCGCTGAAGTCGGCGCCGCTTTTGGTCTTCTTGGTCTTGAGATCCACCTGTTCCAGGTCGGCCTCGATCCCGGCCTCGCGTAAAACGATATGCGGCGAGAGCGAGCAGGCGCCTGGTGAAAAGTATAGCTTCATCCTGATTGAACTCCTTTGAGAGATCCGGTTGATGCCGCCGCCGGTCCGCCGGCGACGGCTGTCCTCGTACCAATCATTCCGAATTGCCCCTAACTTGCGCGATTGGTCCAACTGCTCGCGGTCCCGCGGTCGCGCGCGGTGCTCTCGTTACCGTTCGCGCCGCGGCTCAGCCGAGCGTTGCAACGCCGTTATCTGATCATAGCCAGGTTCGCCCAGATCTGTGCGACCATCAGCGAGCCGCCGATCACGAGCGCGAGGCTTAGCACCAGCGTGACGGCCGATCCCAGCCGCTCCGCGGGCACCCGCTGGTTTGCCGTCTGCGCGGATGCTCTCGTCTCGACCGGGAGGCCGCGACTTGCCTGCAGGCCTCGCTCGGCGGTGGCGTTGCGCTCGCTCTGCAGAACGGCGGGGCGCGCCGCTTTGACGGTGGTGGATTTGGTGTTGTTGCTCAACATGGTCTTTTCCTCCACGGCCCGTTCAGGTATGTTTGCTGTGTGATACAGGCCGTTCTGTATCTATGGTACAGGTCTGTCTGTATCAGTCAAGGGGGTACGGGGTACGGGGAGACGACCATGGCCAATCAATCGAAACCTTCTGCGAACCCTTCTGCGAAACCTTCGGCTAAAGCTTCCGCCCGCCCCCGCGCCGCGAGGCCTCCCGGCGGTATGTCGCCGGACGCGCCGGACAAGCCGGCCTGCGTCCGCGAGCGCATCCTGGCGACCGCGCGCGACTCCTTCTACCGCGAAGGCATCCGCGCCGTCGGCGTCGATACGCTGATTGCTCGCTCGGGCGTGGCCAAGATGAGTTTCTACCGGAGCTTCCGCTCCAAGGACGACCTGGTCTGCGCCTACCTCGAATGCGAGGCGGCGGAATACTGGCAATGGTGGGACGAGGTCATTGGGTCTCACGCGCAGGCGCCGCGCAAACAGTTGCGGGCGTTGTTCGCCGGCACAGTGGACCGCGCTGTTGCCGCGGATTTCCGCGGATGCCCGTTCGGCAACACGCTGGTCGAATTCCCCGAGGAGAGCCATCCGGCGCGTGCGGTCATCGTCAGATTCAAGGACGAGCGCCACGCACGCTTGCGCGAACTGGCGAAGGCCGCAGACGCGCGCGATCCGGAACGGCTCGCGGATCAACTAGGCATCCTGCTCGAAGGGTCGGGATTGTGCGCAGAAGCCGCGCGGCCTGCGGCGCGCGCGGCGGCACTGGTGCGCGCAGCCGAAACTTTAATCGACGCGGAAACCCGGCATAGCTAGTTCCTCAACGCCAGCCCCGCATGCTCTAACTTGAGCGTGCATCGCGATGAAGTTAAGGTCGTGGACTCCGCCAGGCGCTCCCTTAGCTCAGATGGATAGAGCACAGGATTCCTAATCCTGGGGCCGTGGGTTCGAATCCCGCAGGGAGCGCCAAAATTCCGCTAAAGCAAAAGACTTTTTAGGCTGACCGTGCCTCGCTCAACGAAGTGGCGGTTCGCTTTTAGAACAGTCCTGACCGAGCCCAGGACTCAAGCGCCGAGCCAGGTACGGCCGCGCACAGGCGTCATCTTGCACTACCCGCGATGCCATCAAACGCGCGGGTCGGCTTTCGGCGCTCCCGCCCGAGTAACGCAGCTCTATTTGCCCGAGAGGTCACCGCGCCCGAACAGGCGCGATCTCAGGGCTTTAGGGTCAATCCGTCGAAGGCTATTCACTCGTCGATTTAGTCAGTGCGGACCGAGCTTCTCAAGTCCGCATACTTCTCAAGCCCGCAAAAGCGACGAGGCCACAAACGATCGCAACGGCGCCGCCGACGGCAAAACACTCCCACCACTCCATGGTTTTATGAAGCAGTAGAATAAGCGCCGCGAGTAAACAGGAGCCCGCGATCGCGCCGGCGAACAGCAGCACCAGCCCAGCAATCGCTCGATCGGCCATCGAAAACAGCGACGGAGCAATCCTCGCCTCCAACAGCTGAATTTCCAGTTGAATAACCCGCCCGAGGTCCTCCAGCATCCGGTTGAGCAGCGCCGGCCACTCGGTCAAGGATCCATTGGCGGTTGCGCTACGCGGACGAGGATCGGTCCGGACTGTGGAGTCCATCGTTCCATGCCTCACTCAATGCAGCTCCTAGCAGGCCACCCAATACCAGCACGGCGACCGACCCGTGCTGGCCACTGCCGGACGCGAAGCCCAGAGCACCGGCGATACATGCCGACCAGAGCGGGTAGCGCTCCACGAGGTGAACCGGCTGGAGCTGCGTTCCGACCGTTTCAACCTTCCGATTGACCTCGGACACGGTTTGATGAAGGCTTTCCCGCGCCTCTGCCAGTTCGTCTTTGATTCGGTCGATGTTGTCTTCCATTTTGATCCGATAGAGCCTCGATCGCGTTAACGATCGCCGTGCCGGCGAAACTCCGTCCGACAAATAGCCCCAGCCCCATCCCGATGCGGCTGCGAAGGCCGCCGCCCAGCACGAACCCTGCCCCTATGGAGAAGGTCAGCGCCCGCAATGGCTGCCGTCGTATGCTGGCGGCCAGTAGCTCGAATTCGCGCGACATGGGTTGTGACTTATTGGCGGAACTCATCGTTTCGTCCGCCGGTTTACAGCGAAATCTGTCTGAGCACTTTCGCGGCGACGTAACCAATTACAAAAGCCCCCGCGAGAGCCAGCCAAGGCTGGCGCTGAACAAAGTCCGCCATGCCGTCCGAAACCTCGCCCGCGTAGTCCATCCCTTTGGAAACGTATTCGCGCGCGTTGTCATAGCCTTCGCGCCCGAGGTCTTTGGCGGTTTCCATCGTGTCGTTCATGGCCGACGCGGCGTTCCTGGTCAAATTGTCTTTGTCCATTGTCACTTCTCCTCGTGCCTACTTCTGATCAAAATTCGCTAAACAGTTCTTCCCATCACCAGGCTGACGATAAATAGAATCAGAAACACCACGAAGAGGATCCTCGCCACGTCCGTCGCAGTTCCGGCGACACCACCGAATCCAAGTACGCCAGCAACGAGCGCTACCACTAGACAAACGACTGCCCAATATAGCATTTTCTCTCCTCCGATGCCGATTGTCGGCTTCTATTATTGCGGCCACTCTGATGCGATTGATCCGGGTGCGAGCGATTTCAAGGCTCGCACTGTCCAGCCGTTATCAGTCCGCGTGTGAGAACTATTTGTAGGAGGGAGCAAGGCATGTGCCGCGGCGGCGATCTCGCGCGCCGTCTTTCGCGACAATCTTCCATGAACCTAATAGGAACATGGATTTTCCTTCGATAGTCCGAGAGCAGAAAGAGCTCGATCAGCTCACTCCAGGAAACTCAAGAGGTACCTTTTTTCTGCCCGATGAACAAATTGCAGGCGATCTTTGCAACGCAAAAGCATTTGCGGCGTTTTCCTGACTGGCCCTCGTCTTGCTGTTTCCCACCTATGACGGCGACTGCTGCGCCCGAGAAAATGTTAGGTCGACTGGCAGAAAAAACTTCGTACGATCTGGCATAGGAGGTCATGATTAACATGAAAAACACTTTCGGATTTAAGGTGGTGCTACCTGCCCTGGTTTTGGGGGTGGCGATTGCGGCTCCTGTCTATGCACAGGAAGACAGCCCCTCGGCAAGCCAATCGATGCATCGTGCTGGAGAATCGGCTGAGAACGCCGCTTCCGATACTGGCCAGGCGGTCAAGCATGCCTATCACGGCACCGCGACCGCGATGTCGGATACCTCGATCACGGCCAAGGTCAAATACGCCTTGCATGAGAACAAGGTCACGCACGACGCGGGGATCCACGTCGACACGGTGGCAGGTGTGGTGACGCTAACGGGTACAGTGCCGTCGGCCGGAACTTCGGCAACGGCTCAACAGGTCGCGGCGGCGACCGAAGGCGTCAAAATGGTAAGGAACGAGTTAACAATGCCGCCAACCGCGTCGCAATAGACGGAAGTCGGCGATTACGCCGCTCCGCAGGGGAGCTTTGACCCAGCGGTGGTGCTTTCTTCCGCGGCGGGTGCGGATTGCGGTCCGTGCCCGCCGCCATTCTGTTAGTGGCATTGGAATCCCAACGCTGAATCAGCAGTTTGCCCTACTAAGTTGGTCGTCCGTCATCTTTCGGCGAAGACGCGTTGGCAATCGCCAAACCGCATCGCGTGACGTGTCATACGACGCATTTGCGCATCATGCGACGTGTCACGCAACGTATTTAGAAAGCACCATGACTTCCATTATGACGCTATGCGAAAGAAAAATTCGGCAACTCGCGTCGCGCCTCCGGCTTGACCATTAGCGCTAGCACCGTAGCGTGCGCGCCTACGCAACTTCGAGATTTCAATTCAATGCACTTGGGAAATTGTTACTCCAAAAACGGGTAATTTTACCGAAAGCTTGGTAGACGCCAATAAAAACACGCGCGATTCCGTCTTCTTCTACGCGGCACGAGGTTTGCCTTTGTGTCACCACGATCATCGCAAATAGGACAAAAGAGGCGCCGTGAAAGAATCATCGCTTGGGTGCTGGAAATTGGCTGCGCCGCGACGCAGCGCGCAACCAACAAAAGGATCAAAGCCAATGCAGACGGTATTGATCGCGCCGCTTGCCCTTGCGCTATGCGCCCTTGTGGCTTGCGGATGCTCAGCGTCGGCTTCTTCGGCCTCGCGCGGTGACACTAAGGCCGCGGCCGCTCCTCAAGCCTCCAACCTGTCGCCCGAGCAGTGCCTTAATGGAGCCGTGATTCAGACCTCGAACGATCAACAGGGCTATCACATCCAGCCCGGTGATCAGTTGGGGATCACCTTCTATCTCAATCCCGAATTCAACGATGAAGTGCCGGTGAGTCCCGACGGCAGGATAACCCTGCGCCTGGTTGGAGCCATCGCGGCTGCGGGGATGACGCCGTCGGAACTCGCGGGTCAAATCGACAAGGACTACCTGAGCGAACTGCGTTCCCCCGACGCCGCAGTAATCGTAAAAAACATGCCCGGCCGCCAGGTTTACGTCCAAGGCCAGGTCAACCGGCCCGGCGCATTTCCGCTGGAACCGGGGATGACCGCGTTACAGGCGCTGGCGGACGCGGGCGGATTGACGCCGGAGGCTGCCGACGACGACGTGGTGCTGATCCGGCGTGACGCGTGCGGCCGTCCCACCGGCGAACGGCTTGACTTGGCCAGTGCGGCGGACAATCCGGGCAAGGGCGAGGACGCGGCTTTGATGCCTTATGACGTGTTGGTGGTGCCGCGCAGCCGTATCGCGAATATGGATTTGTTCGTCAAGCAATACTTCCGCGACCTGC
Organism: uncultured delta proteobacterium; assembly: GCA_963734845.1. Taxonomy (GTDB): domain Bacteria; phylum Desulfobacterota; class Binatia; order Binatales; family Binataceae; genus JAKAVN01. The sequence goes on along the minus strand of CAVTIS010000001.1, from coordinate 420,913 downwards.
TGCCCGTACAACCCTATCTCTCGATGACCCCTGGGCTGTGACCCGGAAGGGGGAGGATTCGGAACCACCATGACCATGCGCGATTTGAATTACTGGATCGAACTGCTGTTCCGGCGGAAAAACGCCTTTCTCGAAACCGCGGGAATCATCCTCGGATTGGTGGTGCTCGGCACGCTGCTTTGGCCGCCCGTTTATCAGTCCACGGCCAAGATTTTCGTGCAGAACAACCGGGCACAGCTGCTGGTCTCGCCGGATCTTCAAACCGAGTCCTCGCAAAATCCCGGGATCGTCGCCAATCCGGTTAGCGAGCAGGACCTCAATTCGGAAGTCGAACTGCTGACCAGCCTGCACCTGGTCAAACAGGCCATCGCGGGACTCCCGATGCCCTACGACTCCAGCTTGTTACAGGACACGGTGGGTCTGGCCTTGCAGCTCCCGAGCAGCGGGTATCGGCTATTGCACGATTCGCCGACACTCGACCCGCGTGACCAATGGGCGCTGAAATTGGCCAATCACGTCGCCGTCTCAGTGATTAAGCGTTCGAACATCATCGAAGTCGATTTCCGGGCGCATGACTCGCGCTGGTCGCATGATTTCCTGTCGCGGCTGATTACTCAGTACCAGGAATATCATGCGGGGCTCTCGAACGACCCTGAGGCGGAGCAGTTCTTCGATCAGCAGGCAAAGCAGCTCAATGAACGCCTCAATGCATCGGAGGAGAAACTGCGCGAGTTCCAGGTCAAGAGCGGAATAACCAGCCTCAACGATCAAAAACAGGCTCTGGTCACGCGTCTGTCCGACCTGCAGCTGCAGGAAGCAAAGACCTCTTCCGACTTGGCTTCGGCCAATCAGCAGGTCACTTCGCTGACCCAGTACCTTCAGTCGACGCCGGAGCAGATCAGCAAAGAAACGCGGAAGGTACAGAACCTGGCGTTGCAGCAGATCAAGCCCCAAGTGATGCAGCTCGAGTCTGAGCGCGCCGATCTTCTCAGCCGTTATCAGCCCAACAGCAAGCGGATAACCGAGATCGACGCAAAACTGGCCGCGGCAAATCGCATCCTCAGCCGCGAGAATCACCTCGATGTGCAGGAGGCCAGCACCGACCTCAATCCGATCTGGGTGACTCTGGAGCAGAACCTGAAGCAGTCCCAGGCCAACGCCGCCTCGCTGCAGGCCAGCCAAGCGGTGGTCGGCCACCAAGTCGAGGAAACACGCCAGGACCTTACCGACATGGTGAACAACGGCCTGGTTATCGATCGGCTGCAGCGTCAGGTTGACAACGACAAAGATGCCTACACCGCATACGTGCGCAAGAGCGAAGAAGCGCGCGCCGCGCAGGGCCTCAACCTGAACAAGATTCTGAACGTCAGCCTGGCGCAGGCGCCCACCCAGCCCATGAGCCCGGTCTTTCCCGTGATCTGGCTAAATCTGTTGGCCGGCGCGGTACTGGCCGCTGGCGCCGGCATGGTGGCCGCCTATTGGGAAGAGCAGCGCGACCCCAGAATTTATTCGGCTGCCGCGGTCGAGGAAGCGAGCGGGGTGTCGACCATCGCCATCCTTCGCAACGAGGCATAGCCGGCACTAATGTACCATCAGCATTTCAAACTCAGCGGGCCACCGTTCCAGTTCACGCCCACGCCCGGCGCGATTTACTTGAGCAAGACGCATCGCGAAGGGTTGGCCGCACTGGAATGGAGCCTGCTGCATGAGCCGACCGGGTTCACTGTGCTGGTGGGCGATAGCGGTATCGGCAAGACCACGCTGCTCTGCTCGATTCTGGCGCGCCGCTACGCGAACGTGCGCAGCGCATACGTGACCAGCCCCAAGCTGAATTTCGACCAAATGATGCAGGTGATCGTGACCCAGCTCTCGCAGTCCGCGGCGGGCCGCACCAAGCTCGAACTGCTCGAGGGCTTTATGCAATTGCTCGACGAACTCGCGCCGGGCGAGCGCCTTGCGATCATCATCGACGAAGCCCAGGAACTGGCCGACGAGACGCTGGAAGAATTCCGACTGCTCTCAAACCTCGACACCTCGGCAGAGCGGCGGCTGGAGATCGTTCTGGTGGGCCAGCCGGAGCTGATCGAGCGCCTGGCGAGCCCGGCGATGACTAGCCTCAACGAACGGATCGGCGCGCGCGTGCGGCTGAGCCCGCTGCCGCCCTCCGAGATGCGCGAATATATCGACTGCCGGCTAGGCGCCAAGGGCGGCACGGCCAAGAAAATCTTCGTTCCTGCCGCGCTCAGCCACTTGGTTCAGCACGGGCGCGGAATTCCGCGGCGAATAAACGTGCTCTGTCACAACGCGATGCTGCTCGGGTTCGCGGCCGGCCGCGCCAAGGTCAATCTGACGATGGCCCAGGCCGCAGTCAGTGAATTCGAAAATCTGCTGGGCGACAAACGGGTCGCGTCCAATCAACGGACGCGCGCGCCGCGTATTAAACGTTTCGCACGCGCGGCGCTGGCTGTTGCCGCCCTGGTATTGGTCGCGCTCGGCGCACTCTACGCCTGGTCGTCGCGGACCTGGCTGACCTCCAGTCTGACGCACGCGACCCTTGGTGGAGAAGCTACGCGGCCGGCAGCGGCCCCGGCCAAATTGGGCACGGCAATCCTGTCCGGGCCTCCATTACCGGCACTGGAGCCTGCTGCCAGCGGCCGCTATTCCGTCGTCGGTGCACAAGCATGAGCAAATACTACGAAGCGTTAACTCGCCCCCAGCCTACACCCCTGCCCTACCAGGTTGAGGACCGCGATCGCGACGACATCCCGGCGTTGAGCGGGAAGAATGCCGCGGCGCATTCGCTGGTTCCGCTGCCGACGCTCGAACACGTGCCGGCGGCGGTGGCGCGGGCGAGCGCGATCCGCAATCTGACCGAGCGGCTCGCGCCTCTGGCGGTGCTCGAAAGATCGACCCGGCTGCTGGTGACCGGATGCCGTCCGGGCGACGGAGCGTCGACGGTGGCGACGGCCATTGCGATCGACATCAGTCAGCGCCTGGGGTTGCGCACGATGCTGGTGGACGCGCATCTGCGTCACCCCACGCTTCATCGCCTGTTCCAGCATCCGGGCCGGCGCACGCCCGAGCTGGTGCTCGACGGGGCATTGCAGATTCGCGCCACCGAGTGGCCGCGGCTGGAATTGGTCACCTGCTGTCTGTCGAACCCCGACTCGCAGCGGCAGTTGTTCGACGAGTTCGAAACGCTGCTCGCCACCTATCCGGCGGTGATTATCGATCTCGGCGTGACCCGGCTCGACGCGCGAATGCTGCCACTCGCGCGGCCTGCGGATCCGATCCTCATGGTAGTGCGCCAAGGTTATACCGAGCGGCGCGAGCTGGCGACTACCGCCAGCGCTTTACGCACGGCCAGTCGTACGCCGGCGGGCGTGATTCTTAACGATGCAACTGATCCGGTTGCGAAACCACTACGGAGACTGTTGGGAAAATGAGTGAACTTGTCAGTGCAACTGAGGCAGGGTCCGATACGCACGCGCACAATGGCGTCGCGGCTACGCATGCGGCGAGGCGCCTGCGGGGCGTCGCAGTAGTCGGCCTCGGCTATTGGGGTCCCAACTGGGTCCGCAACTTCTCCCAATTGCGGTGCGCCGATCGGGTCATCGCCTGCGATCTCGATTACGCCCGCTGCGAGCGCGTCCGCGGCCTCTTTCCGAGTGCCGAAACCGATTTGCGCTTCGAGGACGTGCTCGATGACCCGGACATTGAAGGCGTGATCATCGCCACTCCGGTCAGCAGCCACTATCCGATGGCGCGGCGAGTGCTGGAGGCGGGCAAGTCGGTGCTGGTCGAGAAGCCGCTGGCGATGTCGCCGGAGCAGGCTACCGACCTGATGCGGATCGCGCATCGGCGCGGGGGCGTGCTGATGGCCGGGCATACGTTCGAGTACAGCGCGCCAGTGCTCAAGATTCACGAAGTCATCTCGTCGGGCGAGCTAGGCGAAGTTTTTTACGTGAGCTCGATTCGCGCCAACCTCGGGCTTTTTCAGCACGACGTCAACGTGGTCTGGGACCTCGCGACCCACGACATCTCGATCATCCTCATGATCATGGGGCGGATGCCGGAGACGGTGAGCTGCCAGGGGCAAAGCCACTACGGCAACGGGGTCGAGGACGTGGCGCTGCTCGGCCTGCACTTCGCGAACAACGTGATCGCCTTCGTTCACGTGAGCTGGCTCGATCCCAACAAGATTCGCCGCACGACCATCGTGGGCTCGCGCAAGATGCTGGTCTACGACGACACCGCGCTGCAGGAGAAGATTCGCATCTACGACAAGGGCGTCGACGTACAGCGCTATTACGATACCTTCGGCGATTTCCAGTTCTCCTACCGCTACGGCGACATCCAGATTCCGCGCATCGAGGAGACGGAACCGCTGAAGGCCGAGTGCGAACACTTTGCCGATTGTATTCGCAACGGTAAGACGCCGCGCACCGACGGGCTCTCGGGCGCGCGGGTGGTAAGCGTACTGCACGCGGCAAACCTTTCGCTGAAAAATGGCGGGAACAAAGTCCCGGTCGAAAACCCCGCGCGAGTGGACGCATGAACATCGGAGTAGAGATACCGCGGCTGGCTTGCGTGGCCGACGATGTCCGCCTCGGCCGAGGTGTGCGCCTGAGCCCGTTCATCAACCTTTACGGCTGCGCGGTCGGTGACGATACCCGCGTGGGCCCCTTCGTCGAGGTCCAGCGCGGCGCCGCCATCGGCCAGCGCTGCAAGATTTCGAGTCACACCTTCATCTGTTCGGGGGTGACGATCGAAGACGAGGTTTTTATCGGGCACGGCGTGGTTTTCATCAACGACCGCAGTCCGCGCGCGACCACCGAGGACGGAACGCCGCAGACCGAGAGCGACTGGCGGATGGAGGGCACATTGGTGCGGCGCGGGGCGTCGATTGGAAGCGGTGCGGTGATCCTATGCGGAATCGAAATCGGCGCGCGCGCGCTGATCGGGGCCGGAGCGGTGGTGACCCATGACGTGCCGCCGGGCGCGGTGGTGGCCGGCAATCCGGCCCGCGTGCGCCGGCCTATTTCGCACCTGAACCAGGAAGACTTCAACAGGAGAGGGTCCAATGCAGATTAAATTCGCTGATTTGGCTGCGCAGACCGCGGAAGTGCGCGAGCGCGTGGAAAGCGACCTTATCAAGATTCATCTCAACGCCGGCTACATCGGCGGTCCCCACGTCAAAGCCTTCGAGGAGGAGTTCGCGACTTACCTCGGCGTGCGGCACGTGGTCTCGGTCGCCAACGGCACTGATGCCATACGCCTGGCGCTGCTCGCGATCGGCGTGGGTCCCGGCACCGAAGTGATCACGACGCCGATGACCTTCATCGCCACCGCGGCCGCGATTCGCCAGACCGGCGCCCGGCCTACCCTGGTCGATGTCGATCCGGAAACGTGCAACATCGATCCCCACGCGCTGCGTAAATATCTGGTGGAGCGGCGCCGGCGATCGCCGCACGGTTTACGCGCGATCGTACCGGTACATCTATATGGCCTGCCGGCGGCGATGCGCGAGATCCAGGAGATCGCGATGGAGTTCGGACTGCGGATCGTCGAGGACGCATGTCAGGCCCATGGCGCGTCGTTTTACGATGGCCAGCGCTGGAGATACGCCGGCACGCTCGGCGCGGCCGGATGCTTCAGTTTCTATCCGGGCAAAAACCTCGGCGCCTGGGGCGACGGCGGAGCGGTCGTGACCGACAACGACGAACTGGCAGACCGGGTCAGGTTGCTGCGCGACCACGGACGGCTCTCGCACTATGCGCATCAGGACTACGGTTACAACTCGCGCCTCGACGCGATCCAGGCGGCAGTGCTGCGGGCCAAGCTCGAGCGGCTCTCCGACTGGAACAGGCGCCGGCGCGAAGTCGCCGAGGCCTACTGCGAATTGCTTGAGGGCACGGACCTAGTGCTGCCCACCGAGCCCGAGGGGTTCGCATCCGCCTATCATCTTTTCGCCGTTCGCAGCCGCCAGCGCGACGCAATTCGGCAGGCACTGCTGAGCGAGAACATCGAGTGCGGCATCCACTATCCGGTGCCCCTGCATCTGCAGCCGGCCTGCCGTGACCTTGGTTATCGACCCAAGGATTTTCCGGTGAGCGAAATGATCGCGGACACCGAGGTCTCGCTCCCGATGCATCCGCATTTGACCGACGCCGAAGTGCGTAGGGTGGCCGAGGTCGTGACCGCAACCGTGCGCAAACGTCCGACCCTATTCGCTGGCGGGCCTCGCCGAAACGCGGCCGTCTCCGCTCTCCCCCCGGAGCGTGGCGAGTGAAGCATGTTCGCCGGTGAACTACAAAAACAAAAGGCGCTGTTCGCAGCCAGTGACGGCGTCGCGCTGATCGCCGCATTCGCGACGGCCCTGATGCTGCACGACCCGGCGGGCGCGATGGAAGACCGCCTGCTGGACAACAATCCAGCGCTGCTGTGCTTCAGCGTGTTTGCGGTCGTTTGTCTGTGGATCCTGGTGTTTCGCGCGTGCGACCTCTACCGGACGCGCAACGGCGGCTTGCAGGAATCGGTCAGCATCGTGCGCGGCTGCTCGTATGCGGCGGTGCTCACCCTGTTGGTCGGATTCCTGGTGCACATAGATGTTTCGCGGCTCACGGTGATCCTCGCCTACGCGCTCAGCATCGTGACCGTCTCCGCGGGACGGGTCGCGATGCGACAATGCATCAGGCGCTTTTACGCCAATCCCAAGAATGCGATCCCGCTGGTCCTGATCGGAAGCAACCGATTCGCGCGCTACCTGTGCGATCAGATTCTGGACGAGATGACGCCCTACGAAATGGTGGGCTTCCTCGACAGCGATTGCGAATTCCGCCAGTACCGCGGTTGTCCGGTGCTTGGCGCGCCCGAGCGTCTCGGCGAAATCGCGGCCCTCTATCCCTGCCTTGAAGCCGCTATCGTGCTGCCCGACGCGCCGCGCGAACAGCACGAGCGAATCATCGGACTGTGCGAGCAGCAACGCCTGCGCTGGTGGCTCATGCCGTGGGTGTCGAAGTGGCCCAACGGCGGCCTGCGGGTGGATATGTTCGGCGTGGTACCGCTCATCAGCCCGAGCGGATCGAATATTGAAGGCCTCAATTTCGCGCTCAAGCGGGCGTTCGACGTGGCCGCGGGGACGTTCATTCTGATCGCCGCCTCGCCCGTGCTGGCTCTGGGCGCGCTCGCTATCCGGATCTTCGACGGTGGCCCGATCCTGTTCCGCCAGACGCGCGTCGGAATGCGCGGGCGGCCCTTCAACATGCTCAAACTGCGCACGATGCGATCGGCGGACGACGATTCCTCGCATCGCGACTACGTTCGGCAATGGATTCGCCAGGGCGAGGCGGCAGCGCAAAACGGGTCGGGCGGCGAGCGCGTATTCAAGCTCGCGAACGACCAGCGCGTAACCGCCGTCGGCCGCTGGCTCCGTCGCTTCAGCGTCGACGAGCTGCCGCAACTGGTCAACGTGATAAGCGGCGAGATGAGCCTGATTGGGCCGCGCCCTGCTCTGCCCTACGAGCTTGAGCTCTACGAACCGTGGCATCTGCGGCGCCTGCAGGCGGCGCCCGGAATTACCGGCCTGTGGCAGGTTAGCGGCCGCAACCATCTCTCGTTCGACGAGATGGTCGAGCTCGACGTGCAGTATCTCCAGAGCTGGTCGTTCACCGGCGACCTGCGAATCCTGGCCAGAACCGTGCCGGCGATGCTTCGGGGAAGCGGTGTATGAGCGATATGCCGGCCCCGCCGACCGTGGAGTCACCGGCCACGGAGCCGCGCCATTCGTTGTGGCAGGCGGTCGCGCGCAGCGTGCGCGACAACGTGATCGCCGAGTTTGTTGTTCAGGCGGTGCGCCTGGGCGGCTTCGTGGTGTTGGCGCGTGCACTTGGTCCAGACGAGTTCGGAGTTTTCAGGGTGCTCCTCGTGGTCGCCGTGCTCACCACTCTGAGCAATGAGTCAGGCATTCCGGACGCGCTCGTCCAGCGCAAGGAAATAACCCCGGCCCACGAAGCCACGGCCTGGTGGCTGAGTATGCTGGCAGCGTTGAGCGCGGTGACGATCCTGTATTTCGCGGCTCCCATTATTGCGACGGCGATGGGCATGCCAAAGCTGACCGACGGCGCGCGGTTGCTATGCCTGCCCATCCTACTCGACGCGACCGCCGTGGTGCCGAGCGCGCGTTTGCGGCGGGCGCTCAACTTCACCGCGCTTGCGGCCGCGGACATCGTCGCGGAAATCGCATTCATCGGCGTCGCGCTGTTCGTTCTATGGCACAAGATGCCGGTGTGGGTGCTGCCGGCGGGTCTCGCAGCGCGCTTTACCGTACACGCTATCGCGATCTGGCTCGCCAATCCGCAATTGCCGCGCGGCTGGCCCACCCTACAGGCGGCGCGCGATTTCGCGCGCTTTTCGATCGCCGCATGGGGCAGCCGCATCGTCTATGTGCTCTCTTCGAACGCGGACTATCTGCTCGTGGGACGCCTGCTAGGCAGTTCGGCGCTCGGCTTCTATGGGATGGCCTGGGACCTGTTGCGCTTTGTGCCCGACCGGCTCCATCGCGTCGCCGGGCGCGTAACCTTCCCGGCGTTCTGCCAGTTACAGGATGACCAGAAAGCGCTCGCCCGCGCCTATCTCGACTTCTTCGACTACATGGCGCGAGTGGTGCTCCCGATCGCGGCCTGCGCCGCGATCGCGGCGCCGGAAATCCTGCGCACGATCTATGGCCCCCAGTGGGTCCCCTCGGAGCTGCCGATGCGGCTGCTTGCGCCGGGTCTGGCGCTCAGCGGATTGCGGCTGGGAATCGGCTCGGTGTTCTACAGCAAGAATCGTCCGGCAATCGACATGTACCTGCACGGAGTGCGGCTCACGTTGCTGGTGATTGCGGTGACGGGGCTGGCGCGGTTTGGGCTGTTCGGGGTCAGTGTGGGCATGAGCGTGGTCGAAGGCTTGGTGAGCATAGGCGGGCAGGCAGTGGCGTGCGCGCTTATCGGGCTGACCTTGCGCGATCTGGCGCGGTCGGCGATGCCGGCGGTGCGTCTCGCGTTGCTTTGCGCGTTGGCGACCGTGGCCGGAAGAACCGTTGCGACGCTCGCCGAGGCCGGCGGAGCGACGATGCTGGTAGCCGCGGCGTTGCCGCCGGCGCTGGTTTACCTCTGGCTGGAGCGCTCCAACGCGATGGAACTGATCGGCAAGGCGTTTGTGCCGAGCGCGCGGCCCAAGCCGTCGCAAGCGCAAGCGTGAGACGGGCGCGGGGCGAAGAGGACCGCACAAGCATGATGGCTCGGCAACAGAATCTTAAGACCGGTGATCCGGTGGCGCATCCGCTCGGAACCGCACCCGGTGGTGACTTCGCATGAAACGCTATATCGCCATAACCCCCGCGCGCGACGAGGAGCGGTTGCTGCCGCGGTTGCTCGTCTCGATGGTCGCGCAGACTCGCCGGCCCGAGCGCTGGATCGTCATCGACGACGGGTCGACCGATCGCACCGGTGAGATTCTAGATCGCGCGGCACACTACCATCCCTGGATCGAGCCGCAACATTTGCCGCGTGGCGGCGCGCGCGCACCGGGCGGCGAGTCGGTGATCATGCGCTTTCTGCCGCGCGAAGCGTGGGAGGGCTACGATGCAATCCTGCGCCTGGATGCCGATCTGACCTTCAAGCCGCAGTTCGCCGAGTTGCTGCTGGCGGAAATGGAAAAGGATCCGCGCTTGGGAATCGCCGGGCCCACGCTGTACGAAACGCAAGGTGCGCGGTGGTGCGAGATTCCGGCGCCATCGTTCCATACCCGCGGCGCCGCCAAGCTTTACTCCAGCGCATGCTTCGCCGCGATCGGCGGCCTCGAGGCCGGGCTAGGCTGGGACACGATAGACGAGGTGCGGGCGATGATGCTCGGCTTCGGCACCCGCAACTTCCGCCATATCCGCGCCGACCATCATCGTCCGCAGGGCGCCGCCGGTGGCCTGTGGCACGGGCGTAGGGCAGCCGGCCGCGCCGCGTACAACGTCGGCTACTCGCCGCTCTTTCTGGCGGCGCGTGCACTGCGGGACGGGCTCAAGTGGCCGCCGCTCGTCGGCGGCATGGCGATGATGGCCGGGTACCTCGAAGGCGCGATGCAGCGTTCGCCGCGGCCGGTATCGCCCGCCGTGATCAGATTTGTACGCCGTCAACAGTTACGCAGGCTTCTTCGAATGGAGTCGGTATGGCGCTGAGTCTCAAGCTGCCGGTCGATCATGCGGCGTTCTCAGAGAGCGCGGTTCGGGTCGAGAGGCCCGGGCGCAACGACGCGTTCAGCTTCTGGAAGCTGCCCGAGCAGTGGCGCACCGCTCTGGAGCCGACGATTGGGCCCTCAGAGGCCGCGGCCGAACGACTGCTGCTCGAGCAATATCTCCCGGAGGAAGATCGCCATCCTCCCACCGCGATGCGCGCCTACTACTATGTCAAACGTCTGATTCCGCAAAGCCTGCGCCATCGACTCAACTCGGCCGCGATCCGCGCGCGCACGCCGCTGGAGTTTCCGTCCTGGCCGTGCGAAAGCGCGCTGGTCGAACTCCGTCGCGACTGGGTACGGCAGAGCCTTGAGGTCCACGGCCTGACAGACGGGTGGCACATCGGCTTCTGGCCCGACAACGCGCGGTGCTGCATCGTGCTCACTCATGACGTGGAAAGTCCGAAGGGCTTCGAGCGGATGGAGGCGATGGCCGAGATCGAAGAGCAGCATGGTTTTCGCTCGGCCTGGAATCTGCCGCTGGCGCAATATCCAATCGACTGGCGCCGCGTCGCGCAGCTGCGCGCGCGCGGCTTCGAGTTCGGCGCCCACGGGCTCAGCCACGACGGCCGCCTGTTCCGCAGTCATCGCGATTTTGCCGAGCTCGCGCCGATCCTCGAGCGCCTCGCCGCCGAACACGATCTCCGCGGCTTCCGCGCGCCCTCGACTTTGCGCGATCCGCGAGCGATCGCCACCATGGACTTTGATTTCGATTCCAGTTTTTCCGATACCGACCCCTATGAACCGCAACCCGGTGGAACCTGCAGCCTGTTCCCGTTCAATCTTTCGCGCCTGATCGAATTGCCCTATACGCTGCCGCAGGACCACACCCTGATTCATCTGCTGCGCCGCGCGCCCCTGCCAGTATGGACGACCAAGGCAAAATGGATTGCCTCGCTCGGCGGCATGATCCTCACGCTCACCCATCCTGACTATTGCGGCGACGGCGCTTACCTCGACGCGTACCGGGAACTGCTCAAGCGGCTGGGCGAGATCGAGCTGGCGTGGCGCGCGCTTCCTTCCGAGGCCGCCACTTGGTGGAAACAACGCGCCCAGCTGCAGTTGCATATTGAAAACAACCGTCCGCATATAACTGGTCCCGGAGCCGCGCGCGCGACCGCGGTCCGGCTCAGCGACCAACCTTTGGTGAATTAGGAGCGCATAGTGGCTCGCATCCTCCTCATTGCCTATACGACTTACGTCCACGACGGCCGCGTCAAGCGCCACGCCGAAGCGCTCGCCGAACGCGGCGATCACGTCGACGTGCTGTGTCTTGACAGCGGCCACAACGGGGTGATTGACGGGGTCAATGTCATCGGCCTCAAGATGCCCCGTTACCGGGGCGCCAGCCGCTCGAGCTACGTCAGGAGCTATTTGCGATTTTTTGCCAAAGCATCGTGGGCGGCGCTGCGCCGGAGCATGGCCGAGCGTTATGACGTGACGATCGTGTGCACGATGCCTGACGCCGCGGTGCTATGCGCGCTTCCGACCCGCCTTTTCGGGAGCAAGATCGTACTCGACATCCACGACACGATGCCCGAGCTCTACCAGGACAAGTTTGGGGGCCGGCGCGGCGCGATCGCCGCGCGGTTGCTGATGCAGGAGGAGCGCATCAGCGCGAGCTTCGCCGACACGGTGCTGGCGGTGCATGCGCCGCATCGCGTGCGCCTCATCAAGGCGGGGGTCCCGGAGCACAAGATCAGGACGGTGATGAACGCCCCCGACCCGGCCATCTTCTCCGCCCTGCCGAGCGCGCGCGACCACACCGATGGTGCTTTCACTCTGGCTTGCCACGGCACCGTGACCCATCGGCTCGGCCTGGATATCGCGATCGAGGCGGTAGCGCTCGCCCGTGCGCGAGTTCCCGGCCTGCACCTGATGGTGATCGGCGCGGGCGACCATCTCGAGACGGCAAGACAGCTCGTGGTGCAAAAGCATCTCGAGGAATGCGTGAGTTTCACCGATCTGGTTCCCATCCACGAGCTACCGCATCTGCTGGCCAAGGCTGACGTGGGGCTGGTGCCGAACCGGGCGAGCAACGCGACTCATTTGATGCTGCCGGTCAAGCTGCTCGACTATACGGCGCTGGGCATTCCGACGATCGTCGCCCGCTTGCGCACGGTCGAGCACTATTTTGGCGAGCGGGCGGTGCGATTTTTCGAACCAGGCAACAGCGGCGATTTGGCGGCCGCCATAGAGGAGCTTTACCGCGATCCGGCGCGCCGGGCCGAACTGGCGCTGAACGCGCGCCGCGCGGTGGAACGCATGGGCTGGCCGGCCCAGCGCGTGGAATACTACCGCGCGATTGACGAGCTGCTGCAAAAGGGACCGTCGACCGCGCGCTACGATCCGGAGCGGGCGGCGTGAAACAAATCGAAAAGGGCCGCGGAGGAAACCAAGTGGAGCACGGGGAGACCCTGATTGTTGGCCTGGGCGAGGTCGGCGCGGCGCTGGCCGAAGTCATCGAGCGCCGCAGGCCGATCCTGCGTCACGATATCGAGCCGCGCGGGTTCGACGCGCCGATCGGCGTGATGCACATCTGCATCCCATTTCAATCGAGCGCTCAGTTTGAGCCCGCCGTATGCGGCTACATCAAGCGCTTCAATCCCGCACTGACGATCGTCAACAGCACGGTGCTGCCCGGAACGACGCGCGCGCTCGCGCAGCGCAGCGGCAAACCGGTCGCCTATAGTCCGGTGCGCGGCAAGCACGTGCGGATGGCGCAGGATCTGCTGCGCTACGTCAAGTTCGTGGCGGCCGCCGAGGCCGAAACCGCCGCCGCCGCCGCACGCCATTTCGAGGACGCCGGGATGAAGACCCGGCGGATGGGCAAGCCGGAGACGCTGGAGCTGGCCAAGCTCGCCGAGACAACCTACTTCGGCGTGCAGATTGCCTTTGCGCAGGATCTCGACCGCTACGCCCGCCGCGTCGGCGGTGACTACGATGAGGCGATCGATTTTTTCGAGGAAGTCCCTTTCCTGCCCCAAACGCGCTACTTCCCGGGGATTATCGGGGGCCATTGTGTGATTCCCAATATCCAGTTGCTGCGCAAGGTTGCCGGCTCGCCGCTGCTCGACGCGATCCTGGAGTCAAACGCGCAGCGCACCAGCGAACTGCAGCCGACCGGGAACGAGCCGGCGGGTACCGGGATTCGCAGGTCTGAGACTCGCAAGCGCAAGGCGCCGCGGCGCGAGTCTCCGAAACGCGATGGCGACCTGCTTTCTAATCGATAGCGCTGCGGCCGGCGCGGCGGCAGCCCGCCTTGCGCGGGTGCGCGGCGCGCGCCTGATATATTGCAACGACCTCGACGCGCTGCCGGAGCAAATCCCGCAAGGGTCGATGATCGCAATCGGAGCGGCGCGGATGCGGGAATTTCCCCGCCACCGCAAAGGCCACCTTTTGAGCCTCGTCGGCCAGGGCGCCACGTTGTACGTACGCGGGGTCGCAGGGGGCGCGCGGACTCTCGACCTGAGGCCTTTCGCGCCGATAGAACTGGCGATCGCGTCCGAGCGCCGGGCGGTCGCTTACCGCTTTACGGCGAGCCGGATGCTTCCTGCGGTGCTGGCCGGGGAGGCAACGGCCGGAGTCCTCCTCGACGTCCCTGGCGCCGAGCGCCGCTTCGATCCGGCTATCGAAGAACTGCTTGTCGTGCGCCACGTTGATGGCGTCGAGCGCGCCGCAATTTTCGCGCTCCGCTATGGCGATGGATGCGTAATCCACGATCTGAGTCCGGAGCTGAATCCGGAGCACGAGAGCGGCGTCGAACCTCTGGTCGTGGCACAGTTGGGCCGTCGCGAGACGCGTCATCAATACGCAGGGCCGCTGGCTGCGGCTAATCGCGCGGCCGGGATCGATCCGGCGCGCCTGCCGCCCTTCAATCTCGTGATCGACGACCGCCCGGCGAATTACGACCATTTCAGCGCCACACCGGTGACCACGCTGCTCCGCCATATAGAAAATCTTTGCCCTGGCGCGCACACCGATTTCGCCTGGACGCCGCGTCATTCCAGCCCGAGCCGCGCTTATCTGGAGGCGGCAAAAAAATTTTCGACCGGTTTCGTATGGCATGGGCTGTTTCGCCACGTCGATCACTGCGCCATCGAGTCGCCCGCGACCGAGCTGGCGCGCGGCCGGCGCATGGTCGGACGAATCGAGCGGCGCTTCGGCATTCGTTTGCAGCCGATAATGGTCTACCCGTTTGAGCGGTCCGCACCCGGGCAATATCCGCTGCTAGCGCGGGCAGGATTTCTGGCCAATGTTGAGCAGCCGCAGGTTGCGGCCTGTACGGATTCGCATTGGCCCCCGAGCCCCAACGACTCGGCGCCCTCACACACGGATCCGCCCTCCGGCTTAACCATCCTGTATCGGTATCCGGCGGCGTCGTTGGGGCGCGATCGGATGTTGGCGATGGCCGCGCTCGGCCTGCCAATCATCGCCTCCGCACACCCTGACGAAGTGGGATTGAAGCGCTTCTCGCGCTTTTGGGACCGGGGCGGCGACGCCTCGCATTTCGACGAGATCCTGAAATTCGCATCCGCCAAGGGGCTGCCGTCGCAATCGCTCGAGGACATCGCAATCGAAGTTAGAAACAGTCGGCTGCCCGACGCCGTGCCGACGCTCGGCCTGCAAGCTGCGGGTGGGCGATGAGCCACGGCCCCCCAGCCGCGCGCGCAGCCGCGGACGCCAACGCGGAAAACGATGCCGGTTACGCCTACCACGTCGTCACCGTGAGCGAAGCGGTCGAGCGCGCGGTCTCGGGCGAATGGGACGTCCCCGAGTTTCAACGTCAGTTCGCGTGGCAGCCCTCGCAGGTATGCGGCCTCGGCGACTCGCTGTGGCGGAACTATCCGTTCGGCGCGTTGCTGTTGTGGCGCAATGCCGAGAGTAGCGACGGCCGGGACCGGCCGCGCTGGTGGATCGCGGATGGCCAGCAGCGGCTGACCGCACTTTGCATTCTGTCCGGTCGCGAACCGGTCTGGCTCGCCCGTAGGTCCGCCGCCGACCGCACACGCCTGCGCCAGCGATACGACCTGCGCTTCGACGCCGGCACCCATGGCCCGCCGGAGTTTGTAGCCGCGCGGGAGAGCGCCGGAGCCGACGCTTCGGGCCTGATTCCGGTCAGCCGCCTGCGGGCGATCGACCCGCAAGATGAGGTAGGCCGGCGCGAGTTGGAGCTGCTCGTCGGCAGGCTGAAAACTCTGGCGTGCTACCGCGCGGTGGACTCGGCGGAGCTTTACCGACGGCTGAGCCGCGCGGCTATGATCTACCAGCGGGAACTGGTCGCGACCCTGGTCGAGCATCCGCGCGAGGACGTGCTCGAGATCTTCGAGCGCCTTAACAGCCGTGGAATGCGGTTTCGCAAACTACTGTTGAAGCTCGCGATGGAAGAGATCCCGGCGGCGATTCGCGGGGCCCGCGGGCGCTAGCGCTTGCGTTCGCGGGCGGGACGCATGGACGCGCCTAAGTCAGGCCGGATGACTGCGTCGGAGAGGCGTCCACTCGATAGCTATTAGAACTGCCCCCGCAGCCAGCCCTTGGGGGCCAAGAGCAATTTGACTGCTGCGATGTATTTCAGCGCACCCGGGTCGTACCAGCTGCCGGAAAACCAGTCCCCCATGCATCCCCACATCATCTCGTCGGGCGTGCCGTCGGGATATCGCGGATAGCCGGACGCCGGAATCCGTTGGGGCAGATAGCTTATGTCGCCGTTCATGCAGGCGCGCTGATAGGCCAGTCTGAAGTCCACATTGAACGCGGTGCTGTCTTTGCTCAGAGGCCAGCCGCCGAACGATTTATACTTCATCTGCATGATGCCGTAGCTCTGCTTGCATTGCGCGCCGTCCCAGGCCCCAGGGAAACCCGCACCGGGCGGGCACAACGAGAAGTCGGTGGTAGTGTCGCCGGCCGCGCTCTGCAGCCAGTGCGATTCGGCGGCGGCCTCCGCCCGCACCACGTCTTCATCCACACCCCACTTGCATGCGCCCCATCGCAGTATCTGATCCGTGGTGCCCGTGAACTGACCGTCCACGCGCACAAAGTCCCACCGCGGCACAAAACTGCCCTTGACGGGAAAAGCGTGAAACGCCGTCAGCTGCTCCGGCGTCGGCACGGTATGATTGGCGGCGGCATTGGCGGGGCGCAGCTCCGCGGAAGCCGGCGTCGACAGTACCGCGCTCGCGCACGCGGCGGCGCTGGGCAGCGCCGCGTGCGGAGGCAAGGTCGGAAAGTAGCCGGCCGGAGCCTCGGCCGCCTGCACCGATGAGGCGGCGAGCGGGCTTACGAAGGCCGGCGGGCCGAGAACCCCGCCCACGACGAGGACGATAAGACCTGACCGCAGGATGCGAAAGGCGCGCGTCGATTTACACTTCTTCATGTTGGAGGCGAACGCCTTACCCGGCCGACGCCAAGGCGCCTATGGCCTTGGGCAGGGCTGTCACAGCGGCCTTTCGGTCGGTCTCTTTTTTGCGCAACGCGAGGACTCGGTAGCGCTCGGCGATCGCCCATACCAGGCCGAACAGCAAGGCGACGATTCCACCCCCAAAATCGTCCAGCAGCTGCTCGGAGAAATTGTTGATCAGTATCGGAACGACTATAAGGAAAAACATCGGCTTGAGATTCCACGGATCTTCTTTCTGGCGCAGGGCGAAGACCCACGGCCGAAGTACGATGTAGAGCCAGAACGCTGTCGCCGGTATTCCGACTCCGATCGCATGGCCCAGATAGCCGTTGTGCAATGAGCTATGCGGGCCCATGTCCCATGGGCCCCACCAGATTGGAAAGTACTTGCTGTCGAAGACGGCGCCGGCTACCTCGTATCCATAGCCGAGGATGGGCTGCTCACGAATCTTTTGAATCAGGAAGGCCCAGATGTCGGTGCGGCCGGTAAGCGTGCCTACGTCGCGCCCGACATAGTCAAACATCCCGCGATGCAGCATCACCAGCACCGCAGCCGCCAATGCGCCTGCGCACACAAGAGCTCCCCGCAGACGCCACTTCCAGACCACAAAAAGGCCGCCCCCAAACGCCATCGCGACGAAGGCCGAACGCGAGTCCGCGAGCACGTCAAGCGCCAGTGCGGTCGCGATCATCGCAGCCAACATCCAACGTCCACGCTTCTCAACCGCGCGCCAACACACCAGCGCCGAACCAACCACGACCAGCATCAGTGCTCCCAGAACGTTGGGACCGCTGGTCAGCCCGCGAAAACGATCCAGACCGAAAACGCTGATACCCGCCTTGGCCATGTGTGCCAGCTCGTCAGGCTCGTAGCTCTCGAAAGGGCTTTGCCAGGTGATCGAGTGCGGCAATACAGCAGTCGACACCACCAACATCGCCAGCATTATGCCGCATGCCAACAATAAGCGGAGCAGCAGCTGCGTCACGTCCTCGGGTTTGCGAATCTGAAGTATACAGGCCGCGGTCCCGATCATTATCAGGACCGCCTCTATGAGGCGCGCAAGAGAATACACCGGAGCAAGCGAGTACACGACGGTGATCGCAGCCCATGCGAAATAAATGACGTAGAGCCTGAATCCGCCGGTGCGCAGGATACTGGAGCGCCGCACGATGGGAATGGCGGGGAGGCAAAACAGCGCCGTGGCCGCGTAGTGGAACGCCGATCGGAGATCGTCACTGAAAAACGATATCTGAATCAACAGAGCTATCAAGGCGAGCGGGAAGATTAACCATTCAGTGTGACGGTAGGCGTACATCACGCCGTACAGGAGGGTCGCCGGCCCCACGATGGCGGCGATCGCGATCAATGAGTGTGACGGTTTACTGTAAAGTGCCAGTAAGATGAGAAGCGCGGCGGCGCAGGCACAAATAACCGCCAGCGGCCGCGCAACCGCCCGTGGCTGAACCGTGGGAGTGAAAAGTGCCGGTGCCGACATTCCTTGTGTTTATCCGGGCAATCCTAGCAACCGCTAATTGAGCAGATTCTCGACCGGATGCCGCGGCGACTCGTTTGGAGACGCCGGGCGCACATCCACCTCGTGCCGGCGCAAGACCATCGCACACACGATCGCGGCTATGATCGCCGTCGGAGGATAATGAGCAATCCCGATGCCAAAAGAGGGTCCGACAAAACACGACAGGTCTTGGCCTATCGGCGATTCGCACTTCGCGAGCTTCGGTAAATCGTTCCCTGCCCTGAAATAGTTGCCGGAAATCAGCAAATGTTGCTTATTCCAGCAGAGCTCGCGGCAGGGGTTTCATACCCGAGATCACCGCGAAAATCAGATTGCGGTAGGAGCAGGCGACCTCGATAAATCCGCACTCACGCATCCAGGCAAGCTGCTGTCCCACGGTCGCCGGCAAATCCTGTTTCATCCGCTCGAGCGCCTCGTCGAGCCCGCGCGCAGAGGCCTTCAACTCGCGCGAGCGCTTGATCCACGCCTCGCGTGAGCGCCGATCGATAGCCGCCGTCTCGCCCGCGACCTGGTCGGCATTGATGAAGACGCCGCCGTGCGTCAGGTACTTGAAGATATCGGCGAAAAGATGGCGCTTGCCGCTATCGGGCAGATGGTGCAGCGCCAAGGCCGACACCACCGTATCGTAGGACTTCGCGGCCGCGGCGGCGGCGAAGTCGGCGGTTACGAATCGCACGCGCCGGCCCAGAGGCTTCAAGCGCTGGCGCGCGATCGTGAGCATCTCAGGCGTGAGATCGAACAGGGTGAGCTGCGCCTTGGGAAACATCTCGGCGATCATCGCCGACAGCAACCCAGTCCCGGCGCCGAGGTCGAGCACTTCGAACCGGGCCTCTGGTGCGAAGGGCAGCAAGTCGAGTGCCGCGCGATAGAAATCGTCGAAGCAGGGGACCAGCTTGCGGCGCGCTTGGTCATACGCGTCGGCGCCGGCTACAGACGTCTTGTTGCGAACCGCGGAGGCCATCGTGAAGAGCCTACCTTTTGAACTTGTCTTGGGCGAGCCCGAGATTGCCTCGAGCGGCACCGATTGTGGCGCGAGCCGAGTCGGCCATTTGACAGCGGCGAAGCCGAAGTGAATATGCTTTTCGGCAACCTACATCGGGCGCGGAGGCAGCATGGCGACGGTAAAGCTCATCGAGTATGGCGAAGCGAGCCCCGAGGTTCGGGCCGTCTATGACGACATCATGGCAGCGCGCAAGACCGATTGGGTCAACAACTTCTGGAAGGTGCTGGCCAATCATCCGCCGACCCTGCGACGCACCTGGGAAAGCGTCAAGGAAGTGATGGCGCCGGGCGCGCTCGACCGGATGGTGAAGGAGATGATCTATGTCGCGGTCAGCGCGACCAACGGCTGCGAATACTGCATCCGATCCCATACGGCGGGCGCGCGCAAGGCCGGCATGACCGACGCGATGCTCGGCGAACTGATGGCCGTGGTGGGGATGGCGAACGAAACCAATCGCATGGCCAATGGCTATCAGGTCGATATCGATGAGGCCTTCAAATAGCAGAGTTTTCGAGCGTTCGCGTCATATTACATACGCGTCATATTACATAAAGGACCGGGATGAAGACGATAACCGGCGGCTGTTTGTGCGGAGCGGTGCGCTACGAGGCTCAAGGAACCCCGTTGTACGCGGTTCACTGCCACTGCCGCGACTGCCAACGGGCCTCCGGTGCCGGGCACGTGCCGGTGATGGGTATGCCGAAGCCGCTGTTCAAGGTAACCGGCGAGACTACGAGCTATCCGGTGCGGGGAACGAGCGGAATGAAAACGACCCGGCACTTCTGTACGACCTGCGGCAGCTTGCTCTTCGGAATGGCTGATATGGCTCCGGACGCCGTATCAATATATGTCGGCACGCTGGACGACCCCTCGGTTTTCAAGCCGGAGGCTATTCTATTTACCCGCGATCGTCAGAGTTGGGACGTGAGCGCGGGAGGTCTGACGGAATTCGACACGATGCCTGCACCGCCGGTGGATGCCAAACGAACCGGCGAATGACCGGCAAATCAGCCGGCAAAGGGTCCGGTAGGACTATCCGCCCAAAGGCCACCTTGCCCGCTCATCGGAAGTGCGTTTGTATGACCGGGTGTACAACCAACCGGTCGCCGACGCCGCGCTCGTCGGTTGTCCTCATTGCGACCTGCTGCAGCGGCTGCCGGATCTCGCACCGGGCGCCTCGGCGCGCTGCCCGCGATGCAACGAGGAGTTATGGCGGCGGCGCGAGGACTCCCTCAACCGGACACTGGCGCTGACGATCGCCGCCGCGTTGCTCTTCGCGGTGGCGAATTCCGTTCCGATGCTCGGGCTCACGATCGTCGGGCGCGAAGCCTCGACCACCGTGATCGGCGGCGCTAACCATCTGTGGCAGGGAGGGCAGAGGATCGTCGGGGCGCTGGTGCTGCTCACGGCCGTCGTTGCGCCGGCGCTGCAAATCGGCTCGATGCTCGCGATCGCGGTCGGGGCTCATCGAAGCCGGCCGCGAAAATGGGTGGGCAAGCTTCTGCGTCTTCATCCGGCTACCCGGCTCTGGAGCATGATCGAGGTGATGATGCTCGGCGTGCTGGTGGCCCTGGTGAAGATTGCCGATTACGCAACCGTGATCCCGGGAATGGCGCTCTACGTGCTCGGGGTGCTGGTGTTCCTGCTGGCCGCGATGCAGGCGAACTTCGATCCTAAAGAGGTGTGGGAGCGGATCGAGTGGGCGGCTGACGGCTCGCCGCGCGAACCCGCCGGTGGCGACGAGCGCGCCGCCGGGCAGATAGCCGAGGCCAGATGGTGAGCCCGGCCGCGCCCATCGCGATGTTGCGGGGTCTGCAGACCTGCGACACTTGCGCTCTGCTTTCGCGCCCGGCCCCGGGCGCGAGCGAAGGGCGATGCCCGCGCTGCGACGAAGTGCTGGAGTTTCGCAAGTCCGACAGCATTCAGCGCACCTGGGCCTTCTTGATCGCCGCGGCGGTCTGCTACATCCCGGCCAACCTGCTTCCCGTATTGACCACGACCACCGCCGCCGGCGCCGAGTCCGACACCATCATGCAAGGCGTCGTGCTGCTGTGGTCGCCGACCGGATGGCCGCTTTCGCTCATCGTGCTGGTCGCGAGCATTATGATTCCGAGCGCGAAGATTTTCGCGTTGGCGTATTTGCTGATTAGCGTGCGGCGGGGATCGGTCGAAAATAACCGGCAGCGCATCCGTATGTACCGAATCATCGAGTTCATCGGACGCTGGTCGATGGTTGACGTGTTCGTCGACACCTTTACCGCGGCGCTGATCCAGCTTCAGCCGCTGATGTCGGTCGAGCCGGGGCCGGGCCTCTTTTTCTTCGCGGCGGTTGTAGTGCTGACGATGCTGGCGGTCGAGTCTTTCGATCCAAGACTGATTTGGGACGCCACCAATCTGAGAGAGGTTGCACATGGCTGATCCGCAAACTCCGCCCGGGCCCATGCCGGAATCGAGGGCGGTTCCCAAAAAACAGACCAGGCTTTCGCTGGTGTGGACCATCCCGATAATCGCGGCGCTAGTCGGCGTGTGGGTGGCCGTGGCGAGGATTCGAAGCGAAGGGCCGAAAATCACCATCGTATTTCAGTCGGCCGAGGGGCTCGAAGCCGGCAAGACCAAGATCAACTATCGCGGCGTCGACATCGGCACCCTCAGCACCATCCGGCTGACAGAGGATCACCAGCGCGTAGTAGCGACGGCGCAGATGGCGCCGAGGACCGAGGATTTTCTGGTCGAGGACACGCGAATGTGGGTGGTGCGGCCGCGAATCTCGGGCGCCAACGTGACCGGCCTGGGCACGCTCATCTCCGGAGCCTATATCGGAGTGGAAATCGGCAATTCAAAAGAGCCGCGGCGCGAGTTCGTGGCGCTCGATACACCGCCGATCATCACCGGTAATGTGCCCGGCCATTTCTTCATACTGAAAACCCCCGACCTGGGTTCGCTGGACACCGGCACGCCGATGTTTTTCCGCCGCCTCCAGGTCGGCCGGGTTTCGTCGTACGCACTCGACAAAGACGGCCAATCCTTCACCCTCAACGTTTTCGTGAGAGCGCCCTACGATCAGTTCGTCACCCCAAATACACGCTTTTGGCAGGCGAGCGGGGTCGATCTGCAGCTTTCGGCCAATGGCCTCAGCGTGCAGACCCAATCGCTGCTGTCGATCCTGATCGGCGGAATCGCGTTCGAAACGCCGCCGGACGGCCAGACTCTGCCCGCGGCCGAGGCCAACACCGTCTTCACGCTGTACGATAATCGCGCCAAGGCCTTCGAGCCGGCGGCGCGCAGTCCGCAGACCTTCGAGCTCATCTTCAACGAATCGGTCCGCGGGCTGGCGCCGGGCGCGCCGGTGGAGTTTCGCGGCGTTCCGGTCGGCGAGGTTTCGGCGGTTCGTGCACAAGTCGATTTGAAAACGCTCAAATTCTCGGCGCCGGTCACTATCCATCTGGATGCGCAGCGGCTCGGGGTCAAGTTTGTCGACCTCAAGACCGGCGCGGATTTAGGAGCCATGCGGCGCAGGCTGTTCGACTCGATGGTGGCTCACGGGGTGCGCGCACAACTGCGCACCGGGAGCCTGCTGACGGGGGCCGTTTTCGTGGCGTTCGACTATTTCCCCAACGCCCCTCCGGCGACCGTGGACTGGTCGCAAAGGCCGGTTCGACTGCCGACCACTCCGGGACAGCTCGAAGCGACCGAGGCGAAGCTGACGAATATCATCGACAAGCTCGACAAGATGCCGCTCGAGCAGATCGGCAACCGGCTGAACACGACGATCGCCGATCTCGATACGACGGTGCGCACCGCGAACACCACGCTTTCAACCGCGACGCAGACCCTGGCGAGCGCGCGCGGCACGATCGAGAATGCCAACAACTTCGTCGAGCCGAACTCCGTGCAGAGCCAGCAGCTGGAGAGCACGCTGTTGGAGGTGAGCCGCGCGGCGCGCTCGATGCGCGCACTGGCGGACTTTCTCGAGCGCCATCCCGAAGCGCTCCTGCGCGGCAAGAAGGGAGAGGCAAAGTGATGGGAAGCCGCGTTCCGCACCTGATCGTCTCGATCGCGTTCATCGCGGCTGCCGCTTCCGGTTGCAGCACCACAGCGCCGTCGAGGTTCTACACCCTTGACGCGATGGCCGTGTCCGACGGCGCGGCGCCCATTGCCGACGCGATCATGGTCGGCCCGGTTTCCGTTCCGGCGTCGGTGGACCGGGCGGAGTTCGTGGTGCAGGTCGCGCCCAACCGGGTCGACGTGGATGAATTCAATCGCTGGGCCGCGCCGCTCAACGATGCGATCGCGCAAGCCGTCGCCGGCGACCTGGTGAAGCTGCTCGGCACGCCCAACGTGGTCGCGGCGCCGCTGGGTAACTTCGACCCGGCCTATCGCGTGACGATCGACGTTCAGCGCTTCGATTCGGTTCGGGGCCAGGCGGCGATGATCGAGGCTGTGTGGACCGTGCACAAAACGGCTGGCGGAGAAACGCGCTCGGGCCGCACGATCGCACGCGAGCCCGTGCAGGGCGACGGATTCGACGCACTCGCCGCGGCGCACAGCCGCGCGATCGCAAAAGTCAGCGGCGATATCGCCGCCGCGATCCGCGCGGAGGCGGCCGCGAGGCCATAACGACCCGGCACCGAGACGGCCGGGGAAGGGCAGCGCCATGAAACGATTGCGGGAAGTCATCCGGCGTCACTTCATGCCGCGCAGACATAGCGCGCTGCTCGCGGCCATCGTCATGGTTTTCGCGACGCGACCGTTGATCGGAAACAACAAGCTGGCTCTCACAGTATTCAGCATCGTCTTAATGGCGGTGCTGATTCTCGGCCTCTACACCATCCAGGTTGACGAGTTGGTGGGCGAACAGCGGAAGCTGATGGCCGAGCGAAAGCGGCGGAGCGTTATCGGATGGGTGCTGGCGCTCGCAGCGATCGCGGAACGCCTATCCATGTTATTTTCATCGAACCATGAACTTGACTTGATCGGCTCAATATCATGGCTGCTATTCTTTGCTTTCATCACCTGGAATGAATTGCGGGCCGTGCTGCGGCAGCGCGAGGTGACGAGCGAAACGATCAGCATGTCGATTTCGGTCTACCTGCTGCTGGGACTGACGTGGGGGCTTCTTTATAGTCTGATCTATGAACTACAGCCCCATGCCTTCAGTTTTCCGGCCACCGACGTATTGACCACGGGTTTGCCGACCGCGCACAAGGAACCTGTTTTCCCGGTCCTCGTCTATTTCAGCCTGACTACGCTCACGACCATCGGCTTTGGCGATATCACCCCGCTAACTATGAAGGCACGCTATGCGGCGATCGCCGAAGGTGTCACCGGCCAGTTCTATCTGGCTATCCTGGTCGCGCGGTTGGTCGGGATGCAGATGAGCAGATCGATGGGTCAGCAGACCGGAAATCCACCTAAAGAGGACGGCTGAGCCGAAACGCAATCCGCGCAACACGCATATCGTGAGGGCGGCTCACCACGACCACGACCTGAACTCCGGAAAGCCTACAGTCAGTCCGAAGTTGACGCCGGTCTGGGGCGCGACCGGCGCGAATTGTCGATAGACCGTCCACTGCCCGGTGACGAAGAAGTTGAGCGGCGGCAAACCGGGGCGAACTATCACGTCTCCGATCCCAAGGCTCAGCGGCAACACGGTCGCGGAATGACGATGCAAGCCGCAAACCCAGGTCGCCTCGGCGGATCGCACGTACCAGCCTTGCCAAACATGCACTGCCAGAGCCGGCTGAAACTGGATCGTGTTCAGCGGTGGCCGATTGCGCGAGGTGTAGGCGAAGGAGATCGGCTCCTGCAAAACGAAGGCCGCCACCAACCAGGGGATGCCCTTGTAAACGGCGCCTATCGCGGGTCCAGCTTGCCAGGCCGCCTGCCCGGCGCTCCTGGAGGTCGCGGTCGGAAACACGAACATCGGACCCGCGCCCAGCAGAAGTCCTGTTGCTCTCGACGGCCACGGCAGCACTGCAATATCGAATAATTGGGTGTCACCCAGTTCGGTTCGCGTTCCGCCCCTGGCGCTCGGAACCGTCACCAATGAAAAAGTCGGCCTGATGAGCTGAACCAAAGGGAAGAGTGAATACTGCGGTAATCGCGGGATGATCGGCCTTATGATGACCTGGTTGGTCTGAACATGAGTGCCGTAATTTGCCGGTATGAAAGCGTCCTTGAGAGAAATCTGCGGTAAGGTCGTCAGCGGATCGGTAAAATCCGCGACGAGTTTTTCCTCGGCAACCAGATCCGGTGTCTGGGCCTGAGCAAAACTAGAATATGGGTCCAGCAGCCAAAGACTAATCGATAGCGCACAGAACTTCGCAAGCGCTTTTAGTAAATGTGTCAAAGCAAGGTGGTTCCGTCGTGGATTTAGCAATCGCGAGGCGAAGCTTCAACCGCGAGCGGCTCGGTATCGCGCCACGTTCGCCTGAAAATCTGATATAAGCGCCTATCGGTTGCATCAATAGCAGGTGACCGATCGCAGGTCCGCGATGCCGAGCGCCGCAAGAAATCGTGGGAGAAAGCGATGAGCGATTACGACGTCCTCGAAGTGCCTAATGTACTGCTGCAGAGAGGCGGGCTGCTCCCGCTGGCCCGGCTGGTTTACAAGACGGTGGGGACGCTGAATCCCGCGCGTGACAACGCGGTGCTCGTGCCGACTTGGTACACCGGAACGCACAACGACATCGAAACTTTCATGGTTGGCGAAGGCCGCGCGCTTGACCCGCGCAAGTATTTCATCGTGATGACCAACCTGCTGGGCAACGGGCTGTCCTCCTCGCCCAGCAACTCGCCGCCGCCCAACGAGCGCGGCCGCTTTCCCCGGGTCACGATCCATGACAACGTCCGCCTCCAACAAATCCTGCTTAACCAGAAGCTGGGACTCGCCCGTATACGTTTGGTGACCGGATGGTCGATGGGCGCGTGCCAGACCTTCGAGTGGGCGGCGCAGTTCCCGGAGATGGTACGCGCCGCATGTCCGATCGCGGGATCGGCCAGGACGGCTTCCTACAACAAGGTCTTCCTGCTCGCGTTGCAGCGCGCGCTCGAGCTGGACCCAGTTTTCGCCGGCGGCTTTTACGATCGCCCTCCAATGAACGGGTTGAAGGCCTTCGCAGCGATCTATGCGGGATGGGGAACCTCGGAGCCTTTCTACCGCACGGAGGTCTACCGGGCCTTCGGCGCGCGCGACTACAACGAGCACGTCGCCTACTTCTGGGAGCCATTCTTCGTACGCTGCGACGCCAACAATCTGCTCGCGCAGCTATGGACCTGGTTGAATTGCGATATCAGCAACAACCCGACCTACGGCGGCAACTTCGAGGCCGCGCTAGGCGCAATCAAGGCCCGCACTATCGTCGCGCCGGTGGACAACGACCGCTATTTTCCGCCGGCCGACAGCGAGTACGAGGCACAACACATTCCGGGCGCCAAGTGCCGCATCATATCTTCTATCTGGGGACATATGGCGCCGATGAACCCGCGCGACATCCCGGCGATAGATAGCGTTCTGCACGAGCTGCTAGCGGACTGAGTTTACACTCACTACTCGGCGAGCGAGCCTTCGACCCGCTCCAGGCCTAGCACGCGCGCGAGGCGCGCGAGCGCTCGCTCGACGCGCGAAGCGAGCACCGTCGTGCGTCGCACGCCCGGCTCCAGATGGAAAGCCTTCACCCGCAAAAGTCCTTCGTCACGATATGACTTGAGATCGGCGCGCCCCACGAGCCGGTCACCGATCAGCAGCGGCAGCACGTAGTAACCATAGACGCGTTGGTGCGCCTGCTTGTAGACCTCGATGAGATGGTTGAAGCCGAACAGCCGACGCGTGAACGCGCGGTCCCACAGGAGATTCTCGAAGGGCGACAAAAACACGCCGCCACTTGGCGGCTCGGCGGCGAGCGGATCGCTCGCGGCCGGCAGATACACCGAGGGGCCGCCGTCAGAGACGGCGAATTCCTTAATCTCGCCGGCGCGGCAGAGCGCGGCCAGGTGCAGCGCGATCCTGGCGGTCCCGCCTTGGAGCCGATAGTGCTCGACGACTCCGTGCGCGGTCAGCGCACCGCGCGCGTTCACCGCGCGCACGATGAGCGTGCGCAACGTCTCCTTCTCGGCCGGCGCTCGCGCCGCGAGCACCGCGGCAGAGAGTACTCGTTCGGGCAAATCATAGAGCCGCTGAAACCCTTGACGGCCGCGCACGACCAGTTCGCCTGCCGTCCACAAAGCGTCGAGCATCCGTTTGGCAGGCTTGAGCCGCCACATCCCGCCGCCCCCACGCCCTTCGAAGTGCCGCGACCCGAGCGGTCCGCGCCCGCGGACTTCGTCGAGAATCCGCGCAGCGAGCGCCGGTTCCGAATCGATGACCGGGCCCCACCAATGATGGGTCCGCCGCTCGCGCATGCGATGGAGCAGGAGCGGCCAATCCTCGACCGGGAGCAGGCAGGCCTCGTGCGCCCAGTACTCGAACAAACGTCCGCTCGCGAGCAGGCGTGACACGGCGGCCGGATCGACGGCGCCGGTCCGCGCACCGAGTACCAGGAGATGGCTGCGCTCGACGGCGGCGATGGAATCGAGTTGTACGCAAGAGAGGCGCCGCACACATTCGGCCACGTCGTTGTCGCTCGCGCGGCGGAATCGCGTCGCGAAACCCTGCCATGCAACGACGTGGCGGCGGAGCGCGGCGAGCGGAAGGGTTGGCATAATCCACAAAGTTTCGACAATTCTGGGCGCGCGCGCAAATCCGAGCCGGCGCCGCGCCAACCTCGCCACGCCGCTGACCCAAAAGCAACTGACCAACGGCTGGAACTACATCAGAACGCACAGCCCTAGCGGGCGGATTATTTTTTCATGGAAGACAGGAGTCTTTGCATCGGTTCCTGGCTTACGGTGAACAGGCCGCGTTCGGGCTGATTGAGGTCGAGGATGACATAGACGACAAAGGTTGCGAGCATAATGAAACAAATTGTGCCCGCGAGGTCTGCGTTCTCCGATGCTCCCTGCTCGCGCCCGACCAGCATCGAGGCGACGACTGCGGTCACGAGTAACAGTGCCACGACGCCCGTCGGCAGCCGATCGCGAATCGCGGCGAGGCGGGAAGCGTGGTTACTGATTAAGCCATTTAGCGTGTTGGTCAGAGGCACTGCGATCGGCGTACCGGCCACCAGAGCCTGATCGACGAGGGCGGTCATCTGGAACTGCATCTGTTGCATCTGCCCAAGCGCATTTTCCAGCATAGCCTCGTCAATCCTACGGCCGGACAACTCGACCCGCAGCTCGGTATAGTCACGAATCACGGACTGCAATTTCGTTCGCACAGGCTCCTTTATGAGACTCGCGCTAGAAATCTTCATATCACGTGTTTTTCGTATCGGCATCTTTAACAGACTTGGGTTCGATGCGCCCACTGTGCATATCCCGCGTTTATTGGGCCGGCGCATCGGGGCACCCGCGTCCGAGTTCAGCCAGGCGTTTTGAGTAGCCGTCAGCCTTTGCGGAATTCCGCGCGTTCCGATAGGAGTCCACCAACGCGGCAAGCGCGTCACAATCGTAAGGATGCCGTGCGACGTCGTCCTCGAGCACATCCAGCGCCTTGGCGGTTTGCCCGGCGTCGCTGAGCGCCACCGCATACACGTAAACGAAGCGCGCGTTGGCGGGGGCCAGCCGAGCGGCCGCAGCCAGGTGATCGAGCGCCTCGTGCCCGCGCCCCTGGCGCACCAGCAACAGGCCGAGCGCATGCTGTAGCGACGCGTCATCGGGTGAATGGAAGATGGCCTCGCGCAGGACCCGTTCGCCATCGGCCTCCCGGCCGAGTTCGCGATCGAGATCGGCAAGATTCACCGCCGCTGGCGCAAAGGTCGGATCGAGCGACAGCGCCGTAGTAAATTCGCGCTCCGCTTCGGAAAACCGCTTCTCCCTGCCGAATAGCAACCCGAGGTTACTATGAGCCTCAGGACGGTCCGCATTAAATTCCTGCGCGCCGACATACTCAGCGGTGGCCTTCTCGAGCGCTGCGGCTGCATCCCCGGACAATGCGCCCGCAGTAACGCCGGCGAGCGCCTCCGCTGCCTCGATTCGTACATCGCGCACGCGGTCATTAAAAAAAAGCGCCGCCACGCCCGGGTTCGCATGCGGATCTGTCTCCGGCAGGAGACGAGCGACGGCACGCCTGACCAGCGGCGAAGCGTCGCGCGCGCCCTCGCCCATCGATGCCGCGCTGCCGGATTCAGGATAGCCCGCCAGCAAGGCAAGGGCGCTCGCACGAGCTATCACCGGCTGGTCGCGATCCGCGGCAAGTTGCGCAAGTGATTCCGGTGCTCCCGGGGCGCCAATAGCGCCCGCGTGCAGCGCCTGGGCGAACCGCTGAAATCCCGCGGATTCGTGCCCATACCACTTCGCCACGATGCCGGCTGCCCACGGGGCGGCTTTGTCGCGATGGCATCCGGTACACGCGTTGGGCACACCGAGCTTCACCGAGAGATCGGGGCGTGGAATGCGGATACTGTGATCGCGCCGTGCATCGGCGACCATGTAGGTACGCGCCGGCATGTGACATTCCGCGCATCGCGAGCCCGGAGACCCGGCCTGGTGAAAGTGATGCTGGACGGAATCGTACTTCCTGGCCGCGTGGCACTGAAGGCAAACGCCGTTGCCTGGCGCGCGAAGCTTCAGGCTATGTGGCTCGTGACAGTCGCTGCACGTCACTCCGGCATGAAACATCCTGCTCTGGATGAACGAGCCGTACTCGTAAACTTCATCCTTAATCTGTCCATCCGGATAATAGAGGTTGTCGTCGAGCAACGAGACCCGATAGTCATCGCCCACCGGCTGGCCGTGCACGTAGTCTTCGTGAATTTGACTTCGCCGCGAATGACATCGTGCACAGGTCTGGATTTCACGCTCCGAGCGGCGCGGCGTGCTACGGACTACGTCTCCGGTCGCTCGATCGGTCGTCCAGCTCACGCCATGGCGTTCGTCCAGTGCAACCAGGAGGCCGTGATTCTTTTGGTACCGGCGCCGGTCGCCGCGCCTCCCCGCCCACACCCCATGATTGGACCCGGGACCATGGCAGGCTTCGCAGGCGACATCGATTTCGGCATATGAGGTGGCATACGTGCGCGTGGCGAGATGATAGTTCTTGCGCACGTTGGTCGAATGGCAATCGGCGCACATGAAGTTCCAATTTTGGTCGATCCCGGTCCAATGCAGCGGGTCGCCGGCGTTCAGCTTCAGATCCGGATGTAGACGGAACCAGTGCTGACCGCCATTTTCGCGGGCCCGGCTGTCCCACGCGATTCCGAGCGCCTGGAGGCGGCCACGCGGCATTTCGATCAGGTATTGCTGCAGCGGCGAGACGCCGAAAGTAAATTTGATTTCATAGTCGTGAAGCGCGCCGTCCGGCCCATCGGTCCGCACCATGAACTTCGCGCGGCGCCGAAAAAATCGTGACGCCGCGCCGCCATCGGAAATGCTCGCGTCGTTGAAATCACCGAGCACCGTCGAGTCGTTTGCCGGTTGCATCGCGAGTTCGTGATGCGACCCTTTCCACAACTTCAACTCGCGCTCGTGACATACCCCGCAGGCGGCCGCACCGATGAAAGTGGCGGCAGGAGCCGACTTCGCGGTGCGAGGAGGCGCCTCGTCTCGCGACAGCCGATGACTCATCGTAAGCGCCGCAAAAACAATCGCCGCGAATAGTATCGCGGCGATCAGAGAGAGCCAGGTCCGCGCCGAAGTGCCGCGGGCCGCGGCCGCTGATGGCGACACCGGCGAGGCGTCAGGTGCAGCGCCGATCGACCTGCCGGCTTTGGGTTCCGTCTTGGGGCGTTTTCGCTTCTTCGCCAAGTCGATTAGCGATCTCGAGCGCGAGCGCGCGCGGCGCCGGGGCATGCCGAATACCGCGGGAGTATCATTTGCGGCTCCGGCGAGGCTACTGCATCCGCCATCCGGCCCGTGCAGTGTAGTCGGTCACGGTCTTGACGATCTGATCCGAAGTCTTTTTGGCCAGACTGCTGGTGGATGAACTGTAAGTCTTGGCCCCGCCGACGGCCGCGTTCATCCCCACAACTGCCGCCGCGCCGCCGCCCGCGGCTACGCCGACCGGCGCCATCACTGCCGCTCCGGGCATCTTGCCGCTGTCAGCGTGCGTGCTGAACGCGAGCACCTGGTTCAGATTGCCGCCGATGCGCTGGTACATCGACACATTACTATCCAGGGTCGATGCTCCCGTGCCGAAACCGATTACCAGGCGGCGCAGCCGGTTGCCTTCGCTGATATTAGTCAGCGCGCCGTCAACTATGAGGATGTTGCTTCCGGCCACGAACGTTCCGCGTTGAGCGCAGATGGCGTTGTAGCCCTGGCTCGTCAGGTCTGAGACAACCTGCTGACAAACCGCCTGCGCAGTGTCATGCGCAATCTGGAGCTGATCGGCATTCTGGTTGTCGCCAGTCGCGCCGCGGTAGGCTTTCTGGATGATGCTTTGGTTGAGAGTAACCTCGGCGGGATTGGCCGCAAAGGGATAGATGACGATCTGGCTGGGACGATCGTAGTCGGCAGGCGCACGCTGAGCCTGCTGCGTGACCGCAGCGCTCGCGCACCCGGCCAGCACAAGTACACCCAGCAAGTATGCTCGACGGAACTGGAATATCCCCACTAGGTCACTCTCCATTCTCCGAGTTGCCTAGAGTCTGCCGAGCCGCGAGCGGTATGGCAATCTCGCAATGAGGACGTGAGCGCGAATGCGGCTCACGCTGCCTCAATTGACCCTCGCCGGCGTCGTCAGATGGTCGTGAGCCCGGACATTCCGAAAGTGTGGTCAATTTGAGAAGGTGATCGAGCGTGGGTGAGAGCCGCCGTACTCGCGGCATTGGAGTAGAGACCAATTGAATCCAACGGCCCAGACGAAACAGGCTGCATCGTGCGTACAGCAACGATGCAGCCTGGCTATCTTCGCGAGCCCGTTATCTTTTTCTAGTAGCGACCATAGCGATAGTAGTTGTCGTAGCCGCCATAGCCGTACTGCTCGTTCTGCATATGATTGCCGATCAGGTAGCCAACACCGGCTCCGCCCAGGCCGCCAATCGCGGCGCCAGCAAGAGGAGAACCGACTGCCGAGCCAACCAGCGCGCCGCCTCCGGCTCCGACCGCCCCGCCGAGCAGCGTGCCCTTCTCGCGTGTGCTGAGCGGCATACCGTAACATCCGGCCAGTGAAAGCGTCGCGACCAGCGCGAGGGTTCCGGCGCAATACCGCCACAACTTCCGCACCGTGGACGGGGTCGAGGCCCGTTTCTCGGACGCACTTGCAGTAAGTCTTTCTGCATCCATTGCTCAGCTCCTCCGCTTACCTGATACGAAGGGTGTGCCCGCCGGTTACAGGGAAGACCGCGGCCGTAAATAGCGCACGATTTACTGGCGATTTTCCGAGGATTTCCGGCGAGAGAAACAGTCCGCGCATCTGGCGCGTGGCCGTGAAAGGCGCGACGCTAAGTTACGGTCACGAGCCAGCGACTGCGCGCGTGCGTCGGCCGCTATACCGGGCGACGTCCGGGCTGCGTGAACTCACGCGCCGCCAGCATGAGACGCTGATAGAAAGCTTCACCGAATCCGGCCTCGATCGCCATCCGGCATTCGACGAACATCGGGTCGCCCTGCTCGGCCCGCAGACACGGCAGCTCGGAATCCTTCTCCCGTCCGAACAGCGATGAAGTCTCGCGCGAGGTCGCAGTCAGCAGGGTCTCGCCGTTCTCGAAACGGTATATGACGATAGGGAACAGCACGCAGGCGAGCGGTTTGATCGAAGGAACGGGGACGCCCTTTTCCAGGGCCAATGAATGAATTCCGCAGCGCAGTTGGCCGCCGGCGTCGCGATAGGAGAAGGCGCAGCGTCCTTTCTCCTTGGCCAGCGAAATCGTGTGCGATTCCAGGAAGAATTCACCGATCGTGCGCTCGGGCGTGACGCGCTCGCCGTCGTGCCGGCGCAACAACTCGATCACGGCGTCGCCATTTTCGAGGATTCGCGCGTGTTCTTCGGGCGTAATCTCGACGTCGTAGTCTGTGCAGCAGGACTCGATGCCGGGGCCGCGGTCGATTCCCGCGCAAGTGCGGGTATCGCAGCGAAAGTGCGTCTTAAAGATGGTTCCGGCGTCGACCATTATCCCGTCGACCTCAGCCAGCAGTCCGCACTTCTCGAGCGAGCGCAGGTACCTGCGCCAGGGAGCTTCGTTGAAATCGCGCAACCATCGCTCGGCGAGCAGAGTTAAGTGAGCAGCTTTGTTCGCTTCCATTTGCCTCTTTGGCCGGCCGCAGATTCCCGTCAGTACGAGTTCGCTGAACACGGAAACACTTCCAAATCGTTGCGCGACACGCAATACGAGCCGTCCTCCGTTATGCCCAGGCGGGAGCGCCTCGCGCTGCGCGCGAGGTTGCCTGCGGCCCCGATCTTCTGACAGATAAAGGGACTTGTGAGTTCCGTGCCCAATATAACGGCCGATCCGCCGAAGACCGAAGCAGCCGACTACAAATCGATCGCTCTGCTTTCCGCCTGCCATTTCACCGACGACATCAATCAAGGCGTGGTGCCGGCGATGCTGCCGTTTTTTATCGGGGCATATCATCTAAGCTACGCCGCCGCGGCCGGACTGGTGCTTGCGCAAACGCTCTTTTCGTCGGTGGCCCAGCCCTTGTTCGGTTTGCTTGCGGACCGGCGGCCGTCGCCCTGGCTGATTCCGATCGGCCTCAGCTTCGCCGGTCTCGGCGTCGCGCTCACGGGCCTGACGCACAACTATGTACTGATATTCGCCGCAATCGCGTCGAGCGGAATGGGTATCTCCGCGTTTCATCCCGAAGCCGCGCGACGGGTCAGATATCTCGGCGGGGCGCGCGCGGCGACCTCGATGAGTCTTTTCACGGTGGGCGGGATGGCGGGCTTTGCCGCCGGCCCCCTTCTGATAACTCCGACCCTGATCGCTTTCGGCACTCGCGGAGCGATGCTGCTTGCGGTGCCGGTCGTGATCATGTCGCTCGCGGCGACTTACCAGTTGCCGCGGCTCGCCGCTGAACGGGTTCCACGACATCGCGGCGGTGCCCGCTCCGGGGCGGTGGAAAGCCGCGAGCAGTGGAGCGCCTTCGCGCGTCTGACGGTGGTCGTGATGCTGCGCTCGATCGTGTTTTTCGGACTCAACACGTTCATCCCTCTCTACTGGTCTCACGTGCTCCATGGATCGAAAGCCGGCGGCGGTTACGCTCTGACTACCATGTTGAGCGCGGTGGTGACTGGCACGCTTATCGGCGGGCGGATGGCTGACCGCTATGGCCGCAAGGTCGTAGTCGTAGTGTCGCTGGCCGCGCTCTCGCCATTGCTATTCTTATTCCTGAGCGCGCATGGCCTGGTCGCAGCGGGTTTGCTCCTGGTTCCGGTCGGAATCGCGCTCTCGGCGTCGACCAGCGTGGTGGTCGTTATGGCGCAGGAGTATTTGCCGGAGCGAATAGGGTTGGCCGCGGGTGTAACGCTGGGACTCTCGATGACAGTCGGCGGCCTGCTGATGCCGGTATTCGGCGCGATAGCCGATCACCACGGCCTCAGCGCGTCGATGGCCCTGCTGGCGCTGGTGCCCGCGCTGGGTTTCGTGACGAGCCTGAGTCTGCACGAGCCTTCGTAACCCGCGCCCGATCACGAGGACATGATGGCTCCTTCGCACGATGGCATCGACGTTCTTCTGCCCCTGGCCGCCGGCGCGGCGACGACCCTCGCCACCATCTTCATCCACGCGCTGGCCCTGACAGCGATCGTCCACTTCGTCCGCCGCGAGCGAAGGCTCGGCCATGCTGGGATGGTCTTCTGGAAGGATGTGTTGATCGTGGCGGTGGCCGTATCGGTAGCACTCGCCGCGCACCTGGGTGAAATAGCGATCTGGGCGCTGGTGTTCGTGCGCTGCGGCGAATTCCGCGACTTCGCCGCGGCCTTCTACAGCTCGGCGGAAAATTACACTACGTTGGGCTATGGCGATATAGTCATGTCGGTGTCGTGGCGACTGCTGGGGCCGCTCGAGGCGGCTGACGGGATGCTGATGTTCGGTGTGACAACCGCGACGATCTTCGCGGTAATTCAGCGATTGCTTCTGACCAGGCTGCGCGAATAAGGCGGCTGACGCGGCGCGAAGCCGGCCGAGTGTCTATCCGATGATTCCGATCGTGCGAATCGTGCCGCACGCGCCGAGCGGCGTACTCAGGATGAAACATCCTCACCCTGAGAACGCCCGGCCGCATCGACTAGCGAATCTTGTCAGTGAAGCGAGGGAAAACCTTCGTCGTGAGAAGCTCGAATGATCGCATCATCGCCTTCTGTGGAATCAATTCGTTGTACATGAAGGCCCAAAAATATTCCGCCGGCAGAACCTTGAACAGCGCTTCTAGCTTGCGCGAGACCGTGTCCGGGCTGCCGCAGATAGTCAGTCCGCGGTCGACCATCGACTCGAACGTGTTGGGCACGTCCTTGTAGTTTTCGCCGGGCCGGGCAATCGCGGCGTTGAAGCCGAACGGCTCGAAAAACTTGGTCCAGATGAAGCATCCGCCCTCACGCGCCAGCGCGAACGCCTCCTCGTCGGTGTCGGCGACGACCATCTCGCGCGCCAAGCCGATTCCCTGACCGAACGCGAGTTTCTTTCCCACCTGCGCGCCGCCGTCCTGGCAAGCCTTGAACTGACCGGTACAGATCTCGGTATCGCAGACAATTGTGATCGGGACGACATTGTTCCTGGCCGCCCACTTCACCGAAGACTCCGAAAAGCTGAAGGGTTGGAACAGTGGCGGATGCGGTTTCTGATAGGGTTCCGGCACGGTTCCTATCTCTTTGATGAAGCCCTTGTCGTCGACGCCCTGGCCGTACTGGCGGGTGACTTCGTGCGCGGCCCAGAAAGTGTTGGCCGGCGGAATTTGCCAGTCCTTGCCCTGATGGCTGAAGGTTGGCTTGGTCCACGCTTTCATAATGATCTCGAAGTGCTCTTCGTAAAGTTCCTTCTTGCGCTTCTCGTAGTTCTCGGGATCGGTGAAGCTCTCCGTCAGGCCCGGATAATGCTGACCGAGCGTGTTGACCCATCGGGGCTGATAACCGCGCGCGAAGCCGACGAAGGCCCGCCCCTTGGTCATCTGATCAAGCATCGCAGTGTCTTCGGCGATCCGAATCGGATGTTGGCAGGGCAGGACCAGGCCAAGTTGCCCGACCCGCAAGCGCTTGGTCTGCATCCCAAGGTACATGTCGAGCATGATCGGGTTGGTGGAAACCTCTTCGCCCTCGATATGAAAGTGATGCTCCGTGAAGGCGACGCCGTAGTAGCCATGCTCGTCGAGGTAACGGGCCTGCTCGCCCAGGTTGGTCAGCATCCGCTGGTAAAGATCGGTGCGCCGTCCCGCCATCCCGGCGCTAATTTCAGCCTTGTTGCCGATACTCGGCAGGTAGAATACTCCAACTTCCATTTGGTCACCTCGTACGGAGTGGCTCCGCTTCTTCGATCTCCAGACTGTAGCCGAAATCGGTGCAGGACGGTATCAGGGCGCTATGGCGATTTCCAGCGGCGCGAGCCCACGCCACGATGCGCTGGCTTGGCGGTTGCGACTGGATGTATCGTTTCGCTTCAGTACTCGTGCGACGGGCGGATTCGCGGCGCTGTCAATTTGAAATTCGCCTTCGGGGAAACTCACGTTCAGGGAGGCTCGCATGTCGATACGACTTCGTCAGATCTGCCTGGTAGCGGAAAAGCTCGCGCCAGTCGTCGATGACTTCAAGGCGATCTTCGCGATCGACGTCTGCTTCGTGGACCCCGCGGTCGCGGCCTTCGGGCTTGAGAATTCGCTGATGCCGATCGGCGGCAACTTCCTCGAAGTGGTCGCGCCGGTCAAGGAAAATACCGCCGCCGGACGTTACCTCAAGCGCCGGGGTGGCGACGGCGGCTACATGGTCATCTGCCAGTGCGATTCGCACGCCACTCAGCTCGCGCGCAAAGCCCGCGCCGCCGCGCTCAACGTGCGCATCGCGTGGGAACACGAGGGCAAGTCGTTTCACGGCATGCAATTGCATCCGGCCGACACCGGGGGCGCGTTCTTCGAAATCGATTGGGACGCGATGGGCGAGCCCGAAGGCCATTGGACGCCTGCCGGCGGCAGCGAATGGGTCAGCATGATGCATACCGACGTGGTCAAATATTACAGCGCAGTCGAGCTCCAGTCGGCCGACTCGCGCGGGCTGGCCGAGCGCTGGAGTAGCATCGCCGAACTTCCACTGCGCAAGGATTCCCAGGGGCGCTTTGAGATGCCGCTTGAGAACGGGAGCGTGCGCTTCGTTGAAGCAACCGACGGCCGCGGCGAGGGCCTCGGTGGCATCGATATCGTCGTCCACAATCGAGCTCGCATCCTCGCCGCGGCGGCTCAACGAGGACGCAAAATCAGTGACGACCAGCTGATGATCGGCGGCGTCCGCTTCAACCTGCTTTAACCCCTGCGATTCGCCGTTCAGCGGGGGAAACTCCCTAGCGGAATCGGAGCCGTCATGGCCAGCTTGCGTCACAACTTGCGTGAAATGATTAGAGGCACTTCGCTGATTGAAGCGCCGGTCGTGTTTAATCCGTTGAGCGCGAAGCTCGCCGAGGCCGCCGGGTTTCCGGCGCTCTACCTGGGCGGCGGCGGCCTCGGCTACATCCAGTGCGTTACCGAGGCCAACCTGACGCTGACCGAGATGGTGCGTATCGGGATCGACATCCGCACCGTATGCCCGCTACCGCTTATCCTCGACGGCGCATGCGGATGGGGCGATCCGATGCATCTGCATCGCACAATTAACATGGTCGAGGCGGCTGGGTTTGCGGGAATCGAGATCGAAGACCAGCTTTTGCCCAAACGCGCGCATCATCATATTGGCATCGAGCACATGATTGACGCCGGCCTGATGAGCGCGAAGATTCGCGAGGCCGCCAAAGCCCGACGCGACCGCGATTTCGTGATCATCGGGCGTACTAATGCGCTCCGTTCGAGCACGATGGAAGACGCGCTCAGCCGGGCCGACGCATATCGTGCTGCGGGCGCCGACGTGTTGCTGGTGATGGCGCACAAGGCCGAGCACTTCCGCCATCTTGGCGAACGCCTTGCGCCACCGCTGATGACGCTCACCAGCGACGGGCAGTTGCGGAAAATGGGACTTACGAAGGCCGAGCTTGCGGCGCTCGGGTTCAGGCTGCTGGTCGACGCGGTCAGCCCGGTGCTCCTGTTTCACAAGACCATGAAGCAGTGCTACCGGGCGATTGCGAAAGGAGACTCGGCCAGCCTGTTCGCGCCGCAGGGGCTGGGTCACGAACAGAACGAACTCCATCAGACCATCGCCCTCGACGCGATGCTCGCGATCGAACGCGAGACCGTAGAGAAGTGAAAAAATAGCGAGGCTCACGATGGGCGCGGTGAAGTTTGAAATCGAAGGGCCGCTGGCGATCGTCACTATCGACCGCCCTGACGCACGCAACGCCGTCGATCGTCCAACAGCGGAGGCTTTGGCCGAGGCCTTTCGCCACTTCGAGCGCGAAGACGGACTGGCGGTAGCAGTCCTGACCGGGGCCGGTGGATGTTTCTGCGCGGGCGCGGACTTGAAAGCGGTCTCCACTACCGCGGGGAACCGGCTCGCGGCGGACGGCGACGGCCCGCTCGGCTGCACGCGGATGCTGCTCGGCAAACCGGTCATCGCGGCCGTGGAAGGATACGCAGTTGCTGGTGGCCTTGAACTGGCGCTCTGGTGCGACCTGCGAGTGGCGGCGCGCGATGCCGTTTTCGGCGTGTTCTGCCGGCGCTGGGGCGTGCCGCTGATCGACGGCGGCACGATCCGACTGCCGCGGCTCATCGGGATGAGTCACGCGATGGATATGATCCTCACGGGACGCGGCGTCAGCGGCGAGGAAGCGATGCGAATGGGCCTTGCGAACCGGATCGTCGAACCAGGCGCGGCGCTCGCCACTGCAAAAGAACTGGCCGCGCAACTCGCGGCTTTTCCGCAGCGATGCCTCAGAAGCGACCGCCTGTCGGCATACGAGGGATGGACGTTGCCGCTCGAAGCGGCGCTCGGGAACGAGTTCGCGCGCGGAATCGCGACGGTGCAGTCGGGCGAGACGCGCTCCGGCGCGGCACGCTTCGTGGGCGGCGCAGGCCGCCACGGGAAATTCTAGCAGGGTCTTCGGTCGTCATTTTGCTGGGGCCGTTCGCGAGCGGCCCTTTTTCGGTCATCCTTTTTCTGAGTCATTCCGAGCGAAGGCTGCCGGAGTCGGGGGATCTCGCGCGCTCCGCGCGTCAATCCGCGACGACACGTCGTCGACACCCCGCGCGCAGTCCGTCAGCCGACGCTGCTCACCTCCTCCTCAAATTGTCTTGGGGGAGGGAATTAGAAATGGACCTAATTCTGGAATACTCACATTCGTGGACGAGTGCGCGGACGCTCTTCGCTCGGGATGACTGAAGAGGGATCCTAGCGGCTCGGCCACTTGGGATTATTTATCGCCAACGCGTCGGTCAGCGACTGACGCAGATGCGTCCGCAAGTCCGCGTCGTCCAAATCAATCGCACCCTCGCGGATCAACTCGCATAGTTCGGCGCTCAGCGTTTCGGTGTCGCCGTCGTGTTCCACCAGCGCCGCGAGCCGCACGCGTTCCGCCGCCGACTGCGCACCGCGCAACTCGAGTTCCCGCCGCACGATATTCAGCACGTTCGCCGTGACCCGGGTCTGAAAGCGATGATATCCGGTCAGAGTGGGAAGCAGTTCTTCTTCGAGATATTTCACCGCCGCGGTCAAAAGCACGGGCGCGCTCGGCATGCTTTGTGGCATCGCAGTTCCTCTCTAGTTTAACCGCTGACTATTCGCGGCTCTCGATCAGATCGAAGAAATCCCATAGCGGCTCCTCGATACGACGGCCGATCGCGGAGCGCTCGATGCCAACCTCTTCGATTCCGCGCGTCCCCAAAAGCAGGCAATCGACCGCCCATTTCACATTACCGAACGCCTCCCAAAACCTGACGTGCGCGGGATCGACCGGATGGCCG
The DNA here is from genome assembly GCA_963734845.1 of uncultured delta proteobacterium. Lineage (GTDB taxonomy): Bacteria > Desulfobacterota > Binatia > Binatales > Binataceae > JAKAVN01. The sequence goes on along the minus strand of CAVTIS010000001.1, from coordinate 380,650 downwards.
CTCGCTTTCTCATATGCGGCGAAGAGGTCCTCCCGCGAACCAAAGCCGCCGACCGGTCCGGCGCCGCCGAAACGCCAGGTCCGGATGCAGAGCCATCCGAGGTCCTGCATAGGGTCGCCAGCCTGCGCGAGTTCCCAATCCAGGACGCATCGGATGCCCTCTTCGCCGACGATCATATTCCCGTTGCGGAAATCGCCGTGCAGGACGGTGAGGCGCTGATTGCGCGGCACGTTCTCCGCGGCCCATCGGAGCGCAAGTTCGAGCGCGGGCAGTTTGAAGTTGTAGTTATCGACGATGCTGCGATGCGCCGCGACGTGTGCGGCGGCGTCCTGGCGCATCAGGAAAGGCGCCTCGGCCGGATCGATCCGATGAATCGCGGCAAGAATCTCCCCGCACTGCCGCGCCATCACGCGCCGCGCCGCCGCGAACCGCTCGTCGCGCACGATCCGCGCACCCAGCGTCTCTCCGGCGACGCGCGCGGTGATGTAGCCTTCGCCCAGCGCGTCGGCGGGTTCAAGGATCGCGATCACGCGCGGGGCCGGGGCGCCCACGCGCGCGGCCGCGATCATCACGCGCGCCTGCTCCGCGGGAGTGATCTGCGGCACGATGCCGGCGACCGAATCGAACGTCTGCGTGCCGAGTTGAAGGATGCATTGGCGGCGCGGTTCGCTGGGATCAGCGCCGCCAGCGTCGCCGCCAACATCAAACGACATCGTCGTCCGATTCGCGCCGCCGGTCAGCCGCTGCAAGTCATACACTTTCGCGGGCTTGCCAGTATGACGCGCGAGCGCCGCTTCGAGCCTGACCTGAAAATCGTCGTCGCTCATGTATTACGTCCGCAGCCGTCGCGACGGTTATTCGCTTCCCCGGGCCTTGCTGCCGAAGCCGAACATCACCTGCGCAACCCGGCGCATCTGGATCTCTTCCGCGCCCTCGGTGATTCGATAGCGCCGATGATGGCGGTAAATGTGCTCGAACGGTTTGTGCCGCGAGTAGCCGAGGCCACCGTGAACCTGCATCGCGCGATCGGCCGCCTCGCAGACCAGCCGGTTCGCACGGTAGTTGCACATCGCAACCTTGTCCGACAATTTCTCCGCCACCTCGGGCTTGGACATCTGATCCATCTCCCACGCCGTCTTGTGAATTAACGCGCGGAGCATCGCGGCCTCAGTCTGATGCTCGACCAGCGGCCACTGGATGGCCTGGTTGGTGGCGAGCGGCTTGCCGAAGGGTTTGCGCTCCTTGGCGTATCTTATGCTTTCGTTGATGCAATACTGCGCGGCGCCGAGCGAGGAGGCGGCCTGCCGGATGCGGTTCTCGTGGACGAAGTGCTGCGCGACCTCGAGTCCGCTTTCCGGATCGCCGAGCGTCGCGTCGCCCGGCACGAAGACGTCGGTGAGCGAGATTCGCGGATGGTCGGTCGGCATGTTGAAGGTCCAAAGATATTCCTCGATTTTGAAACCCTCGCTTTTCACCGGGACGATGAAGCAGGTGATGCCTTTGGCGCCGCCGTCGCGCCCGCTGGTGCGCGCGAACACGAAGTCGTGCGTCGCAACGTGCAGGCCGGTGTTCCAGATTTTTGCGCCGTTGATGCGCCATCCGTCTCCCTCGCGCACGGCGCGCGTTTCCATCCAGGTTGCGTCGGAGCCGTGATTCGGCTCGGTCAGGCCGAAGGCGACGCTTAACGAGCCGTCGAGGATTCCCGGAATGAACGCCTCCTTCTGCTCCTTGGTCCCGAAATCGCGGAACATCAGGACCGTCGGCAGATTACCGACGATCGAGCTTTCGTTCTGCAGATCGTTGTGCAGGCCCAACCCCTTGGCCGCTAGATGCTCCCGGATGATCGCCATCGCGAGGTTGGAGCCGTCCTTGCCGCCGTATTCTTTGGGCAACGCAAAGCGATAGTGTCCGGCCCGGTCGGCGCGCCGGCGCATCTCGGTGAGCAGAGCCTCCCATTCGTGGCGCGGCAGGCCGCCGCGCTCAAAGTCGGTGCGCGCCCATTCGCGGCGATGGTCGAAGAAGCGGATGTTGTCGTTTTCGCGTTCGAGCGGCTTGATTTCGCGCTCGATGAACTGGTCCAGCTCGGCAAGGTAGGCGGTGATTTCGGCGGGGATTTTGAAATCCAATGGCGGCGCTCCTGTGGCGATATTCGCGAGCCCCTGCTCCACTATCGAAGCTGCGAGCGGAACCTTGTGCGCAAGCTCGGGAGGGCGCTCGGTCTCGCCCAGAGTACGCAAAGCGGCGGCCTCTCAACAAACGCCTGCGAAACCCTTTCGACGCCGCCGCGGCCAGCGAATTAGCGCCTTTCCTCCGATAGCATTTCGGAACAAAGTGGACGTATGATGCGCTCAACTACGGCAGCGCTCGTTGGAGGTAGACGGCGATGAAATTCATGTACTTTTTCCTGCCTAGCCTTCCGGCCACGCTCGAAGAGCGGCGGGCCCTACGCCCGATTGCGAACCGTACCGACCGCTGGCAGCGCATGATCGAAGAAGTGGTGGAGATCGCGCAGCTGGCCGAAGAAGTCGGCTTCGACGCGGTCTGCTTCCCCGAGCATCATCTGCACAGCGAAGGCCTCGAGATGGGCAGCCTGCCAGTGCTGACGCAGCACGTGATCCACAACACCAAACGGATCAAGGTTGGCCCGATCGGCTACGTGCTGCCCGGGTGGAATCCGCTGCGGCTCGCGCTCGAAATCGCATGGCTGGATCAGTTGACCAAGGGCAGGACGTTCGTGGGCTTCGCGCGCGGTTACCAGGCGCGCTGGCTCAACCAGATGGCGCAGAAGATCCACGTGACCGCGACCACGAGCGACAAGAGCGAAACCGACCGCGTCAATCGCGAGGCTTTCGAGGAGGTGTTCCGCTTCCTGAAGCTCGCGTGGGGCGACGAGCCGTTCCGCTTCAAGGGCAAGTACTACGAGTATCCGTCTCCTCAGGAAGGAATTCAGTGGCCGCCTGCCAAGTGGACGCGCGAGTATGGCTTCCCCGGCGAGGTCGACGAGGACGGACGTATCCAGAAGATCAACGTGGTCCCCAAGCCGTATCAGAAACCGCATCCGCCGCTGTTCCAGGCTTTTTCGATCAGCGAAGAGACGGTGCGCTGGTGCGCTCGCGAGGGCATCACGCCGACCATCCTGATCTCGCAGCCGCCGCAGCTGCGCAAGCTGGTCGAGGCTTACCAGGAAGAGGGAAAAAAGGCCGGCCGTCAGTTGAAGCTCGGCGAGAGCGTAGGCGTGCTGCGCGCTGTATATCTCGCGGACAATCATGCGAAGGCGGAGAAACTGGCCGAGGAAGGAGTAATCGGAACCGCGTTCCGCGAATTCTTTTACCATTTCGGTTTCTTCGAAGCCTGGCGCGAGGCTGCGGACGACGCCAAGTACGGCAAGAAGATGTTGCCGGCCGAGGAAGCGACCATCGCGCGCATGGAGCGGGCGGACTTCGCCTACCTGGGCAGCGTCGAAGACGTGCGGCGCAGGATGGACGAGCTGGTGGAGAACGCGCATCCGGAGTGGTTCGTCTGGCAAGGCGACCAGGGACTGCTGCCGAAAGCCGAGGCCCGCAGGCAGGTCGAAATTTTCGGCAAAGAACTGCTTCCGCGCTACAAATAGTCAGTCCGTTTTTACTACCCACTCCCTCCTCCGGGGGTCTTCCTGGAGGAGGGAGTTTTTTTATCGCAGATGCGGCAGCACCTCTTCACCGAATAGCTGCAGACATTGCATCGTTTCGGCGCGGCGCGGGCCCAGCGGCACGCGGCTTCGAATGATCAGATAGTCCGCGCCCAGCGCGTCGCACCAGTACTTCGCGCGCTCGACGCAGGTCGCCGGATCGCCAAGCACCAGGAACTTGCGCATCTTCGCCACCGTGAAATCCGACTCGCTCTGAAACTCCGGGTTCGGCGTCAACAAGCCGTAGCGGTAGTAGTAGAGCATGTCCTGCACCCACAGTTCGCCGAAAGTGCGCTCCGCCTCCTCCTGGGTCCGCGCGACCCATCCGTCGCGCATCAGCACGACTATCGGCCGCCGGCCGTGCCTCGCGGCTTCCTCGCGGTAGAGGTCAGCCTGCGATCGCAGCGTCTCGAACGAATCCCAAAACGGCAAAATCGCCCACGCGTCACCGAGACGGCCCGCGCGTTTGATGGCTTCCGGATAGGCAGCGCCGATCCAAAGCGGCGGGCCACCCGCCTGGTATGGCTTGGGCGAGAGCAACACGTTGTCGAAGTGATAGCGCTTACCGTGGAACGAGTACTTGCCGGTGCTCGACCAGGCGCCGCGAAGAATTTCGATCGACTCTTCAAAGCGCGAGAAGCGCTGCTTGTGCGGTTCGCCGAAGAGGTTGAAGTAATCGGGATGATAACCCATCCCAACGCCGAGCCTGACGCGCCCGCGCGAGAGGTTGTCGATCATCGCGACGTCCTCGGCGAGATGCATCGGGTTGTATAGCGGAGGCTGCAACACCATCGTGCCAAGGTCGACCCTGCTCGTGCGCGCAGCCAGCGCCGCCATGATGATGAGCGGAGGCGGGAACACGCACTCGCTGCGGGCGTGGCGCTCGGGGAAGAAAACTCCATCGAAGCCGCTGCGCTCGGCCTGCACACCCTCCTCGAGAAGTTGGTCGGCGAAGGCGGCGACCGTCTCGCGCGAGGGAATCGGCTGGTCGTACGCGCCGCTATGCGTATCAGGCATATATCCGATCTTCATGACGACCTCCTGCCAAAAGAATCTGGTCCTACCAGATTCCGGGAACCCAACGGTAGCGCACTGCTTGCGCGTAGGCTGAGTATCCCTTGAGATTGTTTTTGAGGAACCGATCCTCGGCCACGGTACGGTTGAGAAGCAACGGGACGCACGGCACGGCAGGCACCAATGAGAGCCACGAGCCCAGCGCGATTCCGCTGGAGAGACAGAACAGGAATCCGGCGATATAGCCCGGATGCCTGACCCATCGATACGGGCCGCCGCTTACCAGCTCGTGTCCGCGATCTTCCTGCAGGCGAATTATAGAAGAGAAGAAGCGATTGGTGCGCATCGCCCACGTGATCAATGCGAGCGCTGAAGCGAAAATCGCGAGACCGGCAGCTTTAAGGATCAGCGGAACAGAATCGGACCAGTGGAATCGGCCGACATCAAGTCCTGCGATACACCAATGCAGGATCGGCGGCATAAGCAACGCGTAATATCGTAGCTTAAGCGGCTGCCCGCCAGGCCTGATGCGCTCCTGGAAAAGCTCCGGTTCGATAATGAGCGTGGCGACAGTGAAAGACCCTGCGCAGACCAGCAGGTACGCCCAGAAGAAGGGGATATCGATCCTGCCGGCGCATCCGAAAAGCAGCAACCCGCTAAACGCGCAAAAGCCGAGCGCTTGCAGAATCCAGAAAATCCTGGATGAAGCGAACCAACTCCTCGCGGGCATGAAGCGCGACGCGTCCTGCGCGAATCGACGCCGCGCCGCCGTCAGCGGCCGGCCGCTGCGACCGCTTCGGCCTTCTGATGATCTGCGCGCGTGCGCTTGGTCGCCTCGCCGTCCACGGTCTTCGACTTCGAATCGATAACCACTCCGTAGCCGTCACGGGCCTGGGCCGGCGTCACGTAGCCGTCGAGAAAATCTTCCAGCACTCGAGCCGGTTCACGCAGCATCGGATCGCCCCATCCACCGCCGCCAGTGGTGAGGACCTCGAATCGATCGCCCGGCTCAAGGCGCTTGCCGCGCAGCGGATTGTGCCACACCCCGTCCGGCGAAATGCCACCGAAGACGTCAAGCTTGCCGTCCGCGGTCAGGCGCGAGACCCGCTGCGCGACGCTGTCGCCGCCGCCCGCGACGCCCGGAGTGCCCGTGCGCGTGCGCGAGGTCTCGATCGACACCTCCGAGGAGCCGAGCATCGTGATCACCATGCGCGACCCCAGTCCGCCGCGGTTGCGGCCGGCTCCGGCGGAATCGGCACGCAGGTCAAAGGCCTCGTAGCGGATCGGGAACAGCAGTTCCGCGACCTCTGCCGACAAGTTGGCGCAGTTGCCCAGCGGATCCTGGGTCACGTTCATGCCGTCGTGGAGCGGCGTGCCGCCCCATCCGCCTGCCGGCAGGTCCGAGAAGACGAAATTTTCACCGCTCTTCGGATCCTTCACTGAGCACACGAACCAATTGCATTCGGCGAAAGTCGGAGCGACCGCGCGATCGGGAATCGCGTCGGAAAGCGCCTTCCAGATGGCCGCCGTAATCTTGGACGAGGTGAGCGTGGTGCAACCGATCGTCGGTGCGGGCCACTTGGCATTGAGCCAGCTATTCTCGGGCAGCCGAATCTCGATCGGACGGAAGCTGCCCGCATTGGCAGGCGCGTCGGAGGAGAGAAAAAACTTAAGTGAGTAATAGACTGCCGAATAGGTATTGGCCATCGGCGAGTTGATTCCGCCGGCCACCGGCTGATCGCTGCCCTCGAAATCCACGATGATGCGGTCGTCCTCGACCTCGAGCGTGACTTCGACGCGCACGGGCTCGTCCGAGATGCCGTCGGTGTCGGCGTAGTCGACCGCGTGGTAGGTGCCGTTGGGGATCTCACGAATCGCGTTGCGGGTGAGGCGCTCGGTATAGTCGAGCACCTCACGCATGCCCTGGCGCACGGTTTCCATCCCGTAGCGACCGGCGATGCGCTGCAGTTCCGCTTCGGCCACGCGCAGCGCCGCCAGATGCGCCTGCAGGTCGCCCTTGATGTATTGCGGAGTACGCGTATTGGCGACGATGATCCGCAGGAGGTCATCGTTGACGCGATAATTCTCGTACATCCGAAGCGGCGGCAGCCGCAGACCCTCGCCGGCGATGTGCGTGCCGAAGGCCTGGCCACCGGCCGCGCCGCCGCCGACATCGGTCCAATGGCCGCGCGAAACGGCGAAGCCCAGGATGTCGCCCTCGAAAAAAACCGGCATCGTAAACGTCATGTCGTTCAGATGCGTGCCGCCGTCGTAGGGATCGTTGAGCACGAAAATGTCGCCGGGGCGCAGGCTCTCAAAGCCGAAATGCTTGACCGAAGCCTGCGCTGAAAAATGCATCGCCGCGATATGGACCGGGCAGTTGGCAGTCTGGCCGAGCAACTCGAGCTTCTCGTTGTAGATGGCGTTTGAGAAATCGACCATGTCGTAGATGATCGGCGAGAAGGCGGCCTTCTGCAGCACCGTGCTCATCCTGCCGCAGACGTATTCGAAGGAGCTGCGCAGGACTTCGAAGGTTACCGGGTCAAGCCGCTTGCCATTTTCATTCGGGGTGTTCATCGGCACTTCCTTATACGGTTATGGACAAATTGCCTTCTGTGTCGACCATGGCCGAACTTGCGGGCGCGAGCGTGGTGCATGAGTGCTCGTGCTCGATTATCGCCGGACCTTCGATCTTGCGCCCCGGGCGGAGCGCCGCCGCGTCGTAGAGCGCGGTCCGGATCGCCTTGCCGTCGAAGATCACGTCGCGCTCGCCCTTGATCACGTTTCCAGTATCGCCTTTCCGGGCGCCCGCGGGAACAGCCTGCGAATCACCCGTTCCGTGCCCGGCGACGACGCCCAGCGCGGTCACACCGAGACTCACGAAGGCCGGGGCGAACTCCTCCGAGGCGACGCCGTATTCGCGCAGGTGCGACTTGTGAAAATTGGCGTTGACCTCGTCGAGCGTCGCCCCGATGCGATCCGGAATCGGTGTCAAAACTTCGTAGCTCTGGCCGACGTAGCGCATCTGCGCGGTGCGCTTGAGCCGCACCGCGGCGAGCGCGATTCCCTCGCGTGATAAGAGTGCGCGGCCTTCTTCCTCGAGCGCGCGATAAAGCTGCTCGAGCTGCTCCGGGTTGGTGTCCGCGACCGGCGAGTAAAAAAATCGCTCCAGGTCGTGGCGCAAATCCATCCGGGTCGCGCCGTAGGCCGACGCGACGCCGGCGTACGCAGGCACAATCACCGTGGGAATTCCGAGCGAGCGTGCGATCCAGCAGGCATGCATCGCGCCCGCGCCGCCGGAGCTTGCCAGCGCGAAGTCGCGCGGGTCGCGGCCGCGCTCGGCCAGCGCGAGACGAATCGCCTGCGCCATGTTCTCGGTGCAGATCGAAACGATACCTTCGGCTGCCGCTATCGGATCCAGTCCCACGCGCTTTCCGATCTCGGCGACGGCGCGATGCGCCGCATCGCGGTCGAGAATCATTTTGCCGCCCAGCGTCGGCTCGAGCCGCCCGAGCAGCAGGTTAGCGTCGGTGACGGTCGCGTTTTTGGCCCCCTTACCGTAGCAGGCCGGACCGGGATCGGAACCGGCGCTGCGTGGCCCGACCCGCAACGATCCGCCCTCGTCAATCCAGGCTATCGAGCCGCCGCCGGCACCGATGCTCCGAATGTCCAGCATCGGAGTGATGATCGGCATCTCCCAGCGCAGCTCGTAAGAGTTGGTGATCAGGCCCTCGCCGTCTTCGACCACCGCGACGTCGAACGAGGTGCCGCCCATGTCGGTGTGGATGACTTTCGCCGCCTCACGCATCGAGCGCGAAAGTGCGCTCGCGTACGCGACACCGCCGGCCGGCCCGGATTCGATCAGCTCCTCGGGCCGTTCGATCGCGGATGCGACGCCCATCACGCCACCGTTGGATTTGATGATGAGCAGCGAGCCCTTAAACCCCCACTTGGTGAGTTCGTTTTCGAGATCCTGGAGGTAACCGGCCATCACCGGCAGCAGGACCGCGCGCACGACCGTGGTCATGAAGCGGCCGAGCTCGCGGAATTGCGGGCGAGTCTCGCTCGAAATCGCGACGCGGACTTTCGGTGCGGCTTCGCGAATCAGTTCGCGCACGCGCCGCTCGTGGCGGCCATCGACGTAGGCGTTGATGAAGCAGACCGCGATTGTTTCAGCGCCCTGCGCGAGCGCCTCAACGATCACCGCACGCGCGGCTTTTTCATCCAACGGCCGGACTATCTCGGCCTGCGCCGACATCCGCTCGGTGAGCGCAAAGCGCATCCGCCGCGGGATAAGCGGGCGCTCTTTTACCTGGTAGGGATCGTAGAGCCGTTCGCGGCGCTGGCGGCCAATCTCAATCGTGTCGCGAAACCCCTCGGTGGTGATCATCGCCGCAGGAGGAAAAGTGCGCTCAATCAGCGCGTTGGTCGCGGTCGTGCTGCCATGCACGACTTCCGCAACCTCAGCCGGCTTGATACCCGTCTGCTTGAGCGCGCCGAGCACGCTTTCGACCAGCCGATGCTTGGTGCCGAGAACCTTGGCCGTGCGGGTTTCGCCGTTCTCTTCATTGACTGCGAAGAGATCGGTGAAGGTTCCGCCAACATCTATTCCTATTCGCCAGGACATCGTCGCCGATGCTAGCGGTCCAGGCTAAACAGGTCAAAGGAAACGGCGCTCAAGCCGCGGTAACCGGCCCGACGGTAACCTCCACGCTGTGCACGGCGGTGCTTTCACCCATGTCCGACTTGCGCCCGGGGTTCAGCACGTTCACGTTTCGATGCCCGGCCTCCTGTTTCGGCCAGCGGCCCTTATGCGATAGCGCGACACCGCGAGGCACGGTCTCGGTCAGGGTGACGCGCATTACGAGGCGGCCGGTTTCGTTTGCGACCAACACCTGGTCGCCCTCGGCGAGCCCGCGCCCGGCCGCGTCGTCCGGATGTATCGCGATCGCGGGGGGGCCCGTATGGGCCGCAATTTTAGCCACGTTGGAGAAACTGTCGTTCAAAGCCCATTGCGAAGATGGCGACAGCAATCGCAACCGTCCCGACGCGGGCCGGGGATCGGCGAGGGGTTGCGGAACCCGCGGATGGCCGTCGGCCGCGGCGCTCTCGGAGGCGATTTCGATACGTCCGCTAGGCGTCGGAAACGTGAGATCGCGAAACTGGATCATCGGCTCGGCGGGAAGGTGCACGGGCGCGCGGGCGGCAAACGAGCGAAAATCGCCGTCGAGGTTCGCTCGCTTTAACAGCGTCGCGATAATTTCAGAGTCGCTCTCATGCAACTCGGGCTCGGTGAAATCCATCGCGCGCGCGAGGCGGCGAAAGATTTCCGAATTGGGGAGCGCCTCGCCCATCGGCTCCGCCGCCTTGACCTGCGCCGAAAGCGTCAGATGAAAGTAGCTCGCCACGAGATCGTCGAATTCCAGGAAGCTCGCCGCCGGCAGCACGAAGTCAGCAAAGTCGGTGGTGTCGGTCGGGAACAAATCGAGCACGACAGTCATCAGGTCCTCGCGCATCAGCGCTTTGCGCAGGCGCTCCTGCTGCGGATTGGACGCCGCGATATTGATGTTCCAGCACATCAGGGCCTGCGCACGTGCGGGGTCCTCGAGAGTGGCGGCGAGGTCCATCTGACTGATTGACGGCGGAGCGCTCTTGCTCAGATGCGGCGCGGTAAGGTACTCGCCGTCGATTCCGCGCTGCGCCATGTCGAAATTCAAATAGACGAAGCCGGCGCCGGGCTTGCCGAGATTTCCGGTGACCGCCGGAAGTAGCGCGCACGCGCGCATCACGTTGCCGCCGGTCGGCTGACGCTGGAGCGCCTGGCCCATCCACAGCAGCGACGGCCCGCGGCCATACAGGCGCGCGACCTCCTCGATCAGGCGCGCAGGCACGCCAGTCTGCGCCTCGCCCCACTCCGGCGTACATTGCGCTAGCATCGGTTCAACCTCGTCCCATCCCACGGTGTGCTGCGCGACGAAGTTGCGATCTACCAGTTCCGCGCGCTGGATGACGTGGAGCATCGAGAAGGCCAGCGCCGCGTCGCTTCCCGGGAACGGTTGCAGATGGATGTCCGCCGCCGCGGCCGTCGGGGTCCGCACCGGATCGATGACCACAACCTTGCCCGGCAACTTCGCGAGCCAGTGCTCCTGCACGTGCGGACCCGAAGCTGAAGGATTCGCGCCCCACACTATGATGCAGGTGGAGTTGTCGCCGGTGCGCGGATCGAAGCCGCTCACCGAGGTGCCGTACATGTAATGCAGGGCGACGTGGCCGGCCATGTTGCAAATCGTGTCGGGGCTGACCTCGGTCGCGCCGAGACGGTTGAAGAAGCGCGTCGGAAACAGATACGCGATGAGCGAGATAGTGCCGCTATAGTGCGTATTGAGGATGGCCTGCGGTCCGACGTTCGCGACGATGCGCTTCAGCCGGTCGGCGATCGCATCGATTGCGACCTCCCACGACACCGGCTCGAAGCGGCCCTCGCCCTTGCGCCCGACGCGGTGCAGCGGCCGAGTCAGACGCGAGCGCGGGTCCAGCCATTCGTTGTTGTAGCCGATCGAGCATTTGACGCAGAGCTGGCCCTGGCTTACGAAATGCGCGGGGTCGCCGCGCACCGAATCGATCGCGCCGTTGCGTTTGTGAACGTTGACGCCGCAAGTGTCGTAGCAGTCGCGCGGGCACGCGGTGCGGACGATTTCTTCAAGCTCACTCATCGTGAACGCTCCTCTTAATTTCACGCATCGCGCTGGACTGGCGCCGCCACCGATGCGGGTAGATTCACGCCTGCAAATTCCGCAAGGCCTTTGCGCCGAGAGCGGATCCAGAACAATCCGACTATCACATATGAGAGGAAGATGTACGGGAAAACGCTGAGTGGCCAGGCGGGGACCGGATATACGCTGCCAATCGCGGGAAACATCAGCAGCAGCGCCGCCGCTCCCGCGAGCGCATAGTCGCGGCCGCGAACGACGCCTTCGCGCTTCAGATATGCGGGTGCCGCGACCGAGACCAGAAAATATGAGCCGATGAATCCGAACGCAGTAAGGGTTCCCCCATAGCCCACAATGTCGAATGGCTGAGTCCCCGGCACCAGGAGCATCGCGGCCGGCACGACGAAGAGCAGCGCGCCCATGATTGTGACCGCGACGTGCGGCGTTTCGTGAGTGTCGTGTGCTGCGCCGATCGATGAAGGCAGGAGCCCGTGACGGCTCAGCGAGTAAAGAATCCGCGCGCCCGAGTTGAGACAGGCAAGACTGCCCGCGAAGCAGCTTACGATTACCGCCAATGACATCGGCACCACCAGGGCGGGCATCCCCACCATCTGGGCTAGGATGTTAAGCGGCGTGTCGACTTTATCCAACGGCGTCTTGTAACCGATGAAGCCGAGGATCTCGGTGTAGGAAATCAGGATGAAAAAGAGCCCGGTCAGCACGAGGTTCACAATCAAAACGCGCGGAATCGTGATCAGCGGCTCCTTCGCTTCTTCGCCAAACGCGGTAGCGTTCTCGAAACCCACCAGACTGAACACCGCGATATTGACGCCCATCGCGATTCCGGAGAGCGACGATCCCTTCATGGTGAACTGTGCGGGGTCCAGTGCAAACTTGTGTTTGGACAGCACCACGGCACAGAGGATCAGAATCATTGATATCGAGAGCGCTTCGAAAACCAGCATCACGATGCTCGAGATCTGCACGTCTTCGTAGGCGAGAAACCAGATTATGAAACACAGGACCGCGAACATCAGCATGTTCGGGACTTGGACCCCGAGCATCCCGAACAACGCGTTGCCAAAGATTGCGAAGCCCGCCACGCCGGCGATTCCGTCGAAGAGGTAAGCCCAGACCAGGCACCATCCCGAGATGCCGCCGGTAGTCGCACCGAGTCCCATGACCGTGTAGGCGTGCATGGAGCCGGTCGCGGCCGAGCGGCGCGCGAACTGATTCAGGTTGAAGGTCACGAACAGCAGCATGACCGTACCGAAGAGGTAAGCGAGCCAGCTGCCGTTGCCGGCGTTCGCGTACATCAGCGGAATAACCAGCGCGGCGATAACCGTTGGCCCGATATTCGCGATGGAAATGGCTGAGAGCTCGGTAAAGTTGAGGCATCCGGCGCGCAATGCCCGCTCGGCGGGTTTCTTCGAGGCGGCTTCCATAAGATCGTACAAATCTAGATTTACGGCGTGGCCGGTGCAAAGCGTCGGTTGGGTTCGAAACCCCTTGGCTCGTTCTGCGGGCTATCCAAAGCGCGTGACTGGGGCACGACCGAGGACTCGACCGTTCGGCGATGAGCTATTAGACTCGGGAGTTCTTCAACGATGAGCCAGGCGATCAAAGATAAATCGGCGGACAGCGCGGCGATGCTGGGTAAGTACATGCGCTACCCCTTCGCCGAGGGCAATTACAGTCTTGCGCTCGGCCTGGTACCGATGGCCGAGGAGACCTGGCTCGACATCGACGAGCATTATGCCGCTGAGATGCGCGAAAAGGCGCGGCGCCTGCGCGATGAATACGCAATGGTATTTTGCGCGATGCCGGGCAGCGAACGCGGTCAGGCCGAAGTGCTGGAGATGCTGGTGGAGCATCTGGCGATCTATTATCCGAATTTCTTTCGCATCACGCGTGCTGCGTCGTCGCGGAACGCGGATGACGGAATCGAGCCGGACGCGCGGATCGAAAATCTTATCAATGGCGAAGTTTGGCGCGTCGGCGACTTCAGCGCCGCGCCCCTCGACCTCGCTGCCCGCCTGATCCAGGAAGACCTCTGCCTGATGAGCCCTGACGGCAAGGGCACCTACCTGCTGAGCGCCGGATCGGTCTGCTTTCCGCTGCGCTGGGAGCTGACGGACAAATTCGGACTGCCGATGGCCGGCATTCATCATGCGGTTCCCGGCTACGACGAAAAGCTCGCGGCGCCTTCGGACCGTTACATGGTGGGACTCAAGGCGCACAAGCCGTCGTGGCGATCGAACTGGAGCATCGTCGACGCTCCGGACCTCTATCTGAAGCAGCGCCGGTTCGCCCAGGGCCAGAACAGCGACATCACGGCCGAGAACGCCGGGCGCAAATTATGGATTCGCTCGGAGCGGCAGAGCCTGCGGCGGCTGCCCCGCTCCGGCGATGTGCTGTTCACGATTCGGACCTACATCCGCCCGCTGTCGGTGCTGGAAGATTTGCCGTCGGTGGCGCGGGGCCTGGCCCAGGCGCTCGATAAGGTTCCTGCCGATATGCGCGGCTACAAGAATCAGCTTCCGATTCGCGACGCGCTGCTCACTTACCTGGCCCGTATCAGCGGCTGAGCCCGCGACTGTTTCGCGCACTCTTCAGTTCGGCGGATGAGGCGGCACGGCCTTGGGTGGCGCGGCATCGGCATGCGCGAGCGCCGGACGCTCGCCCATCACGCCAGTGAGATAAAGGAACACAGTCCACAGACTGCGCGACCAGGGAAATGTCGCGAACAGGCTGGCCATCACGCAAGCCGAGATGATCGCGATTTCCACGATCTGCGGGAGCGTCGTGAAAGCCTCCAGCGCCGCCCACACTACGATCGCGAGGCCGGTGGCACAGGCCCAATCGATCACGAACGCGCCGAGCCATTCGCCCCGATCGACCCAGAAAACTGCACCGCACTCGCTACATCGCGGGTTCATCCTGAAATAAGAGGCGAAGACCGCGCCGCGGCCGCATCGCGGACATCGCTTGGCGAACGCCCGCCCAAGGAGCGTCCCTCCCGGGACGCGTGGCTCCAGGTCGCCTGCCGCGGCGCGCTCTTCAGCGGCGCGGGCGCCGTCCTCGCGCGCCATCGCGAGCGCCAGGATGACGCCGAGCCCCGCCATCGTGGCGATGACTGCGAGCGCCGCAGCCATCGCGAATATCATTTGAAATTTACTCATCGCCTGCGCAACTGCTCATCCCTTGTCCGGCTCGGATTCCTGCATCTTATCGCGTGGCCCAACTGATGCTATCCGTGATGCGATGGCGCCCCGGCTACACCAGTTCTACGCGATCGCTTTCGAAGAAAACCTGACGCTCAAGCAACTGGCACCAGTTTTTCCGCAGGCGAAGATTTCCGCCCACGAATTGTACGTGCCACTCGAACCGGAAGGTGGCATTTACGCCTTTCCCTTTGGTGCGGTCGTGGCCTACGACGTTCCGCCCGAGCGCCGCGAAGCCGAACTGGCGCGGCTCTTCAAGATGGGGCCGAAGCTGACCGCGCAGGTCATCCGCGAAGATTACTCGGTGCTCGAGGATCCCGGCTTCTCCACCGGCATCGTCGACGGCACGCTCCGAGTCGATCGCATCACGCCCGCGCGCGCCGGGATCGTTTCGCTGATCGTGGCGCAGAGCGCGGCGATGGAATACTACGAGCGAATTGTTGACCGGCTTTCGACTCGCACCGGCACTTTCGTCGAGCGTCTGGAGCGGTACGGAACTGTGCCGCTGCGCACGCGCCCGCTCCATCGTTTCATCGGCGAAGCCATCTCGACCCGCAGCGAGGTCCTGCAGGTGCTCCATCTGCTCGACAAGCCCGACGCGGCATGGGACGACCCGGAGATGGATCGGATCTACGGCGATTTGCGGGCCGAGTTCGACCTGGTCGATCGCTATCGGGCGCTGGAGCTCAAGCTGCGCGCCGTGCAAGAGGCACTGGAGTTGCTGGCGGAGGTGGCGCGCGACCGGCGCGTGCTTTGGCTGGAGATGATCGTCGTCATCCTGATCCTGCTCGAGGTCGTGATGCCGCGGTTCGGCTATAGATGACGCGACTGGTATTTTTTCCGCTTTTGTGAGACATGCGTTTGTTTGACGGGCGCTCGTTGCGACGCCAATTCGGAATCGAGGTGCGCTATGCCGACTGCCACGCAAAATCCGCGACTGCGCTTTGGCCTCTGGGTCGATTTCCGCAATCCGCCGCAGTGGCGCCGTCCATATAAGGATCTCTACGCGGAAACGCTCGAGATGATCGCCTACGGCGAGAGCATTGGCTACCACGACGTCTGGCTGAGCGAGCATCACTTCGTCGATGACGGCTATTCGCCGGCGCAAATGCCGATCGCGGCGGCGATCGCGATGAAGACCAAGAAAATCAGAATTGGCACCTCGGTAGTGCTGCTCCCGATGTACGATCCGGTGCGGCTGGCGGAAGACGGCGCCACCGTGGACATCCTGTCCGATGGCCGTTTCGAACTGGGCGCGGGGCTAGGCTACCGGGCCGGGGAATTCGAGGGGCTGGGGCTGAAGTACAAAGAGCGCGCCGGACGCATGAACGAAGCGCTGGAGATCATCCGCCGGCTGTGGGAAGGCGAGACGCTGACTTTTCACGGCAAGCATTTCCATATCGAGGGCGCGCGGGTCTCGCCCGAGCCAGTGCAGAAGCCGCGCCCTCCGATCTGGGTCGGCGGCTTCGCGGCGGGAGCAACGAAGCGCGCGGCGCGCTATGGCGACGGCTACATCGCGATCAACGAAGTGCGGTCCGCGTACGATAATTATGCGGCAGAGTTACGCGCGCTGGGCAAGGATCCCGCCAAGGCCCACGTGATCGCCGGGCATGTCTGGCTGGTGGTGGCGAACGATCCCGACAAGACCTGGCACGAGATGGCGCCGCACGTGCTTTATCAGATCAACCTCTACGCCAAGTGGATGGGCGACTCCGGACAGGATTTCTTTCCGCACATGAACTCGGTGGAGGAGTTGCGCAGGAGCGGGCTGCTCAACGTGGCCACGCCCGAGCGGGCGGTCGAGATGATTCGCGACTACGCCTCGCGCATTCCGATCGAGCGCTACTACAGCTGGACGTGCCCGCCGGGCTTTCCGCCGAAAAAGATGTACGAGCACCTGGAGTTGTTCGCGAGCAAGGTGATGCCGCATTTTCGCGGATGACAGTCTAAGCAGCGCGGCGCGCTCGCCGGTGGAGTGCCCGGATGGCGTTCGCGAGTTGTTCGCGTTGTCCGGTCTGCGCGATCCGTTTGAGCAGGCCGAGGACTCGCTGAGGATCGCCCAGGTCGCTCCATTGGAGATTGCTGACCGCCAGTACGGCCAGCGCCTGCGGCGCGCGGGCGAGCACGCGCTGGGAAAACTCCATCCGCGGCAGATCGCGATAAAGCGCCTCTATCGTCTGGGCCTCGAACATCGTGCCGAGCACTGGCTTGATGCTGTGAAAGGCGCCATGCAGCCGAGGCAGTGTTTTCAGAATCAGGCTCAGCAGCGCCGAGACCCTGGCCACCAGGATGAAGCCGTTCCGGTGTGCACCGGCGTTCCAAATCGCGCGTGTGGTTTCGGCAGGCGGTTTCTCCCAGAAATGGCGGACTTCGAACAGCTGCGCCGCTTCGTTCAGTATCGGCGCTCCAAGCTCGAACCATCCATAGCCGGGTTCCGGTCGTTCGGCGGCAATGCCCAATGCCACCGTCAACTCCTGGAACTCGGAGACCAACGCGAAAGCGCGCTCCACGTTGCGCATTAACTCGACGTCGTCGCTGAACCAATGGTCGGAGGGAAAGACGGCGACCGAGGCTGCTTGGTCCATTTCCGCCAGGCGAAACGCGGCGTAAGCGATCGCGATGGCGGTGCCGCGGTTTTCGGGCTGGACAATTAAATTCTGCCGTGCATTGCGGTGCGCATCGCGACCGGTTAGCGGTGCCATCAGTGGAGAAAAAAATCGCGCATGCGATCGGGTCACCACTGTCACGGTCTGTGCGGGATCGATCGCCAACGCGACCCGGCGAAGCGTAAGTTGCAACAGTGTTTCCCGCTCGAGCAGCGGGCAGAACTGCTTGGGCACATCGTAACCCAGCCGGCGGGTCAAGCTGCGCAGCCGCTTGCCTTCGCCTCCGGCCAGAACGATCGCCCATCGATTTTGACTTTGCGTATCCAGCGTCGCCGACTCACTCCTGCGCACTACTCTTTCGGGCACCGGTTTAGCGCGCACAAATTACGCTGCTATGAAGGACTGGTTAATGTGTCTTGACGAATCGAGGGATGGTCTATCGCGGCGGCAGCAAGGCGATCGCGCGCATCAACAAATCGCGCGGGCTGAAAGGCTTGGTAACGTAATCGTCGGCGCCCATAGCCAATCCCAGCGCCTTGTCGGAAGCGTTCGATTTGGCGCTCACGACCATAATAGGCAGCCGCGCGGTCTCTGCGCGCGAGCGCAAGCGCTGGCAAACCTCGAGTCCCGGCATCCCGGGCAACATCAGATCCAGAACGACGAGGTCGGGCGCGAATGCGCGCAGTTTGTCGAGCGCCTCGGCTCCGTCGCTCGCCTCTTCTACGTCGAGGCCGGCCTGCGCGAGGCTGTAACGAATCAGTTCCCGGATATCGACTTCATCTTCGACCAACAAGACCCTGGCCCACGCGGCCGCCAGCGCTTGCGCCTTTTGCTCTACCACCGCCACCTCCGCACTGCCCGAGAAGCCCGAATCGCAGGAGTGTCTTCGGTAACTCATCATTGAGACAAAGTCCGTACGCCATCCGAGTACCCCAGCCTTAGCTTGTTGAACCCTTCGCGGACTGACTGTCTAGATGACCCAAACATCGATCGGTTATCGGAATATTTTGGCTGTATTAATGAATGATTAATCCTCAATGCAACCGGGAGCTTCTTCACACGTGAAAAGCGCTCTGGCGAACGCCAAAGCTGTGAGTAACAATTGCGCGGGAGAGGCGTCACGATGCCATCTGCGGGTCCAAAGATTGCGCGCAAGGACGGGGAACCACGTTACGAATTCAGGATTTGGGATCGGTCGCTCTCCGACGTAAAAGAGCGTCTGGAAAAGCTTTCGGGGCCGCAGCCGGCGGAGCGGACCCGCGAGACCTATATCGTCTCGGACACGACCTACGCCACGAACACAAAAATCAGGGCGGGCGCGATGGACATCAAAATTCTGTTGCGCACCGATCAAGGTCTCGAGCAATGGCAGCCATACCTTAAGGCGGACTTTCCGATTGACTCGATGCTCGTCGCGGAAAGAATCTTCCCCGCACTCCGCGTCGATCCGCCGGAATTGCATGCGCAGCTTTTCACCGCCGAGCTTTTCGTGGAGACCGTGGTGAAACCGCATCCGCGTCTCGTCGCGGTTGAGCTCGGGAAGACTCGACGCCGCTATGTGCTCGGCGGATGCGCGGCGGAATTTGTCGAAGTCGAAATCGGCGGGCGCATGCTACACAGCGTCGCTGTCGAATCCGACAGTCCGCGCGTCGCTCTGGATGCCGTCGCCGAACTCGCGATCGGCGGCCGCCCGAATATCAGTTATGTGCGGCAGATCAAATCGATCCTCGGCCGCTGGGACTAGCGCGCGCTAGTCCAGCGGCGGACGTTGATCGCGCCAGGGCCGCGCCTGCTCGAAAGCCGCCGCGAGCGCGATGATTCCGAGTTCGCCGGCGGGCCGGCCGATTATCTGCAAACCGATCGGCAGTCCCGCCCTGGTGAAACCGTTGGGCAGCGAAAAAGCCGGCTGTCCGGTAGCGTTGAAGGGAAACGTGAACTGGATGAACGGATAGAGTTGCTCTTCGAACTTCTCGGTCGGCAGGCCCAGGCGCGGCGCCGCGGTGGGCAGCGTCGGCGCGAGCGTAGCGTCATAGGGCGCCAGGGCCTGCACGATCTCGCGCGAGGCGTTATGCATCCGCGCCACCGCACCCAGGTAGTCAGTCGCGGAAAGGCGCCGGCCGGCCTCCCACGCACGACGCACCACCGGATCCATCGCGTCGGGATTCTTGATCGGCACCGCCGCGATGCCGGCGGTGATCGCGATGCGCGTATAGTCGGCGAGGCGCTTGGCCGGATCGACGTCGACCGGCTCGACACTGTGGCCCATCGCGCGAAAAACCTCGCAAGCGCGGTCCAGCGCGGCGCGCACCTCCGGGTCGACGGGGCCGAGCGCGCTTTCGGCGATCAGCCCGAGCCGCAGCCGCTTGGGCCGATCCGTCACGGCGCTCGCGAACGGTTTGGCCGGCGGCGGCGCCCAGTAAGGATCTCCGAGCGCAGGACCAGCCATCACGTCGAGCATCAGCGCGACGTCGCGCACCGAGCGCGCGATCGGGCCTTCGGTCGCGAACCCGGCCCATCCCTCGCCCATCACCGGGGCAAAGCTGATGCGCCCGCGCGAGGGCTTGAGCCCGACGACGCCGCAGCAGGCCGCGGGCACGCGAATCGAGCCGCCGCCGTCGGTGCCCTCGGCTAGCGGACCCATCCCGGCCGCGACCTGCGCCGCAGCGCCTCCGCTTGAGCCGCCGGCGCTGAATTCGAGGTTCCACGGATTGTGCGCCGGCGGGCACAGGCCGCCCTCTGTGGTCGGACGGCCGCCGAGTTCGGGGGTGGTGGTTTTGCCGAGTAGGATTCCGCCCGCATTGCGCAAGCGCACCGCCAGTTCGGCGTCGGCGCGCGGGCGGAAGTTCTCGAAATTCTTGGAGCCCATCGTGGTCCGGATGTCGCTCGTCCACGTCAGATCCTTGAGCGAGTAGGCGACGCCGTAAAGTGGCATCGCGGCCGCGTCGGCAGCGTTCGCACTCTCCAGGCGCGCCGCGTCGGCGAGCGCGCGTTCGGCGGCGACGGTCATGAAGGCTCCAAGCTTGGGATTGAGTCGCTCGATTCGACTCAAATAAAATTCCGCGACTTCGCGCGGACGAAGCTCTTTTTTGCGAACCAGTTCGCGCAACTCCCAGGCCTCGATATACGCGTCAAACATTTTTTTCGCCCCTCCCGGACCATCATCCTTCTGTTAGTGCAAAAACGCGATTTCAACAACACTCGCGCCTTCGCTAGTCTGTTGGCCGGCGACGCGCGCGCCGACCAACGATGTTGAGAACCATCTTTCTATGGATTCACGTGGTCTGCGGCGCACTATGGGTCGCGGTCAGCTTGAGCTTCATGCTGGCCGCCGGCGCGTCGACCGAGACCGAGCGCGCGGGCTTCACCGCGCGCGTCGCGCCGG
The DNA here is from genome assembly GCA_963734845.1 of uncultured delta proteobacterium. Classification (GTDB taxonomy): domain Bacteria; phylum Desulfobacterota; class Binatia; order Binatales; family Binataceae; genus JAKAVN01. Next base: position 360,047 of record CAVTIS010000001.1, on the reverse strand, counting down.
TGCTCAATCGGGTGAACCTGGCCGCGCTCGCGATACTGCCGCTAAGTGGAATCGCGAACCTCGTCTTTGTCGCGCGCGAGCGGCATTACAGGCTGCCGGCGGCCTTCGTCGAAGTGCTCGGCGCGAAGGTGTTGCTGCTGTGTGGGATGGCGGCTGCGTTGGCGATCGCATGGGGCACGGCGGCGCGGCTTGGCGAGGATGCATCGGGCGCCGGCGAACGCCGGCTCCTCGGGCTCTACGGCGCGATGGCTGCGATGGGCGCGGCGGCGCTGATGCTCGGGCTGTGGCTGGCGGGAAGCGCGTGAGATTCGAACGCCGGGAGCGCTGGTGAAAAAATGGACGTTCCGGGAAAAGTGAAAGTCGGCGAATTCGAAATCGCGATGCTCAGCGACGGACTCTGGCGCAACGACGGCGGATGCATGTTCGGCGTGGTCCCGCGCGAGCTGTGGCAGCGCGATCATCCGGGTGACGACCGCAACCGCATCCGGCTCAACCTCACCTGCCCGCTCATTATGCGCGGCGCCATCGCAGTACTGGTCGACACCGGAATCGGCAATCGCCTGAGCGCGGTCGAGCGCAAGATTTTCGATCACGGCGAGGGCTGGCTCCCCGAGGGGCTTAAGGCGCTCGGGATGGAAGCGGGGGACGTGACGCACGTCGTGCTGTCGCATCTGCACTTCGATCACTGCGGCGGAATTGTGCGGCGGCGGCCGTCGGGCGCGCTGGAGGCGGCATTTCCGCGGGCGCGGGTGATGGTGCAGCGGGGCGAGTTGGAAATCGCCCGCGCGTCGCGCAATGAACGGTTGCGGGCCGCGTATCGTCATATAGAGGAGTGTCTTGCGCCGCTCGAGAATTCGCTGGAGGCGCTCGACGGCGATACCGAACTGATGCCTGGACTTGATATCCGAGTAACCGGCGGCCACACCGTCGATCATCAGATCGTGCAAGTACGTGCAGATGACGGCGGCTGCTTCGTTCACCTGGCGGACATCGTGCCCACGCGCTCGCACATGAAGGGTCCGTGGAACCAGGCTTACGATCTCGATCCGCTGCGCACGATGGAGGTCAAGGCGGATTACCTTCGACGTGCAATCGCCGGCGGATGGTGGGTGTCGTTCGCGCACGACGATCAAGTGCTGGCGGCGCAGGTGCGCAATGATCGCGGACGGCTTGCGCTGGGCGAATCGATCCCGATGCCATCGCTGGAGCGGACGCGAGGATGAAGGAAAAGTTGCAGGTTTTGAATGGAAGTGCGGCTTTGCGCACCTATCGCATAGTCGCATGCGACAGCGGATAATATTATTGTTGTGGACAACTGGCTTCGCGCGGTGAAATTAGTCGACGCTGCGCATTGATCGCGCCACAGGTTCGGTTATGCTCAATGGCATAGGATGCGTTTTAACCGAAGAATTTTGTCCTGCCCGCTTCTCTCTCGTCCGAACATTCTCCATAGGTGTCCACTCTAACAAGGAGTCTGCTGATGACCGCAGTTAACGATTTTGAGCGCGTGATCAAGCAAGACCGGGCCTCGCGGGAATCCAAGCAGTGGCGTGGGACGCTGCTCGAATACTTCGAAGTCGTAAAGGCCGACCCCACGTTCACCAAGCTTTCTCATGCGCGTGTCTACGACCTGATCATCTCCAAAGGCATGCACAATATTCAGGAAGCCGACGATCCGCGCACCAAGCGCTTGTACAAGGATGAGCCGGTGAAGGTTTACCACTTCTTCGCCGACGAGTTCTTCGGAATCGAGCGCACCATCGCGCAGCTCGTACGCTACTTCCACTCGGCCTCGCTCAAGGGCGAGGAGAGCCGCCAGGTGCTCTATCTGATGGGGCCGGTGGGCTCGGGCAAAAGCTCGCTGGTCGAGCGCGTCCAGCGCGGACTCGAGCAGGCGAGCGCGGTCTACGCCATTGAAGGCTGCCCGATGCATGAAGAGCCGCTGCACTTGATTCCGCGCCATCTGCGGCGCGAGTTCGAGAAGATGCTCGGCGTGCACATCGAGGGCGACCTATGCCCGGTGTGCCGCTACCGGCTCAAGGAAGAGTTCGGCCAGCGCTACGAGGAATTTCCGATCGAGACGCGCAGCTTCTCCAAGCGCAACCGGATCGGAATTGGCGTGGTGCCTCCGGTCGATCCCAACAATCAGGATACTTCGGTGCTGATCGGCTCGGAGGACATCTCCAAGCTCGACCAGTACTCCGAGGGGGATCCGCGCGTGCTCGAGCTCAACGGCGCGCTCAACGTCGGCAATCGCGGACTGGTCGAGTTCATCGAGGTGTTCAAGAACGAGACCGAATATCTGCACGCGATGATCACCGCGACGCAGGAAAAAGTCATCCCGGCGCCAGGCCGCCACGGGATGGTTTACGTCGACACCTGCATCCTCGCGCACTCCAACGAGGCCGAGTGGCAGAAATTCAAGGCCGACCACACCAACGAAGCGATCCTCGATCGTATCGTGGTGATCAAAGTGCCATACAATCTGCGGCTGTCCGAGGAAGTGAAGATCTACCAGAAGATCATTCGCAACTCGGACTTCCGCGCCCACGTTGCGCCGCACACGCTCGAGTTGGCCTCGATGTTCGCGATTCTGTCGCGCCTGGAGCCGACCTCGAAGTGCGACCTGATGACCAAGCTGCGGCTGTACAACGGCGAAGAGGTGGTCGAGAAAGGACGGACCAAGAAGATCGACGTGGCGGAGCTCAAGGAAGACGCCAAGCGCGAAGGGATGTCGGGAATCTCGACCCGCTTCATCATGAAGGCGCTCGACAACGCGCTCTCCGACAACGTCAGCGGCAACTGTATCAATCCGATCAACGTGCGCGAGGCGCTGATCGGTATGGTCAAAGAGGGCGACCTGCCCGACGACAGCCGCAAGCAGTACCTCGAGTTCCTCCAGGATACGCTGCACAAGGAGTACCTCGACCTGCTCGAGAAAGAGATCACGCGCGCCTTCGTTTACTCCTACCAGGAGCAGGCCGAAGCGCTGTTCCAGAACTATCTCGACCACGCCGAGGCCTACGTCAACAAGACCAGGGTGCGCGACCGCAACACCAAGGAAGAGCTGCCGCCGGACGAGGGCTTCCTGAAATCGATCGAGGAGCAGATCGCGATTATCGGCTCGACCGCCGACGGTTTCCGCCAGGAAGTGATCGCCTACCTGTGGTCGACCTCGCGGCGCGGCGAGAAAGTTAGCTACCGCAGCTACGAGCCGCTCAAAGAGGCGATCGAGAAGAAGCTGATGACCTCGGTGCGCGACATCTCGCGAATCATCACCAAGGCCCGCACCCGCGACGAAGAGCAGGCCGAAAAGTACGGCGCGATGGTGCGTAACCTGTTGGAGAACGGCTACTGCGAATCGTGCGTCGACGTGGTGCTCAAGTACGCCGCCAACAACCTGTGGAAGGACTAAAGGTTAGCGGCACTCGCGGTTGGGAGAACGACATCCAAGGCCCGCACTCATACGGCATTCCGATCCATTCGGGATGCCGTGTGGTGATGTTACGCCGGGCCGTGCGCGCGGCGTATAATAAATAGTCGCGGAGGAGGAACCGCGGTAATCGGGAAATGGTCCTCGAAAGCATCTTTCGCGAATACAGCCGCTCCGACGCGGAACACTCCGACCGCTCGGCAGGTGATCGCGCGCGCCATCGCCAGAAAGTCCGCGAGTCGATCCGCGAAAATATCGCGGACATCATCGCGGAAGAATCGATCATCGGCAAAGACCGCGATCGCGTGATCAAGGTTCCACTCCGCGGGATCAAGGAATACCGTTTTATCTACGGCGACAATGCGCCCGGCGCCGGCCAAGGCCAGGGCGACACCCGCCCCGGCCAGGTCGTGGGCAAGACCGGCAAGGACGGCCAGGGCAAAGGCGACGGCCAGGCCGGCGACCGCCCCGGAATCGATTATTACGAGACCGACGTCACGCTAGATGAACTGATCGAGATCATGTTCGAGGATCTCGAACTGCCCAACCTGGAACGCCGCGCTCTGCGCCAGATTCCTTCCGATCGCTCCTTCAAACGCAAAGGCTACCGCCACGTTGGTATCCGCATCCGACTCGACAAGCGCCGCACCGCGCGCCAGCGCGTGATGCGAATTCTCGCCGCACGCCATCGCCATGCGGTCGAAGCCGCGCGCGCGCTCAAGATAGCCGAAAACGCTAAGCTCGAAGCCGACACCGACGCCGATATCGGAGGCGCGGAGGAAGAGGCGCCGGAGCGGCGCTATCCGTTCCATCAGGATGACCTGCGCTACCGCCACGTCGAGACCGATACCAAGGAAGAATCCAACGCGGTCGTGATGTGCATCATGGACACGTCGGGGTCGATGGACACGATGAAGAAGTACCTGGCACGGAGCTTCTTCTTCATGCTCTATCAGTTCATCGCGACCCGCTATCGCAACGTCGAAATCGTCTTCATCGCGCATCACACGGAAGCCCGCGAGGTCAGCGAGGAAGAGTTCTTTCACAAGGGCGAGGCCGGCGGCACCTTCATTTCTTCGGGCTATCTTAAGGCGCTCGAGATCATCAACGAGCGCTATCATCCTTCGCTGTGGAACATCTACGCTTTCCACTGTTCCGACGGCGACAATTTCGACTCCGACAATCCGGCCGCACTCAAGTCGGCCAAGGAGTTGTCCGATCTCTGTAACCTGTTCGGCTACGGCGAGATCAAACCGCTCGGATCACGCTACTACGAGTCGTCGATGCTCAACGTGTTCCGCCGGCTCGAGGCGCCCAACTTCCATTCAGTGCTGATCGAGCGCAAGGAGGACATCTGGCCCTCCTTCAAGGCCTTCCTCGCCAAAGATCGGATCAAAGAATAAGTCCGGATCAAAGAGTAAGCCCGAATCAAGGAATAGCTCCGATCAAATCCAACGATGGCGAATTACGAACTTCAGGACCTGGTCGAATGGGACGCGCGCATCCGCGACAAGGTCGCCGAGTTCGGACTCGACTGCTTCACGCAGGAGTTCGAGCTGTGCGACCATTTCGGGATGCTCGGCTACATGGCGTACTCGGGGATGCCCTCGCATTATCCGCACTGGTCTTACGGTAAGTCGTACGAAAAGCTCAAGACGCTTTACGACCACGGGGTGAGCGGCCTGCCTTACGAGATGGTCATCAACTCGGACCCGGCGCTCGCGTATCTAATGCGCGACAACACGCTGCTGCTGCAAATCCTGACCATCGCGCACGTCTACGGCCATAACGATTTCTTCAAAAACAATTTCACGTATCGCACCACTCGCGCCTCGCTGACAATCGAGCTCTTCAAAGCGCACGCGTTGCGCGTGCGGCATTACGCGGAGGATCCTTCGATCGGGGTCGAGAAGGTCGAGCACGTGCTCGACGCGGCCCATGCGCTGAGCTGGCAATGCCGGCGCAATCTGGCGATCCGCAAGCTCAGTCACAGTGAGCAGCTCGAACGCCTGGTCGAAGCCGCGCATCCCAGGATCGATCCCTTTCATCGCATTCATGCGCGCGCAGAAGTCACCGAGCCCGACATCCACAAGGTGCCGGTCGAGCCCGACGAGGATCTGCTGCTGTTCATCCGCGACCACAATCCGTTCCTCGCTGAATGGGAAAGAGACCTGCTCACGATCGTGGACGAGGAAGCGAAGTACTTTCTGCCGATGCTCGAGACCAAGATAATGAACGAGGGCTGGGCGAGCTATTGGCACAAGCGCATCCTGGAGTCGCTCAATCTCGATCAGGGCCTGCACCTCGAATTTATCGTGCGCCACAACCAGGTGGTCCGGCCGATTCCCGGCCAGCTCAATCCCTACTACCTCGGCTTCAAAATCTGGGAGGACATCCATCGCCGCCACACCAGTCCGACACCCGAGGAGGTAAAGCGCGACGGCGCACCGACCAAGAGCGGCGAGGCCAAGATTTTCGAGGTGCGCGAGACCGAGCGCGACAGTTCTTTTCTGCGCCGCTTTCTGACCGAAGAGCTGATGCGCGAGATGGATTTGTTCAAGTACGAGGCGCGCGGCGACGATTTGGTGGTCGACAAGGTCTCGGACGAGGAAGGGTGGCGCGAGGTCAAGGAAACGCTCATCCGCAACGTCGGCGCTAGCTCGATCCCGGTGATCAAGGTCGAGGACGCCGACTTCGGCCAGAATCGCACGCTCTACCTCAAGCATGCTCACGATGGCCGCGATCTCCAGCTCGAATACGGCGAGAAAACGCTCGCCTACGTGGCGCGCCTGTGGGGACGTGAGGTCGTGCTCGAGACCACGCTTCAGGGCAAGCGCTCGCTGCTCTGCTACAACGAGCGGGGCTTCTCGATGCGCGCGCTGAAGTAACGAATCCGTTCCGCTCGCGCCGCGATGGCCTGAGAAGAATTCCCTATCCGCCTCGAAAACAAGCTTCCTGTCAGAGCGGCGCGGCGGGCGGCAGCGCCTCGAAAGACAGGACTTCTTCGCACCATCGCGCGACGCTCAGCAGCCGGCCCTCCTCGAGCGCCGCGCCGGTGAGCTGAATCGACATCGGTAATCCCGAAGGGGCGAGCGCGCAGGGCAGCGCGATCACCGGATGACCACTCAAGGTCCATGGCAGGTTGAATGACGGATCGCCGGTCGAGGCGATTCCGGCCGGCGCGGCCGCCGGGGTGGCGGGGGTCAGGATAGCGTCGTAGCTCGCGAGCACATGGTCGACTTCGCGCCGAAAGCGGCTTTGCACCTCACGCGCACGCATGTATTCCCAGGCCGGCGTCTCTAGGCCGCGCTCGACGAACTCGCGAATCTTGGGCCCGTACAGATCCTTCTTCTCCGCAAAGCGCTCGCGATGAACCTCGGCGGCCTCGGCGGTTAACTCGAGCATCGTGTTCGCCGCGATATAGGCGAAAGTCGGCGGCGGCTCGACGGTTTCGATCCGCGCGCCGGCGCCGGCCAGTTTGGCGACCGCGGCGGCGACGGCCGACCGCATTTCCTCGGCTGCGCGATCGTCGAACGCATTGGGCATCAGCGCGATTTTGAGCGGCAGCGCCGGCTGCGCCGCCGCATGGATATAATCGTCGGTCGCGACGGCGAGGCTTGCGGGGTCGCGCGGATCATTTCCGGCCATCGCATCGAGCATCGCGGCCGCGTCGGCGACCGAGCGCGTGAATATCCCGACGTGGTCGAGACTCGGCGCCAGTGCGAGCATCCCGTAGCGGCTGATTCGTCCGTAGCTTGGCTTCATCCCGACGATGCCGCAATACGACGCGGGACGTATGGTCGAGCCGACGGTTTGCGAACCGATCGCCGCATAACACATCCGCGCCGCCACCGCGGCGGCTGAGCCGCTGCTGGAGCCGCCGGGCGTGTGCTCGAGGTTCCACGGGTTGCGGGTGGCGGCCGGATCCAAAAGCGCGAATTCAGTGGTGACGAGCTTACCCAGTATTATCGCGCCTGCTCCCTTAAGCCGCGCCACCGCCTCGGCATCGTAGTCGGGAACGAAGCCAGCAAGCGATTTCGAGCCGCCCTCGGTCGCAAGGCCGGCGGTATAGAAGATGTCCTTGATTCCGACCGGCACGCCGTGAAGCGGGCCGCGAAAGCGCCCCTCACCTGCTTCGCGCTCCAGCTCGGCAGCAGCGGCGCGCGCCCGCACGCGATCGATCGCGGCCCACGCCTTTATCGCGCCGTCTAGCCGATCGATACGCGCGAGCGACGCATCGACCAGCTCGACGGGCGATAGCTTGCGCTCGCGGACCAGGCGGGCGGCCTCTGTGAGCGTGAGCGCGCAGGAATCTTCCATCGCGTCCTTACTCCATGGCCCCCCGTCCCTTCAGATCATCGGGACGTGTTTCACTTTTTGCCCTTGAGATGCGTATCGAAGTACGCCGCCATCTTGGGCCACAGCTCGAAGGCCGCCTTCTCGCGGTAGCTCGGCCGGTAGTCGGCAAAAAACGCGTGGCCGGCGTTTTTGAACATGTCGATCGTGAAAGTCTTGCCGGCCTGCTGCAGGCGCTGACGCAGCACCTCGACCTGTGCGGGCGAGGGACTGACGTCTTCCTCGCCGCAGACCGCGTAAAGCGGGCAATTAAGTCGCGGCACCAGATCGACGATCGGCGTGGGGCGCTCCGGCGAGGCGGGCGCCGCGTCGGCGGTGACGCCTCCGCCCCAACAATCGATCGCCGCGCTCAGCCGGTTGCTGCTGCACGCGTAGAGCAGCGTAGTGCGGCCGCCCATACAGAATCCGACGCAGCCGATCTTGCCAGTCATCCCGGGCTGGGCGGCGAGGAGATCTGCCGCCTTGTCGAGATCGCGCACCAGTTGCGCGTCGGGCAGTGCGAGCATCCTGCTGAGCACGATACTCATCGGATCGTCGGTCTTCGGCGCGCCGACCCGGGTGTAGAGATTCGGCGCGAGGACGATATAGCCGAGGCTGGCAAAGCGCCGCGCCACGTCGCGGATATGCTCGATCACGCCCCAAGCCTCGTGAATCACGATGATGCCCGGATAGGAGCCAGACTCGCGCGGCCTTACCAGGTAAGAGTTGATTGCGGTGCCGTCGCTCTGAAAGCTGACGTCGCGTCCTTCCAGACGATCGGGATTGGTTACTTGTCCAGCCAGTGCCATGATGCACTCCTCCTTATAGATCGGCCCAACGGCGCTCCGCGCCGCATCAGATGGATTTCTTCTTTACCCGCCCTTTTCGCGATCTCACCGGACGCCCATTCCCAAATAGCGCATTTTACGGCGACGGTGTTAGCCGCGACTGCTCCAGCAGCGAGGGGTCGTTGCGGTCGGGATCGGTGTGGGAGGCACGCCCGACAGCGCGGCGCTCAGAGTCTACGTAACCGAGGACACTCCCCAGATCCGAAGCAGTGTTCTCCTGGAAGTCGGCGGCGAAAAAGTAAGGTAACGTTCAGGGTCCTCGGCGGCAAATTTAATGCGTTATAGATAATAAGATGCTTGATAGTCGCTCGCAGTAAGTGGCTTTCCGGCCCACGTTACAGCCTAAACCGGGACGCCGGCGGCGACGCGAAGAGAGTGCTTATCTTCGCGGCTTCGTTGGCTTCCTTCGGTAGGCAGCCGGCTTGTTCGGACGAGTTTCGACTGATAGCCCTTGTTGCCATGTTTGTACCCAGGCCTGGTGGTGCACGAGGGCAAGCCCGTGCCGCATACATCATCGCAGCTGTATGCCTTGGAGTGGCGATCGTGGTTCCCGCGCTTTTCGGCGGACGGGCCGAGCGGGTCTATCGCGACTCGATCGCCCAACTCGGCAGCACGGGCCGCGCGCTCAGGCTCGATTCCTACCATCGCGGATGGTTCTCTTCGCAAGCCACGGTCAGGCTCACGGCAGGCCGCGGCGCGATTACATTCGTACAGCACGTGCGTCACGGCCCGCTCGGATTTTACAATGGATGGCACATAGCCTTCCCGGTCGCGGCGGTCGTCGACACCGATCCGCCGCAGGCCTTGCAGACCAATCTCGACCGGTTCTTCGGCGACGCGCCGATCGTCATCTCAACGGTCGTCGGTTTGGGCGGCGCGCTGGATACCTACATCTCGCGCGCGGCGACTGAACGCTCCGATGCCGCGCAGAAGTTCACCGCCAAGTTCCACGGCTTCGACGCCGAAATACATTTGTCGCAGGACGCCTACTTCGTACGCGGTGATGCGCCGGGTTTCACCGCCGGCGGCGGGTTCGGCGAAGCCGGGATGGCCGGTCTGACGATACGCGGCGAGTCGCATCGCCACAGCAGTGGCTTGTGGCTCGGAGACAAGGCCCTCAAAATCGCGCGGGTGAGCTACAGTGTCGTCGCCAGCGGCGTGCATCCGTCGGCGAGCGGCCTGGTGCAGGACATCGCCCTTGCGGGGCAGAGCCGGGTCAATAATGGCCGGCTCGAAGTGCGCGACAGCTTGTCGATCGGCAAGATAGCGGCGGGCACGCTGATCCTGGGACCGATAAGTCTGGCCGCCGAGTTCGGTAACATCCCGCTAGCTCCGATCGACCAATTCATGAAAGCGCTCTCTTCGATTCCACAGTCGACATCCGGCCAACCGGCGCAATCGCAGATGCTGCAGCAAAAGATCCTCGAACTGTTTGCTGCGACAATAAAGGAATCGCCGACATTGACTATCGATCTGCACGCCGCCAGCCCTAACGGTGACGGGGCCGGTAAGGCCACGTTCGGAATCTCCCCTGACCTCGCCAACGATCCACTGCTAAAGCCCGACAATCCCGATCCCAAGGGCGTCGTCGCGCAGGCCTGGAACAAGTACGGACATGCTGCGGTCGAACTTACGGCGCCGCCCGGCTTTCTCGCGCAGGTGACAAAGCCGGCGCAACTCCAGCAACTCGAACAAAGCGGCATCCTGGTCCGTGACGGCGCCAACTACGTTTGCCGTGCGACTTTCAAGGACGGCGGATGGATGGTCAACGGCCGCAAGATCAAACTTCCAGCTCGGCCGCCGCGTCCCAATCTCTCCAGCCACCGCAGCTAGACTCCAGCGCTGCGGGACGGGACCCGGTCTCTGTCAGCGCGGCCTTGGGTCACTCAGGCTTCGCGCGGGCATCGCCCACTTACCTTGGCTGATCGATTCGGGCAAGCTTGAACGACCTAGGGGAGTGGCGCGGCCGCGAAAATCGAACGCTGATGCAACATCTGACGAACCCCGCCGAACTCTCCAACCTGCTCGCAGCGTGGGGTTATCTCGGCATCTTCATCCTTGTCTTTGTCGGCAACCTGGGCGTGCCGGTGCCGGAAGAAAGCGTGCTGATCACCGCCGGTTTTCTCGCCTCGCACGGGCTGCTCGATCTCGAATGGGTATATCTGGTGGCGGTGGCGAGCGCAGTGACCGGCGACTGCTGCGGTTTCATGATCGGACGCACGGGCGGCCAGCACCTGCTCGAGCGTCTCTCCGCGAGATTCGCGTTCGTGCGCCGGCGTATCGACCAGTTGCGCCTGTTCTTCGATCAGCACGGCAGCAAGGCGGTTTTCATGGCGCGTTTCATCACGGGCGCGCGCTTTTTGGCCGGACCGATGGCGGGCGCGGCGGGGATGCCGTTTCTGCGCTTTCTGGGATGGAACGTGATGGGCGCGATATCCTGGTGCTCGCTGATGGTGACGATCGGCTACCTAGTCGGCGACGAGGTCTGGCGCGCGGCCCAGTTCATCCATTGGAGCGCGCGATGGATCGCGCTCGGCGTGGTGCTGATCGCACTGGCCGCCTACCTGATTCACTGGTGGACGCGTCAAGCAGCGCCGGAGCGTGACGCGCAAGCCTGAGCCGATGCGCAACACCGTCCGGTGTTGCCTGGTTTGCATCGCCGCGTCCCCCGAGATTAGGCTCCCCTTATCCGCGCGCGGCGCGGCAACCGCAACGGAGGAATACGCGCGATGGCGCTGCTACCGTACGTCGACGAATCGAAGGCTTCCGACAAGACCCGCGAAATCCTGGGCAACACTCCGCGCAAGATGAACGTCGCGCGCATGATCGCCAACAGCAGCGACGCGGTGTTCCAGAACTTCTCGCGCCTCGGCCATGCGTTACTGACGCGCGCAAAACTCGACGGTAAGCTGCGCGAGATCGCGATCCTGCGCACCGCCAAGCTCACCGGTTCGGTCTACGAATGGACCCAGCACGTGCCGATCGCCAAGGCTTGCGGAGTCAGCGACGAGCAGATGGGGGCGATGGAAAACTGGGACGGCGCGAAGTGCTTCGACGAGGTCGAGCGCCTGGTGCTCACGCTCACCGACGAGGTCACGCGTAACATTAAGGGCCGTAAGCAAACGCTCGAGGCGCTGAAGAAACATCTCCGCACCACAGAACTGGTCGAGCTGATCCTTTCGATCGGCTTCTGGGGAATGGTCGCACGATTGCTCGAGACCACTGAAGTCGATCTCGAGGACTTCGCCGGCAAGCTCAATATGCTGGAACGTGGGCCGCGCAAATCCTAGTTTTCACGGCCCTGGAACAATTGCGCCTTCCGTGCTCCGCGCTTTTTCCGCGGCCTCTTCCGGCGGCAGCGACGAATCCCAGAGGTTTGCGACGAAACGGGCGCCGCTGACTCCGTCGCTGGCCTCCGATGCCAGCCACAGAAGCGGCGGCACCATGACTTCAGGACGCAGCAGCCGTTTGCGAATGTGAGGTGCAACGTCGCCCGGGACCATCCCGGTCTCAGTTGCTCCACCCGGCAGCAATGAATTGACGGTCACTCCGGTTCCGGCCAGTTCTTGTGCCCAGATGAGAGTCTCGGACTCGAGCGCCGCTTTCGAAGGTCCGTACGGCGAGAATCCGGCACGGCGCATCGTCTCGTAATTCATGGAGATATTGATGACGCGGCCCCAGCGTTGTTTGAGCATGTGGGGCACCACCGCGCGTGCCATCAGAAACGGCCCGGTCACATTGGTATCGACGATCATCCGCCACACGGCCGGGTCGGTCTGCCAGAACTTTGTCGGAGTATCGAGGAAATTCTCGCTGACCAAGCGCATCCCGCGTCCGGCATTATTCACCAGGATATGAATCGCGCCGAACTCGCGCAGCGCTTCGCCGACCACGAACCGGCCGTCCTCGTCGCTGGTGACGTCGGCCGTCAACCCACGGACGATTCCGGACTTCAAAATCTTCGCTTCATCCGCGACCGCCTGGATTTCACGACGGCCGCGCGCGGCCGTAATCACGACGTTCGCCCCGGCCCGCGCCAATCCCAACGCCATCGCGCGGCCCAGGCCTCGGCCGCCGCCGGTGACTATTGCCGTTTTGCCCGCAAGCTTGCCCGTAGGTCCTTGCGAAAATTCGCCGACATGCATTTGTGCAAGCTCGTTCTTAATCAGCGTGCGTGCGCGCGGCGAAATTCAACCGTTACGTGCGCGGCCGGCAAACCATAGATAGCCGTCGCTGTCGCGCGAGGCCAGGTCACCGGTGAAATAGTAATCGCCGCGAAACGCTGCGGCGTTCGCTGTTGGATTCTTCCAATACTCAATCAAAAGCGACGGCGGCCGCTCGGGGTTGATCCGGACGGCAATCTCGCCCACTTCGCCGTCGCCAGTTTCCTTGTCCTCGGCGCCGAGCACACGAACGTCGTAACCCGGCAAGGGCCGCCCAATCGAACCCGCCCTGATCTCCATTCCCGGCATGTTGGCGGCGACGATCGCCGTCTCGGCCTGGCCGTAGCCGTCGTGGATTGTAAGCCCGAACGCATCACGCCAGACGCCGACGATTTCCGCGTTGAGCGCTTCGCCGGTGGCGGTGCAATGGCGGAGCGCCGGAAGTTTGTGCGATGCGAGATCGTCCTGCATAAGCCGCAGGTACTCCGTCGGCGTCGCGCAAAGAGTCGCGACCGAATACCGCGCGAGCAACTCCAGTTGCTTTCGCGGCTCGAGGCTGCCGTTGTACATGAAAGTCGTAACACCGTTCATCCACGGGCCGAACAACACGCCATACCCTGCCCGCGCCGTTCCCGTGTCCGCAATCCCCCAGTGCAATTCGCCCGGCCGCAGGTCGAGCCAGTGGCTGCCGATATAGCGCTGACACCAGGTATAGGCGTGACTATGCAGCACGGCCTTGGGCTCGTGCGCGCCGTCGGAAGTGTATAAACAAATCGCCGGATCGCTAGAGCGCGTCGACACCGGAGAAAAGCTGGCGAAGGCCTTCGCCATCGAGTCCCGCATACCCAGCCATCCACTTCGCGGGCTACCCGCGATGAGATAGTGCTTGAGCGCCGGACACTGTTTGCGCAGATCGCTGATAAGCTCGGCGCTCTCGACCGCGGCGATGATCGCAACAGCGCCGCAATGATTGGCGCGGTAGACGAGGTCCTTCTCGCGTAGCGCCGCGCCGCATGGGACCACGATCGCGCCGGCCTTGAGCGCGCCCACGTAGGCCGCCTGCCAGAGCGTGATGCGCGGCAGCGCGACCATCACCGGGTCACCCGGCTTGACTCCGAGGCCCACCAGCACATTGGCAATACGGTTGGACTGCTCACGAATGTCGGCAAAGCACAGACGTGAGCGATTGCCGTCTTGATCCTCGCTCAGGATCGCGGGGCGGCCCGGCTCGGCGCCAAGCACGTCGATGGCGGCGCCGAAATTGAAATGCTCCGGCATCTCCCAGCGAAAATCGCGATACGAATTTTCGTAGTCGCTCATCGGCCGCAAAGCCGCGCCAATCAGGAGCGCGAGCGCCCGTGATGGCCGCCGCTGTTGCGGCGTTCGGCAGGCGGCGCCTGCGAGCGCTCGGCGGCGGCCTGGATGTATTTCAGCGTTACCGGCGAAAGATCGTCGCGGCCGACCTTGGCGTCGATGATCGCGAAGCCGGCGCCGCGATGGGCCGCTTCAAGGGCGCTGCGCAGTTCGGCCGGGTTGTTCGCCTCGTAGCCTGCGCCACCCCAGTCCTCGCCCAGCCGCGCATACGGCCATGGCGGTATATCGAGCAGGTCGCGCCGTTCGCTCGCCACCGGCCGAAAGATGCCCCATCCACCATTATTGACTATGATTACGGTCGGATTGGCGCCGAAGGCCGGCGCGTGCGAAATTTCCGGACCCGTCATCTGAAAGCCGCCGTCGCCGCAGAGCACGATCGGACGCAGGCCCGATCCGATCTGCGCGCCCAAAGCGGCCGGCACCGCGAAGCCCATCGAGGCGTAAAACCCCTGCGCCAGATAGGTTCCGCTATGCGGCACGCGCACGTCCAGTCCGCCGAAGAGCATGTCGCCCGACTCGGCCACCACCATGTAGCGCTTGTGCGCGGCGAGAAACTCGTTGACCACCATCAGAATCTCGCCGACCCGCAGCGCCGCACCGCCTCCGTTGGATCTGCCGATCGCTTCGCGAAGGTTGTCGGCGTAGTGCACGGTCTCGTCGTGGCGCTGGATATGCTGTTTGCGCAGCGCGCGCACGAAATCGCGCACGCCGACGTTCATGTAGGTGTGATACTTGACGTCGACTCGCCGGTCGACCGCCCATACCGACTTGCCCTCGATAATGTGGGGCGGGCGATTACCAAAGTTCATGTCGGTCCTGAGGCAGCCGAAGTTCAGCACGAAATCCGCCTCGTCCATCCGCGCGACGATTGGCGGTGGGCTTATCGGCCCAACATGGACGCCCATGTACAGCGGATGGTCCATCGGAAAGGCGCCCTTGCCGAGTACCGTAGTCATCACCGGCGCGCCCATTTGCTCGGCCAGCTCGACCAGCTCGCGCGAGGCCTTGTAGCGATGGATCTCGATGCCCGCGATCAGCACGGGCTTGCGGCTTTCGTTGAACATCGCGGCGGTCTCGCGCGCCGCCTCCTCGAGTCGGCGGGCGTCGGACTCGTGAAAGCGCAGCTGGCCGTCCCATTCCAGCAGTTCGTCGGGCACCTCGATCTCGCGGTCAACCATGTCGCGATGGATCTCGATGTAGCCGGGGCGCTGCTCGGCCCAAATCGCGCGCACCACGTCGTGCAGTTGCATCGCGGCCCGGCGCGGATCGGTCAACACCGCCGCGGCGCAAGTGACTTCCTGGTAGATGCGATGCTGCGACTCTATCTCGCGCGCCTGATGATGAATCAGCGTGCCGAGCTTGCGCTCCTCCTCGCCGGGACCGCCGGACAGGATGAGCAGCGGCACGCGCTCGGAAAACGATCCCGCCACCGGGTTGACCATGTTGTGGCCGCCGGCGCCGTAAGTTACACAAATGACCCCGATTTTACCGGTGGCGCGCGCATAGCCGTCGGCCGCGAAACCGACGCCGGGCTCGTGCGAGAAGGTCATGATTTGCGGTCCCTCGCGCCGGCCCAGGGCGAAAAACAGCTTCAGCGCGAGATCGCCCGGGATCCCGAAAACGTGGGTTGCGCCGATCTTGCGCAGGTAGGCGACCAGAAAATCGCCCATGGACATGTGCCGTTTCACCCGCGAGACCTCCTCTCCGTGCTCCGTCTCATTGTAGCAGATTGGTGCTCCGTGCTCCCGCTCAATCCGTGTGGCTTGGGACGGGGGCCTCGAAGGAGTATAAAAAGAAGAGCAAGCCGTGTTTAGTCGACTCCTCAGGATGCAATTGATGGGCCCGCTGCAGATGCGCGGGCTGCTAATGTTTCTGCCGCAGTTCGTCCGCGTGTTCTGGCGCCTGATGCATGACACGCGGGTCTCCGCACTGGCCAAGGCGGTGCCGTTCCTCGGCGTGCTTGCGCTGCTTTCGCCGCCGCTCCTGGAACTCGACTTCATCCCCATCGTCGGCGAACTCGACTGGATTCTCGTCGGATTCATCTGCCTCAAGATCTTCATCTGGTTATGCCCGCCCGACGTGGTGCGCGAGCACGTCAGTAAGGTCGGGCGCGGCGCGTAGCGCGGGGGGAGCCTATATAGATGCGACCGCGGATCGTCCTGTTCAGCCTCGCCGCGATCATTATCGTCATTCTGATTGTCCTGGGGCTCGCCGACGAGTTGCTGGTCGATCTGCTGTGGTTCGGCGTGCTCGGCTATCGTTCGGTCTTCCTGACTCAACTCGGCGCCCAAATCACGATTTTCGCGCTCGTGTGGTTTGTCGCCTTCGTCGCCGTATGCGCTAGCGGCTTCGTCGCCCTCGGCTTGAGCGAGGAGCGCGAGCGGCTCCGTATCGTGCGCCGCTCCGAAGAGATGACCGAGGTCAACCTGCCCGAGCTGATTAGAGCGCTCGGCGACCGTATTCCATGGCGCCTGCTGGTGGCAGGGGCCGCAGTTTTGCTTGGTCTGTTCGCGGCCTCGGGCGAGGCCTCGTCGTGGGACATCTACCTCAAGGGCTTTTACGCAGCGCCGTTTGCCCGAACCGATCCGGCCTTCGGCAAGAACCTCGGTTTCTATCTCTTCTCGCTGCCGCTGCTCGAGGACTGGCGCGACCTGTTCATGCTGATCCTGTTCCTGACCGCGGTGGTGACGGGGATAATCTACTGGGCGCGTGGGGCACTGGATTTCCGCGAATCGCCCCCGCGCATCTCCGGTGGCGCGGCCGCGCATTTCTCCGTGTTGTTAGCGGTCTTTTTCGTGCAGCGCGCAATGAACTACTGGCTGGCGCGCTTCGAACTACTGCTGCATAGCAATGGCGTGGTCTATGGCCTGCGTTACGTCGATCACGTGCTGTGGGAGCCGGGCCTGTGGCTGCTGGTCGCATTGTCGCTGGTGGCCGCAGCGGTAAGCCTGGCGAATCTGGGACAGCGCGGACTTAGGCTGCCGGTGGTCGCGGCGATCGTGCTGTTCGGTCCGTCGATCTTCCTCAACCTGATCCAGCCGGTAATCGAAAAGCTTTATGTCAAGCCCGACGAGCTACGAGTAGAGAAACCATACCTGGAGCGCAATATCGCACTGACCCGGATGGCCTATCATCTCGACAGCGTCGATGTGCGACAGTTCGACGGCAAGGGAACGCTCACGAAAGCCTCGCTCGAGCAAGACGCACCCACTGTCGACAATATTCGGCTATGGGATCCGCGCCCGCTGCTCGCGACCTATCGCCAGTTGCAGGAAATCCGACTCTACTACGATTTTCAGGACGTGGACATCGACCGCTACTGGATCAACGGCAAATACACGGAGGTGATGCTCTCGCCGCGCGAGCTCAACATTTCACTGCTGCCCGACAACGCTCAGACCTGGGTCAACCGCCATCTCAAGTTCACCCACGGCAGCGGACTCACGATGAGCCCGGTCAATGCCAAGGACAGCGAAGGACTGCCGGTCTTCTATATGAAGAACATCCCGATGGAGTCCGATGTCGGCTTCAGGCTCCCGCAACCAGCGATCTATTTCGGCCAGGAACCCGACAGCTATGCGATCGTCAAGGCTGCGACTCCCGAATTTGACTACCCACTCGGCGCCGACAACGTCTACTCATACTACAAGGGCAGCGGCGGCGTGCCAGTCAGCGGCCTGATCCGCCGCCTGCTATTCAGTTACTTCTTCCGCGACATCAATCTGCTGGTGACCAGCAATATCGTCAACGGCAGCCGCATCATGATTCGGCGCAACATCAGCGACCGCGTCGCGCGCCTCGCGCCGTTTCTGGGCCAGGACCGCGATCCCTACCTCGTGCTGCACAACGGCCATCTGATCTGGATCATCGACTGCTATACCACCAGCGATCATTTTCCATACTCGCAGCGCAACTCCGAAGGGATCAACTATATCCGCAACGCGGTCAAGGTGGTGGTGGATGCGTACACGGGCGCGGTCGATTTCTATGTCGCCGACCCCACCGATCCGATCATCCGAACCTGGCAGCGGATTTTCCCGGCGATGTTCAAGCCGATGTCGGCCATGGCCGGCGATTTGCGCCAGCACATCCGCTATCCTGAAGACTACTTCCTGATCCAGGCTGACATCTACCGCACCTACCACATGACCGACCCCGCCGTTTTCTACAACCGCGAGGACCAGTGGGGTTTCCCGCGCGAGAACTACGCCGACGAAACCGTCCCCATGCAGCCTTACTATGTAATCATGCGGCTCCCGGGAGAGACCCATGACGAATACATACTGATGCTGCCGATGGTGCCGGAGAGCCGCGGTACTGTGCGCGACAATATGATTTCGTGGCTCGCGGCGCGCTGCGACGGGGTCGACTATGGCCATCTGTTCGAATTCGCCTTCTCCAAGGACCGGCTGTTTTATGGCCCTTATCAGATCCAGGCGCGCATCAATCAGAACCCTGACATTTCGCAACAGTACTCGTTGTGGAACCAGATGGGTTCCAAGGTCATTCTGGGCAACCTGCTGGTCTTCCCAATCGAGAACGCGTTGCTGTACGTCGAACCGCTCTACATCCGTGCGCAAAGCGGCCAGCTTCCCGAATTGCAGCGCGTAATTGCAGCCTACAGCGATCGTATCGTGATGGGGAACGACCTCAAAAGCACGCTGAACGCGCTCTTCACCGCGCCGGTTGAAATTCCGCCGCCAACCATCTCTTCCACCGCGGCGCAGGCGGCCACCGCGACGGCGCCCGGCGCGGCGAACCCGCCGCCAGCGGTCAAGGGCGACCTTACCGGCGCCAGCATACATTACAACCGCGCCCTGGCCGCGCTCAGGACCGGCGACTGGGCTCAGTTCGGCAGCGAGATGCAGCAACTCGGCACGGAACTCGGCCATCCGTCCGACTCGGGACATCATTAGCCAGTCGGCGCGCATCAGCTTTTGTATTAGTCAGTCGGCGCGATCGCGCGCTGCAGAGGGGGAGACCGAGGGTGACCGACCGATCTGTGCTGAGCCGCGCCGACGCTGGCGCCATGGCATACGCGGCGCCGGCCGATTCACTGGCGGGCCGAATGAGTACTCTCGCCGCGCTCGCGGCGGCAGCGGCGGCTGGTGGTGGCGCCTGCCTCATCTCGTGGCAACGCGCAACCGACACCGGAGCCGCCTACGCGCCCGCCGACCCCGGATGGGAGCCGGCACTGTGGGCGATCCTGGGGATGCTCTCGCGCCAGGGCGCCGCCGCGGACGGCCGCGGGCGAGACGCCGCGCCCAGCGCCGCCCTCAAGATGAGCGCCGCTGAGGTCACGCTCCGATGCGGCCGGGCGCTCCCGGTGCAGACTCGGCTTGAGGCCTGCGCCGTGTCGTCGTCGGCCTCGCCCACCGCCCACGCCAGCATTGTGATGCTGGTGCCGCACGGCATCCTGCCGGCGCAGAGCGAGGCGCTGCTGGACCTTGTCCGGCGCCACGCGCTGGCTGAAATCGAGCTCAGTGAAGAGGCTGCCTCACTATGGTTCTGGCGCGATCGCGCAGCCACCGCGACGGAACGGTTGGCCGCCGAGCGCGCGTTGGCGCGGCGCGAGCGCGGTGACAGCGGACGCGTCGAGCGAGCACTCGCCGCGGCGCTCAAGTTCGCGCCGCGCGAGCGCTGGGCCGGTCTCGGTCGGCTCTTCGCGGCAACCGGACCGTTTGCCGCGTGGATCGTGGCGGCCGCCCAAAGCGGTGCCGCCGCGCCTCGCGTCGCCGCGGGCTCGACCCGCGCGCTCAGCGCCGCGCTCAGCCTTGACGCGAAAAGCGCGCTCGCCGAGGCGATGCGCCGGCAAGCAACCGTCGTGCGCAGCGCGGGCGCCCGGCGCGCCGGAGCCTGGCACGAGGATCGCCTGTTCCACAGCTTCGCCGACTACCTCTGCGTGCCATTCGACGGTGGCGCGATCGCGCTCGCCAGTGCCAGGCCGCTGGAAGCGGCGGCGCGCGAGCGCGCCGAGGCGCTGGCCGCGCGGCTTGGTCCGGTCAGCGCCGGATGGGCCGCGGCGGAGCACGCGGCCCATCTACGCGAGCTCGTGCGTGCGCTGGGCTTGCGGCTATTCGGGGCGGTCGAGGCCGAGCGCGCGCGGATCGCGCGCGATCTGCATGACGATCAGGCCCAGCTGCTCGCCGCCGCGCGCCTCGCGCTCGAAGGCGGACGGGATGAGGCGCGCGCCATCTTCGAGCGGCTGGAGGCCGAGCTGCGCGTGCGGCTCCGCGAATTGCGCCCGGCGGAGCTGGGCAAGCGCACGCTCGGCGCTGCGCTGCGCGCCGAGCTCGACCGTCTCGCCGCAGCCGGGATGGTCACGCAGCTTAAGGGCATCGCCGCAGCCAATCGCCTGCCGCCCAACATACGTCAGGTTTGCTACCAAGTAGCGCGCGAAGCGCTCGCCAACGTCGTGCGTCACGCCCGCGCCACCCGCGCAGAGGTTTTGGTCGAGCGCGACGCGGGCGTCGCACGCCTCACGGTCAGCGACAATGGCCGTGGCATCGAACCCGGGGCGCGCACCGCAGACGGGATGGGCTTGGGCGGGCTCGCCGAGCGGCTGGAATTTCTGGGCGGCGCGGTGCGGGTCGAGTCGGGACGCGGGATGACCCGGCTGGTGGCCGAGATTCCACTGGAGTAGCGAGCGTCGCGATGGGCAGCGAGCGCATCCGCGTCCTCCTTGCCGACGACCATCGCCTGTTTCGCGAGGCCTTGCGGACCGTGCTCGAGCGCGAGTGCGAGGTCGTCGGTGAAGCCGCGAGCGGCGAAGAAGCGGTGGCGCTCGCCGCGCGCACGCATCCCGACATCGTGCTGCTGGACGTCGGGATGCCCGGAGTGGGCGGCCTCAACGCGGCGCATCGTCTGGCCAGGGAGTCGCCCAACTCCAAGGTGGTGATCCTGAGCCAGCACGACGATGAGGAGTACGTGATCGAAGCGATGGTCGACGCGGGCGCGGCCGGCTACCTGGTCAAGACCGACGCCGCCAGCGAGTTGCTGAGCGCGTTGCGCGCGGTGGCCACGGGGCGGCGCTATCTGAGCGCCACGGTCGCGCCGGCCGTGCTCGCGCGGCTCAAAAACACGAGCGGCGAGACGCGCGCGGGCGGCGCGACGGTAAAACTCACGCGGCGCGAGCGCGAAGTACTGAGCCTCATCGGCGAGGGCGCGACCAGCAAAGACATCGCCGCGCGGCTGGGTATCAGCCCCAAGACCGCGCAGGTTCATCGCGACAACCTCAAGCAAAAGCTCAAGGCAAAATCGACGGCCGCAATAGTGCGTTACGCGATTAAGCATAAGTTGATCCGCGCCGAGTAGGACCGCCGCCGGTTCGATTTCGCGGCGCGCTCCGTGATAATTGAGATGTCGGCCTCAGGCCAGGTCGAAAGGAGCTTAACTACTGCGATGGCGGAAATTGGATTATTCGAGGCAATGTACTCGGCGCGCGCGCTCAGGCGCTTCAAGCCCGATCCGGTGCCCGACGAAGTGATGACCAAGATACTCGACGCGGCGATTCGCGCGCCGTCAGGCAGCAACGCGCAGAGTTGGCTGTTCGTCGTGGTCAAGGACGCGGGGAAGCGCCGCCAGCTAGGCGCGATCTATTCCAAGGCTTCGAAGATTCTGACCGCACTCTACGCCGAGCGCCCGCGCGCCAGCCATTTCACGGAAGAACAGTACCAGCGCTTCATGAGTTCGGTGACCTATCTGTTCGATCACATGCACGAGGCGCCGGTGCTGCTGCTCGCCTGTCTCAAGTCGGCGCCGCCCGGCGCCGGAGCGGGCGCCCTCAGCCTCGAGGTGCAAAGCGCGATGGCGAAGGCGGCCCGCACCCAGGGCGCGAGCATCTATCCGGCCGTGCAGAATATCATCCTGGCGTGTCGCGCCTTCAATTTGACCACCGTGCTGACCACTATCCATGCCTTCTTCGAGGAGGAGGTCAAAGCGATCGTCAAGCTGCCGCCAGAGGTTTCGACCTTCGCGCTGATGCCGATCGGCTATCCGCGCGACAAAATCGGACCCGTTCGCCGCCGGCCAGTAAACGAGGTCGCCTGTCTCGACACTTACGGGAAGCCCTGGCCCGGCTAGCCGCGCAGCGGCGTACCGGGCCTTGATGCGGGCGCCGCAGTGATCCCGCTGCGCGACAATGTTGCGCGCCATCGGCTGAGCCCCGTCAACACGCTGCTCATCGCAGCCAACCTCGCGGCGTTTGGGTACGAGGTGTCACTCGGCCGCGGACTTGACGCGTTCGTCACGCGCTACGCAATGGTGCCAAGGCTGCTCGTCCGCGCGCATGTGCATGGCGTCATGCTGCTGAATGGTCATGGCCGCCTATGGCCGCCGTTTACGGTCCTTACCTCGATGTTCATCCATGGCGGCGTGGGCCACGTCGCCGGCAACATGCTCTACCTTTTCATCTTCGGCCCGGCGGTCGAGGAGCGGACCGGACCGGCACATTACCTGTCGTTCTACCTGTTGAGCGGCATCGCCTCGGCCGCAGCGACGGTCGCAATGGCGCCGCAATCGATGGTGCCGGTGATCGGCGCGAGCGGCGCGATCGCGGGAGTTCTCGGCGCTTACTTCATTCTCTATCCGCGCGGCAGCATCCTGACCTTCTTCCCGCCGTTCTTCTTCCGAGTTCCCGCGGTGCTCTGCCTGATCGTTTGGTTTGCCGCGCAACTTTACTCGGGAATTGCCAGCGGAGCGGCGGGCTCGTTGATGGGCGGTGTAGCCTGGTGGGCGCACGTCGGCGGCTTTTTGTTCGGCGTCGCGGCGGGACCGATCGCGGCACGTCCGCCGGAGCGCCGGCGCGTCGCGCGTCGTTAGTTTTTCTTTCGATCAACGCTTCTCACTGTTGATAGTGTTCAAAGTCGTTCGCCATTTGGGAGTATCTGCGCCGCGCCTACTTGTCCGCCGCCACCGCATTCCCGATACTTGATTCCCGGTTACGCGGCGCGGTTTCGAGCGGGAGGGGGTTGGTTGTGGCGGCGGCATCCAGTGACGACATTTTAAGGCGCGTTCCTCCGCAGAATCTCGAAGCTGAGCAATCAGTGCTCGGCGCCATCCTGCTCGAGAACGAGGCTATCAACCAGGCCCTCGAAGTCCTCAACCCCGACGACTTCTATCGCGAGTCGCATCGCGAGATCTTCCGTGTGATGACCGAGTTGTCGGACCGCAGCCAACCGGTCGACGCGATCACGATGACCGACGCGCTGCGCACGCGCGGCAAGCTCGAGGCGATCGGCGGCCCAGCCTATATCGCCGAGCTCGCCGCCTGCGTCCCGACCGCCTCCAACGTCGCGCACTATGCGCGCATCGTGCGCGAAAAGGCGGTGCTGCGCGCGCTTGCCTCGACCGCGACCGAGATCGCGTCGTCCGCCTACGACGCGCCCGCGCGGGTCGACGAATTCCTCGACGAGGCTGAGCACAAAATTTTCGAGATCTCCGAGCGCCGCATCCGCGCCTCGTTCCACACGATGCACGAGCTGACGCGCGAGTCGCTCAAGATCATCGAGCGGCTTTACGAGCGCAAAGAGATGGTGACCGGCGTGCCGACCGGCTTCACCGACCTCGACCGCATCACCGCCGGCCTGCAGCCGGCCGACCTGGTGGTGATTGCCGCGCGCCCCTCGATGGGCAAGACGGCGCTCGCGCTCAACATCGCGGCTTACGCGGCGACCGAGGCCGAGCCGCGCCGCGGCGTGGCCTTCTTCTCGCTGGAAATGTCCAAGGAGCAGCTCGTGTTGCGGCTGCTGTGCTCGGAGGCGCGGGTCGACAGCTCGAAGGCGCGCGCCGGGTATCTCGGCGAGCGCGATTTTCCCAAGCTCGCGGTGGCGGCGGCGCGCCTGGCCGAGGCCCCGATTTTCATCGACGACAGCTCCGACACTTCCGCAATCGTGTTGAAGGCGAAGTGCCGGCGCCTCGCGCGCGATTCCAGCGCCAACCTCGGGCTCATCATCGTCGACTATCTGCAGCTGATGCGCGCCGCACGGCCGGGCGAGTCGCGCGAGAAAGAGATCGCCGAAATCTCGCGCTCGCTCAAATCGCTGGCCAAGGAACTCCGCGTCCCGGTGATCGCGCTCTCGCAGCTCAACCGCCAGGTCGAGACCCGCCCCGACCGCCGCCCGCTGCTCGCCGACCTGCGTGAGTCAGGCGCAATCGAGCAGGACGCCGACGTGATCGCGTTCATCTATCGCGACGAGATGTACCATCGCGACAGCAAGGAACCGGGCGTGGCTGAAGTGATCATCGCCAAGCAGCGCAACGGGCCCACGGACACCGCCAAGCTCACCTACATCAGCCAGTTCACGCGCTTCGAGAATTACGCGCCTGAGGCCGGCTACTTCGAAGGCGCCGAAGAGCGTTAGCGGGTCAGGGAAGAGCGTTAGCGTCTCGAGAAAGAGCGTTGGCCTGCCTCCCCGAACAGTTCGATTCGATTGCGACGCCGCGCGCCCCGGGCTAGTTTGCGCCCATAATCATTCGGAGGCGCAGATGAACCGCTGGAAAATTGGCGACGTCACGATCACTCGGATCGTTGAGATGGAGACGACCTCGAAAGCCACCTTCGTGCTGAAAGAGGGTTCGCCGGAAAACATCCGCACCGTTCCATGGCTACGTCCGCACTTCGCCAATCCGGACGGCAAAGTGATGATGAGCGTGCACGCCTTCGTGATCGAATCGCCGGGCCATCGGATGGTCGTCGACACCTGCATCGGCAACGACAAGCGCCGCGCGTTCCCCGGATGGAACATGCTGCAGCTGCCGTTCCTCACCGACCTGGAGAAAGCCGGCTTCGCGTGCGATTCGATCGACCGCGTGCTCTGCACTCATCTGCACGTCGATCATGTCGGTTGGAACACCATGCTGGTCGAGGGCAAATGGACGCCGACCTTTCCGCACGCGCGCTATCTAATCGGGCGCAAGGAGTGGGAGCACTGGTCGAAGACAAAGGAACCCGACACGCGCGAACTGCTCGACGACTCGGTGCGCCCGGTGTTCGAAGCGGGTCTCGCCGACCTGGTCGAAAGCGACACGCGCATCACGGATGAAATTCGCCTCGAGCCGACGCCGGGGCATACACCCGGCCATCACAGCGTGCGCATCTCCTCGCGCGGGCAGGAGGCGGTAATTACGGGCGACCTGATGCATCATCCGGTCCAGATGGCGCATCCGGAATGGGGCAGCCACTTCGACTCCGACTTCGACGAGGCGATCGCGACGCGGCGCGCGTTCCTGGAGCGCTACGGCGACCAGCCGATCCTGGTGTTGGGTACGCATTTCGCCACGCCGAGCGCGGGCCGAATCGTGCGCGACGGCAACGCCTGGCGGCTCGAAATCTAGACGCGCTTTGATTTCAATCGGCCGGCTGGCCGCAGCCCTGTGGCTTGAAGACGCGCACCGTCGACGCAGGATTCTTCGCCAGCATCGACGGCGGGCGAATTGGGCGCGGCACCATGTTGCCGCCGCAATTGGGGCAGCAGCCGCTCAATCTATCGTTCACGCACTCGCGGCAGAACGTACACTCGAACGAGCAGATCATCGCGTCCGCCGCGGCTGGCAGCAAATCCTTGTTACAGCATTCGCAATTGGGCCGTAGCTCGAGCATTTTCCCTCTCATTGAAATCTGGTTTCGACCCTTCCTCAATGGTCCCAAGCTTAGCAGAGGTTCTTGCCGCACTGCACAATTTTGTTTGCCTTAAGCCTGTACCGGGCGGACTAGTGAGAATGAACATCGGGCCACAGCTGAGCCAGGGAGGGAGCCGGTAGCGATCAAATCATTTAACGGTCGGTCAACTCACGGAGGACTGCGTATGGCGACGGGAAAAGCGATAGGTGAATTCTCGATGAAGGCCATCACGGCAAGCTACACTCCTGGGCCTGCGGGAGGCGTTCTCAGCCATGTGAACTGGGAAGGGACCGCGACCGGATTCGGCACGGTCTTCGGCACGGCCACTTACGCCGGCGGCCCCAAGGGCGGCAGTTATAGCTGGTGCGCGACAGCATACATGGACGATGGAGACGTCCAAACTGGTATGGGCCCAGGCACCTACGAGACTATCGGCAAGCACCGCTGGCGCACCGAGGGCTACATA
This sequence comes from uncultured delta proteobacterium, assembly GCA_963734845.1. GTDB lineage: Bacteria > Desulfobacterota > Binatia > Binatales > Binataceae > JAKAVN01. The sequence continues at coordinate 333,808 of CAVTIS010000001.1, read as the reverse complement.
CAACTCTCCGACGGACGCAGAGTCGCCGGCGAGGGCGAGATGGACCTTGCCTCGCGTACCTGGAAGGGGAAGATCTTCGAACTAAGCTGAGCCCGGGCGCCAACTGACTCATCGCGGCGGCCGGAATCGGCCGCCGCTTTCGCCTGGGGGTGCACGTTCGATAGTTTGCAGCATACGGATTGATTGTCGAACCGCCTATCTCCCCGGGAGGAAGGTTCCATGCCTGACGCGGATGAAAGCGCAACCCGAATCCTCGACGCCGCACGCGAGCTTAGTCCGAAAATCCGCGCGGCGGCCAACGAAATCGAACAAGGACGGCGATTGCCGCTGCCGCTGGTGCGCGAGATGCAACGCGCGGGCATCTTCAGGATGGCCATGCCGCGCGCGTGGGGCGGACCCGAGCTGGATTTCCTCACGCAGATGCGGGTGATTGAAGAGCTGTCGATCGCCGATGGGTCGGTGGGTTGGTGCAGCATGATCGGCGTCGACGGCGGGTACATGACCTCGTACATCGACCAGGCCGTCGCGCGCGAAATGTATCGCGACCTCGACGCGGTGACGGCAATCACGTTTGCCCCGCCCGGCAAGGCCGTGAAAACCAGGGACGGCTATGTCGCCAACGGCAGATGGCCGTTCGGGAGCGGCTGCCAGCACGCAACCTGGCTGATCGGCCATTTCCTGATCTTTGACGGCGATTCGCCGCGCCTCATGCCCAACGGCCTCCCCGAAACCCGTTTCGGTTTTCTGCCCGCCGAGCAATGCGAAATCCTCGATACGTGGCACACCAATGGCCTGCGCGGAAGCGGCAGCCACGACTGGACGGTCAAGGATCGTTTCATCCCCGAGGAGCGGACTTTCAACCTGGCCGCGCCCAACATCTATCGGCAGGGCCCCCTTTACGCGCTCCCCAACTTGTTGATCTACAAAGTATCCGCGGTCGCCCTCGGAATTGCGCGCGGCGCGATCGAAGAATTCATCGCGATGGCTTCGAACAAGCCCTTAACTTTCAAATCTCCGACGGCGGGCAAAGCGGCGATGCTGCGCGACGAGGCTTACGTTCAGTGCACGGTCGCTCAGGCCGAGGCGTTGATAAGCTCCGCCCGCGGCTTCGTCTTCGAGGCGTTTGGCGATATGTGGAACACGATGGCGGCCGGCGATCCTCCGTCGCTCAAGCAGCGCGCTCGCGGCCGGCTCGCGATGGCTCATACGAGCGCCGTATGCCTGCAGGCGGTTGAACTCCTCTACAAGGCCAACGGAGGATCGTCCGTATACGCCGGCAACCCGTTCGATCGCCGTTTGCGCGATATGCAGACCGCCAACCAGCACACTGTGGTATCGCTCAAAACCTGGGAAGTGGCCGGGCGCGTGCTGCTCGGACTGGAGCATAACTACGGCTTGTTGTTCTGATTTGGCCTGATCCGCTCGCAGCGGGTGACTTCTGCGCGGATTTTCGCTATTGCCGTCGCTGAACGTGCGATCGCACCCTCAAGGAGCGGACATCCGATGGCCGACACTCATGGCGCTTCAGCCGACCGCAACCGGATTGCCTTTGCCAGGTGGGACCAGCGGATGCGCGAGTCGCTCCGCCCGTTGCTCACCAAAAAAATCATCGCCGAGCATAAACGCGACCCGGTTGGCATTCACAGCGACGCGCTCGACCGCGTACTCAACTACTTCCGCCGCCCTAATCTCCTCGACCAATACGTAATCGTCTGCACCCGGCCGTTCAAACAATGGCGAGTCGCGCGGATGACCGGCGTTCCCGGTCAGGCGCCGGTGTTCGTCGACGAGCGCAGCTACAACTCGGAAGCCAAGGCGGCACACGCCGTTTTCCTGATGCGCGTCGCACAGATGATGCGCGACTAGCAACCTCGCCTGCATCTGCGATCCGAACGGAGACTACCGTCATGGCAAAAAAGTACATTAACGGATACAGCGATCAGATTAGCGTCAAACCCGGCGACCGAATCCGCTTCATGGTGAGCGTCGAAGGCGCCACCCGCTATCGCGCCGAGATCGTCCGCCTGATCAACGGCGACGCCAACCCTGCCGGGCCCGGCCCCAAAGAGGAAGTGATCGCGACGCCGGCCAATGGCGAATATCCGGGCCGCCTTCAGCCAACTTACAGCGGTTCGCATATCGTCGTGGACGATCCAGGCGCACTCCTTAATATCGGACAGTCGATTACGGTTCACGCCTTCATCATGCCGACCACTCCGGCCAAGGGCGTGCAGGGAATCATCACGCGATGCGATCCGGAGCGGCGGATGGGCTGGGCGCTGGTGATCGATGAGCAACAACGGCTCGCATTATGGCTCGGCGACGGTGCGGGGCATCTGGTGCAAACGGCCGCGCCGGAGCGATTGAAGGCGGGCCTTTGGTACTCGGCCAGCGCGAGCTACGACGGCGCCACCGGGCGCACGATCGTGCACCTGGCACCGGTTCACAACGCCGTCAATTCGCTGGTCGGGCGGGTCGCGATGCTCCCGCCGGCGTGCATGCACGCGGCGACCGCCGAGCCGGTCAACTTCCACTCGCAATCGGCGGGTGTGATCGCCGGATGGGCGGCCGGCACGGCTGCCTCAGGAGCCATCATCGTGGGCGGCCACTACAACGGCAAAATCGATCGCCCGCGCGTCTACGGACATGCGCTCGGCGGAGCGCAATTCGACGAACTGGCCGGGGGACGCGAACCGGACAGCCGCGGGCTGATCGCGCGATGGGACTTCGCCGACGGGATCGGCCCCGATGGTATCCCGACCGACCGCGTCACCGACGCTTCGGGCAACGACTTGCACGGACGATGCGTCAACGCGCCCGCGCGCGCGATGACCGGTCACAATTGGACCAGCCGCGAGGAACATTTCATCCACGCCCCCGCCGAGTACGGCGCGATCCACTTTCACGACGACGACCTCGAGGACGCCGGCTGGGAAATGGATTTCGAGCTGCTGGTTCCGGACACGATGCGCTCCGACGTTTACGCGGCGAAGGTGAGCGCCGGCGACGCGATCGATTACATCCCGTTTGTGGTGCGCGCTCCAGCGAGCGGTCCCACCGCGAAGATCGCATTCCTGGTGCCCACCGCCTCGTACCTCGCCTACTCCAACGAGCATCTGAGCTTCGGCCAGGGCACGCAGGCGATCGTCGGTCACACCACGGTGCTGGGGCCCGACGACATCTACTTATACGAACATCCGGAATTCGGACTCTCCACTTACGATCATCATTCCGACGGCAGCGGCGTATGCTACGTGTCGCGGCTGCGGCCGATTCCCAACATGCGGCCGCATCACCGCTTCGGCGGAACGCTGTGGGGCTTGGCGGCCGACCTTCATCTCGTCGATTGGCTAAACAGCAAGGGTTTCCGTTACGACGTTATCACCGACGAGGACTTGCATCGCGAAGGGGCGGCGCTGCTTCGCGGCTACAACGTAATACTCACTGGAACGCATCCCGAATACTATTCATCCGCGATGCTCGATGGAATGGAGAGCTATCTGACCTCGGGCGGGCGGCTGATGTATCTCGGCGGCAACGGTTTCTATTGGATTACCTCGTATCATCCCCAAAAGCCGCACCTGGTCGAAGTGCGCAAGGCCGAGGGCGGGTCGGGCGCATGGGAGGCGCAGCCCGGTGAGTATTTTCACAGCACCACCGGCGAGCGCGGCGGCGTCTGGCGAAGCCGTGCGCGCGCTCCGCAGAAATTGGTCGGCGTCGGCTTCGCGGCGCAGGGCTTCGACCGTTCGTCGTACTTTCGCCGGATGCCCGACGGCCTGGACGAAAACGCGCGCTTCATTTTCGCCGGTGTCGGCGAAGACGAACTGCTGGGTGACTTCGGGCTGGTTGGCGGCGGCGCCGCCGGACACGAACTCGATCGCTACGACCTGACGCTCGGCACACCGCCCAACGCGATGCTGGTCGCGAGTTCGGAAGGCCACAGCGACAATTATCTGCGCGTCGCCGAGGAGCTTGCGTTTAACTACCCGGGCACGGGCGGTAGGCAGGACTGGGGCGTCCGCGGCGACATCGTCTACTTTCCCACGGCGGGCGGCGGCGCGGTTTTTTCGGCCAGCTCGATCGCGTGGTGCGGAAGCCTCTCGCACAATAACTACGACAACAACATCTCGCGCATCACGGCCAACGTGCTCGAGCGCTTCGCCAGCGAAGAGCGTCCACCCGGCGCGTAACGCAGCCACGAGCGAGTGCCAGCGTTCGATGAGGAAGAAGGTCGCCACGGTCGCCGAACTGTGGCGCTATCCGGTCAAGTCGATGCGCGGCGAGCGCCTGGATGAAATGGTGCTGACCGAGCGCGGCCCTGTGGGCGACCGGCTCTATGCGATGCGCGAGCTCAAGTATGGATCGATCATGAGCGCGCGAATCTGGGCCGCGATGCTCCAGTTGCGCGCCGTATGCGAACGCGCGCCGGCTGACGACGCACCGGCGCGCGTTCGAATCGAGTTCCCTGACGGCGCGGGGGTTTACGCCGATGATCCCGGCGTCGACGACGCCCTCACGTCGTTGTTCAGCCATCCGGTGCGCCTCGAGCGTCCGCGCGGCGACACGCCGCTCACGACGGCCGAGATCGACGAGATAACCAAAGGCCGCGCCTTCTTCCTCCCGCGCGATCTATACGACGAGGACGTTGTGCACGTGCTCGCGAGCGGCACGCTGGAACATTTGCGCCGGCTCTGCCCGTCCGATTTCGACCTGCGGCGTTTTCGTCCCAACATCTACGTCGATAGCGGCCCCGCGCCCGAGGGCTTCGTCGAGGACGGATGGCTCGGCGGCGAACTCGAGATCGGTGACGGTGGCGCGCGAATCGTCGGGATGCGTCCGGCGCTCCGCTGCGCAATGACTATCCATCCGCAGAACGAGCTTCGTGCGGACCCGGCTATTCTGCGCACCGCCGCGCAGCATCACGGCGCGTATGTCGGCCTGTTCGCCGCGATCGGCGCACCCGGCCGCATTCGTGTCGGCGATCCGGTAATGCAGGTGAGAGGCTTAGCGTTACCGCGAGCCCGCTGAATGACGGGGACTTAGCTATTGATTGCTACCTCTTGAACATTGCTAAGACAGCCTGATTTTTGTTGCATACCGGCGACGATCGAAAGTAAGTTAAGAGCCGCTGCTCGACCCGGAGGCTGTCTAGCCTTAATCGGATCAAGGCCGATTGTCGCTCTAGAGACGCGAGAGTCGCACCGGCCGACAGGAGGAGGCAATGAGAGCCAGGTTATTCACACCCGCGATTCTCTGCGCCGTCGCGATTACTTTAATGACAACTGCCCGGGCCGAAGCGCCAGCTCCGCTCGCCGCGCCCAAGCCGCAGAGCCAGATCGGCTTTCCCGCCGAGCTCTATTCGTGGGTAATTCCGCCAGATAATCCGCAGACCCCTGCGAAGGTCGAGCTCGGCCGCAAGCTCTTCTTCGACGATCGTCTCTCGGCCGACGGCACCGTGTCGTGCGATCAATGCCATGCGCCCGCCAAGGGCTTCACCGATCAGCTTCCGGCCTCGATGGGTATTCATCACGCGTTCGGGCAGCGCAACGCCCCGACTGTTTTGAACGCGCTGTTCAACACGCTCCAGTTCTGGGACGGCCGCGCGCCCACGCTGGAGAAGCAAATCGAAGGTCCGATCCTCAACCCGGTCGAGATGGGCAATAAGAGCTTTGACGATGTGGTCGCGAAAGTGAAAGCGATTCCCGAATACCAGCGGTCATTCCAGACGGTGTTCAACGGCGCCGTCACGATGGACAATATCGAGAAAACGATCGCGGCCTACGAGCGCACCCAGACCGCGTTCGATACGCCCTTCGACCGCTTTATGGCGGGCGACCAGAAAGCGATCAGTGCCAGCGCCAAACGCGGATGGTCGCTGTTCAACGGCAAGGGCCGCTGCATGACCTGCCACGGATGGAACCCGACGCAACCCCTGTTCACCGACAATCGTTTCCATAATATCGGCGTATCGGCGCACAAGTCGGACTTCGTTCCGTTGGCGCGCAAAGCATTGGTACTGATCTCGCAAGGAGGCGGCGGGTTGCAGCAGCTCGACCAACTCGCAATCCAGTCCGACATGAGCGGGCTCGGCCGCTTCCTGGTAACCAAACAGCCACACGATATCGGCGGCTTCCGCACAATGGGTTTGCGCAATCTTCTTGTGACTGAGCCCTACTTTCATGACGGTTCGCAGCAAACTCTTTGGGACGTGCTGGACCATTACAACAAAGGCGGCGTACAGAATCCTTATCTCGATGGCGGCCTGCTTCCGCTCGGACTCAACGAGTCCGAAGAAGATGACCTAGTTGCTTTCCTCGCGACCCTGACCAGCCCGGAATACGCAGGCGTCTCGAACGAGGAGCTCGAAAAGCAGCGCGCACGGTCCAAGACCGACCGTCCGCAGCGGGACGAGGCGGCCGCGATGGGCAAAGCCGGTCTCGGTCCCGGTTTCAAGGGACCGTTCGGCGATATGACGCCGGCACAGAACGAAGAGAATCCCGCGTCACTAGGCGGCGACTGACAACATCCAAAGGAAGTATGCCATGGCGGCACGGCACAAGAGCGTCGAAACCAAGTACATGGAAGATCGCGATAAGGTGCTGCGCGGACTGCGGCGGCTCGATCGCCGCACCTTCCTGAAGGTCCTTGGCGCGAGCGCCGGCGCCGTGATGGCCAAGGGTCTGATGCCACCGCATACCTTTCAGCTCGTCAACGTCGCCGACGCGTCCGTGGACAAGAACGCGAGCGCGACCGGCGCGCCGGGCACGCCGCCATTTACCTTCGCCTATATCTCCGACACGCACATGTATGTGCGCACGCTCAACCAGCGCTTCGTCAAAGGCGCGGTCAAGGCGGTCGAGGACGTGAACGCGCTCGATCCGCAGCCCGATTTCGTTCTGTTCGGCGGCGACCTGGCGCAAACGGGACGTCCCGACGAGCTGGAGCAAGGCAAGGGCGTGCTCTCGATGCTCAAGGCGCCGGTCAAGATGATGGTTGGTGAGCATGACTGGTTTTACGATATGGGCGAGAAATGGCAGGAGCTGTTCGGGCCGCCCAACTACTCATTCGATTGGAAGGGCGTTCACGTAATCGTCCTGATGAGCGTGCATGAGAAGGATTTCTGGACCGCACGCAAGCTGACGCCGGCCGAGCGAATGGATATCGTCGCGGGATTGGATAATCCGATCCAGTCGCGCTTTGAAGTGGGGGACAAACAGCGCGAATGGCTCAAGGGCGATCTCGCCAAGGTGCCGGCCACTAAGCCGCTGCTCGTGTTCTCGCACTCGCCGCTCTACAAATACTACCGCAACTGGAATTTCTGGACCGAGGACGCCGACCAGGTGCAGGCGCTGCTCAAGCCTTACCGCAATGTCACCGTAATCCATGGCCATACGCATCAGATTCTCTTCAACCAGATCGACAACATCAGTTTCTACGGGATGCTATCCACCGCATGGCCGTGGCCGTACGCGCCCCAAGGCCTGCCGCCGCTCACCGTGCAGATGAACCGCGCCGATCCGTACGATCAGCTCGACGGCCTCGGTGATGGCCAGGTCGACGTCAACAAGGACGGACTGGCTGACATGATCTATAACCTGTGGGACCGCAACCCGGTTACCGTGCCCGCGCAATACTTGCGATCGCAGGGTAAGGTCCATCGCCCGCCTGCGCCGCAGTTCGCGAGCTACTGATCGCCAAACGATACTCGACGGCGGTTCTCATTCGACGAGGCGACAATGATCTCCAAGCGCATAGTCATCCTGATGTTGGGAGCCACGACCGCGGCCGCCGGCCTCGCAATTCGCAGTGCGCTTTCATACGCGCAGCAAATGGCTACTCACGACGTTCCCGCGGCGCAAGCCGGCGGCACGGTCGTGATGCTCTGCGACGGCAAGACCAGTATTGAGGTCAAGAACCTACAGCCCGGACAAATGATGTCGCGCGCGCAAGCCCAGGCTGTGAGTGACGAGTTGATGGCCAAGTGGAAAGGCGAGCATCCCGCCGACCGCTGGGAAGTCGCACAGTCGTCGCCGGCAACCGATAGTCCGACTGCGACCCCTGGCGGCGAGGCTTTCCATGGGGAAAAGGCGCTCGGCAACGCACCCGCGGCGGCGCCTTCGCTGGCGGTGCAGCAAGGGGACACGTACGCGAGCTTTCAGCCTCGCGACTACAAGGTCTGGAAAGCCGAGACCGACAAGTTCGTAGCCGAGGGCAAACGCGTTTTTCACGATGCCAAGGCGCTCGGCAGCACCATCGGAATAAGTTGCGACATGTGCCATCCGGACGCCGCCAATACGCATCCCGAAACCTATCCCAAGTACCAGGTCCAGCTTCAGCGGGTCGCGTTACTGCGAGATATGATCGACTGGTGCATCGAGAATCCAGTCAAGGGCAAGGCGCTGGACCCCAATGACCCGAAGCTGCGCGCGCTCGAAGCCTACATCTACGCGCAGCGCAAAGGCGTGCCGCTCGAGTACGGCAAGCACTGAGCTGGAACTCCGGCCGGTCGAGAGAATTTGCAAGTGCGCTAGGCGAAGACGTCCGGACCATCGGTGAACTCGGCCGTCGGAGCGGAGCAGCGGTATGAGTCGCGCAGGGCCCGCTCAGAGTCAGGTCACGGCGCGCCGCACAGCGTGCCGTTGACGTCGCATTGCGGCGTGATACCTCGGTCGCGCTGCTTCTGGTTCAGCGCGAATATCGTCTTGTTGGTCTTGCCGTCCGGATTGCATCCGCATAGCTGGCTCGCGCAGCAACTGCACTCGGCGGATGTTTCGGCTTTGATTATTTCCGAAATGTCGCAGTTCGACAGTCCGGAGCAGGCGGTTCCCACCAGATACCTGTCATTGCATTCATCAGTGCAAAGCGTCGCGTCGCAGGTGTAGCCTGTCTGAATCGGTGCGGTGTTCTGGCAGGTGGCGTACTCATCGCAGACCTTCACGCAGTCAACACCGCTGTTGGGCGGCAAAACGGTAGTCCCGGGAACGTATAGCGGGCACCCGGCCGCTCCAGGGGCATCCGGCAGACAAGTTCCCGGAGTGGGAAAAGTCGCGGTCTGCCCCGGACCCTCGACCGCGGCGGATGCAGTGAGCGCGGGTCCCGACGGCGGAGCGTACGCGGCCGACCACACCAAGTCGTCTCCTAGCGTGCAGGCCTGGTTGTTTTGACCCACCTGATAAGGACCGTTAAAGACCGGACAGGAGCACTGGACTATTTCGGGATTGCTGGTCTTGAAGCAAGGCGCGGTCATGCATCCCGCATATGGCGCCTGTGTGCAAGCGGTCTGGCCGATTCCATTGGTGGGGACGCAGTCGAAGCTGAAGGCGGAGAACACGTTGGTTCCGGGAATCAAGGTCCCCTTATTTATCGCTTCGCAAACCGGGGCCGAGTTCATCGTCGCGCAGAGACTGCCGTCCGTCCCGCATTTGGCGATCGTGTTTTCGTACACAGGATGGTTGAGGATGCCGTTTATATCTACGAAGTACACTCCGTAGGGAATGTTGAAGCAATTGCAGTTCGCGTAAAGTCCGTCCGCAGTCAACGTGCAGGATAAATCTTCGGCGACGTCGTTCGGGCCCGAGTAATAGCAGAGCGCAAAGGGTCCGCCTCTGCACGGCAGAAAATTGCTCCCGGTCAGCAGGATGTTGGCATAGGCCGGGCCGAAGGTGGTGGTCCAGTTCGCGGGATCGCTCCAGAACGGATGCGAATTGGGGACGAAGTGAATGATTCCTTGCGCCGGCGTTGGCGAAGCCGTAGGCGCAGGCGTCGTGATGGAAGTCGGGGCAGGAGTCGGCTGCGAGCGAGTGCTATCCCCCGCACACCCCGTCGCAGACATCATGACGAGTGCAAGAAGATAAAAGGCCGGGGCCACGAAGGCGCGGACGTGCGCCATTCGCGGCTTCGGGCGAGCCGCTGACTGAGTGTGTCGTAAATCGTCCAAGAAACTCACCTACTGTTGCGTGTGGGATTCTCGCCAACGGGAAAGCTTTGTCTGGGAGAGCATCAAACATGCCGGAGCGATCTTCGTGATGTAAGCAGTGCCGCTTACCCTCCTTCTCTATTACCAATGCAAGTTTCTGACGCCCCTGGTAAGCCCGACCAGCGATCGACATTCAAAGACCTTTGAGCGGCAGGGCATCCGCAGCAGGGTAGTGCGACAAAGACCCGCCCGACATCCTTCGGGACCGCTAAATAACTGACATTCCCGCGAGTCCCGACAGTTGGGTACGCCCTCCGCGGAGCCCGACATCCCCTTCTTAGCACATCTAACGGCCTGAAAAGACTGTCAAATTTCCATCTCAACCAGATGGTGGTCATTGACGATAAAAGATGGCAAAAGCGAGATATAAGCTCTTGACACGGGGTATTAACATGTTAAAGATAGTTAAGAGTGATTGGAGCTGACTAGAAGTGAATAAGATAGTTATGGACAAAAGAGGTCAAACCCATGATTCGGCGACGTCGTCTCTCCAGAGGGCAGATTGCAGTTACTTTGATTATTGTGATGACCACGCTACTCGGCGCTATAGGACTGGGCGCCGATCTCAGTGTGCTCTACTACAACTGGGTGATCCTGCAGAAGGCAGCCGACGCCTCCGCTCTCGCGGGCGCTTCGAAGCTTACCGGCGATAGTGCCACCACTTCCAATTCGGCGGTGGTCAGCACCGGAACCACGTACGCCCACACCAACGGTATCGGGCGCGCCACGGATACGATCCTAGTTTCGCCCGCCGCTGACGACAAATCGGTTAGCGTCTATCTCTCGCGCCAGGTGCCCTACTTCTTCCTGCAGTTGGTCGGTGTCAAATCGGGCAAGGTTACGGCGAAGGCAACGGCGGGCGTTCAGCCGACCAATGGAATTTGCGGCGCCGCCCCGTTCGGACTGCCATGCAGACAGGGCTGCAATGGCAACGGCTGTTACGGACAAGGGGCAGCTGCAGGCGCGGGCGACGCGACGTGTGGCGGAGCCTATACGTTCAACACTTCCAACCTGTCCGCGGGGACCCAGGTCCAACTGAAGTCTAACCAGAGCATCACGGGAGTTCCGGGCAACTGGGATCCCCTGGCGATCGGTGGCAGCGGCGCTTCGACCTACCGCTCGAACATCGGGAACGGCGAAGCTCAGGTCCTGCACGCCGGAGACTCGATCGCGACCGAGACCGGAAACATCGTCGGCCCCACGGCCCAGGGCTTCAGCGACCGCGGCTTGTCGCTCCCTAATTCGACCGTCGCGACCGTACCTGCTTCTCCTTATACGACCCTCGATGCGACGGACCCGCATATCGTCGTCGTGCCACTGGTTGACTTCACCGCGGCCGGAAAGAACGGCAAGACTGACGTGCCCGTACTCGATTTTGTCACGCTCTACGTGACTGGTCTGGTGGGAGGCAACAATACCGTGGTCGCGACGGTGATTCCGCCCGTGGCGACGTGCAGCACCGGGACCACGACCTCAACGCATCCCTACGGCACCGGGCTCAAGGTGGTGCTGTGCTCCGACAGCGGATGTCCCTCGGCGACGGCGTGGCCGTCTATGTAGTCGGCCGCGACAACCAGACTTAAAGCCCAACCGCGCGGCGCCGGAGCCTTACTGGTCCGGCGCCGCATCCTCTTTCCTGCGCCGTCAGACTCCCCTTGCGGCCAGCCCGCGCCAGGGAGCTCTTACGGTTCCTGCACGCAGCAGTGCTGAATCTCGGTTTGCGCCTGGTCGGTATCGACCGGGTTGAGATGCGGATGGCCGCTCAGCACGCCCCATACGAATTCTTCGCGGATGTAGTAAACGCGGGTATGCGCGTCGATCTCCACCTGGTCGGAGCTTTCTGAGCCTTCCACGCCGCATAGAATCTGCTGGGACCCGGCCGGAACCATGAAAGCGTGATAGCCGCCGGGACCGATGCGCGCGCTGTCCTCGCCGCAGGTTACCGCGGGGCGGAGCAGCGACGAACCGTAATGGTAGGGCCGGTAAACGTAGATCACCGAGTTGTCGGGAGGCGGGGAGGCCCGTTCGAACGGATGACCCTGCACCGCACATCCGGAAATCATCAGCGTCGCGGCGCAGAGCACGATTGCCGCAACTCGGCGATTCATTGGTCGGCTGCGGGAGCTGCAGGCTGACTCGCCACAGCCGCGGAGGCTGCTGGTTGGCCAGCACTGGTCGCCGGAGTCGCCGGCTGACTCGCGTCAGCCGTGGGCTGCCCCGCGACCGCGAAGGCCCGCGCCAGACGGTCCTCGTCGCGGTAAAGCTTTTGATCGATCTTCTCGCGCACCGCGGCGCGCGCGGCTTCCTCGACTTCCCGATGGGTCGGTTCCTTGTAAAGCGTGTACGACTTCGAGACGTGCACCTTGGCCGTGTAGTCGCCGAGCACCCGCTCGCCGTCGGTAATCGACAGCGACGCGAACGCGGTCACGCCGAGGTCGCCCACCGGCGCTCCCGCATAGGTAACCGGATCGAACGCCATGACGATGAGCGGTATGTGGTAATCGTCGTGGGTCAATTCCTCGCGATAGATGAACGTCACTTGAGAGTCGCCCGCAAGCGACATCGCGACTGCCAGCGGAACCGCGCTCGCGTCGCCCTCGGCGAGATGGCCCTTGAAGGGCAGCGGATGGGCGGGGGCCTCAGCGATCGCGGGCGCGTTGGTGGTGGCCTGCTGCACGCTGCATCCCAACGCCATGGGCGCCGCCAGAAACAACAGCGTTGGGAAAAATCGCGCTCTCATCGCCTCACTCTGTGTTCGTCTTCGCGTAGCCTTATCTTTGCGCAACCTTTTCCGCGACGAGCCGACGCTCCTCGACCGCCGCGGCGCCGTCGGGCTCCGCGCACACTTCAGTACGCATCGGGGGAGCCAGCGGTTGCAGCAGGCACCCCGGGCCGAGCCCAGTTAGGGCCGGACAGCCTATCTGGGCCATCACAAGGTCGATTTCCTTGCGCAGGATATCGATTGCTTTCTGCGCGCCCGGAAGTCCGCCCGCCGCGGCGCCATAGAGGGTTGCGCGGCCGACGAAAACGAAGCGCGCTCCAAGGCATAGAGCGGTCAGGATGTCAGCGCCGCGCCGCACGCCGCCATCCAGCATCACGGCCAGCTTGTCTCCCGCGGCCGCGCAAATCGGCGCCAGCATCTCGAGCGGCGCGGGTGCCTGGTCGAGTTGGCGCCCACCGTGATTGGAAACCATGATTCCGTCAACTCCGATCTGCGCAGCACGGACGGCGTCATCCGGATGCATGATTCCTTTGACCACCATATGACGCGGCCACAGGCGACGGAAGTTTTCGAGGTCGCGCCAGGTTACGCTGCATGGAATCTGCCGCCCCACAAAAGCGGCGATCGCCTTGGCGCTGGCGCCGGGTTCGGCGTAGGGCGCCCAGTTGTCGAAGCGCGGAATGCCCCGGCGCAGGTATTCTGCGATCCACAGCGGATGCATCAGCGCTTCCAGCGATTTCGACCATTTAAGCTTGAGCGGCAACTCGAAGCCGTTGCGCACGTTGCGCTCGCGCTTGGAGGACACCGGCACGTCGACGGTCAGCACCAGGGTGCCCAGATTAGCGTCGCGCGCGCGCCGGATAATGTCCTCGGAAATCTTGTTGTCGCGCGCCGCGTAGAGTTGATACCAGGTATGCGCGGGCGCCACCTGCGCCGCCACCTCGATCGAGGCGGTGGAGGCGCCCGACATGATGAACGGAATATTGGCGGTCGCGGCGGCCCGGGCCAGGAGGAGATCCGCGTCCGCTCGGAACAGCGCGGCAAGCCCAGTCGGAGCGATGCCGAATGGACTCGCATAGCTCTTCCCGAACAGCGTAGTGGATTGGTCGCGCCGCGAGATGTCCACCATGTAACGCGGCACTATCCGATGACGCGCGAAGCTGGCCTCGTTGACTTCAAGGCAGTGCTCGTCCTCCACTCCGCCCTCGATAAAATCAAAAACCATCCGCGGCAGCCGCCGCCTGGCGAGCCGCCGCAGGTCGTCGATATTGACCGCGTCTTGGATTTTCATGCCAATTCCTGACTCCAATACTACGAATATCTGACAAACAAATTCCAGGCAGTTTAATTCGCGGTGAAATCTCCCTAAAGACGCTATCGCTGCTTGACTTAAGCGGACACCGCTAGTATCTTCCGCGTGAATTCTAAATCAGCCTATCGCTGCGTGTTTTATAGCGTCCTAAGCAATTTTTAGTCAGGAGGAACTAAGGATGAAAGAATTTGCGGTCGGCTTCGCAGTGCTATTGTTCGCCTTGGGCGCCACGCAAGCGCTAGCTGTCACAACTAAGGTACGCTACGCCACTATCACGGGTACGGCGAGCGCTCCGGCCACAAATCAGTGCTCCGAGGGCTACGCCAACCAGTGCCCGACGAGCAGTTGCACTTGCGTGCAGGTTTCCGGTGCCGCGGTCGAAAACGTAGTCGGACATCCTAGTATCGCCGGTACGGGTACCGCCAATCTATTCCTGACATTTGATGACGGGGCCGCTACCGTGAGCGCCGCCGGCAATTGCACGCCCTTCTTTGGAGTGGCGGAGTTGACCACTACGCGCGCCGGCAAGCCGTCCTCGGAGACGCTCAACCTCAACGGTGTAAGTTGTGCTCCGATAACAACCGCCAACAGTCCAATCCTGGGAGGATTCGGGATTTCGAAAACTCCGACTCCGGTCAATGGAGGAAAGGGCTACGGAAGGGTCAGCGGCTTTCTCGATCCCTCCGGCAGCGTGTCGCTGAAGCTTCATGGTCCGATAACCGAGTAATGGAACCAGCATCAGGAATTGATGACCGAAGGAGGAGGATCATGCGCAAGCTAATCGTCTTGTTGACAATCGCCATCCTGGCATTCGGCGCTTCGCCGGTGCTGGCTATAACTTTGCAGAACACATTCCAGGTTACCGGGCACCTCGGAGTTGCAGTTTCGGCCGGGAAGTGTACCTCCTTGGCTTACCCGGCGATGTGTCCGTCCGCCGACACTTGCGTCTGTTACACGGCCACAAAGACATCGCTTCATAGCGCAACGGGAGGGGTACTGACCATTCCTCCGGGTACGACCAAGGTAGCCGTATCAGTCGACACCAAGGACGCAACCAGTCATCCGGGTTGCAGTCCCGCATGGGGCGAAATCCAATATAACCAAACTGGCGGAGGCGATAACGCAACTATCGAGTTCTTCGCGTCGTTGTGCAAGCCACTTACTGCAGTCTCACCCCAAACCTTCTCTGGAGGCGGCGCCTTGACGAATGCATCGCTAGTAGTGGAAGGATTCCCATTCAGTGGTATCACCGGACTTGGAACCGCAACCGGAACATATTCAGCGGCGGCGAGTGGCGATAATTTCACGTTGAATTTGACCGCGGTTATCGTGCCTTAAGGGACTGCTGGGACTCCGCGCTGGCCGTTCAACGAGCTAGCCGTTCAACAACGACCGGTCCGATAGGACCGGCGCGATAGCATCGGAAGCCCAGCCAACTACAGGCGGCCCGACGAAAGTTGCGGCCGCCTTCTTTTTTCCACGCCGTGCGCCTATATGGAATTAGAATGATATCGCCCAAAGACCAATCCGAAGACCTGAACGAGGCGGTGGCCGCAATGCTGGACGCGCGCGCCCGCCGGCGCGCGCTCAAGCGGCTGCCTCCGAGCGGCGCGCCGCTCGCTCTGGATGATGCGTACTCGATCCAGGAAGCGTTCGTGCGCGAGTGCAAATTGCCCGTGGTCGGCTACAAAATCGGATGCGCTTCGAAAGAATCGCAGGCTCTGGTCGGAGCTGTTGGGCCGTTTGCGGCGCGCATTTTCGCGCCAACCCGCTTTGATTCGCCAGCGGAAATTTCCACGCGCGACTTCTTTACCGTCGGCGTCGAAGCCGAGTTCGGGTTCACAATGCAACGCGCACTTCCGCTGCGCCGCACTCCGTACGAACGCGCCGAGGTCGCCCGCGCCATCGCCTCGGTCGCGCCGGTGATCGAGCTCTGCGACACCCGACTTGAAAACTGGAAGGCCGCGCGAATCGAGGAAATCATCGCCGACAATGGCTTTCACGGCGGCCTGGTGGTCGGCACGGCAGTCAACGACTGGGAGTGCCTGGACCTCGCCGCCCACGAGGTCGCGCTTTCAATCGGCGGCACAGTGCGCGCGCGGGGCGCGAGCGCCGGTGCGCTTGGCCATCCGCTCGACGGCCTGACGTGGATTGCCAACGAGCTTTCGCGCCGCGGCTACGGACTCGAGGCGGGTGATATCATTGCGACCGGCACCTGGACGGGTCTGCATTTCGTGCGCGAGCCGGCGGCGGTGGTCGCCGATTTCGGTTCGATGGGCCGGGTCGAAGTCCAAATCCGTCCGTAGATCGACGTTTAGTCCATCCATCGACCAGAGGATCGGAAATATCGCGATGGAAGCAAGCAGCGACTCAGCGAAAATCGGAAGCTACCACGCCCATGTCTATTACACCGACGATGGCTCGCGGGCTGCCGCCGCGTCGTTGCGCGAGGCGCTTGCCGAAAGGTTCGACGTCGTGATGGGCCGTTGGCGCGACCAACCCGTCGGGCCGCATCCGTTGCCGATGTACCAGGTGAGTTTCGCCGCCCGCGAGTTCGCGCGCGTGGTGCCGTGGCTGATGCTCAACCACGGCGGGCTTTCTATTCTCATCCACCCCAACACCGACGACGGGTACCGCGACCATGCCGAGCATGCGCTGTGGCTCGGCGCGCATCAGGAATTGCGCCTCGACGTCCTGCGCAAGCTGCTCGGCCAATAGCGTCGCGCGGCATGAACAAGTTGGCTACGCCGCTCGCCTCGCCGAGAGGTTCCCGTAGACCGCGGTCTCAAAATCCAGGTATCCGGTGAACGATACCGGGTCGCCGAAGGGCAGGATTTGCGTTGCCCAAAAACCACCGACGCCGTTTTGTCGATCGATCCAGTAGAAGAGATTGGCAAGCCCAGCCCATCCGATTGCGCCCGCCGGCCGCCCGGTCGGCGCCGCCGTATCATTGACCATGAACGTCAGCGCCCAGGATTTTGACAGTCCGGGGAAAAACTCGGCGTCGTTTGAGAGCGAGCGATCGACACCCGGCAACAGCTTGATCTTTTTGTCACCAAGCCCGTTCTTCACCGCCATGCGCACGGTCTCGGCTTTCAGCACGCGCCCGTTTTCGCCTGCGCCGTCGTTGAGCCACGACCGGATGAAGCGCATATAGTCGCCGACCGTCGCGTACAATCCATGGCCGCCCATTTCGAGTTCGGGCTCCTGGGGCAACATAAAATTCATCGGGGTCAATGAACCGTCGGCGCCGCGCGCGTGTACGTCGGCGAGGCGCGAGCGCATCGATGCGGAGAGCCTAAAGCCGGTATCTTTCATACCGAGCGGCGCAAAAATGCGCTCCTGAAATACTTCGCTCAGCCGCTTGCCGCGCACGACTTCGATGATCTGTCCGCACCAGTCGATGTTGCTGCCGTATTCCCAGCGCTCGCCGGGATCAAACAGCAGCGGGGTCATGATCGAGGCCTTCGAGGCGGTGATTGGGCTGGGCTGCCCATGTTCCCGAGCCAGACGATTGTAGGTCTCGCTGAAAAAATCGTAGCCGAAGCCGGCCGTGTGCAACATCAACATGCGCGTCGTGATGTCGCGTTTGGGCGAGCGCAATTTGGGTTGGCCGGCGCTATCGAAGCCGTCGATCACTTGCAGCTTGCCGATGTCAGGCGCGTAATTTTTCGCCGGCGCGTCGAGATCGAGTTTGCCTTCCTCAACCGCCTGCAAAACCGCCATACCGGTGATCGCCTTGGTGGTTGAGAAAATGCCGAACACGCTGTCGGTCGTCATATAGTCGCCGCCCATCACCCGCTCGCCGGCCGCACCTTCGTAGAAATTGCCGTGCTTGTCGGTCGCCATCGCGACGACGCCGGGGACCCGTGGGTTGGACGTGATGACGCGATCCAGGATGGCGTCGGCTACCGGTCTGAAATTATCCATCTTGAGCTCTTTCCGCTTCAATTTTGCGGGAGGAAATCAGACAACGGAATTTTCTTTGCTAGAGTGCGGGCTAGCGATTCTCGCTGAAGAGGATTCCGCCCTCCCTCAGCTTCGCAATTCGGACGTCCGAGTAGTCCAGCACTTCCTTGAGTACCTGTGCGCCATGCTCGCCCAAAAGGGGAGCCTGGATGTCCGGCAGATCCGGGTAGGCCGAGAATTTCAGCGGAAAGCCGGGAATTGTCACTTCGCCGAGGATCGGATCGCGCACCTTGCGCACCATGTTGCGCGCCTTGAAGTACGGATGCTTCATCGTGTCGGTAACCGAGAGCACCGGCGCGCACGCGACGCGGTTCTCCTCGAGCGCGGCGACCGCGGCGTCGTCGCTGGGCATCGAAGCCAGCCACTGCTCGACGATCGGGTTGAGCACGTCGCGGTTCTTCACCCGGTCCGCACCGGTGGCGAAACGCGGATCGTCGCGCAGCTCCGGCCGGCCCATCGCCTTGGCCATGTTCCCCCATTGACGATCCAGCACCAGGATGAATATCCAGCCCTGCGGTCCCTTATAAACGCCGGCCGGGCAGATCTGGTTGTGATATCGGCCCATCCGTTTCGGGATGAACTGGCCGTCGGTGATGGAATGGCTCTGCAGGCCGAAATCGTGCATGTGGTACAGCGCGTCGATCATCGCGATATCTATATATTGGCCGACCCCGGTCTTCTCTCGATTATACAGTGCGTATCCGAGGGCCGCGAAAGTATGTACTCCAGTGCCCACGTCGGCGACCCCGATTCCGACGAAAGTGGGAGCTCCCTCCGGGTCGCCCGTCATGTGCATCATGCCGGAGAAAGCCTGCGCGATCATGTCGTAGCCGGTCTTGTGCGAGAGCGGACTCTTACGTCCGAAGGCCGAGAGCGAAGCCATTATTAGGCGCGGATTGATTAGTTTGAGCGAGTCATAATCCAGCCCCCGCTTTTGCATCACGCCGGGCCCGAAGTTTTCCACCACGATATCCACCTTGGGCACCATCGCACGGAGGATTTCGAGGGATTCCGGTTTGTTGAGATCCAGACAGATGCTCTTCTTGCCCCGATTCTGCTGGACGAAGTAGCCGCTGCGTCCGTTCTTGACCGTCGGCAGCAGCCGCGACGGATCTCCCATCGGCGCCAGTTCCACTTTGATGATATCGGCGCCCATCTCGGCCATCAGCCGTGTAACCGTAGGCCCGGCCAGGTATTGCGTGAAATCGAGAACCCGACATCCCGCGAGCATCGCGGAATTCGCCTTTGCGCCAGCCATGCTTGTCGTCTCCCCGAGCAATTCGCGTTTACCGCGTGAGTGCCATGTATCACAGGTCTAGCTCGCTGTGGAGTTCCAGGAAGGTCTCGCGAGTCTGGACAGCGGAGCGCAGCTGGCGCTACATGACCTTGTTAACTGTGCGGCCTCAGCGCGACGCGCAAGAGCGGCCGCGGCCAGAAGCCCGGCGGGTGCGATAGGAGACGCGAGGATGTCCACAAAACAAGGTTCCGAATCGGACGCCCTGCGGGCTCGCCTGAAACATCCTGTAATCGATTCCGATGGCCATTGGGTTGAGTTCGGGCCGGACCTGATGGATTACCTCAAGGAGGTGGGAGGATCGCGAGCCGCCGACGGCTTCAAGAACCGGCCCTACGAAGGATGGCATCTGACGGTCCCGCTGAAGGAACGGCGCGAGCGCCGGCTGGACCAGCCGATATGGTGGGGTGTGCCGACCAGGAACACGCTCGACCGCGCGACCGCGATGCTGCCGAAGCTGCTTTACCAGCGCATGGACGAGCTGGGGATGGACTTCGCAGTGCTCTATCCGACCGCGGCGTTGCGCATCCCGTTCATTGCCGACGAGGAGACGCGCAAGGCGACCTGCCGCGCATTCAACCGGTACTCGGCCGAGCAGTTTCGCGAATTCCGCGATCGCCTGACGCCGGTGGCGATGATTCCGATGTATACGCCCGAGGAGGCGATCGTCGAACTGGAGTATGCGGTCAAGACGCTGGGACTCAAGGTCGCGATGATGCCGAGCTTGCTGCGCCGTCCGATTCGCGCGGCCGTCGGTCCCGGTGGCGAGCCCAATCCGTACGCACAATGGCTCGACATGCTGGCGCTCGACAGCGAGCATGATTACGACCCGGTGTGGACGAAGTGCCTCGAGCTGGGAATAGCGCCGACTTTTCACACCGTTTCCAAGGGCGTCGGCACGCGCATCTCACCGTCGAACGCGGTATACAACCATATCGGACACTTCGGCGTAGCCGGCGAGGCGATTTGCAAGGCGCTGTTCCTGGGCGGCGTGACGCGGCGCTTTCCGAAGTTGAAGTTCGCGTTCCTGGAGGGCGGCGTGGGATGGGCGTGTGGACTATACAGCGATCTGATCGGCCACTGGAAAAAGCGCAACCCAAAGGCGCTGGAGGACATCGACCCCGCCAATCTCAACCGCGAGATGCTGGCCCATTTGTTCCAGAGCTATGGCGGCAAAGCGTTGGCCGACAAGCTTGAGCGCTGGAAGCCCGAGGGCGAGGCGTATTCGCCGCGGACCGCCGACCCCGACGCGTCGCTCGACGATTTCGAGGCTTGCGCGATCGAGCGCGCAGAACAAATACGAGATCTCTTCATTCCCAATTTCTATTTCGGTTGCGAAGCGGACGACCCAGCCAACGCCTCGGCTTTCAATACCAGGGCCAACCCGTACCGCGCCCGGCTCAACGCGATCTTCGGCTCCGATATCGGCCATTTCGACGTCCCGGACATGACCAAGGTGCTGACCGAGGCCTGGGAACTGGTGGACGAAGAACTGATCAGTGAGTCGGACTTCCGCGACTTCGTATTCGCCAATCCGGTCAGGCTGTGGGCCGCCAACAATCCGGATTTCTTCAACGGCACAGTGGTCGAGCAGCAAGCGCGCGCGTTACTCGCCGCCGGCTAAGCGAAGTTGCGCAGCCTCATCCGAGTTCGGCGCGCACTATTCGTGCGCCTTCCACCATCGCCTTGAGCTTCGCCAGCGCGGCCTCGCGCAGGATATATTTCATTCCGCAATCGGGCGCGATCACCAGCCGTTCGGGCGACACGAACTCGAGCGCCGCGCGGATACGTCCGGCGACCGTGGCGGCGCTCTCGACCGCGGGATCGTTAAGATCGATCACGCCGAGGATGATGGTCTTGGAGGGCAGCCCTTTCAGAATCGATAGATCGAGTTTCGGCTGCGCGGCCTCGATCGAGACCTGATCGGCGAGGCAGTTCTCCAACTCGGGCAAAAACGAGTAGCCGGCTGGCTTGTCCTTCATAATGTAGGCGTAGCCGAAGCACAGATGCACGGCGGTCGTGCCGGTGACGCCCGCAAGCGCGCGGTTGAGCGCTTTAAGCCCATAGCGCCGAGCCAACTCAGGGCGCGCCTGCATGTAGGGCTCGTCGATCTGAACCACGTCGGCGCCCGCCGCGAAGAGATCCTTGATTTCCTCGTTGACCGCTTCCGCGTAGGCCATCGCGAGCGAGTCCTCGTCGGGATAGTAGGCGTTTTGGGCCTGCTGAGTCATCGTGAACGGCCCGGGCAGCGTGATCTTCACCTGGCGCGCGGTGTGGGCGCGCAGGAACGTGAGATCCCGCACCTCAACCGGAGCGAGCCTGCGAATCGGGCCCGAGACCAACGGCACGATGTCGGGCTTTCCACTGCGGCTGATCGCGCTGCCGGGACGTTCGCGATCGACACCGCCGAGGGCGTTGGCGAGGCGGTTGGAGTAGCTCTCGCGGCGCATCTCACCGTCGCTGATAATGTCGACACCGGCACTTTCCATCTCGTGAATCGCTACGATAGTCGCGTCGTCCTGGGCCTGCTCGAGCCACGGCTCCGGAATTCGCCACACCTCGCGCGCACGCACGCGCGGCGGCGGCCGCTTGGCGAGGTTTTCGCGATCGATTAGCCAGTCGGGCTGCGGGTAGCTGCCTACCACGGTGGTCGGCAGAAGCATCCGTTCACTCATCGTGGATCCCTCCTCGCCCTGAAGCGGCGGGCACGCGATCGCGTCACCGGGCGGCGCAAATCATGACGACTTCGGCGCGCGCCGGCAACTCTCGCGCGATGTGCGCTCAGAAAAATTTCGCAACGTACCGCGCGCTTGACGAACAACAATGAAGTGGCTCATCATTCCCGAACGCCGCGTCAAACGCTGCGATGAAGTTGCCGCGTTTTTTTGGCCGGCCTTTCAGTCAAGCACCCGGTTGGCATGAGATGATAGATTCAGAAAAGTTAGTCGACCTCGAGCGTAAGACCGTCAGCCCGCGCGTGTTTTCCGATCCGGAAATCCATCAGTTGGAGCAGGAGCGGATCTTTACTCGATGCTGGCTCTACGTCGGACACGAAAGCCAGATTCCGAACCGAGGCGATTTCGTTACCGGCTTCATGGGCGAAGAACCGGTCATCGTGTGCCGCGACGCCGACGGACAGATCCGCGTGTTCCTCAACACCTGCCGGCATCGCGGGATGTTGGTCTGCCGGGTGGAAGAGGGCAACGCGAAATTCTTTAGATGCCCCTACCATGGATGGACTTACGACCTCGAGGGAAAGCTGACCGGCGTACCCGACTACCGCAAGGCCTATCACGGCGATCTCAAGCGCGAGGAATGGCCGTTGCTGCAGGCGCCTCGTGTCACCTCCTATCATGGACTGATTTTCGCCTGCCTCGATGAGCACGCGGTCACCCTGGACGAGTACTTGGGGGATTTTCGCTGGTACCTGGATATGTTGTTCGATCGCACCGCGAGCGGGATGATGACGCTGCCGGGTACGCACAAGTGGACGCTCAAGGCGAATTGGAAGTTTGCGGCCGAGCAATTCGGCGGCGACAACTACCATACGATGTGGGCGCATGAGAGTGGCGTACGCACCTCTATCGCGCAGCAATTCGGCGGCGAGCATCCGTGGACCAACGACTGGGAGGCCAAAACCAAAGAAGGTCATGGCTGGATAAACTTTGCCTTCGAAGACCCACCGGGGATCGCGGAAGTCGTGGGCCCATACACCGCGTGGCTGCGCGACCAGGCGCGGAACCGCCTGACCCCCACGCAGATTGAGCAAATCGGATGCGTGCACGTGGGCACCGTGTTTCCGAATTTCTCGATTCTTTCGTTCCTGGGATTTTTGACCGTGCGCGTGTGGAACCCGCGCGGGCCGACACGGCTTGATGCGTGGTCATGGGGAATGGTCGAGCGTGATGCGCCACCACAAATAATGAAGCTCGCGCGCGACATCCAGATACGCACTTTTTCGCCGGGCGGAATCTTTGAACAGGACGACGGCGAGATGTGGTCCTATTGCACCGAAGCGTCGGGGGGCGCGTATCGCAGGCGGTTTCCCTTGAACTATCAGATGGGTGCTGGACATGAGCGGGCCGACGCCGATCGTCCCGGCCTGATTCATCCGCCGCCTACCGAAATCGGCGTGTTCGGCTTCTGGGAACGATGGCGCCGCCAAATGTCGAACCAGACGGCCGAGGAGAAGCCATAACCATGGACCGCGCCGGTTTGCGGGAGCAATTCGAAGAACTACTCTATCGCGAGGCCTGGTTGCTCGATCACGACCACCTCGAAGAGTGGCTGGAGCTACTCAGCGACAACATTCATTACTGGGCGCCGGTGCGGGCCGACATGAACCGCGGCCAAGAGGACCTCAGTCCGCCACTGCGGCTGGCATTTTTCGATGACAACAAGGATGGGCTCAAACTCCGCGTTGCGCGGATTCGCACCGGGGCCGCGCACGCCGACGAGCCGCCCTCGCGCGTGCGTCATCTGATAACCAACGTTCAGGTTTTGGATGCACCGGACGCCGCGACGGTGAAAGCCGCCTCGAACTTCCTGGTGTTCAAAAGTCGCCGCAACCGCGAGGAAAATCTGTTCGTCGGCTGCCGCGTGGATACCTGGCGGCGCGAGGGCGGCGCATGGAAGCTTGAAGAACGGATGATCCTGCTCGACCACAACGTGATCGAAAACATTACGGTGCTCTTCTGAGTAATGACGCGATGGAAGCGAGCGTAGTGCAACTGTTCAATCTGACGTCCAAGGTCGCCCTGGTCACTGGCGGCGCCAAAGGGATCGGACGCGGTATCGCCGAGACGCTGGCGGCGGCGGGCGCCGCGGTCGCCGTTGCGGACATGGATCTCGAAGGCGCGACCTCCGTGGCCCAGGCACTGCAAAAGCACGGAACCGGCGCGATCGGAATTCAAGCCGACGTGGCCGACGAGGAATCGGTGAAAGGGCTGGTTGACCGCGTATATGCGCATTTCAAGCGCCTGGATATCCTGGTCAACAACGCCGGTATTTTTCCGATGAAGCGTCTGCGGGAACTCGACGCGGCGACCTGGGACCGTACGCTGGGAGTCAATCTTCGCGGCGCTTACCTGTGCACCCGGCACGCCGCCGAAAAAATTATCGCAGGCAATGCGGGCGGTCGAATAGTCAATATTTCAACTATCAATACCGCGCGTACCTACCTTGGTATGGCGCACTATGACGCCAGCAAATACGGACTCAACGCACTGACCAAGGCGAGCGCGCTCGAATACGCGCAGTTTGGAATCACCGTCAATGCGATCGCGCCGGGCGCGGTCAAGACCCCGGGTTCGCTCAAAGTGCGAAGCGAGTTGGGCGGCGGATCGGTCGAGGCCGCGGACGCGGAATTCGCGAAACGAATTCCCCTGGGTCGCTGGGCCGAGCCCGAAGACATCGGCCGCGCGGTGCTCTGCCTTACTGGAGCGGCGGCTGGCTACATAACCGGTCAAATTATTTATGCGGACGGCGGCTTGATGCTGGGATTTTGAGAAACGCCGTACTCTCCACGACAGCGGAAGGTTGCCATGACAAGTGTTTCACAACTCGGATACCTCGGCTTCAAGGTTTCGAACCTCGATGCGTGGGAAACCTTCGCCACGCAGATTCTGGGAATCGAAAGTGTCGGCCGCAACGAGAACGGCGCCCTGATGTTCCGCATCGATGAATATCAATATCGCTTCGTGTTCGAGCAAGGCGCCAAGGACGATCTCGATGTGATCGGATGGCAAGTCGAAGACGAGCGGTCGCTCGGCGCGGTGGCGGATCAGTTGAAAGCGGCGGGGATTGAGGTGCAGCGCGGTTCGGCGGAAGAGGCCGAGGCGCGGCGCTTAGTGGAGTTGATCAAGTTCCGCGATCCGAGCGGAATCGCGTCGGAAGCTTTCTATGGACCGCTCACGCGGATCGACGTTCCGTTCAAACCCGCGCGGCCGATCGGCGGCTTCGTCGCCTCCGGGATGGGCCTGGGGCACATCACGATGGGCGTCGACGACATGCGACGCAGTCTCGGGTTTTACCGCGACCTTCTGGGCATGCGCATGAGCGACTGGGTGCAGCCACAGCCCGAGCGCGACGTTAAATCGCGTTTCAACATCGCCTTCCTGCATTGTAACCCGCGCCATCACTCGCTCGCGTTCTGGGAGGCGCGGATGCCCAAGCGGCTGCATCATTTTATGCTCCAGCTCGAATCGTTGGACGACGTGGGCACGACCTACGATCTTTGCCAGCAGCTCGGCGTACCGCTCGAGCTCACGATGGGCCGGCACACGAACGACCGGATGCTTTCGTTCTACGTGCGCACGCCATCGGGCTTTAGCGTCGAGTACGGATGGGGCGCGCGGACGGTCGACGAGCGCGACTGGCAGGTGCAATTGCATCGCACCGGCAGCATCTGGGGGCATCACAGAGCGGGCGCTTGAGCGCCGACGGAGGTCGGAATCGTGGCAGACTACAGCAAGAAACAGGCGCGCGATTGGGCGTGGGCCACCATGCGCGGAGTGGCCAATGTGGTAAATCCCACGTTTACCGCGGATCTGAGCGCGCTCAATGAAAAGGCTATTCGCTACGATGTTCGCAAGGAGATCGAATACGGCTTCTGGGGCGCGCTGCTGATCGCCGAAACCGCAACCACACCTGAGGAGTACATACGCTTTACGCAGTGGGCGGCGGACGAGGCGCGCGGCAAGCTTCATCTCATATTTCACGCGTCATTCAACACCTTGGCGCAAAATATTTCGGTCGCGCGCGCCGCGCAGGAAGCCGGCGCAGAACTGGTGTTGCTCGCCTATCCGGCCAACTTCTATGCGCGGACGAGCCAGGACATCTACGATTACACCAAGGCATTCTGCGATCAGGTCGATATCGGAGTGATCCTCTTCCCCGTGCCGCTATGGGGTTTCGAGCGGATTCATCCAGCCGGAATGGAGATTGATCTGCTGCGGAAACTGGTTGACGACGTACCCAACATCGTCGCGATAAAGGCGGAAGGCGGCATGCCAACCATCGGTGGATTCGTCGAAACATATAAGACGCTCGGCAAGCGCGTGATCGTGACATCGCCGCTCGAATGGGACGGCATCCCTCTCGCATCGCTGGTGCCGATCCAGTTCATGGGCACCAGCAACTACGAATTTTACGGTCCGATCATACCGAAAATGTTCGCTCTGACGCAGGAGGGCGAGTTCGCCGAGGCGATGAAGCTGTTCTGGAAGATTCATCCGGCACGGCTGGCGAACCTACAGGCGATGTCAGTGCTGGCCGGCTCCAACTTTCTCCATCGAATGCTCTGGAAATATCAGGGCTGGCTGCAAGGCTTCAATGGCGGCCCGTTGCGGCAACCCACGATGCGCCTGGTGGATCGGCAAGTGCGGCCGCTGCGCGCCGCCCTCGACCAATGCGGACTCAACCCGTGGCCCGAGCCGGACGGCGATTTTTTTATCGGCCGTAACCCAGCCTGAAACGTCAATCGCATGCTGCTGTTGAACGGTCGCGAGGTCGAACGTCTGGCCGACATGCCGAGACTGGTGACAGCCGTAGAGGCGGGCGTTCGCGAGCAAGCCGCCGGACAAGTGGTGTTACCGCCGCGTCTTAACCTGCCGAACGGACGGGGATTTTTCCGCCTGATGCCGACGGTCATGAACGGCAGCGGCATCATGGGGTTCAAGGCCTTTCATGGATCCGTGCAGGACGGTGTCCGCTATTTTATCGCGATCTACGAGCAGGCGAGCGGAATGCTGCTGGCGATGATGGACGCCCACTATCTCACCGCTGCCCGGACGGGAGCCACGACCGGCGTCGCGACCAAGTTCATGGCCAACCATGACGCAGAGCGCGTGGCAGTGATCGGTTCGGGACTCGAGGCCCGTACGAATCTGCTCGGGGTCTGCGCGGTGCGCGAAGTCAAGCGTGTGCGAGTGTTCAGTCCAAATCGCGAGCGCCGAGAAGCTTTTGCACAGCGCATGAGCCAGGAACTGAAAATCGAAGTCAGAGCCTGCGACAGCGCTGAAAGCTGCATCGAAGGAGCCGACATCGCAGTGGTCGCCACGAATACCACTGGCAAGGGAGACGGAATAGCCTTTCGCGGCGGGTGGGCGCGAGCCGGGATGCACGTCAACGCTATTGGCTCGACGATGCCGAAGTTGCGCGAAATTGACTCTGAGAGTTTTGCTTGTGCCGGTCGAATAGTAATCGACTGCCAGACCAAACAAATTGAAGAGGAATCGGGCGACGTCATCGACGCGTTGGTTAACGGCAAATACGATCGCGGCAAAGTTGTTGAACTACAGGATGTTGCCGCCGGGCGCGCTCCGGGCCGTGACGCAACCGAACAGATTACGCTGTTCAAGTCCGTCGGCACGGCAGTCCAGGACGTGGCTTCGGGATATGCCGTCTATCAGGAGGCACGCCGTCTCGGCGTCGGCTCCGAAGTTTCTGATTTCCTGGAACTGAAGACTTTCTAGCCGGCGGCTCTAAAGGACATGCGCGCGAGACCTGTTGACCGGGCCATTTTGTATTTCTCCCAGTGTCTGGTAGAGAGAGCGAACTATGGGTGCAAGGACCGGCAAGCAGTACGTCGAAGGGCTCAGAGACGATCGTCGTATCTACATAAACGGCGAGATAGTCCGCGACGTAACGAAATACCCACCGCTTGAGGGAGTCATTCGGGAACTTGCTGGCCTCTATGACCGTCAGCATGAGCCGGGCTTCAAGGATTCCCTGACCTACCAATCACCCGGTGCCGGAGAGCCGGCCAGCACGTCATTTTTGATTCCTGCCACCCTGCAAGATGTCGAGCGGCGGGTGCGCGGCGAACGCGCCCGCGCCGAATTGACTAATGGAATGATGGGACGTCTCCCGGACTACATGAACGCATACGTAGCCGATCTCGCGGCGATCCGCGATCTTCTCGGCCGCAACGAGCGGGCGTTCGGCGACAATACATGGAAATACTACGAGCTTTGCCGCGACAACGACCTGGCGCTCACGCATACGCTCGTCGATCCGCAAATCGATCGATCCAAGGGTATCGAGGCCCAGGAAGGCCTGCGCATCGTCAAGGAGACCAGCGCCGGGCTCATCCTTACCGGCGCACGGATGCTTTCGACTCTCGCGCCAATTAGCGATGAGATACTGGTCGCGCCATATATGCCGCGGCGGCCCAACGAAGGCGATTACGCGATGGTATTTGCGCTGCCGGTCGCGACTCAGGGCCTGAGCTTTATCTGCCGCGAGCCTTACGACGCCGGCCGCTCCGCGTACGATCGGCCGTTGAGCAGCCGCTATGACGAAGGGGACGCGGTTGCAATTTTCAAAGACGTCCTGGTTCCATGGGAGCGGGTCTTTGGGGCTCGCGATGTTGACACCTACAACCTGATCTCGCCGAGCATTCCCGGATTTCTGCTTTTGCAGGCCGCGATCCGCGGGGTCGTGAAATTGCGCTTCATGACCGGCATCGCGGGCTTGGTAGCCAAGGCAGTAGGACGAAGCGAGATGCCTCGGTATCAGGAGATGATCGGAGCGCTGGTAGCCAACGTTGAACTCGCGGAAGGCCTTCTCACCTCTATCGCCCATGAAATCTGGAACAACGTGCAGCAACTGACGACCACCAAGGCTCCGGGAAGGGAGACGCCCGCGGTCGGCTTCATTCCCGGCGTGGGCTCAATGTACGGAGTTCCCGGCAAAACACTAATCGGGCTGACAACAATCCGGGTCTTCCTGCCGCAGGCCCATACCCAAGCGGTCGATACCATTCGGATGTTAGGCAGCAGCGGCCTTATCATGACTCCGACTGAAAGGGATCTTCGCGATCCGGAACTGCACGAAGTCCTCTCGCAATACCTGCGCGGCGCGAGTATGACTGCGCAGCAACGGGTCGGAATTATGAAGCTGGCGTGGGATGCGATTGGAGAGCAATTCGGCAGCCGCAGCCTGTTGTACGAATGGTTTTTCGCGGGAGATCCGATCAATAACCGAATCCTGTATTACCGCACCGATACGAACACCAATTGCATAGCAATGGCACAGGCGTTTCTCGACTCGCTGGAAACGACCAGGTAACGAGACAAATCGCAGCCCGGGCAGGCCCGGAGCCCGGTCTACCGCTGGAGGCCCTATGAAGTTCTACTTCTTTCATCTCATGCCATGGCCCGACCTTCCTGGCGACTTTGACGATAAGAGTAAACACCCGTCCGCCTGGGTAACTCTCTCCAACCGGTACTACGATCCGGAGAAGGGACACCTTCTTTACAACCGTTATCTCGACGAGCTCGAGTACGCCGAAAAGCTCGGCTTCGATGGGGTCTGTGTCAACGAACACCATCAGAATGCGTACGGCACGATGCCCTCTCCAAACATAATGGCGGCCATGCTGGTGCGGCGAACTAGCCGCATGAAGATTGCAATGGTAGGAAATGGGCTGCCTCTGCGCGATCATCCGCTGAGAGTCGCGGAAGAAGTCGCGATGCTGGATGTGATCAGCGGAGGGCGAGTCATTTCGGGGTTTGTGCGGGGCATCGGCGATGAATACTACTCAATGGGTATAAACCCCACGTTCTCACAGGAGCGCTTCAAGGAAGCGCACGACCTGATTATTCAGTCATGGACGAAGCCGGGGCCGTTCGCGTTCGAAGGCAAGCATTACCGAGTCCGCTATGTAAACGTATGGCCTCGTCCATTACAGAAGCCTCATCCGCCGATCTGGATACCTGGTTTTGGCAGCAAAGAGACGGTGGAATGGTGTGCCGATCCATCCCGCAAATACGCATACCTGGCAGTCTTCATGCCGGACCATTTGGTGAAATGGTTCTTCGACGCCTATCGCGAAGCCGCGCAGGGATTCGGTTACGAACCCTCTCCTTATCAGATGGGACATCTGTTCCCGATCTATGTGGCTAAAACCGACAAACAGGCGTTCGAAGAGGCCGGAGAACATGCGCTATGGCTGTATCACAAGGGCTTGAGGCACAAATGGGAGATGCTGTTTCCTCCGGGATATACATCGGTTTCGTCGATGCGCCGAATCACGGGTTTCGCGCACGAATTGAACTGGGAGACCATGGACGTCAAGGAACTGAACGACAAGGGCTATTGCCTGATAGGCAGCGTCGAGACAGTTCGCGAGCGGCTGGTCAAGTATATCAAGGAGCTTAATTTCGGGCTCTTATTGCCATTGCTGCACTTCGGCGATATGCCTCATGACCGCACGATCAAAAACATGGAGCTATTCGCGTCTGACGTCATGCCTTTTCTGAAGCGTGAGTTCAAAGCCATGGAAGATAAATGGTCTCAGGCGGCGTAGGAGCAGTCATGACGCCTCACGAGGAGTTGGTAGGAGTGCGCGGATCTCAGGTTCGAGTTCTCCGCGCGGGTTCCGGAGAACCGCTTGTCTATCTTCATAGCTTGTTGGGTGAAGTAAGATGGTTGCCTTTTCTTGATATTCTGAGCCGCGACTTTACAGTCTACGTTCCTGAGCATCCGGGTTTCGGGAGTTCGGACGGCCTTGAGCGCATAGATACGGTCCAGGATCTGGCTTTTCACTACGCCGATTTGCTGGATGAAATAGGCCTGGAGCAGTCGCATGTCGCCGGCCTTTCGCTGGGCGGCTGGATAGCTGCGGAACTCGCCGTTCACTATGCACATCGGGTGCGCAAACTTGTTCTGATCGATGCGATGGGGCTCAACGTCGCGGGACATTTCATTCCGGACATTTTCGCGGCAAATCCAGGTGAAACGAGAACTTTGCTATTCGTGAATCCCGACACCGCACTGGCGCACAGTTTTGTCTCGGATACACCTTCGCCCGCATTGCTGGATCTGATGCTGACCTCTCGCCAGGCCGCAGCCAGAGTAGCGTGGAATCCGTATCTTCATGATCCCAAGCTCGAGGATCGATTATATCGGGTCAAAGCTAAGACTCTGATTTTGTGGGGCGAAGCTGACCGGCTTATACCTCTGGAGCATGGCCGGCTTTATGAGCGGAAGATCAAGGGAGCGAAGCTTTCGATAGTGAAAGGATGCGGGCATCTTCCACCACTGGAAAATGCGGAGGACACCGCCCGGCAAATGGCAAATTTTCTCAAATCGTAATTGGCGCCGGGCCTCGGAGCTGATCTCTTTCGGCAACGGCCGCCTCGCTTATCGTACGGCTTCGAGAGCCTCGCGAACCCGCGCGCACTCGGCACGTAACTGAACGAAGATCGCGGGGGCCCCGTCGAGCGCGCCGTCGCGGGCTTTCATCTCGATCGCGCTTGCGAGAGTCTGCATCTGTGAAGCGCCAAAATTCCCAGCCGTGCCCTTCAGCGTATGCGCGGTCAGCCTGGTGGCGCCGGCATCTCCCTTTCTCAAGGCCGCCTCGAGCTTAGTCAGCTGCCCCGGCACTTCTTCCACGAACATACCTACCAGGTCAGCCAACAGGTCTCCGCCCTCTTCGCGCAGCTCCTGGATGATCCTCTCATCGACAACGGCGACGCCGGCTGTGTCTTCGGAATGAGTATTCATTTCACTTCCAATATTTGAATGTTTCCGACCCATCGACATGGATAGCCATATTTCGCTCGCGAGTGCAGCCATCGGGAGTTACGCGGTCCACTCCGGAAAGGCTCGCTGCAGCTTTTGCCGCACCGGTTCAAAAGAGAATTGGCCAAACGGCTTGATCACGTAAGCGATCGCACCCTCATTCAGAAATGTATCGCGCGTCTTCTCGAAGGGCACTACGCTCACGACTACGATTGCGGTCTCCGGAGACTCTTTTCTCATCGTTCGAAAGGCGGCCACGCTATCGATGCCATCACGCTCGGGCATCATCACATCCAGCGTGACGAGCTTAGGCTTGAGTTCTCTGAAGAGCCGGAGGCCTTGCGCGGCATTTTCGGCTTCGCCTTCGATATGGAAGCCAAGCTTGATCAAGTGATGGCGGATGATTTTCCGCGCGAACGGCGAGTCATCTATTATCAACGCTGGTACGGTCACGGCTGACTCGCCTCACGCGAATTGTCGAGCGCGGTGGCGAGCGTCGAACCGGCAGCGATTGCGTTTCCATGGCCGCTCGTTGCCGCTATCTTCACGCCCCTATTCATCAAGCGCCTGCTTCGCAATATCGCACTCCTCACTGCGTAAGTTGGGCGTGCACCGCGCCCATGTTTGAACCGCCTGTGCCTGGGGTGCCCGCCTCGACCTGGCGAATGAATACCGCATTGATAGTGCTGCCGCCGGTGGTGCCTGAAATCCAGACTTCCGCAAAGCCGGTCACGGGAACCTGGCTCGAACATCTCCCACCGTTGCAGCCACCGCCCCAGTTGACCACCGGCACCACCACCGCCCGCGCGTCATCCAAGGTGTGCGAAGACCATGTCCCGCTGGGATCCGAAGCAAGTCCTGCCGCAACGCGATCGCTTATGCCCTTCGTGACTGCGCCAGTCTTCACCCCGGGTTCTGCCGTGAGCAAGTCGCCCACGTTGACGGTGCAGGAACATCCTAGTGCAAGATTTTGTTGGAATGCGGCAGCACCAGTGCTGCCGCTACTAGAACTCTGCTGAGCGAGGCCCTGCCAGCAGCCCGCACCGCAAGTGTTCATGCGTAGATTGATCGACTGCCCATAGGTATAGGGGGTCAGCGAGTCGAGGCCGATCGGAGCGACGCCAACCGCAGAACTTATGCCCTGCAGCACCGCCACGGAAATGGCGCTCACGGTAAAGTTTTGGATGCCCACGACCCTGGCGAACATCGCGGACACCGTGCGGGAGGCGCTGACAGTAATCGACTGAGCACTCGCATTGGCGACCACGCCAGTTAGTTCGCTCAACACTACTCCGTTGTTAAGTGCATAGGTGCAAGCGGCGTTCTGTGCGTCGGTCGCGTAAAGGCACAAGGCATTCTTACCGCTGAAGGTAACGTTGCTGAAGTAAGTCGCGCCCGCCAAAGCAGCGGCGTCGGTACCGCTCTGGAGTCGATTTTTGTTCCAATATATATAGAATACATCGATTCCAAGTGCGGCTATCCCGACTAGTCCGACCGCGGCCAAAGCAAGGATGACCATGATCTGACCCCGGCGTCCGTCCCGCGCTTGTCTATGCTTTTTCGTCACACTCATTTCGCTATGTTTCCCTCATGACATAGTCGTGCAAGGAGCGATCCAATATTGCTGCAGGACGTCTGTTCGATCGGACGAATATAGATTGGCTAATTATCGTGCTGGTATGGATAATGCTCTCCTTTTTAGCCGATGAGAGCCCTGCATACATCTCCGTTAGAAAGTTGTGGACGACAAGGAGACGCTGTGTCGCGGACGGACGCCTGGTGTATTGACCGCGAGACATACCACGCTAATGCCGCTCCACATGCTTGTCGTGCAATTACCTGTCCCGGAAGCGCGAGGATAGCTTCACGCCACCACGCCGGCGGTCAGACACTAGTCGAGTTCGCACTTATCATTCCGGTCTTTCTGCTTTTGATGCTTGGCGTGGTGCAGATGATAGTGGTCGGCGGCGCAGCGCTTGCGGTCAATCAGGCCGCGATATCCTGCGCGCGCTATGCCTCGCTCAATCCGAGCTTTGCGCAGAGCTCAGTGGGTTCCTACCTAAGCAGCACCGCATCACCGCTGATTAGTGATTCCGGCCTGCAACCGGTGGTTTTGTCGCCCGTCACAGTGCCGCGCGTGACCGGCACCGCAGTGACCGTGACAGTCAATTACAAACTTGCGACCAAGCTGTTTTTGGGTACGACCTTTTTCGGGGTTACCTTTCCAAGCCAGCTTTCGGTTACCCAAACCATGACCAGTGAATAGGCGCGTGCGCGCGGACGCCGCCGCAAGTCAACCGGAGGGGCAATGAATTCAGCGCAAGAAAACGGCAACGGCCTATATACCGCTCACCACAAGCGGCGCGGCAGCCTGAACATCTCGATCGCCGGAGGCACGCCGGCGCAGCGCTCCGCATTGCGCGAATCACTGGCCGCGCTCACCGACCTCCGGATGGAGATTGCCGAGATTTCAGCCCCCGGACAGGCGCCGCCGCAAGGCGACGCCGTGCGCATCCTGATGATACTGCTCGACGACGACCTCGACCTGTGGGACGAGGAGTTGCGGCCATGGATCGAGAGCGGCAACTGGTCGCAAATTACGACGGTGGTCAGCCGGCGTACACCGGAAGCAGTGCGCAGCGCGTTAGGCGCGGGCGCCAATGAAGTGCTGTTCATGCCGGTCGATCCGGTCGACCTCGCGCGCTCGCTGTGGACCGTCAGCGAAATCAATCGCGAAAGCGGACAGGTGACCAAAGCTGCTTACGCGCTGGTCAGCGTGTCGGGCGGAGTCGGCGTCAGCAGCCTTACGGTTGCACTGGGCCTCGCGCTGCGCCGCCTCACGCAAAAGCAGGTCGCGCTGGTGGACCTGGGCCTGCAATCAGCCTCGCTCGCGGCGATTCTCGATCTCAAGAGTATTCATTCCATCGGCGAATTAGCCGACCCCACCACCAGCGTCGATTCGATCCGCCTGGAATCGGCCACCAGCAAGCATGCCTCGGGGCTGTACCTTTTGAGCGCGCCGGCGCGGATCGAGGACGGCGAGATGGTTTCGCCGGGCACTATCGAGGCCACCATCGGAGTGATGCTGCAGTTGTTCGACTACGTGTTGATCGATTGCGGGCATCATGTGAACGAGGGCACGGTGGCGTCATGGGAGCGCGCAGGCAACGTGTTATACGTGCTCGAACAATCGATCACAGGGGTGCGCGCGGCGCAGCGCTTCCTTGATTTGTTCGAACGGCTCAAGCTGAAGCACGTCTCGCTCGACCTGTTGCTCAACCATTACCGACCCTTGCATTCCATCTCGCTGGAGAAGATCCAGACGGCGTTGCATCGGCCGGTAGCCTTTTGCATTCCACACGACGCCGCAGCGCAGGCCGCTGCCGAGGCGCAGGGCGATGGGCTCTCCTCGCTACCACCGGAGTCGCCGATGCTGGTCGCGGTCGAGCAGCTGGCCAAAACCCTGATTGGAATGCCCGAGAACGCCAATGGTGCGCATCGGCCCGGCGTTTTCTCCAGGCTGATGAGCGCGATGAGCCATTAGGGAGGCAAGCCGCCGATGGGTTTAATCGATCGTCTGCAAAGCGAAGGGACGGGAGCGCCGTCGGCGGCCGGGCCATCGCTCTTTGCCCTCGACACGCGCCAGCTGATGGCCTCGTCCAACGAAGACGTGGGCAAGGAGCGTTTTCAGGCGCTCAAGGGCAGAATCCAGGATCTGCTGCTCAAGAAAATCGACGTCACCAAGCTTGAAGACGCGGGCTACGCGCCGCTGCTGGCGCAGGTGAATGCGGTCATCGACGAACTGGTCGACGAAGAGCATCTGCTGCTGGCCGAAGCCGATCGCGAACGCCTGATCGAAGCCACCACCAGCGACATGCTGGGCCTCGGCCCGCTCGAGCCGTTACTCCAGGACAACGACATCTCCGACATCCTGGTCAACGGCTACCGCGGGGTGTGGATCGAGCGTAATGGCAAAATCTATAAAACCACCGTACGCTTTCGCGACGATCACCATCTGATGAGCGTCATCAACCGTATCGTGTCGCGCGTCGGCCGGCGGATCGACGAGGCTTCGCCTATGGTTGATGCGCGGTTGCCCGACGGCTCACGCGTGCACGCCATCATACCGCCGCTTGCGATCGACGGCCCCGGACTATGCATCCGCCGCTTCGGTGGCCATAGCTACCGAATAGAGGACCTGATCAGCAATGGCACCTGCACCCAGGAGATGGCCGACTTCGTGCGCATCGCGGTACTCACCCGGCTCAACATTCTGATTAGCGGCGGGACCGGCAGCGGCAAAACCACGCTGCTGAATTGCCTCTCCACCTATATTCCCGAAAACCAGCGCATAATTACCATCGAGGACGCCGCCGAGCTGGCCTTGCAGCAGCCCCAGGTCTTCCGCCTCGAGACTCGTCCGCCCAACGTCGAGGGCAAGGGCGAGGTCACGCAGCGCGAGCTATTTCGCAATACCTTGCGGATGCGACCCGACCGCGTGATCGTCGGCGAGGTACGCGGCGCCGAAGTGCTCGACATGTTGCAGGCGATGTCGACCGGCCACGACGGCTCGATGGCCACCATCCATGCAAACACTCCGCGGGACTCGCTGGGACGGCTCGAGATGATGATGCTGCTCTCGGGCGTGGCGCTGCCCGAGAAAGCGATGCATCAGTACGTCGCCAACTCGATCAACCTGATTATCCAGCTCGCGCGACATTCCGACGGCACTCGCAAGCTCATCAAGATAACCGAGATTACCGGGATGGAAGGCGATACCGTGCTGACCCAGGACCTGTTCGAATACGTGCGCACCGGGGTCGATCCGACCGGCAAGGTGCTGGGACATTTCAGAACTACCAATACGCGGCCCTTCTATACCGAGCGTTTCGAGGCTGCCGGCTTCGTCGTCGCGCGATCGTTGGATGCGCATCCTGCGCGAGATGAACCACCCCGATGACGGAGCTGATCACACTCGTTTGCTTCGCCCTGCTCATAAGCCCCGCGCTGGTCTACTACACGATCCGGCGAAAGCATCGGCTCGCGCGGGACCGGGTTCTCGAACGGCGGCTCGGAGATTCATCTGCAACTCCACGCGCGCAACCCGCGTGGACCCCGCCCAAGGACGAGATGACGCTCGTGCTCGCGCGGCTGCGCATGGTGCCGTGGGTGGGCAGCTACCTCAGCCAAACCATGCGGCAGGCGACCGTGCCGCTGGTGCTCGCGATACCGGCACTTTTGGTTGCCGGCACTGTCATCTCGGGTCACTGGCTAAAGGTCCCCGGCGCGCTACTATGCGGCGTTGCCGCCGCCATGCTGCCCGTGCTTTACGCGCGGCGCAGGGGCAGGCAACGGCTCAAGCTGCTCAGCGAACAATTGCCGTATCTGATTGATCTGCTCAAGTCCGCGCTCGAGTCAGGCCATACGATACTGCGCGCGCTGCAGATGGCGGGACAGAATCTGCCCGAACCGATTTCCAGCGAGCTGCGCCTGATCGTCGAGCAGGTTCAGCTCGGGATGACCTTGCCCCTGGCGTTCGAGGCGATGTATCAGCGGGCGCCGGTCGAAGAGCTGGCCTTCCTGGTTGCCGCGGTGCGGGTCCAGACCGACGTTGGGAACAGCATGGCCGAGGTTTTCCAGCATGTCGCGGAAGGAATGCGCAACCGCCAGCGCGCCGAACATCAGTTGCGCGCGCTCACCGCGCAGTCGCGAGCGAGTGCGATCATCGTCACTTTGCTCCCGTTCATCGTGCTGCTGGCCTTCAGCTTCATCAATCCGGCTTATTCACGTCCACTGTTTCACAATGAGTATGGACAAAAGATGCTCGAAACCGCTGTCGTGCTCGACATAATTGCCTTTTTCGTGATGCGCAGAATCGCGCGGGTCGACTACTGACATGTCCTACATGGTAGCCATCACTGTTTTCTTCCTAGGTCTGACGACCGTTATGGCGCTGTACTACGGCTTTACGGCGGACGAGCCGCGACATTCCTGGGAGCGAGAGCGCGCAGCCGCGAGGTATAGCGGTTCCGGCACCCTCGCCCGCTCATCGCTTCAATGGAGCGGCATCCCCGGACAATTGCTCGCATGGTGGGTGAGCAAGGCGGACGCCGCCGACCAGAACGCGCCTCGCGTCCGGCAAACTCACATCGCGCTGACCCGGGCAGGTTTCAACCAGGTTGAGAAGTTGGCATTGTACCGTGCGGCACGGGTCGCCTCTTTCGTACTAGTAATTGCTCTGGGCCTGGTAATCGCACACTTTTACCCAAGGTGGCGGGTACCGGCCGTTCTGGGCGGCGCAGTGATCGGCTATCTGCTGCCCGGCAACATCGTCAAGCGCCTGGGGCGCGGGCGCCAACTCACCATCCTGCATGAACTGCCCGCTATTCTCGATCTGCTCGTGGTCACGCTGGAAGCCGGACAGGGGCTGCTCGAAGCGATCAGAGTCGTCGGCCGCGAGACCGCGCGGCAGGGCCGGGTGCTGGGCAAGGAATTTACGACCGCGGCGGCCGAGATGAGCGCGGGCGTCTCGCTCGAAGACAGCATGCGCAATCTCAGCGAACGGACCGGCGTGGACGACCTCAAGGCAATCGGCGCCGTATTCATCCAGAGCAAAGAGATCGGCGGTCGATTGGGACCTTCATTGCGCGCGGCCGGCGAACTGCTAAGCACCAAACGGCGCCTAATGGCAGAAGAGGCGGCGCAAAAAAGCTCGGTGAAAATGCTTTTGCCGCTGGTACTGTTTATTCTGCCCGCCATGATGATCATCATTCTCGGCCCGGCGATCATCCAGATCTTTCAGATGATAATGGGAGCGGCCGCTTAGTCTGCGCTATTCGGCGCGGACGCTAATGACTATCGCACCGGCGCCGCCATTCCGACCAAGGGTAGGCCTTTCACAATTACGCCTCGCGCAAGCCTCCTAGTTCGGAAATGGTGGAAATCAGCGTGTTCCACAAAGACGCGGATGGTAACCTGTTCCATACCTATTCGTGCTACTCGCGTGGCGTGGACATGCTAAACGGCGCTTATCACTACCTTGACCTGGTCCCCCAAGGGACGCGACTAAGCTGGCCAGAGCAATCTTCAGTTCTGGGTGCGCCACCATGACGAATATTAAGATTAATTAGTTCAAAGGCTGCGAGGACAACAATATCTCGCCTACAACTGATTAATCTAACATCACGATAGTCTGCTACTACTGGTCCCGGCGACGCGCCATATTGCCGGGACCACCGCGAGCGCAGCCGCGATTGCCCAGTCGCGCGGCGCGATCGGTCTGATTTGCAAAAGCGCGGCTATTGGGCCGATCGCCATGAAGATAGGCAGACTCGCGGCGACCAGGACGGAAAGGATCCAAAAGCTGGCGCGCGCGGGCAACGGAGTCCTCCACCACGGACGATCGCCTGCCACTTCCGCCCACATCAGGAACAGGCTTCCGAGAATTACCACCACCATGGCGGCCGCGCGCGCATATGGCTCCCCGCGGTTTAGCCGGGCCGCGTACTCGCTCAGCGCGGCGACCGTCAACAGCGCGCCCGAGCAGGTTGAGCGCAGGACCCGGGCGCTGCCGATCAACGGAGCGTGCGGATCGCGCGGCGGCCGCCGCATCAGGTCGGGCGGGCCCGGCTCGCCCTCGAAAGCCAGCGCGGAGACCGGGTGCACCACCATCTCGAGCCACACCAGGATGACCGGCAGCAGCAAAATCGGCAGTCCTAGCACTGGCGCGAGGAGCGCCAGTCCCACCAACGCGAATTTGAATCCGGTCAAGTATCGCAGCGAATGCTGGATATTGCCGAACACGCGGCGCCCCTCACGCACTGTGTGCACAAGGGCGGCGAAATCGTCGTCGAGCAGGATCAGATCGGCGGCGGCGCGAGCGACCTCCGTGCCGCGCCGCCCCATACTCACGCCGATATGGGCGCGGCGCAGCGCAGGGGCGTCGTTTATGCCGTCGCCGATCATCGCCACGATTTCACCGGCGTGCACCAGCGCGTCAATGATTTGGTATTTCTGCTCGGGTTGCACGCGCGCGAAGATGCTGGCGCTGCGTGCTATCCGGGCGACGTCCTCCGGGCTCAAACGCGCCAGTTCAGATCCGCTTACGATCAGGCTGTCATCATGGACGATACCGGCGGCCTCCGCCACGGCGTGAGCCGTCAACGCATGATCGCCGGTGATAAGCTTGAGCTTGACCCCGGCCGTCTGGCATTCGTCCACCGCGGCCGGGACTTCCGGACGCAACGGGTCACGAAAGCCCAATAAGCCGTAGAGGACGAGGTCGCTTTCATCGTCTTCGCGCACGCCGCGAAAACCGGCCGACGCGCGCGCCACGTTCCCGGTCATGCTCGCCGCGCCGGCGTTTGCGTGATCGCTAGCGTCGGCGAAACGACCCGCTACCGCGATCACGCGCATCCCCTGGCCGGCGAGTTCCGAATTTATCGCAAGTGCTCGCTCGCGGTCGCCGGGTTCAGCCTTGCAGTGTTCGAGGATCCCTTCCAGCGCGCCTTTGGCCACGATGCGCGCTCCGGCGGTAACGCCCTCGTTGCCAGGCGCGCGCATCCAGACGTGGGACATGTGCTTACCCGCCATGTCGAAGGGGTAGTCGTATGCGAGTCTCCAACGATCGTGCAGCGCTTCGACCTGAACACCGTGGCTGCGGCAGTGCGCCAGTATTTCACGCTCCAGCGAGTCCATCGCGCCGGGTTCGCAAGCGAGTGCCGCCGCCTCCAGTAGCGCAGGTTCGCCGAGCTGTCCGGCGTCCAACACGCGATGTACTTCGAGCGCGAATTTGCCGGCGGTGAGCGTGCCGGTCTTGTCCATGCAAATAACGGTGGTGGAGCCCAGCGTCTCGACGCTCGCCAGGCGCTTCACCAGCACGCCCTGGCGACTGAGCCGCAGCGCGGCGAGGGTCAGGAATAGGCTCAGCACTACGACCATCTCTTCGCACACCGCCGACATCGCGAGGCTGACGGAGTAGAGCAAAGCCTCGCGCGGCGGCACGCCGCTAAACCATCGCAGGACAAAAATCGCGGTCGACAAACCAAGAGCGATCCCTATGAGCCATCGCGCGACCCGCGCGGTTTTCACCTGCAGCGGCGTCGCCTGTAACTCGCTCTCGCCAACCAGGCGCGCGATGTTACCAAAGCGCGTGAGCCGTCCGGTTGCGGTTATTTCACCCACGCCCTGCCCAGCCACCACCATCGAGCCTGCGAAGAAGCGGCTCTGTCCTTCGGCATCGATGGCGGGAGCCTTCGGATGCGCGGCTTTTTCCCGGGGTTCGGCCTCGCCCGTCAGTTGCGATTCGTCGACGGCGAGATTTGCTGCGCGCCGCACGATACCGTCGGCATGTAGGACGTCGCCCTCGCGAAAAAGCAGCAGATCGCCGGGCACCAATTCGGCGGTCGGAACTTCGGCACGCTGCCCGTCGCGCAAGACTCGCGCCCGCGGCGCCACGGCGCTGGCGAGTTGCTTGAGAGCGCTGCGCGAACGGGCCTCCATCAACACGTCCACGCCGAGTACCGGGACTATCACGACCGCGAGCACCGTCGCTTCATGGGGTTTGCCAAGCAACAAATAGAGCAGCGCGGCTCCCGCCAGCATCAACGCCATTGGGTCGGCAAGCATCCACAGCCATTGCACCAGGTGCGCGGCGCGCTCGCGCTCAACCAGCAAATTGGGGCCGAACTCGGCCAGCCGCGCCTTGGCCTCTTCGCGGCTAAGACCGCCAAGTCCGCTGGCGACGCTATTTTCGGATGATCCGGCAGCTGCGCTTTGGCCGGCAACCGCGTCCTTGTCGTCAGTCACTCGCGCGACCGACGCCCCTAAGCCGCTCGATAATTGACGCCGACACGGCCTTGAAATTCCGCTCCGTATCCACCACGAGGTGAGAGGAATTCGGGATCTCGTTCAGTGCGACGAACTCGTTGCGCTGGCCCAGATAGGTCGCCACGCCAGCATCGGAGACTTCGTCGGGGCGGCGCGCTCGAGCGGTAAGCCGGCGCACGATCTCGTCGTGGCTCGCAGTGCACTCGACGAAGAGCAGCGGCACGTCAACGCGCGCGGCAAGCGCGCGCGCTTCGGCACGATGGGTGGGCGCGGCAAAGGTGGCGTCGACGATCACGCCGGCGCCGTCGCGCAGGCGCGCCGCGGCCTCGCCGAGCAGCGCGGCATAGGTCTTCCGCGTGAACTCGTGGCTGTAGGCGCCGGTTGCATAGCTGTCGGAGAGGCGCTCGGTCGGCGCGACGCCAGCTACGCGTTTGCGGATCTCATCGGAGCGCAGCCATTCGAATCCGAGCCGGTCCGCCAGGTGCCGCGCCACAGTCGATTTGCCACTGCCGGAGAGCCCACAGACGACGACCATTGCAGGATGGGACTCGCGCACGTAATCGAGCGCAAGGGCGACGTAGCGTCCCGCCGCCGCGGCCGCCGCATCGCGCGCAGCGGGCGCAATCGCGGCGTCGCGGCTGGTCAGGCTCTCGACCTTGGCGCGCACGAGTGCGCGATGAAACTTGTAGAGCGGAATCAGCAGCGGAAGATCAGCGTCGCCCGATGCCTCGCGATACGCCCCCACCAACTCGTCCGAGAGGCCGAAAGCGCCGAGCCGGTCGAGATCCATCGCGAGAAACCCCACGTCCGAAGCGACGTCGACGTAGCGCAGCCGCTCGCTGAACTCGACGCAGTCGATGATCGTAATCGTTTCGCCGTCAAGTGAAACGTGCTCGCAACGCAAGTCGCCGTGGCCCTCGCACACGCGGCCGCCGAGTGCGCGGCGGTTGAGCAGGCTCCAGCGCGATTCGATCGTGCGATGAGCGAAGCGTTCGAGCTCATCCAGTTGCGCCGGCGCGATTGTGTCCGCGCGATCGCGCGCAAGCTCTTCCAGGTTTCCGCGCATCAGCCGCCA
Organism: uncultured delta proteobacterium; assembly: GCA_963734845.1. Classification (GTDB taxonomy): domain Bacteria; phylum Desulfobacterota; class Binatia; order Binatales; family Binataceae; genus JAKAVN01. The sequence goes on along the minus strand of CAVTIS010000001.1, from coordinate 291,104 downwards.
TATCGCCGCCGCCGCCCCATACTTCCATGCCTGACCGGTGGCAGCCGCGAGATGGAAAGCGGCGAGCCGCGACGCGACGGCGCGAATCTGCGCGATACTCACTTTGCCGCCGGCCACCATCCGATCGAGCATCGCGGCCTCGCTCATCCGACGCATCCAGACCGCCCACTCGACCACCGCACCCGCTTCCGCCGCGCCGACGGCCTCCGCGCTCAGCTCTAACTCACCGCTGCCGCTCTGTATGATCGCAACGACGCCCAGGTAGATGTCTGGCGCGAGTCGCCGGTTAAGCCGTACTTCGTCCAAACATAGTTGATGGCGCCGGGCGAGAGAAGAAGCGTCGAGAAACGAAAACCGCACTGGCTTCTTGATCTTGTAAACGTAGTCCCCCGCCAGGAAGACGTAGGAAATATGTGTCTGGCGCGATTCAATCGAGCGCGGATGATCACGATAGATCTCCGGACGCATCATCGCGGCCACGACGCCTGGCAGATCGCGTGTGTAAGCGGTGGATTGCGATGGCGTCGTCATCGATGCTTACCCGACAGCTACACCCGCCGCGTGCAACGCTCAAGTCGTTTCCAGAAATGCGCGCAGCACGTCGCTGGTGGAGATGATTCCGACCAGCCGCTCGCCCTCGACCACCGGCAACGCGCCGATCTTGCGCTCGAGCAGGCGCTTCGCTGCTTCATGAATGGGCGTCACGGCGGTAACGGTAGCAACCTCCGTGGTCATCGCGAGCCTGACCTCGGTATGGTCGAGGTAACCCTCGTGGCGGCGAAGATCGCGATCAGTGATAACTCCGACCACCTTCCCATTGCTCAAAACCGGTATCGTGCGGAAATGGCCGGAGAGCATCCTGGCCCGCGCGGCCTCGAGTTTTTCGGCCGGCTCGGCGGTGATGGGATGCGGCGTCATCCATTTGGCAACCAGGTGCACGTCAGACTCCTGGCGCTGAACGGTCAACACCGGACAGGTCGCATCACGCAAGACGGCCTCCGCCACGCTGCCCAGCAGCATTCGCCGGACCCCCTTGCGGCCGTGTGTCGCGAGCACGATCAAATCGGCCGCCATCTGGCGTTCCAGCGCAAGTATCTCGTGGGCCGGATCTCCGATCCGGGTCATCAACTCACACTTCACCTCCGCGCGCCGGCATTCGACGATAGCCGCGAGTTTCTGTTGCGCGATTTTTTCCTGGTCCTTGTAAATGTCCACGTAGTTGGGCATCCCGGTTGGCGCCACGACCATCGGAACCACGTGCATCAGGAATACGGTGCCGCCCGTCTCTGTCGCGATCCGCACCGCGGCATCCAGTACCGCGTGCGCGGTATCGTCGAACTCGATCGGGGCCAAAATCCGCCTATATGGAAAAGCCATTAGATCTTTCCTCCTTGATCAGCCGTCGACTCGGAGCGCCATATCTAGGTCAGGAGCTATAGCCGTGCCAACGGAGAGCGCCGCGCGCATCGCAGAAATCAGGGACTCGTTGCGGGCGGTAGTCGGCAGCCCGGAAAACGACTGCATCCGATGGATACAGACCTCGCGCTCCTTGTGGCGAAAAGACCCGTAAGCGCGGCAGAAATTCCCGCGCGGCCGCGCGGCAAAGAGCTACTTTAGAACGTGCAATTTCTTGGCTGTAAAATTGCATCGCATTGGAAGCGGACAAAGCGATATCAGCGATGGAAATCCCGAAGGTATTGGTAAAGAGCGGGAGAATCCTCACATGTTACCTGGCACACGCATTTTCAGCAGGATCTCAAATACTCCGGCTAACGACCTTGACCGGCTGACCGGGCTCAAGGCTCTGTCGTGGCTTTCAACTGCGGAACTGGCATTGCTGGCACGAACGGCTGCGGTCACCCACTTCAAAGAGTCGAAAACCATCTTCCGTGCGGCCGCGCTGCTATCCGACGCCCATATCCTGTCGCACGGCATCGCGCGTATTACCTGTCGGAGCGCCCGCGCCCGGCGGGTGACTATCGCGTTGATCCCGGCGGGTCCGATCCCGCAGTTTCCGTCGCTGCCAATTAGCCAGTTCGATTTTCAATGTGAGGCCTATAGTGATTGCAGAGTCGCTAGCCTGAGCTGGAGCGATTTCGGACGTATCGCCGGACTTCGCTCCGGATTGGCCTACAAGACGTTTCATCAGAACGACCTGAAACAGTGGTACCAGGTGCTTCTGCGTACATCCGGTTTTCTCGGTCTTCGCGAACGCATCGCGATTGCCTTGCTTGAACTGGCCTCGGACTTTGGAATCAAAGAGTCGCGTGGCGAGCTTCTGAGAATATCTCCTAGTCACCAGGACCTGGCCGACCTGGTCGGCGCTTCGCGCCCGAGAATCACCGAGCATCTGGCCCAATTCGAGCGCGAGCACCTGATTATTCGCCAGGGTCGGCAATTGATTGTGCGAGTGGATGCAATGGAAGATGCAATCAAACCCACCGGGAGAGGTTTCCACTGCCTGTCTGTCGGCGCGCGCAGGAATCGAAGTTCCAGTTCTCTGTACCCGGAAGCCGCGCCGTCAGTCGAGTCGATAGCGGCGCAGGCGGGCATACAGCCGCTTGCGTGAAACGCCCAACAGCTTGGCGGCGCGAAGTTTGTTGCCGCCGGTCGAAGCCAGCGCGCGCCGAATAAGATCGCGCTCGGTATCAATGAAACTGAGCGTGGCTGAATCAGCCGCCGAAGCGGTTTGTGGAGCCGGCGCGATGCCTGCTGCTGCCGCGACCGCCGGCGGCAAGTCGGCAAGGCGAATTGTATCCGCGGTTCCAAAAGTGAAGGCCGACTCAATCGCGTTCGAAAGCTCGCGCACGTTGCCGGGCCAGTTGTAACGATTCATCGAGTCTAGCGCCTGCGGTGCGATCCCGACGATCGCCGCGGGCCTCATCATGCGCCGGTTGAAAAGCGCGATGAAATGGTCGGTCAGCAGCGGAATGTCGGCCAGGCGCTCGCGCAACGGCGGAACCTCGATCAGATTGACCTGAAGGCGGTAGTAGAGGTCCTCGCGCAGATGGCCCTCGCGGACCGCGACCTGCGGGTCGCGATTGCTGCAGGCGATGACGCGGACGTCGAACGTCACTTCGCGGGTCGATCCGACCGGCCGTACCGTGCGTTCCTGGAGGGCCCGCAAAAGCTTGCTCTGGGTAGCCGCGCTCATCTCGGTGATTTCGTCGAGGAACAAGGAGCCGCCTTCGGCCGCGCGAAACAGTCCCGGGTAGTCGATGGTGGCGCCGCTGAACGCGCCGCGCTTGTAGCCAAAAAGCTCGCTCTCGATAAGTTAGCGGGGAATCGCGGCGCAATTGAGCGCGACGAACGGCGTCGCCGGCGTCCGCGAGCACTCATGCACCGCGCGCGCCACCAATTCCTTGCCAGTGCCGCTCTCGCCGACGATCAGTACGGTGCCACGCACGCCCGCCGCCGGCTCGATCCGCGCGTACAGTCGACGCATCACAGGCGTAGCACCGACCAGACCATGAAAGTTGGTCCGCAGCTCTCCCGCGAGCAGGCCCGCCTCCTTCTCGAGGCTCTGAATCCGCGCCGCGGCGAGCGTTTCCTGGTTTCTGAAATAGGCCTCGGAGAGCGCGATAATCCGGCAGTGGCTGACCTTGTCGAAGACTCGGTACATCGGCGAATCCACGCCGGGCGGGAAATTCGCGATCGCGCTCTCCTCGAACAGATGCATTGAGGCGACGACTTCGGCGAATGGCACCCGCCGCTGCGCCAGCGCGACGCCAATCCGGCGCATCCGGATCACGAACTGCTCGAAGGTGCCCGCGCGCAAGGTCTCGGTCGTGGCGTCGAGATCCAGGCCGCAGATCTCGAAGAACTCGCTTTGCGCGAGCGAACGCTCGTCGCCGAAATGCAACAGCTAGAGCTGATACCAATGCTCCAGAATTTCCCTGCGATGCCCGGCGAGTGCATCCATGACAGGTCCCAGCTCGGCCAATTCATGGTCCCAGAGCAGATGATAGTAGCTGAGATTGTTATGATGGACCGCCGGTGCTGCAGGCGGCTTGGGTTGGGCCACGGACGATTTACTAACAGTCTTCGCCCCGCCCGGCAAACCTCGGCAGCAGCGGGGAAAGTCGCGCAGCGCTGCGGGTCATCCCGCGGCGGCAGCCTCTTTCGGCCTGACCACCAACACAGGCCGCAGCGAACGACGGATCACTCGTTCAGCCACGCTACCGATTAGAAAATGGCTAACTCCTTTGCGGCCGTGGGTTGCCATCACGATAAGGTCGGCGTCCATTTCCTGGGCTTGGCGAAGGATGCCGTCGGCGGCCTCACCGCTGCGCGTCTCGATCTTGTAAGCAACGCCGCGACCTTCGAGATGGGCAACTGTCAGCTTCTCCAACTCGACCCGAGCGGTCTTCTCCCACACCGGGTAGGGGTCCATTGGGATCTGAGAAAATTCGGCGGCGTTGAGCGGTAGCGGAGTGACGTGCAATATGCAAAGTGTCGAGTCGCTTTGCTGCGCGATTTCACGGGCAAAGTGCAATACTACGGCAGAGGATTCGTCAAAATCCACCGCGCATAAAATTCTGTTGAACAATTTCATGGTCCGCCTCGATCCAAAAAGCTACGCAAGAGCCGGACCATCCTGGATAGCCAGTGTGACTAACGCGGGAAGAGCGGGAACAGAATTCGCGCGGCCCTGCGCCGAACCCTAAACCGCTGCGACGGGGCCGCGCGACGATGCGGCGATGATGCCGGGCGATGGTGCCAATTGATACATTCGATGGCCCCGATTGCACCAGACGCTCCGCATGCAATGCCGGCGAAAAAATAAGCGTATCGGGTCCGCGATTCTGCAAGGCGGGGCACCATCAAGGCCAATTTGGTTCTCTGCAGCACAGTTTCTCTGTTCTGGAATCGTCTTTCCTTCCTCCACCGATGCGCCGTGAACGTAAATTTGTGACGCTGGCGGACAGATCGCGCGATGCGGCCGGCGCTGGCCTTATCGGGCACGCTCGTTGCTCAACCCGGCTCTCGTTACGGTCGTATCACAGGAGGGGGGATTCATGGCGTCTAGAAAATCCGGAGCTCGGATCCTGGCGATTGTCGCTTTGACGGCGGTGGTCCTCGCGATGGCTATGGTGACGGCAGCGCCCAGGGCGTTGGCGGATGACGCTGAGGTGCAGGCCAAGGCGCTCAAGGAAGTCCAACGCGAGCTGCGCCAATTGCGGGCGGACCGCGCCAGAGACCGCAAACTGATCGAGAAGCTCGAAGAGAAGCTTGACCAGGTGCAATCGCAGGACAGCCAGGTCCGCAGTACCAATCAGCAACTTCAGGCCACGACCCAACAGCTCCAGAACAGCAATCAACAGTTGCAGACCAAAACCGACGCGGAGCTGAAACAGATCCAGGCCCAGGTAGCGGCCGGGCCGACCGAGCCGCAGATCGCCAGATTGCTGGGCGGCTATTGGGGCTCGCATCAATTCACCCTCACTGGCGGAGCAGCGGTCGACTATATCTATGACCACAAGTTAAACCAGAACACCTTCACGCTCGACTTCGAACCAATCATGCTATACCGCCCGACTGACTGGCTGGCGTTCGAGGGCACATTCGAAGCGGCATACGATCCCGGCTCTGGCGCCTCGTTCGACGCGCCGGTCGCCACCGCCCAGATATTCCTTAATGACTACATGGAGGCGGTGCTGGGGATCTTCGACCAGCCCTTCGGCGACTTTTACGAAACCCAGGGACCATTCTGGGTCAACCGCTTTATCACAGCGCCGCTGCCCTATGGGTCCGCGGCCCTGGTTCCTCCGACCGATATCGGGATGCAACTGCGCGGGGCGTATCAGTGGGGCCAACTTGGGCAGGACGCGGACTATACGGTATGGGCAGCCAACGGGCCCAGCTATGACTCCGACTTGCCGGTGCCGGTCGTTGGCCAGGCGCTCAACGGCTCGACCAACATCACCACCAACACGAACGGGAAGGCATATGGCGGAAGGTTCCGTATCTATCCATTTCCGCTCGACAGCAACCTGGGACGTCTGGAACTGGGCGCTTCGACGTACAACGGGAAGTGGCAGGACGGCCTGTGGCTGAATGCCTGGGGCGTTGACTTCGCCTATCTGCTCGGCAATCTGCAGACGCGCGGCGCCTGGATCTCGGCTTATCGGCAGATGCCGGCCGGGTCGGGCCCCGACAACCGCCAAGGGTGGTATTTCCAAGCCGGCTACTTTCTCAACGGATTGCACATTCCCGGCTTGGGCGCATTCGACCAGTACCTCGCCAAGCTCGAACCGCTGGTACGCTACTCGGGCGTCAACCAGCGTGCGGTCGTCACCGACGAGATCTCGACCAATCCGAGCTTCGGCTCCAGCGGCTCGCCCTCGACCTTCGCGCCGCATGCACGCGAGGTCGCGCTCGGCCTGGACTACTGGATAGCGCCGTCAATTGTGTGGCAGACCGAGTTCGACCTCGAGTTGCCGCGGGCGGGCGGCACCGCCTACACCTTCAACGGCGCGAGCACGCCGACTGTGGGCAGCGTCGGTGCGACGCCCAACGACCAGGCGATCCTGACCCAGTTCGCGGTCGGGTTTTGAGCGGACTTCCAGGAGGGGGCGGCATGACGATGGGCACACTAAGCAAGAGCATGGCAATTCGATTACTGGCGATCGCGCTGCTGACGCTCGGGGCCACAACGGCACTGGCGGCGCAAGACGAACAGCAGCAGCGCGAGCTGTTCAAGCAAGGTGCGAAGCTATGGCCGGTCTATTGCGCACAATGCCATAACGCGCGCCCGGGCTCGGAGTTCTCCCCGGCGCAATGGGACATCATCATGATGCACATGCGGACCCAGGCGAATCTTCCAGCCAACGATGCACGCGCGCTGACGGAGTATCTCAAGCGTTCGCGCTAGAGCGGACGCGGGCTCGACTCTTCACGATTGCAACCAAAGGAAAAGCGATGCGACTGATGACCACTATGACGGCCCTTATCGGCACTGCGGCAATTCTCGCCCTCACCAGCGCGTTCACTCGATCGATCGCCCGGGCCGATAGCGCCAAGGACAACTACACCGCCTACTGCGCGAAATGTCACGGAGCCGACGGGCGCGGCGACGGACCCTCGGCTGGATCGCTCGCGACCAAGCCGCAGAACTACACCGACTGCGCCGCAATGCAGAAGATCTCGGACGATACGATGTTCAAAGTGATCAAGGGCGGTGGCGCCTCAGTCGGCCTGCCGGGTGACATGCCGAGCTGGAGCGACGGGCTCTCTGACCCGGAAATTCACGACCTGGTGACTTACGTCCGTACTTTCTGCAAGAAAAAATAGCGACACCGCGTGCCGGCGCGGCAACCCATGATTTTAGCTCCGTCCTGTGCGCGCGCTTGAGCACAGTCGGCGCTTCGGATAGCTTCACCCGGACGGCCGCTGCCGATTTCTGCCAAAGCCACCGGCAGGCCATTTCAAGGGAGGAAATTTCTGATGAGTGTTATCAAGTATCTTGCCGCCGGCGCGGCTCTCGCGATGTTCTGCACGCTCGGCGTGGTTCACCCCGCAGCGGCGCAAACCAGCTCGCCCCCGGGCAAAACGCAGCGGCAGCTGGATATAGCGGCCGCGCGCGCGGACCGCAAGGCGATTGTCGGCGCAAATATGAATCTAAGCGAAGCGCAGGCCAAAGCGTTCTGGCCGCTCTACGACGCTTACGAGGCCCGCATGGATAAGCTCGACGATCGTCATGCCGCCGAGGTCAAAGCCTACGCCGAGCACTACCAGACGCTGACCGACAAGGACGCCTCGAACAAGCTCGACGAAGTGATAGCGATCAAGCAGGCGCGCCTCGACGTGCAGAAGGAGTTTGTGCCCAAGTTCCGCGCCGCCACCGGGTCGATCAACACAACCCGGTTTTACCAGATCGACAACAAGCTGAGCGCGATGATTCAGTGCGACATCGCGCAGATCGTTCCGCTCGCCCGTCCGGGCACCAAGACTGCAAACGAGTAAGACCGCGAACGAAAAGCGCGCCGCCGCGTAACCTGCGGCGCGCCCTTTTGTCCAGCGGCTCGAATACGCAGGCGGGCGGCGGCGGCGCCGCCCGCCAAGTCAGACCATGGAGGGCGAATCTGCACGTGCGTACTCGCCTGATGTGGCGGTGTGCCTGCCGCGCTATTATCAAACGCGCAAACGCCGCGCGGCCTAAAGTCCGCGCGGCGTCTGACCGCTTGTCGTCTGGGAGTCAGGCGCTCAGGTTTTAGCGCCCAGCCGAATCGCCGTGGTGCAGTGATAGGCGAAGTTCTTCGCGCCGAAGCACCAGATGATGTCGTTATCCAGCTGCGGCCGGTAGATCGGTACCTGCCCCTTATTGTTGTCGCAGAAGCAGCGGTTGCATACGTCCTTACCGCAGCAGTCACGGTACGCAATGATGTATTCCTTGCCGTCGGTCGGATGCTGGCACGTCCCCACCCACGAAGTCGGCGACGCCACCGTGCCCGGCGGGCACGAGGTCAGCGCTCCGCCGCAGCAACTGCACAGGTAGCCGTCGAAGCCGCAGTAGCGCCAGTAATCGCAACTCGTGAGATCGCCGCCCTCGCCCTCCGCCGCGGCCCCGTTCTCACCGCTCATCTGCGCCTGCGCCTTCTCGACCACGCGGTTGATCGGCAACAGCGGGATCATCATCCCACCGACCAGCGCCTTGCCCAGGTAGCCGAGAAAGCCGCGCCGCGAGGTCCGCTGCGCCACCGTTCGTGAAAGACGTTCTACCAGTCGATCCATTCGCCGTCTCCTGTTTCGCGGGTGGCGCCGGAATTCCACCAAGCCGTTTCCCGGCGCGCCCCTGTTCCTGCCAATAGCACCGCCCGTTCCGCGACGCCAGTCGCCCCGCGCGCGGCCTCGCTGGTCGCGTGCTCAGCAGCTACTACAGCCCGAACAACGTGTAAGGGTGCTGGCTGACCTCGTTGACCGTGCCCAGGTATCTGCCTTTGAGCGCCGAGAAGATCTGCAGCTTCGACTCACTCGTCACCAGCGCGAACAGCAGCGGGTTGTCATCCTGGCTGACCTTGATCGCATTGGACTGCAACGGCATCGGAATCCTGGCGACGCGCTTGTGATCGTTGACGTCGTACACCCAGACCTCCGGGCCGGCCGACTTTTGTGTCCACTCGCCGCCCTGATGCATCAGTACGAAAATCAGGTGCCCCGGCGCATAGCCGGCGACCGGCTGCCACCCGCCCGGCCGCCAACCTTCCTTCTTCTCCGCGTCGCTCAGCATCGACCACGTCTCTGCCGGCTCCGCCGGACTCGCGCTGAGGTCCATCGGATAGACCATGCCATGGTAGCTGACGAAGTAGGCTTTCTTGTCGATCATCGCCGGCAACTGAAAGACCGGGTCCTTCTCGACGTCGAAAAACGGCTTGGCCGTGCGCTTTTGCGAAGTCGTCTTGGCGCTGTCGTCGAAGTCAGTGGTCAGCATCGAACCGTCGGCGCATACAGAGGCGAATTGGCGATCGCCGAGAATCAATATTTCGGAGCAGCCCGGCGTCTGAATCTCGCCGGCCACCTTCTTGCCGTCGAGGTCGACCGCAGTGACCGAGGTCGCGGGAGTCAAATTCAGCAGCAACACAAAGCGCCCGTCGGGCGTCACGCCCATCGAACTCGGATCGGCCAGCGCGAGCTGGCGTTTGCTGGTGATCGGAATCTCGCCAATTCGCGACAGATGAGTAGCGTCGTAAATCGACAGTACATCCGTGCGATCGCCCTGCGTGCCGCGCGAATAGAAGGTATCCGCCAGGTAGAAAAATTTGTGGTCGGGCGACGGCGCGAACATTGCGGCCAAACCGCCCGAAAGATTGCCGAGTACTTTCTGCGTATCGCCGTCGATCAGTACGATCGGCGTCATCATTATGGATCCTGATAGCGGAGTCATGGTCGCAACCCAATGCGGCGAATAGGCCGGCAGTTGCAGGACCGTGACCTGTTCATTGGGCGGCATCTGGGCGAGCGCTCCCGGGCCGCCGCGCCCCATCGCGACCATGAGGATTGCGACGAAAAGGAGTCCCAACCTTTTAGTCATTCCAGTTCTCCTGCCAGTTCTCGTGCATTCTTGGGTCGCGCGCGTGCTCCTGAACATCGCGCCCAGCGCTTCTAACGCGGTCCAACGGGGCTCCTCTTAGATCGGACACCCGGTGGGTGCGACGTTTCGCGATCATACCTGCCATAGCCGCATTCGAACGCCGCATTGGCAGGAGTGAAAAGCGACCCGTCGCATCGCCTGCTTTCGGCGAGAATTGAATACTCTCGACGCGATCAACGTTTTATTCGGAAACCGCGCATCTTTCCAGACCTGCGCGCTTCGCGAGAAACGGCCGCGGCCCGCGCATGACCAGGAACCGCCTTTCGATCAAGTGATAATGCAGCGCTGCCGCACCCACCGAGCCGAGAGTCAAAAGCGCAAGCATAGGGAGGTAGCGGGCGGGTTCGATATACTCTGCGGAGAAGCGGAGCTTGACCTCCAAACCCGTAAGCAACGGCGCGTGAAACAGGTACACGCCGTATGAAATGCGTCCGAGATGGACCAGCGGACGGGTGGCCAGCACCCGCGCAATCCAGCATTGCGGCTGGAGGAAAATCGCGAGCAGTAGAGTGCTCGACGCCATCGCCATCACGGTATAGCCGAAGGTCTCGGTGCGCCATCGATACTGGGTGACCCACGCGATCGTGCCTAGCGTGGCCAGCAGCGCCATCGTCGGAAACCAGGCCGCAGACTCCAGCCGGCGCCAGAGATTCTGGAGCCGCGACTCGCGCACCAGCAAGGCCAGCGCGCATCCCACCAGGATCGCGTCGATTCGCGTATCGGTCGCGTAGTAGATCCTGAAGAAAGAGGCCGTCGAGGGCGCCGCCAAATGCCCGCGGTTCATCCACAGGTACCACCCGGTTCGATACACAGCGACCGACTACAATCGCGACCAGCGCCATGCGAAGAACGCGCCGCAGTCCCCAGCGTTTCATCACTGCGGACCACGACAGGTAGAAGTGCTCCTCCACACACAGCGACCAGAAATGGCTGACGCCCCAAGGCCAGATCGCGGTAGCCGCCATCCAGATGTTGAGCGTGTATGAAAGAAACAGCGGCCACAGGTCTGCAAGCCGGTAGGATTGATTCCCTTGGGCAATTTCAAACAGACGCGAGCCCGCGAGCACTAACACGATGGTCGAGAGATACGCCGGCAGCAGCCGCAGCGTCCGTGCGCGATAAAACCGCCCGAGACTGACCGTACCCGTGGTTTCGACCTCAACCGCGAGGATCCAGGTGATCAGGAATCCGCTCAGGATGAAAAACATGTCGACGCCATACCAGCCACGGTGGCGTATCGCCTCGAGCCACGGATGACCGGTCGGCGCCGGCATGTGAATGAAAAGCACGGCCGCGATACAGATTGCCCGCAGACCATCGAGGCTGGGCACGTAACGATGCTCGCGTCCAATCATTGCGTCGCCCCGATTCGTTGACCTCGTCCTCACCGCGCCCGCTTCGTTTGCGGCGCGACTTGGCTTCACCTGCGCGCGCCGGCGCGACGACTCGGGCCGCACGCGAAAGTGGGAACCGTGCTAGTTTCGAAATTATAAATTATCGTCGCGGGCTTCACGAACGGTTAGGCCAAATCTCGGGCGTCGAGATATTGGCGCCAGAGAGATGCAGGATCTTTTAGAAGCCGCCCGAAACGCGGTCCGAGGTTTTCCAGACCTACAGTTAGTAGGAGACCGCTACTTTTAAGTTCACAGCTTTCCGGCAATCCAGATTACATGACCGACGACGTTGACGTTATCGGCAGCGACGACTGTCGGCTCATAGGCTGGGTTATCGTTGCGGACGATCAGTTTGCCATCGGGGCGGCGCTGGATACGCTTGATCGACAGTTCGCCGCTCGCCCGCAGCACGTAGACCCCATCGTGACGAAAACGCGGATCCCGCAGGTCGACCAACGCCAGATCGCCCTCGTCGATCGTGGGCGCCATCGAATCGCTCACAGCTTCGACCAGCAAAAGGCTCTTCGGCTCGATCCCGATCCGGCGCCGAATCCACTCGGCCTTGAACGCCAGATAGTCGACAATCTGGCGGCTTTGCACGGTGCCGCGACCGACCGTGCCGCGCACTGAATTGTACGGCAGATATACGTACTCGCTCGATTCTGGTCCTCGCGCTTCGCCCTTGGGTGCGTCCTGCCCTGTCGCCAGCCACTCGATCGAAACCCGTGCCGCTCGCGCCAGATTGACCAGGCTGATCATGCTAGGCTGCCCGCGGCCAGAGACCCATTTGTAGATCGCGTTGTCGGAAACCCCAACCGCCCGCGCGAGATCAGCAACAGATCCGAACTGCTGCATGATAAGGCGCAGGCGGCGGCGAAACTCCTCCTCTCCTACTGTAGTTGACATCTTTCTCCTACTGTGGGATAAATAACGATGGCTATATTTGCTGGATTCGTTCGCTGAGCTGTTTTTATGGGCTATTTTCGCCGCCCGCCACCAGATTTACCCCTCTTTGTCTTCAAACAGTCGTTAACTGCTGACCGCCGTCGGGATCTCGCGTCCCGTATCGATTCAGACACGGCACCATGCGCGCCATGGACTTAGCGTCGCAAAGCCCGGGCACCGAAGACGCAAATAGCGTGCCCCGAGCGATTCAACAAGTGTTCGCACAACGCGCGCGCCGCGCAATCGACCACAAAAGGATCGTCATGATGGAAACTCACCCCGCTTGCATCTCGATCGCGGATGTCCAGCACGCCGTGGCGCGCACGTTTTGCCTCAGCATCGGTGAGATGCTTTCGCGCCAGCGGCGCCATCGATTGGCCGGCGCGCGTCAAGTAGCGATGTACCTCAGCCGCGAGCTGGCAGGCGGCGGATGGACGGGACCGCGGCGCCAGGCGGCCTCATTTCCGCGTATTGGGATGGCTTTCGCGCGCGATCACACCAGTGTCATCCATGCCTGTCATGTAGTTGCGCGCCGCCGTCTGGCCGACGCCGACTTCGCCCGGCTACTCGACCGAATCGCGGATGAGCTGACTGCGGCGGCGCACAAGCCGGCGCATGCCGCCTGAGCGAGTGATTCGAATGTCGATCGAAGTGACATTTCGATGGCGCCACGCGCCAAACCTTGGGCGTCTCGCGCGCGGCGGCGTCGCGATTGCCCGCTCGGAGTGTAACGCCGTCGTTTCAATCCGGCACATGACCGCTTCGATTCGAAACCATCGGCTGCGGTCGCGGCGCGGTCGCGGCGCCGACACGTCAACGTTCGAAGCACGGCGCACAGGAAGGATCATTTCGCACTGCCATGGGCGGGAGCAGGAGATGGCGCGGGGCCGCAGGCGAATCGAAACCCGGGGGAGGCAGTTTCCATGCTGGGTATCATCGTCGAGATAATCGGTGAAGAAGCGGCGGCCAAGCTGATCGCGAGCTTCGGAGGCACGCGCCTGTACGTCCCGCATAGCCCATGCGCTAACGACGCGCTGGCGCGCGCGGTCGGTGCGGGGGCGGCGATGAAGCTGGCCGAGATGTTCGGCGGCGAGCGGGTGGAGTTGCCCAAGCCGCCGCCGCGGCGCACGCAGATCCTGGCGCTGCGCGCCGCGGGCCGCAGCGTCGAGGAGATCGCGCGCGCGATGAGCTGCACGCGCCGGCGCGTATTCCAGGTGCTGGCCGAGGCGCGCCGCGAGCTCTGCAGCGGCGGCACTTCGATTTGATCCCATCGCCCGACGCGAATTCTTCAGGCGCGGATCGGATTCGCGCGCGCGGTTATATCGCTTCGTCCGCCAACGGCGAGCGGCGCGTGAACAGGCGCGCGCCGCGCGGCGAGCCGAGATTTCCGGGGTCGCAGCTTATCGGCCACCGACGTTACCTGGGCGACCAACGAGGGGTTCACTGGTTTTTCAGGCCCGCCTTACGGAGGTCGTTCCGATAGCGCTTATTAACGCCTGCATCCTTGTTTGGCTCTCCCAAAACAAAATTCGGGTTGGTCCGCATCAACTCGGCCGCCGCTGCGCGCGCGTCCGCATCGCGGCCGAGCTCGATGTTGGCGACGACCAGATCGCAATAAGCCCATGGGTTGCCGGGAAGCGCCGTGAGGTGCCTTTTGAGTAGCCGGATGGCTTCCTCGTAGCGCCCCATCAGGACGTAGGGGTTGGCAACAAAAAACGCGTAGAAGTCCTGGTGAGCCGGATCGAGGCGTATCGCTTTCTCCGCCGCACGAACCGCCGCTTCCGGTTGGTCGGAAACAGTCAGCGCATCGGCAAGGGCCTCGTAGCAAATGGGGCTACTGGGATTCATGGCGACACATCGCTCGCCTTCGGCCACCGCCTGAGCGAAGCGCTTTCGCTGCCAATCGATGTCACATAGCTGGTCGAGGGCGCCGCTATTTGAGTCATCCAAAGCCAGAGCCTTGCGCGCCAGTTCGTAGGAACGGGCCAAGTCGGCCTGTGGATTTTCACTCCAGCGGAACAGCACGGCGACTTTGTAGGTTGCGGACAGAAAAGCGTAAGCGTCGGCATAAGTTGGATCCAGTTCGATGGCTTTCTCCAACCACCCGCGCGCGCTCACGTTGTCGTCTTTGTTGAAGCGATGAAAATCCTGTGCGGCACGAAGCATATCGTCGAACGCCTCAAGGCTGGTGGTTGGCTGCCATTTCCCTTCGTGAGGAGCGTTCATCTCTTCCAGCTTTAAAACCAGGCCGAGCGTCGTCACCACTTTGCCGACGATCTCGTCCTGCATCGCGAAAATATCCGCGAGCGGACGGTCGTAGCGCTGCGTCCACATTTCCGTTCCGGTACTCGCGTCGACCAGCTCGACCCCGATTCGGACCCGGTCCGCGGTCCTGCGCACGCTCCCCTCCAACACGTACTTGACTCCCAGCTCTCTACCTATTTCGTGTTCTGTAACTGTCTTGCCCTTGTAGGTGAAGCTGGAGTTGCGCGCGATGACGAAGAGGCCGGGAAGCCGAGAAAGGTCGCTTATCAATTGGTCGGCGATGCCATCGCTGAAGTACTCCTGCTTGGGATCGCCGCTCTGATTGGTGAACGGCAATACCGCGATGGAGGGGATGCTCGGCAGCGGCAGCGCGGGCTTTTCCTGCGGCGCAATCGAGGCCTGAGTCCGCGGCGGCCTGAGCGACACATGTTGTACCAGCACGATTGTCCCAACGACGATCGCAAGCCCGGTCAACGACAGCATGCCGCTGCGCCAGTACCTGCGTGGTATCCGACGTGTTTCCCGAGGCGGTGTGGTCCCATCCAGCAGCACGCTCCACACGTGCACCGGATGCGCGATGTTCTTGACCGTCTGTTCGCGGAGGTCCTCGTAGCCGAGCGCGAGCTTGTTCCGAATCTGTTCGTGAACGGTCCCCGAGATGCAGATGCCGCCGGGGTTGGCGAGACTTTCCAGCCGCGCCGCGATATTGATTCCGTCGCCGTAGATCTGGTCGCCTTCGACCATCACATCGCCGAGGTTGACGCCGATGCGGAAGTCCATCCGCCGCGCCGGCGGCAGCCTGGCGTTCTCAACCTTGAGCGCGCGCTGAATATCCACCGCGCAATTGACCGCATCGACCACGCTGGCGAACTCGGCAAGTACGCTATCGCCGGCCGAGTTTACGAAGCGCCCGTGGCGCTGCTCGATCAGGCTATCGATGATCTTGCGGTGAGCGGTCAGGGTGACAAGGGTCGCCTCCTCATCTCCCCCCATGAGGCGGCTGTAGCCGAAGACGTCGGCACAGAGGATAGCGGTGAGTTTGCGTTCCACTCTCACCTGTCGGCGCATAATCCTGCCGGGCCCAAAGATTGTCAAATTTCACCAAAGACTCGAGGCGCCGCGCCGATGCCGAGCCGCTGGAGAAGGAGTCCTTCGCAATCTCACGCGTATGCGCTGCAGCGCGTCAGTGCTTTTTCACTGATTTAAATTCCTTTTCAGCACAAAAACGCTTTCCAACCTGAAAACATAGTCTTTAACGGGTCTGCGCCCATCCAGGGGGGTGAAATATTTGCCGATTATGTCGATGAAGACAGGAGAGTGACCTAGACTAGGGTCGGTGTAACAGGCTGATTTAAAAACTCAGGGAATCAGAAGGCCGTCCCAAAGTTCTAAGGGATCGACAACCCTAAAGTCCTGGTCGATGGCGATAAGATGCGAGACCCCGAGGTTGCGCAGTATCGCGACCATCAAAGCATCATGGGAATTTAGATTATATTGCGCTGCAAAAGCTGACGCTTTCCGCATCAACGCGGACGTAATATTGATGCGACTACGATTGAAAGTTGCGAGGAACTGATCAAGGTTTTGATCGGCCTCAGTGAAAGCGTTCATACGATCTACCGCCAGATCCATGCCTCTCTGCGTAGGGATAAGAACGCCTTGTCTGTAAAGCCGACGCCAGCATTGTGGAGCTTCCAAGAATAGGAGGGACGAATACAGCAACAATGAATTCGCCGCGATCAATCTGTTCGCGAAGGTTACGCAAGGTTGATGTCGCCCTTGCCCCGAGTCAATGAGCGCGTCGAAAATAAAACTCGAATCCGCAAGTATAATAGACGGAAGGGGGTTGTCCGTGAACGCGTGTCGAGTAGCGGGTGGCCTGCCCCCCTAACGCCCAGCAGAATTGAGGTAGAGTCCGTCGACAGAAAGGAGACGGACAATGAAAGGCAGCCGATTCAGCGAGGAGCAGATCATCGGGGTGCTGCGCGAACATGAGGCCGGGGCGAAGACCGAAGAGGTCTGCCGCCGCCACGGGATCTCGAGCGCGACCTTTTACAAGTGGAAAGCCAAGTACGGCGGGCTCGACGTATCGGAAGCGCGCCGCCTTAAGTCGCTGGAGGATGAGAACCGGCGGCTGAAGAAGCTGCTAGCGGAGTCGATGCTGGACAACGCGGCGCTGAAGGACCTGCTCGGAAAAAACGTCTGAAGCCTGCGGCGCGGAAGGCGGCGGTTGCCCGACTGGTCGAGCAGCGCGGGCTGAGCCAGGTGCGCGCATGCAGGCTGGTCGGACTCAATCGCTCGAGCATGAACTATCGGCCGCGGCGGCCGGACGACTCGCTGCTGCGGCAGCGGCTGCGCGAGCTGGCGGCGGAGCGCAGACGCTTCGGCTATCGGCGCCTGGGCTGGCTGCTGGAGAGGGAAGGTCACGTGCTGAACCGCAAGAAGCTCTATCGGTTGTACCGCGAGGAAAAGCTCATGGTACGCCGGCGCAGAGGACGCAAGCGCGCGCTGGGAACCAGGGCGCCGATGACGCTACCGGGCGCGATCAACCAACGGTGGTCACTGGACTTCGTGGCCGACGCACTGAGCGACGGGCGGCGCTTCCGCATCCTATGCGTGGTCGACGACTTCAGCCGCGAATGTCTGGCCACGGTGGTGGACACTTCACTGGGCGGGGTGCGCGTGGTGCGCGAACTGGACCGGCTAACAGCTGAGCGCGCACTGCCACGGATGGTGGTTAGCGACAACGGGACCGAGCTCACCAGTTGCGCCGTGCTGCGTTGGGCCACCGGGCGACTGGAGTGGCACTACATCGAACCCGGCAAGCCGGTTCAAAACGCTTTCGTCGAATCGTTCAACAGCAAACTGCGCGACGAGTGCCTCAACGAGCACGTCTTCCTCACGCTCGCCGAAGCCCGCGAGACGATCGAAGCGTGGCGGTTCGATTACAACCACTGCCGGCCGCACTCGAGCCTTGGCGCCTTGACGCCGACCGAGTTCGCAGTGCTTAAAGGACAGCAAGAACAACCGCCCCTGGAGGGCCAAAACCACGACCGACTCTACTTATGATCTGATGGGCATCGGGGGGCAGGCCACCAAGGCTTGATCAATAACTGATCGTCGCTTCCGGCACACGCGCCCGAGTCCGAGCCACCGAGCAACTCCGTTCCATCTGGCCGCGATGGCGCGGCGCACCAGGAAGAGAGACTCTCGCGCGCGAGTAGCGGGCAGAATCGACACGACTTCCATTTGACGAGAACCGGGGCGAGAATACTTTGTCTGGAAAGGTTCAGGGCTAAAGCGAGACAAGGGCTGAAGCGCGCCGCCGCGTGCATCCGTATACGTTGGGATGAGGCAAGCCGTGAGTTCGATAGCAACCAGCTGTATCGTCTTCGCGTGTGTTTTTGGAGGTGCGCTACTTGGCATGTTACTTAGGAACTTGCTCCCTGAGCATCACCTCGATCCCGATTCCCGGAATGTCGTGAACCTAGGAATGGCGCTTATCGGGACGATGACTGCCCTTGTGCTCGGCTTGCTTATCGCGTCGGCGAAAAGTTCCTACGACACTCAGAAAAGCGAAGTCACGCAGATGGCCGCGGACATCGTCCAGCTCGACCGCATTCTAGGTCGCTATGGAGCGGAGGCCAACGGAGCCCGTGCCGTGCTCCGTCGCGCCGTGCTATCAGTCGATCAGAGTTGGTCGGAGGATGCCACTCGATCCGAGAGGCTGGATTCCGCTCAGGTAAGAACCGAGGCTGCGAGCTTCTATGACAAAATTCAAGAACTCACACCGAGTAACGATTTCGAGCACTCCCTCCAGAGCCAGGCACTTCAGACTGCCCTTGAGATAGGACACACGCGTTCGCTGTTAGTCGAGCAGGCTGGCAGCTCCATACCGATGCCGTTTTTGGTGGTAATGGTCTTTGGCTCGCTGTTATCTTCGCGAGTTTCGGACTGTTCGCGCCCCGCAACGCAACCGTCATCGCTACCCTGTTCGTTTGCGCACTGTCCGTCTCAGGGGCGATCTTCCTGATCCTGGAACTCGACAGTCCGTTCTCTGGCCTGCTGCAAATCTCGGACGCTCCATTGCGCAACGCCATCACTCACATTGGAATGTAAGAGAGCAACCCCGTCACCCGGTAACCCAGTAATGCCGCCGGGCGCAATCTCGCCCGCTCGGGCAATGCGCGCTTGGTCGCGTATCCGCGACGCCCCCAAGGGCTGGCATTGCCCGTAGCTTTGCGGCGCGGATAATCGGGCTTAGGAGACGATGCGCGTTATGCAACTCAGGACTCATCCAAAAATGGAGTGGGAGGGGTTCTCTAACTGGCCGCCGGTATGGGCGGGCTCATACGGTCGTGCAGAAGCCTTCCCTGTGGCAGAGGAAGGCGTGCTGACCAGTGTCGAGATGAATGAGGCGGACAATACGTTGCCGCGCCACCTGACCCTAACGATGGAGCACCGCGGGAACGGCTCGGCGGCGATGCTTTGCTGCGACGACGCGGAGAACGTCATTCCTCGCCTCTTCGAGATTCTTAAAGACTGCATCGGCTGGGAGATAAGTCGGATCGGTGATCTCGACGTTAACCTATGACGCGGAGCAACTGAGCTCGCCGCAATCCTGCCACTGCGCTCCACGCCTCGCTGCAACCCTGTAGTCACGCCACTCGGCGCGACCTAGCCCACTCCGACGGACGTCCAAGCGCGGCGGCCTGAGTTCGCTTCGCAAGCGAGGTGCCGAGCAACTCCGTTACCGTCCGGCCGCGGGGGCGCGGTTGCCCAGTTGTGCCGCGACCACACGCCGCGGCTCTCGGTCTCCCAGTGGCCCAGTGGCTTTACGTTGCGCCGGACCATTCGACAGTGTGAACCCGGATCGGGCGATTGAAACCCTTTATAGAAACATCCCCCAAGTCCTTGAAGGGCAAGCCCTTTCCGAGGCACAGCTCGGCAACGACGTTCGAGACCAGAATTTGCTCGGGCTGCGCATGGGAACACAGCCGTGCGGCCAATTGCACCGTCGCCCCGAAGAGATCGTGCTCACGCTCGACGGGTTCCCCAGCCGCGGCGCCGATCCGAACCCTGAGCGAATGCTCGGTGTGCTCCTGCTGATGCATGGCCAAGGCGCGCTGAATCTGGGTTGCGCAGCGAATTGCCGCCGCGGCCGACACGAAGGACGCCATGATGCCGTCTCCGGTATGTTTGACCTCACGACCGTCTGCCGCGGCCAGAGCGTCCCGGACAATCGCGTCATGGACGCCGAGCAGAGCCATGCCTGCATCGTCCCCCAAGGCTTCATTCGTCGAGCCGACGATATCGGTGAAGAGAACGGTCCGTATTGCAGGGTCTCGCTCGTTGCCCGCACCACCAGGGAGGACCGCGGCTCCTGACGGACTCGTTTCACTTCCGCCGAGAAATGCGTCTACAAGCTCGGGCTGGACCTCGATAAGTTTTTCTGCAAGTCGGCCGTGTGCTTCACGGTGTACTAACTGCACCGCCTCGGCACTGGGCGCATCGACGAGGCAGAAGCCCTTGCCTTGGCTCTCGTTGAACCAATACCTGAGAAATTTGACGCCGTGCTTCCCCTGCTCCGCGAGGTCGGCGGCGTGGTGCTGCTCAACCTGCAACGCGGTTGCTTCCTGGAGATTGTGGACGTCCATATACGTTGGCACATCAGCCCTCCGGAAAAACTGGTCGCCCCACTGCCGGGGGGTTTTTGCAACCTACCACGCGCCGATTGTCGCCAGAAGCTCGGCCTGTGAGCCCGGTGACCCAGTAACGTCGCCCGGCGCGACCTCTCGCTCGCTCGGCGGCCTAGCCCGACGCGCTGCCGCAAACACTCTCGCTGGGGATCCATATCGAGCATGGCCGCAGCATCTGCACGGCCCAATGCCGCTTAGGTAAATACTCGCCTTAGCTCTGACACAGGAGTAAGAAGGCTTGGCACAATAAGAAATCTGAGCCGTTAGCACGCGGGCAGCACACGATGAGCAACAGCAAGAAGACGCTTTACAAGCGCCTTGGTGGATACGACGCGATCACGGCGGTGGCGAATGATCTACTGCCTCGCCTTCGGGCGGACCCTCAGCTCGGTCGCTTCTGGGCGAATCGTGGGGAAGACGGCGTAATGCGCGAGAAACAGCTGCTGATCGACTTCCTCTGCGCGAACGCCGGCGGACCGGTGTACTATCGCGGCAGGGATATGCTCCTCTGCCATCGAGGTATGCGCATCAGCGAAAGCGACTGGAACGTGTTCCTCGGTCATGCCGCCGCGACATTGGCGAAGTTCCAGGTTCCTGAGAGCGAGCAGCGCGAGGTCGTCGCGTTTGTCCAGAGTCTCAAGAAGGACATCGTCGAATAGCAACCCGGCTGCTGCGCTCGAAGGCTCGCCGCTTCCTCGTGCCCGAGCCGCGCGGTCCACTTTGTCGCATCGTCGTTGGGTTGCTTCGATGGGAGCGAACAAGACATTCCAGCAGAAGGGCGACCGGGGACGTTTGCTCGGCGAGTCCGACGAGTTCAAGCGTCTGCGTCGCGCCATCGATAAGGCCGACGGCGACCGCGAGCGCGCCCTCCGTAACGTCTGCCGGCTCTACGGCGTGAATCGGCTCGACGCGCTGCCCGGCGCTATCAGAGGCGCGGCGCTAGCCCTGCTTGGCGAGTAGAGCGTGCACCGCTCGCATGGTAGCCACTGGCCACAGTAATCCTCCCGGCCACGTGGCTTTCTTTGCTATCGTCTGGCTGGAGGCAGTATCAAATGTCGGCAGCAGATTGGCTCTTTCAAGCGACGGTGGCCTTCCCCAGTTCGATTATTGTCGGAGCCTTGGCGCTGTTCGGAGTTCGATGGACTCTTTCGGGCCAAGCCGATTTACAGCGCGCCGAATGGAACCGGCGAGAGACAGCACATCAAAATGAGCTGAAGGTGCGAGAGCAAGCACAGCGCCAAGTCGAAGAGCAACGACATACGGCCGCCATGCGCGCAGTCGCTATCGAAGCGGTCAACAACGCGGTAGCTCTTTTATCCTTTGGCCATCTTGTGAAGCAGGATCTGCTCGCACCGTTCCGCATAGCTCTTACCCGCGAACAATTCGACAGCCAACTACCGCTGATCGCTGAGCGCCTTTCCCCGAGTCATCTACAGCAGACTGCCACCGTGTACATGGAAGCTTTCAGGTACAAGGTGTTGGTGGATGAAATGGTCGCTAAACCGATGCATCTGACGCAGCAGCAGCTTAAGGATATGACAAACCTGAGTCTGAGCTTTTCCGTCGTCTTTCGGACTCTGGCGCCCTCTGTATTCGCTCGCGCCCAGATAGATGCGTTTGAGACCATCCTCCGGATAGCAGAGCACTCACCTACGTGAGGCTTCGTGCGACATGCGATCCCATCTATGGCAATGAGATGCCCGCACTGCGCCGCTGAGCCACTAAGCGCCGAGGCGCACTTCTGCCGGAAATGCGGCGCCGCGCTGGCGAGCAGACCGCACAAGGTCGTGCGGGCCTTCCGGCTTCTCGTCTTACCTCTCGCGCTCGTGGGTCGTGTGCTGTGGTATCCAGTCAGGCTGCGGCAGGAGCGGATCCGCTGGCTTACAGAAGCGAGTGGACCTGCATCGCCGATCAACGAGGTTCATGGCCTGAGCGACGGCGCCAAACGCGTGTATTCGTACCTGGCGAGCGTCACTCTGCGATCGGATCCTCCCACTCAAAGGTCACCACCATCGCCCGCGTCACGCATCTGTCAGAGAACCGAGCGCGGGAAGCTATCCGAGAGCTTGAGCGGCACGGCTTGCTATCCCACAGACGGCGGAACACCTGGCACGGCCGCGGCGCGCACGCGTACTACGTCACGCCCGTGATCCAAAAAAACTAAAGGGTTTCCTACTTCGTCCAGACCAGCGGCGGCATCCGCGCCGCGCGTGCGATCTCGCCGGCGTCGTCTCGCCCTGCTTGTTGAGAGCCTCTCCGAACCGCACGCGTGCCAGGTCTTCTGGACCTGATGCCCTTTGAGAGGTGGGCGTGGTACAAGAAGCGAGTTAGTCATCCGGCTCAGTTGGTAGAGCGATGCGCTGCCCAGGCTGCGACTTCGAGAATGCCGCGGGTAAGAAGTTCTGCATTCGCTGCGGTGTTGCGTTCGGTGCCCGCTGCCCAAAGTGCGGCTCCGAGAATCCGCCCAAGGCCAGCTTCTGTGGTGACTGCGGTGTGGGGCTGCATTGTTCCGGCCAAAGCCGAAGCGGACGAACATGCACATAACATCATTGTCGACCGGCACGCGGTCGAAGGCGAGCGGCGCCATCTGACGGTGCTGTTCTGCGATCTGGTCGGCTCGACCGCGATCGCCGCCATCTCGATCCCGAAGAATGGCGCGAGACCGTCGGCGGATACCATCGCGCGGCGGCGCAAGCGATCGAGCGCTTCGGCGGGCACGTCGCGAAGTACCTTGGCGACGGCGTGATGGCCTACTTCGGCTGGCCCGAGGCGCACGACAACGACGCCGAGCGCGCCGCGCGCGCGGGCCTCGCGATCCTCGACGCCATCGCGAAGCTCAACGAACAACCCGCGCGTCCCAAGCTCGCCGCGCGGGTCGGCATCGATTCGGGCGCGGTGGTGGTTGGCGCAGGCGCGGGCAAGGACGCCGACGTCTTCGGCGACACGCCCAATATCGCCGCGCGGGTGCAGGCGGCCGCGGCACCCGGCACGGTGCTGATCAGCGACGGCTGCGCATCGGCTGGTCTCCGGACTGTTCGTCGTCGAAGATCTGCGGCGCGCAGGCGCTCAAGGGCATCGAACGGCCGGTCCAGCTTTACCGCGTAGTCCGGCCCAGCGGAGTGCGCGGACGCTCTCGAAGCGGCGGCGGCAGCGCGAGGACTGACGCCATTCGTCGGACGCGAAGACGAACTGCGCCTGCTGATGAGTCGATGGGAGCGTGCCCTCGATGGCGAAGGCCAGGTGGCGCTGATCATCGGCGAGGCGGGGATCGGCAAGTCGCGCCTGGTGCAACGCTTCCATGAACAGATCGCGGGCACGCCGCACACCTGGGTCGAGGCGGCGGCCGGGGCATTTTTCCAGAACACGCCCTTCTATCCGGTCACCGAAATGCTGCGCAAGCTTCTGGCGTGGCGCGGCGACGAATCGGCGCAGGAGCAGCTCGCGCAACTGGAGACCCGGCTGGAACTGGCAGGACTCAAGCCCGCCGAAGCGATGCCGCTGATTGCTCCGCTGTTGAATCTGCCGCTGCCGGCAAAGTATCCGCCGTCACCGCTTTCGCCCGAGCAACAGCGCCGCCGCCTGCTGGCGACGCTGGTCGAATGGGTGCTGGGCGCCGCCCGCAGCGCAGCCGCCGGTGATCGCGATCGAAGATTTGCATTGGGCCGACCCTTCGACGCTGGAGCTGATCCAACTGCTGGTCGAGCAGGGGGCGACGGCGCGGCTGCTGCTGCTGTACACGGCGCGCCCCGAGTTTCGCGCCCAATGGCCGCTGCGGGCGCATCATACGCAAATCACGCTCAACCGGCTGAGCGCGCGCAACGTGCGCACGATGGTGGCAGCAGGTGGCGGCGCACAAGGCGCTGTCGGACGAGACCATCGCGACGGTAGTCGAGCGCACCGGCGGCGTGCCGCTGTTCGTCGAGGAGTTGACGCGGGCGGTGCTCGAAAGTGGCGATGCGAAGCTCACCGGGCGCGAGATCCCGGTGACGCTTGCATGACTCGCTGATGGCGCGGCTGGATCGGCTGGGGCCGGCCAAGGAGGTCGTCCAGGTCGGCGCCGTGATCGGCAGCGAATTTTCCTACGAATTGCTGCACGCGGTCCATCCGATCGCCGAAGAGGACTTGCAAGCGAGCGCTGCGCAAGCTGGCCGATGCCGAACTGCTCTACGTTCGCGGGATCGCGCCCGAAGCGACCTACACCGTTCAAGCACGCGCTGATCCGGGACGCGGCCTACGAAGCGCTGCTCAAGAGCCGCCGCAAAGATCTGCATCGGCTGGTAGCGCGCACGATCGATGAAAAGTTCCCCGCGCTCAAGGAGGCGCATCCCGAAGTTCTCGCGCGCCACTGGACCGAAGCGGGCGAAACCGAACCGGCGATCGCCGAATGGTCAAGGGCGGGCAAAGCCGCGCGAGGCGCGCAACGCGTTCAGGGAAGCGCTCGAGAGTTACCAGCAGGCTTTAGCGCTGCTCGAACTGTTGCCCGAATCGCCCGAGCGTGACATTCGCGAACTGGAGCTTAGGCAATCAGTCCGTTCGATGCTTTACGTCACGAGAGGGCTATGCTGCGCCTGAAACGATCGACGCTACTCGAGCGCGCCGCAGCGCTGGCCGAGAAGAGCGGCAACCTCACGCAACTCGTCGATTTGATGAATTCGCAGAGGTTTCAGCGCCTTCTTCTCGGGCGACCTCCCCGCCGCCGGTACGCTTGCCGACCAGGCGCTAGAGCTTGCCGTTCGCGAAGGCAGTCCCACCATGCTCTGGATCCCTGCACTTTCTCCAACTGATTGTGACGCGCATTTCGCGTGGCGACCTCGCCGGCGCCGAGAAGCATTTCACCGCCGGGCAGCCCTTCTTCGACGATCCCGGTTTCAGGCAGCTTCCCGGAGCCGCCGTAGCTGCCTTTGGTTGCGCAAGCGGGAACGCGTGGATGCTTGGCCGGGCCGATGTTGCCCGCGAGCGCGATGGCTCAGATGATGGCAGCAGCGAACGAAAACAACCCGTTCGACGTGGCGCTCTCGGAGGTATATGCAGCGCGTCTCCGGGTTAGCTACCTGAGGGAATACGAGCAAGCCGAGGCTCTGGCAGCGCGGGCGCTCGAGGTAGCGGAGAAACATCAATTTCCAATCCTGCCGCATGCGTCCCGATGTGTTCTCGGTCAGGCGCGAGCGCAGCTAGGCCGCGCGACCGAGGGTATCGCGCTGATTCGCCAGGGCATAACTGGCTTGCTCGAAAGCGGGCGCGCGGGCATCAGCGACTTCACGGCGGGGCTGGCCGCGGCGCAGGAGCGCGAAGGCGCCATCGTCGACGCGCTTGCAACGGTCGAACAAGCGCTCCAGGCGAATCCCGATGAACTCGCACACCGCCCCGAGACTCTCAGGCTACGCGGCGAACTGCGGCTCAAACATGGGCAGACAGAACTGGCCGAAGCCGACTTTCGCGAGGCCATCGCGCTGGCCCGCAGCATGGGGGCGAAAGCATGGGAGCTGCGCGCAACGACGAGCCTTGCGGAGCTGCTCGCGAAGCAGGGCCGCCGCGACGAAGCGCGCGCGATGCTTGCCGAAATCTACGGCTGGTTCACCGAGGGCTTCGACACCGCCGATCTCAAAGACGCAAGAGCGTTGCTCGATGAGTTGAACGAGTAAAAGCGTCTGTCTGGGCATGGCGAGTGCGTATTGTCGGTTCGCGCGCCTCTGCCCCGATGCTTGTTTGACAATCATTGCACCCGACAGGATGATGCAGTGACAGGTGGGTGTGGAACGCAAGCTCACCGCTATCCTCTGCGCCGACGTCTACGGCTACAGTCGCCTCATGGGGGGAGATGAGGAGGCGACACTTGCTACTCTGACCGCTCATCGCAAGATCATCGACAGCTTAATCGAGCGCCACCACGGTCGCTTCGTAAACTCGGCCGGCGATAGCGTTCTGGCCGAGTTTGCCAGCGTGGTCGAGGCGGTGAATGGCGCGGTGGATATTCAAACCGCGCTCAGCGCTGAGAACGAGAAGCTGGCGCCGGAGCGCCAGATGGAGTTCCGCATCGGCGTCAACCTTGGCGACGTGATGGTCGAGGGCGATCAGATCTACGGTGATGGGATCAACGTCGCGGCGCGGCTGGAGAGTCTCGCCGACCCTGGCGGCATTTGTATCTCAGGCACGGTTCACGAACAGGTTCGGGACAAGCTTGCGCTGGGTTACGAGGAGGGCGGCGAGCAGACGGTCAAGAACATCGCACGTCCCGTGCACGTTTGGCGGGTGCTGCTGGACGGGGCCACGCCGCACCGGGAAACACGTCGGATTCCACGCAGGTATTGGCGGGGTGGCGTGCTGTCGCTGACCGGGCTGGCGATCATCGTTGGGACGATGGTGCTGGTACAACATGTGTCGCTCAAGCCGCCGTTCACCTCCGCATCGATTCCGCCTGCGCAGAGTCCGGTCCTTGCCTTGCCCGACAAACCTTCCATCGCCGTGCTCCCGTTCGCCAACCTAAGCGGCGATCCGCAGCAGGAATATTTCAGCGACGGCATCACCGACGACCTTGTCACGGATCTCTCGCGGGTCCCGGGCTTGTTCGTGATCGATCGCAGCTCTACCTTCGCTTACAAGGGCAAGCCGACAAAGGTGCAGGAAGTAGGCCGGGAACTAGGAGTGAAATACGTTTTGGAGGGCAGCGCGCGCAAAACCGCAGACCGAGTACGTATTAATGTTCAGTTGGTAGACGCAAGCACGGGCGACCAAGTCTGGACTCAGCGCTACGATAGGCAGTTGCACGATATCTTTGCGCTGCAGGACGAAATAGTGCAAAGCCTTGCCGCGACCCTCAACCTTCAACTCACGATTCTGCAGCGAGGATGGTTCTTACCGCAGCGCACGAAAAATCTGGAAGCGTACGACTATTTTATGCGCGGGTTCGAGTATTACTGGAGCCCAACGCCGGACGGCTTAGCCAAAGGTCGAAAGATGTTCGAGAAGTCGGTGGAGCTAGACCCTGATTATGCTGACGCCTATGGAGCATTGGCCCTTTCGTATTTTGTAGGCTACATCTGGCAATTCGATAAGGATCCAGGCGTCTTGGATCATGCTGCAGAATTGGTCGAAAAGGCCATCGCGCTGGATGACTCAGACTCGGACGCGTACGCGGTGCGTGGTTGGATCGAGGCGTTGAAAGACCAACACGACCGAGCCATTGCCGACGGCAAGCGGGCGGTCTCGCTAGACCCCAACAGCGCTTTCGCTTGGCTCGCGCTGGCGGATATCAACAACATACTTTGGGCAGCGAGCAAACCCGAGGAAGTGCTCGCGTATGCGCAGAAGGCGATACGTCTCGATCCCCATCATCCTGGGAATTACTCTATGCAGGAAGGTTTTGCTTACAATCAAATGGGGCGGTACGCGGATGCGGTCGATGCCTTGAAAAGAAGTGAGCAAAATAATCCCTGGGTCCACGTGCACTTGATCTATTCATATTCCGAACTAGGGCGGGAGCAGGACGCGCGAGCCGAAGCGGCGGAAGTTCTGCGCATCAGTCCCCGGTTCTCGCTGGAAGAGGTGGAGAGGATGCCCGGAAATTGGCAGGGTCCTTTTGGACAACGGTACCTCTCCGACCTGCGCAAGGCGGGCCTGAAATGAATGGACCTTTCTCTTGTCACCCGACATAACTGGCTGCCGACCTGAAAGACGCCAAGGCACTGCTTAACGAACTGTCAGGATAGACAGCGATGCTGTGCGCGAAGTGCAACTACGACAACCCCGCCGATGCACTGTTCTGCATGAAGTGCGGGAGCAAAGTCGAAGAGTCGTTGTTCTTCCTGCAACACCGTAAATCCCGCTGAAGCTAGGTTCTGTCGAAAATGCGGAGAAGCTTTGGGAACCGGCGCGCCGGCCTCAGCGCTCAGTCCTGCTGCCGCTGCGAAAACTCTACCCGTCGAAATCACTCATGAGCGGCAGACGGCGGAGAGCTTGGACGGCGAGCGCAAGACCGTCACCGCGCTGTTCGCCGACATCAAGGGCTCGACGGAGCTGATGCGCGATCTCGATCCCGAGGAGGCGCGCGCGATCGTCGACCCGGTGCTGCAGCTTATGATGGCGGCGGTGCATCGCTACGGCGGTTACGTTGCGCAATCGACCGGCGACGGCATCTTTGCGCTGTTCGGCGCGCCCATCGCGCACGAGGACCATCCGCAGCGCGCACTTCATGCGGCGCTGGCGATGCAGGAGGAGTTGCGTCGCTATGCCGACCGTCTGCGCGCGGAGGGCAAGATTCCTGTTGAAGCCCGCGTCGGAGTGAACACGGGCGAAGTAGTGGTGCGGACGATCGAGACCGGAGGCCATACCGAATACACGCCGGTCGGTCATGTGACCAATCTGGCGGCGCGGATGCAGACCGCGGCGCCGGCGGGTTCGATCGCGGCCAGTGAGGCGACGCAGCGACTGTGCGAGGGCTACTTCGAGTTCCGAGCGCTGGGGCCGACGGCGGTAAAGGGACTCAACGCCCCGGTCGAGGTGTACGAGGTGGTGCGCGCCGGGCCGCTGCGGACGCACTTCCAGCTCGCGGCGCGGCGCGGGCTGACGCGGTTCGTCGGGCGCGAGCGCGAGATGGCGGCGATGGCCGGCGCGCTGGAGCAGGCCAGGGCGGGACACGGGCAGATCGTTGCGGCAGTTGGCGAGGCGGGCGCGGGCAAGTCGCGCCTGATGTACGAGTTCAAGGCCACTATCCCGGACGGATGCAAAGTGCTGGAGGCGTACTCGGTCTCGCACGGCAAGGCGTCGGCCTGGCTGCCGGTGATCGAGCTGCTGAAGAGCTATTTCGAGATCGCCGACGAGGACGACGACAGTCGCCGGTCCGAGAAGGTCGAGGCCAAAGCGCGTGGTCTCGACCCGGCGCTCGCGGAGACGCTGCCCTACATCCTGAGCCTGCTGGGTATCGCGGGCGCGGGTGCGTCACTGGCGATGATGGACGCGCAGATAAGACGCCGGCGCACGCTGGAGGCGGTCAAGCGCATCATCATCCGTGAGAGCCTCAAGCAACCGCTGGTGGTGATCTTCGAGGACCTGCACTGGATCGACGCGGAGACCCAGGAGCTTCTGGACCTGCTCGTGGACAGCGTGGCCAGTGCGCGCATCCTCATGTTGGTCAACTACCGGCCCGAGTACCATCACGAGTGGGGCAACCGCACCTGTTACACCCAGTTGCGCCTCGATCCGCTGGGCGGCCAGAGCGCCGACGAGATGCTTCACGCGCTGCTCGGCGGGGATGCAAGCCTGCAGTCTCTCAAACGGCTGATCATCGAGAAAACCGAGGGCAACCCCTTCTTCATGGAGGAGATTGTGCGGGCGCTGGTCGAGCAGGGTGTGCTGGTCCGCAATGGCGCCACCAGGCTGACCAAACCGCTGACCGAGATTCACGTCCCGCCCACCGTCCACGGCATCCTGGCCTCACGCATCGACGCACTGCCGGCGTCCGAGAAAGACCTGCTGCAGACCTTGGCGGTCATCGGCAAAGACTTCCCGCTGAATCTGGTCAGGCATATAACTGCCAGCCCGGACGATCGGCTGGAGCCGATGTTGAAGGGCTTGCAGGCCGGCGAGTTCATCTACGAGCGACCCGCATTGGGAGAAGCGGAATATACCTTCAAGCACGCGCTCACGCAGGAGGTGGCGTACAACTCGGTGCTGATGGAGCGCCGCCGGCTCTTGCATGAGCGCACGGGTGAGGCGATCGAGGCGCTGTTCAAGGAGCGGATCGACGATCACCTGGCCGAGCTGGCCCACCATTACAGCCGCAGCGCCAACACGCGCAAGGCGGTAGAGTATCTGTTTCGTGCCGGGAGCCAGGCGGCAGCCCGTTCCGCTTACTCCGAAGCGATCACCCGGCTTTCCAGTGCCTTGGAGTTGCTCAAGCATCTGCCCGACGACGCCGAACGGGCGCGCCAGGAGCTGTCAGTGCAATCCGTCTTAGGCCATAGTCTTGGCGCAGTAAAAGGCTGGGCGGCGGCGGAATTGGAGCCTGTGTATGCGAGAGCGCGCGAGTTGTGCGCGCAAATCCGCGACCCTGCTCTCGCCTTCCGTGCCCTTTATGGACAATGGCATAATGCGTTGGTGGAAGCTGGAGCTGCACAAGGCTCTGGAACTCGCCGACGAGCTTCTGGCCGCAGCCGAGGATGTGAAAGACCCGGCGATGCTCCTGCTCGGCAACT
The DNA here is from genome assembly GCA_963734845.1 of uncultured delta proteobacterium. Taxonomy (GTDB): domain Bacteria; phylum Desulfobacterota; class Binatia; order Binatales; family Binataceae; genus JAKAVN01. The sequence continues at coordinate 260,521 of CAVTIS010000001.1, read as the reverse complement.
CCGCGCGCGGCACTACCCTTCTTCAGCTCGGCGAGTTGGGCTCTGCGAATGAGCACCTGGAGAAGGCGCTGGCCGTTTTCGACCTCCGGCAACCTCTTCCCTGGGAGTTGGAGTTAAGTAGGGTAACTTCGTTCGGCTACCTGTACTCTGGCCTGTCCGGACTTGGCTATCCCGATCGTGCCTGGGCGAAATCGCGCGAGATGCTGGAGGTGGCTCAGCGGTCTTCCGATCCTTACGTTTTGGCTGTGGCTTCCTGCTTTGCGGCCCTACACAACTTGGTGCGTGGGGACGGCACAGCGGCGCAAAAGCACGCCGAAGAGGCGATGGCGCTCACCGAAGATATCGGATTCCTGAGCCTTTCGCCATTGGCGACCACCGTTACATGGCGCCGCTCTGATCGCCCAAGGGCGCTACGAGGAGGGCATCGCCGGAATGCGCCGCGGCATCTCCGCTATCCGCGCTACCGGGGGACCGCCGCCCGCTTGGTATTTGTGCCTTCTGGCCTCCGGGCTCGGAAGGATCGGACGGCCCCAGGAAGGACTTCAAGTGCTGGAGGAGGGATTTGCTTCCGTCGCGAAGACCGGGGAGCAGATCGCCAGTCCGTCGCTGCATCACGTCAAAGGTGAGCTGTTGCTGGCGCAGAACCCGTCGGACGGTGCGCGAAGCGGAGCAATGTTTCCGCACGGCGATCGAAATCGCCCGGCGGCAAAGTGCGAGATCAATGGAGTTGCGTGCCACGACGAGTCTCGCCCGGCTGCTCGCGAAGCAGGGCCGCCGCGACGAGGCTCGCGCGATGCTCGCCGAAATCTACGGCTGGTTCACCGAGGGCTTCGACACCGCCGATCTGAAGGACGCCAAGGCGCTGCTCGACGAACTGAGCCGATGAATGATGCTTTCGATTCGAGCGCATGGGAATGCGTTTGCCCAGTTAAAGCGTCGGTGCCGGAAGGCAAAATCGGTCCGCGAATCCTCTCGGTCCGCTAGGCGATTATGATTGTCCTCCACGCAACATCTTCAGCTTCCTGCGAGCAGCCGCGCGGCGTTGCGCGCGATTGTCAGGTGCTGCCGCAATTGTTCGCGCTTGTTGCGCGCAGGCCTTCAAGAGCCGACCGCGATCGCTATTCAAGTCCGGAATCAAGCACAGATTGGCCTCACGGTTGTCCAGGCCGTCACCATTTTTGTGTGAGACCATGTAGCCCGGAGGTATCTCGCCTGCAGTACTCTCCCAGATCAGTTCATGCATTAGGATAACGTTCCCTTGTTCATCGATGGAAAATGCAACCGTCTTCTCATCATTCCATTCATCGTTCCGCATCTGCTTATCCCTTCATGTCTGGTTATTCGGCAGCCTTCCGCCTACCTACCGTGTTCTGACAACGTTGTGTTTCAATTCACCGTTTTGGCGCTCTGTCGACGTTGTGCGATCACGACTTCCCACCAGCCAGCTCAAACATTCTCCCAGCGACCGCAGGCGCCTCGCTGTGCGGTACCCGACCGTATCGCCGCAGAACCGGCGAGTCGCCCCACTCACGCCGATACGGCGCCATCAGCGCGTCAATAGCTGCCTGCTCTTCGACGCTCAGGCCGCCCATGCGCTGATCGGTCGGGCGCATCGTCGTGTCCACATCGATCTGAATCGTGCAGTAGGCTTTATCGACAAACCTGTCTCGAGAGGAAGTGGCCGCTGGTGGTCGTTATCAGCGGACTGCACTATCACATACCCGAAGCGCTTCGCGAGCCGACGGTCTCCGTCCAAGGATCGTTTAGGGCCGACAGAGCGGCCGCGCGCTCGATGCCTCCAAGTCCGAGGCTCCTGTCCGGGAGCAGCTGATGAAAAAACGATTCCGTTCCTGACTCCATCTACCTGACTCCTCTCAGCGGCCAGCCTTTAAGCCGGATCCGCGATTTAAACAGTTCCCGTTGCAGCTCTGACCGCCGCGCCTGAATCAACTCCAGAAGCAGGCGGCGCGTAACTTCCTCAACTTCGTTCCTCGGCGCGAAGCGAGTGACCCTCGCGTATAGGGTGCCGAGGTTGCGTAGTGGCTGAGTTGCTCTGGCGATCATTTCGCTTCTCCAGGGATGCGGAGATACCCTGCCAACCGCCTTCTCCATGAGGTTTTGCGTTCCTCGCGCTCATACTGTGATTCGCCGATACGGTCGGCGATAATGCGAACGACGGAGTTAGGCTTGCAGAGAACGGATCCGCGCCTATGCGCATGGAGGAACTGAACATCTTCTTCGAGCCGCAACCTCCAGCTTTGATTGCAATTGGGACATAGCACTGAGGTCACGACGTGATCGGGGCTCTCGGGCGAAGATAGTAACTGGGTTACTATGTCGCTGAGACGCTCGCCGAGTGGTGATTGTGAAGTCATTGTCATCTGTCCTTAAAACTTGGGCTGCTTACGCGGCTCGGTCGGAGTCAGAGTGACGAGCCGCTTTCCTGCATGCGCGCGCCTTTCTGAATACTTAACTTTAAGCTCCCGCTCGATAGTCTGTGCCAACTCCGTCAAGGCCTGGCCGAATCCGCTGGTAGACTTCGGAATTATGAGACGCCGAGCCTCTGCGATTGCTCTGCATTTGGAGAACAACTCCGAAGTAGGCATATCGGTGATCGCCACTCCGTCGTCGAGCAGAGCACCAATGGCCTCTAGTACTCCGCTGTCTGTACCCGTAAACCGGTCCTGAGCGACCGCCAACTTGTTAAGTATCGTCTCCCACTCCGGAGACTCCCAGCGCCCGTCCTTTTGTCGCGCGTGCATCCGCCATCCGAACTCAGCAAAGTCAGCCATGCGAAAGTCAAGACGCGGAACCTCGATGGAAAGATTTTTGATGGCGTGCGAGACGACCGTCAGCAGATCGCCCATGATTGCGTTACGGCGTTCACGAACATTCGAATAGATGGTGGTCTCGCCGATTACACCGTGCTTCGGTGCCTCAAAGGTGAGCGGTATGATGCGCTGAGCAACATCCGGACGCGTGAACTTCGGAGTCCTGCTCGTGATGCAAAAGATCTTCGCAGCCAGATGAATTACGTACTGTTTGACGTTCGTGTACAAGGCGCGCCGTTTGTAGGTTGCACCCGTAACAAACGTGGCAAAGAGATTCTCGACGCCTTTAACGAAAGAATCCAGGTTGTCAATTACGGCGACAGAGTCGTTCGCCAGCAAGATGACAATGTCGTCAAGAGGACGGTCCACCGATACGCTCGTTGGCTTCGGCTTACCCCCGAGGAACAGAATCAGCAGAGCCCGCATCAGCGTCGTCTTTCCAGAGCCCCGAGGACCAAGGGCCACGATGATCGGTTTTATCTCTTGGGTTATGAGCAAGAAGACCAAGACTGTGAGCAACAGGACCTGCTGATCATGGCGCGTTAATCCTGCTTCGTTTTCCGCAAACGATGGCAGATCTAAGAACCACGCGAGGGCTGCTCCGCCTGCAGAATAGTCCGGCTCAAACGGCTCGATTCCTTCCGGGGTGGCGAAGATATCCCGTCGCCATTATTGGTCCGGGGCAACACCCCTCCTGCGTCTACCTGGTGAAGCTCTCTACCGCCGCCATGCAGAAGAAAGACCCGTTCCTTTGGGTCGAAGTGAGACAGCGTACGAATAGACTTTTCCTGCAGCTTGGACGTCTCAACCTTCAAGTGCTCAACCGACGAACCCGAACTCGGGCTCGGTCTTGTTTAAACCGGTCAAGGTCGCGAGTAGGTTTGCGAACCTCTCAGAATCTAGTTCGTGCAAGAAGCCCGTACGCTTATCGAGGAAGTAAGTGCGCTGCTCAGTGGCGCAGTGGAACGAACCGACCTTCTGAAGAGCGCTGTATGTCACCGAGGCAATGACACGACGTATTTCGTAAGCCTTACCCTGCTTGCGGCACTGGTTGATCGCAGCCGGGAGCTGCTCAATATCCGCGACCTCCGGAACAGCCGGGGCCTCCTCGGTGGGCTTCCTCAGTTCCGGGCTCACCATGGCGAGCAACTCGCTGACCAGGGGAGCGGTCGCGGCCTGCCGCTGCACGATGTCATTAGGCAGCATGGGCATAGCCCTCGGCGAAGAAGTCTTCCAAGTCGCCGCGCTCCAAATAGAGACAGCGGACCTGAGCGCCCTTGCGTTCGAGGAAACCCTTCAGGCGAGCGAACGCAGAGTGAACAGACTTTTTGACCATAACGTCAGCATCAAACGAGAGGACGACTGCGCGACCACGTAGCGCTATCGCTTCCCAATCCGGCAACGCGAGTGGTGCGCCGCCAGGCTCCCGGGCTCCCCGCCAGGAATAGACACCGCACAAAGCTACGCAGCACAGCCCTGCTGTGACCGCGGCGTCGGCTTTGATGATGCCTTCCGTTATGAAGAGCGGAACTTTTGCGTCCGGCAGCAGATGCCTGATGAAGGGGTGAGCGTCAATGGCGTTGAGCTGATGGGCCGGGGTCTCGTACTTGACAACCCTGCCGCGGCGCTTGCGCGGCCGATACGGACGCAACTGCGAGCCGTCTGGTCCATCCGAAAGAATCGGGCGCCGCTTGATGAGCAACCCGCACTTGCGCTGATATTCCTCATAAGCAGAAGGGAGATCCGCGCGACGGACTATACTCTCGTAGCCCCGTGCGGCAATGACTTCTGGAGTGAGCGTCCTGAGAAGGCGCGCGCGATCCTCATCAATCAGACCGTCTACGCCAACACGCTTCGGATCTGCCGCCTGGAAACCGGTATCCGGCTTGCGCGTCGCTATTGCTGTGCTACTATTACATCTGTTCACAGTCGTCTCCGCTTGCAAGCGCGTCCCCGCCGCTAACGGGGATGCGCGTTCGTTTCTGTGGGCCGGTTCACGTGGTTGCTTGGTTACCCAGTTGCGTTGCGCGCTCTTTACCCATCGCCGTGAGCCGCTGCTGAGCAGTGATCCAGGCGAGAACTTCCGTCGCTCTGAAGCGCAAGCGACTCTTCGGATTGGTTGGATCAAAGCGTAACGGAACCGGGAAGCCCGGTAGCTTCATCAGAGCGTGAACACCGTTACGGGTCGTGCGGAGACAACTACACATTTCGGGCATGCCGAACAGCCGTTCGTTCATCGGATCGATGACCATTTGAATTACCTCTCTCCCCCATTCTACCATCGTCTGGAAATCTGCCTTAATCGTCGATTGCGCGCCGCAGAGATACGCTTGTGTATCGCCGTGCGCTCTCTTTAAATTCTACTATGGTTTGAGCAGTTGCCTTAGTTGTTGATCGACGCGTCACAAATAACGACGCGGCGCAGACTGACGCGTGAGCGTATGCTTCGTCAGGCAACCGCTCGGCTAGAACAGTACGCGTGAGATGCGACGGATCGGCGGTCGTGCTGGTGGGTGGTGGTGGTGAAGGCTGGGGCAAACCTTTATAGATTATGGTCCTATGGTTTATGGTTCAGTACTGAACCATAAACCATTAAATTCGACGACTCCTATTTCATCGTCACCACCACCACCATTCTTATCCTGCGACGTCCAGAGAATCTGCCTAGAGACTGGGAAAGATTCGGCCTGAGACCTAAGATGACAAGGCTTTGTGCGGATTATTTCGCGTTAGTAACACATCCGGTTACAAACTACTCAATCGAGCAGTGCGCTTTTGTTTGCATAGGCACTACGTAAGAGGGTGGCGAGATTACTCGGTGGCTGAGTAGCGCTGATTAGGTGCCTATTGCGCGGCGAAGAATCGCCGCGACCATGGCGGCGCGGCCGAGATTTCAGCGCCGGCGCGGCGCCACTCAGCCATCGAGTCAGGACGCTGCTGAGCCGGGGAACTGCACGATATTGCTGGTCGGCTCCTCGCCCGCGACGATGCTTCGGATCTTAGCGTCGAGCCAGTGTATCGCCCGCCGTTTCTCACGGTCGTAGTCGTGCCGGTCATAGACGCCTGAAACTGTCGGGGCTGATCTGTCAGTATGGTTCAGCACGTGCGCGACGGTGCTGCGGCCTTCTTCAGAAGCTATTAGCGAAGCGGCCGATCTTCTCAGATCCCGTGGCTGCCAAGGCTTGACGAAATCACACGCCTCTTCGATCTTCGCCTGGCGCCAACTCGGAATGCTTCGATGCTTCGCGGCGTTCGGGAACACAAATCCAGTCCGCTGAGGGCTCCTGCGCTGCAGGATCGCAGTGGCCTGTGGGCCGAGAGCGACGCGGTGGTCTTGGTGGTTCTTTGCCTTATCAGCCGGGATTGTCCACCAGCCGGCGCGCAGGTCGACCTCGTGCCATTCCATGCGCGCGACCTCGCCAGGGCGCTGCGCAGTGAGGAGCATCAATCGGTACTGATCGGCGACATCACCCTCTCCGAGTACTTCCCACAGCTTTTTGATCTCGTCTGGTCCCAGCCGCCGATCGCGCGGGTATTCCTTGTGGCGCCTGCCCAAGGCGCCCGCTGGGTTGACCGTAAGCATTCGCTCCTCGACAGCGTAGTTGAACATGGCGGAGATTACCGAGCGCACCCTGATTAGAGCGCACGCGGTTGCCGCGGCGCTCCTTGTCACCGCGGCTTTCGACCTGCTTGAGCAGCCAGGCAAGGTCATCACGCGTGATGTCAGCTGCGCGCTTGCGGCCTATCTCTTCCAGGACGATGTTTTCGAGCATCAGCTTGTCGGTCCTCGTCGAGCTTGGGCGTTTATGGATGGCGCAGTGCTCTTCGAGGTAAAGCTTCGCGAGGTCGGCGACAGTCTGACGCTGGCGCCGTTCCTCGACTTCCTTGTGCCTCCGCTCAACGGGGTCAACCCCCCTCGCAATATCGCCCTGTACTTGGGCGGCCAGGTTGCGCGCATCCTTGTAGTCGAGGTCTGGCGAACGGCCTAGGCCCCAGCGCCGCTTTTGACCGCGTCTGTTGCGGTACACGACGCACCACGTAAAAGTCTCGTCCTCGCCATCTTTACCCTTGGAAACCCGGAGCACGAGACCGCGTTTCTGTTCGTCCCAAAGGTCGATTTGACGCTTACCTTCAAGTCGCGTCTGCCAGGTTCGACCCTTGATGAAAGCGCCTGTCAGATTGTCAGCCATTCAAATTCACTCCTGAGGTTCCACTGAGGTTCCGAGACTGATCAGGGCTCGATTCTCAAACTCCTTCTGTCACAAAGACCATACGGCCAGTACAACTATTGTACAACTATTCGACCTAAACATCATACCGAAATCCGCTCTAACAAACAAGCGTCGGAAGACAATCTGACCTACGACGCCGGCCGGGTGGTCGGAGTGCTGGGGGCGCTGATGTACGTCGCGTTCTGGGTGGTGCAAGTGGTGGCGACCTGGCGCTTCACGCCGGGCGACGCCGACGCTTACGGGCGCGGCCTGGGGATGGTGTTGCTCGCGATGGCGGGAGCGCTGGCATTGAAGGCCCATACGGAGCCCGAGCGCAAATGATGAGCTGGGACGCGCTCGGAACGATGGCGGCGGCGCTGATGGCTTTCATCGCACTCAACGCGGGCACGCTGCGATGGCTGTTCGAGCGGCATGAAACTGCGACCGCGGATCAGATGGCCACGCTCAAGCGCGAGGGCAGCGACTTTTCGCACGAGGTCGAGCGCCAGATGATGCGCCTGAAGGCGCAGCTGCCGCTGGAATACGTGCGGCGCGAGGACTGGATCCGCTTCTCGAGCACGCTCGACGCCAAGCTGGACGCGATGCGGACCGAGTTGCGCGCCGAGATGACCGAACTCAAGGAGCGGCTCGGCGAGCGGATCGACACGCTTTAGAAAGGGGGGCCTTTCAAAAAGCGCAAGCGGCAACGCGTCGCCAACGGGCGAAGTGAGAAAGCGAAACGGCGAGACGGTGAAAGAGTGAAACGGTGAAAGAGTGAGAGAGATGGATTCGATGAACCTAGAGCAGAAGCAGCGCGAAGAGGCCCGCTGGCGGGTCCTGCGCGTGCTCGACGCCGGCCGCCCGATTGCGGTTTCGGAGACTATCGTGTGGCGCGTGCTCGCCGACATCAAGCTCACGATCACGCTCAACGCGCTGCGCCGCGAGCTGAGCTACCTGCGCGACCGCGGGCTGCTGGAGATCGAGGGCGAAGACAACGAGACCTGGTACGCGCGGCTGACCGCGAGCGGGGTCGACGTGGTCGAATACACGGCGCCGGCGCCGGCCGGGATCGCGCGCCCGCGCAAGTACTGGTGAGGGGTGGCGATGGACGACCGAGAATCGCGAGTCAGCAAACAATACGAACGGCAGCACACCAGCGCCAACATCGGAGGCGCGCCGCGAGAGTTGGTGAAACAAGCTGCGCTCCGGCCTTTGAAAGGCGCGCGATGAGAGTTACGAAAAAAAATGCCGACGCCGCCGCAACCGCGCAAGGGCCGGTGAAGAATCGGCCGCCGGACAAAGGCAAGATCAAACGGCTGCCGCCCGACCTGCGCGCCGAGTTCGACCGCCGCCTGGTCGTGGGCGCTTTCTCTGACTATCGCGGCCTTTCGCGCTGGCTCGGCGAGCGTGGCTATTACATCAGTCACGCCTCGCTCGCCCGCTACGGCAAGGCGCTCGACCGCAAGCTCGAAGCGCTCAAGCTCGCCACCGAACAGGCCCGGATCGTGGTCGCGGCCGCGGGCGACGCCGACGACACGATCAACGAGGGCCTGATGCGCCTGGTGCAGGGCGACCTGTTCCGGGTGCTGGTCGAATTGAAGGAGGCCGACCCGGAGAAGGTCGACGTCAACGCGCTCGCGCGCAACGTCGCCTCGATCTGCCGATCCTCGGTGCAGATGCGGCGCGCGGCCGAAGAGATGCGCGGCGGGATCGGACGGCGGGTGGCGGCGGCCGAGCGCAAGGTGGTGGCGGCGGCGCGCCGCGGCGCGCGCGGCGGACTGTCGGAGGTGGCCGAGAAGCGGATTCGCGCGGCGCTGCTCGAGATAGCGGAGCTTCCGGCGGCGGCGCCGAGCGGCGGCGGCGACGACGAGGCGTCATTAGCGGCGCGCCGACTGATGAACGGCGGCGGCGGCGGCGCGCCGGGCTATCCGGCGGCGATTGCGCCGGCGTCGGGCGAGGCGGCCGAGGGTGCTGAAATGGGGAACGATGCCGACCCACGGAGCGAGGAATGAGTATCTCGATCGCAGCGTTCTTTTCTGAGCCCTCGCTGCTGACCTCCTCCCCCAATTGTCTTGGGGGAGGATTTATTAATCCTGCCTGGAATCAAGTCCGGCATTCTCGCACTCGTGAACGGCGCTTCCTGCTCAGTATGCCGCGCGACGGAATCAGGACTCGGAATTTCGAAAGGGACCCTCACCCCACCCTCTCCCGCGTACGAATCGCGGACGAGGGCAATGAAGAAAGGCGGGAGAGAAAACCCGCGCCGCGAGGATTGATGAAAAAGCGGGAGGTGACGCGATGAATCGCAAGACTACCCGAGCGCGTAAGGACGGCGGCGACGCGCCCGCGCGGGCGCGCTCGGCGCGCAGCCGCGGCGGCGAGACCGAAAACAAGATCGTGGATAAATCCGGCGGCAGCGACGGCGAAACCAAACCATCCAGCGCGATTCATACCGTCGCGTGCGACGTGCTCCTGCCCTACCAGGTGCGATGGATCGCCGACGACGCCGCGGTCAAGGTGGCCGAGAAATCGCGCCGCGTCGGAATCACCTGGGCCGAGGCCGCCGACGCCGCGCTCTCGGCCGCGGCCACGGCCGGGATGGACACCTGGTACCTCGGCTACAACCGCGACATGGCGCGCGAGTTCGTCGAGACCGCGGCCGCGTGGGCGCGCCAGTTCAACAAGGCAGCGCACGCGATCGAAGAGATCGCGCTGGAGGATGAGCGGCGCGACCTGCTGGCCTATCGCATCCGCTTCGCCTCCGGACACAAAATCGTCGCGCTCAGCTCGCGTCCCTCCAACCTGCGCGGCAAACAGGGGCGCGCCGTGATCGACGAGGCGGCGTTCCATGACAACCTGCCCGAGCTGATGAAGGCGGCGCTCGCGTTCACGATGTGGGGCGGGCTGGTGCGCGTCATCTCAACCCACAACGGCGCCGAAAATGCGTTTAACGAACTGGTCAACGACATCCGCGCCGGGCGGCGCCCCTTTTCGCTCCATCGCGTGACCCTCGACGACGCCCTGGGCGAGGGACTGTACCATCGGATATGCGAGAAGGCCGGGCGGCGCTGGAGCGCGGCGGCCGAGCGCGAGTGGCGGGCGCATATCTTCGCCGAGTACGGCGACGCCGCGGGCGAGGAACTGCTGTGCGTGCCGCGGGCGAGTGCGGGCGCGTTTTTGAGCTCGATCCTGATTGAGAGCCGGATGCGCGCGGGGGTGCCGGTGCTGCGCTGGGAGGTGCCTGAGGAGTTCAGCGAGCGGCCGGAAGATTATCGGACGGGCGCGGCGCGCGAGTGGTGCGAGCGCAATCTCGATCCGGCGCTTGCGGGGCTCGGCAACCTGATGAGCTCGTTTGGGGAGGACTTCGGACGCAACGGCGACCTGAGCGTTTTCTGGCCGCTGCAAATCCAGCCCAACCTGGTGCGGCGCACGCCGTTCGTGGTCGAGCTGCGGCGGGTGCCGTTTCGCCAGCAGGAACAGATCCTGTTCTATATCGTGGACCGCCTGCCGCGGCTGATTGGCGGCGCCCTCGACGCCCGCGGCAACGGGCAGTACCTGGCCGAGATCGCGCGTCAGCGCTATGGCGCGCGGGTCGAGCAGGTGATGCTCTCGGCGCAGTGGTACCGCGAGAACATGCCGCGCTACAAGGCCGCGTTCGAGGACGGGATGGTCGAGCTGCCGCGCGACGCGGAAATTCTCGCGGACCATCGCGCGCTCGAAATCGAACACGGCTACGCGCACGTCTCCGATCGGCGCGATCAGAAGGGGCGCCACGGCGACGCCGCGATTGCCGGCGCGCTCGCCTACTACGCGAGCAGTATCCGCGCGCAGGAGCCCGCCTACACGCCGGCGCCGCGGCGCGCGGCCGCGAGCGCCAGTGCGCGCGGCGCGCGTGATCCGTTCGGTCCGCCGGACGAGGACGAAGCGCCGCTGGCCGTGCGCGCGGGCCGCGCGCGCGCGTGGGCGTGGGTGTGAGCGGGAATGAAAATTTCGCCATTGCTCATTTTGAGCCTTGGCCTTTTTTTACCTCTCCCCGACCTGGGAGAGGTCGCCGCGAGCGGCGCGCGCGGCGGGAGAGGTTAATCTGAATTCAATTGCGCCACAGCCACTTCGAAAAAGTTCTGAAAATCGACCCTCGTACCTCTCCCTAACCCTCTCCTTGGACAAGGAGCGGGGAGCAGAAGGGAGATCAGAAAAAAAACTGGTGAAAAACGCATGACACTCTATGACGCGTACGGGCGCGAGGTCGACACCGCACAGCTGCGCGACGAACAGGCCGCCCCCACCATGGCCGGCGTGCGCAACATCTACTCGACGATGCATCCGTCGGTCGGGCTCACGCCCGAAAGGCTGATCGCGATCCAGCGCGAAGCCGAAGCCGGCGATCCTTATCTCTACCTCGAATTGGCCGAAGAGATGGAAGAGAAGGACCTGCATTACCTGGCCGTGATTGGCACGCGCAAACAGGCGGTCGCCGGCGCCGAACTGATCGTCATGGCCGCTTCCGACGCGGCTGCCGACCAGCGCGCGGCCGACCTGGTGCGCGACTTCGTCGGCGGTGGCGCGCTCGACCTGGAAAGCGTGCTCTACGACATCCTCGACGCGGTCAGTAAAGGCTTCTCGGCGACCGAGATCATCTGGGACACGGCGGGCCGCGAATGGATTCCCAAGCGCCTGGTGTGGCGCGACCCGCGCTGGTTTATGTTCGACTGGATCTCAGGCGAGGAGCTGCTCGTGCGCACTCTGCGCGATGAAGGGCCGCTCGCGCCCGCCGACGCGTCTGCGGTCGCGCCGCATTACGGGCGCTCGCGATGGGTCACCAATGCCAGCGTCGACCCCAGAGTGGGAATTCAACCGCTCACGGCGCCACTGGCGCCGTTCAAGTTCATCGTGCACGTGGCCAAGGCCAAGGCCGGATTGCCGGTGCGCGGCGGAATCGCGCGCGCGGCCGGATGGGCCTACCTGTTCAAGAACTACGTGCTCAAGGACTGGGTCACGTTCGCGGAGATTTTCGGTCAGCCGCTGCGGCTCGGCAAATATAGCCCCGGCGCCACCGAAGCCGACAAGCAGGCGCTGCTGAGCGCGGTCGCGAATATCGGCACGGATGCGGCCGCCATTATCCCCGAGTCGATGCTGATCGAATTCGTCGAGACCCGCGGCGCGGGCGGGGCCGAGGTCTACGAGCGCTTCTGCGAGTACCTCGACAAGCAGGTGAGTAAGGCCGTGCTGGGGCAGACGCTGACCACCGAGACGCCGCGCGACGGCGGCGGCTCGCGCGCGGCGGCGCAGGTGCACGACGCGGTGCGCCGCGACATCATGGAGTCCGACGCGCGACGGCTGGGCGCGACGCTCTCGCGCGACCTGGTGCGGCCGATCGTCGATCTGAACCTTGGACCGCAGCGCCGCTATCCGCAGATTGCGCTGGGGCTCAGCGCCGACAACGACGTCAAGCTGTTCGCCGACATGGTGGCCGAGCTGGCCGACCGCGGCCTGCGCGTCGGCCAGCGCGCGGTGCTGCGGCGGCTCGGGCTGCCGGAAGCGGCAGCCGACGAGCCGCTGCTGGAGCCGGCGGCGGCCGCGACGGCGCGGCGCGCGTAGCGCGGTAGCGCGCAGCGGCGCGGGATGCAAGGGACGTGAGCGCGGAGCGCGCACGGGGGCGTGTCGCCCCCGGCGCGCGCTCCGCGCGTCGGGAAATTGCAGCGCTGGTGGCGCTACGGCAGCGTCCTCGTGGCCTTGCCGTCGAGGCCATAGAACGTCAGCGACGGAGTGCTGTCGTTGCTCAGCACCATCGCCATCCGCGTCTTGCCTTCCGGACCGAGCAGCGCGAGGCCCGGTGAACCGGCTTCGGTGATATCCAACCCGATGCGCGCGCTCTTTTCGTCGTACAGCCGCAGCGTCGGCTGGCCGCCGATGGCGACGTCGAACGTGGCGCGCAGATGCTGCAGGCGATCGAGCAGCGCGACACCGGCGCGGCCTTCGCCGGTCACGCCGAGCGCGGCTTGCGAAATCCCGGTGCTGGAATAAAAGCGTGCCCGCGCGGTGCCCTTCATATCCACGCCGATTGAAGCGCGCTGGGTCTTGCCGTTCGGGCCATAGAACTCGAGCAGTGGCTCGCCGCGTTCCATCACAAGTTCGGCCCTTTTCATTCCCATCCTATCGACCAGGACAAACTGCTCGGCCACGATCGAACGCGCATGACGGGTCGCGGCCTCGGCCGTAGCGGTTGGCCATAGCCGCCCGGGTAATCCCGAGCTGACCAGTATCGCGCCTACAATCCCACCCCCAAGCGCCATCACAAAATTAGTCCAACGGTCCTTGTTGATCATCTTTTGCCCCTTTCATGTGAAAAGTGTGTGGTGGCCCGGATGAACACCCGCGAGGGGCAGCCCAAGGGCCGAGTTCCATCGTATAACTTCGGCGTACGGGGCGACACGAACAGCAAGGCGCGCGCCGACAGGATCTTCGACAGGTTCTTCGAGATGACGAAATGGTGGGGGGGTGCCCGCCGCCGCGCGTCGGGGGGCGCGCGGCGGCGGGTCTGGGGGCGTGGCGCGGCCGGGGTCAGCGGACCGCGCCACGGGGTATACGGGATGGAAACTACACGGCGGGCAGGGCGGCATTTTCGCCGCGTGCGCAAGTCATCGAGGGCCGCCGTGGGCGGTCCTGATCGCCTCGCCACTCTCCATCGAGCACCGCGAGCACCGCGAGCACCGCGCGGGCACCGCGCTCGCCCGGCCATCGCGCCCGCTACAGCGGCGGCCTGCTTTGAGGCTGCTGGCGCTGATTTTCATTGCTCGATGTCCCACCCTTCCAGATGATGTTTCAATCTGAAACATCAACGAACCCTAGTAAAACATGTTTCAGCATCTATTGCAACTACTAAACATCATCAAAATGCTCGTACTTGAGTCTAAGCCCATTGAACGCCTAATAATTCAACAAAATAGGTAAATATGATGTCATTGGCGCAATGGCGCGCTCTAGATGCCATTTAGACGTCGATTTCAACGTCGTTCGGGAGCTTGCCTGAAAGAAAAGGGCCAGCGCGGGATGAAAAATTGTCAGCCGGCGTGCTCGACGGCGGGAGGATCGTCAATCTCGCGCCGCTCCAGCAATTCAGTCAGCAAATCAAGATCGACTGGTTTTACCAGGTGCGCATCGAACCCCGCTTGCTCCGCTTTGCGTTGATCCTCTGGCAGGCCATAGCCGCTCACAGCGATCAAAACAATTCCATTGGCTTGCGATGCAGCGCGGATCCTGCGGGCGACTTCGTATCCGTCGAACACCGGCAACCCGAGGTCGATCAGAGCTACCTCAGGACGGTTTGCCAGTGCCGATGCGACTCCGTCCGGTCCCGAGCCCGCCTCGAAAATCTCGTGCCCGTCCTGCTCCAGGACCGCGCGCAAGGCCTCCCGCGCGTCGGCGTTGTCTTCGACGATCAGAATCCGCCGCCTTACATCAGAAGGGGCGGCCATGGCCCGGCTCGTTGAACGTTCCAGCGGTGCTTCAATTCGCGGCATTCTAATCGTAAAAGTGCTGCCTTGGCCGAGTCCGCCGCTATACACCTCGGCCGTCCCTCCATGCAGTTCCACCAGCCATCGGACGAGCGTCAGCCCAATGCCGAGACCGCCCCGAGGGCGGTCAGGTCCTTGATCGCCTTGGACGAAAAGATCGAAAACGCGCGATAGCAGGTCGCCGGAGATACCATCACCGTCATCTTCGGCACGGATGACCGCGCGGTCGCCTTCCGCTCGTACGCCGAGAACAATTTTGCCGTCCGGGCGTGTGTGGTTGAGCGCGTTGGAGAGCAGATTGGTCAGAATTTGTTCGATCCGATCGCGATCGGCATCGACCCAGACTGTCTGGATGTCCAAACTAATGTTGCGCGTGGCATAGGCTTGGTCGAGGCGCAGCGTATCTACGCAGGCGCGGGCGCATTGCGCAAGGTCCAACGGCTTTCGGTTCAATGTAATCCTGCCGGCCGTGAGACGGCCGACGTCGAGAAGATCGTCAACCAGCCGTGCCAGGTGACTAATCTGCCGTCCGATTATTTCCCGAACTCGGGTGGCTTGTTCGGGTTGGATCCTACCGTTCTCCATCACGCGAATGGCGTTGGACAGCGCGCCGAGTGGATTTCGCAGCTCATGCCCCAGCATCGCGAGAAACCGGTCCTTGGCGCGATTCTCGCGCTGGGCCTGCCTGCGAGCCTCCTTCGCCTCCGCCTCTGCGCGTTTCCGTTCCCAGACGGCCGCCGCCATGGCCAGCGTCATTACCGCCATCGTGATCATGAACGCCTGCGGGATTATGAACGAGTTTATTGGATCGCCGAACCGCGCCCACGGCCCCATGCCCCGCATTATCCCCCAGGCTGCCGAAGCCGCGAGCACGAAGTTACAGGTGGCGGCCTCGCGCTGACCGAATCGAAAAGCTGACCACACCAATATGGGGATGCAGACAAAGCCAATCGGATAATTTCCGATTCCAGGAAGCACGCCTCCAAACACGAGAACCCCGACCGCAACGATGGCCACGAGCGTCAGCGACTTCTCCAGGAGCCGGCGAGCGTCACGGACTATTGCGGGATTCTCGATCCACAGGATCACGGCGGGGGCCACCAATAGAAAGCCCCCCATATCGCCCACCCACCAGGTGAGCCAGATGCGCGCGAGGTCATTTGATGAGACGAATCCGCCAAGTCTGAGACTCGTGAGTCCGATGGTCGGGCTGACGGCCGCCGCAAACATGCTGAAGGCCACGAACCTGAAGAAATCGCGCGTGCGCTCAAATACGCGGCGGCCATTCGCGTAATGGACGGTGAGGTATACGGCGACGATCGCTTCGAGCGTATTGCCGGCTGCTATCCCGAGCGAGGTGTAAACCGTTCCGGAAGTGGTGACGTTCACGAAGAAGGCGGCCAGAAAAATCGCCGGCCAGAGTCGAAGGCCTCCCAGCAGTAACGCTGCCGCCGCAATCCCCGTTGGAGGCCATATCGGCGAGGAGCTTAGACTGAAGGCCGCAAAGTACAGGCCGAACTTTCCGGCTATGAAATAGACCAGCGCGACAGCGCTGAGCAGTGCGAAGTTCTCTAAGGTCTCTCGATCATCGAAAGCATGGCGAGAGACCGATGGCGCCGTCCGAGTGTCATCAGATGATGCCGCTTCCGGTGATGCCGCTTCGCCGTGAAATTCCCAGGCCGCCAAAGCAAGGACCTCCCCCGCAACGTCCCGCCGCCCTTCGACGAATCTGGTTCAAGGAGCACGCAAGATCAAGATGCCGCAAGTCAGCATGAGCGAGCGAGCTGAACTCCCGCAGCCTGAAGTAAATCCTTCGCGCGTTTGAAATCCGTCTCAAGGATTACCAATTCAAACTCGCCTTCGCGAAGTTCTCGAAGACGGGCCACCGGTATGGAGTTTTTTCCAAGAAGTTCAAGTGCGTTGTCAATTTCGTGGGTGAAAAATGTTGCGATGCGCATCGTGCCTGCCTCCGTCATGCGAAGGTCTAACAAGCGCCTCAGGTATTCAATTGGTTATCACGAGTCAGCTTTTAGAACAAACGAGGCAGCAACAGGGACTCCGTTGCACTTAAAAAGACTAGCTAGTTGTTTCCAAGGTGACCGAGCGAAGGTAATTTCTCGACGACGACATTAGCCACCTCCAACCGGCAACGAACGCTCGAATTGCTGACTGAAAAAAGAATCTTTGTTCGGAATTACTGATGCAAGGAGCTTTATCCGAACGGGCGGAGTTTTCGGAAAAACTTCTTACTCATTTCATCTGGAGCAAAGCTGGCGAATTACTCGCCTGCGGTCCGCCAAACCGCCTGGCTGAGGAGCGGTCAGGCACTTTTTTTACCCTTGGTTTTTCACTTTTCGTCCTGCACCGTCCCGAAAATTCATGGCCGTCTCAATAGTGAGACAGATCAGCAGCATGGCCGTGAGCATCGCTCGCCAATAACTCGTTGTAGCGTTTATTTACTCACAGCTCATCCACGCCAGTGAACACTCGTCCTACCTGCGTGTAAATTCCCCACGGAGAGAATGAAAAAGCTTTCGCGATAAGCTGGCCCGCCTGTTGCTCCTTATTTGTTCGAGTTCGCCCGCGAGTCCGCGTCATTTTGCCGAATGTCGCTGAGCACTAGGCAAAAAAGACAACCGAAGCGCACGATAGCTTATTCAACTAACGCAACTAATTGACATCTCAAATCATGCATAACAAGTTCTTAAGTCGAGAGACGGTGCTTTGACTAAATCTACTCATGCCGCAACCTTCGCTTTCATCGCCCTCGCGCTGCTCTTTGTCGAAGGGTCGCCGACCACCACCGCATACGCGGCCTTGGGCGAAACCGCGGATTCGATCACAGCCGACGCAGCCTCCTTCAACGCGGTCACGGTCCAACAAGTCGCGCGCCCCGCACTGAACGCGCCGGCGGTCAAAGCTTACACCGTCGAGCAGATGACGATCGCGTCCGGAATCGCGGTCAAAGAATACGTCAGTCCCAACGGACGAGTTTTCGCGGTGACCTGGCGCGGACGCCGACCCCCCGATTTGGCGGTCCTGCTCGGCTCCTACTTCACCCAATACAAGGACGCCGCCAACGCAGGCGGACTCACGGCGCATGGCCTCCATCATGCGTCCGTGCGCGGAAGTGACGTGACGGTCGAAACGGCGGGCCACATGCGCGACATGTGGGGACGCGCCTTGCTGCCCGCGATGCTCCCGCCGGGCGTCGAGCAGTCGGAGATACAATGATGCGCCGCCGAGTGTTCAAGCTCGCGGCCGCGCTGATGCTGACGACGGCGATATTCGCCGCGCGCGGCGCGACCCGATGCATGGCCGGCGCGATGGCCGCGCCGTCGCCCGCGCTACTTCTCCCGCTCAACGTGCTGAACGCCAACGTGTGGGCGCCATACGGCAATTACGTCAACGGTCCATTCACCTCGGTGACGCTTTGTCAAAGCGGCACCACCAACTGCGAGACCATCCGCGGCGTCCTGATCGACACGGGCTCCTCGGGGCTGAGAATCTTCGGCGGGCTCAATCATCTGAAGCTGCCTGCCGTGACTACTCCCAATGGCACCCCGATCGCCGAGTGCATGCCGTTCGGAACGCTCTCGACCTGGGGTCGGGTCGCGTACGCCGACGTGAAGCTGGGCGGCGAGCCGGTCATTTCGAAGATGCCGATTCAGCTCATGAACTCGAACTATTCGGCGATGCCGGCGGTATGCAAGAGCGGGCCGCCGGTGGCGGGGAATCCGGCCCAGCTCGGTTACAACGGAATACTCGGGGTGGGCCTGTGGGGCGCCGATTGCGGCGAGGTCTGCACCAGCCTGGGGTCGCAAAACCCCTCGATGTACTTTCGCTGCCCGCGCGGCGGCGGCGAATGCCACGTCACGGCGGTGGCCGAGGCCGAACAGGTGCAGAACCCGGTCGCGCTGCTGCCGGTCGACAACAACGGCGTGGTGATCAAAATGCCGGCGATCCCGTTCACGGGCGCTCCCACGGTCACGGGCAAACTGGTGCTCGGCATCAATACGCGGTCCAACAATAGCCTGGGCGCAGCATCTGTCTTCAAAACCGACGGCGCCGGAAATATCGCCACCACCTATAACAACGTCGCGATGGACGGTTTCTTGGACAGCGGCTCCAACGCGCTGTTCTTCGACGACGGGTCGATCCCGCAATGCGATCCGTCGCTGGCGCCGGGGTTCTATTGTCCGTCGAGCCTGCTGAGCCTGGGCGCGATCAACACCGGCCGGTTGGGCAGTGCGAGCGGCCTCGTCTCCTTCAGCGTGGCTAACGCGCTGGGGCTGGCGGCGACGGGCAACAAGGCCTTCTACAATGTGGGCGGGACTTTTGGCGGCAGCTTTTTCGACTTCGGACTGCCATTTTTCTTCGGCCGCAACGTCTACACGGGAATCGACGGACGGACGACGCCCGGCGCGGGCACGGGACCATTTTTCGCCTATTGAGCCGCCGCCACCCGTCGGGCGGGGCTTCGCCTCACCTTCGGAGCTTGACCGCCCGCTTGACCCTCGGCCGCCCATTCCGATTACTCTGACATCGGCGGCTTAATCTCCGCGCGAGGGAACCTATGCCTGTCAGGCTGATCGGAATGATTGGCGTGGCGCCGCCGCATGGCGCCACGGTCCATGTGATTAAGGGCGGAATCTCGCCCGCCTATCTATCCGATTTCGCGCTCGCCCATGAGCGGGCCGGCTTCGACATGGTGCTGGTAGGCTATACCTCGTCGTCGGCCGAGGGCTTCAACGTCGCGATGTACGCGGCGATGCGCACCGAGCGGCTGGCCTACCTGATCGCGCATCGCCCCGGCCTGGTCGCGCCGACGCTGGCCGCGCGCAAGGTGGCGACCTTCGACGTGCTGACGGGCGGGCGGATGGCGCTGCACATCATCGCCGGGCTGAGCGACGAGGAGCAGCAGAGCGAGGGCGATTTTCTGCTCAAGCAGGATCGCTATCGGCGCGGCTCGGAGTATCTGGAAATCATGCGCCGGGCGTGGACCAGCGAGGCGCCGTTCGACTTCAGCGGATCTTTCTACCAGGTCCGCGGCGCGATCTCCGACGTCAAGCCGTATCAGAAGCCTTATCCGCCGATTTTCTTCGGCGGCTCCTCCGAGGGCGCGCTGGCGATGGGCGCGGAGCACTGCGACGTCTTCGCGCTGTTCGGCGAACCGCTGGCCGAGACCCGCGAGCGTGTCGCGGATTTCCGCCGCCGCGCCGCGGCGTTCGGCCGCTCGCCCCGCTTCAACATCTCGTTCCGCCCGATCGTCGCGGAGCGCGAGGACGCGGCGTGGGACAAGGCGCGCGGCATCCTGCGCGAGATCCAGCGCGGGGGTCCGCCGTCGCATCCGATCGATCAGTCGGGGCAGCGCCTGATGGCGCTGGCGGCGCGGGCCGACGTGCACGACGAGCGGCTGTGGATGCCGATCGCGAGCGCCACCGGCGCGCTCGGCAACACGTCGTGCCTGGTCGGCACGCCGGAGCAGGTCGCGGGCGCGATCCTCAAGTACTATCGGTTGGGCGTCGCCTCGTTTCTGATTCGCGGCTTCGACCCGTACAACGATACGATCGATTTCGGCCGCGAGTTGATTCCGCGGATCCGGTCCGGAGTGGCGGAGATCGATCGCGAAGCCACCGCCGCCGCATAGCCGCACCGCGCCGGAAACTTTTCTTCGATCATCCCGAGCGAAACGAGTCTGCGAGCGTCCGTGAAGCTTTTCTCTTCAGTCATCCCGAGCGAAGGCTGCCGGAGTCCAGGGACTCTGGATCCCTGTGCTCCGAAATTCTCGAGATCTTTCAGACAAAACCAGGGGGTCCTTCGACTCGCGCGGCGCTCGCTCAGGATGACAAAAGAAGAGAGCTTCTTCGGATCGCAACAGAGACGCCTTGGCTTCCGCAAGCCGCCGGCGGATTCCTTACAACCGCATCCGCAGACGATCCGTCATCCGCTTGAACCATCCGCCGGGACCGACCGACGCCATCGCCAGCATCGGGATCGTCGATTGCGGCTTGCCATCCACCATCAGCACCAGCGCGCCCACCTGCTGGCCCTTCCTTACCGGTGCGACCAGGTATTTCGCGCTGAACGATCCCGCGAGCGTAACCTTGCCCTCCTGCCCATGCTCGACCGTGACGGACGGGACCTCGGCGGGCGCCACCGCGACCGCGTCGGCTGCGCCGCCGTACACGCGCATCTTGTCGGGCAGCGTCTTATGCCATTCGGGCTGCACGCTGGCGAAAGTGCGGAAGGCCCAATCGACCAGCTTCTCCGTCTCGACCCGCCGCGCGGAGGCCGACGGCGTTCCGAGCACGGCCGAGATCAAGTCCATCCCGTTGGCGTGGGCGCTGGCGACCAGATGGTAGCCCGCCTCCTCGACGTGACCGGTCTTAAGCCCATTGACCCGCGCGTCGTAGAACAAGAGCGCGTTGAAGTTGGGCTGATGGATTTTGTCGAAGGTGAAATCCTTGGCCGAGGTGTAAGTGAAGGCGTCGGGGAAGCGCTGAGTAATCGCGCGGCCGAGTTTCACCATGTCGAAAGCGGTGGTGTACATCTCGGGCACCGGCAATCCGTCGGGATTGGAAAAGTGAGTCTCGTCGAGGCCGAGTTCCTTCGCCTGTTGATTCATCTGCTCGGAGAACGCGTCGCTCGAGCCGGCCAGGTACTCGGCCAGCGCAACCGCGGCGTCGTTACCCGAGGAAACCATCAAGCCGAACAACAGGTCGTTAACCGACACGCGCTGGCCGACCTGCAGGAACATCCGCGACACGGTGCTGTTCATCGAGAGCCGCCACGCCTTCTCGCTCACCGTCACCATCGTGTCGGGCGTGATGCGTCCCTGATGCAACGCCTTGAGCACGAGATAAAACGTCATCAGCTTGGCCAGGCTGGCGGGCTGAATCTTTTCGTGCTCGTTGTAGGCGTAGAGCGTCGCACCCGAGCGCGCGTCGACCATCATCGCGGCCTTGGCGTTGAGCCCAAAGGGCGCCGGACGACCGCCGAGCACGTGAATCTGGTCGAGCGGAACCGCGGAGGTCTCCTTAGCCGCCGCGTGCCGGGCGTGTCGCGCCGCCGCCGCCGGCGCCGCGCTCAAGGCGAGCACCGCCACTATCGCAACTATCGCCGCTATCGGGACGATCATCAGCCTGAATCGCGTCAGTCTGAATCGCGTCAGCCGGAATCGGAAATTGCCACGCACGTCCATCGCCTGCCGCCACCTCCGCGTAGACAAAGGTACGGCGTGGCGCGATTGATAATCAAGGCGAACGTCGTTATTAAATTGACAGCGGTGTTCCATTCACCGCCGATTCCGACTATTTCATTGTAGCCATGGCTATCGATCTCTCGGTGATCCTGCCGGTGATGAACGAGCGCGACAATCTGCTCGCGCTGATTCCGCGCCTGGGCGAAATCGCCGAACTGTTCCATCTCAAGTACGAAATCATCGTGGTCGACGGCGGTTCGACCGACGGCACGTGCGAGGCCGCCGCCCAACTCGGCGCGCGCGTGATGCCGGAGCGGCAGCGCGGCTACGCCGGCGCGCTGCGGACCGGTTTCGCCGAGGCGCGCGGGAACTATCTGCTGACGCTCGACGCCGATATGTCGCACGACCCGGCCTTCGTGGCCAAGATGTGGCGGGCACGCGAACGCGCCGACATCGTGATCGCCTCGCGCTACGTGCGCGGCGGGGTCGCCTACACCGATCTGAGCCGGCGCTTTTCGAGCTACTTGCTCAATGGGTTTCTGCGCCGTCTGCTGAGCGTGCCGGTGCTCGACATGTCCAGCGGCTTTCGGCTTTACCGGCGCGCGGTGGTCGAAGGGATCGAACTGACCAGCAAGAATTTCGAAGTCCAGGAGGAAGTGCTGGTCAAGGCCTGGGCCCAGGGCTTCAGCGTGACCGAAGTGCCATTCACCTACTTCCCCCGCGGGGCCGGGCGCTCGCACGCGCGGATGCTGCGCTTCGGGATGGACATCCTGCGCTCGGCGCTAAGCCTGTGGCGGCTGCGCAACTCGATCGCGTCGGCCGACTACGACGAGCGCGCGTTCTACAGCATCATCCCGCTGCAGCGCTACTGGCAGCGCCGCCGCCACGCGATCACGGTCTCGTGGACGCGCCACGCCGGCCGCATCCTGGACGCCGGCTGCGGCTCGAGCATCATCATCCAGAGCCTAAACAACGCGGTCGGGATGGACTACAGCCATACCAAGCTGCGTTTTTTGCGCCGCTACGGAATGCCGCTGGTGCGCGCGTCGGCCTTTGCGCTGCCATTTGGCGACCATACCTTCGATTGCGTAATCAGCTCGGAAGTGATCGAGCACATACCGTTCGACGAAGTGCTGTTCACCGAGATGAAGCGCGTGCTGCGGCCGGGCGGGATGCTGGTGATCGGGACACCCGACTACGACACGATAGGATGGCGCACGATCGAACCGCTCTACGGCTTGCTGCAGCCCGGCGGCTACAAGGACGAGCACATCACGCACTACACTCGCGCGCGGCTCATCGAGATTCTCGAGCGGCACGGCTTCATCTACGAAGAAGCCGCCTACATCCTGAGGAGCGAACTGATCATGCGCTTTCGCAAGCCCGAGGCCGATAGCGCCCCGGTCAAGGCGCCGGCGCCGATGCGCGCGGCGTCGGCCTGAGCGGGCGCAAGCGGGAGAGTAAACGATGCCCATTGTCCGTGCCGGCGAGCTCAACCTCTATTACGAAAGCCACGGTAGCGGCGAGCCGCTGCTGATGATCATGGGGCTCGGCGGCAGCGCGCTTGCGTGGGATCCGGCGCTGGTGGCCGACCTCGCGCGATCGTTCCGCACCATCGTGTTCGACAATCGCGGCACCGGGCGCAGCGACCAGCCGGACGAGGAATATTCGATCGACGGGATGGCCGCCGACGCTGCGGCGCTGCTCGACGCGCTCGGCATCCACCGCGCGCATATCTTCGGGGTCTCGATGGGCGGGATGATCGCGCAGGAATTTGCGCTGCACTATCCGGCGCGCGTGCAGACGCTGACCCTCGGATGCACCACGGCGGGAGGAAAAAACGCCGTGCCCGCGCCGCCCGAGGCGATGGCCATCCTGATGGCGCCGCGCAACGGCCTCTCCGATGCCGACCTGATCCGGCGCGCCTGGCCGATCAACTATACGGCGGCCTATTTGCAAAGCCATCGCGCCGAACTCGAAGCCAGCATCACCCGCGTGCTCGCGCATCCCACGCCGGCGTTCGCGTACAAACGCCAGCTCGCCTCGACTTTCAAGTTCAACACCTACGACCGCCTGCCGGAAATCGCGGCGCCGACGCTGGTCATCGCAGGCGCCGACGACGCGCTGTTGCCGGCGCGCAACTCGGAGATCATCGCCGGGCGCATCCCCGGCGCGCAGCTCAAACTGATCCCCAACGCGAGCCACATTTTCTTCAACCAGGAGCGCGCGTCGTTCGTGGCCGCGCTGGTGCCCTTCCTGCAAACGCATCCGATGAACCCGCGGGGGTAGCATGAAGCTGCCGGGGCGCGAAGAACTTATCGCCGCGGCGCAAATTGTTCATGCGGCGCTCGCGCCCACGGCGCAAATCCGCTGGCCACTGCTCGGCGCGCGCACCGGCGCCGAAGTCTGGGTCAAACACGAGAACCACGGCCCCGTCGGCGCGTTCAAGCTGCGCGGCGGAATCGTCTACATCGACGGCCTGGCGCGGGCTGCGCATCCGGCGGCCGGTTTGATCGCGGCGACGCGCGGCAATCACGGCCAGAGTATCGCCTATGCGGCGGCGCGCGTCGGGATGCGCGCGACCATAGTCGTGCCGCATCGCAACAGCCACGAGAAGAATGCCGCGATGCGCGCGCTCGGCGCGGAGTTGATCGAGCACGGCCGCGACTTCCAGGAAGCGCTCGAATTCGCCCAGCGAATGGCCACGGAGCGCGGCCTGCACATGGTGCCGTCGTTCGATCCGGCGCTGGTGCGCGGCGTCGCCAGCTACGCGCTCGAGTTTTTTGGCGCGGTCGCCGATCTCGACACGGTTTACGTGCCGATCGGCCTCGGGTCAGGAATCTGCGGAACGATCGCCGCGCGCGAAGCGCTGGGGCTGCGCACCAAAGTCGTCGGCGTGGTGGCGGAGAACGCGCCCGCCTATGCGCTTTCGTTCGCGGCCGGCCGCGTGGTCACGACCGAATCGGCCGACACAATGGCCGACGGCGTCGCCTGCCGCGTCCCACTGGAGGACGCAGTCGAAATAATCAACCGATGGGCCGAGCGGATCGTGACGGTGAGCGAGGCGGAGATCGCAACCGCGATGCGCTTTTACTTCAGCGACACCCACAACCTGGCCGAGGGCGCGGGCGCGGCGCCGCTCGCCGCGCTGCTCAAGGAGCGGCGGGCGATGGAGCGCCGGCGGGTGGGACTGGTGCTGAGCGGCGGCAACGTCGATCGCGAAGTGTATGCACGCGTGCTGGCCGCGGGATGATTGCTCGTCGAGGTGAAAAAGGTATTGCGCTGGACGCCGATGGGCGAGTCTAATCTGCAATCGTGGGTTCCTTCTTCGAGTTCGCCGAGGTCTGCCAGTCGCTCAGCCAGACCAATAGCCGCCTCCAGATAGCCGCCCTCGCGGCGGATTTTCTCGCGCGTCTCACGCCGGCGGAGGCCGCGATCGCCGCCCGCTTCATGGTCGGCCGCGCGCTCGAGCAGGGCGGCGAGACGCGCCTGCACATGAGCGGCCGCGCGGTGTGGAAAATCGCCGCCGCGCTTGGCGGCGGCGAAGATCAGAGCGAGGACATCTTCACCGCCGCAGCCGACTTCGGCGAGGCGATCGAGATGCTGATGCGCCTGCGGCCCGAGGAGCCCCCACCCACACTCACGCTCACCGAGGTCAGTCGCGGATTCGAAGAAATAGCCGAGGTCGAAGGGCGCGGCGCGCGCAAACGCAAGCTCGAAGGGCTTGGCGCGCTTTTCGCGCGGATGACGCCGCTTGAGGCGAAATACGCGGCCAAGGTGCTGATCGGCGAGATGCGCCACGGGATGAGCGAAGGCTTGATGCTCGAGGCGCTGGCGAAGATGGGCGGGCGTCCGGTGGATGAAGTGCGCCGAATGCACATGCTGGAGGGCGACGTTGGGCGGCTGGCGCAGTCCCTGCGCCAGCCGCCCAACGTCGCCCCACGCGGCGCCGGCGCGAGCGCCGGGGCCGGGGCGGCAAGCGCTGGCGGAGCGGACGGCGAAGCCGTCCGCTCCGCTGACGATGCGGCTTGGGCGGCGGCGGACGCGTTCGCGCCCGCCGCCGCCCAAGCCGTCGCGCATGCGCGCGCGCTGCGCCCGATGCTCGCGCAACCGGCGCGCGCCGTCGCCGACGCCTTCGCGATGCTCGGCCCGCATATCGCTATCGAGCACAAGATCGACGGCGCGCGCGTGCAGATTCATCACGCGCCCGGCGGCGTGCGAATCTTTTCGCGCCGCCTCAACGAAATAACGCAAAGCCTGCCCGAGGTGGCCGAGGCGGCCGCCCGCCTGGGCGACCGCCATGCCATCCTCGACGGCGAAGTGATCGCGGTCGACCCGGCCGGCCGCCCGCTCGCGTTCCAGGAAGTGATGCGGCGGTTCGGACGTGTGCGCGACGTCGAGCGCCTGCGCCTCGAGCAGCCGATACGTTTGTTCGTGTTCGACCTGCTCGCGCTCGACGGCGAGCTATGGATCGACCGGCCATACGAGGAACGCTACGGCGAGATGGCCCGGCTGGCCGCGGGCGCCGGCCTCTCGCTCGCCGACCGGATTGTGCCGGCTGGTCTGGAAGAGGCCGAACGGTTCTACGCCGCCGCAGTGAGCGCGGGCTATGAGGGCGTGATGGCCAAGGCACTCGGCAGCCGCTACACGCCGGGTGCGCGCGGCCGGGGATGGCTCAAAATAAAGCATGCGCGCACACTCGACCTCGTGATTGTCGCCGCCGACTGGGGCTATGGGCGGCGCCACGGATGGCTTTCAAACTACCATCTGGCGGTGCGCGATCCCGAGCGCGGCGGCTTCGTCGAGGTCGGCAAGACTTTCAAGGGGCTGACCGACGATCAATTCCAGCAGATGACGTCGCGGCTGCTCGCGCTCAAAGCCGACGAGACGCGGAGCACCGTGTTTGTGCGGCCCGAGGTCGTGGTCGAAGTCGCTTACAGCGATATCCAGCGAAGCCCACAATATGAGAGCGGGATGGCGCTGCGCTTTGCGCGAATCGTGCGTATCCGCGACGACAAGTCCGCCGCGGAGGCCGACACCTTGGCTGCGATGGCCGAAGCATTCGAGCTCCAGCTCGTCCGCCCGCTGTGAGCGCGGAATTTCTCAGAGGTTCGATGAAAAAATGATCATCCAAATTTACAGCATGACCTCGATCGCCGACGCCACAATGACCGCCGAAGCCGGCGCCGACCTGGTCGGCGTCGTCGTGGCCGAGCCGGGGGTGGTCGCCGAAGGAATCGAAACCGCCGCGGCGCGCGACATTCTGGCCGCGGTGCGGCCGCGCGCGCGTGGCGTCGCGCTTTCGCTGGCGGACGATCGCGACGAGATCTGCGCGATGGTCGATGCGGTGCGCCCGGATATCGTGCACATCGCCGCGCGCGAGATCGAGCCCGAGGACTGCGCCTGGATTCGCAAGCGCGTCGCGCCCGTGAGATTGCTGCGTGCGATCGCCGTGCGCGCGGGCGAAACGATGGCCGAAGCCGAGCTGCATCAGGAGACGGCCGACTACCTGATGCTCGACTCGGGCGCAAAAGGCGCACGCGGCGAGACGCATGACTGGTCGGTTGCGCGCGCGGTGGTCGAGCGCTCGCGTATCCCGGTGATTCTCGCGGGCGGGCTTTCGGCGGACAACGTGGCGCAGGCGATCGCCGCCGTGCGGCCGTGGGGCGTCGATTCTTTCACCCACACGGACGTGCCGGGGAATCGCGGAAAGAAGGATCCGGCGCGCGTGCGCGCGTTCATCGCCGCCGCGCTCCGCGGTTTTGCGGACGCGATCGCGGGCTAGGCTTCTCCGAAGCCGAGTTCCTTGAGGCGGGAGCGGGCTTCGTCGGCGTCGGCCGTATGCACCATCAGGCGTGCCGCCACCGCCCCGGTGCTTCCGAGCATCCGCGACGAATCGTCGTCGAAGATGAAAGTCTCGATTCCGCTGCCGTCGAGCAGGTCGTGCGCCATCTGCACCTGCGTTGCGTCGATGCTGATGAACACTTCGGTCAATTCGTCTTGATTGGGCTGGTCTGCCATCGTGAGTACGTCCTTGAGTTCGCGATCGCGCCAGCCGCGTCTGACGGACGAGAGATTGTCAGTCGGGCGCGGTGGCGGAAGTGATTCCTTTAATTCGATTGTACAACACTGCGGCGGCGCCCACGACCAGCAACACGGCGATCGCGCCGTCGAAGCGATGAAAATACGGGCCGAGCTGGCTCCAGTGCTGTCCGAGTTTCATCCCGGCCCACGCCAGCGCCAGACACCAGATGTACGAACCGAGCAGCGTGTAGATCGTGAAGGGCACCAATCGCATCCTCGCGATTCCCGCGGGCAATGCGATGAAGGTGCGGACCACCGGCAGCAGACGGCTGATGAATACGGCGGGCGAGCCCCAACGGTCGAAAAAGCGATCGGCGAGTTCAATTTCATGCGGCGCGATCAAAATGTAGCGCCCATATTTCAGCAGCAGGCGCCGCCCGCCGTTCGCCCCGGCGAAATACGCGACATACGATCCGAGCAGGCATCCCACCGCGCCCGCGATCGCGACCAGGTTGAGACTGAAGCGGCCGGTTGACACCAGGTAGCCCGAAAACGGCATCATGATTTCCGAGGGCAGCGGCACGCAGGCGCTTTCGATCGCCATCAGCAGCACGATCCCGCCGTAGCCCATCGTGGAGATGGTCGCGACGATGAACGCGGACACCGCGGTCATCAGCCGATCGATCATCGTGCCGCACCCGATGCCGTGCTGACCGGGCGCAAAGGAAAACCAGAGGCGCAATTCATAGTCGAACAGGGTGCCACGCGCACAAGGGCGGCGCCAGCAAAAAAGGGCGCGGAGCACCCCGCCGATCGCTGCGCGTGCCCGACGGGACACGGTGTGGTTCAACTGTATATATGTTGATTTCCGGACTTGTCTTGGAACGCCGATCGGGCGAGACTGCCGATCGTAGAGAAGAATTCAGACAGAAGGGAAAACGCCGATGGCAAAAGATACGCTCACCGTGACCGACAACCGCACCGGAAAGCAGTACGAAATTCCGATCGAGGAGGGCGGCGTGATTCGTGCCGCCAAGCTCCGCGACATCAAGACCGGCTCCGAGGATTTTGGCCTGATGTCGTACGACCCGGCTTTCACCAACACCGCCTCGTGCAAGAGCAAGGTGACCTTCATCGACGGCGAAAAAGGGATCCTGCGCTACCGCGGCTATCCGATCGAGGAACTGGCCGAGCACAGCAACTACCTCGAGGTCGCCTACCTGGTGGTCAAAGGCGAACTGCCAAACGAGCACCACTACCGCGCCTGGGAAGAGAACATCAAGACCCACACGATGGTGCATGAAAACTTGAAGAACTTCATGCAGGGCTTCCGCTACGACGCGCATCCGATGGGCATGCTGGTGGGGACGATCGGCGCGATGTCGACGTTCTATCCCGACGCCAAGGAGATTATGAACCTGGAATCGCGCCGCCTGCAGACGCGCCGGCTCATCGGCAAGATGCCGACCCTGGCGGCGTGGGCATATCGTCACACCCGCGGCCTCCCCTACGTCTACCCCGACAACGAACTCAGCTACGCCGGCAATTTTCTTGCGATGCTGTTCAAGATGACCGAGCTGCGTTACAAGCCCAATCCGACGCTCGAGCACACGCTCGACATCCTGTTCACCTTGCACGCCGATCACGAGCAGAACTGCTCGGCCAACGCGATGCGCTCGGTGGGAAGCTCGCAGGTCGATCCCTACTCGGCCGTCGCGGCGGCCACGGCGGCGCTCTATGGGCCATTGCACGGCGGCGCCAACGAGGCGGTGATCCGGATGCTGACCGAAATCGGGTCGGTCAAAAACGTGCCGCAATTCATCAAGACCGTCAAAGCCGGCGAGCGCAAGATGATGGGCTTCGGCCATCGCATCTACAAGAGCTACGACCCGCGCGCCAAGATCGTGAAGCGGCTCGCCTACGAGGTCTTCGAAGTCACCGGCCGCAATCCGCTGATCGATATCGCGCTGGAATTGGAGAAAATCGGCCTGGAGGACGAATACTTCGTCTCGCATCGCCTCTATCCTAACGTCGACTTCTATACCGGGATCATCTACCAGGCGATGGGTTTTCCCATGACCATGTTCCCGGTGTTGTTTGCGATTCCGCGGACTTCAGGATGGATGGCGCAGTGGGCTGAGATGGTGCGCGATCCGGAGCAGAAGATCGCGCGCCCGCGCCAGATCTATCTCGGCGAGAAGCTTCGCCAGTGGCTGCCGATCGAGAAGCGGCCCGCGCCAACCACGCGCGAGGACGCGGTGAGCGACCAGATCTGATCTCATCGACGCGGCGCATCGCCGCAGTATGATTCGCAACGCAGGCGGAGCACCCCCGCCTGCGTTTTTTTCGCCGATTCGCGACGCGCCCTTTCCGTTCCTTCGGCAGGTCCGCGCGCGTGGGGGTGAAATATTTCACCCTTATGCGTTTTCGCGGATTCGGTCACACTCCTGCGCGATGGACGTGACGCAACTCAAGACCACAGCGCAGATCGAACGGGGCGGCCCGCTCGCGGTTCATGGCAGCGCGATCGAGGACGCCGATCTTTCCTCCAGCGCGCCGCCCGAGTGGGTGATGCTAATCCCGGCGGGCGAGTTCAGCGGACGCGATGGCCGCGGCCCGTTCCGGCTCAACGACGCGGCGCGCGTGATCGCGGCGACCGAGGCGCTCGGGCTCACCGCCGGCGTGCCGATCGATTACGACCATGCGACCGATTTCGCCGCGCCCAAGGGCCGTCCCGCGCCGGCGGCGGGATGGATTCGCGAGCTTCAGGAGCGCGACGGCGCGCTGTGGGGCAACGTGGATTGGACCCCGCATGGCGCGACGGCCATCACGTCACGCGAGTACCGCTACATCTCGCCGGTCTTCCAGTATTCCCCCGACGGCGCGGTCACGCGGCTCCTGCGTGCGGGACTCACCAACAATCCGAATCTTTATTTGACGGCGATTTCGGCGCGTGCGGCCCAACTGACCGCGCCGCACTCCGAAGGGGACGAAGCGATGGACACGCTGCTGCAACAATTGTGCGAAATGCTCGGGCTCGACGACGACGCTTCGCCCGAGGAAGCGCTCGCGGCCGTGCGCGCGCTGCGCGACGCCAGCGGAGACGATGACGAGGACGGCGGGCGCGACGGCGCGCAGGGCGACGGCTGCGCGGACAACGGCGCCGCCAGTGCGATGCAGGGGGGCCGCTGCGGACCCGGCGCGCTACGTGGCGGTCGCGCAGTTTCAGCGCGTGCTCGGAGAGCTCAATCAGATGCGCGCCGAGCGCGCGAGCGAGCGCGCCGAGCGCGCGTCGAGACGCGATCAAAGCGGGCAATAATTCCGGCGCAGCGTCAGTGGGCGATCTCCTACTGCCAGGCGGACTTCAGGGGCTTCGCCGCCTTTGCGGCGCGCCAGCCCGCGGCTTTTGGCGCAGGCTTCGAAAGCGCCGCGGCGGCTTTTGCCGCTCCGCCGCCGGCCCACGCCGCGGCTGCCTCGCTGACGGCGACCGAGACCGCAATCTGCGCGCAACTCGGCTTAAGCTCCGAGGATTACCTGGGACGCAAACGTTCCGGCCGCAGCGATTTTCTGCGGCTCAACCGCGGCAACGTCTAGACCGGACGCGCGCGCCGCGGCCGGACAGGCATAGGCAGGATTCAAAGAGGTGACGAAATGGCGGCTTTAACCAGCTCACGCAACACGCCCGAGATGTCCGACTTCGGGCGGACGCAGAATTACCCGGTCGAGGCCAACACCACGGTCTACCTGGGCTCGATGGTGGCGCTCAATGCCAACGGCAACGCGGTACCTGCCGCTTCCGCAGCGGGACTGCGGATCGTCGGACGCGCCGAGCGGACCTACAACGGGATGCCGGGACAGGATGCAGTCGACACCTCGTCGGTGGCGATTCCCGGGACCAATCTGCCGGCCGGTGCGGCAGGCGCGATCTCGGTGATTTGCACGCGCGGGGTTTTTCTCTACGCGGTCAACGACGCTTCGATCGCGCAGGCGCAGGTCGGGATGCTCTGCTTTGCGGTTGACGATAACTCGGTGTCGCTCAGCGACGGCTCGGGCGCGACGGTGGTCACCGCGCAGTCGCATACGTTTCCCGCCGCGACCAGCTCGCAGATCATCAGCGCCGGCCACGAGAACATCTCCAAGGTCGTGGTGACCTCTTCGCCCGCCGGCACCACCTACGTCGAGGGCACCGACTACATGGTCGATTACCAGGCCGGGCTGATCATGCTGGCGCCGAGCGGCGGCGCGATCGCGCCCGCCGCCACGGTGCTGGTCTCGTACAACTGGGGCGCGCCCACGCGCAGCGTGGCCGGGATCGTCTGCAACCTCGACTCCAGCGGCCAGGTCTGGGTCGACTTCTGGCATCAGTCGGCACTCGCGGTCTAGGACAACCGTCCAACCCCCTAGCCGCTCGCGGCCGCGCCGCGGGCCCACACGGTAGCAACGATGGAAATCAGCGCAGCAAATCTCACCGCACTGTTCACCGGCTTCGACGTCATCTTCCAGCGCGGGTTCGAAGCGCCGCCGAGTTACTACGAGCAGATCGCCTCGATCGTACGCTCGGGCTCGCGGCAGACGACCTACCCGTGGCTCGGCCGCACCACCAAGTTTCGCGAGTGGCTCGGCAGCCGCGTGGTCCAGGCGCTCGAGGCTCACGCCTACACGATCGTCAACAAGAACTTCGAGGACACCGTCGGCATCGACCGCAACGACGTCGAGGACGATACCTACGGCGTCTACGAGCCGGTCATCGAGCAGCTTGGCTGGGACACCAAGGTGCATCCCGACATGCTGCTCTTCTCGACCATCAAGGCGGCCGTGAACACGCCCTCCTCGGTGCTCGGTTATGACGGCCAGGCCTTCTTCTCCGCGTCGCATCCGGTGGGCCCGATGGGCAGCGGGCAGACGCAGGTCGCCAATATCAACTCCAGCGGCAGCGGCGCGTATTGGTTCTTGATCGACGCCTCGCGCCCGATTCGGCCGTTCATCTTCCAGCTGCGCCGCGAGTACGCGGTCACGCGGATGAACACGCTCACCGACGAGGCGGTCTTCAACCGGCGCGAGTTCCGCTACGGCGTCGACGGCCGCGCCAACACCGGCGTCGGACTGTGGCAGCTCTGTTACGCGAGCAACATGGACCTGAGCAATCCGGCCAACTACGGCGCGGCGCGTGCGGCGATGCGCACGATCAAAACCGACGGCGGCACGCCGTTCGGTGCGCTCTCCAGCCGCAAGGGCGTCTACCTGCTGGTGCCGCCGTCGCTCGAGGAAGTCGGCCGCCAACTGCTCAGCTCCGAGTTCATGGCCGGCGCCGGCGCGAGTTCCTCCGTGCCCACCACCAACATTTGGCGCAACAGCGCCGACCTGATCGTCAGCGAGTACCTCGCCTAGCCGCTCCTCCCGATGCGAGCCCGGGACGGAAGCCGCAAGGCTCCGTTCCGGGCCGCCCGCCCCCGCACGCGAGCTGGGTAAACGATAAGGAAGCTATTGGACATGGTTTACGCGCAACCCTCGGACATGATCGCACGCTATCCCAACCGCGATCTCGTGCAGTTGACCAACGAGGATCCGACCCAACAAGTCGTAGATGATTCCGTCCTGCAACAGGCGCTCGCCGACGCCTCGGCCGAGATCGATGGTTACCTGGAAAGCCGCTTCACCCTGCCGCTGAGCGACGCCCCCGCCGTGCTTGCGCGCCTCACCTGCGACATCGCGATGTACCGGTTGCAGGCCCTGCGCCCGCTGCATGACCTGGCCGAGGCGCGCCGGCGCTACGAGGATGCGGTGGCGGTCCTGGTGCGGGTTGCCGACGGCACTCTCACGTTAGGTCTCGCGCCGGATAACCAGGAGCCCGGCGAGGCCGCGGGCTCGGTAGTGACCGAGGCGGGCGGCGACACCGCGGGCACGCTGCCGCGCCGCGTTTTCAGCCGCGGCAATCTGAAGGGATTCTGACGATGGGTGTGACGCTGGACAGTGCATGGGCGGGTCAGCTTTTCGCGCCGCCTACCCCGCTCGACATCGCAACCATCGAGTCGGCGATCGCAGCTCAGCTCCGCGCGCAGGTTCGCGCGATCGAGGTCGCACAGTTTCCCGATAAGGCCGCCGCCTACCGCCTCACCCATCGTATCGGCGCGGCCCTAGTGGCGTGGCGCAGCGCGACATACGGCGCATTGATCGACACGGCGGCGGTGGTGCAGGCGCGGCGGCTCGAATTCGAAATCACGCTGCTCGTGCGTGACCTGGGATGGAGCTTCGGCGGCGATCCCTCCGGGCCCAATCCGGGCGCCTACTCGCTGCTCGAATCAATCCGGGCCGCGCTCACCGGTCTGCAGTTGCCGGGATGCCGCAAGATGTTCCCGTTGCGGGAACAGTTTCTCGGCCGCGACCCGCAGGGCGGCGTATGGATCTGGTCGGCGCTCTACGCTCTCGAGACGATGGCGTTGGAGGCCTCGACCCAGGACAACTTCCCGATCTTCATCAAGGGCACGGCACTGGAAGAGGGCGGGCAGACGGTCAGAGTCGCGACCCAGGCTGCATATACGTTCAATTCGCAAGGCGTGATCGAGTTGCCGGTGGGTAATGTCGCCAACCTCATGGTGACTCCTGCCGGCGGCGGCAATCCCTATTTCGCCGGAACTGACTACACGCTCGACGCCGTCAACGGAATTATCATGCGGATCGCGAGCGGCGCGATCGCTTCCGGTGCGACCGTCCAAGTCGCCTATACCTATTCCGAAACCGTCACCGCAGTCGCCGGCGGCAGCTCATCTCCGACGGCCCCGACCAACTAGACGCAACGGAGCGGCAAACGCCCGCGGGCATTAAAAGAAGGTGAAAGAAGATGCCAGCCAGCTTTCTACATGGAATTGAAACGATCGAAATTTCCACCGGACCGGTCCCGATCACGGTCGTCAAGTCGGCGGTGATCGGCCTGGTCGGCTCCGCCCCGCTATGGGCGGCAATCGGCGCGCCCGCGATGTGGCAGCCCAACAGCGTTACCGCGGCCGGCCAGCAGGTCGTCGATCCCAACGGCAACATCCAGCAGTGCTCCACCGCTGGCACCAGCGGCGGCTCCGCGCCGACCTGGGCGACCACGCTCAACACCACCACCGCCGATGGCACTGCGGCCTGGAAGCTCGTGACCATCGCCGGGACTCTTCTGCAGACCCCCACGTTGGTCAATTTCACCGCCAACCCGAACATCGCCGGCTCGGCAGCCGCTTATGGGCCGCTGGTGCAGGGCTACACGATTCCCTACGCGCTCGCCGCCATCCAGGCTCAGGGCGCCGGACAGGTGATCGTAATTAACGTCTTCAATCCGTACGTTCATTACACCGCCATCGCGGACCAGGCGATGTCGATGCCGGCGTCGGAGCCGCAGGTGCTCAATCTCGGCCACATGGGCGTCTGGAATGTGGTAGTCAAAAACGGGGCCGGTTCGACTACCTATATAAACGGAACTGACTACACGCTCGACGCGATCAATGGAATTGTGACGCAGAAGGCGGGCGGTGCAATCACTAGCGGCGAGGCGCTTACCGTGTCCTTCAGCTACGCGGACCCAAGCAAAGTGCTGGACAGCGACGTCGTTGGCTCGGTTACCGGCACGATGTACACCGGGATCCAGGCTCTGCGCACGACTTATGGCACGATGGGGTTCTTCGCAAAGATTCTGATCGCCCCCGGCTACTCGCAGGATGCCGCCGCGGCCAGCGCGCTGCTCTCGACGGCGCTGACGATTCGCGCGATTGCGCTGATCGACTCTCCGCCGTCGATCTCCCCGGCCACCGCGATCGCCAACCGCGGCGTCGCGGGCAACGTCTTCGACACCAGCTCCGACCGGGCCGTGCTGTGCTATCCGCAGGAGAAGTTCTTCGACCTCGGCCTGATACCGGCGGGCGTCACGCTCAACTCGGCGGGCACCCCGGTGCAGAACGCAGCCAACGTAACTGCGGTTGGGCCATATTCGCCGTGGGTAGCCGGAACGATCGCCGCCAAGGATCTGCAGAAGGGCTACTGGTGGTCGCCTTCCAATACCCAGGTGATCGGACCGCTCGGCCCCGACGTAACGCTTTATGCCTCGGTGCTGGACGCCGCGAGCGACGTCAACAACCTCAACGCGCAGGGCATCCTGACCGTCTTCAATGCCTTCGGCACGGGCCTCCGGGTTTGGGGCAACCGTTCGGCGGCCTATCCCACCTCGACCACGCCGAACAACTTCATCAGTGTGCGCCGCACCATGGACGTGATCGAGGAATCGGTGGAGCTCTCGATGCTCCAGTTCATCGATCAGCCGATCAGCAACGCGCTCATCTCGGCGATCCTGGCAAGCGTCAACGCTTTCATCCGCGGGCTCATCGGACGCGGCGCGCTGGTCGCCGGCTCCGCCAGCTACAACCCGGCCGAAAACCCGCCCAGCCAGGTGGCCGCCGGACAACTGGTCTTCGATATCGACGTGATGCCGCCGCCGCCGGCTGAGCGCCTGACCTTCAACGTCTTTATCGATACCACGCTGCTGAGCGGACTCGGCAACACCAGCGCGCTCACCGCGGTTACGCTCAACGCCTAAGGTCACACTAATCGGGGCCGCGGGCGCCGCGCGCGCCCGGGCCCGACGAGGTTCATCGCAATGCCAAACCTCTCTGTAAATCGAATCACCAACGCCAACGTCTATCTCGACGGTATCGGTCTCCTCGGCCGCGCTGAGGAAATCGAGGTCGCCAAGCCCAAGCACAAGATGGTCGACCACAAGGGCCTTGGGATGGCGGGCACGGCCGAATTCTGGGCCGGGGTGGACAAGCTCGAGGCCAAGATTAAGTGGGCGTCGATCTATCCCGAGGCCGAGGCGGCGCTGAACAGCCCCTTCCAGGCGCATTACTTCCAGGTGCGCAGTAACCTTGAAACCTACACCAGCCAGAGACGCACCCAGGAACAGCCGCTGGTGTATCTGATGACCGGGATCTTCAAAGACGCCGGCTCGATGAACTTCAAACTGCACGAGGGTGTGGATACCACATCGCTAATTTCAGTGTATCACTCTGAACTGTATATCGGCGGTACGCAGATTTTCCTGTTCGACGTGATGGCGAATATCTACGTAGTAAACGGCGTCGATCAACTGAGCACCTTCCGCGCCAATCTGGGCGGCTAAGGCCTCGTCTTTTATCCGCCGCGCCCCAGCGGCACCCCTGACCGATTAATCACGGCTCGCCGGAGACGACCCTCATGGCCGAGACAAAACCATCCGAGCAACAGATTCAGTCGGCGCAATCGCGTAGCGTGGCGCTGCCCTCCGGCAAGACCGCCGCAATCCGCCGAGGCAAAGGGCGCGATCTCATGCGCGCGCAGCGCGCGGTTGCCGGCAATCCTGACCCGACCGCCGTGGTGTTCGCGCTAATCGCCGAGCTGGCGCAGATCGACGACGCACCGATCATCTATGAAGACGTAATCGAGATGGACCTGGGCGACGTGCTGGTGCTGCAGGCCGAGGTGACGGGAGCAAATTTTCCCGAGCCGGCGCCGGCCTCCCCAGCGCCGGCGGCTTCGCAGGACTCGTCCGCTTCGGCTTCGGCGTCGGGGAGCTAGCGGCGATGGAGTTTGACGAGATCGACTTCTGGATGGCGGTGGTTGCTGATTACAATCGCGCATCCGACGAAGCGACAGGCGCGCGCCGCGACAATAGGCAATGAGCTACTGAGTTATCGCACTTGCGCATTTCCACTCCTATGAGCATACAGCCAACGATCTCGATAGCCAATACATTCGATATGCACCAGCTCCCGCACGGCCTTGGTGCTATTTTTCTCGAAGTCCTTGATGCCAATAGCCCATAGCGGAGCTATAGGCGGGATGCTCCCCACTGGTAACACGGCCAATCCTATGATGACCCTTTTCAGGATGATACCTGGCTTACCCGAAGCGTTTGCACACACAAGCCGGCTTGCAAACGCGGTGCAGCGTGCAGCCAAAGCAGTACGTCTATTTGATATTAGTGCCTCTTTAGTAAGCTCGGGAATCCACCGGGCATATGGTCATTTCGACCCACAAGCGGTGTGCATTCCCCCCTCCATATCGACAACGAGCGCACCACATCGCATTCTTACACGAGAGGGCTCGACTGATTCGTCAGGTCTGAGGGGAGCGGCTACTGCCAGCAAGCGCGGCACCAAACGAGAGCATCCGGTACACCTCGCGCCGATGCCGAGTCTCAGGGGCGCAAAAGCGCAAGCGCTGACCCGCTTTTGGCGGCCCGCACAAATGATGCCAGCTCTGGCGGTGCCTGTATTTACCCACGTACTTTTGGGTAGGACACATGCTATAGATAGGCTGGCGGGGCTAGCCCGACGCCATTCGTTCATATCAGGGACCACCGGAGCTATAGTGGCCGCGCCCTTTACACCAGCCCTGGTGGGCGCAGCTCACTTGTTTCCTCAAACTACGTTCATCCCGGCTTTCATCAGAGGATGGCAAGACGTTCTGTGGCTACTGCGCTCCATAGGCATCGCAAGTGCCACACGACGTTTGGGCGAGCTCACCGGTAGCGCAGTTGATTTCGCCGCGATGCTCGGCACAATCAAGGTCACTTCATATCTGCTTGTCGAAGCCATACTGGCCACTATTGCCCGGCTTGCCGCCGCCGGGTACGAACTCTATCGGAATTGGGATGCCCTTAAACGGCTGCTTTCGCGCTCGCTCGATTCGGCGCACACGGCTGGCGCACGACTGCTGAAGTGGATGGTCGACAAGACCAGAAGCACGGCCGCATACGACGGCAATTCGATTGCTATTCTGACGACATGTACGAGCGACACCCAGTCTTTAGCCATTTCTGCAGCGAGAACCGCCCGCGCGATGAGTAGCGTGCGAGGCGTCGAACGTGCCGCAGCCGCCGTGCGGCCGCTTTCGATGCTGCGCACGGTCGGGCGAGCCGCGGCGGTCGCCGCGTTCACCACACCGCTGATGCTCGCTCAAGCGCCCGCCAGGGTCGCCTTCGCCGCGCCACTCGTTTCGGCGCGCATCGCGGACCCGCTGTCGGCGACTCGCAAGACCCAGGACGCGATCGTAGTCAACTATGCGCCCAACGTGGTTATCCAATCCGAACATGCTATAGACGCTGCCGCGCTCAAAGGCCACGTGATGGAAGTGCTCGAGCGCCACGGCCGCGAACTGCATCAGGTGCTGGCACGGGAGATCGTGCGGCAGCAACGCAGAGATTTCTAAACCCGATACTCGCACATCAGGACGATCTTCAGGCAAGACTATGTTCGCACTACTTGGTGAAATTTCTTTTCAAGTGATCGGGTCGCCCGAGGTCTTTGAATCGAGCCGACGCTTCGACTACGCCGAGCATCGCGTGGTGGAGGAC
Organism: uncultured delta proteobacterium; assembly: GCA_963734845.1. Taxonomy (GTDB): domain Bacteria; phylum Desulfobacterota; class Binatia; order Binatales; family Binataceae; genus JAKAVN01. Next base: position 221,375 of record CAVTIS010000001.1, on the reverse strand, counting down.
CGCCCGCGCCTGCAATGGCTCGCCGCCGAGCTCGAGAGCATCACGCTCGCAATGCTTTTCCACAAGTCATTTACGGACCCAGCGGCGCAAATCGCAGCGCTGCTGGCGGCCGCCGGCGACCATCAGGCGCGCGCCCTGGTACTCGGCAACGGTGTCTTCCGTGGCTTCTTCGTCGTGGAATCGGTCACGACCAGCGACATTCAACTCGGCGCCGACGCGAAGCCCATCGCGATCCATGTGCGCACCAGCCTTCGCGAATGGGTTCCTGGTTCGGAGTTCGACCCGACCGCGCCGCCGCGCCTGGCCGCGGCACCACTCGGCATTGCGCCTATAGCTATCAGCTATAACTCTCCCGCGGCGCTGCTTGGAACCAGCGCGCTCGCCGCGAGCTATACCGCACCGACTTTCAATCAGCCTGGCGTTTCTCCGCTGGTCGACAACCCGCTGCCGGGCGGCGCGGGCGGGCCGAATCTTTCTCATACCGACGTGCCGGCCACGGCCATCGTGAGGTCATCGCAATGAGTGCGCCGCAGTTTATTCAGCATCTAACTTATGCGGGAGAGAGATGGGACCTGCTGGCGTGGCAGTATTACGGCGACCCCACCAACTACAGCATCATCATAATGGCCAATCCGGGAGTGCCAATCGAGCCGGCTTTCGAGGCGGGAATCGCCCTGGCGATTCCGATCATCCAGCAACAGAGCGTGCTCAGCGTCGATCTGCCGCCCTGGAAAACCGCCGCCACGGTATGAATTGATGACCGCCGCGACAGCTTATCCGGTCCGCTCGCCCAACTGGGTGCTCAGTTACAGCGGAATTAACATTACTGCGGACATATCGCGCATGGTGCTTTCGATTAAGTATGTCGACGAGCTTGGGGGGCGCTCGGGCGAGCTGGAAATCGAGCTGGAGGATCGCGATAGGCGCTGGCAGGGAGGATGGTTTCCGCAACAGGGCGACGTCGTCGGCCTCCTGATTGGCTATACCGGCGAACTGTTGCTGGAGTGCGGCGATTTCCAGATCGATGACCTCGAAATCGAAGGACCCCCCGACGTCTTTCATCTGCGCTGCCTTCCGGCGTGGATCACGCCTTCGCTCCGCACATGCAACAGTCTCGGATACGAGAACCAGACGCTCCTACAAATCGCAACCACCATCGCGGGACGGCACGGAATGACGGTAGTCGGAGCCCCGAACCAGGTCGACGTGAGCTATCTACGGATCACGCAAAAGCAGGAGAGCGACCTCGAGTTCCTGCGCCGCGTCGCGATCGAACACGACTACGATTTCACCATACGCGGCGCTCAGCTTGTGTTTTACTCACGTACGCTTCTCGAATCGCAGCCTGCGGCGCTGACGCTCCACCGCAACGCGGTTGAGCGTTTCAGCTTCGTGGCCAAGACCCATCGGATTTACAAACAGGCTCAAACTGCCTACTTCGATCCGCAGAGCAAGCAGCTTTATTCGCAAACTGCCGAGGCCAGTTCCGTTGTGGCGACCGGTGACGTGCTGAAGGTCGTAGCACGCTGCGAGAATGGCCAGCAGGCTCTGGAGCGCGCGAACGCTGCGTTGCACGAAGCTAATCGTCTGCAGGTCACCTGCCGTCTGGTCACGCCAGGGACGACGCTGCTGGTGGCTGGCAATGTCGTTGCGCTTTCTGGATGGGGCGTGATGGACGGAAGGTACATGATCGAGCGCGCGCAACATCGCCTCTCGCGCGCTACCGGCTATGTGACTGAAGTCGAGCTTAGAATGTTGTCGTAGGGTAGCCTCGGATCGTAACCCTGTGGCGCGAGATATCGAAACCCGATCGAGGAGCCAGCACCGATGTTCCGCGTAGGCCTCGTGAAACAACAAGACCTTCAGAGCGCGCGAGTGCGAGTTGCGTTTCCGGATCGCGACCAGATGATGTCGTACTGGTTGCCTATTCTCTTCCCGAAGACGCAAGACGACAAGAGTTACTGGATACCCGATATAGGCGAACAGGTGGTCTGTTTGATGGATGACCACGACGAAGCCGGCGCGGTGCTGGGAGCGATATACTCACGTTCCGACGCAACGCCGGTCAACAGCGCGGACAAGTATCACCTGTCCTTCAAGGACGGGGCGAGCGTCGAATACGATCGTGCCGTACATGCGCTCGCCGTCAGCCTGCCCGAAGCGGCAACGCTAAACCTCAGCGTGAGCGGCGCGTCGATCGCGATCGATTCAAGCGGCAATATCACCGTGCACGCCGCGGGCGGTATCAACCTGATCACCTCGGTGCACAACGATTCGGTGGACGGGATTATCAACATCTACAACGGACATACCCATGTAGATCCGCAGGGTGGGAACACCGCGCCGCCAACCCAGCAGATGTCATGAGTATTTCGCCCATATCATGCCTGGCGCTCAGAGGCCGCGCCTGGATTCGTGGACGGTGACATTATGGCTCAGCGCGCAATAACACTTTCGGATATCAAATCGGCGGATTGGTCGCTGATGCTGGATTCGGCGGGGCAACCGGGGTCGGGAATCGGCGGAGTGGTCATGGGAGTCGATGACGTCGACCAGTGCATCGCGATCATACTGACTACTCCCAAGGGTTCAGACGTTTTGCGCCCTACCTTCGGCACTGATCTCTGGAAATATATCGACGCGCCGATAAGCGAAGCGGGACCAGCCGTGGTCCGCGAAGTCACTCAATCGATTACTCAGTGGGAGCCGCGAGTGAAAGTCCTGTCGGTCTCGACCATGCCCTTTACCGGCGTTGTCGCCCAACCCGGAGCGCATGTCGAGATCACCGTCGCATGGCAGCTCAACCTGGGCGGCGCCCCGAACCCGGCGCAAAACACGACCGTAACGCTGGCGAGCGCGGGCCAGGCCGGATAGCAAGTTCAAGACGCCCGCGGAACGTGGCGCCGATCAACAAGGAAAGCGAGATGGGAGCCGGAATATCAAGTCTGCCGCCGCCGACGTTTATCAAAGACGCCGACGGACTCAACCCTAACCTGATCCTGGCCGACATGGTGGCGGCCTTTCAGGCTGCGGCCGGCCGCACCCTGCAGCCGGCGCAGGTCGAGCGCCTGCTCATTAATTTGTACGCTTACCGTGAATCTTTGGTCCGTAATGCGATCCAGTACGCCGGACAGCAGAATCTGCTCGCCTTCGCCGTCTTTCCGATGATCGATTACCTGGGGCAATTGCTCGGGGTGAGCCGGCTAGGTGCGCAAGGTGCGGTGACGACGCTGCAGTTCACGCTACAAAATGCGCTGACGCTTCCATATACGATCGTGGCCGGCACTCGAGCGGGCACCGCGGACGGCGAGTTCGTGTTCGCCACCAACGCCGATCTCATCGTACCCGCTGCCACAACGGTTGCGAGCGTCACGGCGACCTGCAGCACACCAGGTCCTAACGCCAATGGCTATTTGCCCGGACAGATCAATGTACTGCTCAACCCCAACGTGCTAATCGCTTCCGTAACCAACACCGCGACGACCGGCGGCGGCTCGGCGCCCGAGACCGACGATCATCTGCGCATTCGCATCCAGGCCGCGCCCAACCAGTTCAGCGTGGCTGGTCCGGCTGGCGCGTACCGCTTTTTCGCGCTCGGAGTCGATCCGTCGATCATCGACGTCGACGTGGTGTCGCCTACGCCCGGCAGCGTCCAGGTATACATCCTCACCGGGCCGATTGCCGCGCAGCCTGCCGCTTCACCCAACAGCGCGGGCGTGGCAAATTCGGCGCTGCTCGCCAAAGTGCAGCAGGCGCTTGGCGCCGACGACGTGCGGCCGCTGACCGACACCGTGAGCGCGCTCGCGGTGAGCGAAATCGATTACCAGATTACGGGCACGGTCACACTATTTGCGGACGCCGAACCGATTTCGACTATGGCCGCCGTCAACGCCGCCGCGGAGAGCATCGCGCTCAACCTGGCCGCGCGCATCCAACGCGACATCGTGCCAAGCGAGATAGTGGCGGCGCTCTCGGTGCCAGGCGTCTACCAGGTGGTGCTGACCCAGCCCTCCTATACGCAACTCACTGCCGGGCAATGGGCCAACTGCACCGCGATTACTTTGACGCAGGCGATCGCCACGGAGCATTCGTGATGATCACGCCGGCCAAGCAGTTTTGTCCACTATGCCGAGGCGAGTTGCGCATGGCGGATGCGGTGCGCATTCATCTTGTCGCCGACCATAAGCGGAGCACGATCGAGGCCGACGAGCTGATCGCTCGCTTTGACACTGCGCAGCCGATTCCCGAGCCAGAGCCGGAGCCACATATGTATTGCGCGGGCGGACAACTCAGCAGTGGGGGCGCCCGGAACCATTGTGGCGCGGGGGCGCCGCGCTCACTGGTGCACTAATGGCGCAGCTTCAGTTACCGCCGTCGATAAGCGATCTGCGTTCGCAATCGCTGTTAACGACGATCGAACGGCTCGACGCGCTTGACCTTACGCCATTGCTCGTTTACCGCCTGGACTCGGCTCCGGATTCGGCGCTGATCTTCCTGGCCTGGCAGTTCGACATGCTCGATCCGCAGTGGCAACTTGCGGCGAGCACGTCGGGCGAGAGTATCGACGCGCTGACTGACATCGACTCGATCACCGATATCGATACATTGTTATCGTCGTCGGGTAGCGCAGGGCCGACCGACTTCGATTCCTGGCGAGCACTGCTGCAAGCGGCCATTCCACTGCATCGCGTGCACGGCACGCCCTATTCAATAAGGCAGGCGCTGGGCTCGCTCGGCTGGCCCAGCGTCACTTTCCTGGAGGGACAGACGAGTTGGGGGGGCAGTGCATGGCCGTCAGCGCAGGGCTGGGCGGTATTTCGAGTGGTGGTCAACCTAGCGGCGGGACAGACGGTCGGGGCCAGCGACGCGACCCGGATAGTAGCCGCGGTGAATTTCTTCAAGCCGTCGCGAAGCTGGCTCGACGCGCTGGTGTTCGAGGCGGCGCCGCTCGGGGACTCGGCGCCCGCGCCGGGCGACTACACAGGCGCGATCGATAGCGCACCGGCGCCGAGCGACCTTCTGAGCGCGCCGCTGGCGCCGCTGACGGAGCATCGGATGATCGCGCCAGTCTACAATCGGCACTACTACCATATCGGTATAACATATGGCGGCAACGAGCCGGCGGTGGCCGACTCGGGCGTGGTCGCCAACGGAGTGCCGATCTCGGCACGCGGGTAAAAGCAATGGTAAAACGTCCAAAGGGAATAGTCAGAATCTTCAGCCGCGGCGCCCTGGTGTGGGAGTGCCGCAACTTGTTCGTCAACGCTGGGCTGCCGGCGCTGGCCAATTTGATGGCCGGGGTCACCTCCGGCCAGTACGCACTAGCAGTCGGCTTCGGCTCCGGCCCAGCTGCGCCGACAGTAGCCGACACCGATCTTAGTACAGCGCCCAAATACTACAACTCGGTGGGCATACATACGTTTCCGAACTCCGGGAGCGTGCAGTTCAACTACGCGCTGTCGGCGACCGCGGATTACGGCGCGCTCGGCATGACCGTCCAGGAAGTGGGGCTGTTCGCCAACGGCTCGGCGGCGGCAATGCCGGCGGCGCTAGGGACAGCGAATCCGGCCTGGGCGGCCTCCACGGCATGGACCGCCGGCAGTCTGGTGGTCGATGCCAATGGCAATATTCAGCGGTGTACGACGGCTGGCACCAGCGGCTCCGGCGTTCCCACGTGGGCGACGGCGCTGGGCGCTACAACCGGCGACGGGAGCGCGGTCTGGACGGCGGTTGCGCTACACGCGGCGCCCTCTCCAATGCTGGCGCACGCCGCAGTGCCGGCCTTCGCCTTCGACGGCTCGGCGAACTACCAGGGCACCTGGACTTTCACGTTCTGAGGTGGATGATGGCAACGCTTATAGATAGTCCGGAATTTACCGCCAACGAGATCTACCAGATTCAACAGACCGATCCAGTCGAGGGCGCCGGCGCCGGCGCGAGTTTCAGTGGCATCGGGGTGAGCAACGAGCCGCATCAACAACTCGCCAACCGCACGGCGTTTCTCTACGGACGACAGAACACTAATATCGCGAACATCGGCGCTCTGCAGAGTTTTGTCGCCGGCTTCACCGGTTCCCTCAAGACCACGGGCTATCTGAAGATTCCGCTGACCGACGTTAGCCGCGGTCCAGTGATCGCAATTATCCAGTGGGGATACTACGCTCTCGCTCAGCAGAGCATTCCCAATGATACGACATATACGGTGACCTGGCCGATCCCGTTTCCCAATGCCATATTGCTGCCACCGCTGGCCACCAATGTTTACTATAACACCGTGGGTGGCAACACCGCAGCGTCGGTGATTAGCTATGGCGTTTCGGGCGCAACCTTTGTGCTCGACGTTCCTGGAGCCCTGATGCAGCGGGCCGGCCTGGCAAGCGAACAGAGTAACGGATTCTCCTGGCTGACAATCGGGTTCTGACGGATTTACACATGCATAAATCTCTATCGATGGCCTTCCTCGGAGCGCTCGTGGCACTGACTATGCTGCCGGGCGCAGCGGCGGCGCAGTATCAGGCGATTCCGAATTTCACCGGCATCGGCGCCGGCTTCAACTTCCGCCAGGCGATCAACCAGCGCCTGTCCGGAGCCCAGTCGATTGCGCCGCAGATTGTGGGTCTGCCGTTCGCGAGCCTGCCGGGAGAACGCGACGGACTTCTGCTCTGGTGCAAGGACTGCCAGGCGACCACCCCATGCAGCGCCGGCGGCGCCGGGGCATGGGCGACGGGCTCGCGCGGCGCCTGGGCCTGCGCGGCCGGCGCGCTCGAGCAGGACCTCAATGCCAACGGACACAACATTACCGCAGCCGCCAGCGTCCTCGCGCTTCAACCAGGCGATTCGCAATCACGCGAGTCGCTGGTGCCCGGCGGCGGAATCAAGATCGGCAATGGCACGACCGCACCCTTCACCGTTATCGATGAGGGCGCGAACGTCAGCGGCAACGTCAATGGCGCGATCAACGTCAAGGCGCCGCCCTATCTTGCCAGGGGCGATGGCGTCACCGACGACACCGCCGCGATACAGACGGCAGTCAACGCCGCCTGCGCCGCGTCCGGGATTAACAAGCCGGAAGTCTTTTTACCTGCCACTCCGGGCGGATTGTACTATCATACCACCGCTCCTATTCTTATAAATTGCTCAATCAAGTTCGAGGGCGCTGGGTGGACCCAGACCTGGCTCAAGCAGAACTATTACGGCCCGACGATTATCGCGCAGCAGGCCGAGGCCGGGTGGAAGCCGCCGTTCACGTCGAGTATCAGCCTGACCTGGCAGGCCTCGCACAGCTACGCGCAATATGCGGACATCCTCGATTCCAACGGCAACGTCCAGGTGCAGGAGGCGCCGGGTTGCACCTCCGGCAGCGGATCGCATCCGGCGTGGCCGACCACTCAGCCGAACACAGTGAGCGACAATACCTGCACCTGGGCGCTCGCGACCACCGGCGGCACGACCCAGATCGCGAGCGGCGGCGGCACCAGTCTCGACGCCGCCGACCCTGAGTTTTTCAATGGCGCGGGCTACGGCGGCAATAACGCCATCGCCGAAATCATGAATGCTTCGAACATCGAAGCGTCTCTCAACGGAGGCGCTTCGGGCATACCTCACTTCACGGTCGAGTTCTATGTCGAACCTTTCCTCAATGACGCCGGCGGCTTTGGCAACTACAACTTTTTAACGATCTCTCCTGGAGCGCCTCAGCAGACCAACGTTCAGGCATTGGGTTTTCTTATTAACGGAAACGGTGGCGGATGTACTTACAACTGCATACAAGCATCGGCGGATGTTGGGGGTTCGCTTATTACCATCAACGCCCAGAATGCAAACAGCAGCCTGACGGTGAATAAGATTCACCATGTCGCGTTGACCTATGACGGCACCACGCTACGTCTATTCCTCGATGGAGTAATGACGGGTTCGCATGCGGCTTCGGGCAACTGGACGATACCACCGTACGAAAGTTTTGAATGGGCTAGTCAGGCGCCGTCCACTTACCTAGCGATGAGCGCCACAACCAACAGGATCCCCGCATTTTACGACTCCATTCGAGTCTCCAACGTCGCGCGTTATACGGCAAATTTCACGCCGCCGACCGCGAAATTCGCCAGCGACGGTAGCACCATTTTTCTGGAAAACTTCCCCACCGGCACGCCTACCGGGACTATCGAAGCCCTGGTCAACAACAACACCAATGCATTCATTCCGATCGAGACGAGCAACGGGGCGGCCGACCTCAGCCCGGTCTACATCGGCAATATCTCGCTGAGCGACAACGGCATCTGGGCGGCCTGGATGCTGAACTCGACTATCGAAAATATCAACTTTCCTTCCAACAGCGCGGGCCGAACTTGCGTGACGCTCAAAGATAATGACTATCAAGACGTCATTCGCCGTGTGTTCTGCGACGTACAGGTGAACGGTAGCAAGACCAGTGTTGGCTTCCTGTTCCTGAATCAATCCAACAACAATCTCTACGACCATCTCCAGTGCGACGGCCAGTATTCGTGCATCGGCCAGGTGAGCGGTTCGGGGCATTACATTATGCCCGACTACAGCGACCGCGGTTGGGTGTTCGTGCCGCTGTACTTCGTGCAGGCGCAGGCAGTGCTGGATAGCCCGGAACTCGACATCGAAGATAGCGCGCCCCATCAGTTCGCGTCCGTCTATTCCAACGGAGCATACGCCCCGATCGTCATCAATGGCGGCCAGCTGACCAGCGGCGCGACCGGCAACGCCTATCTCGCAATCAGCGGCGGCGCACCATTCATCGTCAACGGAACGCTTTTCTCGTTCGGCAGCCCGGCTGAACTGCTCAACGTGATTGCCAATCCATCAACGCCAGTTACCATGCGGGACGCGGTACAGCCCGGGGGCCTCCCCCTCACCAATACGGGCAAGTCCTGGTGGCTGAATGAGAGCATAGGAGGCCAGGACCTGGGCGTGAAGTTCGCCGACCTGCCGGGCAGCGTGACCAACGGGACGCGGCGCTACTGCGTCGATTGCGATCCGCCGGCAAATCCGCCGGTGGCTTGTACAAGCGCGGGAACCAAGACCGGAGCCTGGGTTAACGGACTGAACAACATCTGGGTCTGTGTGCCATAGACAGTGGCCGCTGCACAAAGCTTGCGCGGCGCAAATCCAACTGGCAAGGTTTGGTGCGGCGTCACGGAAGAGCGATGCTGTTCGATGGCACCTGCGCCGGCGTCCGCGCCTCCTGCACGAGCGATGCTTTCCAAGCGACACCTGTGGGCCATCGTTCTTTGCGTGGCGGCTACTGTTTACGCCTTCGCGTTCTATTGCCAGTTGTCCCCGGCGCCCTCAACCTTTCATGACCTTCCTGCTTACTATATACCAGCCAAGCAGTTGCTGCGCGGCGCGAATCCTTATTTAATATCTCTGCCCGGTGTTTTGGCGCCTGCCGATACGCCTACCTGGCTACTATGCTTTGAACCTCTCGCCGCCTTGATGCCGCACACTGCCGCCTGGGCATGGTTCTGGATCAACGTTCTAGCGCTGTTATTCTCGTTGTTGTTACTGATAAAGGAAGCAGGTTTTCGTGGTAGCGAGGCGATCATCGTCGCCGCAATCTGTCTGATGTATCCGCCGATCGCGAGCAACCTGTGGTTTGGCCAGAGTGAGATTTTCCTTTGCCTGTTCGTGGCACTGATGCTGGTGGCGCTACGGCACGGCTACGACGGACTCGCGGGTATGTCTTTGGCAGCCGCCGCGTTGTTGCGCGCTTACCCGTTCGGCTTGATCGCGTATCTATTGGTTTTGCGCCGATGGAGAGCTCTCGGCTGGACCGCTGTCGGCGTCACTGTCGGCGGCTTGCTAACGGTCCTGTTCGTCGGATGGCGGACAGTTGAGACCTATGTCGACCTAATCGGCATGTCACGGGGCGTTGGGACCTTCGGTCTGACGGCCACCTTACACGTCCCTGGCGGCCTGATGAAACATCCCGCAAACTTGAATCTTGGAGCGTTTGTAAAATGGCTCTACGATCGGACTGCGAGCCGGTCGGTTCCGCTCGCGGTTTCGATTTTCGGCGTCCTGGCCGAAATTGCGGTGGTGGTTGCGGGCTTTCATGCCACGGTTGGAATCGATCCCGACGACTCGGATTGGCGCGGATTCGGCCTGTGGATTGTGACGTTATCATTGATCTCACCGCTTTCGTGGTATTTCTATTTCTGTTGCTTTTTGCCGCTCATCATCGGTATGGCTGCGGCTTGGCGCCGCGGTTACCTTCCCTCCGCCGCCCTCTATGCCTTCGTCGCCGCATACCTGATCGGTACTGTGCTCCCAACTTACGGACACCCGCTTTATCCGTTCTTCGAGGCAGTAATTAAGTCCATGCGGGAGAATCATCCGCATATCGATCACGCGATCAGCGAAAAAGAGTTTGCCGCCTTGATACTCACATGGCTGGCTGCATATTTGTTCGTCATCAGCGCGCGCTGGGCCCCCCGGCGAGAATCAAATGGACGCGCTGAGCACTCGGCCAATGGTTCCGGCTAACGAGTAACTATAGGCCCGAGGCGGCGCCGCGACTTTTCTGGCCAGGATAACGGAGCGCCGGAACCTTGCGCGGCACGCATCCAACTGACAAGGTTGTGCGGGCTCGCGATGTCTCATCTTACAGGTCCCCGGCAACTCGGCGTCGGCGTGACGCTTTTGTCGCGCGTGATCTCAAGCTTGACGCGTCCATGGTTTCTCGCGCTATTGTGGCTGCTGGTAGTGGTCTATGCAGCACGGTTCGTTGTGTTCAAACTTCCGACTCCGCCGGCCTTCACTGATTTCAATCATTACTATGTCGCCAGCCTTGCGCTTCGCACGGGATCGAACCCCTATCGTACCAGATATGACGCGTTGGCGACGTCGCTCGGATTGAACCTCAGCGGTCTGGATCTCGAGAACCAGCCGCCGACGCTTCTGCTGTTTTTCGAGCCGCTGACCAGGCTCAGCCCGCACACTGCTTACTGGGTCTGGACATGCATATCATTTGCCACTTTGGTTATCGCGCTGTGCCTGCTGCTTTGGGACACCGCGCTTGATGCTCGTCAGGCTCTCCTGTTCGGGGCGTTGCTGTTCCTTTATCCGCCGGTATACGAGCATTTCTACTTCGCAAACTTCCAGATCATGATCTCTCTGTTGATAGTGATCGCGATCTTTTGCATGAGACGCGGCGCGGACCGCTGGGCGGGTTTGTCGCTCGGGCTGGCAACGGCGCTGAAGGCGTTTCCAGTGATGCTCGCCTTTTATCTTTTGTGTCGCAACCGGTGGCGTGCCCTGTCCTGGATGGTGATGGGGGGCGCCATCATTGGACTGTTTACGTTGTGGGGTGTGGGGCTGGTAAGTCTTTCCTTCCTGAGCACCTTCGGGTTCACGACTTCGAGGCGCTGCCTTGAAGTTCCCGGCTACTTTTCCGTCAGCTCCGTGGTCTCGCGGCTGTTCTGGCGTGAAAACGTGCCGCTGTCACCTTCGATAGACACAATAAGAAGGATTGTGATCGCGGTTGTGGAGCTGGCGGTGTTCGCTTTAACGGTTTCAGCTACCGCGGAGGTCAGTTTGGACCGTTGCTGGCGTGCGTTCTCGCTCTGGGTAACGGCTATGATCTTGTTGTCACCCATAGCCGAACCTCACTATCTAGTTATGCTGATGGTGCCTTTTGCGTCGGTGGCTGACGCGGCGGCGCAGGGCGAAGCCGATTCGCGGGCGATTTATGCTGCGGTCGCCAGCTACCTTGTAGCATTCGCGCGTTACCCATTAATGCTGTTACATCACGAGGCGCTGGGCTCTGTGGCATTTTTCCGAATTGCGAATCAGTTCTGGTTTTTGGCCATGCTCCTGGCGTATCTGGCAGCCTATTGGCTGGCTACCTCTCGGAACGACGCTCAACACGACACCTACCTCGTGCCGACGGCGGCAGGCGAATCTGACCACCATTAGATACGGCGAAAGACCGGCCAGGCAATAATGCGACGCCGTCTGGGAGAACCCGCCGCTTTATCCTGCGCGATTGGAATATGGTTGGTCTACGCAGCCTTTTTTCCGGCGGTCATTTACTCGGTCGATGGCAATTCGATGGTGGCGGTGTCCGAATCGCTGGTCACCGGACATGGCTTTACAGTACTGCCGAGCCTGGGAGTTCTGGGACGCCATGGCTTCTACTATTCGATATGGTATCCGCTGCTGTCGATACTAGCGTTGCCGCCGGTGGCGATAGGAGTCTACGTCGGCCATCGCCTGGGCCTGCCGCAGCATTATGTCGCGGCGATCTTCGCGCTCACCTTATCGCCGATACTCACTGCCGCCACCGCGCTAATGGTATCGCTACTCGCCCGGCGCATGGGGGCCAGCACTCGCGGCTCGATATTCGCCGCGCTGGGGTTTGCGTTCGGCACGATCGCGCTGGTGTATGACCGGCTGTTTTTTTCAGGTCCCTTACTTGCGCTGCTCACGATAGCAGGGATTTATTTCGCCTTGGGCGGCGCAGCGCGCCGGGCTGCCGCCGCCGCGCTGTTGGCAATCCTGGCCAAGCCGACCGGGATAGTTCTGGGCCCGTGCCTCGGCGGCTATCTACTGTGCAAGCGGATGCCGATGGGCAAGTGGAGCGCGCCTTTTTGCGGCACGGCGGCGGGCCTGTTGATTTGCTTCCTCTACAACTGGGTCCGCTTTGCAAACCCATTGAATTTCGGCCAGCCGGCAAACTTTTCGCTAAGTACGGCGCCGATCGCGCTGGCTGGACTGCTGACCTGTCCCGGAACGGGATTGCTGTGGTACTGCCCCGCGGTCTTCGCGCTAGTTGCCGTGCCGGGGGGAATTTTCAAGCGCTCGGAGGGTGGGCTGATTGTGGCCGTGGCCATGGCCTACCTGGCGGAATATGCGCTCTGGATCTCTTGGGACGAAGCATGGTCGTGGGGTCCGCGCTTTTTGCTGCCGGCAGTGCCGGGATTGATGGCGCTTGCGGCATTGATGGAACGGCGGCGGCGATGGCTACTGGTTGCACTGACTATTGCCGGCTTTATCGTCAATGCGCCGACGCTGATTTCTTTCTACGAGCGCTACTACCAGGAAGCCGCGGCGGCACATATCAGCGATGCGGCGCGGGTCTGGAATCCGCGCTACGCGCCGGCGCTTCGAATCTGGGGCGCCGCGTGGCGCGAGACCGCCGATGCCTATCGCAACGCGGATCAGGTCGGCACCTTCGTGCGTCAGGCAGGCAAGGTGCCAATCGCAGCCAGCATCGAGAGTTCGCGCACACTTAGAGTTGTTAACCTTTGGTGGTGGATGCTCCCGGCGGTGGGGATTCCGCGCATCGCGGGCGCCGCGGTGTCATTGGCGCTGCTGGTTGTCGGGCTGTGGGTAATCGCACGGGCGCTGGCCCGCGCGCCGGACGACGACGCCGTTTTACTGTCGAGTCAGCTTTTGCCGGGCGCTCGCGGCTGCGGCACGGGGGGGTCGTTGGACGGCCGCTGAACTGTCACTTCGGCGCCCGCGGGCACCATCGCGGAGGCGGCCGCGGCCTCGCCGCCACTTTCTGGCTCCGCAGCCTCGACGATGGGGGGCTGCGGTCGTGCAAGCGGCGAGAGGTTGGGCGTACCGGGCATCGACAGGGAGAGCGCGGGATCCTGCGTGATCGCGTCGAGCGCGCGGCGCGATATCTCGTCGGCGACCTGCACCGCGTAGCGCGTGTCCGCCGGATAACGAAGCGTCAGCTCGATCCCGTTGGGGCCCAGGCGTAGGCGGCTCTGCGGGCGCGGCGATTCGAACTTCATGCTGAGGTCGCGCTCGAGATCACTGTACTGGCGCTGCACGGTGTCGCGATAACGTGCATACACGTCCTCGACCACCTCGAGCAGCCGCTTCTCGGCGAGGCGATAATCGCACTCCGGCGATAGCGTGAGGCGGAACTCGTTCCACACGAAATTGGTGCCCGGCGCCTGCTTGAAGAAGTTGCCGTTGGTCTGGAAGACGATCGAGTTGGGAAAGACTACCACGCGGCCGGTCGGCTGACGCGAGTTGCCGTCGCCCACCAGCTCCATCAGCGTCAGCTTGAACAGCCCGACGTCAATCACGTCACCGCTAATGCCGGAAATCTGGATGCGGTCGCCGACCCGGATTCCGTAGCGGCCGGTGACGAAGAAGTAGCCGGCGAAGGACAGGATCACGTTCTGCAACGCCAGCGCGACGCCGGCCGCTGCCAGGCCCATCACTGTCGCCAGTGTCCCAAGCTGGCTCGCGAAGTCGAACAACAGCACCAAACCTACGACCAGCGCCACCGTCAGCTTGCGCAACTGAAGCAGCTGGCGGCGCCGGCGGAGGTCCTGCACGTAGCGGAAGGTCAGGCTGCGCCAGATGAAAGCGCCAACGAAAATCGCCAGCAGTATCACGCCGAGCGCGGAGAGCCGGACGACGAGTAGATGGAGTTGGTTGTCGGAACGCTGCCACACCGCACCCTTCCATCGCTGGAGATTTGCGACATACAGCTGCAGGACCACGCCTTGTTTGGAGAGCGGTATCAGGGCGTCGGTGATTGTTTTGTGGCGCGCGATCAGACGGTCGAACTGCTGCTTGCGCGCGCGGTTGGCGGCCACGTCGTCGCCGCCAGGCTGCGCAGCCAAAGCGTCGGCGCGCGCATTGAGATCGCGCAGGCGCGCGATCAGCGGCGCGCGCGCGGCGTTGGTAAGCGCCGCCAGGTGACGAGTGTCATCGATCCGTCCGTCGAGCGCGCTCTCCTCCCTTCCGAGCCTGAACAGCGCCTCAATAGCGCCGAGCAGCCCGCTATCCGAGGCCGTCGCGGGCTCCGGCATACTGCGCACCGCAGCCGCTACAGGCGGAGCACCTTGCGCAGCCGCGGCCGGCGCCGCCGCCCCTTTTGCCGATGCGTTCAACTGAGGCAGGCCGCGCTCAAGCGCGTCGATCTGGCCCAACAGCCCGGCACTCTGATTGCCGGCTGATATGGCGGTCGTCTGGAATTGCAGGATCGCGTCGTAGGAATCCAAACGCGACTGGGCGAGTTCGATCTGGCTCTGCACGATCGCGAGCTGACGGGCGAGTGCGGGACGGCGTGCGGCCTTGGCGCTCGCGCTCACGGCCTTGAGCTGCTCGGCCTGCTGGATAAGCTGCTTGAGATTGTCCCGGGTCTTGGCCTCGAGACTGGGCAATCCGGGCAGCGCCGTAGTGCCGGCCTTTCCCGGCGCGCCGCCAACACCTGCCTGATCGGATGAAGGGGCAGGAGCCTTCTCGGATTTCAGCAGCGCCGCCTTTGCCCGGGCATATTGAAACGCGAGCCTTGCTATCTGGAGCGCCATCTGGCGGTCGTCGTCGACAAAAAGCGCCTCTGCCGGCTCAATTGCCAGACGCTCCTCGGTTTCGAGCTGCCGATACCATGCGATCGTCTCGCCCAGAAAATCGACCACACCGGCACGTTCGTCAGTTTGCGCCGCCGCGGCCGGCTGCGGCTTGGCGAGCGGGCTCGGCTGCACCGCGGCGCTCGGCGCGGCGCCCGCCGTGGCCGCGGCGGACGGAGCCGAAGCCACGCCCGGCTGAGCGGCGGCGGGGTGCGTGGGCGGCGGCGGATTCTCGGCCGCCGCCCACGCCCACGGCGTCGCGCCGGCGCCAAGGCAGGCCATCAGCGCGAGCACTATGGCCGAGGCCGCCCGACGGGCGGGTGCGGCCTTGGTGCTTGCGGCGGTCGGTTGCCTGAGTGGACGCATCGCAGGTAGCGAACGGCCCGCGCCCCCGCATGGGGCGCGGGCCATTCGCTAGATCAAAATATCATCTGTGACAGGCGCGCAACACGCCGGCCCGAGGGGCCTGGCGTGTTTGCGCGCGCCCGAACGAAAGCGGAAAAGGGGCGGCGGACCGATGGTCCGCCGCCCCTGTGTAGTCGATTCGCCGAGCGCGTCGCGTATCGCGCGGGCTACGCGGTCACGCGCTCATGCATCGTAGTAGAGCGCGAACTCGTACGGATGCGGCCGCAGGCGCATCTGGCTGACCTCTTTCGACATCTTGTAGTCGATCCACGTCTCGATCAGGTCTTCGGTGAAGACGTCGCCCTTGAGCATGAATTCGTGATCGCGCTTAAGATTGTCGAGCGCGGCCTCGAGCGAGGGCGGCATGTTGGGGACCTCCGCCAGTTCGGCCGGAGTCAACGCATAGATGTCCTTGTCCAATGGCTGGCCCGGATCGAGCCGGCGCTGGATACCATCGAGCCCCGCCATCAGCATCGCCGAGAAGGCGAGATACGGATTGCAGGTCGGGTCGGGGAAACGTACTTCGATCCGCTTGGCCTTGGGCGACGGTGAATACATCGGGATACGCACGGCGGCCGAGCGATTGCGGCTGGAGTATGCCAGGTTGATCGGCGCCTCGAAGCCCGGTACCAGGCGGCGATAAGAGTTGGTGCCCGGATTGGTAAACGCGGCCAGCGCCGGCGCATGATGCAGGATGCCGGCGATGTAGTGCAGCGCCATCTCCGACATTCCGGCATAACCCGAGCCTGCGAACAGCGGCGTCTCGCCCTTCCAGATGCTCTGATGCGTATGCATGCCGGAGCCGTTGTCGCCGAAAATCGGTTTGGGCATGAACGTCACGGTCATCCCGTGGCGAACGCCCACGTTCTTGCAGATGTACTTGTACCAGGTCAGCCAGTCACCCATTTTTACCAGCGACTGAAAGCGCATGTCGATTTCGGCCTGGCCGGCGGTGGCGACTTCGTGATGCTGTTTTTCGACCCGGATGCCGACGCGTTCCATCTCGCGCACCATCTCGGCGCGGATGTCCTGCAGGCTGTCGTTGGGAGGCACCGGGAAGTAGCCTTCCTTGTATCGCGGCTTGTAGCCGAGGTTGACGCCCTCGCGTCCGCTGTTCCAGAAGCCCTCCTCGGACTCGATGTGGAAGTAACTCGAGTGCTGGTTGGTGTCGTAGCGGATGCCGTTGAAGATGAAGAACTCGGGCTCGGGGCCGAAGTAGGCCGTATCACCGATACCGGTCGATTTGAGATAAGCCTCAGCCTTGCGTGCGACGTTGCGCGGGTCGCGCGAGTAGTCGGCGCGGGTGATCGGGTCGGAGATGTCGCAGATCATGGTGAGGGTGGGCTCTTTGGTGAAGGGCTCCATCACCGCGGTGCTCGGGTCGGGAATGACGAGCATGTCGCTGTTGTCGATGGACTGCCATCCGCGAATCGACGACCCATCGAATCCGAGGCCCTCATCGAAGGGCGATTCGTCCTGGAATTCGCTGATCGGCGTGCTGAAGTGTTGCCACTGCCCCAGCAGGTCCATGAACTTCAGGTCCACGGACGTGGCGCCCTTGTCCTTGATCATCTGGAGAATTTGTTTGGGAGTCATCGAACGCGTAACCCTCCTCGCCGCTTAAGGGGCGGCAACCCCGTATTTCCGATTAAACTGAAAACCGCCCGCGTTTCATTCGTGGTAACAATCGCAGAACCTTGCGCAGAACTGGCACCGCCAGGCGAGCAGCGCCCTGCACTGCCGGCGCGGCGGCATCCCACGCTTTCTGTCACGAAAGTTCTCCTAACGCAACGCCCATGGGTCCCTCCGCCTTGGCGCCCTTTTAGGCAGCACTAGCCGGCCGCATGAGCTCGGCCGCAGCCGCGCCATCGTCGCACGCGACAGCCAACTGCCAGCATTTTCGCCTCGAAAATCCGCGGCCCTCGTAGCGCGATGCCGCGCACGTCATCCAGCGGCCTGGAATATCGCAAAGTAGATGCCAAGCAGTACGAGGCCCATCGGGATGCCGATTTTCGCCCAGCTGCCGGCGCCGATCCGCAGAGTCCCGGCTGCCACGATGTTGGGGATGTTGCCTGAGATGAGCATCCCGCCCGCCACCAGCAGCGCGATTATCGGGTTAGCGCGGTCGACGCGCCCCCCCCCGAGCCGATTGGCGCGCGTTAGATTAGCGGCGGCCCGGTTGTAATAATGAAGTGAGGGGCTAAGATGCGCGTAGTCGTATTGGCGCGGAGCAACGCGCCGCCGCTACATCTTTGTGCAAGCAGCATTTCATCTCAGAATTTTCTTTTGAATGGACGGTGACATGGATTTCGACCTAACCGAGGCGCAGCAGGAGATCGTTAATGGTGTGCGTGCGCTATGCGCGCGCTTCGACGACGAGTACTGGCGCGCCAAAGACGCCGCGCACGAATTTCCGCACGACTTCTACCAGGCCGTGGCCAAGGCCGGCTACCTGGGAGTGGCGATTCCCGAGGAATTCGGCGGTAGCGGGCTCGGTATCACCGAGGCCGCATTGGTCATGCGCGAGGTCGCGTACGCGGGCGCAATGAACGCCGCCAGCGCGATCCATCTGTCGATCTTCGGCCTCACGCCGATCGTGATGCACGGCAGCGAGGAGATGAAGCGACGCCATCTGCCGCGGGTGGTCAGCGGCGAGTTGCACGCCGCCTTCGCCGTGACCGAACCCGACGCCGGCAACGACATCACCCATATCAAGACCTTCGCCAAGCGCGAGGGCGACAACTATGTGATCAACGGGCGCAAGGTCTTTACCACCAAGGCGCAGGAAGCGCACAAGATGCTGCTGCTGACGCGCACCACGCCGTTCGAGCAGGTGGCGAAGAAGACCGAAGGGATGAGCCTCTTCTTCGCCGACCTGGACCGCGACGCCGTCGAGGTGCGCGAGCTGCTCAAGCTCGGACGCCATGCGGTCGACACCAACATGCTGTTCATCGACAACCTCAAGGTCTCGGCCGCTGATATGGTCGGCGAGGAAGGCAAGGGCTTCCGCTACCTGCTCGACGGATTGAATCCGGAGCGCATCCTGATCGCTTCCGAAGCGATCGGGATCGGACGCGCCGCGGTCGACAAGGCCGTGCGCTACGCCAAGGAGCGCGTGGTGTTCGGACGTCCGATCGGCCAGAACCAGGCCATCGCGCATCCGCTCGCCGACGCCTACTCCAAGCTCGAGGTCGCCGAGTTGATGACGATGAAGGCGGCTTGGCTATTCGACCATCGCAAGCCCTGCGGACCCGAGGCCAACATTGCCAAGCTGCGCGCCGCCGACGCCTCCTTCGAGGCCTGCGATCGCGCGGTGCAGACGCTCGGCGGCTATGGCTACATGCGTGAGTACGACGTCGAGCGCTATTTTCGCGAGTGCCGGATGCTGAAGATCGCGCCGGTCTCGCAGGAGATGGTGCTCAACACGATAAGCGAACACGTGCTGCATCTGCCGCGTTCATATTGATCGTTCCGCGAGCCGGTGGCGACGGCGATGCGCAAGGGTACGCTTTTCATCCTGCTGGGAGCGATTGCTTTCGTCGCCGTCGTGTTCGTCCTCCTGACACACGTGCAACCGATAAAGGTGATCGACAGCCGCCTCGAACACGAAGGCGATAGCATTTTCGTGACGGGCGATTTGCGCAACACGGGCGGGCATCCGGCGACGCTCGACTTGGAAATTCACTACTACGATAGCGCGGGCCGCGCGCTCGGCGAGGACCGCATGAAGGTCGGCCCGCTCGGCGCTGGTGCCGAGCAGCATTTCCGCGGCCCCGCCCACGTGGCGGGCTCAGTCCAAAACTTCTCGCTCTATCTCAACCAGGGGCGCAATCCATACGGCAATTGAGGGCGCTCGTGCAATCTGGAGAAGCACTCCGAGCAATCGGAGGCACTCCGAGAGATAGACCGGCGCGCTTGCGCCGGGCCCCGGGCCGCGACAAAGGACATCCGATGCCAAAAACGACTCAGCGAACTTTCGGCGCCGTCATCCGCGAGCGCCGCCGCCGGCTCGACCTTACCCAGGAAGAGGTCGCCCGGCGGATCAAGACTTCGACCCCGTATATCGGTCATCTGGAGTCCGGCAAACGCCATCCCTCGGAGAAGGTGATCGCACGCCTGAGCGAGGTGCTGGGTCTGCAAAGCCGCGAGTTGTTCCTGCTTGCCAACCCGCGCGCGCGCGATCTGCTGAGCACCGTCAACAGCGGTGGCCATCGCTCGGCGTGGGACGAGTTCCGTCACGACGACCGCCTGCGGCGCGCCCACAACATCAGCGCCGAAGAGATGGACCTGCTGGCGCGGGTGGCGGCATTGGGCGAGGCGCGGGCCCCGCGCGACTTCATCTATATACTCAACGCCGTCCGCCTGGCGCTGAGCCACTAGAGCGCCGCGAATCGCCAACCACCGCCGATGGTAAAGTCCGCCCCGTCCAACTAAGCTCGGCGCGGACTTGCGATGCCCGATTCAGTATCAGCCGAGGCCACGGTTGCGATGGCGGCGCGATGGCCGCGGCGCTACACCGTCATCGTTCTATTCGCGCTCTCGACGGTGCTCTGCTACGTCGACCGCGTCAATATCTCGATCGCGATCATCCCGCTCGCGCACGCTAAGGGCTACAGCGAGGCGGAGCGCGGGCTGGTGTTGTCGTCGTTTTTCTGGGGCTACCTGTGGTTCCAGTTGCCCGGCGGATTGTTCGCCGATCGCTTCGGCGGCAAGCGCGTGCTGGGCGCAGGCGTGGCGCTGTGGTCGATTGCGACTTTTCTCACGCCGATCGCGACCGCGTCTTTCGCCCTGCTGCTGTTCATGCGCGCGGCGCTCGGGGTGGGCGAGGCGATCAACTTTCCCGCGATCCATTCGATCGCCGCGCGCTGGACACCGGCTTCCGAACGGGCCCGCGCGATCTCGCTGCACTTGAGCGGCACCGCCCTCGGCACCATCATCGCCCTGCTCGCGAGTCCGCCGATAATAATCGCCTTTGGCTGGGAAGCCGTTTTCTACATCTCGGGCCTCATCGGACTACTGTGGCTTGCGCTCTGGTGGTGGAAGGCGGCGGACCGGCCCGAGGACTCGCCGGGCGTAAGCGCCGCCGAAATGGCCGAGATTCGCGCGGGGCGGTCCGAAGTTGACGCCGCGGAAAAGATTCCGTGGGGCGAAATCTGCCGCGAGCGGGCGGTGTGGGCGATCGTGATGGCCCATCTGTGCAACAACTTCGGCTTCTACATTCTGCTGCTGTGGCTGCCAAGCTATCTCGATCAGACCTTTCACGTGCCGCTCAAAGATCTCGGCGTGATGGCAGTGATGCCGTACCTGGCGGCCTTCGTGGCCGGCAATTGCAGCGGATGGTTCGCCGACAGCCTGCAGCGGCGCGGTATGCGGATGACGGCGGTGCGCAAGACGCTGCAAACGACGGCGTTTGGACTGGGCGCGGCGGCGGTGTGCGCTATGCCCTTTGCGCACTCGGCCGTACAGGCGGTGGTCCTCGCAACAATATCGGTCGGCGGCACCGCGATCGGGATGGGCGGCTGGGGCGTCAACCATCTGGACGTCGCGCCGCGCTACGCGGGAATCCTGATGGGCATCTCCAACACCTTCGCCACGCTGCCGGGGATCATCGGCGTCGCCGCCACCGGCTTCATCGTGCAGGCGACGGGTTCGTACTCCGACGTCTTCTATCTTGCCGCCGCCGTTTACCTGGTGGGCCTCGTCGCGTTCGACGTGTGGGGCAGCGGCGAGCGCAAAATCTGACGGCGCGCTGCGCAAGGTCGCGCCCCCGCCATCGGATTGCCGGCAGCGGCCGCACCGCCGGCGCTGCTGATACGCCGATTTAGAATACCGGCGCGGCCGCCGAGAGCTATTTTTTGATTAGCAATTTGCTGAGCGCCGCGTGCAGCGCGGGTCCTGCGGCGACGAAGCCGTCGAGCTTGACGTGCTTGCGATTGAAGCGAATCGGATCGCCGTGGATGTCGGTCATCACGCCGCCCGCTTCAGCGAGCAGCGCGGCGCCCGAGGCTATGTCCCATTCGCTCTTGGGCGTGGCCGTGAAAGTTCCGTCGGCCTTGCCTGCCGCCACCAGCGCGAGCTTGTAGGCCACGCTGCCGATGGGCTTGGCGACAATCTTGTCCCTATAGGCGTCCCATTCGCCGCGCGCAGTCTCGCTCCGGCTGGCGAGCACCACCGAGCCCGCAAGGCCGGCGGCTGCGGTCACGTGCACAGGGCTATCGTCGAGAAAGCATCCGGCCCCGCGCACTGCCCAGAACAGTTCGCGCTTGATTGGATTGTAAGACACGCCGAGCACCGGCACACCGTCCTCAGCGAGCGCGATCGCGACCACGAACTCCGGGATACCCTTGATGAATTCCTTGGTGCCGTCGAGCGGGTCGACAATCCAGACGCGCCGGCGCGAAAGCCGTTCGGCATTGTCGGCGGTCTCCTCGGAAAGCCATCCGTAGTCCGGAAAGGCGCGGCTCAGATGCTCGCGGAGGGCGGCGTCGGCCTCGAGGTCGGCCGACGTCACGGGATTGTCGCGGCCCTTGGAGCCGACCTCGTAGCCGCCGTCGCGGAAGTGTCGGCGCAGGATTTCGCCCGCTTCCAGAGCGCCCGCGCGCGCGTGTTGTAGCTCGCGCGCGAGATCTCTATCAACTTCTGCGGTCCGCGGGGGCAGCGCAGATTCGTCGTGGGCCGCACGGCCGGGCGCCTTCTTCATCGCATCCTCATCGCTCGCGCTCACGACTCGCCGCGGCGCAGCCGCTTGCGGCGCACGCGCTCGTAGGCGGTGCGCAACCGCGTCATCATCGCCTCGCGCTCGTCGTACAAACGGCGCAGTTTGCGCGGCTTCCGGCGCGCCAGTGCGTAAGCCGTGATCAGCGGCAGCGCGACCGTGGAATCGACGTAGCAGACCACCGAGTCGGGCAGGCGGTTGGGATCGATTTTGCCCCAGCTGACGGCCTCCGACGGCGTCGCCCCGCTCAGGCCGCCGGTATCAGGCCGCGCGTCGGTCACCTGGAGAAAATAGTCGTGGCCTTTTTCCGCCACACCCATCACCTCCTGGATCTGCGGCTCGGTCTGCAAGATGAAATTCTTGGGCGAGCCGCCGCCCAGGATGAACACCGCGCTCTTCATGCCGGCGGCCTTGGCCGCGTAAACGATCGATGCCGTCTCGTTGACATCGGCGAGCGGATCGATACGCAGGCCATAGCCTTCGATTTCGAGCAGCGCCAGATTCATTCCGATAGAGGAGTCGCCGGGCGACGAAGTGTAAATCGGC
The DNA here is from genome assembly GCA_963734845.1 of uncultured delta proteobacterium. GTDB lineage: Bacteria > Desulfobacterota > Binatia > Binatales > Binataceae > JAKAVN01. Next base: position 198,362 of record CAVTIS010000001.1, on the reverse strand, counting down.
ACCGCGCATCTGTGCGCCGCCGCCAGCATCGATCGGCTCTGCAGCTTGAGCACGCGCTCGCGCTCGGCCACGTAGCGGCCCGCGCGATGATGGAATTCTGCGCTGCTCATCGGATGCTGGAACTCCTCCTGCCGCGCGATTTGACGGAAGAATGCGTCGGTCGAGAGCAGCACCCGGTAATCGAAGAAGATGTCGTAGATTCTGACCACCCCGGCCTTGTGCAGCGCCACGTCGTCGGCCTCGGCCGATCCCTGGAACATCTTGAGGCCCAGGGCGAAGTGCGTGTCGTGATAAAGGTTGGCGCCGGTCGACACCGCCCAATCGACGAAGCCATTTTCGATTAGCGGGATGAGACACGACATGCCCAGACCGGCCGGCGTGAGCGCGCCGGTGATACTCATCCCGACCACCACGTCGGGCTCGAGCATTTTTTCGGCGAAGAGGCGGCAAGCCTCACGCAGGCGCCGTCCGTTGTACGCGAGAAACGAGGTGTCGATCAGTTGGGCGGCGGTCATGTCGCCGCTGACCGGCGCGGGATTGATCGATGCGCCGCCGATTCGTGGTTTACGTGGAGCCATCAGGATTCCCAGGTCGATTTTGCCGTGCGACTTTTTTGCCGCGCGCGATCCGCGCCGCGAGCCGGCGCAAAAATCCTATCCGCCCGCGCCGCGCAAAGCCATCGCGCCGCGGTTTGCCACGTAACCGGCGAGCATTTAAGATTGCGCCGGGGACCAGATTTCACGCACCAATAATCTCGCGCCTGCTCGGGAGAGCGCCGATGGCGATAATTGCGATCAGTCAGCAGCTCGGTTCGCGGGGTAACGACCTCGGCCAGCTTGTGGCCCAGCGCCTCGGCTACCGGTTCATGAGCAGAGAGGATTTGATCGCGGAGGTCTCCCGCGTCTATAACGTCACCGCCGACCAACTCGTAGTGCTCGACGAGCGGCAGCCGCACTTCTGGTCGCGCCTCAAGACCGAGGGCGAGCGCTTCGCGTCGTTTTTTCGCGCCACGCTGCTGCGCGAGATGGCGCAGGACCGGCTGGTGACGGTCAGCCCGTCGGCGCCGGTCTTCCTGCCACCGTACCGATGCGGGATCAAGGTCCGCGTCGTCGGGCCTTTCGACGATCGGGTGAAAGCGGTGTGCGAGATGGAGAATCTCACCCTGGTAGCGGCCCAGCGTCGAGTACGCGACCACGACCGCGAGGTGCGCGCACGCATCCAGACCCTGATGAGCGTCGACATCGACGATCCCTCTTCCTACGACGTCGTGGTCAATGGCTACGGCGCGCCACTGGAAATCGGAGCCGCGGGCCTCGCCGCGTGGGCCGAGCAGATCGACGCACGCGTCGGCGCCGACCAATGGCAGCGGATGCGCGACGCTTCCACCGCGGCCCAGGTGCGCGCCGCCTGCCATGCGCATCCCAAGCTCGGCCACGCGCCGCTCGAAGTCGTGTGCACCCAGGGGGCGGTGCAGGTGCGCGGGCCGGGATTGGTGCCTCCGTGGGACGAACTTGCCAATCAGGTAGCGAGCAAGGTCGAGGGTGTGCGCTCGGTGGCCGTAGAAGCCGACGAGACGCCGATTCCAGTTCGTCCCGATTAAGACCTTGCAGATTAAAGATCGTCCCGATTAGTGCGCAACCTGATACTTTTCCTGGCGACCGGATTTTATAGCGGCTATGCGCCGTACGCTCCGGGCACTGCCGGCTCAGTGGTGGGACTGCTGCTGGCGTGGGGCGTCACAGTGCCGCTGGAGCATCGGTCTCCGCTCGCCGCACTGGCGCTTATCGCAGCTCTGTTCGCCGTGGGATGCTGGCTTTCGGAGCACGCCGAAAAGCTGCTCGATCAGCACGACAGTTCGCATATTGTGATTGATGAAATAGTCGGAATGGCGCTAACGATGTACCTCTGCCCGGCGGCGAGCTGGATCGCATTCGGTGCGGGTTTCGCGTTATTTCGCCTGTTCGACGTCCTCAAGCCCGAGCCCGCGGGGTTTGTCGATCGCCGGATGAGGGGCGGCATCGCGGTGATGCTTGACGATGTGGTGGCGGCCATATATGCGAACCTCGTGCTGCACGTGCTCGCGCTGCTAGTTTCGCTTTGACGCGGCGCGTGGCGCATTTTGAGCGGCCCGGCGAGAGCGGGCAAGGGAGCTATCGATGATTCATCAGGCGGTCATTCTCTCCACCGGCGACGAAATCACCACCGGCCGGATAGTGGATACCAATTCCAACTACATCGCCGACAAGCTCGCGGAAGTCGGGATCGAGGTCGCCGCCGTGCTGACCGTGGGTGACGTCCCCGAGCGGTTGGAGTGGGCGTGGAAGACTGCGATGGCGATGGCCGACGTGGTCATCTCGACCGGCGGAATCGGGCCCACCGCCGACGACCTGACCAATGAGACCGTGGCGCGCATCACCGGCAAAAAACTGGTGCGCGAACAGGAAAGCGTCGACCACATGAAACGCATCTTCGCGTCGATCAACCGCGTGATGCCCGAGAACAATCTCAAACAGGCCGACCTGCCGGAAACCTCGGAGGTCGTTCGCAACCCGCTCGGCACAGCACCGGGCTTCCGCATGGCGGTGCCGCAGGCCGACGGCCACATCTGTCACCTGGTCGTACTGCCGGGCGTGCCGCGCGAGATGAAACCGATGATGGAGGACAGCGTCCTCCCGTGGCTCAGAAGCAACCGCGGCAGCGATACGATCTACGCCGTACGCGTCTTCCAGACCTTCGGCATCAGCGAGTCGGGCCTCGACGAGGCGGTCGCCGGACTGATCAAGCCGGAGGAGGCGCGAGTCGCGTTTCGCGCGGCCTTCCCGCAGATTTCGCTGCGCGTGACGGTCGAAGGCAAGCCGGGCGAGGCCGAGCGCAAGCTCGAAGAACTGAGCGCGCGGGTGCGCGAGCGGGTCGCGAGCTTCATCTATGCCGAGGGCGACGCCTCGATGGAGCAGGTGGTGGCGCAGCTATTCACCGAGCGCGGGCTTAAGCTGGCGGTCGCCGAATCCTGCACTGGCGGCCTTATCGGCCATCGCGTGACCAACGTTGCCGGGGCCTCGAAATTTTTCCTCGGCGACTTCGTGACCTACTCCAACGAGCTTAAGACCGGTGTGCTCGGGGTGCGCGAGGAGACGCTCAAACAGCACGGCGCGGTGAGCGAGCAATGCGTGCTCGAGATGGCGGCTGGCGCGCGCGAACGCACGGGCGCCGACGTGGCGATCGCGACCTCGGGCGTAGCCGGCCCCGACGGTGGCACCCCCGAGCATCCGGTCGGCACGGTCTGCATCGCGCTGGTCGGCGGCAACGGAGCCAAGGCCGCGCGCCGCTATCAACTGCGCGGCAATCGCGATTGGATAAAGATTCTCACCGGACAGGTCGCGCTGGACTGGTTGCGCCGCTACGCGCTCGGGTTGCCGATCGGCGATTCGACGCTGTTCCGACGCTGACCTCTGGTTTCGCCCTCGTAAGTCGCGGGAATGCCGGGGAGCGATCCAGACGCGGCATCGCCGGATGCTGGTTGAATCTCTGTGGAACGAGAACCCGCATCCGCTCGCTATTGCGGACGCTTTTGCGGCCGTTACTGCTACCGCTACTGGCCGCGTTTCTGCCGTCTTTATATATGCCGGTACTTCCATCGCTTTTGCCGCTACTGCTGCGGCGATAGCGGTCGTCTGTGCTGCGATTCTTGCTATCAGCTTTGTCCAAGATTTTGCCGCCGCCTCTGCATCTTTTGCCGCCGGCTTGCCCGCCCCCGGCGCTCGCGGATCGTCCCGCTCCCCGTACCGTCCTTTTCTTCGCGCGCGTTGACCGGTCTTCTGATGTTATGGCAGGCGTTATGGGCGATTGCGGTTTCGTTTTTGCACCTGGTGGCCGTCGCTTCGGCGCTCACGCCGGCAAAGCTGCAGACGCTGCGTGAGATTGCGGTTTCGTTTTTGCGTCTTGGGACAACCGCGTTCGGCGGGCCCGCCGCTCATATCGCGATGATGGAACAGGAATTCGTGCGGCGGCGCGGATGGCTCTCGCACGAGGAGTTCCTCGACATGCTCGGCGCAACCAGTCTGATCCCTGGACCGAACTCCACCGAGATGGCGTTGCATATCGGCCATCAACGCGGCGGCTGGAAGGGACTGGTGGTGGGCGGCGTATGCTTCATTATTCCGGCGATGCTTATCGTGATCGCCGCGGCGTGGGGATATAAGCGTTTCGGGTCGCTGCCCGAGTTCCAGGGCATCATGCATGGGATCAAACCGGTCGTCGTCGCAATCATATTGCAGGCGCTATGGCGGCTGGTTCCGACGGCGGTCAGGAGCGGATTTCTCGCGCTCGTGGGTTCGATCGCGGTCCTGGCAACGATGCTTGGCGCCGGCCCGCTCACAATACTTTTCGGCGCGGGCATCGTTACAGCTACGACGGCGTGGATCGAGCGCGACCGCCGCTCCGACACGCTTGGCGCGATCGCAATGCCCGGATGGCCGGGTATCGTGGCGATGCTCAAGGGCGCGGCGGCGGTGGCGGTGATACCTTTCAGCCTGCTCGGGCTTTTTCTTTTCTTCCTCAAGGTCGGCGCGGTGCTTTATGGGAGCGGTTACGTGCTGCTCGCGTTTCTTCAGGCTGATCTCGTGGATCGCCTGCACTGGATCACGCAGTCGCAGTTGCTCGACGCGGTTGCGGTCGGACAGGTCACTCCGGGGCCGGTCTTCACCACTGCGACTTTTATCGGCTACCTGCTCGGCGGCATGACCGGCGCGGTGGCCGCAACGATTGCGATTTTCGTCCCCGGCTTTATTTACGTCGCAGCCAGCCGTCCACTGATTCCACGCATCCGACGCTCGATGATCGCCGGGGCCTTTCTCGACGGAGTCAACGTTGGCGCGCTCGCACTCCTGGCCGTTGTGACCTTGCAGCTCAGCCGGGCCGCGCTGATCGACGTCGTGACCGTCGCCATCGCAGCGGCGAGCGTGGCGCTGTTGATTCGCTCGCAGATAAATTCAGCGTGGATGATTTTCGCTGCCGGGATGATCGGCCTGCTCCTGACCCGATGGCTTGGCTGAGCGCGGAAGCGCCCGCTCGAACTGCGATGCGCGCCTTGACATCGTCTCGCGTTGGCATCATTTGAATGGGTGTTGGGATTGGATGTCGGGAATTGATGCGTCGGAGTCCGATGCGCCGCCCGATTTCAGGAGAGCTCTGTCCCTTGCAAAGGACGCGATGACCCAGTACTGGCCATTTTCAAGTCTGATCCGGCATGGAGCGCTCCGCGAGCGGCTGATCGTGTCGCTCGACCTGGGAACGCCGGCCGAGGCGCTGCGCCTGGTCAACGAACTGGCGCGCGTGGTCGGGATGTTCAAGGTCGGCAAGCCGCTCTATCTCAACTGCGGCCCCGACTTCGTGCGCGAAATCCGCCGCCGCGGCGGTGAAGTCTTCCTGGATCTGAAGTTTCACGACAGCGCGCCCGCCGTTTGCAAGTCCGCCATCGAGGCGACTCGCCTCGGCGTGCGCATGTTCGACCTCTATCCCCACGGCAGCTTCGAGATGATGGACCGGGTGCGCGGCGAAGTGACGCGCGTGTGCCGCGCCGAAGGACTGCGCCGCCCGCAGATAATCGCGGTCGCGATGCTCGCGGCGCTCAGCCGGACCCATCTCGCACAGGCGGCCTCGGATGGCGGTTGGGCTCCTCGGCGCGTCGTGCAGATGGCCAAACTCGCAGCCGATGCCGCGCTCGACGGCGTGCTGACCTCGCCGCACGAGACCGCGCGGGTGCGCGCGGCTTGCGGTCGGCGCTTCACCGTAATCAGCTCGGGGATGGGCCGCAGCCGCGGATGGGAGGGGAGCGAATATCCCTTTGGCGCGGCCGAGGCGGTGCGCGCAGGTGCAGACTATCTGGTCGTCAGCAATCCCATCTGGGGTGCCAGAGAACCGCTGCGCGCGGTGCGCGAAATAACCGATGAAATGGAACGCGGATTGCGCGCCAATCCGCGTCTCGCCATCGAACTTCATCCCTCGCGCCCGTTCTAACAAGGTGCCGCGCTTCGCATTCCCGATCCAGTGTCGCCCTAGACGGCTTAGGGCCACCATACATCGAATCGTGGCAGCGCCGCGCCGGCTCGACTCGCCGCCGCTTGGGCGTATTCTGTAGCGCGGAGTTGAGAGAAGGGAACGGCGGCTGATGTTCATCTTGCTAGGGCTTCTGGCGCTCGCCGTGAGCGCGGGTTTTATTGGCGCGCTCTCGGGCTTGGGCGGCGGAGTCTTCATCGTGCCCGCGCTGCTGATTTTCGCGCACGTCCCGATGCAGGTCGCGGTCGGCGCAAGCATGATTTCGGTCGTCGCGACCAGCGCCGGCGCCAGCGTCGCTTTCGTACGCGATGGCTGGACCAATCTGCGCGTGGCCATGGTGCTGGAGTGCGCAACCGTGACCGGCGCGGTGACCGGCGCCTACCTGGCCGGGATTGTCCCGAGCTGGGTACTGGAGTTGCTGTTCGCGCTGATGATGCTGCAATCGGCCTACTTCACGGTGACCAAGGTCGGCGACTCGAGCGTGCCCCACGGTGACGCACTTGCGGAACGGCTAAAGCTGGGCGGCCGGATACCGGCTGAAACCGGCGGCGACGAAATCCCGTATGGCGTGGTCAACGTGCCGGGCGGCGCGGTTCTGATGGTGGTGGCGGGTTTGATGTCGGGACTGCTCGGCATCGGCTCGGGGGCGCTGAAGGTGATGGCGATGGACTACGTGATGCACATCCCGTTGAAGGTTTCGAGCGCGACCAGCAATTTCATGATCGGCGTGACCGCGGGCGCGGGCGCGCTGGTGTTTCTGGCGCGCGGCGACATCGCGACCGTGATCGCGGCGCCGGTCGCGCTGGGGGTAACGGCTGGCGCGCTCGCCGGCAGCCGCGTGCTGCCGCATGTCAACGTACAGGCGCTGCGTACGATGTTCGTGGGAATCCTACTATTGATCGCGGTCGAGATGGGATGGCGCGCGCTGAGTGGATTCTAATTCTAAAATGAACAACGTCACCGCTGACGAAGAACGCATACTGCGGGTCTGGACTCCGATCATCCTGCGCACCATCCTGGTGGCCGCGATCGCCATCCTGCTCGTCGGCCTCGTCAGCATCGCATGGCAAAACCCCGGCTATTACGTCGCTCGCTTTCATAGCCTGCAGAAAGTCGGACACCCGCAGAATCGCGAGACCATCGCGACCCTCGTAGCGGCCTCGTTAAGGGGAAACCCACGGCCGATCATGACGCTGGGCCTGATGGTGCTGACCCTGGTGCCGCTTGCGCGCGTGGCTTTCTGTTTCCTGCTCTTCGTCAAGGAGCGCGATGGCACTTATGTCGCGTTCACCGCTTACGTTCTGATTGGGCTCGTGGTCGGCGTCGTCCTCGGCCGCGTCGGTTAGCCTTTCCGCCCCGGCCGCAAAATAAACATCCCGTCCTAAATCCGAACGGCGCACTGCTCTCGTAGACAGAGCAACGATGGCGCGAAAGATCCGCGCCCGATTCGCCGCTTCACGAGCCGCTTTGCCGCGCGCGGGCCGCTGACCGAGCTGATGGCTGCCGCTCGCCTCATCGGCGGTTATTACCGTGGTGGGCATATCGATAGCGTTGCAATCGCTCGCCAGCGCCGGTGTGTTATGTATTTGATTGTAGGGCGCTAGCGATCAATCTAATAACTCTGTAGTCCGATGGCTCCCGGCCGGAAGGTTAGGCGATGGATCCTGGAAGTTCCGCACCACTTGGAATCGCACTGCTCGGACTTCTGCTCGGGATGCGCCACGCGACCGACCCCGATCATGTGATCGCGGTAACCGCTATTCTGAGCCGCGAGCGCCGCCTCGCCGCGGCGACGCTTATAGGCGTGGTCTGGGGTCTCGGGCATACGGTAACCGTGCTTGCGGTGGGCGCCGCGATCATCATCTTCAAACTTGCCATCCCGGTCCGGCTGGGCCTGGCGATGGAATTCGCTGTTGCGATGGTGCTGATCCTGCTGGGCCTCGGCACCGTCGGCGGCCTGCTCCGCAGACTCGGGTGGCGGCTTTTCGGAACTCCGCCACCGGATGCGGAAGACCTATCGGAAGATTTGCCAGAAGATGTGATCGTCCATTCGCACTATCACTCGCATGACGGCGCGCTGCATCGCCATCCGCATGTTCATCAGAATGCGCACGAACAGGTCGGCGTACCGGATCATCGAGAACACGCGCTTGCGCCCGACCCATTGCCGCCGTTCGCATCGAGCCGCCGATTGCGGAGGTCTTTTGGCGTCGGGCTGGTCCACGGACTCGCCGGCAGCGCGGCGATCGCGCTGCTGGTTCTCAGTACGATCCCCGCGCCGCTATGGGCTACGCTTTACCTGGTGATTTTCTGTGTCGGCACGATCGTCGGCATGGGATTGATCACGACTGCGATCGCCACGCCGCTGATCTTCGCGTCGACGCGGATGTCCGCATTGCACCAGCGGCTCGTCACCGGCTCAGGACTGCTAAGCTTCTGCTTCGGCCTGTTCCTCGCCTACCAGGTGGGGATCGTGGACCGGCTCTTCGCCGCCGCTCCCGTCTGGATTCCGCATTGAGCGCCGAGAGACCCTGATTGGGCAAACGCCTGTGCCGTGACATCGGCGGATTGGCTCCGCGCCCGCGCCTTTCTCTCTTTGCATTAGAGCTGCCGTTTGAGCAGTCTTAAATTAGGCTAAAAAAAGGGAAGCACGGACGATGCAAGAGAAAATCAAGGTCGGGTACCAGACATTTATTTCTGACGGCGGCGAGGAGTTCGGGGCAGTGCGCGAGGTGGCGCCCAACGGGCGGCCGGAACTAGTGATATACGTCGAAAATGCGGGCGACTTCACCGTCCCGCTCGACGCCGTCGAATCGGTGCACTTTGAAAAAGTTATCCTGAGCTGCGCCAAGCTCGATCGGCGTTTGCGTCAGGCGATCGGCCACGCGCACGACGCCGAAAAGCCCGGCGCATGATTTGACCTGTTATCGCACAGGCGCAACCGGGCGCTTCTCTAGCGAGCCAAAGCTTTGACCCTGCCCCTTCCGTAAGCTAGTTGCGGACGGAAACTCGCAAATCATGAGGATTTCTACATGAGCACAGGACCCACGGGATCAAAAACCCTGCTAGCGGCTGGCACCCCGGCGCCCGACTTCAAGCTGCGAAGCACGCCCGACCAATTCGTCACCTTGACTGATTTGCGCGGCGCCCCAGTCATCCTCGCGTTCTATCCGGCCGACTGGAGTCCCGTGTGCGGAGATCAGATGGCGCTGTACAACGAGATTCTGCCGGAGTTTCATCGCTTCAAAGCCAGTCTGCTCGGCATTTCGGTCGATGGCGCATGGTGCCATAGCGCCTTCGCCAAAGACCGCAAGCTGCACTTTCCCCTGCTCGCCGATTTCGAACCTAAAGGAGCCGTCGCTCATACTTATGGCGCTTATCGACCACAAGACGGCGTCTGTGAGCGAGCACTGTTCGTGATCGATTCCGGCGGAACAATTCGATGGCGCTATCTGTCTCCGATCGGCGTCAATCCGGGCGCCGACGGAATCCTGACCGCGCTTGAAGACCTCGCTTCAAAGCCAGGGAGGTGACCAATGCCAGGCAAACTCACGCCCCAGGTCGGGCACCGCGATCATATCGAGGGTCCGGACACCGCGAGTGTCACGCTGGTCGAATATGGCGACTACGAATGTCCGTACTGCGGAGAAGCCTTCTCTATCGTAAAAGCGATCCAGCAACGGTTGGGGAAGCGGTTGCGCTACGTCTTTCGACATTTCCCACTGACCAATGCGCATCCGCACGCCGCCGCCGCGGCGGAAGCGGCGGAGGCGGCCGGCGCGCAGGGGCAATTCTGGAAGATGCACGATACGCTTTACGAAAATCAGGACGCGCTCGAAGACCAAGACCTGCTCGAATATGCCACCAAACTGGGGCTTGATGCGGCGCGTTTCGCCGACGATATGGCCGAGCATCGGCACGCGGCACGCGTGCGCGAGGATTTCACCAGCGGCGTACGCAGCGGTGTCAACGGCACGCCCAGCTTCTTCATCAACGGCGTGCGTCACGACGGCGGTTACGACCTCGACACCTTGCTAGCCGCTATCGAAGAAGCAATGTAGAAGCGTCGCTAAAAAGCGCACGATGCGAAGATTGCGTCGCGATCGCGTGCGACGACGAGCGTTCAGCTATGAATCGCGGAGGGAACAGCTATGAAGCGCCATCCGTTCGGTTCCACGAAGCATCAGGTATCCGTCATTGGCCAGGGAACCTGGTATATCGAAACCGCCGACCGTCGCTCGGCAATCGCCGCTTTGCGCCGGGGTCTGGATCTCGGCACGATCCATATCGACACTGCAGAGATGTATGGGTCGGGGGTCGCGGAGGAAGTGGTCGCCGAGGCGATCATTGACAGACGCGATCAGGTCTTCCTGGTGTCCAAGGTACTTCCTCAGCATGCCTCGCGAAGCGGCACGGTAGTAGCCTGCGAGAATTCACTCGCGCGCCTGAAGACCGACCGGCTGGACTGCTACCTCCTCCACTGGCGCGGTTCGCATCCGCTGGAGGAGACGATAGCAGGCTTTGAAAGCCTTCAGCGCGCGGGCAAAATCCGATCGTGGGGCGTGAGCAACTTTGACGTAGCCGATCTCGAGGAGGCAGAGAGCATCGCCGGTGAGGGCAGGCTCGCATGCAACCAGGTGCTCTATCATCTGAAGGAGCGTTGGATCGAGCAAGCCGTGATTCCCTGGTGCGAGCAGCACGGCGTCGCGGTCGTTGGCTATAGCCCATTCGGTCATTCGACTTCCTTTCCTGGCCTAGGGACAGTCGCGGGCCGCATACTCAACGAAATCGCCGCGGCCCACGCTGCGACAGCGCGCCAGGTCGCGCTCCGCTTTCTGGTCAGGCGGCCATCGCTCTTTACGATTCCCAAGGCTTCGAGTCCCGAGCATGCCGCGGAAAATGCGGGAGCCGGGGATCTGGAACTGACGAAACGCGAGATAGAGCTTATTGACCGAGGGTTCCCGCTCGATCGCCGTCATCGCCGGCTCCCGATGGGCTGACCCTTAGGCGGGACGCTCTGGCTTCCGCCGCACGAAATGTGGAGAACTGCGAGATATGGAAATCAAGGGTAAGACGGCTGTCGTGACCGGAGGTGGATCGGGTATCGGCCGCGCTACGGCCATGCGCCTGGCGGCCGAGGGCGCGGCAGTTTTGGCCGCGGACCTCGACGAGGCGGGAATGCGCGAGACGGTTCGGCTAATTGAAAGCGCCGGCGGACGCGCTGGCGCCGTGCGCGTCGATGTAACGGACGCCGAGCAGGCGCGGCATATGATGGACACCGCGCTATCGATCTTCGGACGCTTCGATATTCTGCACAACAACGCGGGAATCGCGATCGGGACGCCACCCTTTCCGCAGTGCGACCTCGACCGCTGGCGACGCGTACTCGATATTGATTTACAGGCGGTCATCCTCGGATGCTTTCTGGCGGGGCCGCTGATGCAACGCGGCGGTGGCGGCGCGATCGTCAACACCGCCTCGATGGCCGGGCTATATCCGTACGTCGACGATCCGGTCTACGCGGCCGCCAAGGCAGGCGTCGTCAATCTTACGTATTCGCTCGCACCTTGGGCGCAGCATTTCAAAGTCCGGGTCAACTGCATCTGCCCTGGCGTCGTGGACACGCCCCTGGTCAGAAAGGCGGTCGAGATCCAGCAGGGCCGCGGCCATGAAGTAAGTCTGCCCAAGCGGATACTCCAGCCTGAGCAGATCGCGGACGGAGTGATGCGCCTGCTTCGCGACGACACCCTGTTCGGCCGCACGCTCGAAGTCAGACCTTCCGAAGTACGTCTTGTAGAGGTGCCAGGACTGCCGCGAAGCCAGCGTTAAACGTTAAAAAAACCGCGTTGAGCAGTCGCTCGGCGGGAGATCGCGGGAGATGAACGCAACTCGGCGCAGACGCACAGCGCCTTTCGCCTAAAGGCTCTTTCTCTGACCTGAACGTTCCCCACGACCAGCCGACGCTGTTGCGCCGGCTGGCCATGTGGACTAAGAGCTAATTGCCGCGCAGACTCTCCGCAATTTCGCTGGGCTTCATGTTGCGTTCGAGGCACCAACGGTCGATGACCTCGGCGTTGAAGCGCCAGTCTGTGCCGATGCGGAAGCCTGGCAGTTCGCCGCGCCGCAGCAGCTTGTAGATGGTTGACGGATGCACGCGAAGGTAAGCAGACAGTTCCTTCACGGTCATCACGCGGGGCAGATTATATTTCGCTTCTGTAGCCATTTTGTCTCCACGCCAGCTCGCTCTCGACACCGCCCCCTACGGTCAAGAACCACTGTGCTTTTAATATCCTGCTGTACCGGATGCTACCTTAAACTCGCCTTGACTACAAGTGACATTCGCAAAACTGTTTGCGCTGGTCAAGAGGTTCCACAAGAGCTATCGACAACGTTGTCCACAGTTGCCGCTGTACACGTCACTTCCTGACGGATTACTATCCGCAAACTGATGCATCGGGCGTTTAGACGGCCTTGCAATGCATCCCTTTCTATTAGGAGGCCATCATATGACTGTTCGTGTCAAGCCTTTTTCCATACTTATAGTACTGCTCTTCTTGACCCTTCCCTGCCTTGCCGGGGCGCAAAGCACCATGTCTATCACCAGTTCCGCCTTCGCACCGGGAGCAACGATTCCGGTCGGCTACACCTGCAAGAGCGCCCAAGTTCAGTCACCGCCGCTCGCTTGGAAAGGTCTCCCAGGTGACGCCAAAACACTGGCGTTAATCGTAAAAGACCCGGACGCTCCCAACGGAACGTTCATTCATTGGGTTGTCTACAATTTGCCGGCCAGCCTCACCGGATTGGACGCGAATGTTCCTCCGACCGGGAAGCTGGCTGACGGCGGGCTACAGGGCGCCAATGGCCTCGGACAGATAGGTTACAAGGGCCCTTGCCCGCCACCGGGCAGCCCACCCCATCATTATCATTTCGAGCTGAGCGCACTGGACACGGCGCTCGACCTCAAGCCGGGCGCCACGGCGGCCGAGGTTGAGGCGGCGGCCAAGGGACACGTCAAGGCCACCGGCGACCTGGTCGGAACGTTCGCTCGTTAACACGCCGCAAGCGACATAGCGCGTGCCATACCGTGCGGCGGGGGCTAAGCTTACCCGATGCGGTTAGATGCGAAATTCGTGACTTCGGCCTTTGCGCCCGAGGGCTATCCCCGATGGGACCGGGCCGAGATCGCGCTCGCCGGGCGTTCCAACGTTGGCAAGAGTTCGATGCTCAACGCGCTGGCGGCGTCCAAGAATCTCGCCCGCACCTCGCGCACGCCGGGCCGCACGCGCGCACTCAATTTTTTTTCGGTGGGCAACGACCTCGCGATCGTCGATCTGCCAGGCTACGGCTTTGCCAAGATGGCGCGGACCGACGCGGCGCGAATTGGGTCGATGATGAACGACTACCTGGGTCAAAGTGAGCGCCTGGCCGGGCTGGTGCTGCTGATTGACTCACGGCGCGGTCCCGAGCGCGAAGAATTCGACCTCGCCACGCGCGCCGCCAGCCGCTCAATCGCGCTCATCGCTGTGGCGACCAAATGCGACAAGCTTCGCCGCTCCGAACGCGCCGCGGCGCTCGCGCGGTTCAAGCCGCTCGGCGTCGAACCGATCCTGTGCTCGGCGCTTGACGGCGAGGGACTCGACGATCTGCGCCGGCGGATAATCGGCTGTGCGCGCGCAGCGCGGCGCGCGGCGGCGCTGGGCGATGACGACGATGGAGCGGTGGACCTGCTCCCGCGATGACGCCCGAGATAAGCGTAATCATCCCCACGCATAACCGGCGCGCGATGCTGCGTGAGGCGCTGGCCTCGGTCGTGGCGCAGCGCGGCGCCAGCTTCGAGGTCATCGTCGTCGACGACGGCTCGACCGACGCCAGCTGGCAAGATCTGTCCTTGCAAGATCTGTCCTTATGCGACGCCGCCAGTCACGTCGGGCGCGACGGTATACGCGCCGTACGCATTGAACGGCGCGGACCAGCCGCTGCCCGCAACCGTGGGATCGCGCTCGCGCGCGGCGCCTTGATTGCCTTCCTCGATTCCGACGATTTGTGGATGCCCGAAAAGCTCGCGCGCCAAAGCCTCTTCATGCGCAGCCGTCCCGATTGTCAGATCTCGCAGACCGGCGAGACCTGGGTGCGCGACGGCAGGAGCGTAAATCCCGGCCGCCGCCATCGTAAACGCTCCGGCGACATCTTCATCGACTCGCTCCGCACCTGCCTCATCAGCCCGTCGGCGGCGATCTTAAGACGCGAATTGCTCGACCAGGTAGGCGGCTTCGACGAAGACATGGCGGCGTGCGAAGACTACGACCTTTGGCTGCGGATCCTGGCTCGCCACGAGGCCGGCCTGCTCGACGAGCCGCTGACCGTCCGCCGGGCGGGCCATCCCGGACAGCTCTCGGCGACCGTAGCGGCGCTCGACCGCTTCCGTATTCTCACGCTCGCGAAGCTGCTCGCCGACGCCTCGCTCGACGCAGCCAAGCGAACGGCAGCCGCGGAGGCGATGGCCGAAAAATGTCTCGTCTACGGCAAGGGGCTCGCGCGGCGCGGCCGTCACGCCGACGCCGCTTTCTTTTCCGAGACGGCACAAACGGCGCTGGAGCGATGGTTCGGCGCGCCGGACGCGGCGCTCGAGGCCGCGTGCGCGCGGATGCGTGCGATGCTCAAACGCGGCGAAACGTCGGCGGCTCCGATCGCGCCCGGGAAGAAGACGGCTTCCGACCCGCAAGCGCCTATTTGATGTAATAGCCGGATACGTGCCACTCCCCGTCCTTGTCCAGCATCGGAGTCACCGTCTCCATCGCGGATTTCTTGTTCTGAAAGGAACTCGCGTACCTGATGACGACATACTTCCCATCGGGGGCTCCGGGCAGACTGGTCGCGTAGTGCGCGGCCTTGAGCTTTCTCGAGACAAGCTTCCCCAGCGGCTCGCGCACAGCGCCCACCCGCTGCTCCCATTGATCGTCGGTGATGGCGTTTTTGAAGATGCTGCTGGCCGACTCCCAGCTCTGTTTGTAGTCGCCGTCGTCCACGAGCTTGAGCCACGCGTCAGCCGCTCTTGTTGCCTGGGCGACCGCAGCCGAGTCCGACGCTGCCGCATGAACTTTCATCGCGTTGATGAAAGCGGGGAGCAACGTCAGTATCGCCCCGATCAAGATCCATCGCTTCCTCATCTTCTCCTCTCCGCTTTTATGTCGGCTCACTTGATTGCCTTCTCCCGGGCGGGTTTGCCGCGCCGCGTCTTTACAGTGTGTACCGGGATAATCAGGGCGTATAAAGCGGAACAGCGCAGTCTGCTAGTCCCTAATGGCGCGCTGATGATACAAGACGAACCGGTACCGTTGTTCTTTGGTAGGCCGCGATGCTCGCTAAATCTACAACTGGTTCACCGAGGGCTTCGACACCGCGGACTTGAAGGACGCGAAGGCGCTGCTCGATGAACTGAACGGCTGAAGGACACGCGCCGGCTGTCCGGTCGCTCCGGCCGGGCAGCCGTAGTAGTATCTGCGCCGTTCGGTCATGGCTGATTAGGGAAACGGAAGCCCGTTGCCAACCTCGTCAGATACGCCTGCCAGTAATACTGCCCGCGAGCTTGCCGCGATCATGTTCAGCGACGTGGTGGGCTACACCGCGATCATGGGGCGCGACGAGCAGCAAGCCCTTCGCGCATTGAAGGATCATCGCGAGTTGCTGCGTCTGTTTCTGCCGAAATTCAACGGCCGGATGATGGGCGAAATCGGCGACGGCACCCTGACCAGCTTTCATAGCGCGATCGATGCGCTGAACTGCGCCCGCGACGTGCAGGCGAGCCTGCAACAGGATCAACCCGACCTGAAGGTGCGCATCGGGATTCGTTCCGGCGACGTGGTGTTCTCCGACAACACGGTGCTGGGCGACGGCGTCAACGTCGCATCGCGCATTCACGCGCTCGCCCCTCCCGGCGGGATCTGCGTCTCGGCCAGCATCTACGACGAGGTCCGCAACAAGCCGGGAACCCACTTCAAGGACCTCGGCGAGCAAAAACTCAAGAACGTGTCGCGCCCGATACGGGTGTATCAGGTCGTTGCAAGCGACCTAATGGCCCAGCCGGAAAAGCCGCGCAGCCACCGGCGCCGCAATGCGCTCATAGCCGGCGCGGGTGCCGTGATATTGGCGGGCCTCGCCCTGGTGTTCGTGCGCCTGAGATCGCCGGCGCCAGCCTCGCCTCAGACCCAGAGCGCTGCAAAGCGCACAATCAGATCGATTGCGGTCCTCCCGCTCGACAATTACTCCGGCGATCCGAATCAGGAATATTTCAGCGATGGCATGACCGATGAACTGACGACCGATCTCGCCACCATCAGCGCGCTGCGGGTGATCTCGCGCGGCTCGGTGATGCAGTACAAGGGCGCCCGCCGCCCGCCGACGCCCGAGATCGCTAAGGCGCTCAACGTCGATGCGGTGGTCGAGGGTTCGGTGGTGCGGATCGGCGACAAGGTCCGCATCACCGCGCAGTTGATCGACGCGCCGGCCGATCGGCATCTATGGGCGAAGAGCTACGAGCGCGACTCGCGCGATGTGCTCGCGCTGCAGGACGAACTGGCGTCGGCGATCGCGAAAGAGATCAATGTCGAGCTGACGCCTCATGAGCAGGCGCGCCTCGCCAATTCGCGCACGGTCGACCCGCAGGCGCACGGTGCATATCTGCGGGGGCGCTACTACTTGAGCAGTCCGACCGAAGAGCGGGTCAGGAAAGCGCTGGAGCAGTTCGAAGAGGCGATCAGAGTGGATCCGAACTTCGCGCCGGCTTACTCGGGGATCGCCGATGCCTACGTTTTGGGCGACGACTGGTATTTTCCTGCCACCGAAGTAATGCCAAAGGCAAAGGCTGCCGCGGAGAGGGCCCTTCAACTGGACGATATGCTCGCCGAAGCTCACCTCTCCTTGGGCGCCGCCAAGGCTCAGTACGACTACGATTGGCCGGGCGCCGAGACTGAAATCCGCCGCGCGATCACGCTTAATCCCAGTTACGCGTTTGGTCACGATTCATACGGTTTTTACTTGGCGCTTCGCGGACGGCTCGACGAAGCCGTGGCTGAATCCAGGCTCGCAATCGAACTCGATCCTCTGTCCCCGTTAGCCGCCATTGACATGGCGGTCCCGCTTACCTGGCAGACAAAGTACGCGGCAGCCAGGGAGCAGTGCCGCAAGGCTTTGGCATTGGATCCGAATAACTGGGTCGCTCAGACCGGTCTCGGGTGGATCGACATCGAGGCGGGCAAGTTCAAAGAAGCCATCACCGAACTGCAGAAGGCCCGGGCTATGGATTCTCCGCCACAGGTCTTGGGTTGGCTCGGGTATGCCTACGCGAAGTCAGGCGAACGCACCAAGGGCGAGGCCACAATCACAGAGCTGAATCAGACGTCTTCACGGCGATACGTCCCGGCCTACTTGACCGCGCTCATCTACCTCGGTCTCGGCGACAAAGGGCGGGCACTGGACGGATTGGAGAAGGCGTATGAGGCCCGCTATTGGTTTTTGTTGAGGCTGAAGATGGACAGGATCTTCGACCCACTGCGTTCCGAGCCGCGCTTCATTGCCCTGATGAAAAAGCTGAACCTCGAAAAGTGACGGCATACGGAGCGATGCTTGCCGACATTTACGGCCGGTTCACCGAAGGCTTCGATCTCCCCGATCTGATAGATGCCAAGGCGTTGCGGGACCGACTGAACGCATAGCCGGTTCCGTCTGCGCCGGACTGATATCCTCGTATCCAAGGATTTCGGTTCCCGCTCCTCAAGCTAGCATACAAGGCGGAGCATCATGAGCGACGACGATATCGGAAAGGCCGTGCGGGCGTGGGCCGAACCGCATCATCTCGACCGCGTGCATCTCGAACGATGGCTGGCGCTGGACGCGTACAGCGCGGCTGCGGTGCTCGACGCGGCCGGGCGCCTGCGGCTGCGGGTCGGTCAGTTGCAGGGCGCGCTCGAAATGCTCGAAGAGATCGCGCTGGTCGATAAAACCCAGGTTTCGGCCGTGCTTGCCTGCGCTCCGCTCAAACGGATACTTGAAGGGGCTGGACCAGCGCCGGCGCGGGCGCGCGCGTTCGTCGATGAATTGCGAGCGATGCGTTTTCCGCGCCTGGGCCGTGCGCTCGACCAGATGAAGGCGGAAGTTGCCGCGCTCAAGCTGCCGCGTGCGATAACCGTGACGTTGCCTAAGGACCTCGGCTCCGATGAACTGCGGATCGAGATTCGGACGCGCAGCGGTGCGGAGTTCAAAGAGACGCTGCGAGCGCTCGCGGAAAAAACCGACGGCGTGGAACGGATACTCGATCTGCTTGGCGGCCAGACTTGAAGCAGGGAATCTTGCGCGAGAATTTCACTGACGATGAATTTTGAGCTGGACGAGATCGTAATCGAAGAACGATGCCGGCAAAGTGCGCTGGCCATGCGCGTCATCCGCCGCGCCCCCGCCGCCGTGGCGGTAAACTATGTCGCCGACGCTCGCGATTCTATACGTCCCGCTCTCGGCGCCGGCGATCCGTTCGGCGCGGGCAAGCGGCAGATGGTCGTGATGGATCGGCGCGCGCCCTTCCTGATGGCCTGTCCGGCCGGCTCCGCCGAGTTCGCCTGTTGCGGATACCTGGTCCTTGTCCTCGCGTCGAACTGCCCGATGGATTGCAGCTACTGCTTCCTGCAGGAATATCTCGCCGATAACCCCGGCTTCCAGGTTTACGCCAACTACGCCAGCGCCTTCGACGAGTTGGAGCGCGCGACGCGACGCGCGCCGGGACGCGCGCTCCGGGTCGGCACCGGGGAGCTTGCCGATTCGCTCGCTTTCGACCGGATTACCGGCATCAGCCGCGACCTGATCGAGTTTTGCGCCCCGCGCGACGGCCTGCTGCTCGAACTCAAGACCAAGACTGCCGAGATCGACAACCTGCTGACCGTCGATCCTCGCGGGCGGACGCTGGTGTCGTGGACGCTCTCGCCGGCGCACGTTTTTTCAAGCTCCGAGAAGGGCACGGCCGCGCCTGCGGCCCGCCTTGCGGCGGCCCGCCGCGTCCTCGAAGCCGGCTACAAAATCGGCTTTCATCTTGACCCGGTGATCGCGTATCCCGGCGCAGAGCGCGACTATATCGAACTGCTCGACGACCTGTTCCACACGATTTCGCCCGCGCGGATCGCGTTCATCAGCCTCGGCGGCCTGCGGATGACGCCGGCGCTCCGCTCAGCGGCGCGCCGGCGTCATCCGCACGACCCACTGCTCTGCGGCGAAGAGGTGCTCGCGCCCGACGGGCGCTATCGCACCTTCACGCCGCTGCGCGCGGCGCTGCTGCGCGTGCTGGAGCGGCGAATCGCCGCCGCCAGCCCCGCAATCATGCGCTACCTGTGCATGGAGCCGCCGAGTATCCATCGGCGCGTGCTGGGCGCCGCGCCGGCGCCCGCGGCGGCGCTGGGCGCGGCGCTGGCGAGCCGTTGATGGTCTCGCGCGGCGCGAACAACGCAAGAGTGAAGCCGGCAGGGCGCGCGTCGCGGCCCGCCGGCCGCGCCGCGGCCGACAACCGCGCGCGGCCGATCGGCGTCTTCGATTCAGGTATCGGCGGCCTCACCGTGCTCAAGGCGCTGGTCGAATTGCTGCCGCACGAGGACTTCATCTACCTGGGCGACACCGCGCGGCTCCCGTATGGCACCAAGTCGCGCGAGGTGATCGTGCAGTACTCGCGCGAGAACACCGGCTTCCTCCTCGCCAAGGGCATCAAGATGCTGGTGGTCGCGTGCAACACGGCCAGCGCCGTCGCGCTGGACGAGATCGCGCGCGAGACGGTGGTCCCGGTGGCCGGCGTGATAGAGCCCGGCGCGCAGGCGGCGCTGCGCGCGACCCGCTCGGGCAAAATCGGCGTGATCGGCACCGAGGCGACGATCGCCTCGGGCGCTTATACCCGCGCCTTGCAGCGGATGCGCCCCGGGGTCGAGATTTACACCCGCCCCTGCCCGCTGCTGGTGCCGCTGGTCGAGGAGGGATGGACCGAGGGCGAAGTCGCCGAGCGCACGGTCGCCTATTACCTGGAAAGCCTCAAGCAGAGCGGAATCGACACGCTGCTCCTGGGCTGCACGCATTATCCGTTGCTGAGCGCGATGTTCGCGCGGGTGCTCGGCGCGGGAGTCCGGCTGGTGGATTCGGCGACCGCCACCGCCGCGGCGGTCCACAAACGCCTCGGTTCGCTCGAACTGGCACGGCGCGAGGGGCGCGGCGCGCAGAGCTTCTTCGTGACTGAAACGCCCGACCGCTTCATCCGGGTGGGACGGCGCTTTTTGGGACCGCAGGTCGATTCGGCCGTGCGGATCGAACGTTAGGATTGAACGTTAAATTGTCCGCGGCAAATAGTCCCGGAGATAATGCTGCGATAGCATTGTCCCCGCGTTGAAAATTGTCTGGCGCTGAAAATTGTCCGCCGCTGAGATAGAATTGAGACATCCGCGTGCGCATCGACCCGCGCCCGCACCGCCCGCTATATTGGTTGCTACGAAATGGCTTCATCTCTAAGCGCTGTTGCTCACAAAGTCTTCGGCTCGAAGAACGACCGCGAGCTGAAACGTCTGCGGCCCACGGCCGCCGCAATTAACGAACTCGAACCGCAGATCTCGGCCGAGAGCGACGATCGCCTGCGCGAGCGGATCGCCGAATGGAAAATCCGGCTAAGCGCGATCGAAGACGACGACGAACGCAACGAGGCGATGGATGAAGTGCTGCCCGAGGTCTTCGCGGTGGTGCGCGAGGCCGCGCGCCGCACGCTCGGCCAGCGCCACTTCGACGTCCAGCTAATCGGCGGGATGGTGCTCCATCGCGGCAAAATCGCCGAGATGAAGACCGGCGAGGGCAAGACCCTGGTCGCCACCCTGCCGGCCGTGCTCAACGCGCTGACCGGCCGCGGCGTCCATATCGTCACGGTCAACGACTACCTGGCGCGGCGCGACGCCGAGTGGATGGGCCGCATCTACACGTTTCTCGGCCTCACCGTCGGCGTGGTCGTGCACGGCGTCAGCGACCCCGATCGCAAGGCCGCTTACGCCTGCGACATCACTTACGGCCAGAACAACGAGTTCGGCTTCGACTACCTGCGCGACAATATGAAGTTCAACCTGGAGGAGTACGTCCAGCGTCCGCATAACTTCGCGATCGTCGACGAGGTCGATTCGATCCTGATCGACGAGGCGCGCACCCCGCTCATCATCTCGGGCGCCTCCGAGGAATCCACCGACACCTACTACCTCGTCGACCGCGTCATCCCGCGCCTCAAGGTCGAGGAGCACTACACCATCGATGAGAAACTGCGCACGGTGGCGCTAACCGAGGAGGGCGTGACCAAGGCGGAGTCGCTGCTGGGGATCGACAACCTCTACGACCCGCGCAACATCCTGCTGGTCCATCACGTCAACCAGGCGCTGAAGGCCCACACGCTCTTCAAGCGCGACGTCGAATACGTGGTCAAGGATGGCCAGGTGGTGATCGTCGACGAGTTCACCGGGCGGCTGATGCCGGGGCGGCGCTGGAGCGACGGTTTGCATCAGGCGGTCGAAGCCAAGGAAGGGGTCAAGATCGAATCCGAGAACCAGACGCTCGCGACCATCACCTTTCAGAATTATTTCCGGATGTACGACAAACTGGCCGGGATGACCGGCACGGCCGACACTGAGTCGGCCGAGTTCAAGGAAATCTACGGCCTCGACGTCGTGATCGCGCCGACTAACCAGCCGATGATCCGGATCGACAATCACGACGTCATTTACAAGAGCGAGGACGAAAAGTTCGACGCCGTAATCGAGGAGATCCAGGATTGCCACGAGCGCGGGCAGCCGGTGCTGGTCGGCACCGTGTCGATCGAAAAGTCCGAGCGGGTCGCCAACCAGCTCAAGAAGACCGGGGTCAAACACTCCGTGCTCAACGCCAAGAACCATGAACGCGAAGCCGAGATCGTGGCTCAGGCCGGCCGCCTCGGCGGAGTCACGATTTCGACCAACATGGCCGGCCGCGGCACCGATATCGTGCTCGGCGGCAATCCCGAGTTCATGGCCGCGGCCGAGGCCGGCACGCGCGACCCCAACGACGAAAATTTTCGCGCGGCGCTCGAGAAGTATCGCGCCCAATGCCTGGCCGAGCGCGAGCAGGTGCTCTCGGCGGGCGGCCTGCACATCCTCGGCACGGAGCGCCACGAGTCGCGCCGCATCGACAACCAGTTGCGCGGCCGTTCGGGACGCCAGGGCGACCCCGGCAGCTCGCGGTTCTTCCTCTCGTTGGAGGACGACCTGCTGCGCATCTTCGGCGCCGACAAGCTCAAGGGCCTGATGGGCCGGATCGGGATGGAGGACGGCGTCCCGATCGAGCATCGATGGATCAGCAAGGCGATCGAAAACGCGCAGAAAAAGGTCGAGGCGCACAACTTCGACATTCGCAAGCATCTGCTCGAATACGACGACGTGATGAACCGCCAGCGCGAAGTCGTCTACCATCGGCGTAAGGAGCTGCTCTCGGGCGCACCGATTAAGGACGATATCGTCGACATGTGCGACGCGCTGATCGAAGAGATCGTCAAGGCCCACGTCGAGACCGACGCCGCACCCGAGGAATGGAACTGGAAGGCGATCGAGGACGCGTTCTACAAGCAATTCCATTTTCATTTCAATTTCCGCGAGAGCGGCAACGGCCACGCCATCGATCATCCCGACGACCTGGTCGAGGTCGCGGGGGAACGCGTGCGCGCGCTCTACGACCAGCGCGAGCAGGAGTTCACGCCGCCCGTGATGCGGCAGATCGAAAAGATCGTGATGCTGCAGACGCTCGATTCGCTGTGGAAGGACCATCTGCTCGCGATGGACCATCTGAAGGAGAGCATCGGGCTTCGTGGCTACGCCCAGCTGAATCCCCTGGTCGAGTACCAGAAGGAAGGCTTCACGATGTTCGAAGCGCTGATGGGCACGATGCAGATGGACGTGGTCGAGAAAGTCTTCTCGGTGCAGACCGTGCGCGAGCAGAGCGTGGAGCAACTCGAACAGCAGCAGCGTCCGCAGCGGGTCGTGATGAGCCACGGCGGGCAGACCGAACAAGCGCCCGCTCCCAACGCTCCGCCCGGGGCGGCAAAGCGCGACACCGAAAAGGTCGGACGCAATGACCCGTGTCCGTGCGGCTCGGGCAAGAAGTACAAGCGCTGCCACGGCAAGTAGTCCGACCTTCTCCTCCTTATGGGGGGAAGTCAGAAGAATCCCGATCGCAATTCATGTCAGCTCTGACGTTGACGCACGCATAGATGCCGCGACGGAGCGTATGGCTTGCGCCGGCGCCGACGCGCCGCGTATAAATCGCCGTCGGAGGCGTATCCCTGATGGATCTGACCCTGGAACCGCGAGTGGTTAAAGGCTTTCGCTTCGCCGGCGTCGCCGCCGGATTGCGCAAGGAGCCGGGACGCAAGGACCTCGGCGTGATCGTGGCCGAGCGCCCGGTCGCCGCGGCCGGCGTCTTCACTACCAACCGGGTCAAGGCCGCCCCGGTCGTCGTCACCCAGGAACGTATCCGGCGCGGACGCCTGCAGGCGGTCACCGCCAATTCGGGCTCAGCCAACTGCTTCACCGGCAAGGCGGGAATCAAACTGGCGCGAGAGTCCTGCGCGGCGCTGGCGGCGGGAATCGGCTGCGCACCCGAACTGGTCGCGCCATGCTCGACCGGAGTCATCGGCCATCTTTACGATCTCGAGAAATACCGCGACGGGATTCGCAACGCGGTGGCGGTGCTCTCGCCCGGCGCGCTCGAGGATTTCGCCCGCGCGATCATGACCACCGACACTCATCCCAAAATCGCCTCGGCCCGCCTCAAGCTCGGCGGCGCCGAAGTGACGGTCGCCGGATGCGCGAAGGGCGCCGGGATGATCGAGCCGAAGATGGCGACGATGCTCGCTTTCATCGTGACCGACGCCGCGGTGGGAACGTCCGAACTCAAGCGCACGCTCAAGCGCGCGCTGCCGGAGAGCTTCAACGCGATCACCGTGGACGGCGACATGTCGACCAACGACACGCTGCTCCTGATGGCCAGCGGCGCCGCCGGCGCCCGGGCGCTCAAGGGGCGCGAGCTTGCGGCTTTCGGCGAAGCGGTCACGGCGGTCGCCGGCGCGCTCGCGCGCGAACTGGTGCGCGACGGCGAGGGTGCGACCAAGCTGGTCACGATAGAGGTGCGCGGAGCGCGCACCGCCGCCGACGCGGACCGGGTCGCGCGGCAGATCGCCAACTCGCCGCTGGTCAAGACGGCGTTTTTTGGCTGCGATCCGAATTTCGGACGAATCGTGATGGCGGCCGGGAAGGCGGGGGTCGCGCTCGACCTCGAGCGGCTCGAGGTGCGGATGGCCGGAATCCGCATCGCCAGCCACGGCGCGCTGCATACCGACGCGCTCGCGGCAGCGGCGGCCCGCATGAAGGACCCCGAGTTCGGGCTGACGATCGATCTGAAGCTCGGCAAGGCCCGCGCAAGCGTCGTGACCTGCGACTTCAGCTACGACTACGTAAAGATCAACGCCGAGTACACGACCTGAGTGGTGCGCTCCGGCGCCGCTTTGGCGGAGCACGTTGCATCGGCAGCCCGCCGCCCCATAGAATTTGCGCCAGAAACGGAGGTAGACGGACGCGTGGCAAACTTCGTGAAAGTCGCACGGCGCGATGAAATTCCCGATGGCACCGGCAAGCCGGTCGAGGCCGGCGGGCGCACGATTGCGCTGTTCAACGCCGGCGGCCAGTTCTATGCGATCGACAATTCCTGCCGTCATCGCGGCGGCCCGCTCGGCGAGGGCGACCTGATGGGCACGACGGTAGTCTGCCCGTGGCACGGATGGGAATATAACGTGACCAACGGCGAAAACATCGATGACCCCAGCGTCAAGGTCGCCTGTTTCGCGGTGCGGGTGGACGGCGACGACATCCTGCTCGAGGTTTGATCTGTTGGCTTGAATTACTGGCTTGAAGTGCGGGCGTGAGTTGCTCCGCGCTCCGCGTGAAACGGGCCAGACCCGCATCGCCTCTGCGTCTTTGATGCACGATCAAATCAAAAAATCGAGATGACCCCTGGCTTGGCTGCGAATCCAAAACAGGCGGCGGGCATGCGCCTGCCCGACTTTATTGCGATCGGGCCGCCGCGCACCGGCACCACCTGGCTCTATCGCGCGCTGGGCGGACACGTCGGACTGCCGCGCGACACCAAGGAGACCGATTTTTTCTCGACCTACTACGCCAAGGGCATGGAGTGGTACCTGGATTTTTTCCGCGATTGCGCGCCGGAGCTCCCGATGGGCGAGCTTTCGCCCAACTACTTCGCCGCGCCCGAGGCGCCCGAGCGAATCGCAAGGCATCTTCCGCACTGCCGCATCGTCTGCACGCTGCGCGATCCGGTCGATCGGATGTATTCGTTTTATCGCCTGATGCGGCACAACGGATGGACGCGGGCGACGATGGAGGAGCTGGCCGAGAGCGCGACTCCGGCGACCGAGGGCAGCCGTTACGCGCACTATCTTGCGCGCTGGCGCGCGCACTTCGGCGCCGAGCGCGTGCTGGTCGTGCTGTACGACGATCTGGAACGCGCGCCGCAGGATTTCCTGGACACCATCTGCGGCTTCATCGGAATAGCCCCGATCGCGCTTGCGGGATCGCCGCTGTTGGGCAAGCGGGTCAACAGCGTGACGCGCGGCCCGCGTATCGCACTGCTCGCCGAACGGGCCTGGCGGCTGCGGCGATGGCTCGAGAACCACAAGGCGGGGGCCGCGATCGCGATGCTGCGCAAGGCCGGCGTATGGCGCTTCAGTTTTCGCGGCGGAGGCGAGTTCGGACCGCTCGACCCCGCGCTCGATCGGCGGCTGCGCGAGCGCTTTCGGCCCGAGGTGGAAGCGCTGGAAAAAATGATCGGGTGCGATTTGTCGCAATGGAAAAAACCCGGCGCAGCGCGAGGCGCGGGCGGCTCGGAGATGTAATGCCCGCGGGAAAGTTCCGCGAGCCGCATGAGGCCGCAGTTTTTACCCGGGCGGTTTCAGGCATCGGGCAAAGACGCTAAAATCGCGGCGCCGGGACAGCCGCAATCGCGCACGGAATCCAGTGCGGCCGCAGAAAAAAATCGACCGGGCGCGCGCGCTAACGGGCTCCGGCGGGGGAATCGCAGTTGCTCACAAACGACGAGTCGCGCATCGAAGGCCTCGGGCGGCTGCCCGACTTCATCGCCGTCGGTCCGGCACGGACCGGCACCACGTGGCTGCACGGCGTGCTTTACCAGCGTGCTTCGCTGCCGCGTGGCACCAAGGAAACGCGCTATTTCGATTCATTTTACGACAAGAAAATCGCGTGGTACCGAGCCTATTTCACCGATTGTCCGTCGGACCGCCCGGTGGGCGAAGTTGCGCCGACCTATTTCCAGAAGCCCGAGGTCCGTGAGCGGATTGCGCGCGACGTTCCGAACTGCCGAATAATCTGCACCCTGCGCGACCCGGTAGAGCGCGCCTACTCGACCTATCGGGTATTTGTGCGCGAGGGCGAGACCCGGCTGGGCTTCGAAGAGGAAGTGATGCGGCCGGACTCACGAATCCGCGAGAGCAATCGTTACGCGTTTCATTTGCGCGGATGGCAGGAGACTTTCGGGGCGGCCAACGTCGCAACTTTTTTTTATGACGACCTCGAGGCCGACGAACAGGCCTACGTCGATTCGATTTGCGATTTTCTCGCCGTGCCGCGCGTGGATCTCGCTGACGTCCGGCAATTCCTCGTGCGCAATTCAGTGCGGCGCGCGCCGCGCAGCGTTATGGTCGCCGGCTGGGCGCACAATTTCAGGATTTGGCTCAAGTCGCAGCGCGCGGATCGCGTCGTGAACACGTTCGACCGCTGGGGCGTATGGCGGATGTTCAACCAGGGCAAGCGGGAGTTTCCAGCGCTAGACCCCGCGACCGAAGCGCGCATGCGCAAGCTGTTTGTGCCGGAAGTCGAGGCCCTGGAGGAACTCCTTGGCCGGGATCTGACGGCCTGGAAAACCGGCCGGCAGGATTCCTCCGCACGCCAAAGCGCTAGCCCTCCGCTGACGATCGGCCACAATGGGCTCGATCAAGACGGGCTGCCGCGGTGACGGAAGGCCGTGGGATGCCCGCGTCTCTGCCTGACTTTATCGCCATCGGTCCGCCGCGCACCGGCACCACTTGGCTGCATGGCGTTCTGTATCATCGAGCATGCCTTCCCGAAGGCGTCAAGGAGATGCGCTTCTTCGACAAGTTCTATTCGCGCGGGCTCGATTGGTATCGCGGCCATTTCAAGGGCTGCTCCGGGGATCGGCCGGTCGGTGAAATCAGCCCGACCTATTTCAGGTGGGAAACCGCCAGGGAACGCATCTTCAAAGATCTCGGCGCTTGCAAGATCGTGTGCACGCTTCGTGAGCCGGTTTCGCGTGCCTATTCGCAATATCGTCAGCTTCACACGCTGGGCATGGCGCGCGGCGCCTTTGAAAAAGAGGTCATCTCCAACGAGATGCTGTTCGAGTTCACCCGCTACGGGTTCCATCTGCGGGCCTGGTATGAACGCTTCGGACGGGAGCGCGTCGGCGTCTTCTTCTACGACGATCTGAAAGCCAACGAACAGGGATTCGTCGATGACGTGTGCCGGTTTATCGGCGCTCCTTCGCTGATGCTCACGCCGGAGGTGACCCGGTTTCTTGACCGCAACGAGGTAGCGCATGGTTCGCGCAGCCAATTGCTCGCGTACAACGGGCGCCGGCTCATGTACTGGCTGCAGGAGCATCACGCCTACCGGTTAAGCGGCAAGCTCGAACGTCTGGGATTCTGGCGCTACTGCTTCGGGCGAGGCGCGTCGTTCCCGCCCTTGGACGCTGCGGTCGAAGCGAGGCTGCGAGAACGCTTTCGGCCCGAGGTCGAGGCGGTCGAGGAACTCACCAGCCGCGATCTATCGGCGTGGAAAGTCTCATCGGCACAGCGCGCGGAGCGCGTTGCAGGGATGCTCTGAGAGAAGTTGATTCTTAATAAACGCCCACGCGCGTTATTGGTTGTGGGCGCGTGGAAATGATAGGTATCTGACCATGAGTCGAGTCTCAGTTATTATCCCGGTGCGCAACGGCGTCGCCACTATTCGGCGGACCGTCGATAGCGCGCTCGCCCAGGAGTGCGAGCGGCCCGAGGTAATCGTGGTTGACGACGGCTCTACCGACGCGACCCCGCGGATCCTGGGTTCTTACGGCCCCGACATCAAAGTTCTGCGCCAGAGCAACCGCGGCCCTTCCGCCGCCCGCAACGCCGGCGCCGCGGCCGCCAGCCCGGAGGCGGAGTACTTCACCTTCCTCGACGCCGACGACGTGTTGCTGCCCGGGATGCTCAAGACTCTGACCGACGAGCTGGATGGAGCGGCGTCGGTGGCGCTGGCGTTTTGCGACGTGGTCCCGGTGGACGACTACGGTCACGAACTCGAGATCAATTTCATCGACGAGTATACCGCGCACGCGCCCACGATGGACGAGTTGCTGACCCGATGGTGGCCGATCCTGACCAGCGCGGCGATGATGCGCCGAAACGCCTTCGAACAGGCGGGCGGCTTTGACGAGAGCTTCACTCGGCCGGGCTTCGAGGACCCGTACATGTGGTTGACGATGCGCGAGCAGGGCGATTTCGCCTATGTACCACAGCGCCTGGTGAGATATCGGACCACTCCGCCGAACGAGCGAATGATGAAGTACGCCAAGGGCTACCAGGTTTTCGGACGGCTGGTATCCGAGCGTTATGGCGAGGCCGGTCAACGGCTCATCCGCGAATCCACCAACGCCTTCGTCTCGGCCTGGGGCTACGCGGGACTGGTTGCCCTGCGCGACGGCGACAAGCTGCGCGCGCGCCGCGCGTTCGCCTGCGCGATGCGTTACGGGCCGTTTCAGGTTCGCGCCGCATCGCGCTGGCTGCGCACCTTCCTGCCGATGTCGGTGGCCCGCGTGCTCAGCGGTCGGATCGTCCGCGGCAACCGAACAAAGCCGGAGCTTGAGAACTATTTCCGCTAGTATTGATTATTCCCCGGTTGCGAACCGGGCCAGGATATAAACAGCTATATTAAGATGGCGGCTGGCCGTTCAGCCCCCCGCAAGCGGGCGGCGCGGCCCAAGCCGTGAAGTCGCGCTAAAGGCGGCGTGCAAGGAGCCGATGAGTAACAAATTCTGGCATGGGTTGAGCGAAACCCTGCTCTGGTGGCGCCCCGCCAAGGAGGGTGAAGAAAAAAGCCGCTACATGGCGATTTACACGCGCCTGCTCGGCTACGCGCGGCCCTATGTTTTTCCCGACCTCGCGCTGTCGGTGTTGGCGATGCTGGTGCTCAGCGCCGCTAACGGCGCCATACCCTACCTGCTCAAGGAAACCATCAACTCGCTCTCGATGATCAAGGCCAACAACCCGCATAACCTGGCGCGGCTGCATATGCTCAGTATCGGGATCCTGGTGGTGTTCGTGGTGCGCGCGCTCACCGACTTCCTGGCCAGTTTTCTGACCGACTACATCGGGATGAAAACGGCGATGGACCTGCGGGCCGAATTCAACGATCGTCTGCAACGCCTGCCGCTCTCGTTCTTTAATTGGACGCCCACCGGAAATCTGCTGACGCGCGCGCTCAGCGACGTTCAGATGGCCTCATCGATAATAACCAACAGCCTGATTTCGCTGGTTGGCGACAGCCTCACGCTGGTGGCCCTGGTCGGCGGTCTGTTCTGGATGGACTTCAAGTTCGCGCTGCTGGCTTTCGTGGTATTTCCGGTGGCGATCCTGCCGATCATCGGAGCCGCCAGGCGGGTGCGCAAAACTGCCAAGAGCGCGCAGCGCAAACTGAGCGACATTTCGGTGTTGATGCAGGAGGCGGTGCAGGGGTGCCGCGTGGTCAAGGCCTTCGGCATGGAGAATTACGAATCCGAGCGCTTTCGCGCGATGCTCAAGAAGCAGCTCCGGATGATGCGCCGGGTGCTGCGCGCCAGCGCCTTCAGCAGCCCGTTCATCGAAGTTCTGGGCGCCTGCGCGGTGGTGGCCGTACTGTGGTATGGCATTTCCGCAGTGCTGGTCGGGTCCCGTTCGCCCGGAACCTTCGCCGCGTTCATCGGCGCCATGCTGATCATCTACAGACCGTTCAAACGGATCGCAGGCACCAACAATTCGATCCAGCAGGGATTGGTCTCGGCCGAGCGGGTGTTCGCGATTATCGACCATCCGCCCGAAATCTACGAGGCGCCCGGCGCGCTCGAGCTCAAGCATGGCCCGCACAGCATCGAGTTCCGCAAGGTCAACTTCCGCTACGACCCCAATGGGGAGTGGGTGCTGCGCAATATCAACATGAAGATCGGCGCGGGCGAGACGGTAGCGCTGGTCGGAATGAGCGGCGGCGGCAAGTCGACGCTCTCCGATCTGATTCCGCGCTTTTACGATCCCAACAAGGGTGAGATGCTGATAGACGGCGTCGATGCCAAGCGCTACACGCTCAAATCGCTGCGCGCCGAGATCGGCCTGGTCTCGCAGCACACATTTCTGTTCAACGACACCATCCGCACCAATATCGCCTACGGCGGCGGCTCGGGAGACTTCGACGAGATCGTCGCCGCCGCCAAGGCCGCCAACGCCCACGACTTCATCACGCGCCTGCCCAACGGCTACGAGACTCTGGTCGGCGAGCTGGGGGTGCGGCTTTCGGGCGGCGAGCGCCAGCGGCTTGCGATCGCGCGGGCGCTGCTCAAAAATGCGCCGATCCTGATCCTCGACGAGCCGACCTCCAACCTCGACTCCGAGGGCGAGCGCGTGGTGCAGGACGCAATCGAACGGCTGATGGTCAACCGCACCACCCTGATGATCGCGCACCGGCTTTCCACCGTACGCCGCGCCGACCGCATCTTCGTGATCGTGAGCGGCGAGATCGTCGAGGCGGGCACGCACGAAGAGCTGCTGGCGCTCGACGGCGCGTATCGGAAGCTCTGCGATCTGCAGTTCTACATGCCTGAAGACGACGAAGCGCCGGCGCGCGGCGCGGCGAACGCCTAGCGGGCCGGGGTTTGCCGGCAAGAGATGGCAGCGCCACAGGTCTCAGCGATAATCGCCGTTTACAACGGCGAAGCAAGCATCACGCGCGCGATCGATAGCGCCCTTGCGCAGCAGTGCGCCAGCCTCGAGGTGGTCGTGGTGGACGACGCCTCGACCGATGCCACGCCGCACGTGCTGGCCGGCTATGGCGATCGCATCAGGGTCATCTCGCAGAAAAACAATCGCGGCCTCGCCGCGTCGCGCAACAACGCCGTCGATCAGGCGCTGGGCGACTTCGTGGCCTTCCTCGACGCCGACGATACGTGGCTCCCGGGGCGGCTTGAGAAAACTATCGCGGCCCTGGAAGCCAATCCGACCACCACCATGGCATTTTCCGACGTGGTGCCGGTTGACGCTGACAACCGCCCGCTCGCGCCCACCTTCATGCATCCGGGGATGGCGCGGCCGCCGCTGATGGAGGACCTGCTGGAGGAGGGACAGTGGCCGATCCTGCCCAGCAGCGTTACCCTGCGCCGCTGGGTCTTCGGTCGGGTCGGCGGCTTTGCTGAGGAATATCAGGGCGCCGCCGGCTTCGAGGATACCGAGCTCTGGTTCTTGTTGCGCGAGATGGGCGACTTCGCTTTCGTGCCCGAGCCGCTGGTTAATTATCGGCTCGCCCCTATGGTCGAGCGCTTGCGCAAGTACGCGCCTGGCTTCGAGCTGTTCGCGGCGCGGATGCGCAAGCGCTACGGCGAGCCGGGCGAAAAGCTGGCGGTGCGCAGCGCGGCGTTGTACCACTGGCTGCTGACAGTTAAGGGCCTGCGCTGTCTGGAAGCAGGCGACATGCGCGAGGCGCGCTGCGCGTTGTTCTGCGCGCTGCGCTACGAGCCCGGACTGTGGCGGCCAGGCCTGCGGCATCAGCTGGGCGCGCTTTTTAAAAACGGACGGGGCGCATCCGCCAACGGCAACCGCCCGGCGCTCACGCGCGACGACGTATTACGGGCATGGTATGCGCGGTTGCCGCATCGCGCGGCGCTCGAAGCGATGCGCCTGGCAGGATTGCTGGAGATTCCGCCCGCGCCTCCCAGCCACGCCGGCTTCGCCGAAGAATTGCTCGCCGGCGGCGCGCCGCTCGCGCTCTATTAACCGCTAATCACGCGCGATGAATCAGCGTAATTGCCTGATCCTGGGCTCCGGCCGCAGCGGCACCAGCATGGCGGCCGGAATTCTCGCCCGCGCCGGCTATTTCATGGGCGCGGAGCTGTGGCCCGCCGACATCGGCAATCCCAAGGGCTATTTCGAGGATCGCGAGGTCAACAAGATCAACGATGAACTGATCGCCCCCGCGGCTCCGAAAACGCCGCCGCACGGACTCCGCAAGCTGCTCCTCGGCGACATCCCCATCCTCGGTAACTACCAGCACTGGATCGCGGTGTTGCGCCCCGGCGTGTCGATCAGTTGTCCGCCGGCGATGAGCCGGCGGATCGCAGCGGTGGCGGCGCGTCAGCCCTTCTGCCTGAAGGATCCCAGATTCTCGTACACTCTGTCTGCCTGGCGCCCGTTTATCGGCGACGCGCTGTTGCTATGCGTTTTCCGCGATCCCGCGGTCACCGCCTCGAGCATCGTGCGCGAATGCAAGCGCGCGGATCACATGAAAGACACCGAGGTGGATCAGCGTTGGGCGCTCAAGGTGTGGGAGGCGATGTACCGCTTTATCCTGGACGTACACTATCCGCAGGGCGGCGACTGGATGTTCGTCCACTACGACCAGTTGCTCGACCACAGTGCGGACGCGGAACTGGAGCGCCGGCTGGGAATCGGGATCGACCGCGAATTTGCCGCTGCCGAACTCAATCGCTCGCGGCCGGGCGCCGCGGTGCCGCGCCGGACGCTCCGGCTCTATGAGCGGCTGTGCGCGCTCGCTCGCTACGACACGGACCGCCCCGCCGTAATCACCGCATAGGTCGGGCGGCGGTCCATGTTCAGTGAGTTTTTTCCAACACTATCAGCATGCGCATGCCGCTGAGCCATCGCGAAAACGGCCGCGTGACCCAGTCCTCGGCCTTCATCAGCGCGGGCAGTCCGTAGCACGGCAAAAAGCCGTGCACACTGAATCCGCCGCTTAGCGGATAGAGCAGAAACCCAAACTTTCGGGCCACCACCAATTCGCACGCGCCGAGCTCCGCCAGCGTGCGCTCGCGCTCTTTCCAGAACAGGATCTCGGGAATGGCCTGGTTCGAGAACGAATGGCCGGGATCGGGATCCGGCGGACGGCCGTCGAGATCGAATAGCGGCCAGGAAAGATCGAACGGTTCGTGGTGAAAATAGCGGAACACGAGCTTTGACCAAAGCGACATCGCTGGCTCGCACAGCACCAGGCGGCCGCCCGGCTTAAGCACCGCCATTGCCTGCCTGAGAAATCTGAGCGGACGCTGCAGATGATGGATGACGTCAAAGGCGACAATGTTTCCCGTCTTGTCCTTGGCCAGCGGCAACGCCATCGCGTCGGCGACCAGCTCCGCTCCGGTACCGATCAGCACGTCGGTGGCGATCGATTCTCGATAAAACGCCTTGAAGTTGCCTGAGCCGCAGCCGACCTCGACCGTGGGCTGATGTTTCGCCAGCGCCTCGACGCATTGCGCGTACCAGTGAGAATAAATCGCGCGCAGCGCCGGTTTGCGCTTCCACACTTCGCGCTGATGCTCGATATCGGTCGCATAGTTGTGCGCATAGTTGTGCGCCGGCGCCCCGGCCGGCATCGCGGCGCCCCCGCCCGGCGATGGCTGCACTGCTGCGCTCTTGGGGTTTCGTCGATTTAGATGCTCCGCGATTTTCATTAGGTTGAACGTCTCGGCCGGCTCAGCGCCCGCGCACCTCGACCAGCTGCAGGCGCGCCAGCACGCGCGGATAGCATGCCTCGGCCATGGCTATCTCCTTATCGGAAACGACGCCGCGGCCGCTCAGGATCGCCACCGGCGCCGCGCCGCACTTGCGGTCAACGCCGATCGCGTCGGCCCGGCGCGCCGGCGGCAGGTAGAAGCGGACCACATTGAGGTTTATCGACGGCCAGACCGCAATCGGGCCGCCGGCGGCGCTCTGGTCGGCCAGGGCGGTTGCCTCGCGCCATGCGCCGTCGCGCAAACCCCGCTGCCAATTGCGTATTAACGGCGCCGAGTAATGAATGACCATCACCGCGATCGCGATCCGCACGGCGGTGCTGCGCACGCTGCCTGCCCCGAAGCCGGCGAAAGCGAACATCCCAACAAAAGCGATCAGCACATAGCGCGGAAATTCCATCGGCTGAATCAGATAACTCACCGTATATACCGCCAGCAGCGGACCCAACATCCAGGCCGCCAGAAACCCCGAGGCCAGGCGTCCCGAACGCCATTGTCGCCACACCCCGAATAGCATCAGGGCGACAAGAATATGGAATAGCGCGGGCCGGCCAGCCACGTCGCGCAGCACCGTATACGGCCAAGTGACCGGCTGAAGTTTAATCCAGTCGACGGCGCTGTGCTCCACCGCCGCGCGCGAGGAGATGAACACGCGCGGCAGCACCGGCGCGAGCAGCGCAATTCCACCGATTACGGCGAAACCCGGCCCGAAGGTGGCGAGTTCGCGGGCGCGCGTGGAGCCCGCCCACGCGCCGACAAGCAGGCCGCCAAGCCATAGCGCTTCGGCGGCAAGGAGGAAGCTCGCGGTATAGTTGATCGGGAGCATCAGCGCCGTGAAGATCGCTATTCCCAAATAGTTCGTCCAACTGGCGCGGCGTTGTGCTCGCACCAGAAAAATTATCTGCGCCAGTTCCACCACGGTCAGCAGCGGAAACTCGCGCGCGGTCCGGTCCGAGGCCACTATCGTGAGGTTCAAGGCATAGAAAAGCGCGGCGAACGCGCCAGCCACCTCGCCCGCAGCGGCGTAGGCTTCACCGCGGAGCGCGCGGCAGATCTCCCGTACCGCGACGAACATCAGGACTATCGCGAGCGTGCCCATCGCCGCCGACAGCGCGCGCATCGCAAACAAGCTGTCGCCGAACATCCGCACCCATCCATGCAGCGCGAAGTCGAACAGCGGGAACTTGCCACCGTTCTCGATCCGCCAGAACGTCGCCGAAACCCGGCGCAGAGTCGGCTTGATCGCAGCCGCCCACGCGATGGCTTCGTCGCCATTCATGTCCCAGCGGGCCAGCCGATGGAACCGGTAGAACGCGCCCATGATAACCGCCAGCGCCAGCAGGATGTACGCGAACACCCGCGGTGAGCGCCAGGCCGTCAGCGCAAGCTCCAAGGCCGCCGCCCGACGCGAAAGTGGCGGCGAAGCGGCGGCCGTGGCGCTTGCGCATGGAGTCGAGCGAACTTGCTGAATCACGATATCGGGTAGAGATAGCGAGTCTGTGCTATTGAGGTCAACGCCGGTTGCCTGACGGGCGCGTCGCGATGCGTCAGCCGCGCGCGTGTTTAGCGGCGCGCGAAGAAACGTCCGGCGCCGTAGGTCACCGCCGCGGCTACGATGCCGGTTGCCATGCTCTCCAGTCCGCTCCGCCACCACGGGCGCGCCGTGATTATCGTCTTGGCCGCGCCGACTACGAACAGGGTCGCGACGGTTGCGATCACCGAGATGATCAGGCCTTCGCGTGGCGGAACAAATAGGTAGCCGAGCACCGGCACCGTGGCGCCCGCAAAATATGCCAGGCCCACCGTCAAGGCCGAGCGCAGCGGTTTGTCAAAAGATTCGACCGCCATCCCCAGCTCCTCGCGCATCATCACGTCGCTCCAGCGCTCGGGGTCGGCCGTGATATGGCTCACGATGCGGTCGAGCAGGTCGCCACCGAAACCCTTGGCGCGGTAGATGGTTCGGATCTCCTCGCGTTCGCGCTCGGGCCAGCGCTGGATCTCGTCGCGCTCGCGCTCGATCTCGCTATGGTAGAACTCGATTTGCGAGCGCGCCGAGATAAACGCCGCGAGGCCCATCGAGACCGCGCCGCCGAGCATCTCGGCCAGACCGGCCATCACCACGATGTTGCCCACCGTGAACGCGCCGGCTACGCCCGAGGTCACCGCGAACGACGCGACCAGGCCGTCGTTGAGCCCGAGCATCAGGTCGCGCAAACTCGCGCCGCCGGCCGCGTGAACCTGCTCGGTGTGGTGATCGTACTCGCGTCTGCGAATCGAGAAGGCCATGGGCTCCGCCGATGCGCGGCCGACGTATGCGGCGTCAGTGGCTGCGCGGCGGCGGCGCAAAACCGTCCGCAGCGGCCGGCTCCGCGGTGCCATGCGCGAGCCTGGCGGACGCCGCCGCGGCCACCGGGGTCAGACGAGTCGCGCGCGCGCGGCTGCGATTCTCGAGCTCGTCGCGCAGCTGCCAGAACTGCCCCAGGATGCGCCGCCGCTCCTCGCGCCCCTGCGTGCTCGCGCCCAGATAGTCGTAAAGACAGCGCAGCCGCGCGGGACGATTCAGGAAGCGCCCGATGCTGCGGTCGAGATGCACCAGGTTGAGCAGCCTTCGATGCCAGGAGACCGAGCGCACATGGCGGAAATCCTCGAGGTCGACGAAGCTTATCCGGGGCGGCGCGCCGTCGCGCTCCTGGACCATCAAATTGGTTTCCTGGAGATCGAGCGTGTAAAGCCCCGCATCATGCAGACGGCGAACCTCGCGCGCCACCGCGCTGAGCAACGAGCGGCGGAAGCCAAAATGCACTTTGCCGCCACCCAGTACCGCGCCGCTCAGCACGGTCGCATCGTTGAGCGCCTCGCACACGAGGTAGGATTCGCTGACGGCGCCGGCCTGCCGCACCTCCAGCGCGGCCAGCGGCATCGGCCGGTTGAACCCCGCCACCGAAAGCATCGCCGCCCCCTCAAGCCATCGCCGCACCCGCGAACCGCGCGCGCTTGCGATTAGCCCCCTCGCCCACGAGCCGGTGCGCACGCGCTTGACGAACACCCACGCGCCGTCAGGCCCCTTGAGCAAACCGGCGCGCGTGCGTGCTTCGTCCTTGAGCGTGCGGAATCCTCCGTCCGCCATGAGCACGTCGAGCCGCTCGGCCATCGCGGCCCATCGCGGGTCCGCAGCGTAAAGCACACGCTTGTGCATCGCGAAATAGCGTAGCCTATCCGGACGCTTGGCGCATCCGGTTATTTTAGAATCGCAGGGTGGTTTAAAAGCGCGGCGCAAGGGTCGATAATAGGTGCGCATGGATTATTCATACGTAGTGTCCAATTCACCGGTTACGCAACGATGCCGCGCAGGCGACGGCTATTATCACGCAGCGGTTAAGTCCCGCTGGTGCTTAAACGCAAGAATGATGAACGCGATCTTTCTTGCCAGTGCGTTGATTGCCGCCCTCACCCTGATGCCGGGCCGCGCGCGTGCCCAGGCGGCTGCCTCGGCCGCAGTCCTGGGAAGCGACCCGACCGCGATGGTCAAGGCGGTCATTGACCAGGCGACTGCCGTGGTGCGCGACACCCAGACCCCGACGGCCGCGCGGGACAAACAGCTGCGCGAGATCGCAGAAGCCAACTTTGACTTCGCCGACATGGCGCGCACCACGCTCGGCTATCATTGGCGCCAGCTCACACCCCAGCAGCAGGCCGAATTCGTCCCGCTGTTCGCCTCGTTCATGGAGAACGTCTACCTGAGCAAGCTGCAGGAATACAGCGTGCAGAAGATTCGTGAGACCGCGGTCGGTTCCAACGTCAACTTCACCGGCCAACAATTCGACGGCGCCGATTACGCCGAGGTCCATAGCACCGTGCTGCTCAAGGATAAGCCGCCGCCGATCAAGGTCGACTACCTGGTAAGGCGCGACGGTGCGAGCTGGAAGATCTACGACCTCAGTATCGACGCGCTCAGCGTGATGGCCAATTATCGCCAGCAGTTCAATCGCGTGCTCAATAACGACGGCTACCCGGCGCTGGTCAACATGCTGAAGAAAAAGATCGCGGAGCTGGGCTCGACGCTCGACAAGTAAGCCGCGCCGCGGCACGCACGGGCCGCGAATAGCGGCGGCGGGCTCAGCCGTTAAATTGCTTGCAGAGCTGGCGCCAGGCGTCTTCGTCGGCGCCGGCTTTGTACGGCATGTAAAAGGCCACCCGGTCGAGCAGACCGTCGTAGCGCTCCTTGACCTTGTCCGCGATGTCGCTCCACTTGCCGCTCACCGAATAGGTCTCGAGCATCTCGTCGGTGATCTCCTTGGCCATCCCGGTCCAATCGCCCTTGGCGGCCTTCTCGTTCAGGCGCGGCGTCACCTCGCCCCATCCGTGCGTGTCGAGCACGACCTGGTAGGTGCGGGTGGAGGCGTAAAACGCAATCTGCTGCCGCACCGCCTCGCGCGCCTTTTCGATCTCAGCGTCGTTGCTGCCCACGATTACGAAGGCGGTGGTGAAGATGGTGAAGTCCTTGCGCGCGCGGCCGGACTTTTTGAAGCCCTCCTCCAGATGCGGCATCACGAACTCGCGCAGGTACTTGGGCGAGTTGAACGGATGCGCGTGCAGGCCATCGCACAGCTCGCCCGCGAGGCGGCAGATGCGCTCGTTCACGCCCGCGATGTAGATCGGAATCCTGAACTGATGCGGCCGCGGGGCAAAGAATGGCGTCATCAGTGAGAAGTTATAATACTTCCCCGTGTACGAGAGCTTCGCGCCGCCCTCGTTCCAGCATTTGAAAATCGCCGCCAGCGACTCCAGATACTCGCGCAGCTTGGGCACCGGCGGCTCCCAGCGCATCCCGTAGCGCCGCTCGATGTGACCCTTGACCTGGGTGCCGAGGCCCAGCACGAAGCGCCCCTCGGACAGGCGCGCCAGATCGTAGGAGGTGTAGGCGATCGCCATCGGGCTGCGCGGAAAAGCGATCGCCACCGCCGGACCCATCTTGATTCGCCGCGTATGCTCGGCGACGAGCGCCAGCGGCAAGAAGCCGTCGTTGCCCGCCTCCATCGACCAGATAGCGTCAAAGCCGGCGTCCTCGGCCGCCTTGGCCGCTTGGGGAACCTCGTGCAGGTCTCGTACGGAAAGCATCGTGTCGAGCTTCATCGAAATCCACCTCCGGGCGCGGCATGGCTGGGAGCGCGTGGAATCGTAACAGAAGCCCGTCGCGGCGGGAAAGGCGCGCGCCACACGCGCGACGTCTCCTGCGCGGCGCGCGATACGCTTCGTGCTGGTCCTTCACGCGCACCCCGCGAGCAGGCCGTGTTTCGCGCTCTGCCACGCCTGGAGTTGTATTTCGGCGTCATCGTTTCGTTGGGTGGGCGAATGGAGCAAACCCCCGAATGGCGACTCCTCCTGATACGCCGACGTGACTCCAAAGCCGGATTTGTAACTTCCTGCCCTTAGGAAATTTGTCCGCCACCCGCACCTATTTCACCCGCCGACGCTGCTGACCTCCTCCCTCAAATCGTCTGGGGAGGAAGAGGTCAGCATCACTCCCGCACTCCGCCACAGCAACACGAGCAGACGCGCCGCATAATCCGTGACAACGCCGTCGCCGCCAAGCGCGAGCGTCCTCGCACCGGTCTGACTACTTGCGTAAGATAGTGCCGATTTGCTACAGAGGTTGCGCATTTGCATTTAATTTCGCTTCTCAATTAGGAGAAATTTGTTGATGCAACAATTAGCAAAAAGCTCATGGGCGATGGTGGTGGGTGTGCTTTGCGCCTGGTTGGTGTTGCGCCCGGCGCCGGCTGCGGCGTTCGATAACACCAGCCTCTCGGGTTCCTATGCCTTTGAGTTCAACAAATTCGGGACCTGCCCGAATATCGAAGTGACGGTCGGAGTGTTTAGTTTCGACGGCTCGGGGAACGTGACCGGCACCTTCAGACAATATGACAGCAACAAGAACGGTAAGGGTACCAAGGTTTCGTCCGGCAGCGCATCGGGAACCTACACGGTCAACTCCAACGGCACCGGTACGATAAATTTCAGTTCGCCCGAAGCTGTGAGATTCGCCTTTTCGATCGACGCCACCGCTACGTCCGCACCGCGCATGGAGCTCATCAATCTTTCACTTGGTTCATTGAGCTGCGCCGAGAGCGGATACGCGATTGAACAGTAGACAGCGTCGTTTTTAGGCTTCAGCGCACGGCTCGCGCTCCCGCTCGACGTACACTGGCAGCGACTCGCTTCGTTCAGGCGTCTTCCTCGGTAGTTAACCGCGTCCCCGGCGCCCCCGCCCGGCTTACAGCAGCGCGAGCAGGCGGGCCGGATAATCCGTGATGATGCCGTCGACGCCGAGCGCGAGCATCGCGCGCATCTCGGCCGCGTCGTTGACCGTCCATACGTGCACCTCGACGCCAAGTCGATGCGCCGCAGCGACGCTCTGCGGCGTCACCAGCCGCCACGACTCGTATTCGGGCGGAATCTGTAGCGCGTCGCCGCGCGGCTGGTAAGGCTCGGCCCCCGGCGCCAGTGACACCATAAAGCCGGCGATCTCATGGTACGGAAATCCGGTGGGCAGCGTCGGCGCAAGCGCCCGTATTTCGTCGAGCGGCGCCTGCTCCTCGCTCGCGATCAGCACCCGCCGGCGCATCCCGGCCCGCTCGATGACTTCGAGCAGTGCCGGCGTCAGGCTCGGGACGCTCTGCTTGACTTCGACGATGTAGCGCCGTTCGGGAAAAGCCGCAAAAACTTCGGCCAACGCCGGGACCTCGATTCCGCGCCCGCGAAACGGGAACCCACCGGCGCCGCCGCCAGCGCTGTCAGGGGCGGTAGTAAACCCCCATCCCGCGTCGGCGCGCTTCAGCTCGGCCAGCGTCAGGTCGGAGATTTCCACGTCGAGGCCGCAGGTGCGCTTGAGATTCGCGTCGTGGCTGACGACGACGACGCGGTCTCGCGTCAGGTGGACGTCGAGCTCGAAGTACGGCGCGTCGGCCTCGGCGGCGGCGCGAAAAGAGGGGAGCGTATTTTCGGGGTACTCGCCGCTCGCGCCGCGATGAGCGATTACACGGGGCGTCGGGAGATCGAAGAAGTCGCTATCCAGTGCCGAACGGGCCACGGCGGGCGCAGAAAACTAGCGCTCCAGTGCAGCGCGCCACGAACTCCAATGACGCCGGTGCGTGCCCTGCCCGGCCACCGGATGCGCAGCGCCCTCGCCACCCGTCGCAGCCTGCGCACTCAGGGTGCTCGGAGCGCCAACGTGGAAATGACCGCCCAGGTCGGGCAGCTTCGAGAGCATCGTGAGGTAGTTATCCTTGAACTGCTCGAACAGCGACCGCATCCGCGGCGACACCTGATGGTTGACGCCGATATTCTCAGTCAGCGGGTTGATGTAATGACCCTCGCGTTCCAGCGCGAAGTGCAGATGCGGTCCGGTGGAGAGGCCGCTGGTCCCGACGCGCCCGATAACCTCGCCCAGCGACACCGATTCGCCGCGGTCCAGCCCCGGCGTAATTTGCGACAGATGGCCGTAGATGCTCACCATGGCCTGCGAATGGTCCAGCCGCACGCATCGCCCCAGCTCTCCGCACCATCCGGCGTACTCGACGCGTCCGTCCGCCACCGCCTGGACCGGAGTGCCGTAGCTCGCGGCTAAGTCCACGCCGACATGGGGGCGGTACTCGTGGAGAATCGGGTGGTAGCGATGGAAGGTGAAGCCCGAGGAAATGTAGTTGAACTTGACCGGGAAACGCAGGGTCTGCGGAGCGCCCAGTTCCTGGCCGTCGGCGTCGAACAGGCGCGCCTGGCCGTGCTCGTCGCGAAAGGCAAAGGCGCTCATGATTCGGTCCTCGGTTTCGATCTGCGCCGCCTCGACGCCGGTCACCAGGTTATAGCTGCCGTCGCGAGCTACTTTTTCCTGATAGATGAGCTTCACGACCGAACCCGACGGCAATTCATCGAGCGGATGATGGTCGCTGAAAGCGTTCTCCAAGGTATAGACGATTGGCTCGGGCAGATTGTGCAGTTGTGCGGCGGTGCGGAAGCTGCGATCGACCTGGAACGCGACACTGACTCGCCGCACGTCGTACTGAATCAGGTCGCGCGAGGTCCGCAGGACACCGGCGCCCAAGGCGTGCTCGCGGATCGCGATGTTCGTGTTAAGATCGTAGCGCAGATCGCGCAAGTCGCCAGTCTCGGGATCTTTGTAAAGGACTAGCGCGTGGCCTTCCTTCATGGTCCCGGTGTTGGCGGCCTCCTGGAAATGATTGGCCCAGTTCTGCGCCTCCGCGGGGTCCAGCCCGGCGTTCTCGAGATAGCGCAGGACCGAGGCCGAACGGTCCAGCGTGAGTTGGATCACGATCGGATCGGGTGCGGGAGAGGCGGTCTCGGGCAGCTCGACGGGACCGTTATCCAGATGGCCTGGCTGCAAGTCCATCAGGGCTACGGAGGGCGTCGGCGGCTCGCCGGCCTGAAAAAAGAGATGAACTGAGGCCAGCGTAGCCATGAAGGCGACCACCAAGGCCGTAGCCAAGCGTGGAAATAAGCGAGCCAGAGTCCCCCGAGCCATCGGGCCCAAATTAGGCCATCTGACTCACATAATCAACACCTGACTGAGCTCGGTATCAACACCTTTTCTAATAATGGATATCAGCTAGGCTAAGGTTGGCTATGACAATCGCGGGAATCGATTTTGGCCGAAAGAGGATAGGATTAGCGGTCAGCGAGGGTCCTGCAGCTTATCCGGTGGTAACAATCGAACGCCGTTCGCTAAAGCACGACCTGGAGGAGATTCGCGCGCAGCTAGTCGCTCGCGAGGTCTCGCTCATCGTCGTTGGTCTGCCCTTGAACATGGACGGCAGTGAGGGGCCGAGCGCGCGCTCGGCGCGGGCTTTTGCCGAGCATCTGGAAGCCGCAATCGGCGTCGCAGTCGAAATGTTCGACGAGCGGCTTACAAGCGTCGAGGCCACGGAACGGCTGCGCGAGACGTCGGCGTCACGGACGGCCAAAAAGGTCTCGCGCGACGCCGTCGCGGCGGCGATAATCCTTGAGGGATGGCTTCAAAGCCGTCAGTCGCAGTGAGCCGATCCGTCAAAGCCGCAGCCGCCGTGCTGGCGCTCGGCGCCATCGCGGCGATGGCGTGGATTGCATACGCCTGCCTTGTCCCGGTCGCGAAATTCAACGCGCCAAGGGTCGTAGTCGTCAACCCGGGCGACTCCCTGGGCACGATCGCGCGCCGCCTGGCCTCCGAAGGTGTTATCCGCAGCGCGCGTGCGATGATTGTCTATGCTGAGCTGAGCGGGGGCGGACGGAATCTGAAACCTGGCGATTACGCTTTCAGCGGCGGCGAACGTTTGGACGAGGTGTTGCATCATCTGGTTGTCGGCGATTTCGTGGCAGTGACCGTGGCGATTCCCGAAGGCGCCACGCTCCATCAGATAGCCGAGTTACTGGAGAATGCCGGTCTCGTATGCCCGCTGCAGTTCGAGGAAGCCGCGCGCTGGGGTCCGATGCCGGCCGCGCTCGGGCTCGAGCCCCTGGGCGCGGAGGGCTATCTGTTTCCGGCCACCTACCGATTTTCGCCCCACGCGAGTATCGACCGGATACTCGCGACGATGCTGGGAAGGTTCTACAGCGCCCTGCCGTCTCCCACCGCAGAGAGGCTGTTCGAGCTCAATCTGAGCCCGCACGAACTGGTGACCCTCGCCTCCATCATCGAGAAGGAGGCCAAGGTGGCGGGGGAGCGACCGACCATCGCGAATGTGTTTTATAACCGCCTCAGGCTGGGGATGCCGCTTCAGTCCGATCCCACCGCTCAGTATAATCCGGATGGAGAAATTGAGCCTGCGGCGGCGGCGGTGCATACTGCGTCTGCCTATAATACGTACTCGTTCGCCGGACTCCCGCCGGGACCGATTGCAAATCCTGGAATGTCGTCGATAATGGCGGCGCTCTACCCGGCCCACACGGATTACCTGTATTTTGTGGCGCGCAACGACGGAACTCATATTTTTTCGCGCACCCTGCGCGAGCACGAACACGCTATCGAGATTGTGCGTAAGCTGAATGCTCAGAGAACCGCGCTGAAAGTACAAACGCCCGCAAGGGACGCCGCGTCGCAGCCCGCGGCCGCGAGGCGATGACACCCGCCATGATTAATCCCGTCGAGCAAATCGTAGCCGCGCGCCGCCGCCTCAAACAGGTCGCCGCCCTGCGCGCGGGGCTGACGCTCGCCTTTCCCGCACTCACTGCGCTGGTGCTAGCCGCGACCCTTCACGCGATCGGCGAGGCGACGTGGGAGCGCGCCGGCTATGCGCTCACGCCCGCGAGGCTCGGCAGCCTGCGCGCCGCGCTGGCGCTCGCCGGTGTCGTGGCGCTCGCCGGATGCGCCCTGATGGCCTGGCGGGCCTGGCGCGAAGCCGATGATTTCATGGATGCTGCCGAGCTGGTCGACGACGCTGTCGACGGCCATCAGGAGATCGTCACGCTCGCGAGCCTGGCCGACCCCGCCGAACCGCCCGCGCAACGCGAACTGCGCACCCC
This sequence comes from uncultured delta proteobacterium, assembly GCA_963734845.1. Classification (GTDB taxonomy): domain Bacteria; phylum Desulfobacterota; class Binatia; order Binatales; family Binataceae; genus JAKAVN01. Next base: position 153,872 of record CAVTIS010000001.1, on the reverse strand, counting down.
GTTGTTCCCGCTGCTATGGAGCCGCGCAGCCGGCTACCTCGAGCGCTTCGATCCTAACGGCGCGTTTGCCTTTGAAGTACGCCGCCCACTTGTCCGTTCACTGCCTATCGCGGCCGCGATGGTCGTGCTACTCGCGGCCGTCGCGCTCGCGCTGGTGCGGCCGCCGTCCGCCGAGCAATTGCAGGCGCGCAAACTCCGCGCCGCCGCCCAGCAGCTGGCAAGCTCGCCCTCATCCGCCGACAAGGACCTTGCCGCCAAAATACTCGGCGCCGCCGACGCGCTGGAAAATCCCAAGCTGCCGCCGCCGGAGAAGCTAGCGCGATTGGCCGAAGCGATGAGCGAGCTGCAAAAGCACGAACAACAGGGATCGTCACCTCAACAATCGGCCAAAAACACGTCGGGCAGCGGTAACGGCAAGAACAATTCCGGGAAGGGCGCGGGACAAGGGAGTAACGGTCAAAGCCAGGACAGCGGCAACGGCCAGGGCAAAAGTCAGGGGCAGGGCCAGGGACAAGGCGCGAGCCAGGGCAACAATCCCAACGGCCCCAAGGGCAAGGAACGGATAGTCGAGTTGCATAACGATCTCTCCAAGGCGCAGGCGCAAGTCGAAAGCGGGGCGGAAACCAAAAACAACGCGCCCAAGCCAGGCCATGGCGACAACGGCAACGCGCTCAAGCCGGGCAGCAATCCCAACAAAAATGGCGGCTCGCAAAAGCCCGACGCGATGGCCCAGGGAAATATTCCCCTGCCCCGGCCGGACGCCTCCGCCAAGGGCCAGGTGCCGGCGGGCGGCACCAAGGGCGGCAAGAACGAAAAGGGCGGCCACGGCGACACGCATCTTGGAGAATTCCCGGTGGCCGAAAATTTTCCCCGTTTCTACAAACCCGGCGAAGGGCCCGCGATCGAAATTCGCGACGCGCGCTACGTGCTCTTCCGCTTGCCGACCGAGGTCGTTTCCGCCAGCGGCGGCAAACTGGTCCCCGACACCAACCGGCCCACCGCGAGCGTTCCGTACGCCAACGTGCCGCTCAAAGCCGAGCGGCTTGACGCCACGCCCCAGGAACGTCAGCTTGTGCCGCCACGCTATCGCGATCTGATCCACTGAATAGAGCGCGCGCGGCATCCATCGATTTGGAACAAGGAGAAGGCATGGGAGCGGCCCCGCAAATTACGCCAACCGAACGCGTCGCCGAATTCCGGCGCACTTTCGCGCGCGCCGAAGCCGAGGTCGGCAAGGTAATCGTCGGCCATCAGGATGTCATCCGCAAAACCTTGACCGCGCTTTTCGCGGGCGGCCACGTCCTGATCGAAGGCGTGCCCGGACTCGGCAAGACCCTGATGTGCAAGACCGCGAGCGACGCCCTGGGGCTCAGCTTCAAGCGGATTCAGTTCACCCCCGATCTGATGCCCTCGGATATCGTCGGCACCCAGGTCCTAACCGAGGTCGACGGACGGCGCGAGTTCCATTTCAAGCCCGGCCCGATCTTCGCCCACGTCGTGCTCGGCGACGAGATCAACCGGGCCACGCCCAAGACCCAGTCCGCCGTGCTCGAGGCGATGGAAGAGCGGCAGGTCACGGTCTTCGGCATGACCTATCCGCTCGAGCCGCCATTCATGGTGCTGGCGACGCAAAATCCGATCGAACTCGAGGGCACTTATCCGCTGCCCGAGGCACAGATGGACCGCTTTCTGTTCAAGGTCGTGATGGGTTCGCCCAAGCCCGAAGAACTGCGCGAAATCTTGAACCGCACGACTGGCGCCACGACCCATACCGCACAGCCGATCTTTCCCGTGGCCAGCGCGCCCGTGGCGATCGAACAACTTAAGGCGTTGGTCCGCGAAGTGATGGTGGCCGAGCCGATCGAGCGCTACGTGATCGGCATAATCGGCGCCTGCACTCCCAACGGCCCCGGCGCGATTCCCGAGGTCTCGCAATACCTGCGCTTCGGGCCGAGTCCGCGCGGCGCCCAGGCGCTCATTCTGTGCTCCAAGGTCAACGCCTTGCTCGACGGCCGCGTGAGCGTCAGCTACGACGACGTCGCCGACGGCGTGGTGCCCGCACTGCGTCATCGGCTGCTGCGCAACTTCCAGGCCGAGGCCGAAAACGTCAGCACCGATTCGATCCTCGACCAGGCGACGAAGCGGCTCAAGAAGCCGCGCGCGTAACTGTCGATGCTGGGATTGCCCGAGGAATTTACGCCGGACTTCCTGGCCCGGCTCGAACATCTGAGGATCAAAACTCGGCGCGAGTTCGAGGGGCTCGGCAAGGGCGCTCATCTCTCGCCCCGGCGCGGCTCCTCGCTTGAGTTCAGCGACTTCCGTCACTATGCGCTGGGCGACGATTTCCGCTTCATCGACTGGGGACTCTACGGCCGCACCGACAAGCTCTACATCAAGCTGTTCCAGGAGGAGAAAGACCTCCTCACTTACATCTTTCTCGACGCCAGCGCCTCGATGGGCCTGCCCGAGGCCGACCGCAAATTTCCGATGGCGGTCGCGACCGCGCTCGCTTTCGCCTACGTCGCGCTGGCGCAAGGTGACCGTGTGATGGTGCGCGTGCTGGCGGGCGAGGGCAAAGCGGCGACGCCGGGCTTCGTCTATGGGCGCCATCGGATCGTCGAGCTGGCGCAGCGCCTGGGCGCAATCCGGCCGGCCGGCGAGCTCGACCTCGCGACGGCGCTTGCGCGCGAACTGGTCTCGGTGCGCCGGGCCGGCAAGGTCTTCGTGATCTCGGACTACCTGATGATGATAAATTCGGTTACGCGCGGGCTGGGCCTGTTCACCGCCGCCAACATGGACGTAACCGCGGTGCAGATTCTTGGCGGCAGCGAGATGGCGGGTGCGGGACTGACGGGCGACGTCGAGCTGGTCGACGCGGAAAGCGGCGAACGCGTGATGGTGTCGATCGGGAACCGCGAGCGCGATCAGTATCGGCAGACGCTCGCGCGTCTTGCGCGCGAGATCAAAACATTTTGCCTGCGTCGAGGCCTGCACTACACGCTCTACACCACCGACCTGAATTTCCACGACTTCTTCCTGCGCGCGTCCGCCGACTTCGGCCTCAGAAGGCATTAGCGCCACGATGGGACTCCTGAATCCGGGCGCGCTTTATTATCTACTCGCGCTGATTCCAGCGCTCGCACTCGCTTACCTCGTGCGCGAGCGCCCGCGCCGCGTAGTCGTCTCCAGCGTGCTGGCCTTCCGCGCGCTGCGTGCGCGGCGCGGGCGACGCTTCGGCGGATGGCCCCGGCCGGACTGGATGTTTTTCGTCGAGATGCTCATCATTGCGCTCGCTGTGCTCGCGATTGCGAAACCCTATGTCACGCGAACTGGCAATCCGATCGCGGTGGTACTCGACGACTCGGCCGCGATGCAGGCCACGGCGGGCTCCGGACGCAGCCGATTCGATATGGCGCGCGCGGCGCTCACCGATGCGCTGGGGCGCGAAGGCCCGGGCGAGGTCAATCTTTATCTGAGCGCCCCGCAGCCTCATCGCGCCGGTCCGCCATTCGCGAGCGCTGCTGAAGCGTCGGCGGCGCTCGCACAGTTGCATCCCGCCGACGCACCGTCGGACCAGGCCGCGCTGACCGCGCTCTTGAGCGAGCTTGCCTCCGACACGCGCCTTCGCCGAGTGATCTATGCCGGCGCGCGGCCGCTCGCAGCGCCGGTGCCTCCGCGGGTCGAGGCTTTCGCGGCCGGCGATCCGCTGCCCAACTACGCGATCGGATCGTTCGTGCTGCGCCGCGAATCGTTGGGACAGGCCGCACTGCATGCCCACCTGACCGTCGCCAATTTCAGCCCGGCGGCGCAAACCCTGCAGCTCGCGATCACCGGCGACGGCAAGTCGGTCGGTCATGCCCAGGCGCATCTGGAGCCCGGCCAAATCGGCGCAATCGAGTTTCCCAACCTCGCGCCGGCCGGCGTCTATCGCGCCGAGCTTACGCCCGCCGACGGCTTTGCACTCGACAATGTCGCGTGGGCCACCGCCGGCGCGGTCAAATCAATTTCGATCCTGTTCGTGACGCCGAGCCCCGCCGACGCCGCCGGCCTCGACGGTCTACCGGGGATTTCGGTCCGCGTCGCGTCGCCCTCGAGCTTCTCGCCCAACGACCTTGCCGCCGCCGACCTCGCAATCTTCGAGTACGCGGTGCCCAAAGAGATGCCGCCGGTCAACACGCTGCTAGTGATGCCGCCCCCGGCGGATCCGGTCTTCGGCTTCAACGTTCAGCCGACCGCCAAGGTCGAAATCACCGGATGGCCGCCGACCGGCGCGCTCACTGACTCGGTGAATTTTCGCCTGCTGAATTTGCAGGGCGGCGAATACCTCGGCCAGCATCTGTGGCTCCAGGCGATTGTCACCGGCAGCGGCGGCGCGCTGATGCTCGCGGGCGAGCGCTCCGGCCATCGTATCGTCGCCCTGGGCTTCAATCCGTTTCCCTATCTCGGCCGGCAAAACCTGCCGATGTCGGTGCTGACGCTCAACTCGCTCAGCTACCTGGCCGGCTTCGGCGCCGAAACCGCCGGTTATCATACCGGCGATCCTTGGATCGTGCCGGCCGGCGTTGACGCGATCGTGCCTCCCGACAGGCGCAAAATCAAAGTCACCCCCGGGATGCTATTCACCGGCGCCAATTCTCAGGGCCTCTACCAGCTAATTGCGGCGGACGGCGCAAAATCCGAGCGCGCGGTCAACCTTGCCAATCTGCGCGCCTCCGATCTCGAAAACACGCCGTCGATGAAGATCGAATCGGGCGGATCGGCCGCGATGGCTGAGGTCGCGCCGCGCCGCACTCCGATAACCGGCGACTTCATCCTGGCGATCGTCGTGCTGGTGATTCTCGAAGCACTGATCGCATATCGCCGCCGCCGGTCCACAGCGGTCACGGTCTAGCGATGAACTTTGGAAGCTTGGGAAATCTCGGCGCGATGCTAGCCGGCATGAAGCTCGCGAATCCGGGGGCGCTCTGGCTGTTGATCGCGGTCGGCGTGATCTTCGCCTGGTCACTGCTTGGGGTGGACACACCGCGCAAGCTCTTCGCGCCGCTGCTGCGCGCCGCGGTGCTGGCGCTGTGCGTGCTGGCGCTGGCCGACCCCCAGACCATCACGCGAAGCGAGGGCACCACGCGGCCGGCGGTGGTTGACGCCTCGGCCAGTATCACCAAAGCGATGCGCACGTGGACGGCCAAGCTCCTGCGCGACGATCTGAAGTTGCGCGCCGGCGACCCGGCGGTAATCTTCGCCACCGATTCCGAGACGACCACAGTGGGAGGCGCGCTCTCGCAGCTCGATGCGGCCGCCGGATGCACCAGCTGCGCGCCGGCCGCGAGCGACCTCGAAGCGGCGCTCGAAAAAGTCGCCGCTAATCCGGCCGCGCGCGACGGCACGGTTGTGCTGGTGACCGACGGATGGCAGAACCATGGCGATGCGGAACGCGCGCTCGGCGCGATTCGCTCGGCGGGTGTGCGGCTGTACATCTTCACGCCGCCCGGCGCTCGCGGCATCCCCAACGTCGCGATTACCGGCCTAACGATGCCGCCGGCGCTAGCCAAGTCGGAGCCATTCGCGCTCAGCGTCACCGCCACTAACTACAATTCGACTCCGGTCGGCGGGACGATTTCGATTTTTCAAAACGGGCGCCCGACCGACGCGCGCACCGTCAGTTTACAAAGCGGCCAACAGCGCTTCGACTTCCCGGTCCATGCCGAGGCCTCCGGGCTGACCTCGTACACCGCCTCGTTCAAGCCCGCCGCCCCGTCGCAAGACGTCTACACCGAGGATGACTCGCTCACCGGATGGGTCGGAATCGGCGCGCAGCGCAAGGTGCTGATCCTGACCGGGTCGCCGCGCGATGCCGAGTACCTCGAATCGGTCGTGCATCGGATGGGCCTCGAACCGACCGTGGTCACGCCCAGCGGCTCCTGGAGCGGTAATCTGAAGGGCTACGATGCGGTGGTGCTCAACAACGTGCCGCGAGCGCGGCTCTCGCCGGCGGCCCAGGAGGCGCTGGTCAACTACGTCGAGGAAGGCGGCTCGCTCGCGATGGCCGGGGGCGACGAGAGCTTTGGCCTGGGCGGCTACCAGGATAGTCCGCTGGCGCGCGCGCTGCCGGTCATTATGAAGCCGCCGCAGCATCGCCAGCGCACGCGCGCGCTGGTCCTGATAATCGACAAGTCGGGCTCGATGGGCCGCGACCAAAAGCTGGAGTACGCCAAGGCGGCGGCGCGCACGGTCACCAAGACGCTTGCCGACACTGATCTTATCGCGGTCGTCGGCTTCGACTCGCAACCGTTCGTGATCGTTCCGCTGACGCCGCTTAGCCAGAGCCGCCCCTACTTCGACGAGATGATCAACCGGCTGAAGGCGCACGGCACCACCTATTTGTTGCCGGCGATGCAGGAGGCTGAGCGGATGCTGGCCGGCAGCAACGCGTCGGTGAAACACGTCGTGGTCCTGACCGACGGCGAGACCGGCGGCACGGCCGCGATGTACTACGACCTCGTTTCCTCGATGCATCGTGAGGGCGGCGTTTCGATCTCGACCATCGCGATCGGCCGCGAGGCCAACCTGGCGCTGCTCGAATCGATCAGCAAGTATGGCGGCGGCGGCTTCTACCAAACCGATAGCGCGTCCAACCTGCCGGAGATGTTTTTGCAGGACGTGAAATCGCATGGCGGGGAAGCCACGATGGTCGAAAAAGATTTCACGCCATACACCGTCAAGCCCGATCCATTGCTCAAGGACCTCGCCGGCCGCCAGCTACCCGCGATCAAAGGCTTCGTCGCGACCGAACTCAAGCCGCAGGCCACGCTCGACGCTTTCATCAACCGCGCCAATACGCGCACACCGCTCATCGCGAGCTGGCGCTTCGCCGCCGGCAAAGCGGTCGCCGTGACAACCGACGCGAGCGGGCGATGGTCCTCGCCGTGGGTGCAGGACGGAATCTTCGGCCAGGTCTGGAGCAAGGTGTTCGCCTGGATGACGCCCGAGACCGCCGCCACCGAACAGAAGTTCGACGTCGCGCTCGGCTATCGCGAAGGCCGCATCCATCTGCGGCTCACCAACTATAGCGACCGGCCGGCGCCCTCGGCCGCGATGGTCAGTGCGACCGTCACGCGCCCCGACGGCAGCCGCGTGCAGAGCCCGCTTTCCGAGGAAGTTCCGGGCGAGCTTTACGGCAGCTTCGACGCGCCGCGCGCAGGGACGTACAACATCACGCTCAAGGCGGCCACGGCCCAGGCGCTCGCCTTCCCCCCGCTCGCCTACACGGTCAGCCCTGCTATCAACGCCGAGCTCCCGCGCCCGGAGCCCAACTACACGCTGCTCGAGCGTCTCGCCGCGGGCAGCGGCGGGCGCTTGAATCCCTCGCCCGCCGACGTCGGGCTGACGCGCCCCGAACATGAGATGCGGCAATCGATGGCGGCATGGCCGCTACTCGCGGCGATGATCTTCCTGATCGGTGAGGCGCTGGTCCGCCGCCTGACGTTCTAGTTTTTCGCAAAGGCCGCGCTGCGCGATATCATTGGCCCACATCTCTTTTTTAGAGCTTGATCTCCGCCCCTCAATTGTCTTGGGGGAGGATGGAGGTGGGACTCGAGCGAGGAAGTGCCGAATGTCTTTTTTTCACGGTTGCATCCTCGTCGCAATCCGCGATGCACGCGCCGATTGCTGGCGCTAAAAAAGTAAAAATGGCGGTTCTCACAGAAATTGAGAACCGCTTAGACCCCCACCCTCGCCCTCCCCCAGGACAACTGGGGGAGGGATTTAAAAATTGCCCCTTGCCCCTTTTGTCGACGGTTGCGGTGTGACGCTTCGATCCGCCAAGCTTTCTCGCATGGCCGATAAGGATGACCGCGCCGTGGTGCCGCGCCACGAAATCCAGCATCAGTATCCCGCCAAAGTGCGCTTCTGCCCGCTGTGCGGCGGCGCGCTGGAACTGCGGCCGGTGTTGCCCGACCGCAAGCATCATAAGGTGTGCTCGCGATGCGGCTATATCGATTTTCAAAGCCCCAAGCTGGTGGCGGGATGCCTGGTGATCGACGCTGGGCGCGTGCTGCTGCTGCGCCGCGCGATACCGCCGCGCCTGGGCTACTGGACTTTCCCCGGCGGCTACGTCGACTTCGGCGAGATGCCCGAGCCGGCGGCCCTGCGCGAGACGGCCGAAGAGGTCGGGATGAACGTCAACATCGAACGCCTACTCGGCGTTTATGCCGATCCGCAAAATCCGATCGCCGCCGTCGTCGTATATCTCGCCCGGCCCGGACAAGAGCGCCCCGGCCTTTCCGACGAAGCGAGCGAGGTGCGCTACTTCTCGCCCGCCGAAATTCCGTGGGAACAGATCGCGTTTCGCACGACCGAGGCCGCGCTCCGCGACTGGATCGCTTATGCCGGCGGCGCCGGACGGATAAGCTCATAGGATGGCTCGGCAGGAAAGCGCCAAGGCGCCCGACGACGGCTATGAGCTGATAGCCGACAATCGCAAGGCCCGCCACGATTTCTTTATCGAGGAGGCGCTGGAGTGCGGGATGGCGCTGACCGGCACCGAGGTCAAATCACTGCGTGCGCACAAGGTCAACCTGCGCGACAGCTACGCGCGGATCAAAAACGGCGAAGCGTACCTGCAAGGCGTGCATATCGGAGCTTACGCCCCCGCCGGCCAGTTCAGCCACAAGGAAATCCGCCCGCGCAAGCTCCTGATGCATCGGCGCGAGATCGATCGCTGGTGGGGACATGCGCGCGAGCAAGGCTATACGATCGTACCGCTCAAGATTTATTTCCGCCGCGGCCGCGCCAAGGTCGAACTCGGTCTCGCCAAGGGCAAGAAGCTCTATGACAAGCGCGAGGCGATCAAGCGCAAAACCGTCCGCCGCGAAGTCGAGCGCGAACTGCGCCATCGCAACCGCTGACGCTGCTGCAACCGCTAGGCCAGTCCTCGTTCGCGTCTATTATCCGCGCGGAGCCGGCGACGCCGCGGCCGCACCGGCAGGCAGCGCTTCACCGCCGGTCTCGTTCAGCAACGCGCGCAGCCTTTCGATACGCCGCCCGAGCGGCGGATGGGTCGAAAACAGGTTGGCGAGAAAGCCCTCGTTGTCGTCGCGCGCACCCTGCAGCGGATTGACGATGAACATGTGCGCGGTGCCGCGCGAGGCGTTGCGCAGCGGCGATTCGGTTTCTGCGATACGCTCGAGCGCGCGCAGCAGCGCCCGCGGATTGCGCGTGAACTCGACTGATGCAGCGTCGGCAAGATATTCGCGCTCGCGCGACACCGCCATCGCGAGCAGTTGCGCGAAAAACGGCGCCAGCACCGCCAGCACGAGCACCAGGATGCCGATCAACGCGCCCGCGTTTCCGCTGTTGTTATCGTTATCGCGGCTACTGCTCCGCCTTTCACCGCCGCCAACTCCGCCCGTGTACCACATCGAGCGGTAAACGAAATCGGCCAGCATCGCGATCCCAGCAACCAGCACCGCGATCATCATCATGGTGCGGATATCGTAGTCGCGCACGTGCGCCATCTCGTGGCCCAGCACGCCCTGCACCTCCTCGCGATCCATTGTGTCGATCAAGCCCTGGGTGACGCAGACTACCGAATGATTCGGATCGCGGCCGGTCGCAAATGCGTTCGGCGACGGATCGTTCATCAGGTAGGCCTTGGGCACCGGCATCCGCGCCGCCAGCGCCATTTCGTGCACCACGTCGAGCACCATCTGATGCTGCGGCGTATCGGGCTCGAGTTCGCGCGCCTGCACCGAAGCCAGCACTAGCGCGGTTCCCCCATAATATGAGAGCAGCGATTGGAAAATTCCAAAGCCGAGCGCGATCAGCGTCAGCATCGGAAAACCGGTCAACGATCCTTCGACGATCGCGAGGTCGCCAAAGCGAAAATCCAGCCCGAAGCCGAGCGCGGTGAAGAGCGCGATGAAAACGACGACCAGAAGGGCGGTTTCGCGCCGGTTGCGCCGTTCAAGCTCCCAGAAATCGGTGTGCGCGGCCGCCATCCCGCTCTCAATCTCCCGCGCCGAACCTCAGGCGCGCGGTGGCGGGGGCGTCTGCCGCGCGCCGCCACCCATCGAGAGGTCGACCTTCGGCACCGCCTGGTCTTCGGGCGCGCCCTGGAAATATTCGGCCTGCTTGAAACCGAAATTGTTGGCGATCAAGTTGGTCGGGAAGCTTTCGATGCGCGTGTTCAGCTGCATCACCGAGTCATTGTAGGCCTGACGCGAAAAGGCGATCTGGTTCTCGGTGGTGGTCAGTTCTTCCTGGAGCTTGAGCACGTTCTGGTCGGATTTGAGCTGCGGGTAATTCTCCATCACCGCGAGCAGCCGGCCCAATCCGCCCGTGATTTGGTTCTCGGCCGCCATGCGTGAGGCTTGGTCGGGAGCGCTGATCGCTTTGGCTCGCGCCTCTACCACTTGGGTGAGGGTGTCGCGCTCGAACTGCATGTAGCCTTTGACGGCCTCGACCAGGTTGGGTATGAGATCGTGGCGGCGGCGCAGTTGGACGTCGATCTGACGCCACGCGTTCTGCACCTGGTTGCGCAGGCTCACCAGGCTATTGTAGCCGAGCACGGCCCATCCAACGGCCACGATCACGATTATCAGGACGACAAGCCATCCGCTCATATTGAGACTTCCGCCTTCCGCCGGTGATCGTTTCGCCGGCCGCGTTGCGCCGCCTTACGTGTTGAAGTGTATCAAAAGAGAAGGCGCGCCGCGCGCAAATCGCGCGGCGCGCCAGACAAGAACTTTACTGGTGCTAGTTCTCGACGTTGACCTTAATTCGGGTCGGCTTGGACTCGGGCTTCTTCGCCACCGTCACCTCGAGCACGCCGTCGCGATAGTTCGCCTTGATTCCATCGGCGCTCGCATCGTCGGGCATCGTGAACGCACGGCGAATCGTGCCGTAGCTGCGCTCCGACAGATGAACCTGCGCGTCCTTGGCCCGCTCTGGCTGTTTGCGCTCGGTCTCGATTACCAGGTTACCGTCTTCGACCTGAACGTTGACCGAATCGGCCTTGATTCCGGGCATGTCGAAGTAGAAATGATATCCTTCGCCGTCCTCGACCACGTCAGCTCGCGGCGCCACGTGACCTTCAGGAGCCGTCCATCCCGCCTCGTTGAAGAGCCGGTTGATCCTGTTCATCCGATCGTACAGCCATCCATTCGCGTATCCGTTTCCTAGTACCACTTCCATGTGTAAACCTCCCGACCGCGTATTTTACTTGCCGGTCGATATTTTGATTTTCGCTGCGCGCGCCGGGCCGTGTTCCCTCCGCGCCTCGCTGATCAGAACTTAAGTACGAACCGCGCGCCGTCAAGCGGTGCCGCCACTGGACACGATGCAACGAAACCCCTGCCCAGACGCCGTTTGGGACGCTTACCATCCCGCCAAAACGCCCGCACGATTGAAATCTTCCGGCTTATTGCTGTTCGGGATCCGCGGGCGCCTTGGCGCGTTTCATCTCAGCGGCAAACAGGCCCGCCATTTTTGGATGGCCCTCGCGCTCGGCAAGATCGCGTCCCTCTTTGAGCACCTCGAGCGCACGCGCTACGTTGCCCTTGGCGAGGTAGACGCCGGCCTTGCGAAAGATACGCGCGTAGCGCTCGCCCTGGTCGCCGGAATTCATGAGTGAATCAATCGCGGAGGAAACGCTCGACACGATCCTAGGCGGCGCACTGCGCCTTTACCAGCCGCGCCGCGGCTACCGCTTCTCGGTCGAGGCGGTGCTGCTGGCCCGCTTCGCCGCCGCGCGCCCCGCCGCACGCGTGCTGGAGTTGGGCGCCGGATGCGGCGTGGTCACGCTGATCTACGCCGCCCTCGCGCGGCCGCGCGAAGTGGTCGCGCTGGAAATTCAACCCGCGCTCGCAGCGTTAATCGCACGCAACGCCGCGCTCAACGATCTCGCGATGGTGCGCGCAGTATGCACCGACTTGCGCGCGCGCCGCGTGCTCGGGGCTGCGGCGGGCGGCTTCGACCTGGTGCTCGCCAACCCGCCATTTCGCACCCGCATGAGCGGGCGCGAAAGTCCGCTCGTCGGCCGTCGCCTCGCCCGCGGCGAGTCGGCGGCCCGGCTTGAGGATTTCGTCGCCGCCTCGGCGCGCTACGCGCGCCACGGCGGCCGCGCCGCCTTCATCTTCGCCGCCGCGCGCAGCGCCGAGCTCATCTCGGCGCTCCGCGCGCGGCGCCTGGAGCCCAAGCGCATCCGCTTCGTCCATCCCTACGCCGCCGCGAGCGCCTCGACCGTGCTGGTCGAGGCGCGCAAAGGCGGCGGGGTCGAGGTCGAAGTCGAGCCGCCGCTGGTGATGTATGATGCGCCGGGTGTCTATAGCGCCGCGGCGCGCGCGCTGTTGGAGCGGTCTTAACCGGCCGCTCCAACAGCGCGCGCCAACGATGCAACACGCGACACGCGCTTGCCCGCCACGGTGGCGGGTGGTTAGCCTCCACCTTCCGCTGTGATCGCTATCGGCGCGTGAGGAGGCTTTCGATGGCTTCGCAGAAAACCGTCGGCGTACTGCTCTTCGAGGGCCTCGAATTGCTCGACGTCTTCGGTCCGCTGGAGGCATGGGGAATTCACGCGCAGGTCGGCGGCGCCTGCACAATCGTGATGACCGCGGAGGAGGCTGGCGCGGTTAAAAGCGCGCAGGGTCCGCGAGCGATGGCCGACTATGCGCTCGCCGATTGTCCGCCGATCGACGTCATGCTGGTGCCGGGCGGAATCGGCACGCGGCGCGAGGTCAACAACACCAAGCTGCTGGAGTGGCTCGTGCGGCGCGCGGCGGAGGCCGAAATCGTGACTTCCGTATGCACCGGCGCGGCGCTACTGGCGCGCGCTGGACTGCTCGACGGACACCGCGCGACTACCAATAAGCTCTCGTTCAAATGGGTAACCGAACAGGGTCCGGCGGTCGAATGGATCAAGCAGGCGCGATGGGTCGAAGACGGCAAGTTCGCGACCTCGTCAGGGGTTTCGGCCGGAATCGACATGACGCTCGCTTTGATCGCAAAGCTCGCCGGCGTCGAGACTGCCGAACAAGTCGCGATCCGGATGGAATACGAATGGCATCGCGACCCCCAGTGGGATCCGTTCGCGAAAATTCATGGACTGATCTAACCGTCTGACTATTTGCGCGGCCCGACTATTTGCAGCCGAAGAACTCCGCCGCCGTCCGGGCAATCATTTCCGGCTGCTCCATTGGCAGGAAATGGCCGCCGTCCGGAATTGTGACGACGCTGCCATTCACCATTTGCGCCGCGATCTTGTTCGCGATTTTGATCCCGGTCGAGTCGCTCTTTTCACCGAACATCAGGAGCAATGGCGAACGGCTTTCGAGAATCCGGGTCAGGCCGGGAAATTCTCGCGCGCGTGAGTAGAAGTCAGCTTCGATTTCGGGTGGGCATTTCAGTTCCACTCCGCCCTGCGGCGCGGGCCGCGTGCCATACTCGCAGTAGTCGCGGAGCATGTCGCGCCGCCAGGTTTTGAACGGCGGCTTGTGCTCGAGGTTGCGAAACATCGCGTCTGCGCTCTCGAACCATCGTTTGCGCTTGAGCGTGCGCTCATAGAGCGAGTTCTGCACCGAGTCGCGCGCCTCTTCCTCGAACACCACCGGCTCGACCAGAACCGCGCGCGTTACCAGCGTTGGTTCCGCGCCAGCCAACGAGCCGATCGCAGTCGCCCCGGCCGAATGACCGAGCCCGCGCACGCCCTTAAGCTTCATTTCAACGATGAACGCCTTCAGGTCGGCGGCCGTGCTCGCCCAACTGTAGTCGCCGTCGGCCGGGCGCGAACTCTCGCCGTGGCCGCGCTGGTCGTAGCTATAGACGTGGCCTGTCGAACGCAACTCAAGCGCGATCGGCCGATACACCCGCCCCAGGAATCCGGTCGCGTGCAGCATCACGATCGGCGGCCCTTCGCCGCCCCAATCCTGACAGCTCAGGCGAATCCCATTCGCCTCCACGACAAAATTTCTTGGCTCGTCGCGCTCTCCGCTTCTCATGTTGGCGCAATATAGGCGACTGGACGGGGCGTTTGAAAGCGCTCTCTGCGTGAGCGCATGCGGCATCGTCATTTGCGCAATCGCGCGTGGATGGACACCGCGTTGCGCGGTCCGATTGTTTACGATTAGCTCATCGGGATGGATCGTCTGGTCGCACGCGGCAAGTTTCTCTTCGAGGGCGAGCGCAAATTCCACGCACGGGGCGTCTCCTACGGGCCGTTCAGCCCCAACTCGCGCGGCGAGCGCTATCCGGAACCCGAGCGCGCCGCGCAGGATTTCGCGCTGATGCACGAACTTGGCGCCAACGTAGTGCGCACCTACGTGCCGCCGCCGCCATGGATGTTCGAGCTGGCCGCGAAGCACGAATTGCGGCTGATGGTCGGGATGCCGTGGCCGTTTCACATGGCGTTTCTCGACTCGCGCCAGATGTCCGCAGACATCCGCGGCACGATCCGCACTTCGGTCAACGAGATGCGCCGCTATGCCGACGTGATTTTCGCCTTCAGCCTGGGCAACGAAATCCGCTCCGACATCGTGCGTTGGCACGGCGCGCGAGCGGTCAGCCGCTTCATGGGCGATCTATACGACCTTGGCAAAAGCATCGCACCCGACTCGCTCTTCACCTACTCGAACTATCCGTCGTCGGAATATCTCGATCTGAGCTTCCTCGATTTCATCTGCTTCAACGTCTACCTGCATCGTGAGCCCGACTTCCGCCGCTACCTGACGCATCTGATGGCGGCGACGGGCGAGCGCCCGCTGGTGCTGAGCGAAACCGGGATGGATACCATCCGCGAAGGCGAAGAGCATCAGGCCGAGCTGCTAACGTGGCAGGCGCGCGCGGCTTTCGAGCTTGGGCTCTCAGGCTTTATCGTGTTCGCCTTCACCGATGAATGGCATACCGGCGGCGCCGATATTACCGACTGGGCCTTTGGCCTGGTGACTCGCGAACGCACGCGCAAGCGAGCCTTCGAGGCGGTTGGCGAAGTTTTCAGGAGCCCACTTCCACCGCTGCTGAAGGAGTCTCCCAGGGCTTCAGTCGTGGTACCTGCCTACAACGCGCAGGCGACGCTCGGCGCGTGCATCGACTCGCTCGCGCATCTGAACTATCCCGACTACGAGATTATCGTCGTGGATGACGGCTCGAGCGATTCGACCGGCGAGATCGCCGCACGCGCGGGCGTGCAGGTGATCCATGCGGAGCATCGCGGCCTGGGGTCCGCGCGCAACCGCGGGATCGAGGCTGCCACGGGAAGTTGCGTCGCCTTCATCGACGCCGACGCGCGCGCGGATCGCGATTGGCTCTACCATCTGGTGGAAACCCTCGTGCGTCGCAGTGCAGCGGCCGCCGGCGGCCCCAATTTCGCGCCGCCATCCGGCTCGGCGCTAGCGGCCGCGATCGCCGCCGCGCCCGGACAGCCGCGCGAGGTTCGCGCCGGCGACGATACGCTCGAGCAGGTGTGCGGATGCAACATGATCGTCGACAAGGCAGTGGCCCGAGCGGCCGGCGGCTTCGACCCGATGTTCACTGCCGCCGGCGACGACGTCGATTTCTCGTGGCAGCTTGGCGAGCGCAAGCTCACGATCGCAAACGCACCGGCCGCAGTCGTGATTCATGAGCGCCGCCCGACGCTCGCCGCATATGTCGAACAGCAGCGCGGTTACGGCCGCGGCGAGGGTCTGCTGTTTCGCAAGTATCCGCTGAAGACCGCTGGCGCGGGCGCGATGTACGGCGGCGCCTCGTGGCTCGGCGGCCTGTTCGGTGGCGCGCGTATCTATTATGGCGCCTTCGGCCGCGGCCTGTTTCAAAGCGTCTACCCAGAGGCCGAGACTTCGCCGCTGCTGCAACTACCGCTCGGCTTGCCATGGGTTGCGATCGCAATCGTCATGATCGCTGCGGGCGTTGCCAGCGCACCGATGGCGTGGCTGGGATGGGCCGCGCTGGCGCTGACCCTCGCGAGCGCGATTCGTACCGCCGCGCTGCGCGCGCCGGCGGGCGGCGCGCGGATGACACTGGCGGCGCGCGCGCTGCTGGCATTCGCCGCGCTCGCGGGATCGCTCGCCCGCAGCGCCGCGCGGGAGCATGTCAAATGGAGTTCCGCGCCGGGGCCCGGTCCCGCCGACGACGAGGCCGCGACGGTGCGCGCGCGCGGCCGCGTGCTGGTCACGCTGGCGGAGCCGCTCGGTCCCGGCGGAATCGAGCCGCTGCTGGATGCGATGCGCGCGGCTCTGGTCCGTCAAGGACTCGCCGACGCGGCCGGCGATCGGTACGAGTCCTACGACATAATCATCGTAGTCCCGCCCGGGATGCGCGTGCATCTCAACGGCCTGGAACTGGAAGACGGCCGCGTCGCGCTCTCATGGCGCGCTTTGCCTGCCGGACGGCGCATCGTGGCGGTCGCGGCGGCGATCGTCGTGGTGATGCTCGCTACCGGCTTCTCTGGCATCGGCGCAATCGCCGCAGCCACCGGCGTAGGAGTCTGCGCGGCGGCGCTCACCGTGCTGCATCTGAGCCGCCTGCCCGCCGCGCTCAAGGCTGCCGCAGCGGACGCCGCGGCGGCGCTCGGCGCGCGCGCCCACGTGGAGGAAGAGGCCGCCTGATGAGCACGCTCGGGCTCATCGGCGTGGTGCTGCGCCGCACCCGGCCGCACCTCGGACGACTCGCGCTGGCGGTGATATGCGTGATGCTGGCGGCCGCGCTGGAAGTGCTCAAGCCGTGGCCGCTCAAGATCGTGATCGACAACGTATTGCGCGGCGTGCCGCTCAGCGCAGCATGGCCCGCGCGCGCCACCCAGCTTTCGTCCGCAAACCTGCTGATCGCCGCCTGCCTCGGACTCGTAGTGCTTTACGTGGTGCTCGGCCTCATCAACGTCTTTAACAATTATATTTCGATTTCGATCGGCCAACGGATGGTCAACGATCTGCGCGCGGAAATGTTCGACCATCTGCAGCGGCTCTCACTCTCGTTCCATCGCGGGCGCCCGATTGGCGATTTGATGGTGCGGATCACTTACGACACTTTTTCGGTCCAGACCATTGCGATGAACGGGCTGTTCCCGCTGCTCTCCTCCATCGTGATGCTGGCGGAGATGTTCGTGGTGATGATGCGGATCGATCCGGAATTGACGATCGTGGCGCTGGCGGTGGTGCCGTTCCTGGCTGCGCTTATAGCAATGGCCAGCAAGCCGATCGATCGCATTGCCGCCGCCGCGCGGATCAAGGAAAGCCGCCTCTATACCGTCGCCCATCGCTCGCTCGCCGCGATCCACGTGGTCCAGGCCTTTACGCGCGAGGCGGAATCCTATCGCGAGTTCGTCGAATCGAGCAGCGAGAGCCTGGGCGAAACGCTGCGCCTGTATACCCTGCAGACCGCCTACGCCGGCGCGGTAAATGTGTTGATCGCTATCGGCACCGCGGTGGTCATCTATATCGGCGCGCTGCATACGCTGAGCGGTCGGCTCACCATTGGCGACCTGATCGTATTCGCAACCTATCTCGCCTCGCTCTACGCGCCGATCAACCAGATGTTCCAAACTTATGGCATGGTGCAAGGCGCGATGGCCGGACTGCGCCGATGCCTGGAACTGCTGGAGATCGAACCCGAGGTCAAGGATCGGCCAGGAGCGCGCGCGCTCGGACGCTCGCGGGGCGAGATAGAGTTCGCAGGCGTCGTATTCGGTTATGCCCCCGGCCATCCGGTGCTCAAGGGCGTGAGCTTCCGCGCCGGCCGCGGCGAGACGGTCGCGATCGTCGGGCCGAGCGGCGCGGGCAAGACCACTATGGCGAGCCTGTTAGTGCGCTTTTATGAACCGCAGCAGGGCACGATCAGCATCGACGGGCACGACGCGCTGGATTTCACGCTTGAGTCGCTACGGCAAAACGTCGCGATGGTGCTGCAGCCGCCGCTGGTGCTGTACGACACGATGCGCGCCAATATTGCGCTGGGCCGGCCCGGCGCGAGCCAGCGCGAGATCGAACGCGCGGCGTCGGCCGCCCGCCTCGACCCGGTGATCGCGCGGCTCCCGGCAGGTCTTGACGAAGTCGTCGGCCAGGGCGGCCACAGCCTCTCCGAGGGCGAGGCGCAGCGGGTGACGATCGCGCGGGCGCTCCTGCGCGACGCGCCGGTGCTGGTGATGGACGAGCCGACCAGCGCGCTGGACGCCGAAACCGAGTCGCTGGTGCTGGCCGCGGTGCGCGAAGCGATGCGCGGTCGCACGACGCTGGTAATCGCTCACCGGCTCTCCACGATTCAGAACGCCGATCGCATCCTGGTGCTGCGCGACGGTGAGATCGCCGAGCAGGGAACTTTCGCCGAGTTGCTTTCGCGCGGCGGCTTCTTCAGCTACCTCTACAATCTCCAGTCGTGGGGACGCGAGGCGACGGGCTAGAAGGAGTCCGCGGCAACGGCAGCACAGTAAAGATCGAATCGCGATGAAACCAATTACTATCGGACTCACCGGCGGAATCGGATCGGGCAAGAGCACGGCGGCGAAAATCCTGGCCGAGCTAGGCGCGCCCGCGATCGACGCCGATAAAGTCGGCCACGAGATTTATCAGCCAGGCACTCCCGCCTACCGGGAACTGATCGAGGCCTTCGGCGAGGGCATCCTCGCATCCGACCGCGCTATTGACCGCCGCAAGCTCGGACCGATCGTGTTCGCCGATCCGGCAGCGCTGAAAAGTCTCAACGCGATCGTGCATCCAAAAATGTTCGCGCGCATGGGCGAGATGGTCGCGGCGATGCGCCGCGACGGCGAGACGCGGCCGATCGTGGTCGAGGCGGCCATCCTGATCGAGGCCAACTGGCAGCCGCTGTTCGACGAAATCTGGCTGGTAACCGCCTCGCGCGAGCGCGTAATCGAGCGCGTCGAGCGCGACCGCGGACTCAAGCCCGAGCAGACCGAGGCCCGCATCCGGGCGCAGCTCTCCGATGAGGAACGGCGCAAATACGCAACCTCGGTGATTCGTAACGATGGCACGCTCGAAGAACTGCGCGCCGCGGTGACCCGCCTGTGGCAGGACGCGCTTGCCCGCGCCGCCTGAGGGACCAGCGATGAAAATTCTGATCATGGGAGCGGGCGCAGTCGGGCTGTTCTACGGTGCGCGCCTGCAACGGGCCGGCGAGGACGTCTATTACTGTGCGCGCGGCGAGAACCTGCGCGTGCTGCGCGAACGCGGGCTCGAAGTAAAAAGCTTCCAAGGCGATTTCAACTTACAGGTCAAGGCGACCGACGACCCGCGTGAGTTTGCGCCCTACGAGCTAATTCTCTTCTGCGTCAAATCCTACGACACTATAGCCACGGCGCGACTGCTCGACGGATGCCTCGCCGAGGGCGGCGCCGTGATGACGATCCAGAACGGAGTCGAGAATGAGGCGGCGCTTTGCACGGTGCTGCCGCGCGAATCGGTGATGGGCGGCAACGCGCGCGTGGGCGCCGAGCTGACCGCGCCGGGCAAGCTGCTCCATACCGCGTCGGGCATAATCGAATTCGGCGAGCTTGACGGAAGCGAAACGCCGCGCGCGCAGCGGATGGCCGAGGCTTTCAAACGCGCCGGAGTGTTTGGTCAGTTCACGCGCGATCTGAAGAGCGTGCGTTGGAAAAAACTTATGGGCAACAACGGCACCAACACCGTAAGCGCCCTTGCGCGCTGCACGCTCGGCGAAATGTTCGCCGACCCCGAAAGCGACGCGCTGGTGCTCCGCCTGATTAACGAGACCGCGATGGTCGGACGCGCCGAGGGCGCAAAAATTTCCGACCAAGACGTCGAGGCGCTTTACAACGTGGCGCGCAATTTCTCCAACGCGAGCGCGATCAAGACTTCCACCCTGCAGGACCTCGAACGCGGCAAACGCCTGGAGTACGACGCGATTAGCGGCGCCGTGGTGCGCGCCGCGCGCCGCCACGGCTTGAGCGTGCCCGCCACCGAGACCGTGCACGCGCTGCTCAAACTGCTCGACGCGCATCGCGGCTGATCGCCCGCGATGCGCGCCGCATGCGATCCGCTCTAGCGCTTCTCGTACTGCTTGGGACCGAACAGCGTTTGCCACGACTGCTTGTCCGGCGGCCCATGATGCAGATGCTCGGACATGACCGCGCATCCTTTCTGCACTGCGGGGCGCTTTTCCAACTCGTCGTACCAGCGCTTGAGATGCGGGAAGTCCTCGAGGTCCTGCCCCTGCCATTTATGCGGGCGGAGCCACGGGTAGGTGGCGATGTCAGCGATCGAATAGTCTCCGGCAAGGTATGGCGCCTCGGCCAGACGTTTGTCGATCACGTTGTAGATGCGCTTGGCTTCGTTGGTGTAGCGATCGATGGCGTACTGGATCTGCTCGGGCGCATAGCGGCGGAAGTGATGCGCCTGGCCGAGCATCGGACCGACACTCGCCATCTGAAACATCAGCCACTCGAGCACGTTGTAGCGCCCGTGCGGCTCCTTTGGCATCAGTTTTCCGCTCTTCTCGGCCAGATAAATCAGAATCGCGCCGGACTCGAAGATCGAGATCGGCTTGCCGCCCGGCCCCTCAGGATCGACCATCGCGGGAATCTTGTTGTTGGGGCTGACCTTGAGAAACTCGGGCTTGAACTGATCGCCCTTGCCGATATTGATCGGAATAACGTTGTAGGGAATCCCCAACTCCTCGAGCGCGATGGTCACCTTGTAGCCATTGGGTGTCATCCAGAAATATACGTCGATCATAGAATCTCCTTGCATTGCATCCTTAGTTGATGCTGCGGACGGGGAGCGCGGCCTCATGCACGCGCCGTATGATTTTTGCGCCATCGCGGACGCGCGCTGCAAGCGCGGACGCCTCAGGCCGGCGCCACCTCGGCACCCGACTTTCGCACGCCCATCAGGTAGGCCTCGATAAACGGATCGATCGCGCCGTCAAGCACGGCGTCGGTGTTGCCAATCTCGATGCCGGTGCGATGGTCCTTGACCATGCGATACGGTTGCAGGACGTAGGAACGGATCTGGCTGCCCCAGGTGATGTCCTTTTTCTCCTTGGTAAACTGCTCGAACTGCTCGCGCTTCTTACGTTCTTCGAGCTCGAACAGCCGCGCGCGCAGAATCTTCATCGCCATCGCACGATTCTTATGTTGCGAGCGCTCGTTCTGGCAGCTCACGACAATGCCGCTTGGAAAATGCGTCATTCGCACCGCGGAGTCAGTCTTGTTGACGTGCTGGCCGCCGGCGCCGCTCGCGCGGAACGTATCGACGCGCAAATCGGCCGGATTGATTATTACCTCGACCTTGTCATCGATCGCCGGAAAGACGAAGACCGAGGCGAACGAGGTATGGCGGCGTGCGTTGGCGTCGAAGGGAGAGATGCGCACCAGCCGATGAATCCCGGCTTCGGCCTTGAGATACCCATAGGCGTAGTCGCCTTCGACGGTGATGGTCGCGCTCTTGATTCCACCGCCGTCGCCCGGCTGGAGGTCGGCAAGCTCGGTCTTGTAGCCGCGCCGCTCGGCCCACCGCAGGTACAGCCGGAACAGCATCTCGGCCCAGTCCTGTGCCTCCAGCCCGCCTGCGCCCGGATGGATCGAGAGGATGGCGCCGAGCCGGTCGTACTCGCCACCGAGCATCACCTGCAATTCCTGGCGTTCGATTTCAGCGCGCGTCTTGTCAAGGGCCGCTTCGGTCTCGCGCGCCGCCTCGGAATCGTCGCGACCCTCTTCCTCGGCCATCGAGAGAAAGAGCCGCGCCTCGTCGAGCGTCGCGCGCAACCGCTCGAAGCCCGTGAGCAGTTCGTTCAGGCGGTCGTTTTCCTTGAGCGTGGCCTGGGCGGTATCGGGCCGGTCCCAGAAGCCGGGCTTGCCGGTCTCTTTCAGCAGTTCTTCGTGGCGAGCTTTGAGGCTGGCGACGTCAAAGACGCCTCCCGAGTTTTTCGGTGCGGTTCTCGAAGTCGGCTACCTGATCGCGCATTTGGCTGAGTTCCATTCGTTCGTCTCACTCCGTGCGGATGCATTATCCGCTACATCGATCATTGTGTCAGATGCGGGCCCGCAGCTTAATGGCCTTGAAACTAGCCGCCGATGGCGGCGCACCGTCAACTGCTCCCGTTGCGATTGAGGGCTCCAGCGACCGGCGACGGTATGGTTTGCGCGCCGGGGCCGCGCAGGACCGCGAGCAGCACCCCGACCAGCGTGAGGACGAAGCAAATCTCCGAGAATAGATCGCCGACCATCGTGTAAACCGTCCGCCGCGGACGCCAGCTCACGTCTTCGATCTCGGTGCCGCGCTTGAACAGCGGCGTGCGCGCCGTGATGCTGCCGTCGGCGTCGATGATCGAGCTTACCCCCGTGTTGGCCACCCGCACTATCGGGACTTTGGTCTCCACCGCGCGCATCGCCGCCATCGCGAGCAACTGGTACGGCGCCGAACTCTCGCCGTACCACGCGTCATTGGTGATGTTGACCAGCACGTCGGCGCCGCGCTTTACCTCGCGCCGCGTAAGATCGGGAAAAACGCTCTCGTAGCAGATCAGCACGCCGAGCCGTGCGCCCTTTACCGGGAATAGCGTCTGCACAGTGCCCGCGATCATGTCGCCGAAGCCATGTACGATGCGATTGACGAGGAGGCCCAGCAAGGGACGCATCGGCACGTACTCGCCGAACGGCACCAGTTGAATCTTGTCGTAGTAGTCGACCACCTTGCCTGTGCTCGAGACCAGGTAGGCGCGGTTGTAGGTACCGATCTGGCCGTCAGCGGCGACCCCGATCGCCGGCGCGCCGAACAGGATCGGATCGCCGGTATCGACCGCCAGCTTGAGCAGACGGTCGCGATAGATAGCGTCGCCAGCGAAGCGCGGTGGATAAAGCGCAGTCGGCTGAAAGAAAAACGCCGCCGCCGCCTCCGGCCATATCACCAGGTCAACGTGCTGGCGTGCGGCCTGCTGAGTCTGGTCAACGTAGACGCTGAAACTGGTATCGAGAAACGCCGGGTCCCACTTGATGCTCTGCGGGATGTTGCCCTGTACCATCGCGACCCGGATTTTCCCGGCCGGCGCCTGCGATCCCAGCGTGTTTATTCGGATCGCCCCGAAGACCAGTACCGCCAGCATCAGAGCCGTCAGCGTGCCGAGGCTCCAGGTCTGAACGCGGCGCGAATGACGCCCGAACAGCACGACGAAAACCACCGCGTTGAAGAACACGATCAGAGCCGAAACGCCGTATACGCCGGTTATCTCGGCGAACTGGATCAGTTCGAGGTTGCGATAGGCAGTATAACCGAGCAGGTTCCATGGAAACCCGATCGGAAAAAAGCTGCGGAGCCACTCGACCGCCGGCCACGCGATCGGCAGCGTGACGAAGATCGGCAAGCCGAGGCGCACGGTCGCAAACTGCGCGGCCCAAATCGCAAGTCCCGCAAACAACGCCATAATCGCGGCCAGCAGCACTAGGGGTCCGGCGGCCAGGATTGGGTTGACGCTCGCGAAGTGATGCAACGTGAATTCGATCCAGTAAAGCGATACGACGTAGCACACCAACCCTTGGAAGAAGGCGTAGCCGAACACGCGGCCCATGCTCTCGCCCTCGATCGCCTGGAGCAGCGGAACGAAAGCGACCCACGCAAGGAGGTTGATGTCGAACTTGGGAAAAGCCACACCCAGCGCGACACCGCTGATGACGCATAGGACGAGGCGAGTCGGGGTATTGAGAGGGCCGTTCAAGATGTCCCAAACAGCTCGCGAAGCGGTATCACTCCGGCGCATGGCGGATGGCCCTGGAAGCGATCATAGATTTCATCGGCGTCGTGCCAGGTCTCGACCAACGCAACAGCGCGGCCGGCGGGCAAAACCAGGTCTCCCGCGAGCCGCCACTCGCGCTCATAGCTCCAATCAATGGGGGTCTTCCGTTCAAGCTCAAGAGCCACCGCACGCCATCGCTCGCCCGGCGCGAGCAAATTTTCGGCCTCGAGCCACGGCATATAGATGACCGGCCGCGCGCCCGCCCGGAAAGCATAGCGTTTCTCGATCGCGATCCCGAACGGCTCATAGCGGCGACGATTGCGCCGGTCAAGCAGCGCATGCAAATCACGCACCGGCACGTCGAACAGGCATACGACGGCACGCCCCTCGCGCACCATCCGGGCCGACCCGCGGATGACGCCGTCGCGCAGAATCGCAACCAGGTTGTCGAGGGCTGATGACGTTTTTCCGGCCCGCGTGAAATGCGTCAGCATCGCGGCCGATGGCATTTGCAGGTCCCGCGCGGTCATTTTTTTGACCGCGCCGTCGCCGCGGGCTTTGTCCGCCGCGCGACGCGCGGAGCGCCCGCACGCCGGAGCGCAGCGGCTAGTTCGCGCTCACGCGCGAACATCCGCCGCGCCTCGGCGGGCGAGCGCTCATGATCGTAGCCCAGCAGATGCAGCAATCCATGCACCAGCAGCCTGCGCATCCGAGCCGCCGGCGTGACGGCGAGCCGCCGCGCCTGGCGGCGCGCCGTGTCCACCGAAATCACGACGTCGCCCAGCGCCGTCCCCGGAGCCGGCGCCAGCGGAGAGCCTGCTGGCGCCGGCTCCGGGGACGCGTGTTCGGGAGGCGCTTCCTCGAGCTGCGAGAACGACAACACGTCGGTCGGCCGATCCTTGCCACGAAACTCGCGGTTGAGCGCACGCACAAATTCGTCGTCAGCGATCACTATCGACAGCTCGCACGCCGCAACCCCTACGAGCGCCATCAGCCGGCGCGCGTCGGCGCGCAATCGCGCCGCGTACGGCCGCCCGCGGCCGGTCTCGCATCGGAGCGCGACCGCCACCGCTCTATTCCTTCGCGGGTTTGGTTCCGTTGTCGGGCAAGGAGTCGAGCCGTCCCTCCGAGGCCGCCTCGTAGGCGGTTATCACCGCCTGCACCAGGCGATGGCGGACGACGTCGCGCTCGTCGAAGTAGACGAACGAAATTCCGGGCGTGCGGGCGAGCACCGTGCGCGCCTCCTTGAGTCCCGAGAGCTTGCCGCTCGGAAGGTCGATCTGCGTGATGTCGCCGGTGATCACCGCCTTGGAGCTGTAACCCAGGCGGGTGAGGAACATCTTCATCTGCTCGGAGGTCGTGTTCTGCGCCTCGTCGAGGATGATGAACGAGTCGTTCAGCGTGCGCCCGCGCATGAAGGCGAGCGGCGCGACCTCGATCGTGCCGCGCTCGAGCATCCGGCGCGCGCGGTCGAAATCGACCATGTCGTGCAGCGCGTCGTACAGCGGCCGCAAATATGGATTGACCTTCTCGGCCAGGTCGCCCGGCAGGAAGCCGAGCCGCTCGCCGGCCTCGACCGCCGGCCGGCACAGCACCATCCGCGTGACCTGGTTCTTCATCAGCGCCGCCAGCGCCATCGCCATCGCCAGGTAGGTCTTGCCGGTACCAGCGGGCCCGATACCGAACACGATGTCGTGGGAGCGGATCGCGTCGATATAGCGCTTCTGGTTGACGCTCTTAGGCGCGATCACGCGCTTGTGCGCGGAGATATAGATGGTGTCGAGGAAGATGTCCTTGAGGTCGACGTTGCCGTCGGCGCGCAGGATGCGCACCGAGTATTCGACGTCGCTGGGGTAAATCGGATGGCCCTGCTTGACGATCTCGTAAAGATCGCTCAACACCTTCCCGGCCAGCGCCTGGTCGTCATGGGCGCCCGAGATGCGCAACGTGCTGCCGTTGACGCCGATCCGTACGCCCAACGCCTGCTCGATCACATGGACGTGAGCGTCGTGCTGGCCGAGAAGATCGGTGAAAACCCGATGGTCGTCGAAGTGGAGCTCGAGAGAATCTTCGGTGGCTGGCTGTGAAATGGTGTTGCTAAGCCTCGTGGGGTCTATTCGCGGCGTAAAAAATCTGGGCCAGTTCGACCGCCGCGTTGCCGAGGATCGTAGCGCTTTTCGCGCTCACTTTTAAAGCCCGGCCTTGTGACGCGCAAATTAAGTGCGCGCAAATCAAGCGCGCGATTGAGAGGAAGTTACAAGATACCTTACGCGACTAACGCGGTGACGCGTTCCAGCGCTTCGTCTAGCCGCGAGGGGTCGCGGCCTCCCGCCTGCGCGAAGTCCGGCCGCCCGCCACCAGTTCCGCCGACAATCGGAGCAATCTGCTTGACGATGTCGCCGGCTTTGATTCGGCTGGTCAGGTCGGGCGTGACCGCGACCAGGATCGCGACCTTGCCGTCGACTACCGAGCCGATCGCAACTACCGCGGAGCCATATTTTTGGCGCATCCGGTCGGCCATTTCACGCAACGCGCGCGAGTCAACGCCTTCGACGCGCCGCGTAACGACCTTCACGCCGCCGCCGGCCTCGTGGACCTTCTCGGCATCCGCGCCGCCCGCCGCGCCGTCGCCGGCCACCAGCTTTTGTTCTAGCGCGCGGAGCTTTTTCTCAAGCTCCTTCTCGCGCGCGAGCAGGCGCTCGAGGCGCTCGACCGCGGCGTCGTCGCGCGCTCCCAGATGGCCGCCGATGGCTTCAAGGATTCGCTCGCGGCGGCGAATCGCCTCAAGCGCCCCCTGACCCGTCGCGGCCTCGATTCGGCGCACGTCCGCGGCGACGCCGGATTCCGCCTCGAATTTGAAAACCCCTATATCGCCGGTGCGGCTGACGTGCGTGCCGCCGCACAGTTCGACCGAGAAATCGCCCATCCGGACCACACGCACGACGTCGCCATACTTGTCGCCGAAGAACGCGAGCGCGCCAGCCTTGAGCGCGTCGTCATAGGCCATCTCTTCGGTCGCGACCTCCGCGTTTTCGCGGATACGTGCGTTGATCTCCTCCTCGATCGTCGCCAAGTCGCCCTCGCCTACCGGGCCCGTGTGCGCGAAGTCGAAGCGCAGACGGTCGGGCGCAACCAGCGAGCCCGCCTGATGGACTCCCGTACCGAGCACGTCGCGCAGCGCATAGTGCAGGATGTGAGTCGCGGAATGATTAAGCATCGCGGCGTCACGGCGCGCCCGATCGACGCTCAGCGTGACGCGCCGGCCGCGATCGAAATCGCCCAGGTCGCCGCGGAGCAGCCGGCCGACATGGAGAATCGAGCCGTCCGCCTTGCGCGTATCGACAACCTCGAGGAGCGCGCCGGTCGCGGACTCGATTACGCCGCGGTCGCCAATCTGACCACCACCTTCGGGATAGAAGCTCGTTTCGGCGGTTACAAGGAGGACGCGGTCATCGCCGTCGCGATGAGCCGCGAGGACCTCGGACTCGGTGTCGTAGCGATGGTGTCCGATAAAGCGCG
This sequence comes from uncultured delta proteobacterium, assembly GCA_963734845.1. GTDB lineage: Bacteria > Desulfobacterota > Binatia > Binatales > Binataceae > JAKAVN01. Next base: position 126,668 of record CAVTIS010000001.1, on the reverse strand, counting down.
AGGCGGCGCCGGCGTCAAGTTTTATTTCGGGCGCAATCGCGTCGTCTTTACGTGCGGCGCGTCCACGCTCGCGCTGCTCTTCCATCAGGCGCTCGAAACCCGCGACGTCGACCTCGTAGCCGCGGCGGCGCATTTCGTCTTGGGTCAAATCGAGCGGAAATCCGTACGTGTCGTAGAGACGGAAGGCGACCTCGCCGGATAGCGTATCGGCGTTCGCTTGCTTGAGCCTCTTACCCTCGGCCTCGATGAGCTCGAGTCCGCGATCCAGCGTTTCGCCGAAACGCTCCTCTTCCTGAGTGACGATATTTTGTATGCGCGCGGCTTGCGTATTCAGCTCGTCATAGGCTTTGCCCATAGCTTCGCGGACACCTTCGCAAACCCGTGCGAGAAATGGCCGCTTGATTCCCAGGTAACGTCCATGACGAGCAGCTCTCCGGATCAAACGTCGAAGAACATACTCTCGGTCAGTGTTTCCCGGATTCAGACCTTCGGCGATTAGAAAGCTGATTGCACGAGCGTGGTCTGCTATCGCACGGAACGAAATATCCGTTTCCGGCGACGAAGCGTAGCGTGACGGTAGTGGAGTCGGAGCAATTCCAGTTTTTATCCCCGCACCGGACGAGATCTCTTCAATCGCTTTGATGATCGTCTGGAACAGATCAATGTCGTAGTTGCCCAACGGGCGACCGGACTCCGGGCTTTGCAACACCGACGCGACGCGCTCAAGGCCCGTGCCGGTGTCAACGTGTTTCATCGGCAGCGGCGTCAGCCTGCCGCTCGCGTCGCGGTTGTATTCGATGAAGACGAGATTCGCCAGTTCGATAAACCGCGAGCAGCCCTCGACGTTCACGGCGCATTCGACTCCGGGATGCGGACTTCTGTCGCAAGCCTGTTCGCCGCGGTCGATATGGATCTCGGAGCACGGGCCGCACGGCCCGGTCTCGCCCATCTCCCAGAAATTGTCCTTTTCGCCGCATCGGAGCACGCGTTCGCGCGGCAGGTATCCGAGTTCGAGCCACGCCTGCTCGGCCTCGTCGTCGTCCTTGTAAACCGTCGCCCACAGGCGGTCGGCAGAGATGCCCCAAACTTCGTTAATCAGCTTCCAGTGGAATTCGATCGCTTCACGTTTGTAGTAATCGCCGAACGACCAGTTGCCGAGCATCTCGAAGAACGTGTGATGGTACGAATCGCGGCCGACTGCTTCGAGGTCATTGTGCTTGCCGGAAATTCTGAGGCACTTCTGGCAATCCGCCACGCGCGCCGCCGCAGGTGTGCGAATACCGAGAAAATAATCCTTAAAGGGGACCATCCCGGCGTTGGTGAACAACAGCGTCGGGTCACCCTTGGGCACCAGCGAGGCCGAGGGCACGATTTGATGGCCGCGGCCCTTGAAGAAATCGAGGAACGATTGACGGATTTTGTCTGTGGTCCAGCGCATGTACGATTTATTCTAACGTAAGCATTATTTTTTTTCTGCCTTCCCTTTTCTGGAGGGCGCGCGGGCATAAACCGAAAGCGACTGACGCGAAATCGCTAGTAGATCGCGCTGCGACGACGTCTTCTCAAAGCGAAAGCGCCCTCGTCGCATGCAGCTTACGCGTGCAGGTCGAACCCCTTACGTTCCGTTCCGAGGCTTATCACGATCGCGGCGCCGGCCAACGATACCGACCCCACCACCGCCAGCGCGGCCGCGTACGACATCCGCTGGGCCATCAGGGCCTCGACGAAAGCCGCGTTGGCCGCGAACATCACGCCTATCTGGTAGGCCAGCCCCGTGAATAACCCGCGCGCCTGTGGCGGAGACAGTTCCGAGAGATGCACAGGGATCACTCCCCAGGCGCCCTGGACCATGAACTGCATCATGAGCGCGCCGGCCGCCAGCCATCCGAACGAATGCGGAAAAACCCATAGCGGCACCGCCAGCACGGCGAGCAGCGTGGCCCCCGCCATCGCGCGCCGCCGCCCGATACGGTCCGAGAGCCATCCCACTACGATTCCGCCCACTAGGGCGCCGGAAGTATAGATCACGGCCATCGTCGCGACCGCACGCGGGTCAAGGCCGCGCTCGTGCTGAAGAAAGGTCGGATACATGTCCTGGGTCGCGTGCCCCATCAAATTCATCATCGTCATCAGGACGACCAGGTATATGAACAGTGACAGGTTGGCGCGCACCGCGCGCAGGATTTTACGCGTGTCCGGGCGCATCCGCTCCCACGCCGGCGACTCCGGCACCTTGGTCCGGATGTAGAGCGTGAGCATCGCGGGCAAACCGCCGATGATGAACATCGGGCGCCATCCAAAATGCGGGAAGATAAAAAAATAAGCGGCCGCCGCGAGCAGGTAACCGGCCGAGTAACCCTCCTGCAGGACACCTGATAGCGTCCCGCGCCATCGCGCCGGCACCGCCTCCATCGCGAGCGACGCCCCGACGCCCCACTCTCCGCCCATCCCGATTCCATAGAGCGCACGGAGCACCAGAAAGACGGTGTAGTTCGGCGCAAGGCCGCTCAGCATCTCGACGACAGAATAGAAAATCACGTCGATCATCAGGGGCAGTCGGCGGCCCCATCGATCGGCCATCCAGCCGAACAGCAAGGCCCCCACCGGACGCATAATCAGCGTGGCGGTGATCGTGAAGGCGACGTCGGCGACCGAACGATGGAACTCCCTGGCAATTTCGGGAACCACGAAGACCAGGACGAAAAAGTCGAAGGCGTCGAGGGTCCAGCCGAGGAAACTCGCCGCGAGCGCGTGGCCGGCGCCCACGCCGGCCGCGGCGGTGTCGCCGGCTGGAGCGATAGGTGCGGGCGAGGGCTCGGTTTTCATAGCCTGCATGACATACTCGAACTGGCCGGCCGCGCATAGATCATGCACGGCCGCGGGCGGACTTCGTGGGAGATATTTGCGCTCTCGCGAGCGATTGAACGGGCACTGAAAATGAGGCAAGCAGGTAGCATGAGCATCACGCCCCGAGGCAGCCAGCGAAGCGCGTGGATCGCGCTCGCGCTGCTTCCGATCTTGGCGATTGCGGTCATCGCGGTTGCGGCTATCGCGGATGCGGTTATCGCGGCGATGCCCGCATCCGCCGCCGAACCGTTTCACTTTCCGGCTAGCCTGCGGAGCGGAAAAAAAATCGGCGACCTGGTGCCTGGGCTGAGCGCGCTCAACGACGTGGTCAAGATGTTCCCGGCTGCGCCGCAGGATTACCCGGGCAACCCGCGCCCGCCGGCCGCCTTTCCGGAGGTCAAGATCGGCAAGGTCGAGCCCCAGCCGACCACCGTCTATAACCCGCCCGAGACCAGCTATGCGCTGTTCTTCGACGACAACGACAAGCTGGTAATTATCGAGGACGCGCACTCACCGCTCGCCGGCCTCGGCCCGGAGGCCGTGCACAAGCAGTTCCCCAAGCTCAAGGACACTGGGCATGACGAACAGGTGATCGAGCTCCAGGGCCAGACCGAGCCGTGTATTGTGATGATGGTGCTGTTCAGTGCTGCGACACGGAAGCTGACCAAAGTCGCATACGTGTTCACTTGCCCGACCAGCGGCTCGCAAAGCACTCGCCGCGACGAAATTCCTACCGATTCTCACCGCCGCCGCGGTTGATAAGGGCGGCGGCAGCCCGCGCCTCCTGGCGCTCACCTTCAAGCCACAAATTAATCTTTCCGTAACCTACAATCGCCCGCGCGCCAGGGAACCTGTAGAGGTGTGCTCGTGTTTAACTACAGCAGATAGTTTTTGATTAGGCGTGAAATGGGGTCTACGACAATTAGGTCCTTACCGGAATTTTCAATAGTCAGCTTCGGATTGTAAATTTTGGCGCACAAATTTCCTGAAGATTCCTAGAATCAATTAGTTAGACGAAAAGAACGGATCAAATGCATAGATATCATCAGTATCAGCCTTGGACATACTCATTGCTGAACAGAAGTAATACATGATAAACGCCGCCGAAGCGCGTGTCCTCTCAGCACTTCAGAATGTTTCCGCCGTTGATACGATTGCACCTTCTGCCCTTCCTTTAGTCCCGCCCAGAATCCTTGATCTGAGGCCCGGCGAGCTGGTTGAAATTCGCAGGCCGGGGGAGATTCTCGCCAGCCTCGACGCCGAAGGCAAACTGGACGGCCTGCCGTTCATGCCGGAGATGCGAAGTTATTGCGGACAGCGTTTTCTCGTGTCGCATCGCGCCGACAGCACTTGCGCCGGGGGACAGCCCCGGCGGATAGAAAACGCCGTTCACCTTCAGGGGCTGCGCTGTGACGGCTCAGGCCACTACGGCTGCCAGGCGGCGTGCCTGATCCTCTGGAAAGAGGCCTGGCTCCGACGCGCAATCGAAAGCAGCGATGGCAACACTCACTGCGCGGCATCAAACGGGCAGGCTTCGCTTTCGCATGAATCAGTCGAACCACACGCCAATGATGGCAGTACGGCGGAGCGCGAGCGCCTGAGCTGCGCGGTGGAGCGAGCGGACGAGAAGCTGGCGTGCCAGGCGACCGAACTAAATTCAGCGAGCTGCCCAATCGTTCTCGAGCGTGGCGCGAAATATTTGGCCGGAGTCGTCCGCGACTGCCGGTCGGCGAAAATCGGGCGTAGCGAACTGGGCATTTTAGCAAGATACTCGCGAGGTAAACTCGTTCTGGCCGCCTTCACCGCGTGGGTTCGAGCGCCTTGGAATGCCAAGCGCTTCAAGAAAACACCTTCGGAGCGGCTGGATCTGCAGGTCGGGGAATGGGTTCAGGTGCGCAGCGCGCGCGAGATTTTACAAACTCTCGATCGCAATGGCTGCAATCGCGGAATGGAATTCAAGGCCGAGATGTTTCAGTTCTGCGGGAGCAAGTTTCCGATGCTCGCACGGATGGAACGGCGCATCGACGAACGCACCGGCATGATGCGAGAATTTCGCAACGAGTGCATCCTGCTAGCTGGCGTGCATTGTCACGGGCAGCGCTCGTTCTGCGCGCGCGGCAACTATCACTACTGGCGCGAGATCTGGCTGCGTCGCTGCTAGGCGCGCGCGGCGCCGGCGCGGCGCTCGGGGTGAACGCCGGCGATCCGGTACGCGGGATGGTCCGGCAGCAGACGGCGATGGCCTGCGCCGAAAAGATTCTCGCGCAGCGTCATGCCGTCGTAGCCGGTGCGCATGCGGCCGCGGCGCTGCAACTCGGGCACTACAAGTTCGATGAATTCAGTGAAGCTGCCGGGCTGGTAGATGGGCACCAGGTTGATGCCGTCGATACCGGTCTCGTCGACCCAGCGCTCGAGCTCGTCGGCGACGCGCGCGGGCTCGCCGACCAACAGCGGCATCAGGCTCGCGAGCTTCATCTCCTCGCGCGCCTCCGCCAGCGTGAGCGGTGAGCGTTCCGGATGCACCGCCGAGAACCATCGGGCGGCCGACTTGATGCCCTCGGAAGGAAAGCTGTCGAGCACGTCGTCGTCGCGGAATTGCGCAAGGTCAACGCCGGTCCATCCGCCGAACAAGGCGAACGCGCCCTCGGGGCTGGCGTATGAACGCAAGCGCTGCTCCTTGAGACGCGCCTCCTGGTCCGTCTCCGCGACGATCACCGAAAGCGCCAGGACCAGCTTGACGTGGCCGGGGTCGCGTCCCTGCTCGCGGATGGCGGCGCGGATGCGCGCGACGCGGGCCCGCGTGACCTCGATCGTCGGATAGACCAGGAACAGGGCCTCGCCATGGCGCGCGCCGAACGCGATGCCGCGGCTCGATTGGCCGGCCTGCAGCAAGAAGGGCGTGCGCTGCGGAGACGGCTCGCACATGTGCGGCCCCTCGACCGCGAAGTATTTGCCCTTGTGATTAATCGCATGCACGCGGGCCGGGTCGGTATGCATGTCGCGGGCGGAATCGCGCACGATCGCGCTTTCCTCCCAGCTTGCCTCCCACAACTTGTACGCGACCTCCATGTATTCCTCGGCGCGCTCGTAGCGCTGGTCGTGCGGGAGCATCTCGCCCAGGCCGTTGCGACAGGCGCTGTCGAGATATGAGGTCACGATATTCCATCCGACGCGGCCGCCGGTGAAATGGTCGAGCGAGGAAAAGAGCTTGGCGGTATGGAACGGCGGATAGTAGGTCGTGCTGTAGGTTGAGATGAAGCCGAGATGGCGCGTCGCCTGCGCCATCGCGGGAAACAGCATCGTCGGATCGTTGCCGGGAAATTGCACAGCGTGGCGAATCCCGGCCTCGGCGCTTCCCTTGTAAACGTCGTAGGCGCCATGGACGTCGGCAAAGAAGATCGAATCGAAGCATCCGGCTTCCAGCGTGCGCGCGAGGTCGACCCAGAAAGTGGTCGAAGTATAGTCCTGCGACGTGCGGTCGCGCGGGTTGCGGAACTGCCCGAACGATTGCAGCGCCGCCGCGCACTGGCTGAAAGCGTTGAGATGGATAATCTTCTTCATAAAGGAACTGTCCGGAAGACTTCGGAGTTCAAGGAGAATATTCTTAATCGCGCCCCTGAAGCGAGCGCGCCGATCACCTGAGGAAACCTTCGATGGAACGCGTCAACGAAATCCTGCGATTCTGGTTCGGCGACGGCTCCGACCCGGCGCACGAGCGCCGATGGTTCGCGCAGGACGCCGCCTTTGACCAGATCTGCAGAAGCGGTTTTCTCGCCGATCATGAACGCGCCGCTGCCGGCCAGCTCGAGAGCTGGAAGGATACGCCCTCAGGCGCGCTGGCCCTGATTCTTCTGCTCGATCAATTTCCGCGCAACATGTTCCGCGGCCATCCGCGCTCCTTCGCGACCGACCCCAGCGCGCTCGCGGCGGCCAAAGACGCGGTCGCGCGCGGATTCGACCTGGCGCTCCCGCCGGTCCAGCGGCCTTTCATCTATATGCCGTTTCAGCACAGCGAGAATCTCGACGACCAGGAGGAATCGTCGCGGCTCTTTCACAAGCTCGCCGCGGAGGTTCCCGCGATGGCCAGTTACATCGAGTACGCCGAGCATCACCTCGAAGTCGTCCGCCGCTTCGGCCGCTTTCCGCATCGCAACGCGGTGCTGGGCCGCGCCTCGACCGCCGTAGAGCTGGAGTTCATCCAGCGGCCAACTTGACCACGATTCGAACGCGCACCTATAGTGAACTTTCGAGCTGTATTTCCGCGACCCTATCGTAGCCCGGAGCGTTTTGCTCAGAGGTACTCCCGACATGACTCAGATTGAAGCCGCGCGCAAAGGGATCGTCACCCCGCAGATGATCGAGGTCGCCGAGGACGAGGGCCTCACGCCTGAGGAAATCCGCGGCCTGGTCGCCAGCGGCGAGGCGGTCATCCCGCACAACGTCCATCACAACTTCCGCGCGATCGGAATCGGCAAACGGCTGCGCACCAAGGTCAACGCCAACATCGGCGCCTCGAACTTCCATCAATTGCTCGACGAAGAGGTCGAGAAGCTCTACACCGCGGTGCGCTTCGGCGCGGATTCGGTGATGGACCTCTCAACCGGCACCGACCTCGACAAGATTCGCGCCGAGCTGCTCTCGCGATGCACGGTCATCCTCGGCACGGTGCCGATTTACCAGGTCGCCTCCGAGCACTCGATCATGGAGCTGGAACGCGAGTTTTTTCTCGAAGTGATCGAGCGCCAGGCGCGCCAGGGCGTCGACTACATGACGCTGCATTGCGGGGTAACGCGTGAGAGTGTCGCGCGTCTGCGCAAGCATCAGCGGATCGAGGGAATCGTGTCGCGCGGCGGCGCGTTGCTCGCGGCCTGGATGGAGCGCACGGGGCGCGAGAACCCGCTCTACGAGCACTTCGACGAAGTCTGCGCGATCCTGCGCGAGCATGACGTGACGATCTCCCTCGGCGACGGACTGCGCCCGGGCGCCACCGGCGACGCCACCGACCGCGGCCAGGTAGCCGAACTGCTGGTGCTGGGCGAACTGACCGAGCGCGCGCGCAACCTCGGCGTGCAGGTGATGATCGAGGGGCCGGGCCATGTGCCGCTCGACCAGATCGAGGCCAACGTGCAGCTGGAAAAACGCATCTGCGGCGGCGCGCCGTTCTACGTGCTGGGACCGCTGACCTGCGACGTCGCCCCCGGCTACGACCACATCACCGGCGCAATTGGCGGCGCCATCGCCTCCGCCGCCGGCACCGACTTCCTGTGCTACGTCACTCCGGCCGAGCATCTGCGCCTGCCCGACATCGATGATGTGCGCGAGGGCGTGATCGCGACCCGAATCGCCGCGCACTCGGGCGATCTTGTGAAAGGTGTGCGCGCGGCCAAGGTCTGGAACGACCAGATGTCGCGTTATCGCAAGGCGCTTAACTGGGAAGGCATGTACGCGATGGCGATGGACCCGGACAAGGCGCGCCGTTACAAGGAAGAGAGCGAAGCCTCCGGCTCCAACGTGTGCAGTATGTGCGGATCGCTATGCTCGGTGAATATCGACAATGCCGCGATAAAGTTCGCCGCCCGCCGCGCGCTAGGCGAGGCCGAGACTCATGCCGTCCACTGAGGGATTGCGCGCGGGCGACGACCTGGGCGCGGCGGCGCAAATTGCGCTCCGCGACCAGCATGGCAAGGAGCGCCGACTGGCGGAGTTTCGCGGCCATGGGCTGGTGGTCTACTTCTATCCCGCCGACCACACGCCAGGATGCACGGTCGAGGGCAGGGAGTTCCGCGACCTCGACGAGGCTTTCGCCGCGCTCAAATGCACGGTCGTCGGCGTCAGCGTCGATTCAGTCGAATCTCATCGCGCGTTCGCCGAAAAGCATGCCTTTCCGTTCGCTCTGCTCTCGGACCCCGAGGGCGAACTGGCGAGCGCCTTTGGCGTGCTCCGCAACCGGGTCGCGGCGCGCTCGACCTTCGTGGTTAACTCCGACCAGCGTGTCGCCCGAGCCTTCCACGACGTCACACCGCGTGGCCATGCGCAGCGCGTGCTCGACTTCGTTCGCTCGATCCTCGAATCGCATCGAATGCTCGGCGGCTGAAGCCCTGAAGAGTATCGACAGGGCCCGAAATGATGGTTATTCTCTGCTCTAGCGTAATAGATGACAAATAATGTAATCTAAGGACTAAATTCCTTAGCCGGGTACGGTCCAAAGTTATGGCCAAGACATCAAAGAATATTCTCGACGAGGCGCGCGCACAGATTAAGTCGATCGATATCGACGAGGCGCGCCGGATGCTGGAAAAGCCTGGTACGGTGCTGCTCGACGTCCGCGAGGGTGACGAGTGGCGCCAGGGCCACATTCCGCAGGCGATCGGAATCCCGCGCGGCTTCCTGGAACTGCGCGTCGAGGAGAAGGTGCCCGACCACAAGACGCCGGTCATCCTGCAATGCGCTTCGGGGACGCGCTCGCTGCTGGCGGCGCGCTCGCTGCGCGAGCTGGGCTACGAGAACGTGTACAACCTGACCGGGGGCTTCAACGCGTGGAAGGACCGCGGACTGCCGTGGACGGCGGACCGCCAGTTCACCGCCGATGAGTTGGCCCGCTACTCGCGCCACTTCGTGATTCCGGAGGTCGGCGAGAAGGGGCAGGCCAAGCTGCTCGACGCCAAGGTGCTGCTGCTGGGTGCGGGCGCGTTGGGCTCGTCCTCCGCGCTCTATCTTGCGGCGGCGGGCGTCGGCACTCTGGGTCTGGTGGACTTCGACGTGGTCGACCTCTCCAACCTGCAGCGCCAGATAATCCATACGACCGACCGGGTCGGGATGCTCAAGACCGAATCGGCGCAGAAGTCGATTAACGCGATCAACCCCGCCATCAAGGTCAACCGCCACGAGGTCCGGCTAACCTCGGACAACGTGATGGACATCATCAAGGACTACGACGTGGTGGTGAATTGCGGCGACAACTTCCCCACGCGCTACCTGATTAACGACGCGTGCGTGCTCGCGCACAAGCCGCTGGTCGACGGTGCGATCTTCCGCTTCGAGGGCAATGCGACAGTTTTTTATCCCGCCAAGGGCGGACCGTGCTACCGATGCCTCTATCCGGAGCCGGCGCCACCGGACATGGCGCCGTCGTGTGCCGAGGCGGGCGTGCTGGGCGCGCTGCCGGGAATAATCGGATCGATCGAAGCGCTCGAAGCGATGAAGCTCATCCTGAACGCGGGCGAGCCGCTGATCGGCCGGATGGTCTATTTCGACACCCTGTCGAAGGACTACGTGCGCGTGCTCAAGATCAAGCGCGATCCGAAATGCCCCGTCTGCAGCGACCATCCGACGCAGACCGGTCTCATCGACTACGAGGCTTTCTGCGGCCTCGCGGCGGCGCCGAGCGCGGGCGCTGCGGCGGCCAACGGACATGCCGAGGCAGCCCCGGCCGGCCGCTGAGATCAGGCTTACGATCCGGCGCGCTTGTTGCGCGGGATTTCCTAACCTCCCCTTGACCGAAGAGAGGTCGCCGCGAGCGTCTCGAGCGGCCGGGGAGGTTAGGTTAGAATCCGGCTGTGCCGCAGCCGCTTCAGCTCGATATCGCAAGGCGACGACCGCACCTTTCTACCTTCGACGCATAACCAGACCGCCAATGGGGACAGCGGGATCTCCTGGCTCTCGTTTCCTTACCGCACTTCGGGTTAAATGTTGGCGGGTGCCGCTTCCAGGGGCGCCCGCCAAACGTTTTTAGCGAGGAGCGGGCGCGAGCACATGGCACTGGGGCCGTTTTACGTGGCGGAAAAGCTCAAACAACCCGGCGGAGTGCGCGGCGTCGCGCTCCTGATGCGCCATGGCGAAACGCCGTGGAACCGCGAGGGCCGCGTGATGGGCCGCAACCCGGTCGAACTTGATCACCACGGCCGCGCGCAGGTGGCCGGGGTGGTCGACTTCGTGCGCGCGCTCAAACCCGACCTTATCGTGACCAGTCCGCTGATGCGGGCGCGCCAGTCGGCCGAGATAATCGCGGCCGGCCTCGGCGGCGGGGTGCCGATTCGCGAAGATGAGCAAATCGCGGAGGTCCAGTACGGCCGCTGGGAAGGCATGACCTACGAGGATCTCATCGTCGACGAGGATTACCTGCGCTATCGCGAGGAGCCAATTCTTAGTTCGACGCCCGGCGGAGAAAACATCGTCGAGGTTCAGGCGCGCGGCGTCGAGGCGGTGATGCGCATGCTCGGCGGAGGCGACGGACAGCGCGTCCTGTTCGTCTCCCACGGCGATATCATTCGCACCGTGTTGTGCCACTTCATGGCGCTGGAATTGCGCCACTTCCGCCGCATCCGGGTCGACAACGCGGCGCTCTCGGCGGTCCAGGTCGCAGGCGAGTTCGCGGAGGTCAAGTTCCTCAATATCATCCCGGACATCGGACGCACATTCGTCGCGCCTTTTCCGGTAAAGCCGGCGGCGGATTCGCCGGCAGAAGAGGAAGACGACTAGCGCGCGCCCCCATAAATCCCACGATGAACCCCCTCATCCCGCATTTCCAGATGATGGCGCGCTACAACCGGCTCGCCAACGAGCGCCTGTACGACTGCTGCGCGCAACTCACCGACGCCGAGCGCAAAAAGAACCGGCAGGCGTTTTTCAAAAGCATCCACGGCACGCTCAACCACATCATGGTCGGCGACCGCAACTGGATGACCCGTTTCGAGGGCGGAGTAGCATCGTCGGCCCATCTCGACGCGATCCTGTACGACGACTTCGAGGAGTTGCGCGCGGCGCGGATACGCGAGGACGAACGAATCGAGCGCTTCGCCGCCAGCCTGAGTGACGAATTCCTCGACGGCGAAATTGCTTACGTCAGCAACGAAGGCAAGTCATATCGCAAGCCGGTACAGCTGCTGCTCGCGCATCTCTTCAATCACGAGACGCATCATCGCGGCCAGGTCCACGCGATGCTTTCGCAGGCGGGCATCGCCACGCCGGTGCTCGATCTGCCGCGCGTGATAGTGCCCTAGGGCAGCGCTCTCATTATAATTTCCGCTCTATTTTCAAGCGCATCCGCATAGCGTAAGAGCTAAACTTTGGCCCGAACGCGAGACTGGGGATAACACGCGTCAAATTAACTAAATATGCGCCTCAAAACATTAAATATAACTAATCTACGTGTCTAGTCGTTAGTAATCTTGTTGACAACGTTTCCCACACCTCGTTAGAGTGGTCGCGTCGCTTGGAGGGATCCCCTGGGGGGAGGGTCTTTCCGAGCTGCCGCGCAGGCCGGACCATATACCGGCTGCGGCTTCCTCGTTCCGTTTCGATTCGACAAACATCCCTCTCATCGAGCCGACATCTTCTGGCCGGTCGGCAACACCGCTCTCGATAAACGAGAGCGGTCCGCGATGTGGCATTGCGCCGCCTCAAACTTTCTTCGGGGGGAGAAAGTATGAAAGGTCTTTTGGGTTTTACACCGCGCCTGTTTGGCGTAACCGCGATGCTGTTCACTTTCCTGATCGCCGCGACACCTCCGGCCCATGCGAGGCGCCTCACCACTGCTCCATCAAGTTTGAAGAAGCACCTTCGCAGTACTCCTGTGCCAACCGCTACATCGTCGCCAGTCAGCACGCCGAGTCCGACGCCGCCGCCACCTAGTACACCTGTGCCAACCGCTACATCGTCGCCAGTCAGCACGCCGAGTCCGACTCCCCAACCGCCCTCTACACCTGCGCCAACAGCGACGCCGACGCCTGCGGGCACTCCGACCCCTAAGGCCACCCCAACACCTGGGGCTACTCCGACCCCAAGCTGCGCTGGATACGGACCGCTTTACGTTGACATGGGCGGTAGCGACAGCCTCGGGAACGGCACTGCCCAGGCGCCCTATAGGACAGTTGCGAAGGCGATTTCAATGTCCAGCGCAGGTGACGCCATTATGGTAAATGCGGGCACATATGCCGAGACCGCAATCTTCAGCGGCAAATCGGGCACTGCCGGCTGCCACATCACGTTGACCAGCACGACCGGCCGGACCGCGGTTTTGCAAGGGGTGGAACTGAATAGCTCGAATTACGTCGACATTCAGAATCTCGAATTGACCCATCAGGCTTCCGCAGTTCCAAATGGATACGGAGTGTATATCTCCGGCACCTCGCACGACGACACCGTGACCGGATCCTATATCCACGATCTTTGTCATGAGGGGATTTACGAAGAGCCCACGGTCGGCAATCATCTCACGCTCGATCACAACACTATCGTGCGGGCGCAAATGGCGGGCCTGAACATAGACGGAACCGGCACCACCGCTACCAACAACGATATCTCGTACACTCAGCAGCGGCCTCAGTTGGTAGGTGGAATATTCTCGGTATGCCAGGCGCCCGATCTACTTCCAAATGGAAACCCCGCCGACGATGCCGACTGGATTCGAGCTTTTGGCAGCAACCACGTTGTCTCTCACAATAACCTGCACGACATACCGCATGGCACTATCGCGAATCCAATCGACGTGAACGAGGCGCATACCGATTGCTTTCAGACCTGGGATAATGGCGGAACAAGCCACGGAATGCAGAATAGCCTATTTGAAGGGAACTTCTGCCGAAATTCGACTTCCGGAGCCGAGGTATCGTCGCTGGAAGGGACGGTAACCGGGAATACTTTCCGCAACAACGTATTCGCCAATCTGGATCAGGGATTTGAACTCGACGGCAATCCTCAATCCGGCAACCATTTTTACAACAACACTTTTGACCATCTGGCGCTCGAAGCGATTGTATATGGCGGCTCCTCTGCTCCGAGCGGAGAGGTGATCGAGAATAATATATTCTTCGATGTCGGCGCCGGCGGTGACGGCCCAATCAGCTGCTACAATTCAACCGTTCCGACCTGGATAACGAATGACGTGAGCATGCGGTCGGGAAGCGTGGGCAACTACTGCGGAGGCTGCACCTGTCCAGCGAGCCTGACCACCGTTCCCGGATTCGTCAACTACGGCGACGCCACCGGCGCGGGCGCCGATTATCATCTCTGTTTTGCAAACGGTAGTCCCAGCGGCTGTTCCACTCTGTCAGGCGTCGCCAACTCGGGAACCAGTATCAGTTCGTTTTCGTCTGACAAAGACGGAATCGCGCGGCCCCAGGGATCGGGCTGGTCAATTGGCGCCTATGAGGAACATCCGTAGCGAACTCGACGTAACGGCGTCGCAACCGCGCTCGGCCTTGACGCGTGCCCTACGGGCCCGCGTCAGGCCCGGCGTACTCGGTGCCCCCGGGGCCGACCGTCACGCCCTTGCGCACGCGCACCGAAAGCTCGGGCCGCGCCGGCACGTCGACGCGCAGGCTGCGATAGCCGGGTCGCGAGGGGTCGGGCGCCACGAATCCGGCGGTGTATTGCTCACGCAGTTCGTTGCTGATCGCCGCGCAGTCCTGGCGCAAGGCCTCGCCGTCGCCGACCTCGCGCACCACGAAGGTGCGCGCGCCGCTCTCGTTGGATAGCTCAGTCAGCGTCTGCGTATCGACGTGGTCCATGTCGCCGCCGAACATGAACGGTCCAATCGCGATTCCGACTCCGCCCGAGTTCGGGTCGCCGATTCCAATCGAATAAATCAACACGCCCATCCGGCGCGCCTGCCCGACCACCTGTTGCAGCGTCGCCTGGCTGGCATTATCCATCCCGTCGGTCACCACCAGCAGCGCCTTTTTGTCGTAGCGCCCGTGCCGCACCATGATCAGGCCGTCCATGATGGTGTCGAACAGCGCGGTCTGGCCGTAGGCGTGCAGCAGCGCGAGCCGGCTCCTGACCAGGAAATGGTTAGTGGTAAACGGCTGAAGCAGAAACGGGCGGTTGGAAAACGCAAACAAGAACACGTCGTCCTGCGAATTGAGGTCGCCGATGAATTGCCCAATCGCGGTCCGCAACTGCTGCAGCTTGGGTTCCATGCTGCCCGAGGTATCGGCCAGGATTCCAATCGACACCGGAGTGTTAAGGTCCTGGCGCAGGAACTCAAGCGGTCGCTGCACGCCGTCGACGTAGATTCGGAAGTCGCCCTTTTGCAGGCCGGTCACGTAGCGGCCACTTTGATCGGTCACCGTGACCGTCACCTGCTCGTAGCCTGACTGGTTGCGCAGCGCGCGCGAGGGCAGTTCCAGCTCTTGACCCGGCTGCGGGCTGAGTCGCGGCATCGTCAGCGCGTCGTTGCCGCCTTGCCTCGCCGGCGTCGTCGGCAATTCGAGTACCGAGCCGCCCTGGCCGTTATTCAGCGGATGAGACGGCGGAACGTAGCCATGCTGCTGTGCCGCGACGGGTCCGGCAGCGGAGAACAGCAACGCCGCGAGCATCGCCACGGTCGCTGTCGCCGCTCGACCACGGGCCCCGCGGTCTCTTAAGCTGAGCATTGCGACTGTCCTCAATTGCAAATTTTCACAACCGGATTTCAGGCGCTGACTGGCTTTCAGGATTCCGACCTGAAGCAGCCAAATCGCGTCCGATGGTTAGATCTTCCTATTTGCCCCCGCCTTGAGCAAGCCGTTCCAAGTTAACCGTTAGGTGAAGAGTCAAGATGGGACGCTCCGCGGCACCTTTATTGCGCTTTTTCCTCCGCGCTATCTTGCTCTATCTTGGCAGACCGCCCTTGGCAGACCGCCGGATGCGTGCGCGGGGAGTTCGAGTTATTTGACCCCAGCCATCGATCTCCTACAACCAGTAAGACGCATCCGGGCGTCTCCCCGTTTCGGCTATTGTCCCGTCAATAGCCCGCGTCGTAAGGTGACGTTGAAGCCCTCGGGCGGGCCGCCCGACGGGCCAGGCGCCAGGCGAGCGCCTAGCGAACGCCAAGCGAACGCAAGGAGATCCGGATGAGATTCGGCATTTTCATGGCGCCTTTCCATCGCGCCGGCGAAAACCCCACGCTTTGTTTCGAGCGCGACCTGGAACTTATCGAATGGCTGGATCGCACCGGCTATGATGAGGTCTTCATCGGCGAACATCATTCCTCGGGATGGGAAATCATCTCGTCGCCAGACATCTTCATCGCCGCCGCCGCAGGGCGCACGCGCCGGATCATGCTCGGCTCGGGCGTGGTCAGCGTCCCGTACCACAACCCGTTCAACATCGCGAACCGCTACGCCCTGCTCGACCATCTGACGCGCGGACGCGTGATGCTCGGATGCGGGCCGGGCGCGCTCGCGGCAGACGCGCACATGTTAGCGATTGACACCACGCAGCAGCGCCGCCAGATGGTTGAAGGCGTCAAGGCGATCATGCGGCTCTTCACCGAGGAGGGCGGCATCACGATCGATGGCTCCTTCTTCCGCCTCAACGACGCCCATCTGCAGGTCAAGCCCTACCAGCAGCCGCACATGCCGATCTTCGTCGCCAACACGATCTCGCCCTCCGGGATGGTTGCGGCGGGTGAGCTTGGATGCGGCGTGCTCTCGGTCGCGGCGTTCGCTACTGGCGGCCTTGAAGGACTGCCCAAGCGCTGGGCGGTGGCCGAGGAGACGGCAGCCGAGCATGGCAAAACGGTCAGCCGCGCGGACTGGCGGATGGTGATGCCGATTCATCTGGCGGACTCCAAAAAGGAGGCGCTCGAGGATATCCGCGAGGGCGGCAACTCCTGGATCCAGGATTATTTTATCGACACTCTAGGCGCGAAGATCCAGTTCGAGGAATATCCGGGCCAGCCGCGCGAAGAGATGACCGTCGAACGGATGGTCGCGCGTGGCGGCGCGATCGTCGGCACTCCCGACGATGCGATCGCGCGCATCCGCGAGGTCCAGGAGGCGAGCGGCGGCTTCGGCGGATTGCTCGGCCTCGCTCACGAATGGGCATCGCGCGAAAAGACGCTGCGTTCGTACGAGCTGTTCGCGCGCTACGTAATGCCGCAGTTCCAAGGCACGGTGGCTGAAATCGAGTACTCCCAGCGATGGGCGGCCGGACAGCGCGAGCTGCTGTTCAACAAGTCGGTCGCCGGAATCATGACCGCGATGAACGACTACAAGCAGCATCGCGAGGCCAAGGGCGAGAAACCTTCCGAAATCGCCGACCAGCCGGTCACGCGCATCCGCCCGTAGCATTTAACTCGGCCGCTCAACGCGAGTCTGCGTTGACCCGCCCGCAGCGCGTCGTTAGCGTGATCGTTATCGCTGGCCTGATCGGTATCGCTGGATTAGCGCGCCTCGGCCCGGCTGCGCACTTTTCCCCAGGAGTAACTGCTTGTCGCATTTGAGCGAAGCTCAAATTCTTCGCTTCCTGATCCAGCTTACCCTGCTGCTGTTGGTCAGCCGCACGCTGGGCGACCTGATGAAGCGTCTCGGGCAAGCCCCCGTCATCGGCGAGTTGCTCGCCGGAGTCGTCGTCGGCCCCTCGGTGCTAGGCAACCTCGCGCCGGGCGTATTCGCCGCGCTGCTTGGCGGCGACCCCATGTCGCGCCATCTGCTGGAGGCCTTCGCCTGGACAGGCGCGATCCTGCTCCTGCTCTACATCGGTCTTGAAACCGACCTCGACGTCCTGCGCGGCCAGGGACGCCCCGCCGCCTGTATATCGGTGTGCGGGATGGTGATTCCGTTCGGTGCGGGGCTGGTCCTGGGCATGATGCTGCCGGCGCAATACCTGGCTGCGCCGGATCAGCGGCTTATCTTCGCGCTCTTCATGGGCGTGGCGATCGCGATCTCGGCGGTCCCGGTGATTGCGAAAATCCTGATCGAGCTGGGCCTGATGCGCCGCGAGCTGGGGATGCTCATTCTGGCCGCCGGATTGATCGACGACACCACCGGATGGCTCCTGCTGTCGCTGGTCGCGGGACTGGCGAGTGGCCGCGCGCTCTCGCCGGCGTCGGTCGGACTGCTGCTGGTCGAGGCCGCCGCCTTCATCGCGTTTTGCTATTTCATCGGCGTGCGGCTGGTGATTTGGCTGATGCGATGGGTGGACGATCGCGGCGCGGCGGAGCACGGGAAATTCAGCGCGATGGTGTTGGTCGCGTTCGTCTGCGCGATCGTTACTCAGGCGATTGGCTTGCACGCGGTGTTCGGTGCGTTCGTTGCGGGACTGATGATGAGCCGCGCGCCTCGCGTGCGCGCGCGAGACCGCGCCGAGATCGAAGCGGTCACGATGGGCCTGATGGCGCCGGTGTTCTTCGCATACTCGGGCTTGCAGGCCAATCTCTCGGCACTCAGCAGCCCTTACGTCCCGCTCATCGTGCTCGGGGTCGCGTGCACGGCGAAGATCTTCGGTGCGCTTTTGGGCGGTAAACTCGGCGGCCTCGAGTTCCGCGAAGCTCTGGCGGTCGCCTTCGGAATGAACGCGCGCGGCGGGATGGAGATCATTCTCGCCCTGTTGGGGCTCAGCCTCGGCGTACTCACGCCCGCGATGTACACGGTGATTGTCGCGGTCGCGGTCATCACTTCGGTCATGACGCCGCCGTTGCTAACCTGGGCGCTCAGCGGAGTCAGCCGACGGCCGGGCGACGCCGAACGGGCCGAGCGCGACCGCATCATGGCGCGCCTGCCGCTGCGCACTGCGGGCGCCAAGCTGCTGGTGCTGAGCGGCGGCGGCCCGCACGCGGAACTCGCGGCTCATCTGGCCGCTACGCTGGCCAAATCCGCCGAGGCGAGCGTTACGGTGTTCCACGCCGCGGCCAAGCATTCCAACAACGGCGCCGGCGCCGCGGCCGCATTCGACGCGCAGTTCGCACATCTCAAGGAGATCGCCACCGCCGCGGGCGCCGCCAACGTCTACCAGCGCACTGGCAGCGGCGAGTCGATCCTCGAGGCGATTCTCCAGGAGAGCGAACGCGGCTATGACGCGATCTTCGCCGGCGCCTCGCAGGTTCACGGCCACGCCGTGCTCGGCGGCGACGTGTTACGCGGCCTGCTCGGCGCCGTCCGTGCGCCGGTAGTGATCGCGAGCAACGCCGGCGCCGCGATGCCGGCGCGCAAGTTGCTCGTGCCGGTCAGCGGGGCGTCGTTCGCACGCTTGGGCGCGGCGGTCGGGATGCTCTATGCGCATGCGGCAGGCACCGAGACCACGGCGCTCTATGTCCGCCAGCGTTCGATCCTGGACTGGCGCACGCTCACCGCAGCCGGTGCGCCCGGCGGCGAAGGCGAGGAAGCTGTCGGCGAAATCCGCGAACTCGCCGAACAGCTCGAACTGAAGATCGCGACCCGGATCGAAACCGGCGTCAATGCCGAGAGCGTCATCCTGCGTACGCTGAAGGACGGCGAATTCGACCTGCTCATGATGGGCGCGCTGTTTCGTTCGGCCGAGGAGCGTCTGTACTTCGGTAGCCGGGTGGACCACATCCTGCGCCGCGCCGGATGCGCGGTCGCAGTGGTCGTCGCGCCGGAGCAGGCGCCGCGGCTTTGAGCGGCGAGCCTCGCACTCATGCCGACCCCCGAACTTGATGTCGTTACCGGCGCGCTCGGCTATACCGGCCGCTATATCGCCCGCGCCCTGCTCGAGCGCGGCGCGCGCGTCCGGACTATGACCGCGCATCCGTCGCAGCCCAACCCGTTCGGCGATCGGCTCGAGATCGCACCGCTGGATTTCGCGTCGCCCGAGAGCCTCGCCAAGGGCCTCGAGGGCGCGAGCACGCTCTTCAACACCTACTGGATTCGCTTTCCGTATCGCGGCACGACGTTCGAGACCGCGGTCGAGAACACCCGCACGTTACTGCGCGCGGCGCGCAGCGTCGAGGTTCGCAGGATCGTTCATATCAGCATCACCGGCGCCGCCGAGAATTCGCCGCTGTCGTATTTTCGCGGCAAGGGGGTGGTCGAGCGCGAGATCGCGGAGTCCGGACTCTCCTATTTGATCCTGCGGCCGACGCTGATTTTCGGCCTCGAAGACGTCCTGGTTAACAACCTCGCGTGGCTCGTGCGCCGCTTCCCGCTTTTCGCGATTCCGGGCCGCGGCGACTATCGCGTGCAACCCGTGTTCGTCGGCGACCTCGCCGCGCTGGCGGTCGCCGGCGCGCCCGGCGCCGACAACCGCATCGCGGACGCCGTCGGACCGGAGATTTATACCTTTCGCGATTTTGTGCGGACCCTCGCCCGCGCGCTCGGCCACACGATGCTAATCGTGCCGACGCCGCCGCAGTTGGCGTTGCTTTTCTCGCGTTTCATCGGGTACGCGCTCGGCGACGTGACCTTGACTCGCGATGAAATCGACGGCCTGATGGCGAGCCTGCTGGTATCCAACGATGCGCCGATCTGCCCCACTGCGTTCAGTTCCTGGCTGCAGAGCAATGCCGGCCTGATGGGCAGAACCTATACTTCGGAGTTGGCGAAGCGCTTCGCCGATCCACATGCGCTCCGCTAAACGTCGCACGCATCCTCTGGTAGCATGCCTCGTGCGTTTGCGTGAGGCGATTCCCGCCGATCGCGCGCGAGCGGGTTCAAGGAGTTTCAGATGACTATCCATGAGGAGCTCTGCGGTTCGATCGATCGGTTCAAGAACCGGGCGATCGGGCTTGGCCGTCAGATCCATGCTCATCCTGAACTAAAATTCGAGGAGCGCTTCGCGGCCGGGCTGCTCGCCGGCGCGCTAGGTGAAATCGGGGTCGAGGTCGAACGCGGCGTCGCGGGACTGGAGACCGCCTTTTGCGCCGCAGCCGGCAAATCCGGACCTACCGTCGCCATCCTCGCCGAATATGACGCGCTGCCCAACGGCCACTCTTGCGGCCACAATCTTATCTGCACCGCAGCGCTCGCGGCCTTCGCCGGCCTCTCTGCGCTCGGCGCCCAATTGCCGGGGCGGGTGGTGATTCTCGGCACGCCGGCCGAGGAGGGCGGTGGCGGCAAGATCATCATGCTGGAAAAGGGTGCGCTTACCGGCGTAGACGTTGCGATGATGGCGCATCCGGTGGACGGCGAGTTCGCCACTTTTCCCACGCTCGCCACGCGCCATCTCCGTTTCACCTTCCACGGGCGCGCCTCCCACGCTTCGGCGGCGCCATGGGCGGGCGCGAGCGCGCTCGCCGCGGTGATCCAGACCTTTCAAAGCGTCGACACTGCGCGGCTGCATTTTCGCGACGGCTCGCGCATCCACGGGATCATCACCAATGGCGGACAGGCGGTGAACATCATCCCGCAAAAGGCCGAGTGTGAGTTTCTGTGCCGCGCGCATACCACCAGCTACACTCACGAGATAGCGGACCGCGTCCTGCGATGCGCCGAGGCGGCCGCCACGGCCACCGGAACCAGGCTCACGCCCGAAATTCTCGGCGGCTACAAGAACATGATTAATAATCTCGCGATGGCTCATCGCTATGCGCGTCATTGCGAGGCGTTCGGCGTCAAAGCGCCCGACGCGCCGCCCGACATGCCCACCGGATCGACCGACATGGGCGACGTGAGTCATGCGCTGCCGGCAATTCATCCGATCTTCCGCATCGCCGATCCGGGCGCGGGCAATTGCCACGAGGAACGTTTCGCGAGCCATACCGACACGCCGCGCGCCTATGAGGCGATGATCCGGGTGGCAAAGGCGATGGCGCTGACCGCGTATGATTTGCTCGCCGAGCCGGCGCTGATGGAATCGGCCAAGCGCGAATTCGCGGCCGCGCAAAAAAGTTAGCGCGCACAAGACTTAGGTTGTCCAGTTCCGCGGTCTCGCGGCCGGCGCCCACGCCGGCCGTAACTCTTCGACGCAGCGCGAAGAACAAAGTGAGGTTTGGTCTTGCGTAAGGGCGATGTTGCACTGATCGTTTCCGTTCTGCTGTATGCGGCCGGATGGATTGTCTACGTGAACTTCAATCAGCATGCCGGCGAAGTGATTCGTATGGCGGGCGAAGCTTCGCTCATCGGCGGCCTTTGCGATTACATCGCTTTGAAGATGCTCTTCGAGCGCAAGTGGTACTTGCCGAACTCCGGCGTGCTGCCGCGCAACCGCGCAAGGATTATCCAGGGGATCGGCAACGCCGTCGAAAACGAATGGCTGACGCCCGACATGATTCATCGCAAACTCATCGAGTATGACCTGGTCACCAAAATTGGCCACCTGCTCGAACAGCTTTCGCTGCGCGACGCCGATCTGACCTTCGTCGAAGAACAGGCGCTGCGCCTTGCGCAATGGCTCAAGCGGCCCGAAGTGGTGGACCGCATAGTTGAAGAGTTGCGCAGGCTGCTCGAGTTCGGACCGCTGCTCAGGATGGTCGAGCGGCTGCTAGTGAATTTCGAAGGAAAAATTCGGGACTTCGCGCAAAACCTTCCGGATCTGGTTTCCAAGTTCAGCCACGACCCCGAGTTCCTGCAGTATATCGAGGACGAGATTCATCGCATCGGTGCGAAGCTTCAGACCGCCGACAGCGTCGAGCGTAAATATGTCCTGGAGTGGGTGGAAAAGCTGCTCAACTCGGCCGCCGGCGCCACACGCGGCGAGATCTCGCGGCTGGTGGTGGAAAACCTGAGCCGCAAGACCGACGAACAAATCCGCGTGCAGATCGAGTCCAAGACCCGCACCCATCTCGAATGGATCCGGGTCAACGGTAGCCTGTTCGGAGCACTGTTCGGACTGTGCGCGGCGTTTTTGCGCAGTTCCATCCCGCTGGAAATATACGCGGTGCTGATGCGCACCTTCACCCCGTTCAGATAACGCCCGCGCGCCTCTCAGGTCTCGGTGCGGGTCGTGGTGAGAGACTAGCGGCAGCCGCAGCCCCCGCCGCAGCATCCGCCGCCACCGCCGGTCGCGCCGCCGCCGCCGTTCATCGGGCCGGCCGTGTCTGAGCTGCGCGCCGAGGCGAAGACCGAAAGCTCGCGCGCGATATTTTCTCCGTGGCAGGCCGGGCACTCCGTCTCCTGCCCGCCGGGGCGGACAAAGCATTCGAATGAACGGTCGCAGTCAGCGCAGTGATATTCGTAGATCGGCATCGGCCTCCATCACTTGTGAGGTTTATTCGCGCCGTGAGACTCGTCGTCGAACGGCTGCGCGTACTCGACCAGCACGCCTCGCGTTGCCTTGGGATGGAGAAAGCAGATCATCCCGGCCAAGCCATGGCGCGGCGCCTGATCGATTAGCTGGATCCCCTTGGCCTTGGCGTCTGCAAGCTCGCGCGCGACGTCGTCGGTTTCGAAGCATACGTGATGCAACCCGCCGCCCCGCCGCGCGAGGAACTTACCCACGCCGCCCTCAGGGCTGAGCGGTTCGAGTAATTCGACTTCGCTGCCGCCGATTTCGAGCAGCGCGGCGCGCACGCCTTGCTCCTCAATCGTGGCGCTCTTGGTCAGCCGCATCCCAAGCGTGTCGCGCCAGAACTTGAGGCCTTCTTCGAGGCTCGGCACGACCACTCCCACGTGATGAATTCGCGTCAGCATCGTGAACCTACTGTGCCGCCGATTGTTTGAGACAAATTTTGTTCTGCAGATCGAGCCATTGCGCCTTCATCTGCGGGCTGCCCAAGCTCGGATGCTCGCTGCGCGTTACGGCCAGCTTGTTACACGCGCCGGAAACGTTGCCCTCGACCGCGAGAATTTGCGCCACGTTGTATTTGGCCTGGTACCAGAGATTGTCCGATTGCGCCGCGGTCGCCTCGACGCGTGACCAAAGATCGAGCGCGTTCTTGTAGTCCTTGCGCGACTGCGCGATTCGCGCGAGGCCCGCGTTGGCGTCGGGCGAAGCCGGGTCGGCCTTGACCACTTCGGCGAACGTCGCCGCGGCCTTGTCGGTCTGGCCGAGCGCGGCGTAGGCCTGGCCAAGAATCGATAGCGTGCCGGTGAGATTCTTGGCGGGAATCTTGCCCGCCTTGACCATGTCCTCGAAGTAGCCGTAGTCAAGCGCGGTCAACTGGGCCTGGGCGAGATAGGCTTTCTGATCGCCGCGGGCCTGCGCTGCCAGCGCGCCGCGCCAGAAGTCGGCCCCGATCTCTTTGATGAAGTCGCTATGCGCGGTATTGCCCTGGTTGCGTTTGACCAGCGCCGCGACGTCGCGCGCGATCGCGTCCCACTGCCCCACCGCGGCCTGCGCCTTCAGCCGCCATTCGAACACTTCGCTGAAGTGATCGCTCATCCCGGGATATTCATTTTCGTAGCCTGTGAGCAGGGCGGCGATTTCGCGATTGTTGACCGCGGTCCCCTCGTGCTCCTGCAGGCTGGCGAGCATGTAGATGGCGCGGCCGCGCGCGTCATGGAAGAAGCGGCGCTGCATCGGCGCGGCGCGTTCGGCCTGCGGCTCGCGGTTGATCGCGTCGCGCAACCCCTTGATCGCGTCGGCACGCATCGCAGCCAGCGCGGGCGAGGGCTTGGCGTTCTTGCCGGCGGCGGCCTGCTCCTTCTCGGCCTCGGCGACCATCAGGTAGTTGCACTCGGCGGCGTTGAAGACTGCGGTGAAGTCATAGGAAGGATTGCCGGAAACCTGCCGATACTGCTTGATCGCCTCGGCGTACTCGCCCCGCTTCTGCAGCCGCTCGGCGATTCGAAAGCGCGGCTCGAAGGAGTACTGGCCATGCGGATAGGCCTTGAGATAGTCTTCGGCAGCGGCCACCCACTGCTTCTCGAGCGCCGCGTTGCTCTTACCGCCGCGCTCCCATTGCAGGCGCGGAAGCTTGAACCGCATATAGGACGCCCACTGCGCGTCCGGATTGCCCGGCTGGGCGGCGACCTGGTCGACCAGCTTTTCGACGAGATCAATCCGCCCCAACGAGTAGTAGATGTCGGCCGCGTACTTGTAGGCCTTGGGATAGTGGCCGGTGTTGGCCGCCTCGGTGAAATATTTCGCCGCGGGCAGCGGCTGATGCTTGAAATAAAGCACGCTCGCGAGCAGCCACTTCTCGAACGGATCGGTGGAGGCGCCGAACTCGGCCACCGGATCAGGTACGTATTGCGCGACCGCCGAGAGCGCGATCGCCCATTCGTTCTTGTCGTCCTGGCGGGCCTTGATGTACTCGACGGCTTCGCGATGGATGCTCGCGCGTTTGGCCGGATCGGTTGTCGCCCTTTCGGCTTCGAACAACTCGCGCAGCCGCATCAGCTCCAGCCCCTGCCGGGTCGCGCCGCTGGCGCCCGCGGCCGCCTCACCCGAGAGCTTCGCCGCCTGCCCCGGCTGGCCCATCGCGGCATAGGTCGCCGCCAGTCCCTGCTGGGCCGGACGGTACTGCCGGGTCTCGGGGCCGTCGCGCATGATGCGTTTGAAGTCGGCGATGGCGTGGTTGTATTCCTGATGATCGTACTTGCCCAACTCGCGCTCGCAGAGTGCCCGTCCGAGCAGGTTCTCGCGTATGAGCTCGGGCGAGAAAATCACCAGCGTACTCGAGGTGAAGCCGTCGATCGCCTGGTTGAGCAGCCGTCGCGCGATCGAGGGATCGCCGCTATACAGCAGCGATCCACGATAGTGCAGCCACGACAGCGGATAGAGCGCACGCAGCGCGAGCTTTTCGGGCTGGTCGTAGTCGCAATTTCCGCCCGCGTCGATCTGCGCGATACACGCGTCTTTCTTGTGCTGATAGGCCTGATAAATCCGGTTGAGCATCGACTCGAGCTGAATGTAGGTCTCCAGAAGCTCGCCGCGACTGGCGCGCCCGTTGGCCGCCTCCTCAAACTCCCCCTCAGCCGTGTCCAACTCCGAGATGACCGAACTTGCGGCGGCCGGATTGCTCACCGCCTCGTTTACGCGCGACTCGAGGGCGTTAAGGCGCGAGTTCAGGCCGCCCAGCGAGGCGTTGGCGGCCGAGAACGAGACCGCCAGACCCAGCACAGGCAAAAAAAGCGCGATCAATGGAAAGCGGCCGGGCAAAATACGGTGCGTATGCGCCATTCGCGTCAATTCCTGCGGCGGCCTGAAAGTTCCGACGGACCGTCGCCAGGCACGAGGCATCCGCTTCGGTCAAAAGGCCATGTTGATTAAGGATGAAGATATAGGGCGATTGCAAGCTGGTCGAGATCAAACCAATCGCGGCTGAAAGCAGAAAGTTGGCGCCCGGGGTTTGCGAGGGCGAGCCGC
This sequence comes from uncultured delta proteobacterium, assembly GCA_963734845.1. GTDB lineage: Bacteria > Desulfobacterota > Binatia > Binatales > Binataceae > JAKAVN01. The sequence goes on along the minus strand of CAVTIS010000001.1, from coordinate 100,913 downwards.
CGGAGAAAAGAGCCTGGCGTGTTTAGTGAGAAATCAGGCAGGCGGGAGCTTGAGCAATCGCGAAATTTCTTCCATCAATTTTTCAGTCTTGTAAGGCTTACGCAGGAACGCGTCGTAACCGGTACAACGCTCGCTGATGGTCTGCTCGGGTAATGCGCTGGCTAAGAGCACGGGGACGCGGCCGAGTCTCCCATCAGCGCGCATAGCTTTGATGACGCCCGCTCCGTCCAGAAGCGGCATCATGAAATCGACGATCACCAGGTCCGGCACCTCCTCCTGCAGGAGGGCCATCGCCTCCTGCCCATTCATTGCGCTTATGACCTTGAAACCGGCGTCGCTGAGGATCGCTTCGAGAACCTCGAGAATTCCGAATTCGTCATCGACGACCAGAATGGTTTTTTTGGCCGGACCAGCCTTTTTCTTCGCCATACGCCCCAACTCATCTCTTATTCTTGAGTCACCGTGGGCTCATTTTTCGGAGACAAGATAGGCAGGATCGATTTGGCGCTGTCGGAGGTTTCAGCCAGCTCGATACCCCTGGCGGAGAAGGAAAGTTGGCGCAAATCAGAATCGAAGGCGCTGTCACGCACTTTCAGTATCGACAAGATCCGATACAGGCTGGCGCCCGATTCGACGAAGCGCAGGACTATATGGTTGTCCGTCACGTCGGAAAGGCCCTGAAGCGGTACGGTGATGGTCGGCCCCACGATTTCCATCACTTCCGCGGTGCAGATCGTGGTGACCCCCTGGGCACGCAATTCATGGACCAACGCGGAGAAGAAGGGCTCGATTGGCCTCGCGCGAAGAGCTTTTTTGAACCCTCCGATACCATCGATCATCAGCCGTTTGACCTTTCTATGTTTGATATCGAGGAGCATCCGGTCGGCAAGTTCGTCCAGAAATTGATCGGTCGGCGCCTGCCAGAGCATTTGCACGTGGCCCGCATCGAGCTGCTCTATCAGCGAGGGACAGAGCGCCTTGGCCTTCGCGTTGATCCGCGCCGGCGTTTCGTAAAAAGTCAGCAGGAGGCCCGGTTCATCGGCGCTCGACAGCGAAAGAAATTGCAGGCCTAAAGTGGTCTTGCCGGTTCCGGAAGGCCCGATGAGCATCGTAGCGGAGCGCGCGGGGAAGCCGCCGCCCAGCATTTCGTCCAGACGGGAATTTCCTGATGAGATTCTCCGCAAATCCCCGTTAATATCAGCGCTAGGGCTGATCAGCGTTTCGAGTCGCGGATAAACGGAGACCCCGTCTTCGTTGATGTCGTAGGAATGAACGCCTTGTAGAAAGCTGCTCCCGCGGAATTTGCGCACGCATAGCTCGCGCGCCGAGCGCCATTCGTGGAGAGTAGTCTTCAAACTAATGATGCCGTCCACCATCGTCTCTTCAGACGAGGGCGTATGCTCCGTTGGATTGGTAAGCAGAAAGACTGTGCAATCCGCTGCGTCGGCCTGAGTTTGCAGTTGCTGAACGAACAATTTCAGTTCTTCGTGCGACCGCGCATGGTCGGAAGCCGACGCGAATCCGTCGACGACGAGAATTGTCGCCTTGCGCGCGCTAACCTCTTTTCGCAACAGGTGAAGTAGTCCGTTAAGGCCTTTGTCCTTCAACGCGCTGAAACCGCTGATGTAGACAATGTCGCTGCCGACCTGGTCTTCGTTGAAAAAAGTCAGGCTTTTTATGTTTAGCAGCATCCGGGCCACAGTCTCAGCTATCAAAGTTACATACAGAACTTTTCTTCCAGCTGACGCGCGGTTGAAGCAAATCTGGTTCCCCAAGATGGTCTTGCCGACTCCGGGCGGTCCTTCCACGATATACAGGCCGCCGGCAAAAAAACCGCCGCGGAGAATTACATCCAGGCCTTTGATGCCCGAGGGTTCGCGCGTGAGCTGATGATAATTTTTGCTACTCATCGATTATCCCGAGGTTTGATGGGCAGCGTTACCGTAAAGAGCGAACCCTGACCGGGCTTGCCGCTCACGGTTATTGCGCCGCCCGCTGATTCCACCAGGTTGCGTACCAGCCATAGCCCAATTCCGAAGCCAGTCTGAGTCGCGCGGCCTACAACTCGCTCGAACCGATCGAATATGCGGTCCCGATCCTTGGCATCGATCCCGATACCGTGATCTCGAACGGTTAGGCAGGCGCAATCGTCGTCGGCTGTCAAAGTGAGGTCGATTGGTTTGTGTTCTCCATATTTGATCGCGTTCGAAAGCAGATTTTCCACGATTCCCGAGACCGCAAGTTCATCGAGTTGCGCCACCACTGCGCTCTGAATGTTGGCGGTCAGCTCGGAGCCGCTGCGAAGAATCATCGGCATGTACTCGCTGACGATGCCGCCTGTCAATTCGGACAAATTCACCTCGGAAGGTTCCAGACGGAACTTGTTTGAACTGATTTGCGCCACTTCCAGGAGCATGGTGGTGCGCGCGACGAAACGTTTGATCAGCCGCTCGAGCCGGTCGAACTCGACACTCGGCTTGATCTGATCCGCAGATCGCTCGGTCTCGCGGATGAGCTGCAGGCAAAGCAGAATCGGAGTCAATGGATTGCGTAATTCATGCGCCACGATGGCAAGAAAGTCGTCACGCGCGCGAACCGCTTCACGCAGTTCAGCGATCAGTTGCTCGCGTGAATCCGTTTCGGTTTCGTTTTGGTGGAGAGGCTTTTTGCTGGCCTCCGGATTCGAATCAGAGGAAGGCGCTTCCGAAATAATGTTCGGATTTTTTGCCATCGCTCTCGCCTACACGGAACGAATCGGACCTAAACGGCAACACCCGCAATGAAGGGCATACAAATCGTTACCGAGAATGCCGCTTGAGGCGGTTCATGGTTAAGACTCAAGCGTCGAACCGCAGGTCGCGATAGTATATGCCTTGCGCACGCTGCGGCGGTCAATCCCGCACGCAACAATCATCGCTTTCACCCAGCGCCCGAGGCTCCTGTGCGATCTCATCAGTCCATCGCTTGTGCGCCTCCGCCCGTGCGCTTGGTGATAATCGAGTCGCACGCCAAAGGCCTGGCGTCATCGCGATCGTGTCCGCACTTCGGCGCTCGACCATGAATCAGTGGCGAGATCGATCTCTCGTATTCCGATAAACTCGCGCGTCAGGCCATTGCGCCAGATGTTAGCGAGAAGCGCGCGCCTTGGGAGGGCTACATCCGCCGCTAGGCCATCGCTTGACCCGCCGCGCTCCGCCGTTTATGCTCAGGGATAATACATGAGAAAGATGACTATATTTATCATCTATACACCCGGCCACTTAGTTTCATGCATTTAAGCTTTACCCTTCTGGGTTTTGTGGTAGCCGCGCTGGTGGCCATGACCGGTGTCGGCGGCGGCTCGCTGATGGCGCCGATTCTGATACTCGGGATGCACATAGCACCCGGCGTGGCAGTCGGCACGGACCTCTTATACACCGCCCTGACGAGAGCGGGCGCCTTGTGGGTTTACGCCCGCAAAGGGCAGGTCAAATGGCGGCTGGCGGCCAGGATGCTCGCGGGCAGCCTACCGGCGGCGGCCGTGGCAATCGGGGCGTTGTGGCTGCTGGGACGCGGTCCTCGCGACTTCGATGCGGCTTCAAACCTGGCGCTGAGCATCGCGCTAACCGCCAGTGCCGGGGTGATTTTATTCCGCGAGCAACTGGGCCGCCTGGTAGCGCGCGGCGAGTCCGAATCCTCCGACGAATCCTCCGACGGACCGTTGCGGCGCTTTTTGCCCATCGCCGCCGGGATTGTGATCGGGGTGTTGGTAAGCCTCTCGTCGGTGGGCGCGGGAGCGCTCGGCGTCACGGTCCTGCTGCTGCTTTTTCCATCGACCAAAGCGCATGACCTGGTCGGGACCGATCTTGCCCACGGCGTGGTTCTGGCCCTCGCTACCGGCCTTGGACACATGCTGATCGCCAGGGTCGATTTCGCGTTGCTTGGACAATTGCTCCTGGGAACGTTGCCGGGAATTTACGTCGGCACCCGGTTGGTCGGCCTTTTGCCGGAAACGGCGCTGAGGCGCGCGATCGCGATCGTGTTACTCGGCGTCGCTGCGAAGATGGCGTTCTAAGCGATGGACTGGTTTCCAATCTTTCTTGCGCTTCGCGACTCCTCAGCCCTGATGGTCGGCGCCGGTGCCGTCGCACTGCGTAAGACGCGCCAATTGCTGGAGGGCGGATGCAGGGTCACCGTGGTTGCGCCGCGCTGCGATTCGGAATTCGAGTCGCTGATCTCGGCAGGAAAAATCTCATGGCGGACCGCGCGCTTCGAGCCCGAGATGGTGATTGGCCATCGGCTGGTCATCGCGGCTACCAACGACGCCGAACTGAACCGATTGGTCGCCGCGTCCGCCAACCGGTTCGGCGTTCTGGTGAACGTCGTCGATGACCCGTCTCTGTGCGGGTTCATCATGCCCGCGGTCGTCGATCGATCTCCCCTGGTAATCGCGCTCAGCACGGGCGGCAGAGCGCCAATTCTGGCGCGGCAGGTGAAGGCCTACCTCGAAGCTCTCTTGCCCGGCGCGCTAGGCCGTCTCGCCGATTTCATGGGCGGCTGGCGTGCAAAGGTACGTCGGCAGGTCTGCCGTCCCGAGCAGCGCCGGCGTTTATGGGAGCGCGTCGCGCGAGGCCCTGTCGCGGAGCATCTGTTTGCCGGCCGCGGCGACGCCGCGCATCGGCTGATGGCGCGGATGGTCGATAGCGCGGGCGACGATTCGCGGCCAATCGAGGGCGAAGTCTATATCGTGGGCGCCGGACCCGGCGATCCGGAGCTGCTCACGATGCGCGCGCTGAGGCTGATGCAGCAGTGCGACGTGGTTTTGTATGACCGCCTGGTCTCACAGGAGATTCTCACGCTGGTCAGGCGCGACGCCGCTCGTATCGACGTCGGCAAGCGCGGCGGCGGAGATGGTTGGTCGCAGGAGCAGATCCATAGGGCGATGATTCGCCTCGCGCGGGAAGGCAATCGGGTGCTCCGGCTCAAAGGCGGCGACCCGCTCATCTTCGGCCGCGGCGGCGAGGAGATGGAAGCGCTGGCCGGAGCAGGCGTAGCTTACAAGGTCGTCCCCGGTATCACCGCGGCCATCGGATGCGCCGCTTACGCGGGTATACCACTGACTCATCGGAATTACGCTCACTCGTGCGTCTTTGTCAGCGGCCACGACGTTGAAGATACGAGCCACGACTGGCAACGCCTGGCGGCGTCCGGACAGACGATCGTCTTCTACATGGCGCTCGGCCAAATCGAGACGATTTGCCGCAAGCTGCGCCGCCACGGTCTTTCGGATTCAACGCCAGCGGCATTGATCGCGAACGGCACCACGCGCAAGCAGGAGATTCTGCACGGCACCCTCGCGACACTCGCCGATATTGCCGCCGAGCGCCGGCCCCGATCGCCCGCTCTGCTGATCGTCGGCGAAGTCGCCAAACTCTCCGAGCGCCTGGGATGGTTTCACTCTGACCGCGCGGGCGCCTCGGATGAGCCGGCCGCGTTCGGCGATTCCGAAGAAGATGCTTCGATAGCCTTGCGTCGCACAGCCGATCCGTCCGGTTTGTCGGCGACGCAGATGGAGTAGGAACGCGATGGCGATACGACCAGCGCCGGCGTGGGAGACAATCTTGAAGCGCAACTCCGTCGAGCGCCTCAAGCACGAGCTCTTCCCCACCGAGTTGGCGAACCAATGGGAGCGCGTGGCCGGCACGTCGTACGAGAAGCTCCCCGAAGAGGACGTCGTGCGCCTGCAATGGTTCGGCCTCTATCACGACAAACCGAAAATCGGCGGCTTCATGATGAGAGTCAAAATCCCCAGCGGCATTTTGACCGCCGAAGGGCTAGGCACGATCGGCGAGATTGCCGAACGCCACGGACGCGACGAGGGCGAACTGACCACCCGCCAGAACATCCAGCTTCACTACATCACGCTCGACCGCTTCCCCGAGATACTGGACCGGCTCAAGCACGCCGGCCTGACCACGATGGGCGGATGCGGCGACGTAGTGCGTAACATCACCGGATGCCCGGTCGCCGGAATAGATCGCGATGAGTTGTTTGACGCGACCGGCGTGATTTCGGAAGCGGCGGCGTTCTTTTACGGCAATCGCGAGTACTCGGACCTGCCGCGCAAACACAAGATCACAATCGCGGCATGCCCCGCACAGTGCAACGCACCCGAGATAAATTGCGTCGCCCTGGTTGGCACGCAGAGCAACGGCCGCAATGGTTTTGCACTTCGAGTCGGCGGCGGACAGTCCTCGACTCCGCGCCTCTCGCGCCATCTCGGGGTCTTCGTCGCGCGCGAGCAGGCGCTCGCGGCAATGCGCGCGATTCTCGACGTCTGGCGGCTGACCACCGAGTACCGGATTTCCCGGGTTAAGGCGCGGCTCAAGTTCATGGTCGACGATTACGGCCCGGAAGGATTTCGCAAGCTGGTTGAAGAGCGGCTCGGCTATGCGATGGAAGATCTGCCCGAGTTGCCGCTGCCCGATCGCGAAGGCGAGCATATCGGTGTCCACGAGCAGAAAACGCCGGGACGCTGTTATGCCGGCTTTCCAGTTCGGCTCGGCCTGATGACCGGGCGCCAGATGCGGGAGTTGGCAGCAATCGCCGGCGACATCGGCGGTGACGTACGCCTGACCCGCCGGCAAAACTTCATCCTGACCGGAATTCCCAGGGCGCGAGTGGACGAAATTATCGAGCGGGTGGGCGCAATCGGTTTCCCGCTCGACGTAAGCGGGCTATACGCCTCGTCGATCGGATGCATCGGCGATACGCACTGTAACTACTCGGTGGTTTCGACCAAGCCGAAGCTGGCGGCGATCATCGAGCGGCTCGTGGGCGAGTTCGGCGACCAGGTGAACGCGCTCAAACTCAATCTGGACGGATGCCCGCACGCGTGCGGCCAGCACTGGACCGGCGACATCGGCCTTCAGGGAACGACTGCGCGCGGCGCCAAGGGCGAGCCGATGGAGGCCTTCGACATCATCCTGCGCGGCGGACTCGGCCGCGAGGCCGCGATCGGCAAGCCGCTCTTGCGCCGCGTGCCGTCGGCTGAGGTCGAAAATCATGTCGCGCGGCTGTTCGCCGGATATCTCGAAGCTCGGCTGCCGCAGGAATCGTTCGCGGGCTTCTGCGCACGAACGACTGATAATGACTTGATCTCACTCGCACAGGGACATCGCGACGCCGCGGGAGCGGCAAGTTGATCTGCCGCGGGAGCGGCAAGTCGAAAGGATAACATGGAAGCCCAAGTCGAAATTCAGCTCATGGACGAACTGGAGGCCGGAGAGGTCGCGGTCGACCTCGATGACAAGGAACCGCAGGAAGTCCTGGCCTGGGCGATCGAGAAATTCGGCTCTTCACTGGCGATCTGTTCGAGCCTGCAGGCGGAAAGCTGCGCTTTGATCGATATGGCCTGGCGCATCGATCCGGCGGTCCGCGTTTTTACGATCGATACCGGCCGGCAGCCCCAGGAGACCTACGAGCTGATCGACAGAATCCGCGAAAAGTACGGAATCGGAATCGAAGTTTTCATGCCCGAGACCGCAGTGGTCGAGAAGATGGTGACCCGCAACGGCAACAATCTTTTCTATCGCGAGGTCGCACTGCGCCTGCTCTGCTGCCAGGTGCGCAAGGTCCTGCCGCTGCGCCGCGCGCTCATGACTTGCGGCGCCTGGGTGACCGGTCTTCGGCGCGACCAGTGGGCCACACGTTCGAACATCCGTAAGGTCGAGATCGATCACGACCACGGCGGAATCGTGAAGCTCGCGCCGCTGGCCGACTGGACCGAAGAGGAGGTATGGGATTACCTCCGCGCCAGCGAAGTTCCGTATAACGCGCTCTACGACCAGGGTTACAAGTCGATCGGATGCGCACCGTGCACGCGACCGGTGCCCGACGGCCAGGACTCGCGCTCGGGGCGATGGTGGTGGGAGACCGGCGCGCCGAAGGAGTGCGGGATGCATTGCGCGATCGAAACCGGCGGCTTCGAACACGAGCTGGACGCCCTCTTAGGCCAGGAACACGCACGATGACCAGCACGATGACCATGCACACCGATGAAAACCGACGCGCCGCATCCGCCGAGCCGCTGAAACTCGACGAGCTTCAGCACGATCTGCTTGTTTCGCTGATCCAGAGCTTCGTTGCCGCCGCTCCGCCATCAGCGGGCCGCGAAGCCTACGCCGCGCTTGGAGATGCGGTGGCGAAGATGGAGGTGCCGGCGGAACTGTTGCTCTCGATCGGCGCGATGGTCGAGGTAGCGCTCTCGACCGGCCGGATCAGGAACATGTTTGGACCGGCCGCGGAATTGTCGTTGTCATCGCTCTTCCACAAAACGCCTCGCGGCGAAGCGATCACGCGGTCGATCGGCGAACTCAACCGCGCACTGGCCGAGCTCAAGGACCAGCCGCTCGATGAAATCAGCGCAGCGTTTCGAAAACCCGGCGTATACGTTTTGACCCTCCAGAGCGGCGAGTACCGGATCGTCGTCCGTTTCGATCACGACGGCGCCGCGGTTGAAAGCGTCGAGGCCGGCGCGGGCTGAACAAGCCCGGCACTCAAACGCGGCAGGCCCGCCCCCTGCGATCTCTTTCCCGAATTCTCGCGACAACAACGTCAAGAGCGCGACACGCGTCAAGAAAAAGTCAGCCGACCGAGCCCGGCCGCGACCTCGCTCAGCGACCGCACCCGCACGCACTGGCCATCCGTGCGTATCGGCTTACGCTTCCCTAGCGGCATAGACGACGGCGTCTCGGCCAACGGGACCGCATCAGGATCAACCAGCACGGCGGCGATGCCCGCCGCGTGCGCTCCAACCACATCAAGCGCCTCCGAGTCGCCAACGTGCAACGCCTGCGAAGGAACCAATGAATGGCGCTGGAGCGCCATCCGAAAAATCTCGGGCGCGGGTTTCGCGTAGCCCGCCTCGGACGAAATAATGATCGAATCGAAGTGGCGGGTGAGCCCGAGCGCCTCGAGGATGCTATAGATGCGATAGTCGAAGTTGGAAATCACACCCAGCTCGAGTCCGCTCTCGCGTAGCGCCGTCAGCAGCATCGGCGCCTCCGGGTCGCCGACCCAGTTCGCGGGATCGGCGAAAAATGCGAACAACGCGTCGAAATACGCGTCGAAGTCGGTGAAGTCGCCCAGTCCCGCGAACGTCGCCCGCACCAGCCGATGCCACCATTCGCGCTCCAACTGGCGAAGCTGCGCGGCGTCGTGGCCAGGGCCGAAGGCGAGGCCTGGCGCGGCAGCGAACGCGCGCCTGAAGGAATCGATCACCACTTGCTCGTCGGCCTGCGATCCGAAGCGCTGCGCGATCTTCGCGTAACTCCGCCCGGCCGGCTCGCGAGTGTGAAACAGCGTCCCGGCCGCGTCGAAAAAAACCACCCTCAACATTCTTTGCGATTTATCCCTTCGCTCGCGCGAGCGTCGCGGCGCTACAGTCTGCCCAGGATGAAACGGCGCAGCAACGCCGACCATCCTTTGAGCACCAAGCCTCTGCCATTGACCAGCTTGCTGTAATAAACACCGGCCGATTGTTGTACGCGCGAGAGCGGCGGGACCTCAAAGAAACTCCAGCTGCGCGTCAAGCGTCTGCCCCGCGCCGCGCACAACTATATAGCCGCCGCCCTTGAAGGGACCTGCGTTGAGCACGCGCGTGGGACCAATCGTGTCGACGCCGGCGGACTCATGGATGTGGCCCGAGATGCAAACCTCGGGCTTGACCTCCTCGATAAAACGCCGCGCCGCAGTGCTGCCCACCGCCTTGCCGCCGACGATACGGTCGCAGCGCGTCTCGAACGGCGGCGTGTGACAGATCATCAGGAGCGGACGATGGCCGCGCACCTGCTCGTAACCGGCCATCAGGGTTGCATAAATCTCGTCTTCGCTTAGCTCGGTCGGAGTATTGAAGGGAGTGATATTGGAGCCGCCGCATCCGAAAATCGCCACTCCGTCGCGCACCGTCCCGCGGCCATGCAGCGCCATCCCTTCGCGCTCCAAAAAAGGGATTACCTCGCGGCGGTCCAGGTTGCCCGGCAGCGCGAGCACGTTGGCGCATCGCGCGCACACATCGTCGAGCACCTTGCGCGCGTCCGCCTCGCCGCCAAAGTTGGTCAGGTCGCCCGAGATTATCACCAGATCCGTATCGCGCATCACCTCGGCCATCCGTTCGAGGTTGCGCGTCGCCATGTGGACGTCGCCGAAGGAAATTATCTTCATCGTAACCGGGCGCTTGCGCGCGCAGCCACAATAGCGCTTTTCATGAATCCTCGCACGCGTTTGGCGCGTCCGTTTGGCTGCCCGCGCTATCCTCCGCTGTGTTCAATCACACTTTCTATCGGTTCACAGGTAACAGTGCGGTGGCGCTGTTGGGGTGCGGTCGCAACGGCTAAGATTCAGCCTTGATGGGAGCCCTGGGGAATTTTGCTTTCGTGCTGGTGCGGCCGCTTCAGGCCGGCAACGTCGGCTCGGCCGCGCGCGCGCTCAAGAACATGGGCCTTGGCGATCTGCGCCTGGTCGCTCCGAGACCCGCCGCCAGCGGGCGCGCGGCGGCCTCGATGGCGGTGCATGCGGCTGACATCCTGCACAGCGCGGAGCGCCACGACAGCCTTGGCGACGCACTCGCCGATTGCTCGCTCGCCGTGGGCACGACCTGCCGGCCCGGCCTGTATCGCTCCGGCGTGGTCGGCCTGCGTGAGGCGGCGGCGCAACTGGTCGCCGAGGCTGGCGCGAACCGCATTGCGATTATCTTCGGTCCCGAGGATACCGGCCTGGTCAATCGCGAGCTGAAGCTTTGCCAGCGCCTGATCACGATTCCAACAGCTCCCGCCTACCCGTCGCTCAATCTGGCGCAGGCGGTGATGCTGGTCGCGTACGAACTGATGATGGCGGCAGGGGCGGCGCGTGAGCTGCCCCGGCCCGAGCCACGCGCGCCGGCGCTCGCAGTGGACGCGATGATGGAGCGGCTGAGTGAGGCGCTGGTCTCGATCGGCTTTCTGCCGGCCGAAAACCCGGAGCACATCATGTTCGCGCTACGGGCGATCCTGGGCCGCGCCGGCATCGGCGTGCGCGAACTCGACATCTTAAGCGGTCTCGCGCGCCAGATTCGATGGTTCTCCGAGGGCGGTTTCGAGGCCATCGAAGCCAAACGTCGCAGCGGCCGGAAGCTGCGCTAACCCTTCCCGTTCGGTCTCTAGCGTTCGGCGACTGGGCGGTCGGCAATGGACGGGCCGTCGGTTCCGTCTCGGCCGGAGGCCCCGCCGAGCATACGCAGGCCATAGCGGGTCATCGCCGCGAGCCGCTCGATCCGGCCGAGCAGTTCGGTCTGGGTCAGTGCGTCCGGCGCGTCGCGCAGCGCCTCGGCCGCACTGGCCAGGTTCTCCCGCAACAGCGCGACCGCGCGCTCCAGATGCTCGCGCTCGGCGACGCGGGCACGGCTACGGCGGCGTTCGCGGTCGATCTCTTCGAGGCGGATAACCTCGCCCATCGCGGCTCTTCTCGCTCCTCGCGCGGATTATCATCGATCCGTGTATGATATGCGACAGCATGGCGCAGCGCCCGGCGGACGACTCGCTTGATTTCGTAACGCCATGCAGTTACCAAATTAGGGCCTGCTCGCGTGCTCCCCGGTAGCTCAGTCGGTAGAGCGGACGGCTGTTAACCGTCAAGTCGCTGGTTCGAATCCGGCCCGGGGAGCCAATTCGACTCTGCTTGATGGCGTTGCCAAGGCGCCATATTGTCACCCGCGTATCGGATGCCCACATTATACGGGCGGCTCCCGCTGTTCCGTCGGCTCTGCCACAACCAAAATGAGGTATGTTGCGTTTCGTCCACAACGTGCTTCGCTGTGCTACATTAGCCTTTGGCATGCATCTCGCGTAGATACTTCTTCGTGAGCGAACGCATCTCTGGCCAAAAACGGTCCGTCGCAGCCGCAGGAGTGTCGAGACATTCTGCAACATCGGCGATTTTCCCTGTATTAGATATCTCAAAGCAGCCGATGAACGCTGGGTTTTTTGAGTAAATTATGGGCTTTCCAATGCGTTGCGAGCCGGCAACATGGCCATGGGATTCGAGGCTTCCGGCGCGCGAATCTGGTCGCGGAACTGTTGACATGCGGTACAGTGTGAGCAATTATGCACCAGTATGCTCAACAAGCCGTGCGAGATCGGGCCATACGCTAATGTCTGAGGGTTTAAGCGCAGTAGCAGTAGAGGCCTACAGGGCCAGAGCGCTAATCGTCGAAAACGACGACGACGCGGCGCGTTTTCTTTCCAAGGCCCTGGAGGACGAAGGCTACTTCACCGAAACCTGCCCGACCAGCGAGGCGGCACTCGCAGCCGTCGAGCAGGGCTGTGAAGTCGTTATCACTGCCGTGCGTGGCCCGGGAATGGACGGATTGGAATTGCTGCGCCGGGTCCGGGCGCGGCGGCCTGACGTTCCGGTAATCCTGCTCGCAGCCGACAACAGCGTCACCTCGGCCGTCGCCGCGATGCGCGAGGGTGCTTTCGATTACGTAACAAAGCCGATCAGCGCGGACGATCTGATCAAGAAGGTCGCGCGGGCGATCGAGCTCGGCTCACTGCAGCGCGAAAATCATCGCCTGCGCGAGCAGCTCAACGTAGCCAGCACGGCCGCCGGATTCATCGCCGAGAGCCCGCAGAGCAAACAGCTGGTCGCGATGGTCCGCCGCGTGGCGCCCTCGCGCTCGACCGCGCTTATCGAAGGCGAAAGCGGCACCGGCAAGGAGCTGATCGCGCGGATGCTTCACTACTGGAGCGCCCGCGCCGACGGCCCTTTCGTTGCGGTCAACTGCAAGGCCTTCGCCGAAGGCGTGGTCGAAAGCGAACTCTTCGGTCATGAAAAAGGCTCCTTCACGGGCGCGATAGCGGCCCGCGCGGGCTGCTTTGAGCGCGCGTCGGGCGGCACCCTGTTCCTCGATGAAATCGCCGAGGCTGGAACGGATTTTCAGGCCAAACTGCTGCGCGTGCTCGAGGACGGCGAAGTCTTGCGGGTCGGCGCTTCGAAATCGCGCAAGGTCGACGTGAGAATCGTCGCCGCGACCAATCGCGTGCTGCGCAACGAGGTTGCCGCCGGCCGTTTCCGCGCTGACCTCTACTTCCGCCTCAACGTTATCCCGGTCAAAATCGCGCCGCTGCGCGAGCGCCGCGAGGACATCCTGCCACTGGCGCGCCATTTCCTGGCCTACTATACGGCGCAGGCGGGCCGTCCGATCACGCTCTCGTCCGAAGCCGAACGGGCGCTGATTAACTATCTATGGCCCGGCAACGTGCGAGAGCTGGAAAACGTGATCGAACGCTCGGTGGTCATGAGCGGGGCCGAAGTCCTCACTCCCGACGCCTTCGCGCTCGAGGGCAGTATCGAGCCCTCGGCCGAAACCGAGGAACCGGTGGAGCCCAACGAAACCCTGCAGGGCTACCTCGATCGCGCCGCGGTCTCGCGCATCCGAGCGGCGCTCGACGCCGCCAAGGGCAACCGCGCGATCGCGGCCACGACCCTCGGCGTGGACCGCACGACTTTGTACCGTTTGATGAAGCGTCTGGGACTGTAGCGTCCGCCACCCGTTTCAGCAGACAAGCAATCATCAGCCGCGAGGTGCTTATCGCGCGCTACGCGCGCGATAGAAGCCGGCCCGCTTGGGGGCGCGTGAGCGCACTCCAATCGCGCGGTCGCGCCGCGCGTGCGAGAAAGAAAGACCGGAGGCGGTGCGTCCCTCCAAAGGGATGCATCGCCTCCGGCCGTAAACTCTAGGCGTCGCGCCGTCTGCGCGCAGGCCGCTCAGCTATTGCCGGCCAGAGTGTGCAGAATTTCGATAATTGCCGGACCGACGATCACCAGCAACATCGCCGGCAGCACGAACAACACCAGCGGGAACAGAATCTTGATCGTGGTGCGCTGCGCAGCCTCTTCGGCGCGCAGCCGCCGGCGCGTTCGCAAGGCGTCCGAGCTGGCGTGCAGCGCCGGCGCGATCTGCGCGCCGAGCTGTTCACTCTGGATGAGCGTCGCGGCGAGCGGCTTGATATCCTCAACCGCTGTGCGCTCGGCCAGGTTGCGCAACGCCTGTCCGAGAGTGGCGCCCGCTGAAATTTCGGAGGTCACCAGCGCGAGCTCGCGTCCGATCTCCTGCTTCTGCCGTTCGCTCTCAGTGCCGACGACCTTGATCGCCTCGAACAGGCCCAAACCCGCTTCGACGCAAACCACCAGCAAGTCGAGCACGTCCGAAAGCTGCCGCGCAATAGCGTTTTGGCGTTTACGCGCGCGCCGCCCGACGTAATAGCTCGGCAGGAAAATTCCGATTCCGAAGCCGGCGACTCCGAAGAGCATCATCGAACCGGAATTGCCAAGAATAAATCCGGTCAACACGCCGAGCAGAATGCCCAGCAGGCCCATCCCAAAGCGGAAGACTTGAAAAACCTGCGGCATGGTGGATTTCAAATAGCCGGCCTGGATTAACGTGCGCGCGAGCTTTTCACCCTCAGGCGTGTCGGCCTTCGGGACGGGCACCCGCTTCGCAGCCCATTGCAGGAAAATCCGTGAGAAGCCGCGGATCTCCTCCTCGCTATCTTCGAAGACGCCCTGGGAAGCGCGGACCTTGAGCGCGAGGTCCGCGAAGCGCTCTTCCAGCGCGCGATGGCTGCCATAGAGGGCGTGGTATATCGCGGTCCCGATCACCCCCGCCATGCACAGCACTATCAGGCTTACTAATATTGGAGTCATATATATAACCCTACGCCGCCAAGGCTTTTCAGAAATCCATCCGCAGCAACCGGCGGATGGTTACGAAGGCGCACAGGTCCAGGACCGCTGCTATCTTGAGAATCTTGACCCCCGTCGGATCGAAAAAGAGTTCATTGGCATAGTCGTGGTTGATGAGACTGAACATGCCCAGCACGACTATCGGCAGCGCCGCGACGATAATACCGCCCAGACGCCCCTGCGCCGTCAGCGCGTTGATCTGGAGCCGCAACCGTTGGCGGGTGCGGACAATTTCGGCCAACCGACCGACAATCAGCGCCAGGCTGCTGCCGACTTCGGCCTGAACTTTGACCGCGACCACCAGCAGGCGAAGGTCTTCTTCAGGCACGCGCTTGAGCATGTCCTCGAGCGCGCGGGGCAGCGGCAATCCGATTCGGGTCTGCTCGAGCACGGTACGGAACTCACCGCCCAGCGGGTCGGCGAACTCCTGCACCACGACCTGCAATCCGCGGTTGAGCGAGTGGCCGGCCTCCAACGACGACTTCATCAGATCCAGCGCAAACGGCAGCTGGGCGATGAAGGCCCTGATCCGCCGCGTACGGCGGAAGCGGATGTACAGGATCGGCAGGAAACCGAACCCAGCGCCGGTCGCAATCGCGAATAAAGTGCCTTTCCAGAACAGGTCCCCGAGCAAGGCGCCGGCGGAAAACAGCAGGGCGATGATCAGCACCATCTCGGAGACCCGCATGTATAGTCCCGCCTGCCACATCATCGTTTCGAGCGAGCGCAGCAGATTGAAGTCGGCGAACGCGCTGAAAATCGAATGTTCCGTTGGCTTGCGCTTGCGGGTGATGTCGACGTCTTCGACGTCGCCCATCGGACGGCTCATGCGGCGCGTCATCTGCCGGTTCTGCTCGGCCGACTGGGTCAGGGAAGTCAGTCCGACCGCCAACACGATGAACACGAAGGCAAAAACGGCTGTTGCGGCTAATACGGTCATAGAGTCATCGCCCCCCTGGGGGTTGTCATTCCATGTTGTAGCCGTAGGCTTCGATACGGTCCTTGTACGCCGAACGAATACCGGTTTTACGGTATTGTCCCAGCACCTTGCCCTGCGCGTTGACCCCGGTGCGATGGAACTCGTAGAGGTCCTGCATCATGATCATTTCGCCTTCCATCCCCACCAGCTCCGAAATCTTCATCACTTTGCGCGTGCCGTCGGAGAGGCGCGAGACGTGGACGATGACGTTGAGCGCCGAGGCAATCTGCTGGCGCATCGCGCGCTGCGGTATCGACCAGCCCGCCAGCAGCATCATCATCTCAAGCCGGCCCATGCTGTCGCGCGGGGTGTTGGCGTGGATGGTACAGAGCGAGCCGTCGTGACCGGTCGACATTGCCTGCAACATGTCGAAGACTTCGCTGCCGCGGACCTCGCCGACGATGATCCGGTCGGGGCGCATACGCAGGGTATTGCGCACCAACTCGCGCGCCGTCACTTCGCCCTTGCCTTCGACGTTGGGCGGGCGAGTCTCGAGCCGCACCACGTGCGGCTGCTGCAACACCAGTTCGGCCGAGTCCTCGATCGTCACCACGCGTTCGTCGACCGGGATGAAGGCCGAGATACAGTTGAGCATCGTGGTTTTGCCCGAGCCGGTACCGCCGCAGACCAGCACGTTCAGGCGGGCGCGGATGATCGCGCGGATGAACTCGACCATGTCGGGCGTGATGCTATCCTTGGCGACCAGATCGTCGACCGAATAGCGCCGCTTGCCGAAACGCCGGATCGAGAGCGCGGGGCCGTCAAGCGCTAGCGGCGGAATGATCGCGTTGATACGCGAGCCGTCGGGCAGACGGGCGTCAACCATCGGCGAGGCTTCGTCGACTCGCCGTCCGACCTGCGAAACGATCCGGTCGATGATCAGCATCAGATGCTGGTCGTCCTGAAAGCTGACGTCGGTCAGGTACAGCTTGCCGCCGCGCTCCACATAGACCTGCGAGGGCCCGTTGACCAGGATGTCGGTTATCTCGTCGTCCCACAGCAGGGGCTCGAGCGGGCCCAGGCCGAGCAGCTCGTTTTTGATTTCCTCGATCAGCCGCGCCCGGTCGGCATCGGTGAGCAGGCGGCCCTCTTCGTCCAGGATCTCGCTTATCGCGACGGTGACCTTCTGCGAGGCCATGTTGGCCTCCAGGCTCTCCAGGCGCGAGACGTCGAGGGTCTCGAACAGACGGTTGTGCACCGCGAGCTTGAGCTGCTGGAAGCCGTCAGCGACCGCGCTGCGCTCACGTTTGGCGGTTTGCCCGCCAATCATCGAGCGTTGCTGCTGCGCCGGCGAGCTGCCTTCCTTCTGCGATATGCGTTCGACCAACTTCATAAGATAACCAACCTTTAGGAGCGACTGCCGAACACACCGCGCAAGCGCGACATCAGGCCCGGCGCCTCTTCGGAATCCTCGTTGCCGGCCGCGAGCCGGCGGGCGAGGTCTTCGTAGGCCCGGGTCAAGGCCGAGTTCGCCGCGCATTGCCACAGATCCTTGGCCAGGAGCTGCACTTTCTCGAGTGCTTTTTCGTCCCGCGGGATCTTGGCATAGATCGGCCGGCCCAGTGTGTTGATGATTTGCTCCTCGCTAATGGGGTGATGCGACACGTAACGGCTCAGGATGAAATGCGGCTGTACGCCGCTGAGCCCCAGGCGTCCGAACAGTTCGATAAACCGCCAGCAACACCGCGCCGCCCCAATCGACTGGTCGAGCACGTAAAAAAGATGGTCCGAGCGTTCCCACACCGCCACCACGTTTTCGTTGATGTAGCCGCCGCAGTCGACCACCACGAAGTCGAACAGCCGCCGCATCAGGTCCAGCGCCGCACCCAGGGTGACGTCCGAGACCAGTTCGCTGTCCTCGATACGCTTGGGCGCCGCGAGCAGGTAGATCCCCGAGGGATGCTTGCTCAGGGCTGATTCGAGCTGGATGGAGTCGAGCTTCTTGTCGCCTTCGGCCAGCGCCATGATAGTGCGTTCGGGCTCCAGGTTTAGCGCCACCGCAAGTCCGCCCGACTGCAGGTCGAGATCGACCAGCGCCACCCGCTTGCTCAACGTGTACCGCAGCGCCAGAGCCAGGTTGGCGGCAAGGCTCGAAACTCCGACCCCGCCCACCGTGCTGACCACGGAGCAGATAACGCCGCCCTGCTCCTTCTCTTCGCGCCGATGCGATTCGCTGACCTTGAGCAGCGCGCGCGTGGCGTCGCCGGGATCGAGCGGCAGGAACAGCAGCTCGTCGGCACCCGCGCGCAGGATTTGCCGCATCAGTCCGGGAGAGCGCTCGCGCACCAACGCGAACAGCGCGGGGCGCGGTGAGCGTTCGGCCTGCTTCTGGAGATAGTTCAGCGACGCTTCTTCGTTGCCGTTGAACACCACCATCGTGACGTCGGCCGGCGCCACGCCATTGCTGCTCTCCTGGGCGCCGCCCTGCGGCGTTACCGAGACGATCTCGAGAGGCGGATCGCCGAGATTCTCAAGCGCGGCCTTTATCTCGGCGCGCCGCCCCTCGTCTTCTCCGACCAGTAGAACCCTGAGCGCACCTTTCCGCCCGTCACTCTTTCTGCCTAACACTGCCACAGGATTCTTTCCAACCGCACGGATAGCGCGACGTTAGAAGCGGGGCCGTCCGGCGTCTTCCGGATAAACCCTCCGGGTTTTGATTTCTTCGAAATTCATCGGTCCGCGATCGGTCGGCAGCGCGACCCGGCCATTGGACGGCAGCGGCGCCACGATCTGCGGAGTCACAGTCATCACGAGATCGGTCTGGTTATTGGTGTACGAGGTATTGCGGAACAGGCCGCGGACGTACGGAATGTCACCCAGATAAGGCACCTTGGCCACCGTCTCGTTCTTGGTGTTGAGCAGCAGGCCCGCGACGATCAAGGTCTGGTTGCTCTTCAACCGCACCATCGTTTCGGCTTTGCGCGTCACGAAAGCCGGCACGGTAAACCCGAACAGGTTCACGCCGTGAGCGAAGTCAGGTTCCGAAACCTCGGGCTTCACCTTGAGTAGGATGTCATCGAACCCGATCACGGTCGGCACAAAGATAACCGAGGTACCGAACTGTTTGAAAACGATCGAAGTGTTGAGCGCTTGCGAAACCACGATCGGAATCTCACCACCTGAGAGGAACTCGGCTTTTTCGCCCGAGTTGGCCAGCAGATGGGGCTCGGCCAGTATCTTACCCATACTGTTTTCTTCCAGGAACTGGAAGAAACTCTGGGTTTGAATATTACTGTTGCCTGCCGCCAGGCCGTACGTCAGATTCTGGGACAACAGCAGTGGAATCAGAGTACCGTTTGGAGGCAAGGTGCCGCTGGCGCTGGTCGACGATGTGACCGGAGGATTCGACTGAACGATGCTGGTGGCGGTCAGAGCGGACGTCGCATTGTAAGGCGTAGCCACGCCGCCGGCCATATTGACCAGCGATATGTTCCATTTCGGCAGCGCCACCGTCCAGTTGATACCGAAATTCTCAACCCGCGAGCGGTTCAGCTCGGCCACAATTACATTGAGCAGCACCTGCTGCTTGCCAGTCTCGTCGACTCTGATCTCGCGCTCTGAGTAGCGGCCCTGCGTGTCCCATACGGCCAGTGTAGTAAAGCCCGCCTGATGCGCCACCAGATTGAGCTCGTATGGGTTGATCACCTGGATATCGGCGACCTTGCTGTCGGCGACTGAAACCCGCCGGATGCGGCTCGGATAGTCGAGAACCTCCGAGGTTCCGCTCATCATATCGACGCCATCGCCCGGCATGAAATGTTTCTCGCCCAGGGGCGGCGGGCCAGTCGGGATAACCGCCATCGGATCGGTGTTGAAGGTCTGCAAAGGTGGCACGCTCCCGGCCGCTCCCTGCGATGGGACCGTGGGCACCATTCCGTTGTCGCCGGTGGGTGAGTTGGGAGCGACCACCGGGGCCACCGAGTTGGGCATTGCCGTCGAAGAGGACGGAATGGACTCCTGGGCCAATTTCGTTGGTTCCGCAACCGCAGCGGGCGCGGCGAAGGGCGACGCGGAAGCCGGCGGCGCAGAAGCCACGGCCGGGCTGACCGGATTTGCGGGACTGATCGAAGTTGCCAGAGTTCCCGGATCCGCCGACGCCACTCGCACAGGCTCGGCAGCAGCAGGAGCGGACGGTGTGGTTGCGGCGGCCACAGGAGCCGTCGAAGTATGTGCCGTGGCGGGGGCTGCCGTTACCGGGGCAACCGCATCAACCGGACCACTTCCGGTATCGGCCGGATGAGAAGCTGTCACCGGCGATGGGGCTGCCGCAGCCGGCGCCGACGCTTTGGAGGAAGCAGGACTGCCGGCGGACGCCAACGGCCCCTTGATGCTCTCCTCCGGCTTCACGTCGACTGCGTAAGTAACTTTCTCGCCGCTCGCGAGAGTGACGTCGATGTTCCAAGTTCCTGCGGCGGCGCCCTGCAGCACAATTTTGCCCGGGGAATCCGTATGCACCACCAATGCGCTCGGGTTCGAAACTACTTTGACGCCTGGCGTCGAGTCGGGGCTTACATCCCCGATGGTATAAGCCTCGCCGGCGTTGATTGTCACTGGAACAGTGCGGGTTTCCGAGGCCACGACCTGGCGCCCCGCCAACATAAAGAGTCCGAATGTCGCCATCGCCAGGGCCGTCAATTCAGTGCCGCGGCGCATTCTCTTCTTAATCGCTTTGACCATCGTCCCATCCCCCCCATTACGGTACGTCGATAGTCTTCGAGTTCGCCCCGGTGAACAACGGATTGTCCTCTGGAGCCCCCGAGAAACCAGCTTCGCTCGCGGCATGCGCGTGAGACCCGTGGCGACCGCTCGCCGCCGCGGCGACACGCCGAGCCGGCGGCGTCGAGACCGCCGGCACCGCTTCGGGAGCGGGCGTCAGGTTCTCGATGCCTGTCATCTCAAAGCTCGAGCCCGCCGAGCCGACCGTCTCACGGTCATGGCCTTCGGTATTACGCGCGCCCCGGCCATGCACGAAGGAAACCGACTCGCTGCTCTTGCCGTCGCGCATGATCTCGACCTGAATCGCCTTGGGCCGCGGCCGTGACATGCGCGGAGGCGCAGGCGCCACCGCCTGACGCTCCATCAGCGGAGCCGCTGCGCCGCCGCGGAGCATTGCCGCGACGTTGGACCCATTGGTCATCACGACCTTCTTGTCCTCGTAGTTGCGCAGGGCCAGACGCAGGGAGCCGTCGTGACTGGCCACCGAGAGCCTCTCGGACTCCTCGGGCGTCAGCAGCACGGTGACGACCTTGACTACCTTGGGTTCGTCCTTGGCTACTTCGATCTCCTGCGCCACGGCGATCACTTCGACGTTTTGCAGGACTATCTTCGAGAAGGGCTCTCCGTTGGTAGCCTTGTCAGAGATCGCGACCAATATATCGACGTGGGCGCCGGGCAGGACGAAGCCGGCGATATCGCTCACCTCGTCGACCGGAAACGACATCGCGCGCATCCCGGCCGGAATCAGCAGCGGGAGCATGCCCGCGGTCTTGACCCCCGAGAACAGGCGGTCCGCAACGATAGGTTCGTTTTCCACAAATGGCGTCTTTACGAACTTGCCCGAAACCGCCGCGATGTCCGTGAAGGCGCCGGGCGGCATGCTGTCACGTGACCATCGGGTAAGCTTGACCGCAGTCGGATCAAGCTGTGTGCCAATATGCAAGTCATGCGTGGCGACCACGATATTGACCGACTGCGCCATCGCCTCCTGGACTTCCCGCTCGCGCTTTTTCAGCGCCGAGTAGACGACCAGTGCAGCGACCAGCGCTGCGACGCCGGCCAGCATCATGAACAACAACGATCGTCTCATCTGACCCCTCCCCCCTGATGAAAGCGGCCCGCACAAACGCCGCAAGTTTTTTCGAACCGCAAGGCGCGCGTTTGCCGCGCGCTCATTCGCTCATGGATGTCTCCTGGCTGGCGAGCTGTTTGGGAAACGGAATGCCAAAAAAATTAGGATTGGTGGTGCTCTTGGAGAGAAAAATTATGTTGGAGGTGTTGAAGGTGACCGACACCAGGATCGAATCGCCGAAAGACCGTGGACTTCCGCATGTGGTTGGTGGCGTGAAAGTGCCACTGCAGCTCGGCGTTCCGGTGCCAAGAGAAGTCCCGTTGTCGCTGACCGTGACCGTCAGCTTGGAGCCGCACCCTTTGGTGATCGTGGGCGATCCGTTGAGCACCATGTAGGTGGCTATGTCACTGGGGGTTGCGCACTGGTTGACCGCGGCGAAGCGCGCGCCTTGGTAATTGATCTGACCAAGGGCGAGTGCCGCCTGCCCGATAAATGCCATCTGGATCGCGACGAATAAAACGATCATCGCCACGAATAGCACCAGCGCGAACTCGACCATCGCCTGACCGCTTGAGCCGGTCCTCTCGTTTCGCCGCATATCGTTATTTAGACGTGTACTCTTCATGCGATCGCAGTTAAAGTATGGCCTCATAAAATACTTGCCCCATGGAAACTGGCAATGGCTATTCCGCGTCAGTGACCATCCTCGTCGGCGATTCGTCAGGGAGCTATATCGCGCCACTGACCTCTCTTTGCTTCCACAAACTATGGCGTTGAACAGCCTGAAGCAAGCGCGTCACAGTTTTAACCTTCGAAGATGTCTAACCTCGTCCAATCATATCACGACTCTTCGGTCCGGATTGCGTCGAGAGCGGCAGCTATTCGAACGCTGACACTATCCGCGCGATCACGACCTGGATCCGTCCCAACCTCGACAACCTACTTTCCATCCCACCTCTCGGCGCTCCCTCGCTCTTCATAATTGCCATCACCAACCGCACTGCGGACTCGGCCCTTCATGGCCCCGCGTCCCCATGGTGGGACTCGGATGGCGGCGGGGCTCCACGCCCCGCCGCCTTGAGCCTGATAGCGAAACCGCCCTACGCGTTGGTCAGAGCAGAATCGACGCCATTGGCGAGCGTACCGATGTTGTTGCCCAGCGCACGGTAGGTGCCGTAAACCACGACCGCGATGGCCGCCAGGATGAGGGCGTATTCCGTCATCGTCTGGCCGCGGGTGCTGCGGATCGCTGACTCACGTGCGCGAATGAACATCTTCGTCACTGCTTCCATCTTCATTGACTCCTTGTTTTTGAGCTGCCTTCCTAGGCTGCTTTGCGGGGATCAACTCCCCAAGTATAAGGTTCTTCGATCACTTCTCTACCCATCTATTATAATCAGACAACGCGCCATTTAATGATATAAGACTCTTTTATCATTCTAAACGCGTTATCTGAGCCAATCAAGCGTTCGTGAGAGAAGAATCGACGCCGTTAGCCAAGGTGCCGATGTTGTTGCCCATCGCAGCGTACACCCCGTAAACAACAACTGCGATGGCGGCGAGGATCAGGGCGTACTCGGTCATGGTTTGTCCGCGCAGAACGCTTTCACGGACTCGAACGTAGCGGCTTGTGATTAAGCTCATTTTTTTAACCTCTATTTTGAACAATTTCAAATTTACCAACGCGGCTTGCGACAGTCTCTCTAATTGGCCCCTTATCGACAATCACAAATTGACCAAACACGGCTTGCAATAGTCTCTCTAATTAGCCCCTATTGACCTCGGGTGCAGTATACGGATTGAGCTTTAGCATGTCAAATCATTCCTATTCATGTTCAAATGGCGGTTCTTTCTTCTAGATGGAACTTTTACACTGTACTAGGTGAAAACGCACCGGAAATCCGCCGTTTCGCTTTGCTTCGTTGGACCCGTTGTTCTCGAGGGAACGATTCAAACAGTTCGAAACCGACGTCACCCACCATGCGAAATTCGCATTGATCCCGATTGGAAGCAGACCTGCGGCCGACCGAGACGAGCGGGTCGCAGCCATCGCCTTGACGGTCACAAGGCTGTGCGAGAGACCGAGCAGGCGCGCGAAGCGATAGGGCACCTTCCGCTCGACCACCATCGTGATTGATCGGCGGTCCGAGGCTGGCCGGCTGTAAACGATTTCGTCCTCTCGGATTCCGCTCATCCGCGCCTTGCTGCGCGCTGCAATCTCGGCAAGGCCAGGATTAGCCGGCAGATAGGCGGCTCCGCACAGCACCGCGGCATCCGTGGCCTGCTGGAGGCGAGCTGAAGTGCGGTAGAGCACCCGCATATCGGCTCCGATGCACGCGGCACCTACTATCATCGGTATCGTAAGGGTTAGAGCGATTGCGGCCTGCCCTCGTAGGAATCTCATCTGCCCCCCTATCTTCTTGTGCTGGCTCCGCGAGCAACAGAGTCAGAAGGCCTCATCGTGCCTTCGGCGAAGCCACAAGCCCTCAGCACTTCGCATGCCACGGCCAGAGTTTAGCTAAAGATGTCCAATGCATCCTTTGAAACGGAGTTCGAACAAACGTAGCGACAACGAAGGTTGCATCGCCGCAACAGCCTGTGCAGGACTCAGCTATTGCCCGGCCATGGCGAGCGAGGTGTGACCTCGGCCGCGAATCCAAGTGTTATAGAGAGGTGAGATGGAGAAGCTGTGAGAGCCGCCTTAAAGGGCGGGACCCGGCGGATGGCGTCTGCCACCCGCCGGGCTCTAAATGGGGTATACGAATTGTCGGATTCTAGACTTGCGTTGAGTGAGACTGGCTTACGCGTTGGTCAGAGCGGAATCGACGCCACTGGCGAGTGTACCGATGTTGTTGCCCAGGGCGCGGTAGGTGCCGTACACGACGACTGCGATGGCCGCCAGGATGAGCGCGTACTCCGTCATCGTCTGGGCGCGATGCAGACGCACAAAACGCTCACGTACCTTCAGAAAAGCCTTAGTAAATACGTCCATTTTTCTCTCCTCCTCCTTGACCTGTTTCGTTTCATTGAGGCTGATTTCAGGTTTAGCCTCTATTGCTGCCCTACTTACCAAGCCCGCTTTCAAATAAGTTACTGTTTTCATCGTTGCCCCTGATAGCTATTTTACAATTTATACATCTTTTGAGATGCTATCAAGTAATTATCTGTCTCAATTGACGACATGACCACGCAGGATTGTTTAGCATTGACCATGCCACGTCTGCTTGGGCTTTAAATCGAGTGTTTATTGACGTTTTTCAGAGCGCAGACTGGCTGGCCGTCCGCCACAGTTGCACAAGCGCAACAAAAACGTGTCTTAACGGCAACTTGCAGGACGAATGCGGTCAGAAAGCAGGCCTAATCGGAGGTTGAAGACGCCGCCTAGGGCCGCTCAAAGACGATCTGATCGCCTATTTCGGTCCGGCCTAGCGCCGCGCAGCCGGCGGGAAGCTCGAGTGCCCGGCGCGCACCCCACACGATCGAGGACAAACGCCAGGGACGTAGGTTGGGGTTGATTCGAATTACCCGGCCCGCCCGGTTGAGGAAGACGATGTCGATCGCGAAGCGCATGAAGAACATGTGCATACACATGAACGGCTCCAGCCGCCCCGCCTCGAACAGCATCCCGGTTCCTGGCGGGAGCCCGTCGCGCCCGAGCAGCCCGCGGCTCTTGCCCGCCATCCCGCCCGCTTCTTCTAGTTGCTCGCAGAGCACGGTGGCGCGAGTCTGATTAAGCGCGCGCAAGGTAGCCGGCCTTTTAGCATCGAGGCCTTCGATGTCTTTGCTCAATTTTGTACCTCTACCTTCTTCTGTTCTGCTCTTGCACTCCCGCGGGTCTATGCGGGCTCCCGTGCGAGCCATTCAGAGTGGCGCCGCAGGCGCGCGCAAGCCCGTTCTATGTCTCGCGCGCGCAAGGTGTAATACAATTGCCTGCACGCAGCGCATGATTGAATACATCGCGGGTTGAATTCGTAATCGCCCAGGCATTATCTAACACCGTGATCGGCCCGACGAAGTATCCAGCGTGTCGGCGGCGCATGGTCAACCAATAATCCAATGGACACGATATGGCTGCCGCCCGCGCTGGTATGTTACGCCCTCTCGGCAACCGGATTCGTAGCGGGCCGCACGGCCAATCGTCCGCGATGGGCCGATCAGGCCGTGCCCCTGCTTGGCGCGGCCGTGCTGTTCCATACGCTGGACCTGCTGGTCGGCGCGTTCAATGCGGGAAATATACCGGTCACGAACTTCGCCCAGTCGCTGTCCTTCCTGGCCTGGCTCACGGCGATCGTCAGCTTCATCCTGATCTCGCGGATGCGGATGCAGGTGCTCGGCGCCTTCGTGGCGCCCGGCGTTCTGGCGACGGTCGCGACGGCGATGTTGCTGACGCGTGGCGGCCGATTGGTAATTCCCGACAGTTTGCGCAGCGCCTGGCTGCCAGTTCATGTGACGCTGGCATTTCTGGGCGACGCGCTGTTCGTGGTGGCGGCCGGCGTGAGCCTCGCCTACCTGGTGTACGAGTCGCGGCTGAAGGCCAAGCGGCCGATGACGGCGAGCGGACAATCAATGCCGAGCCTGGAAAAGCTCGACCGGATCAACTATCGGCTGCTGGGATGGGGCTTCGTGATGCTGTCGCTCGGGATCGTGAGCGGCGCGCTGTGGGCGGAGGCAACCTGGGGCCATTTCTGGTCGTGGGAACCGCAGGAGTCGTGGTCGCTGATAACCTGGCTGTTGTACGCGGGGCTGTTGGAGTCGCGGGTCGCCGCCGGATGGCGCGGGCGGCGGGCGGCAGCGCTGACGCTCGCGGTGTTTACTGTGTTGCTGGGATCGTTCCTCAGCGTGAGCCTGCTTTTTCCGGGCAAGCACGGCGGGAGTTTCGGCTAACGCGCGCTTGGGCGCGGCCGAATGCATAATGGAAGAGAAACTGCTCATCGCCGGCGTCAACCATCGCACCGCCCCGGTCGCAGTGCGCGAGCGGCTGGCCTATGGCGACGGCGAAATCGCCGCGGCGCTAGCGCGGCTCAAGCAAAGCGCGCCAGCGCTGGCCGAGTCCGCGCTGATCTCGACCTGTAACCGCGTCGAGATTATCGGCGTAGCGGCCGACCCCGCCCATGCGATCGACGAAGCGATCGGCTTCCTCGCCACCGACCGTGAGGTCGACGCCAGACTGTTCGCCGGCGCGCTCTATCGCTTCGAGGGACCGGACGCCGCGCGCCATCTGTTCCGCGTCGGCGCGAGCCTCGACTCGATGGTGGTCGGAGAGCCGCAAATCCTCGGCCAGCTCAAGCTCGCGTACAGCTATGCGGCCGAGGCGGGCACTGCCGGCCTGGTGTTGCATCGGGCCTTTCATCGCGCATTCTCGGTCGCCAAGCGGGTGCGCAAGGCGACGCTTATCGGGCGGGGATCGGTGTCGGTCAGCTCGGCAGCGGTGCGCCTGGCCGGACAAATCTTCGACACGCTCGGCGACAAGACGGTGATGCTTATGGGTGCGGGCCAGATGGCCGAGCTGACCGCGCGCCAGCTCCATGCGCTCGGCGCCGAGACCCTGCTGGTGACCAGCCGCACCTTCGACCATGCAGTCGCGCTCGCGCGCACGCTCGGCGGCACCGCCGTCCCCTTCGAAAACCATCGTCCCTACTTGAAAATTGCCGACATCGTGATCGGCTCGCTCGCAGCCGCGCGCCCGGTGCTCGAGGCCGACGATTTCGAGTCCGTCCTGCGCGAGCGCCGCTACCGTCCGATGTTCCTCATCGACATGGGCGTGCCACGCAACTTCGACGAGCGGCTCAACGCGATGGAGAACGTTTATCTGTACGACATCGACGACCTCGGCGCGGTGGTGACCGAGTCGCTCGGCGCGCGGGCGCGCGAAGCCGACAAGGCCGAAACGATCGTGGCCGACGCGCTCGCCTCATTCATGCGCTGGATGGACGGGCTGGACCTGGTGCCGGCGATCAAGGACATCCGCGTCAGTATCGAACAGCTGCGCGACAGCGAACTCGGCCGCCATCGCGCATGGCTGGCCACGATGGCGCCGGCGGAGCGCCAGCGAATCGAGGCGCTGACCCGCACGCTGGTCAACAAGCTGCTCCATCGTATCCTGGCCGGCCTGCGCAGCACCGGCGCCGGCTCGCCCGACCCCGTCCATGCCGCCGATATCGCGCGCCGCCTGCTCTGCGGCGACCTGGTGGCCGAGGGACCTGCGCTGGGCGGCGGAGTCTCCGCCCTCGATTTCGAGATCGA
The DNA here is from genome assembly GCA_963734845.1 of uncultured delta proteobacterium. Classification (GTDB taxonomy): domain Bacteria; phylum Desulfobacterota; class Binatia; order Binatales; family Binataceae; genus JAKAVN01. Next base: position 73,143 of record CAVTIS010000001.1, on the reverse strand, counting down.
CCTCGACGACGACGGCCAAGACGAGGATATCTGACAGGGCGAGATATCTGACAGGACGAGAATATCTGACAGCACCCAGCAACCCGGACCCGCCGCGGCACCCTTCAGCAACCCATATATATAGAGATGGCCTCCGTACTTCGTATCGGTTCGCGTCCCAGCAGCCTGGCGCTCGCGCAGGCTGAACTGGTGCGGCAGCGGCTCTCCCCGCTGTTACCGTCGGCGACTATCGAGGTGATTCCCATCCGCACCAGCGGCGACCGCATGACCACGGCGGCGCTCGCCGAGGTCGGCGGTAAGGGCCTCTTCATCAAGGAGCTGGAGCAGGCGCTCGTCCAGCGCCGGATCGATCTCGCGGTGCATTCGATGAAAGACCTGCCGGCGCTGCTCGCCCCCGTTTTCCGTATCGCGGCGGTGCCCGAGCGCGCCGACCCGCGTGACGCGCTGCTCGCGCGCACCGGTGGCGACTCGCTCGACGCACTGCCAAATGGCGCGCGGCTTGGCACCTCGTCGGCGCGCCGGCGCTTCGAGGCGCTTCGCCTGCGCCCCGACCTCGACGTGGTGGCGCTCCGCGGCAACGTCGACACGCGGCTTGCGCGTCTCGCCGCCGGCGATTTCGACGCGATCATCCTCGCGATGGCGGGACTGATGCGGCTCGAGCGGGACGGGCGCGGCGGCGTCGCGCCCGCCCCGCTCGACGCCCGCGACTTCGTCCCGTGTGGCGGCCAGGGCGCGCTCTGTATCGAGGCGCTCGCCGGCCGGCCGGCCGGCGGCGCCGATGAAGTGGAGGCAGCGCTCGCCGCGCTCGAGGATCGGCGCGCGCGCCTGGAAACCACCGCCGAGCGCGCCTTCCTGGCGGCGCTCGGCGCCTCGTGCGTCTCGCCCGTGGGCGCGTTCGCGCAGCTCGACGCGGCGACGCTCGCGATGCGCGCGCTGGTCTTCAGTCTCGACGGCGCGTGCCACCTGCGCGACGAGATGTCGGCGGAGGTCGGTGACGGCGAGGCGGCCGCCGCGCTCGGCGCGCGGCTGGCGGAGCGGATGCTCGCGGGGGGCGCCCGCGAGCTAATCGGCGACGCCGCCCCCCCGGCCGCCGCCGCCAAAGCGGGCGCGGCCGAGGGCGTGGCGGCCGAGGGCGTAGCCGCCGATGCAGCCGCCCCGTCCGTGGCAACTGCGCTGCGCGGGCGGCGCGTCGTAATCACGCGTGCGAGCGAGGCCGGCGGCGCGTTCGCCGTCAGCCTCCGCGCGCTCGGCGCCGAGGTCGTCGAATTCCCAACTATCGAAGTCGTCGCGCCCGATAGCTACGCGGTGTTCGACGCGGCGATCGCCCGCCTCGCGTCTTTCGACTGGGTGATCTTCACCAGCGCAAGCGGGGTCGAGCGAATGATCGAACGGATGGGGACGCGCGGCGTCGATTTGCGCGTACTTGGCGGCATGAAGCTCGGCGCGATCGGTCCCGCCACCGCCGCCCGCCTGGCCGCGCATACGCTTGGGGCTACGGCGATGCCGACTGAATATCGCGCCGAGGCGATTGTCGAAGCGATCGGCGCCGCGCGTATCCGCGGCGCGCGCATACTGATTCCGCGCGCTCAGGTCGCGCGCGAGGTCTTGCCGGAGATGCTGGCGGCGGCCGGTGCGCGCGAGGTCGTGGTCGCGCCGGTATATAAAACGGTAAAGCCCACGAATGCGCCGGTCGAGCGCGTGCGCAAGATGAGCACAGCAGGAACGATCGACCTCGTCGCATTTACCAGTTCCAGCACGGTGACGAATTTCTGCGAGATGATCGGTGCAGACGCCGCCCGCGGACTCAAGGCGGCGGCGATCGGTCCGATTACCGCCGAGACCGCGCGCGCCGCCGGGATGGAAGTCGCAGTGCAGCCGACTGAGTATACGGTCTCCGCACTCATCGCGGCGATTCGCGATTTTTTCACTGGGAGTAAAACTCTCATAGCGCTGGCAAAAAGACCCTGCGCTTTGCAAAAGTGAGCCATCATGGAAGCAAAAGCCAAGGCAGAAGTTCTGCACGGCGTGATCGCAAAGTTCCGCAGTGGCGGAAGCGATATCACCTCCGAAGAATGGGGCCGCTTCGTCGCCGCGCAGAATGACGGCTATCGCACCGGGCCGGAAATCGGCGCGCGCGTGCCCGACTTCACCCTGCCCGACCAGCACGGCAAAAACCGCACTCTGAAAGATCTCGCGGGACCCAATGGCCTGCTGTTGGTCTTCAGCCGCAGCGCAGATTGGTGACCCTACTGCCGCAACCAGCTCGTCGAGCTGCAACAGTCGCTGGGAACGATCAAGGCCGCCGGCTACAACGCCGCGTCAATCACCTACGATTCGCACGAAATCCTTGCCGCCTTCGCCGAGGCATACAAGATTGATTTTCCGCTGCTCTCCGACGCCGGCAGCAAAGTGATTCGTACGTTCGGGGTTTTCAACGCCAATATTCCCGAAGATCACAAGATGATGTACGGGATGGCGTTTCCGGGCGACTTCCTGATTTCGCCCGACGGTGTCGTGCGCGACAAACGCTTCCTCCCGAACTACGAGTACCGCCCATCGGCCGCCGCGCTCGTGCTGCACAATGCCGGCGGCGCCGCCGCCGGGACGAATTCCGTCGAGATCGATGCCGGCGCTTTCGTCGCGACCGTGTCCCTGTCGTCCGATCGATGCTTCCCGGGCCAGGAACTGGCAACCGCGCTAAGCATCCGCCTTAACCCCGGCTGGCATATCTATGGCAAGCCGCTGCCCGCGAGCTATCGGCCGACGGAACTGATTTTCGAAAGCCCGATCGTCGGCGAACAATCGATCGAACTGCCCGCGCCGAAGCCGATACTGCTCAAGGCGCTCGGCGAAACGCTGCCGGTGTACGAGGGCGAGGTTCGCGCGACCGGCAGGCTCGGAATCAAGTGGAGCCCGCCGATGCCGGTGAAATTCATGGAGCCCTTCGGCAAGACGATTCCGCCGGGACCGTACAAAATCGCCGGCAGTTTGCGCTTTCAGGCGTGCAGCGACACCGTGTGCGAGCCGCCGCAGGAGATCAAATTCGAACTGCCGTTGGAGCTTGAGGCGGGAATCCCGCCGGCGCCGAAAAAGCCGGCCTAGTGTTCGCGAATAGAAATTCGCAACCTAATTATTCTAGCAGCACGCCGCTCGCTCTCCGGTCATCCTGGGCGAGCGCTGCGCGAGTCGAAGGATCTCGCGCGGTCCCTCGCTCGCTATCCACGATGCCGCCGTAACGCTCAACCGAAGCGGCGCCTCGTCGGTGAAGAATGACGGGAGAAAACGCTCTTAGCTGAACTCGCCGCGGATATATTCCTTGGTGTGCTCTTCCCTGGGATTCTCGAAAATTGACTGGGTCGGCCCGTACTCGACCATATAGCCAGTCCGTCCGCCGGCCGTGGTATCCACATATAAAAAGGCGGTGTTGTCGGCGACGCGTTTAGCCTGCTGCAGATTATGGGTCACGATTGCGATCGTGTACTTCTTCTTGAGTTCCGTCATCAGCTCTTCGATCCGGCGCGTGGCTATCGGATCGAGCGCCGAGCACGGCTCGTCCATCAGCAGCACCGCCGGTTCGGTGGCGACGGCGCGCGCGATGCACAACCGCTGTTGCTGTCCGCCCGAGAGCGCGAGCGCGCTGGTGCGGAGTTTGTCCTTGACCTCGTCCCACAGCGCGGCTTGGCGCAGTGCCGCCTCGACCTTCTCAGCGACCGGTCCCTTGTAGCGATTGAGGCGCAGTCCGAAAGCCACGTTGCGAAAGATGCTCATCGCGAACGGATTGGGCTGCTGGAAGACCATCCCGATATGCCGACGCACGGCGACCGGGTCAACCCGGGAGGCGTAGATGTCCTGGCCGCGGAAGATCACGTGTCCCTTGAGGCGAAAGCCGCGCACCAGATCGTTCATCCGGTTAAGGCAGCGCAGCACCGTGCTCTTGCCGCATCCCGAAGGACCGATGAAGGCGGTGATGGTGCCCCTGCGCACTTTCAGCGCCACGTCGCGCACGGCCTTGAACTTGCCATAGTGAAGCTCATCGATATTGCAATCGATAAGCGTGCCGTTTCTCAGCGCCTCGTCCTGCGCGCCGTTAGCGCTTCCGTTCGTATGTCCGTTGGTAGGCACAGGAGCAAGTGACATGAGCGTCTCCATTAGCTAATCGGCGGATCGCCCGGCCAGAGCCTGGCCAAGCACGTTGAACACCAGCACGATCGTTACCAACACGAGCGCGGCGGTCCACGCCAGTGCTATCTGGTTCTCGAACGGTGAGCCGGAAAAGTTGTATATCATGACCGCCAGCGAAGCGGTTGGCTTCATCAGGTCGCCCATGCTCTTGGGCAGGAAATTCGGCGCCGTGCGGCTCATCCAGAAATTGCTGAACAGCGCAGTGAACAGCAGCGGCGCCGTTTCTCCTGCGGCCCGCGCCACCGCGAGCATCACCCCCGTCAGCATCGCGGGCGCGGCGGTCGGCACGATGACTTTTGTCACAACCTGCGTCGGCGTGGCCCCCATTCCGATTGCCGCTTCGCGCATTCTCGACGGGACCCGCTTAATCGCCTCTTCGGCGGTCAGCAGAACCGTCGGCAGCATCAACAGTGCGAGTGCAACTCCACCGGCGGGCGCAGAAAACTCTCCCGTCACCGCCACCACAACCGCGAAGGCAAAGACACCCGCCAGAATCGACGGCAGACCGGTCAACACCTTCGCCGCGAAACGCACCGCCGAGGCGGTCCGCGTATCGGGACCGAATTCGGTGATATAAATCGCCGCCAGAATGCCGAAGGGTACGCTAAGCAGGGTCGCTATGGCAACGATAATACACGTGCCCACGATTGCGTTTCCGAACCCTCCGCCGGCGGCCATCGCGGCCGGCGGAAGCTCGCGCAAAGTGCCCAGGCTGAGCCCTGCTATACCTCTTACTACGAGAAGGTAAAGCACCGAAAATAAAGGAAAAAGCGCTGCGATGGTCGCTGCACCGGTTAGCATGCTCATCAGATAGCTGAAGAGCGTGCGCGGCCGACGGAGCGAGTGCTGGAGGCCCTCGAGATCAATCTCGGGAGCTGCGGCCGGACCCTGTATCGGCGCCGCCATCAGCGCAACCCCTTGAGGCCCGCGTCGGCCCGTTGAAGAATCAGGGTGCCGATGATGTTGACCACCAAAGTGATCCCCAACAACACCAGCGCAACATACATCAAGGCGCCGACCTCGATTTTGTCGGCCTCTGGAAAATGATTCGCGAGCAGCGCCGCGAGCGTGTTGGCGGGTGAGAAAAGCGACCAACTGATCACATTGGCATTGCCCGCGAGCATCGCGAGCGCCATCGTCTCGCCCAGTGCACGGCCGAACCCCAGGATGATCGCACCGAAAATTCCGGTCGCCGCAGTCGGCACAAAAATCGCCAGTATGGCTTCCCAGCGCGTGGCACCCATCCCGAAGGCGGCTTCGCGCAGCTTCGGCGGCACCGCGACCAGCGCGTCGCGCGAAATGGCCGAGATGGTCGGCAGGACCATGATCGCCAAAACAATCGAGGCCGGCAGCAGCCCCGGTCCGCTAAGGCCGGTGCCGAAGAACGGAATCCATCCGAGATGCGAATGCAGCCAGTTCGCCGGCGGACGGACGAAGGGAATCACCACGAAAATTCCCCATAGCCCATAAACGACGCTGGGAATAGCGGCCAGCAACTCGACGGTGATTTTCAGCACGTTCTCTATCCGTCTGGGCAATGAGTTCAGCCATGAATACTCCGATAGGCGCAGGACTCGGAGTGCGGAATCGAGTCCGGAGGATAAAAAGCCTTCGCTGAGAAAAATCGCAATAGCCAGACCGAATACCGTCCCGATAGCCAGTCCGAGTATCGAACTATACAGGGTTCCCACGATCGCGGGCAGAATTCCGAACTGAGCGCGATTGGAATCCCACGTAGTTCCGCTGAGAAAACCCAGACCATAGCTCCGAATCGACGGCAGTGCCTGCCGCCCGATACTGAAAATCACGCAGAACACGATGACGACTGTGAACCAGGCGACGGCCATCGTGCTGCGGCGGAAGATGCGATCCGCGGCGATTTCGAACGCGGACGGAGGCTGCGATATGTCCACCCCGGCAGCCGCTGCCAATTCATCCACTGGATGCCCGCCGGGTTGGAAGATATCGCGCGCTGCTCCGCCCTCGCTCGGGGTCATGATATCTCTGCGAGCGCCTTCTTGTCAGCATCGACGACGTTGGGGGGCAGGGGGATGTAGCCAAGATCGACGCTGAACGTCTGACCTTGCGTGAGGCCGTATTCGATCACCGATTTCAAAGCAGCGAGCTTCTCCGGATCCTTGTACTTCTTGTAGCAAAGCAGCCAGGTGTAGGTGACGATCGGGTAGGCCTGCGCGCCCGTGGGATCGGTGATCCATGCGCGCAGATTAGCCGGCAACTGAACACTCGCCAGCGCCCCCTGGCCGGTCGTCAGATCCGGCCTCACATATGTGCCGCTCTTGTTCTCGAGCGAAGCCATCGGCATCTTGGTCTGCACCGCGTAACCGTACTCGACGTAACCGATCGCACCCGGGGTCTCCTTGATCAGCGCGGTTACTCCGGGGTTGCCCTTGCCCGCCACGGCAGCCGGAAAATTGACCGACTTCCCGGCTCCCGGTCCGCTCTTCCACGCATCGCTGATGGCACTCAAGTGCGAAGTAAACACGAAAGTGGTGCCGCTTCCGTCCGAACGGACCACAACGGTTATCTTGGTGCTCGGCAGTTTCACTCCCGGGTTGGATTTGGCGATAGCCGGATCGTCCCACTGCGTGATCTTGCCGAGAAAAATTCCCACGTAGGCCTCGCGCGAGAGCTTAAGCTCGCTCGGACCGTCGGGCAGGTTGTAGGCGAGCACGATCGCGCCCGCGGTCATCGGAAGCAGCACGACGCCGTCCTTGACCGCGGCCATCTCCGCATCGGTCATCGCTGCATCGCTGGCCCCGAAATCAACCAGGTTTTGCTGGAACTGCTTGATTCCCGCCCCGCTGCCCAATGCCTGATAATTGATCTGCACCTCAGGGTGCGCTTTGTTATATTCGGTAAACCACTTCTGATAGAGCGGCGCGGGGAAAGTCGCTCCGGTGCCTTGCAAGGTGATCGCGCCCTCGGAGCCGATCGCGGCGCCGGCGCCTGGCCTCATGTCAAAACGGCTACCCAGGGTTACGAACGCCGCGGCGATCAGCGATATAGGAACAAGCAGTAGTAACCCTCGTCCAAGTTTCATGATTCTCTCCTGGTTTTTCGGTGGTCCGCCGGCTCGGGCAAACCCACCTCCGCAGTGTTCATTTCGCCCAAACTGTTGTTACGGCAATGTGTCAGACTAATGACGGTTTCGTTTCATAGTGCGCGCCAATCAGTGCGGCCACGGACTTCGTTGGGCGCCTTGCCTCGGGCCGCCGATTTATCACTCCGATCCTGAACGGTTCGCTCTATGAAGGCTGTGCGGCAGCGCCACACTGACTCAGCGCGATTCCACGGGTTTCAACCTTCGCGCGTCAGCTGTTAAATCCGGCATTAGTCGGATTTTTCTGTGACCGCATCTGGCTATAGCACGGCGTGCGATAGTCAGTCATCCCGCCAACCCCACTGAGATTTTTCGCAACCTGAAGTTAACATTCACGCCATTCGTACTTAACTTGACTCGGCTACTTGTTGCGCCGGCCTCGGTTCCTAAACTTTGAAATTTCAGGAGGAGAACATGCGCAAGAAGTTTGTCGCGGGGGTTGCCATAGGCGCCTTCCTGGTGGTGGCAGCATCGCTCCACCAGACCTTTGCCGATGAGTTCGAAAGCCACGGGAGCGATATCCGCCACGTGCTGTTAATCAGCGTGGACGGGATGCATTCGTTGGATTTCGCCAATTGCGCCAACGGGATCAGCGGCTTCAAAGGCGGCGGGACATATTGTCCCCATCTGAAGGCGCTCACCCTGCACGGGGTAAACTATCTTAATAGTTCCACCTCGAAGCCCTCGGACTCGTTTCCGGGGCTGATGGCGATCGTTTCGGGCGGCTCGCCGCGCACGGTCGGCGCCTTCTATGACGTCGCGTATGACCGTTCCTTGCAGCCACCCGCTAGTGCGACGGGCAATGGCTTGGATGCGGGCACCTGCACTCCGGGACAGACGCCGACCGGCACGCGCACCGAATACGAAGAGGGCATCGACATCGACCAAACGCAACTAAATGGCGGAGGAACAGACGGTCAGGCCGACGCGATCGATTCCAACAAGCTCGAGCGCGATCCCGCCCATAACTGCGATCCGGTCTTTCCCTATAACTTCGTCCGCACCAATACAATTTTTGGTGTGATCCACAAAGCTGGCGGGCGCACCGCCTGGTCCGACAAGCACGCGGCATATATCGCCGTCTCGGGACCCGGCGACGGAAAAAACGTTGACGATTTCTATTCGCCCGAGATCAACTCCAACTCCGCGAACTTTGCGACGCAGGCGCCATCTCAGCTCGCCCTTCCCGCCTGTCTCAAGAATGGGGCGCCGTTCCTGCCGGACCAACTCGCAGTGGCCGCGGACGATGATTACACCGGGAGCTTCCAGAACATCCAGTGCTATGACGGTCTCAAGGTGACGGCCATCCTCAACGAGATCGACGGCAAGCGCCACGACGGCAGCGGGCACGTACGAGTGCCGAACATCCTTGGCATGAACTTCCAGGCGGTCAGCATCGGCGAGAAACTTGTCTATCAGCACGGCACGGTCGCTACCGGGTACAGCGCCTCGGGCGGCTATCTGGATTCAGTCGGGACGCCCAGCGACTCGCTGTATCAGGAGATCCTGTTTATCGACAATTCGATTGGCTTGATGGTTAGTGAGCTCAAGAAAAGACATCTGGCGGACTCGACCTTGATCGTCATCACCGCCAAGCACGGGCAGTCGCCGATCGATCCCAAAGTGCTTTTGCGCATCCCCGCCGACAACGCGGGAATGCCGCCCTCGTCGATCATAAGCGCACTGCTGCCCGACTCGGAGGTCAATCAAATCGGACCGACGGAGGACGACGTGTCGCTGCTGTGGCTCGCCGACAGCACTCCGGCCAATACGGCGACTGCGGTCGGGATGCTTCAGAGCGGGGCCAACCCAACGATCGGCGGCTACAATGGCGGCGAGATTTTCTGGGGTCCTTCGCTCGACCTGATGTTCAATGACCCGGCTACCGACCCGCGCACGCCGAACATCGTGATAGCGCCCAACGTCGGCGTAATCTATACGGGCGGGAAAAAGAAAGTCATGGAGCACGGCGGCTTCGCGCATGACGACACCAACGTCATGTTGTTGGTGGCCAATCCGGAGATGTCGCCCGTGACCGTTAACGCGCCGGTGCAGACTGCCCAGGTCGCGCCAACGATCCTGAAAGCGCTGGGTCTCGATCCGCACAGTCTGAAATCGGTCCAGTTGGAGCATACTCCGAGTCTGCCGGGGCTAATGCTGCCGCATTAAGAACTCCCAAAGGGGGGCGGCGGGCAAACCCTGCCACAAAAAAGCGGCGGGCGCGCCGATCATCCGGGGCGCCCGCCGTTCATTTTTGCGTCGCACCGGCGGGGTTTCGTTCCGGCGCGTGTCATCAATATAATCGCCGTTGAGTCCCGGTCCGCCCTATTGAGGGAGGGAGCAAAGCATTCCGATGGCGTTTCCAATCAATCGTCCACGGCGGCTGCGGCGCACTGAGACGCTGCGCCGAATGATCCGGGAGACGCGTCTGGCGCCGGACGATCTTATCCAGCCGTTCTTCGTATGCCCCGGACGAGACGTAAGACGTCCGATCGCTTCGATGCCGGGTGTCGCGCAGCTGTCGGTTGATCAGGTGGTGCGCGTCGCGCGCGAGACGCACGCGGCCGGTGTCCCGGCGACCATCCTGTTCGGCATCCCGCAGCGCAAGGACCCTCACGGCACCGAGGCCTGGAACGACCAGGGCGAGGTGCAGCGCGCGGTGCGCGAAATCAAGGAGCACGTGCCTGGCCTCGCCGTGATAACCGACGTCTGCCTATGCGAGTACACCGACCACGGCCATTGCGGCGTGGTGCTGGGCAACGACGTCGACAACGATGCCACGCTGGAGTTGCTCGCGCGCGAAGCGCTCTCACATGCGCGCGCCGGCGCCGACATGGTCGGTCCGTCGGACATGATGGATGGGCGGGTCGGCGCGATTCGCCGTGCGCTCGACGAGAACGGCTTCATGCACATTCCGATTATGGCTTATTCGGCCAAGTTCGCTTCGGCCTTTTACGGGCCGTTCCGCGAGGCCGCCGAGTCGGCGCCGCAATTCGGCGATCGCCGTTCCTACCAGATGGACCCGCCCAACGGCGACGAGGCAATGCGCGAGATCGCGTTCGACCTGGCCGAGGGCGCCGACATCGTGATGGTCAAGCCGGCGCTGCCGTATCTCGACCTGATCTATCGCGCCAAGCATGAGTTCCGCGTGCCGGTCGCGGCCTACAACGTCTCGGGCGAGTACTCGATGCTGCGGGCGGCGGGGATCAACGGATGGCTCGACGAGGAGCGCGCGGTGATGGAAGTGCTGACTTCGATCAAGCGCGCCGGCGCCGACATGATCCTGAGCTACTTCGCCACCGAGGTCGCAAAACGGCTCAAGTGATCGCGCCCGCAACCCCGCGGCTCACAATCACATGACTATCCGCGTGCGGCCGTTGGTCGAAAGCGATCTAGACGAGGCCGACCGCATCATGCGGCTCGCCTTCGGCACCTTCATGGGGCTGCCAGATCCGATGGCGATGTGGGGTGACGGCGACTACGCGCGTTCGCGATGGCGCTCCGACCCCGAAGGCGCGCTGGCCGCGGAACACAACGGGCGGCTTGCCGGATCGAACTTCGCCGTGCGCTGGGGCAGCCTTGGCTACTTCGGCCCTCTCTCGGTGCGTACGGAGTTATGGGATCACAAGGTCGGGCAGCATCTGATGGAGGCCACGATGGCGACGCTGGAGCGCTGGGGCGTACGCCATCGCGGGCTCTACACCTTTGCGCAGAGCCCCAAGCACATCGCGCTCTACCAGCGCTATGGGTTCTGGCCGCGTTTTTTGAGTGCGGTGATGCAAAAGGAAATCCAGCCGCGGCAGCATCAGGTGCAGTTCGAGAAATTCTCCGCGCTTTCCGCCGGCGCGAAAGCGGAAACGATCGCGGCCTGCCGCGAGCTTACAGATTCGCTCTTCGCCGGCCTGGACCTGCGGCGCGAGATCGAGGCGTCAGACCGTCTGCGCCTGGGCGAGACGATTCTCGCGCACCGCGGATCGAAGGTGGCATGGTTTGCCGTTACGCACATCGGGCGCGCGACCGAAGCAGGCAGCGGCGTGTGCTTCGTGAAGTTCGCCGCCGCGCGGCCGGGCAAGCGCGCCGAGCGCGACTTCGACCAGATGCTCGACGCGTGCGAAGCGCTCGCGCTCGGCGCCGGGGCGAATCAATTGCGCGCGAGCGTCAACTTCGCGCGCGAGCAGGCATCTCGAAAGGTCGCGGCGCGCGGATTTCGCGCCGACCGAATCGGCGTCGTGATGCAGAGCCCCAACGAACCGGCGTACAACCGCCCGGGCAATTACATACTCGACGACTGGCGCTAGAGCCTGTGGCAGGCCTTCTTGAGATATTTTTCGATCTCGCTTGGAGCTATCTGGTCGGCGCGAATCGCATCAAGGCTGATATTCACAATAAGAACGTCCCCGCTGCTCAAGAGAGCAGGCGTGCACCACCTTTACCTAAATAGGCTACCGCAACGTATTTCCGCCGTGCTTTCTTTGCGAGCGATGTAATCTTTGTCCACGTCTGAGCATGAAGGAATCGCGTGATTCGATAGCTCTCCTCTTCTGAGGGCCAGAGAGACTTCACCGCACGCGAAATTATGAGCGATCAGAAATCACGCTTGGGCTTGATGTGCGTTTCGTAATAGGGGCGCATCGCGCGGAGCGCGCGCATCTGATGATACGCAAGCTCGTCGTCGGGATAGCGATGCTCCGGGCCGAGCACGCATCCCGCTCGCGCGTGGCATCGGCCCGCGCAATCCGGCTCGACCTCGACCCGATGGGTCAGGCATTTCGGCACGTCCCATCCGGCGGGAAAACTCACCGCGCCGACCGGACAGGCGCTCAGGCAACTGCGCGGGACGCATCCGGGACAGGGATCGAAGCCGCGCGCGTCGCCCGGCGCGTCGAGAGCCACGTCGAGCAGCAGCGCGGCGCGAAACGCGATCCACGGGCCGAACGTCGGGTTCACGACGACACCGAGGATGCTCGGCCCGGCGATTCCCGCCGCCTTGCCCAGCTCGACGAAATTGAGTGTGCGCCCGCCGTGCATGAACGGGTGCACGATGGTGTAACGGAGCGCGGCCTCGCGCAGCGGCGCGGTGACTTCGCGCTCGACCACCTCGCGGGTGAAATCGTCGAGCGGATTTTCGCGCTCCGACCATCCGGGGTTGCGCGCGGCGTGGCGCTTGAACGCCGCCCAAAAGTCGCCGCCGCCGTTGCCCAGCACCACGATCGCGCGCGCCGCCGGATCGATCAGCGACGCGCGCGCGTCGGGCTGCACCGCGGCATCATATTGCGCGAGCGGGAGCGCGGCGCACAGGTTGAGGCCGTGGCGCGCGGCGGCCGCGCGCACTGCGGCGAGTATTGAGTCGGCGTCAGGCAATTTTGTAAGTGACCAGTGCGTCGGCGATCAACGCGCCTTGCTGGTCGCGGATTTCGACCGCGATGGAGGCGATCCGTTTGCCCGCGCGGCGTATCCGGGCACGCGCGATGAGATCGGTTTTCACGGCCGGCGCGGTGTAATTGACGGTCATCGAGATGGTCGCGCTGCTGCGCGCCTCGGAAAGCGTCCAGACCGCGGCGCAGGCGGCGAAGTCGGCGAGCGAAGCGATCGCGCCGCCATGGATCGGGACGCCGGGGCCGCCGGTGTTGAGGATGCCCTCGCTAAACGGCATCCGCACCGTCACGTCGCCCTCGGCGCGCGCTTCGAGCTTAAGCCCCAGCGCGGACGAAAACGGCCCTTGCTCCAGTTCGCTGAGCACCGCGTCATGTGCCGCCCCGGACGTCGCCACTGTTGGGTTCACTCCTTGCGGTTGATTTTGATCCGGGACACGGTATCTCGATCTTGATCCTGATTTTGATCTCGCGTGCCCGGTCTGGCGCGTTTGATCTTAGGCGCCTGGCGAGCCGCCATCAGCCGCGCCATCCGGACCGCCTCGCCGACGGCGGCCGCGGGATCGTCGGCGTGCTCGACACCGTCGATATGCGCCCACGCGCGGAGCGCAACGATCGGGCGGCCGATCTTGAGCGCAAATCCGATTTCGCTCAGCGTGCCGCCTTCGCCGGCGAGCGCGACCACCGCGTCGGCGCTCCCGATCACGACAGCGTTGCGCGCCTCGCCCATCCCGGTCGCGATCGCGAATTCGATATGCGGATTGGCGGCGCCGTGATCGTAGCCAGGCAGGACACCAATGGTATGCGCGCCGCGCTCGAACGCGCCGCGCGCCGCCGCTTCCATTACGCCGCCCCGCCCGCCGCAGATGAGCGTTGCGCCGTGCGCCCCGATCTCGGCGCCGACCTTGTGCGCGAATTCAAGCACCTCAACGCTGGTGCCATCGCCGCCGCCGATCACCGCAATTGCCGGACGCCGTACCATCGCGCGGGTCAGACGCCGAGCAGCGCGGGAAGCTCTGCTATGTCGGCGACCATCAGGTCGGGTTGCGGAATGCCGTCGGGCAGCGCAACGCCGCGCTTGTTGACCCACGCCACGCGCATCGCGGCCTGGCGCGGCCCGAGCACGTCTTCGCGCGGCGTGTCACCGACGAACAGCACCGCGCCGGGCTCGACCTGCATCATCGTCAGGATGCGCTGGTAGATGAGCGGGTTGGGCTTGCGCAGGGCGACCTCGGCGGAAATTACCACTGCCTCGAACAGATCGGCGACGCCGGTGTCGAGCAGAACTTCGCGTCCGCATTGGGCGTCGTCAAAATTGGAAAGCAGGCCGAGACGGAAATGAGGCGCGAGCCGGCGCACGGCGTCCGAGCGCTCGGGCGGCGCGAACGTCACCTTGCGCACGCCGTCCATGTGAACGCGGGTCAGATGGAAGGCGATAAAGCTGCGCTCGCCTGGGTCCGTATAACCCAGACGCGCAAAGGTGCGTTCGAAACGCTCCTGGCAGGTTATTTCGATACCCTCGCGTTCGCGCTCGGCGTTAATCTCGTCGATCACGTCGTGATAGACGGTGAGAAATGTCTCCAGGTCGAAGCGCGAACCCATCTGCTCCTCGAGCGACGGCAGTATCCACGGGAGCGTGCTGTGGGTCGAGTGCTCGCGCCAGTGCAGAAGCGGCAGCCGATCGGGCTCCCATTTAACCAGGGTGTCGAAGAGGTCAAACACCACGGCCTTGATGCCGCCGTTAGCCACGAGGGGTGAGCGCGACGGCGCTGGCGAGCAGCGCCCCCAGGTTGAGCAGCATCACGCCGCCGTTGAGCATCACGGATAGATGATGAAGCCGGTCGAATTCGGCGCGGCGCGCGGGGTCGGGATTCGTCTCCTCGGTCACGGTGCGAATCGCGTCGACGCGCGGCCGCACCACGGCACCGGCGTAGACGGTCAGCCCCAGCGCGACGATCAGCGAGAACGCTGCAATCGCCCACCACCCCCGCGGTACCCGCGTCGCGCAAAGGAAGATCGCGAAAGCAACTGCAATCGCGCCGCAGATGTAGCCGAGCAGGTAGTAGCGCGGAAAGAGCACCGCCAGGAATTTGCCGGCCTCCACCTTCGGCAGCGACGTGAATGCGGTCTGTGTAACCGGGATGAAAAACACCATCGCGCCCAGCCAGCAGACCAGGCTCAGCAAATAGATGAACAGCACGGCTATCATCGAGGCCTCGCGGCTTACCGTCGGAACTGCGCTTTTGGGCGCTGTAGCGAGAAGATCAAGATGATCAATTCAGATACGGCTTGTTGACGCCAGGCAGCGGCCGGCGGTCGGAGAAACCGGAGTCGATTGTATGCCACGCGATGATCTGACGCTCGCCGGATTGCCAGCACAGAAAAACCACGTCGTCTTCGATCTCGTAAGGGAAATCGACCAGTCCCTGATCGATGTCTTTGAGGAAGCATCCGAGGTTCTCGACCTGCCCCGCCATCTCGGCCATCCGCGCGGCGTTGTCCTTGAGCTCGGGGTAGCGTTCGACGAGATCGGACAAGGGCATGCCGGCGACGGAGGAATCGTGGCGGCGGGCGAGTTCGCGGATACGCGCACGCAGAGCGTCGGCCTCGACCTGCAGCCCGCGGACCAGAATTTCCATGCGCGGGATGAGGGCATTGGCTTCCTCTACGGTGAATACTTTCTCGAACTGATGCTTTGCCAAGCTTTTGCCTCGACAGTTGGCATGGATAGCCCACCGTGACTAAATTCTATAGTGGCGAGGACGAGCTTGTCTGCCCGGACCACGTATATTACGTTAATCGATTGCGAGGGTGGAAGCGCCAGCGGCTCTCGGCCGCTATTGGGGAGGCGGCTCGGCATCTATGGCAGAAAAATCCGATAAAGCGAAAGGCGAAAAGCGCTTCGACATCGAAGAGGATCTGAGCAAGGTCGAAGTCCCTGACATCTTGCCGGTGCTGCCGCTGCGCGGCATCGTGATCTTCCCCAATCAGATTCATCCCTTTCTAGTTTCGCGGCCGGCGTCGCTCCGCTTAATCGAGGACGTGGGACAGGCTTCGCGGGTCATTGGGCTCTCGGCGCAAAAAAATCCTGAAGAAGAGAATCCGGCGCCCGAAGGATTGTTCCCGCGCGGCACCGCGGTGCGGATTCTCAAGATGCTCAAGTACCCCGACCATAGCGTGCGGGTGCTAGTGCAGGGGATCGCACGGATCGACCTGCTCGATTTCGTCCAAATCGAGCCGTACTTCCGCGCCAACGTGCAGCGCCTGGGCGAGGCGGTCGAGGGCGACAAGGAGCTCGACGCGCTGCAGGCTCATCTGGTGAGCCAGTTCTCCAAGTTCGTGTCGCTGGTGCCCTATCTGCCGGACGAACTGCAGGTGATGGCGATGCAGGTGCGCGAACCCGCCCGCCTCACCGACATGGTCGCTTCCTATCTGAAAATCGCGGTCGAAGAGTCGCAGGACCTGCTGTCGACCAACGACGTGCGCGCGCGCCTGGAAAAGCTCATCGTCATCTTGGGGCGCGAGATCGAACTGCTCGAGCTGGGCCACAAGATCCAGTCGCAGGTGCAGACCGAGCTCAACAAGAATCAGCGCGAGTATTATCTGCGTCAGCAGCTAAAGGCGATCCAGAAGGAGCTGGGCGAGGGCGACGCTCGATCCTCCGAGATTGAAGACCTCGAGAAGAAAATCGAGGCGGCCAAGATGCCCGAGGACGCGCGCAAGGCGGCCGACAAGGAGCTCGATCGGCTCAAGATGATCCCGCCCGAATCGGCCGAGCACACCGTGGTGCGCACCTACCTCGATTGGCTGGTCACTGTGCCATGGTCGGTTTCGACCGACGACAATCTCGATATCAAGCATGCGCGCTCGGTGCTCGACGAAGACCATTTCGATCTCGAAAAGGTCAAGGAACGCATCCTTGAGTTTCTCGCCGTGCGCAAGCTCAAGAGCGACACCAAGGGCCCGATCCTGTGTTTCGTCGGGCCACCGGGAACCGGCAAGACCTCGCTCGGCCGTTCGATCGCGCGCGCGCTTGGGCGGAAGTTCGTCCGGCTCTCGCTCGGCGGCATCCGCGACGAGGCCGAGATTCGCGGTCATCGCCGCACTTACATCGGCTCGTTGCCCGGCCGCATGATCCAGGGGCTGCGCAACGCCGGCTCTAACAATCCGCTGTTCATCCTCGACGAAGTCGACAAGCTCGGGACGGATTTTCGCGGCGACCCGGCCTCGGCGCTACTCGAGGTACTCGACCCCGAGCAGAACAACGCTTTCGTCGATCATTATCTCGATGTTCCCTTCGATCTCTCCAAGGTGCTGTTCCTGACCACGGCCAACGTGCTCGATCCGATTCCGCCGGCGCTGCGCGACCGGATGGAAGTGCTGGAACTGCCGGGCTACACCGAAGAAGAGAAGCTCCAAATCGCCGAACGCCATCTGGTGCCCAAGCAGATTTCCGAAAACGGTCTGGGCAACATCAAGATCGAGTTCACCCCGGACACGGTGTCCGAAATCATCCGCAGCTACACGCGCGAGGCTGGCCTGCGCAACCTCGAGCGCGAAATCGGCCGCGTATGCCGCAAAATCGCGCGAGCGCTCACCGAGGGCGAAACCGCCCCAGAGCGCGTTACGCCCGACATGCTGCATCGCTTCCTCGGCCCCCGCAAATTCTTCTCCGAGGCGGCCGAGCGCACCCAGGAACCCGGCGTCGCGACGGGGCTCGCCTGGACTCCCAACGGCGGCGACATCCTGTTCATAGAAAGCACGCGGATGAACGGACAAAAAGGCGTGACCATCACCGGCTCGCTGGGCGACGTGATGAAGGAGTCGGCGCAGGCGGCGCTCTCCTACGTGCGCTCGCGCGCGGCGCAACTCGGCATCGCGCCCGACTTCTTCGAAAAATCCGACCTTCATATACACGTCCCAGCCGGCGCCATCCCCAAGGACGGCCCGTCCGCCGGCGTGACCATTGCGGCCTCGCTCGCCTCACTGCTGAGCGCCCGTCCGGTGCGCTCCGACGTTGCGATGACCGGCGAGATAACGCTGCGCGGCAAGGTTCTGCCGGTCGGCGGAGTCAAGGAAAAAGTGCTGGCGGCGCGGCGCGCGGGAATCAAGACCGTCATCCTGCCGCGGCGCAACGAAAGCGATCTGGAGGATATCCCGGAAGAGGCGCGCAAGGAGATGGAGTTCGTGTTCGTCGATACAGTCGACGAGGTCCTGCGCCATGCGCTGCGCGACGGCGTCGAGCCGCTGCCGGAAGCCGCGCCCGCGCGCGCCGAGCGCACCGTACTGAACTAGCGCTCTGCCACTCCTGCACTCTGCCAGTACGATTGACGGCTGCCGATGAAAATCGCAATCGTCGCCGCCGAGATCACGCCGTGGGCCAAGGCCGGCGGCCTCGCCGACGTAATCGGCGCGTTGCCTGCCGCGCTCAAGCAGAGCGGCGCCGAACCCTCAGTAATTCTGCCCGGCTATCGCGGCGTGCTCGACGCGCTCAAAACAACGCCGCTAGCGGAAAATCTTTCAGTGCCGATAGGCGGCTCCGCAGAGCGCTTCGACCTGCTGCGGGCCGAGACCCGCGATGGTATCCCGCTCTACCTGATCAAGCATCCGGGCTGTTTCGATCGCGCGGGAATTTACGGCGAGGGCGGAGCGGACTACCCCGACAATCTGCATCGCTACGTGATGTTCGGGCGCGCCGCCGCGCTCGTCGCCGCGCGCTACATCCGGCCTGACGTGCTGCACGCCCACGATTGGCACGCCGCGGTGGCGCCGATCGTGGCGCGCGCCGACCCGGCGCTGCGCGAAGCGCTGGGCTCCGCGCTGACGGTCTTCACCGTGCACAATTTCGCCTTCCAGGGAATCTTCGCCGAGGCGGATTTTGGCCTGCTGAATATCGACCGCTCGTACTTCTCCGTCGAACGCCTGGAGTTCTGGGGACGCGTCAACCTGATGAAGGGCGCGATCGTGCTGGCCGACGGCGCCTCGACCGTGAGCCCAACTTACGCGCGCGAGGTGAGCAGCGATCCCGAGATGGGTTTTGGCCTAGAGGGCGTGCTGCGTCAAAAGGGCAACCGCTTCGTCGGGATCATTAACGGCGCCGACTATACGGAATGGGACCCGGCGATCGACCCGCTGATCGCGGCCAAGTACACGCCGGCGCGACGTGAGGGAAAAGCGGTCTGCCGCCGCGCGTTGCTTAAGCTCGCTGGCCTCGCCAAACGCCACGAAGCGCCGGACGACGCGCCGATAGTCGGGATGGTCACGCGGATGACTCCGCAAAAGGGTGTCGGCCTCCTCGGCGAGGCGCTCGACGCGGTGATGGGTCTCGGCGTGCGGCTGGTGATGCTCGCGAGCGGCGACCCGGCACAGGAAAAGTTCTTCAAGGCCGCCGAACAGCGCTTTCCCGGCCAGTTGCGCGTGCAGCTCGCGTTCGACAACGCCTTGGCCCATCAGATTCAGGCCGGGAGCGACATCTTCCTGATGCCGTCGCGGTTCGAGCCATGCGGGCTCACCCAGATGTACGCGCTAAAATACGGCACCGCGCCGCTAGTCCGTGCGACTGGCGGCCTTAAAGACACCGTCGCCGAATTCGATCTCGACAGCGGCACCGGCAACGGTTTCATGTTCGACGAATATCGCGCCGACGCGATGGTCAACGCGATCGCGCGGGCGCGGCGGCTCTTTGCGGACCGCGCAGCATGGTGCCGCCTGATGGACAATTGCTTCGCCGCAGATTTTTCCTGGACCGTATCCGCACGGCGTTACCTGCGATGGTTCGACGATCTGCGTGGCGCGCGCGGCAGCTGATTCGGAGCCTGTCGCGGACTCTGCTAAAAACCTATCCATGCCTGCGACATCCAAAGCGCCGACCTTGGTTTACGCCGACGGCTCCTGCCTGGGCAATCCGGGAGGGCCTGGCGGATGGGGCGTCGTAATAGTCACACCCAGCGGAACGCATCGGCTTAGCGGCGGCGATTCACAGACCACCAACAATCGGATGGAAATCATGGCGGCGATCGAGGCACTGCGCGCCCTCGATCCTGGTGTACCGGTGATCATTCGCAGCGACAGCCAGTACCTGGTCAGAACTATGAACGACGGCTGGCGGCGCACGAAGAACCAGGACCTATGGCAAGAACTCGACCGCGAGGTGGCGCGGCACGACGTGCGTTTCGAGTGGGTGCGCGGGCACGCCGGCGACGCGCTGAACGAGGAGGCCGACGCGTTGGCGCGCGAGGCGGCCGGGAGCGCGGCCAAAGGCCGCGCTCCCAGCCGCCTCGGAGCAGCCGGCGCCGGGTCTGGCGCCGCGATCGCGGCAGCAGAGCCGGCGCGCTCCGTGGCAGGAGATGCGGAGGTCCTCGCTATAGCCGAGTTGCGGCCGTTGCTCGGCGACGGCGAACGTATCGCGCGATGCGCCGCGTGCGGACGAAGTTTCGTCGCACGCGACGAGTCGGAGCTGCGTAATGGCGATGACGGCGAGAGCTATTGTGCGCTCGCCGCTTGCCAACTGACCGCGCGGAGCGGGCGCGCGCGATAAACGCGCGCGCCCGCTCCGCGCGCGTACGCGTATGCCTGGCCTGCCTAGTTGTTCGCGGCCGCCGAGCGCTCGGCGATTAGCTTGTCGACTTCGGCCCGCAGGCGCGTCAATACATCGTCGTAGCGGAAATTACCGAGCTTGCGATCCTTCTTCTTGAGATTCACCGTCGTCGGACCGCACCACAGCCCCAGGTCCGCGTCGTCGGTCTCACCCGGCCCGTTCACCCTGCATCCCATCACCGCGATCGTGATCCGATGACGCGACGCGTAGGCCGTAACTTCCTTCACCTGCTGCGCCAGCTCGACGAACTTCTCATTCTCCACCCGCGAGCACGACGGGCACGAGATGATATTGAGGCCGGTGCCGAAGTCTGGCACCGAGATAAAGCGTCCGTCCTCGACGTCCTTGATTATCTGATGGCCGACGGTGACCTCTTCATGCTTGCGATCGTTGGGCAGTGTGAGCGAGACGCGGATAGTGTCGCCGACGTGCTGCGCGAGCAGTTTCTCGAATGCGATCCGCGTCTTGATGATGCCGTCGGGCGGGAGCCCGGCCTCGGTCACTCCGAGATGAAGCGGGACGTCGGGCCGTCGCGCAGCGAAGCGCCGGTTGGCTTCCAGCACCTTGGCCGGGTCGGAATCCTTGAGCGAAACCACGAAGCGGTCGAAACCCAGCTCGTCCATCAGCTCGCAATGCCACACTGCCGATTCGACGAGTGCGCTTAGCTGGTCGCCGGGATATTTCTCCAGAAAGGCTGGCGCCACCGAGCCGCAGTTGACCCCGATCCGGATCGCGAGATTGTGCTCGCGCGCGACCTCGACCAGCCATCTCACCTTCTGCGGAACGCTCTTGGCTTTTTCGATATGGTGCAGATGGCCGGGGTTGTAGCGAATCTTGTCGACGTGCGGTCCGACCTTGCCGGCGATGCGATAGTTCTCCTGCAAGTCCACCGACAACACGATACCGCGCGTCTGCGCGCGAATTTCCTTCAGCGCGGGAACTTCCTTTTCATTGTCGAGCGCGATTCGCACAATTCCTGCGCCGGCGCGCGCGAGCTGATGCGTCTGCGCCACCGTCTGGTCGATATCGACCGTGCGCGTCGCACACATCGATTGCACGACCACCGGCGCACCGCCGCCGACCTTGAGTGCACCGATTCCGATTTGCCGCGTCGTGCGGCCCGTCCCTGCCTGCTCCATTAACACCAACTCCGCTCACCTAGTGATTGTGGCCTTCGTGGCCGGGCGCGTGGGCGGCCGCCTTGGCACGCTGCTCGTCACTCACCGCCATCGCGATGGAAGAATGCGCAAACGCCGCGCCGGCCCTGAGCGACATCGCGACGAACGCCGCCTCGGCAATCTCCTCGTCCGTCGCGCCCTGCTTGATCGCGCGCTTGACGTGTTCCTCGATACACCACGGACAATCCGTCACGTGTGCCGCCGTCACCGCCATCAACTCCTTGGTCTTAGCGGGCAGCGCGCCGTCCTGGAAGATCATGTCATCCCAATCCATGAGTGCCTTGAAAAGATCGGGCTTGAGCTGGCGCAGCTTGCGCAGACTCTTAATCGTCTCTTTGGAGAAGAAGTCCGCCATGGTTGGTCCTCCGCACCGGCCTGACCGCGCGAGTTCGAAACTGGACTATAACAGATGCTCGCCGGGCGTCCCTAGGGGCCCCTCCGCGGCGGGCCGTTTCAAATTCCCGTCACAATTTCTTCATCCAGCGGTTCGCCTTTTCGATCCAGGATTGCGCCTCTGGCCTTTATCGGGCCATTAGCTGAGCTTGTAAAATAATTTAGCAAGCCAGCTCTTGAAATGCTCCGTTGGCATCACTATGGTCGGCTAACCATGCTCTGAGATATGGAGCGGAAGCGGTAGGAAGAGGGGGGATACGCGGGCTAACCCGGGGTGCCTCAGGTCTTGGGCGGCGAATCGCTGGCCGGGACGAGGCGGGAGTTGTTAGCTATGCGGCAGCGCAACCTTGGCGCGGAAGCGCCGGACTCGTTCACGGCTTCGGACCTGATCCTGCCCAGCCAATTCTTCGAATTGGTCGGCAAGAGCCGCTTCACCAGTGAGCAGCGATTGATGCTCGCGGTGCTCGCCGACGCGATCAACATCCTCCAGGACTGGCGCGGATCGTTCAGCGTGCGCAAGCGCCGGCTGTTTATCGACGCGGCACGCTGGGTAATGGCGCGCGGCAGTAACGTGCCATTCAGTTTTGACAACGTCTGCGACGCGCTCGAGATAAGCTCCGAAGCGCTGCGCCATCGCTTGAGCAGCCTCGCCGCCGGCGCCGCCGATTCGCACTTGCCGCATACTCGGCTGCGGCTCAAGGAGGCGGGACGGCTCCAGCACATGACGGTCAACCGCAGCCGCCGCGTAAAGCGCCCGAGCGCGCTGGAAGCCCGCCGCGCCTGATCGGCGGCGACTCGCTGCAGGCGACGCGGCGTCTGCAGATTCGAGTTCCGGGCCAACCGTTTTCCAAGTTTCTAGCGCACGATTTGGCTTAATTTAGCGCTTTCCAGCGACACCCCTGAAATTTGCCGCGAGTCTCTAACTGCTTAAAAAATCACCATTTTTCTGATTTTTCGCGCCCCTGTTTGACGGCTTCGCCCTGTGCCTCCTATGATCGCCGCTCTGACATTCCGGAGGTTTTCGTTTCGTGCGTATGATCGTTCCGCCGATCGTCAATCGTAGAGAGATTGATCGTAATCTCGTGCTCTTTTTCCGTCAGCATCGCGCCGGCGCCTTTCGCCGCGCGATTTCCGACTTCTGCCGCTACTACAATGTTAAGCGCCCCTCGATCGAATGGTTCGAATACCTCGATTGGGGCAAGACCGCGGGCAAAACTTTCGAGGACGGCCGTATCCATCTCGTCCATCCCGAGAACTGGAAGCGCGGGCGCATCTACAACAAGGAACGGATGTGGATCGCGATGGTCTATCATGAGATGGGTCACTACCTGTTCTGGACTGACGCAGAGCGCAAGGCCGACGCGTTCGCGGTCAGGATGGTGCGTGGGTTGCGCCGCCCAGAGCGGCGCAGGCGAATGAGCGGACGCACCGCGCGCCGTACGGCCGCCGTCCCCCGGCGTGCGAGTTCACCGCCGCCGCGGCGCGCCGGTGTATCGAGTCGCCGAATCAGCACTCTCGCACGGCAGCGCCGCTCGCGCGTCAGCCGCCGCCGCGCCTAGTCTTTCGCCACTCGCCTCCACCCGCGCTGCCGCAACGTGACTATCGCGCACGAGGCGGTGCGGCGGCTATGATGTGAGCTCGATGGCGCATAAGCCAAATGTCGAAAATCGATGGTGGGTCGAGACGTCGGTCAAGCGGCCGCGCAAGCCCGAACCGGCCGCCCCCGAACCGGCCGCCTCCGAAATGGCCGGCGCCGAACCCGGCACGCCGCAGGAAGGCGAAGGGGCGCTGGCGCAACTGCGTATCGTCGAAAACTTCTACTCGGTCGCGCGCGACTACGATCAGGACCGCGCCAAGGAAGACCTGACCGACAACAACCTGCGCATCGCGCGCGCGGCCAATCCGCAGCCCGGCCAGTGGGTCTACGTCGCGATGACCGAGGAGCACTACCCGGCGCGCCTGATCAAGCGGATTAAGGACGAGTTCCGTCTGCCTCGCGAGGCGCGCGGCGTAATCCTCGATCACGGCCGCGTGGTGCGAATGCTGATATGCGGCCCGCAGCTTGAGGACTGGATGCTTGACGTGACGCTCAGCGACGAGCCGTCAGTCGACGTATACGTCTGGAACACGATGCATCGGGAGCGGCTGTTCAAGCGCGCCGAGGAGGCGCTCCGCCAGGCGCGGCGCTGGGCGCTCAGTCTGATCGAGCATCCGCCGGTGCGCGACGAACCCTTCCGCGGCGCGCTGCTTTAGCTGACGCGCAGATCGGTCAAACCGTCAGTTCTATTTACTAGGGGGCCGGCTTACGGGAATTCGACGCCGGCGGTGCCGATTACCAGGCGCTCGCCTTCTTCGTTTTCGATCCACACGTCGATTTCGACTCGTTTCTCGGCCGGCTCCGTGTGGGTCACGAAGCCGTTAAGCGTAATCGTATGGCCAGGCTGCACAGGCTGCCGGTAGGTCGTCCCCAGCCGCACGAGGCGCGCGCCGCTTTGCCCAATCCAATCGGTCACCAGCCGCGAGAGCATCGCCAAACTCAGGTTGCCCGGCGCGATCATCCCGGGCAGTCCTTCCTTGCGCGCGCCTTCATCGTCGGTGAAGCGCGGCACGTCCATCCCGCAGGTGCGCGCGTACGTTCGCACCTGGTCCTTGCTCAGGTGGATCTCCTGCGGACCAAGCGTATCGCCGATTTTGACCGCGTCGAATTTCGTTATGGACATAATGGCGACCTACGGGCGGTTCATGAAGCGATGGTCGATGTGCGCGACGACCTCGCCGTTTTGATTTCGCACGGTCGAGCGCACCACCACAAACACCATCGAGCCGCTGCGCCCGGTCTTCTCGTAAATCTCCTTGACATGCGAGCTGAGCGTAATCTTGTCGCCGGGGCGAATCGGCGCAACGAACTCGACATCCTTGCCGGCGTCGAAACCGGCGGCGCCGAAGCGCGGCACGTGGGTAAAAAAATGACGCCCGTTACGAAAAGTGACGGCGAACGAAGGCGGCGCGACTATAGTGCCATACGGCCCCTTCTTCGCCGCAGCCTCGTCCGTGTAGAGCGGATTGGTTTCGCCGATGGCGGTGCAGTACTTGCCGATGGCCTCGGCGCTGACGTTGACCGGATCGGTCACCTCAAAGACCCTGCCGATCAGCGCCGGATCGTAATCAACCGCCATTGTGTCTTACCTCGTCCGGAACCGCCGCCGGCACGGGTTTGCGCTTGGGGCGGAAATCGACCGGCTCGTATTTGCCCTCTTTGAGTTCGCGCACCAAGTCCTCGATCGAACGGACGTCGGCCTCGAAGCGGGTCGCGCAGAGCGCGATCAGGCTGACCAGATGACTGTCCGAGCCGCCGACTGCACGATAACCATAGGTGCGCACCAGTTCCATCGAGCGATCGTCTTCGCCCTTGCGCGAGCCACCGTTGAGGACCTCGACTGCGACCACGTTTTCGAGCGGCGGCTTAACCGCGTAATGCTCGTATAGTCCCACGGTCGGGCGGCCGGGATGGCACGGCACGGCGACCCCGCCCATTCGCGCCACCTCGTCGATCAATTCCTGCGCGCCCAAACGCACGTTGGCGAAATCGAAGCGCTGCGTCATCTCGTCGGTCACGCCGAACACCAGCACGTGACCGTAGTCCGTCTCGACTTCGGAGGCCTTGAGCACCATCAGACCGAACTTATCCTCGAGCGCGCGATAGTCGGGGCCGGCGTTGAACTGGCGATGCTCAGTGAGCACGATGCCGTCGACGGGCCGCTCATGGTGGCGCAGCTTGATCCAGTTGAGATAAGCCTCCAGCGGCGCGCGGCTGTCTTCGGAGGCTTCGCTGTGACTGTGGAGATCGAGGATTGTCGGCACTTACACGGCGTCCCTTACCTCGCCGGGCGAAACTTGAGCAACGTCACTTCGGGCGTGGCGTCTTCGAACACGGCCTCGACGGGCATCCCTATTTTAACCTCATCGGGCTTGCACTCCACAAGGTTGGTGAGCAGCTTGAGCCCCTCGTCGAGTTCGACATAGGCCATCAGGTAGGGCAGCGATTCGCGAAAGCCCGGCGCCTGGTTCTGCATCGTCGCGGTGAAAGTATAGACCTTGCCTTTGCCGCCGCAGCGCACCCACTCGGTACGCGAACTCAGGCAGTTGGTGCATAGCGCCCTCGGGTAATAGCGCAGGTCGCCGCAATCGCGGCACTTCTGGATATACAATTCATGCCGCTTGAGCGCCTCCCACCACGGGCGGCTCTCTTCGTCGAGGCGCGGCAGCGGTTTGGCGTATTTTTTCTTGTCGGACTTTTCGTCAGCCATCGTGCAGTACCTGTTTTACCGCTACTGATTGCTCAGGATGAGTGTCGCGCCCGAGTGGCGGATGCCGAGCGTCCCGCCGGTGCCGTGGCACAGCGCGAGCGCGCAGTCCTTGACCTGGCGCGGACCGCATTCGCCGCGCAACTGCTTGACCGCCTCGATCACCAAAAAAATGCCGCGCATCCCCGGATGGTTCGAGGACAGTCCGCCACCGTCGGTGTTGGTCGGGAGTGCGCCGTCGTAGCGGAGCCGCCCGCCGCCGACAAACGCGCCGCCTTCGCCGCGCTTGCAGAATCCGAGGTTCTCCAGCGTCATCAGCACCGTGATCGTGAACGAGTCGTAGATCATCGCCATGTCGATGTCGCCTGGAGTGACTCCGGCGCGCTCGAAGGCGAGCGGCCCCGATTGCGACGCCGCCATCTCCATGAAATCGCGCCGCCCGCGCGCCGGATGCCGCACGGTCTCGGCGCATCCGAGGATGTAGGCCGGTTTCTTCTTGAGGTCGCGCGCGCGCTCGGCCGACGTCACCACCAGTGCGCCGCCGCCGTCGCTGATGATGCAGCAATCGAGCAGATGTAGCGGCGAGGAAATGATCCGCGAGGCCATCACGTCCTCGACCGTGATCGGTTCGCGATACTTGGCCGCCGGATTCATCGAAGCGTGCAGGCGCATCGTGACCGCTATTTCGGCGAGCTGCTCGGAAGTTGTGCCGTATTCGTGCATGTGGCGCTGCGCCATCATCGCGTAGGATCCGACCGTAGTCGGCCCGAACGGCACCTCATACTGATCGCAGGGATCGCTGCCACCGCCTCCACCGCCGGTGCCGATCGCGAAGCGCTGCGAGGCCGCGGTCGAGCCATATACCACCACCGCGACCTTGCACAGTCCGGCCGCGATCGCGGCCGCGGCATGCGCGGTGTGGGCGACGAACGACGAGCCGCCGATCGAGGTCGAATCGACGAAGTTCGGCGTCAGATTCATGTAGTCGCAGAAGCCCACGACGCCCATCCCGCTCATCCCGATCCCGGCCGTGCAGACGCCGTCGACGTCCTGGATTTTGAGCCCTGCGTCGTCAAGCGCGCCGCGCACGCTCTCGGCCATGATCTGGAACATGCTCTTGTTGGGCGCAAAGCGGGCCGGATGCTCGAAGACGCCGGCCAGCGCGGTCTTGCGGCTTAAACTCATCGGACACTCCCTGACTAAAGTTCGGCGAGAAAACTCTCGATGGCGGAATTTGTTTCGGCCGGCTGCTCGTTGGGCAGATGATGGGCGGCGTCGGCGATCACGCGCAGCCTGGAGCCGCGGATGCGCCCGTGGACGAGCTCGGCGTCGGCCGGCGTGGTGATCGGATCATCGGCGCCGGCCAGGATCAGGGCCGGCCTGTCGATACGCCCGATGTCCTCGCGCAAATCGCATCGCGTGCAGGCCACCATGTCGGTATAGCGCACGCGCGGATCGGTCTGAATCTGCTCCATCCAGCCCTCGCGCACGACCTCGAAGCGATCCTTCACCGTGGCCGGCGAGAAGCCGTCGGTGACGAAGGCCTGCGGCGCGCGGCCCATCGCAACGCCGCGCAGCGCCTCGATCCGCTGGGGCGGGATGTTGAATTTGGCCGCGGTGACGACCGGCACGATCGCCTCGACCCGCCCCAGGTGGCGCATCGCCATGTCCATCGCGATCGCCCCACCCATCGAGCGCCCGGCGATCACCGCGGTGCCGATCCCCAGCGCGTCGAGAAAGGCGACGACGAAGTCGCTGTACTCCTGGACCGTGTTGAGCCCATCGACGCCCGAGGAGCGGCCGTGCGCCGGCAGATCGATCGCGATCGGGCTATGCAAGCGGCCGAGATGGGCGACCTGGTTGTGCCAGCTATGGCCGTTTGAGCCCGCGCCGTGGACCAGGATTATTTTGCGCCCGCGCGAGAGATCGGGCACCACATCCGGCAGGGTGGTTTGCCCCGCATAGTAGTAGTAAGTGGCGCAACCCTGCACTTCCACGTACTTGGTCGGCATCGTTGTAAGCACTCTCCGGCGGCGTATTTGAGGTTAGCTATTCGCAACGAAGGGCGGATGTCAAACACGCCGCGCCCCTAACGCGCGTCATGGCGCTGCTATTCGCGATAGCGATGTGGGCAAATCGTACGAACGGAACGTACGAGAAGACCGCGCTCTTAGCGACGGCGGCGCGCGCGTCGGCGCCGGGGCGGAGTTGCGGCCGCTCCGCCGCCCGCCTGCTCGCGCTCCCAATGCTCGATCGCCTCGCGGCTGAAGCGCCAGTTACTGCCGACGCGGAACCCGGGCAAGCGTCCCTGCCTGAGCAGGCGGTAGATAGTAGTCGGATGGACCCGCAGGTGGTCCGACAATTCCCTGATGGTGAAGATTTGATCCTCCGGGGATACCTGCGGCGCGCTTTGCGTGAACTTGCCCGCCGGCGCAGCTTTTTGAGGCGTCCCTTTTTTCATTCGTACAGGCCTTGGACAAGAGATTCAGTTTGCAGTACCCAGCCTCTGTTGGGGCATTAGCGGAGTCAAGACGTTTTTTGCGAGTAGCAGGCTAAAGTTGCTCATGTGAGCGTGCTAGAGCATTAAAACGCCACGGCAAAATCTCGCTTTATGCTATTTTAACGTTGTTTAAGCAACCAATTTACGCATTCGCCACGCGTAGAAATCCCGCAACACGCTCGTTGGGCGGCCTTCCCCCTAACGCCCGTCGGGGCCGTCCATCGATTGGCGCAAACGGCGCGCGTTCGGTTAAGTTGGGAGCGCGCGCGCGGGACCGCGGCGGCCGCGCCCGACTCCAGCAACAGGCGGGAACATGCGATGACGTACGAAGCGCTCGAAGTGAAACAGGACGGGGCAATTGCCTGGCTGACGCTCAACCGCCCGCATGCGCTCAACGCGCTCAACTCGACCATGGTGGACGAGTTGCACGACTACTTTGACCGGCTCACTTCCGACCGCGCGACGCGCGTGGTCATCGTGCGCGGCGCCGGACGCGCGTTTTGCTCCGGGCTCGACCTCAAGGAACATAGCGGCAGCCGCCCCGGCGACGACACGCTGGGCGGTTCGACCAGCGCGACGCTCGAGATCCAGCGTCACATCAGCAGCCTCATCGTGGCCATCCGCCGCCTGCCGCAGCCGTTCATCGCGGCGGTGCGCGGACCAGCCAGTGGCGGCGGCTTCGCGATCGCACTGGCTTGCGACGTGCGGCTGGCGGGCGCGTCGGCCCGGTTCGACGCCGCCTTCATCCGTATCGGGCTGACCGGCTGCGACATGGGCATCAGCTACACGCTGCCGCGCGCCGTCGGCGCCTCGATCGCCTACGAACTGCTGCTCACCGGCCGCTTCGTCGACGCCCAGCGCGCGCTCGCGACTCGGATGGTCTCCGAGGTCGTCCCCGATGCGGAGCTCGACGCGGCGGCGGAAAAGCTCGCGCGCGAGATGGTCGAGACTTCGCCGCTCGGGCTTAGCCTGACCAAGGAATGCGTCGCCGCCAATATCGACGCGGCGAGCATCGAGAATGCGATCGCGATGGAGGATCGCAACCAGGCGCTCTGCGTGCGCAGCGGCTACCTGGCCGAGGGGGCGCGCGCCTTCGCCGAGAAACGCAAGCCGCGCTTCGCCGCCCGCGCCTAGCACCCGGGTCATTACGACCACGATACCGGCATTACGGCTTCATGAGTCCGCGAGCCCCGCGCCGCCCGTTGCATCGCAAGGTGCTCGCGTCACTGGCGCTGGCCTGCGCGCTAGTCCTGGCGACGAATCTCGGACCTTGGTTGCGTGCCCGGGCAGCGGCTCTGGGCCCTACTCCGGGTCGTCCCTCCGTAAAGGTTTCACCGGCCGCGCAAGTTTCGCCCGATTCGATTGAAGTTCATCATGGCAAATTCGAGTCGGATGAAAAGCCGGTCGAGAATTTCTACTGCCTGCCGCCCGAGCCCGGAGCGCATCCGGCGGTCATCCTGCTGCATGGCGCAGTGCCGAGAGGTGCCGGCGACCAGATGTTCGCCGACCAGTGCCGCAAGCTGGCTGCTGCCGGGTACTACGCGATGTATCTCGAATACTACAGCCAGGCGGGTCCGGCGCGGCCGCGCGAACTGCCGGTCACCGGAAAAGGCTTCGCGGCCTGGGTTAACCAAAATTTTCCGACCTGGACGCGCGAGATCGCGGACGGAATCGACGTGCTGGGAAAAAATCCCACGGTAAAGCGCGATCGGATCGCTTTGATCGGACATTCGCTCGGCGCTTTTCTGGCGCTGGCCGTGGCCGCCTCGGAAGGCGGCCGGGTGGCCGCTGTGATCGAGTACTATGGCGGCATGAACCGCAGCTACATGCCGATGCTCGCGAACATGCCGCCCACGCTGATTCTGCACGGCAGCGCCGACGCGACCATACCAGTGCGCTACGCATATGAGCTCGACGCGCTGCTTACGAGATACAAGCGGCCGCACGAGATGAAAATTTATCCCGGCGCGGGACACGGGCTCGATTCGGCAAGCAATGCCGACGCCTGGCGTAGGAGCCTCGATTTTCTGCAGCGCTATCTGGGACCCCAATGAGCGCGCAACCGTTGAACGCAGGAGAGCAGCCACGATGACCGACGAATCACTACCGCTAAAAGAGGCCGACGCGGTCGAGATTACGACCGTGCTCGACAATACCTGCGACATGCTGCTGGCCTCCACCGCCTCGGTGCGCCGTTTTTCGCTCGGCACGCGCCTGGGACGCACGGCGCTGCGCGCCGAGCACGGCTTCGCGGCGGCGGTGAAGGTGAGCGGCGCGGGAACCTCGGAGTCGCTACTGTTCGATGCCGGCCTTAGCCGCGACGGTCTGATGCACAACCTCGACGTGCTCGAGCTCAAACCCAACCAGATGCATGCGATCGCGCTCAGCCACGGCCACGCCGACCATACCAACGGACTCGGCGGAATGCTGCGGCGGCTGGGCGGGCGCCGGATGCCGCTGCTGCTGCATCCCGACGCGCTGCTTCAGCGCAAAGTCGTGCTGCCCGACGGCCACGAGATGCAACTGCCGCCGCCTGACCCCCGGGTGCTACGCCACGACGGCGTCGAGCTGGTCGAAGAGCGCGGGCCGTCGTACCTGCTCGGCAACTTGGTGATGATCACCGGGCAGATCCATCGCACGACCGATTTCGAGACCGGCTTTCCGATCCACTTCGCACGCATCGGCAAGAAATGGCAGCCCGACCCCTATATCCACGACGACCAGGCGTTGGTGGTGAACCTGCGCGGCAAGGGCCTGGTGGTGTTAACCGGATGCGGCCACGCGGGCGTGATCAACACGGTCCGCCAGGCGCGCGCGCTAAGCGGCGTTGACCGGGTGCATGCGATCATCGGCGGATTTCATCTCTCGGGGCCACTGTTCGAGCCGGTGATCGCGCCCACCGTGGCGGCGTTGCGCGAAATCGCGCCCGAGATGATCGTGCCGGCGCATTGCACGGGATGGCGCGCGACCCATCTGATCGCGCGCGAATTTCCCGGCGCTTTCGTGCAGAACAGCGTCGGCACGCGCTTTGTGCTCTGAAAAAAGTGCTGACATGAAGCACTGCATTTTTGCTAGGATCAGAGCCGACGGTTACCGATCCTTAGTCACGTACGCAGTGAGGTTGGCCTCTGAGCTTTTCCCATAGTCCCACCGTCGAGGATGCCGAACGCGCAGTTCTGGTCGGAGTCGAATTGGCCTGCTCGAACGGTGAGATCGCCAGCGAAGACTCGCTCGGCGAACTCGACGCGCTGGCCGAAAGCGCCGGCGCACAAATCGCCGCCACCGTCAGCCAGAAACTCAAACGCCCCGACCCCCGCACCTTTATTGGACGCGGCAAGGTGCAGGAAGTGCGTAACCTCGCGCGCGAGCGCGGAGCCACGCTGGCAATTTTCGACGACGCGCTCAGCCCCGCACAGGCGCGCAATCTCGAAAAAGAACTCGAGCTGCGCGTGATCGATCGCAGCCAGCTCATCCTCGACATCTTCGCCCAGCGCGCACGCACCTTGGAGGGCAAGCTCCAGGTAGAGATCGCGCAGCTAAGCTACCTCGCGCCGCGCCTGACCCGCCAATGGTCGCATCTCTCGCGCCAGGCCGGCGGCGGCGGCGGCGCAGGCGGCCGCATCGGCATCCGCGGACCCGGCGAAACCCAGCTCGAAGTCGACCGCCGCCGGGTGCGCGAGCGCCTCACGCGTCTGCGCCATCGCCTGGGCGAAGTCGAACGCACGCGTTCCATCCAGCGCCAGCGGCGGATCGAGGTTCCCTATCCAACCGTTGCGCTCGTCGGATATACCAACTCCGGGAAATCGACCCTGATGAACGCACTCACGCAGGCAGGCGTCGAGACCGCCGACCGCCCGTTCTCGACCCTCGACCCAACCATCCGGCGCCTGCGGCTGCCCGGCAAGGTGACCGTGATGCTGGCCGACACGGTCGGCTTCATCCATCGCCTGCCTCACATGCTGGTTGAGGCCTTCAAGGCCACGCTGGAGGAAGTTCGCACTGCGGATCTGCTGCTGCACGTGGTAGACGCGAGCTCGCCGCTGGCGGCCGAGCGGATGGAAATCGTCGACCGAGTGCTCGAAGAGATCGGCGCGGGCGCGACATCGCGAATCGTGGTGATGAACAAGATCGACCTGGTGCCGGCGGACGGGATGCGGCTGGGCGTTGCGGCGGACACCGTCGCGATCTCGGCGCTGCGAAGCCGCGGGCTCGACGAACTGCTCGGCGCGATGGCGCGATGGTTCAGTGCGTGGCGCGAGGAAGTAACGGTGATGCTGCCGGCCGGGCGCGGCGACCTGGTCGCGATGGCGCGGCGCGACGGCGAGGTGCTGGGCGAGGAATACAACAACGGCACGGTGGCGCTGTGGGCGCGGGTCAGTGCGCCTGTGGCCGGGCGGCTGCGTAAGGCGGCGATCGTCTGAGCCGCGCGAACGGACTCAAAAACTAAGCCGGAACTGAGCGACAATGGGCGCGCACATCCCCAATCCTTCGCCGACCGCCTCGAGAACCGCCGGAATTCTGCCAGTGGTCGGCCGCGTGCGTCTCGGCCAGCTGCTCAAGCTCCCTAACATCATTTCGCTCTGCCGCATCGGGATGGTGCCCATCTTCCTGGTCCTGCTGAGCAAAGACCGTTTCACGGCGGCGCTTTACGTCTTCGTGTTAGCGGCGGCAACCGACGCGCTCGACGGCGCGGTCGCGCGATGGTTCGATATTCGCACCGAGCTGGGCGCGATCCTCGATCCGTTTGCCGACAAGCTGATGCTGCTGAGCGCCCTGGTGGTGCTCACCTTCGAGCATGCGCTTCCGGTCTGGCTTTTGATCCTGACCGCGATCCGCGACATCGTGCTGGTGCTCGGCTACCTGATGATTTCGTTCGCCGCAGGCGAGCGCTTCCCGGTCCGCCCGAGCATCTTCGGCAAACTGACCACGCTGCTGCTCATCGTGTGCGTGATTGGCACGCTGGCGTCGCACTTCGGCCTCGGCCAACGCGCCTGGTATGCGCTACTGTACCTGACGGGTGCAGTGCTGGTGGTGTCGGGGATGCAGTATCTGCGCCAGGCGCTGGTTTATCTCAGCCAGCACGTCCCCGAACTGTTTTCCTAGCTGTTGATGATCTTGGCGTTGCGCAACTCTTCGATCGTCGACCGCTCGACTCCGACTTCGCGCAGCACTTCCTCGGTGTTTTCGCCAAGGCGCGGCGGCGTCCGCCACATCCGCGCCGGGGTCTCGCTAAACCGCGCGCCGGGATTCACCGTGCGCACCGTGCCGGCGTCGGGATGCTCGTACAGGGTGAAGTTCTCGTTGGCGACGACCTCTTCGTCGCTGAACAGCGTCTCGTAATCGTTGACGCGGCCGACCGGTACGTCGGCTTTCTCCAGCACCTCGAGCCACTCGGCGGTGGTTCGTTCCGGAAGCACCTTGGCGAGTCCGCGCAGGATGCCGCGGATGCGCTCGGTGCGGTCCTGCACTCCGGTCCACCATTCATGATGATCGACGCCGAGGCACAGGCGCTCGAACTGCTCGTCGGTG
The DNA here is from genome assembly GCA_963734845.1 of uncultured delta proteobacterium. Lineage (GTDB taxonomy): Bacteria > Desulfobacterota > Binatia > Binatales > Binataceae > JAKAVN01. Next base: position 38,967 of record CAVTIS010000001.1, on the reverse strand, counting down.
AACGGCGCGATCGAAATCCATCCGTCCTTGGTCGGAAACGGATCGAGGCTCTGGCTCTTGGGCGCCTGATCCTTGTATTCGTCCTCGGGCACGAAAGTGTAGCCGACCATCGTGTCGTTGCAGGTGAACGCCATCATGGCTTCGACCATCGGGATGCGGATGTTCTGGCCCACGCCGCGATTGCGCGCCGCGTGCAGCGCGCTCACGATGCTGAGAGCGGCGGTCATGCCGCTGATCTTGTCGGCCAGCGCCATCTTGACCACGGTCGGCTGTCCGCCGCGCCGCCCCTGCAGCGCCGCCATAGTCGAGAAGCACTGGATGACCGGGTCGTAGGCGGGCGCGTTGGCGTAATGGCCCTTGGGGCCGAAGCCGCAGATCGAGCAATAAACGATCTTGGGATTGAGCCGGCGGATGTCGGCGTAGCCGATGCCGAGGCGGTCAGCCACTCCGGGGCGGTTGTTCTCGATAAAGGCGTCGGCGCGCACGGCCAGCATCCGCACCAGGTCGCGGCCCTGTTCTTTCTTGAGGTCGATCACGACGCTGCGCTTGTTGCGGTTGAAATTGAGGAACGACGCGGTGACGCCGTTCTTGCGCGGCCGTCCGATTCGTCGCGTGGTGTCGCCCTCGGGCGGCTCCACCTTGATCACGTCAGCGCCGAGGTCGCCCAGCAGCATCGCGCAAAACGGCCCCGAGACCACCTGGGTCAGGTCGAGGATGCGAAAACCAGCTAACGGTCCTTCTGCCATGTGAAATTTTCCCTCAGTGCGTCTATCCCGCCGGGCGCCACTCCAACGTTGCGATCCCCGCCCTGCATCGTGGGCGAATTCATGCGCCGCCGGCGCGGCGCAATCTCAAGGATACGAGGCGGTCCGCTGGATCGCGAGAGTAGTGCCTGATTAGTCCCGTGGACCGTCGCGCGTCAAGCGCCGCAACGTCCGAGGGCCCCTGCCACGCTCGTCATTGCCCGCCCAAATCATCCAACAGTGATCTTCCAAGAGTGATCTTGCAAACGTGATCTTCCAAACCATCTTGCAAACGCGATCCTGCAAAAGCGCTGGCGCAAAAGCGATCCTGCTCGCCGGGCAAAATCGCCGCTGCGGCCCGGCACTGCTGCGGCCGGCGCAGCGCTCAGCCAAGGCCTTCGCGCAAACGCGCGTGGTTAAGCGCCGGCAAATCGCGCCGCACACGGGCGAGATACTCGAGGTCGATCGGCGCGACGACCACGCCCTCCTGGTCGGAAGCGCGTGCGATCACGCGCCCCCACGGATCGACGATCATCGAGTTGCCATAGTCGCTGAAGCCATGAACGTTGGTCCCGAACTGCGCCGGGGCGATGACGTAGGCCTGGTTCTCGATCGCGCGCGCCCGAATCAGCGCATCCCAATGCGCCTCGCCCGTGGGGAAGGTGAAACAGCTCGGCACCGTGATGATCTCGGCGCCGGCAAAAGTGAGACGGCGGTAGAGTTCGGGAAAGCGCAGGTCGTAACAGACGCTGAGCCCGATCGTGCCGCGCGGCGTGCGGGCCGAGACGACCTCCGCGCCCGCGAGCTTGACGTCGGACTCCTTGACCGTGACGCGGCCGGGCAAATCGATGTCGAAGAGATGGATTTTCCGATAGGCCGCGAGTTGCGCGCCGTCGGGGCCTATCAGCACGGAGGTGTTGTAGCGCTTGGGCTGGCCGGGCGCGTGCTCGGTTATCGAACCGGCGACGATATGCAGGCTGAGCTCGCGAGCGAGGCGCGAAATCGCCGCCAGCGTCTCGCCCTCCAGCGGCTCCGCGGCGGCCGCTTCCTCGGAGCGCTTGCCGCGCCAGTTGAAAGTCTCGGGCAATCCGACCAGGTTGGCGCCGCGCGCCGCGGCGAGCCGGATCAGGCGCTCGGCGCGCTCGAGGTTGGCCGCCTTGTCGCTCCCCGCCGTCATCTGGATTGCCGCCGCAAGATAGTTATTCATGTATATTGCTTTCCCCATGGAGAAAAGGCTTTTCCTCTTACGGAGAGAAGGCCTTCATCACTTCGTGTCCTTCGGTGTCCTTCCTTCTGTGTCCACAGTCATATCAACACCCAGCCGCTCGAATGCCTGAAAAAAGCCGCACGAAGCGCCGCAAGGCGCGGCCATGAGCGCCGACAGCCTCTCAACTCCCAACACCAAGCGCGGCAAGCTGCAACACATCGTGCTTAAAGCTTATGCGCGAGCACGAGCGCGACGGCGCACTTCCTAGTGCTCGTCGAGTCCCGATTTGACGTAGTCCTCGTCGAGCCCCGACTTGTCGTAGTGTTCGTCCAGTCCCGACTTGTCGTAGTGCTCGTCGAATCCCGACTTGTCGTAGTGCTCGTCGAATCCCGACTTGTCGGAGTCCTTGTTGAGCCCCGACCTGTCGTAGTCCTCGTCGAGTTCTTGGCTGTTCAAGGATTTGAACTGGGAGGGTGGCCAGCGCGACTCCAAGTTTGAGTCGCGGGCCGGTTCGTCCCGCGACTCGACTTCTGCGCCGCTAGAAGACGAGGCCGCCGTCGCACTCTCGTCTAAGCTGGAGCCCAAGCCGATTTGCGCGTCGGCACGCAGAGCCACCAGCGCGAGCATCGTGAACAGAACAGTTGCTACAACCAGCTTGATCGGTCTCATAGAATTCTATCTCCGAATTCTATCTCCCGTCAGTAGCGTTTTATGCAACTTGTAGATTGCAGCTTATCGTATCATAGTCAACCTGAACCCCATCTGTGTCGCTGCTCACATTCAGATTGCCTCCTCCACAAAGCCGCCGAAGCGTTCGACAGCGACGAGGCTTCACGCACTCCCAACACTCGTCCAGATTCCTCTTCTACGAATTGGGAGCAACGCGGGGTTCTCTCCAAGGAAAAAACCCGTGAACGACGGCCTGACCAAGACCTGCGCGAGGCTACCACCCACCTGCGCGAGATTGGTTTAGTTCCGTGGGATTGGCTGGCCGATGAGACGCGCGCGCTGTCTGACTACACCGGCTTTCCCCACAATTCTGGAAAGCATCCGGCTTGATCCGTGGAGAGGCCGGTCGCGTGCTCTACGTGGGCGATTTCGATTGGCAGGGCTGCCAGATCGAAGCCAGTACAGGAAAGGGCACCGAGCCGTTAGGCAGCGGAGTGAAGGCTCGGGGGAATTACGCACCGGCTGACCGGACCAACTGGGCTGAAAGGCCGCGCTGGGCCAGCCCTGTGGACGCCCTTGCATCCGAGTCGGTTGCGCACCGTGCGGCGAAACGTCAGTTTATGCTTCGAGTAATAATCACCCAATGGCTTATAAGTCTCTAACGGCAAGAGTGTTTAAAAGCGGATTTTCACTGTCGCTTCTTTTGCCCTTCTAATTCTTGAAGAAGCTCGTCGAATGCTTCATCCACTTTCAATGCGATTCCCCTGGCTCGCTGGAACAACTCCGGTAGCGAAATACTCATTTGCCGGGCCTCATCAGCAGTTAATGTATCCAGCAAACGTCCAGTTTCATTAAAGACACTTAGAGTGTAAGTTCCCCAGCTTTGGTCGGTCTCTGGAACCTGTACGATTGATACGGAATATTTCGGAAAGGAAACGCTAAAAACGTTTTCCCTTAAAGTCTGCTCCCACGGAAGCTCTCCCGCCCTAGTTTTAGAGACCATCTTTCTCGCCAACTCTATTAGCTTTTCATTAGCCATAAGTCATCACCCTCACTATTGCAACATGCTTTGTAAATCCGCTTGCAGTACGGCCAGTCGATCTATCTGTTTAGAGACCACAAAATTCAATTTGTCGACATCTGGTGTGGTTCTCCGTGTCATCGCACGCTCAACGTCGCGCTCAATAATCGCGATTTGTTGCACTGCTGCTTGTATTTCCGACTGCTGATCCGTTGTGAGGCCGGGGGTCCCTCTCTTGATCGCAAGTAGTTGCAGACGGACCGACGTGTATCTATCTGGCATTATCTCCCAGACTGATATTCGGTGAAGTCGCCGAATGTCGCCTAGCTCTCTTATGGCACCGCCCAGCCCGTGGGTCGCACTTAGCTGTAATACGTGATCCCGCACCTGTTCGGAAGCATGACGCGACCGAACAGTCTGGTATATAGTAATTGCAAAGCCGACGACAGCAACGATCAAGGACAACAGCCCAGCAAGATCACCCAGTTTATACGTGGTATCAAGTAGAAGAAAGGCGTTGAAAAGATTGGTCATTCTGCCAACATCCTTCTAAGCGCTAAATGGTCGCCCCCTTCACTCGGTTGCAAGCCTCACATAGGAGTTGGACATTCCGCTCAGTGTTGCTTCCGCCGGAGACGACCGGGATTATATGGTCAAACTCCAATCGCTCCCGCGCGCCGCACTTTACGCACTGTCCCTTGTCGCGCTGCCAGACGAAAAGACGAACGGACTCCGGAATGGGCTCGCGAGGGACCTTCTCTAGCTTTTCGAGATTTTCTAATGCTTCAACCTCTCGTCGAACTTTTTCGTAGTTACGCTCGCGGCGCAACACGTGATGCTTTATGAGCATGGCGACGGTCGCTTTGTCGCGTAGGGGTTCCGGCTCGGTTGATTCTACACTGAGAAGTTTATCTCTATATACCCAGAACTCGATTGAACCCAAGTTGAAAAGAAAACGCGGCTCACGACGTTGTATTTCTAGGAACTCCGAAGCCAACCCACGATATTCCGGAGTCGCGCGAAAGGCTTTTGCGTACGCTTCGCATGCGCTGCTCCATTCCTTCTCGGCTGCTTGGTTCTCCCCGATAATTCGCATTTCCTCGACACGTCCCAACCCACTTGTGCTCTTGGACTTGGGTTTCTCTGGCATTTTGACCAAGTCCGGCCACTCGCGTTCGAACACATCAGGATAGACATCTGCCCAAATGGTTTGGCGGTTTTGTTTCTTTCCGACTGTGAGCGAGTGGGTGAGGCCGTCCGCATCTAGACGAAGGACTCCGGCAATATCCATTTTAGTGTTAGCCATTATGTAGGTACTGGCTGCGCTGCTCGACCAGCTTTGCCATGTCCATGATCGCGTAATTTACACTTCGCAGCCCGATGCGCGAAATCACAGCCCGGGCAGATGTCAACAGGTTTCAAACGACCCGCGTTAGGCGCAAAGAGGGGGCCATCTCCGCGCCGGAGATGGCCCTTGGAAAACGATTCCGAAGGACTAAGCCGCTTTCCGCCTCGTCGCTTCGCCGCCAAGGCAGCGCACGCGGAGCCAGATTCGCCGATGCCATATCCGCGATCTGTTTCAGGTTGTCCGCTGATCGGTTGGCGTAAATCTTGGTCATGCGCGTACTGGCGTGGCCCAGCAACGAGGCGATGGAATCTATCGGCGCGCCGCCTTCCAGCAGCACGGACGCGAACACGTGGCGCAGATCGTGAATACGCAGATCAGGCAATCCGGCCTGCTCCGTGACGCGGCTCCAGAAGAAGCGCAGGCGCACACCCTTGAAGAGCCGATCTGACGGCGCTGCGCCGTCAGCCGTCGCTTCATCTCTTTCAGCAGATTGATCGCGGACGCGATCAGCGGCGTGTCGGTTGCCTTGTTCTGCTTGTTCCGCTCCGCCGCCCGCTTCCATCGTCCGGCTTCCAAGTCAAACTCGCCCCACGCCGCTTTTAATACTTCGTCGCGGCGCGCCGGTCCACACCAGAAGCTTGATCGCCCGCGCGTGCGCCACTTGCCTGCTCTGCTCGATCACTTCGTAGAGCCGATCCAGTTCCGTTCGCGTGAGATGGACTTCGCGCGGCTTCTCCTTGTAACGCTTCACGCCCTGCGCTGGGTTGCGCGCTATCCATTCATGGTCCAGCGCGTACTTCATCAGGGTTGAAAGCAACGCGATCACGCGGTTGGCCTGCACTGGCACGTCCTTCATCCGCGCCCTGAGCGCTTCCACATCGCCGCGCGTGACTTCCGTCAGCCGCATGCGCCCCAGCTTCGGCAGGATCGACTTGTCCAGATTGTAGCGGTCGAGCCGCCGCGAGGATTCGTGCTTCTCGATCAGCGTGGCGCTCACACCAGATATCCGCCAGTTCCTTCACAGTCATCGCCCGCGAGGCGCTCTGCGTCTTGCTGCGCTCGCGGCGCTTCTCTTCCAGCGGATCGATAACCTCGCGCTTCTCCGCGCCGTCCTCACGCACTAGCACGCCGTCTGTGAGTCGCGCGCGCATCGTCGTTTCATCGCTCGGGGCATCAATAACGCGCCACCGCAGGGTCGACCGTCGCCGACCAGAGATCGATTCCGCCGCTTAGGTTCGATACGCGCTCGAAGCCGAGCCGCGCGAGATACATCGCGACCTGCGCACTGCGGATTCCGTGATGACATACCACGACCGTCTCCTGGTCGGGATCGAGCTCGGTCACGCGGGAGGGAATCTCGCCCATCGGAATATGCGTGGCACCCGGAAAAGACGCGATCGCAATTTCCTCGGGCTCGCGCACGTCGAGAATGATCGGCCGCTCACCGCGCTTTAGCCGCTCGCTCAGTTCCTCCGGGAGAATTTCGCCGATTTCCATTTTTCAGTTTTTCACCGTTTTGATGCCCAAGGGATGACCCGCGGTCGCGCGAGAATGCGAATTCTCGGTTGGGCGCTGCCGCCTTGTCAATGTAACATTGTTCAGAATGATCGAACGCGAACGACAGATGGCGTTGATGGCCGAGGCGATTGCCGAGGCCCGACGCGGCGCCGAGGAGGGCGAAGTCCCGGTCGGCGCGGTCGCGGTCCGCCGCAGCGCGGACGGCGCCGACGACGTAATTGTCGCGGTGGCGCACAACCGCCCGATAGCGCTCAGCGATCCGACGGCGCATGCCGAGATGCTGGCGCTCCGCCAGGCCGCCGCCGCGCTCGGCGCCTATCGGCTGGAGGGTGCGGCGCTGTTCGTGACCCTCGAGCCGTGCGTGATGTGTGTCGGCGCGATGGTGCATGCGCGGATCACGGAGCTTTACTATGGCGCGCGTGACGAAAAAGCGGGCGCGCTCGGATCGGTCTATGACATAGGGCGCGACGGCCTGCTCAACCATCGGATCGAGATTTATGGCGGCCTGATGGAGCCCGAGTGCGCCGCACTGCTGCGCGACTTCTTCCGCTCCCGCCGCCACTCGGACTAAATTCTGTACGTGAGCCTGGGCTCCGCGTATTTTCCTAACTCATTTAATAGTGAGAGCAGTCATGCAGCGATTTCGAAGACTGGCGTCCATGATGGGGGTTGAACACGCGATCATCCTCGCGCCAATGGCCGGGGGGACCAGCACTCCGGCGTTGGTCGCGGCGGTTTCCAACGCGGGCGGACTCGGCTCGCTCGGCGCGGGCTACATGACTCCCGAAGACATTGCGAAAGCGATCGCGGAGATCCGGGAGCGCACCAACAAACCGTTCGCGGTGAACCTGTTTGCCGGCGGCTACGATGGCAACGGCGCCGCCGACCCGGCGGCGATGCTCAAGCTGATCGCTCCCTGGCATGAACGGCTCGGCCTGCCGCCGCCTGCGCCCCCGGCCGGCTCTCTGCCGCCCTTCGATCAACAACTCGAAGTGGTCCTGCGCGCGGAGGTTCCAGTTTTCAGCTTCACCTTCGGTATCCCGGCGGCGGAGGCTATGCGGCGGATGAAAGATCGCGGCGTCAAAACCCTCGGCACCGCAACGACCGTGGCCGAGGCGCGAGCGCTGGAACAGGCCGGCGCCGATGCGATCATCGCGCAAGGCAGCGAGGCCGGGGCCCATCGCGGCACCTTCATCACCTCGCTCGAGGACAGCCTGGTCGGCACCATCGCGCTGGTGCCCCAGATGGCCGACGCGGTTTCGGTTCCGGTGATCGCATCCGGCGGCATCATGGATGGCCGCGGAATCGTTGCCGCGGCGGCGCTCGGCGCAAGCGGCGTGCAACTGGGAACGGCTTTTCTGGCCTGCCCGGAGAGCGGCGCGCCGCCGGCTCACAAGGCCGCAATCCGCGCGGCGCGCGACGACGGCACGATGCTGACCCGCGCGTTCAGCGGCCGGCTCGCGCGCGGAATTACCAACGGGTTCGCGGCCGCGATGCGCGGTCACGAAGGCGATCTTTTACCCTACCCCGCGCAAAACAACCTGACCCGCCCGATGCGCACCGCGGCGGCCCGGCAGGGCAACGCCGATTGTCTATCGATGTGGGCCGGACAGGCGGCCCCTCTCGCGCGCGAAATGCCCGCCGCCGAGCTGGTCGCGCGGTTGCTCCGCGAGACGGCGGCGATTCTTACATCTGTTAGTCAATAGTCCCGCGTCGCGCGTACAATAGCCGCGCGCCCCGATCGCTCGCGCAATAGTCACGGCTCTCGGCTATAATCGGTCGCGCGCGACGATGGGTAACTTTCGATTCTACCGCCGGCTGCGAATATTCCCGGGCCTCTCGGTTAATCTCTCCAAGTCTGGGCCGAGTCTGACCGTCGGAATGCGCGGCGCCCACGTCACGGTGGGTTCGGGCGGGGTGCGCCGCACCGTCGGAATCCCGGGCACCGGCATCTACTATACTTCGCACAGCGGCTACCATAGCGGAGTCCATTCCGCGCACGTCGAGACCCCGATCAGCCCCGAACAACAACAGCGCGCGCACGGCGTCGGCGGATGGCTCGCGCTGGCCGCGATCGTCGGGATCGCTCTTCTCGATCGGAATGGCGATCGGCTCGCCCAATCATTGAGACGGATGCGCCAAAAAGCGTAACGCCGTTGCGCGAGGTATATCCGGAGGTATATCCGATTGAGTATTAAACTCTGCACGGCGGTCGGGCGATACTCGGGCCGTCTCAATTAGCTGCGATGCCCAGCGAGAAAGCCAAAGACAACAAAGCTCTGGTGGCAATCTGCGTCGCCTGCAACAAGGCCGTCTCGACCGAGAGCATGGTCAGCCTGGTCGGCCGCGAAAACGAAAAGTACAAGCAGTTCAACGTCTGCCTGGTATGCGCGAACGGCGGATGGCGTCCGCCGGGATTCGAGGGCATCTACACCGCGCGCCCGATTTAACGCAGCCGGTCCGGCTGCAGCTGCGTCAGCCGCTCGTCTAGCCGTACATTCTGCGCGCCTCGGCCGCCAATTCGCCGCGGAAATCCGGATGCGCAACGGCGACCAGTTCGCGCGCCCGTTCGCGCAGCGACTTGCCAATCAGCGTCGCCACTCCATACTCGGTCACCACGTAGTGGACGAAGGCGCGCGGCAGGGTAAACACCGTAGCCGGAGGTAGGCTCGGCGTGATGCGCGAAAGGCGCTTGCCGGCGTTGAGCGCACTTGCGGGCAGCACGATGATCGATTTGCCGCCGGCGAGCGACGTGCCCACGCCAAACGCGATTTGTCCGCCCGTCCCGGTGTACATTTGATGGCCCACCGACTCGGAGCCGACCTGCCCTGTGAGATCGACGCAGAGCGCGTTGTTGACCGAGACCAGCCCCTCCTCGCGCGCGATGGTGCGGATGTCGTCGGTGAAGTTGAAATCGTAGAGCTGGAACGCCGGATTGCCGTCGATATAGTCCAGTTGCGCGCGTGGCGTCCCGGTCGCGAAGCCGCTGCCTACCACCAGGCCGGGAAAAATCTTCTTGTGCTTGCCGGTGATCACGCGTTCGCGCACCAGGTCGGCCGTGCCGACGGGGATGATCTCGGTTTGCATGCCGAGGTCGTGATGGCCGCGCAGATGCGACATCAGCATCCCCGAGGTCGAGCCGACGCCGACCTGGATGGTGACGCGGTCGTGGATCAGTTCGCTGGCGACCAGGGCACCGATGGTATCGACGGTGCGCCGCTCCTCTTCGGAAACCGGCGGGACTGCTATCTCGGGCATCCCGACCGTGCGCTCGACAAAGTAGTCGATCTCGGAGATGTGCATCGAATTGTCGCCGCCGACGCGAATCGAGTGCGGGTCGATCTCCGCGATCACCAGGTCCGCGTTGCGCGCGCACAGCTTTGACATGATCTGGAAATCGCCGAAATTGACCTCGCCATTCGCGTCGGGGGGCGAGACGGTCATCAGGTAAACGTTGAAGTCCTCGAGTCCGGGCGGCAGATGGCCGGCGCGGTAGTAGCTGACCGGCACGTATTCGCCCATCCCCTCGTGGAAAAGCTTGCGGTCGATCGGCGAGAGATAAAACGACTCCAGCCGAAAGCGCTCGCCGAGGCCAGGCAGATCGAAAGCAAACAGCGCCGCGCTGTAATTGATCACCACCCGCTCGAGCTCCATCAGGCGGCCGGCCAGCGCATGGAACAAAGTGAAGGGGGTCACGTGCGCGATCGAAGCGGTGATCCGATCGCCCGACTTAATATGCGCGACCGCTTCATCGGGCGTAACCAGCTTGTCGCCCAATCGCTCGCGCCAGTCCGAAGTCATCTTTATCGCGGAAGCCATCTGGGAGGTCTCCTCGGAGTCAATTGCGGAAGCTCGTCGGAAGTTAGCAAACCCGCACCGGGCCGGCCAACGCGCCGCCGCTGCCAGGGGTCAGCTTGACTGCGGGCAGGCAAAAATCAATGCTGCCAGGTGCGGAGAGGTTCGGGAGTCTGGTTTAACCGGCGTGACTCGAAATCACGTGAGCCCTTGCGGCTCCGGGGGTTCGAATCCCCCCCTCTCCGCCATACAGTCTTCGCATTCAGAGATTCTCCACGGGGTTCGTCGGGAATCCGCGCATTTCGGGCCCAATTTTCATCTCTCGCGGTACCAGAGACACGCGAGTTCGAGTCCTATCGTGGGAATTTCGGCATTTTATCTCTGTTTCGAATTTCGCTGGTGCCGCGAGAAAACCCGGCACAAGCCCGCGTGGTGGCAACGGCAAGGCATGACAGTACGCTAGCATCCCCCTGGTTACGTCCATGCCCTCGACCTAGAATGCTAGCTCACTCGAAACCCAGCGCCGCATTCTGTTTGGCCCACTCGACGGGGATCTCGATACCGCGGCTGAGTGCCTCTCCTGTGAGATCAGCCGGATGGCGACCTTCGGCTATCGCCTGGACAATCGCGGGTGAAAGAAACGCTAGCGGGATGAGACGCCGTACGAAACGTTCGTTCACCCGCTCTCGCGCCGCGATCTCCCGAGTGAACACCGCCCGACCCGAGACGAGCTCGTTGAACCACTTGTGTCCGCGGGCGACCGCTTTCAGAAGCGTCGGGTCGATCTTGCGAGTCGAAACACCGCCTCCGATCACCAGCCGCATCGCGACTCCCCGCCGTTTCATCCGGAGCGGCACGAATTCAGCGAACCTCAATGAGGCGGTTTGCCTGACCATTGAGCCAGCTGGAAGCAGCGACAGGAGATTTATCGATATCGTTACGCCGTCCTTTCTGAGCGCCACACGCTCGACGAGTTCTGCAATAGTCAATGCTCCTTGGGGTAGCGACTCCAGCGTTGCGGCCCTCGCTTCCGCTGCCTTCAGGACTAGCTGAATATCGGTCAGGGGTATTTCGGCTTCCTGCAACCTTGCTGCAATGGCTGCTTGGTCGTTGAGAATCCTCTGGACAGAGACAAGAACACTTCGCTCCAGTTGTGGAGCAGCTAATCGCCAGGCTTTCTCTTTTGCGACCGAGGAAGCCCCTCGCCTGATCAGATTGCGTGAAACGTAGTAACGGTAGCGTCCGCCATGCCTGTCCTTCGCCGCCGTCGCATACAGAGGTTCGCCATTCTCGTCGAACAGCCTGCCTGCCAAAATACTGGTCGCCCTTGATTTTAGGGCTGCCCTCTCGTACGGTTTGATTACGGAGGCGCCCCTGAACTTTCGCTCAGGTGTCTTGATCTACGATGGCTTCGTGCTGGCCAGCATGACGAGCCCCTTTGTGGCGAATCTCGCCTATGTAGATCGGGTTCGCGAGCAGTTCGTAAAGGGCTCCGCGCGAGAAGGGTCTGCCTCCCGAGCGTGAGCCGTTCCTCGATACACGGATCTTTGAAACAATCCCACCTTGGTCGAGTTCGTGCTTCAGAAAGCGGACGCTTCCTACTTCGAGGTACCGTTTGTAGATATGCCTAACGAGTTTTGATCCTTTCTGATTGATGACCAGCCGTCGATCGCACACGTCGTAGCCAAGGGAGGGAACGCCTCCCATCCACATGCCCTTCTTCTTCGAGGCAGCAATCTTATCCCGGATTCGTTCGCCGGTGACTTCTCGCTCGAACTGGGCAAACGACAGCAGGACGTTAGTAGTCGTATTGAACTGCTGGGTGATCGAGACGAAAGAGACTTGTTGAGCGTCGAAGATCTCGACCATTTTTGGCAAAGTCTGCCAGCGAGCGGGTTAACCGATCGACCTTGTACACAACGACAACATCGGCCTTGCCTTCTTCGATGTCGGACAGAAGCCGCTGCAGTGCGGGACGCACCATGGTCCCTCCCGATTTGCCGCCATCATCGTATCTGGTCTTGACCAGACGCCAACCCTCCCCGGCTTGGCTCTTGATGAACGCTTCGCAAGCTTCGCGCTGTGCCTGCAACGAATTGAAATCTTGTTCGAGGCCCTCCTCGGATGACTTCCTGGTGTAAACCGCGCAGCGCTGTACAGGAGATTTAATGCGTTCCACCAGCCCCATCCTTCGAGCGACCTTTCAATCCGAAAAAGAGAGGCCCCGACCAACGGCAGCCAGTGATAACGCGGGCAACTTGCGACAGTGAGCGGTAGTTCCTCTTGCGATATAGAACTCCACGCTCGAGCACAGTGACATGGTGACCCTTTCCCTGCCATTCACGGATCAAGACCGTTCCGCTCAAGGCTGTCGTAATCTTTCGGGCGTGCGGAATCCGGGCGCCGCCTGAATCTTCGGACGCATGCTCGAGCAGGCGGATCACCGATGGCTTCAGGCCGCCGAAGGCGCTTTCTTGAATCTTGTACGCGATCGCCGAGATGAGGAGCTTCTTGCTACTGCGCGGCGGTGGTTCGTTGCCATAGACGGCCCGCCATTGGTCTTTCAGTTCGCTCACCTTGAGCTCGAACAGGCGCGCGATTCTGGAAGAGATTGGTTCGGTCTCGGTCTGAGAACGTCGATGGGTCATGCTTCGAAATCCCCTCCTCAACGGTGCGGTAGAGTACCCGCCAGCCTCCTTGAGATCGGTAGGAGTGGCCTGTCTTAGCGCCGCGATCTCGTTGCGACAGTGCCGAAGTAGGGATACCTCGCGTTTCATGTGCTGCCAGCCCCTCAAGCGCGGGCAGACACACACATTGCTCTGATTCGCCTCCGAAGCCAGTCAAAGGTGTTGAAGCTCCTTTCGCCTTCCCATCGCCTTTCGGTCGCTCAAGTAAGTCGCCGGAAAATGAGCTCTCATCGCTCGCTTCGTGGACGTAACAGAGCAAGCATCCGAGGTCAGCCGTCAGGGCTGAAGGAGATCAAGACCAATGGAGGCGCGAAATTGGCATGTGGTAAAAAGACTCAGCCGACCGACACGAAGCATCGGCGATTGTCACGGAACAGGACGGAGCGCAAGCCAAAAGTCGAGAAGCTCTGGCCTGCCCCCCAAGTTCCCACCATTCATAAGTAGAGACCGTCGGTTATTTCGCCCTCCTGGGGCGGTGTCGTTTGCTCCCGTTTAAGTGCCGCGAACTCGCTCGGCGTCAGCGCTCCGAGACTCGAGTGCGGTCGCAGATCGTTGTAGTCGTTCCGCCATGCCTCGATGATCGCGCGCGCTTCGGGCAAGCTCGAAAACACGTACTCGTTCAAGCATTCGTCGCGCAGCTTGCTGTTGAACGATTCGATGAAGGCGTTCTGCACCGGCTTGCCCGGCTCGATGTAATGCCACGCCAGCCTCCTGGTTGCCCAGCGCAGCACCGCACCACTAGTCAGTTCGGTTCCGTTGTCGCTAACTACCGTCTCCGGCATCGCTCGCTCGTCCACCAGTCGCTCCAGCTCACGCACGACCCGCACCCCGCCCAGCGAGGTGTCGACCGTCGCCGCCAGGCACTCGCGGCTGAAGTCGTCGACGATGCACAGAATGCGGAACCGCCGGCCGTCGCTGAGCGTGTCCGAGACGAAGTCCAGCGACCACCGCTGATTGATCCTGATCGGCAACGTCATCGGTGCTCTTGTCCCTAATGCCCTCTTGCGCCCTCGCCGCCGCCGTACCATGAGCCGTTCCTCCCGGTACAACCTATAGAGCTTCTTGTGGTTCAGCGTGTGCCCCTCGCGCTCCAGCATCCATCCTAGCCGCCGATACCCGAAGCGCCTGCGCTCCGCGGCCAGCTCCCTCAATCGTTGCCTGATTGCCGAGTCGTCCGGTCGTCTGCACTGATAACGCAGGGTCGAACGATCCAACCCGACCAGCTCGCACGCACGTCGCTGACTCAGCCCGTGACGCTCCATCACCTTGATCACCGCTTCTCGCCGCGCCGCAGGCTTCAGACGTTTTTTCCGAGCAGGTCCTTGAGCGCCGCGTTGTCGAGCAGCGAGTCCGCCAGCAGCCGCTTTAATCGACGGTTCTCGTCCTCCAGTGCCTTGAGCCGCTTGGCATCGGAGATCTCCAGGCCACCGTACTTCGACTTCCACTTGTAAAAGGTTGCGCTCGAGATCCCGTGACGCCGGCACACCTCCTCCGTCCGTGCGCCGGCTTCCTGCTCGCGCAGCACTCCGATGATCTGTTCCTCGCTGAAGCGCGTTCCCTTCATCGCCGTCTCCTTTTCAGGCGACGGACTCTACCTCATTTCGGGGGAGTTTTCGGGGGGCAGGCCAGCTCGTATGCCGCTATTGCGGCAGTGAAGACCTGGCTCCTAGCTTCATCAAGCGGCGGGATCGCCGATGCCGGAAATGTTTCAGCAAACGTTATGGATCGGCCGCACGGGCGAGAAAGGCCAAGGTAAAGAGGTAGCGTCACAGCGCGAGATTAGGGACCGGGCTCGAAAGGGTTCGGTCTCTTTTTCTTTTCCGCCAAATTTGATGCAACCAAAATGACGGGTACTCGAAGTTCAAATCCCTCTCTCCAGCAAGCGCGCAGCAATCGTCTGCCGATCGTCGTTGCGGTGCGAAGCCCGCCGTCTGAAGCTCGGGCTTCACCAAGATGCCGATCACTGGCGAATCGGGACACTGCTTTTGGGTGGACCAGGTTTTGAGAAGCCACAGCGGCTTTTCGAATCGTACTTTGTGGTTCTCCACATAACTAAATGGAGGAGTCCTTCCGGTGGCTCTTGCAACACGCTTGTTGCAGAGTGAATCAATCGGAATCGATCGATATAAGAATCGAGTCCGAATTTGCTCCATCACTTTTGATCCGGCTCTACGGTGGCCCTTCCGCTCGCCTGACCGCATCCCGCTAGGAGGAGATCGTAATGCGAATCGCGATGATAACATTGACATTGATGGTGGTATCTTCGATCGGGGTTTCTTCGACCGCGTCCGCTGAGTGCTACACCAACGCGCGTGGTCGCTACGTGTGCGGCAATGGACAGGAAGCCGGGGGATATAACGCCAAGACCGGCAACGCCTGGAAGTCAGAGAGGAACCAGAATGGCGTCGCTACGACGCAGACGAGCGCGGGAGGGGAAGCCAAGACCAAAAATGGTAATGGCGTATATCAGAGCGCTAATGGCAAAAACTGTTACAAGACAGCAAATAAGCACGGCTGTAATTGAATTGATTTGGCAGAACGAGGGCGTGTAGATGCATGGAGCGGATTCCTGTCTCGCTATAGGAGAATAATTCGCCGAGCTTCTCCAGGCCTAAGCGCTAGCTGTCGATCGTCCCGATGTTGAATCGCCAGCCACTGCTCCTCATGAGACGCCGCGATCTGATTGCGCTTCAGCTGTTGGCAGATCGTGCTTGGATGCACTGTAAACAAGCGAACGCTTCGCGTGCGGTCATCACTCTGCGTGGCCCTGCATAGTGCGAGCTGTAGGCCACACTCTTACTATTCATCCGACGTTCATCTTAACTCCTTTAAAACCGGAGCCAATCAAGAAACAAGCTCCACGAAAAGTGCTTAGCCCGCAGCCCTCACTGCAAGCAAATAGCAGGAGTGCGTCTACGAGCCACCAGCATTGGAGCACAATCTAAGATGCTTGCCGAAGGTACGGGTTGAGCGGCG
Organism: uncultured delta proteobacterium; assembly: GCA_963734845.1. GTDB lineage: Bacteria > Desulfobacterota > Binatia > Binatales > Binataceae > JAKAVN01. The sequence continues at coordinate 23,003 of CAVTIS010000001.1, read as the reverse complement.
TGGCGTCAAGATGCGTCTGATTCATTGCAGGGCAGGTTCATATAAGGAGGTCCGATCAGTGCAAAAGATTCCTGAATGGAGGCGGCTCAATGCTCTAGGTGATGCGGTCACTCTTTTGATGATTATCGGTGTTATTACAGTTGCTATCTGGCTCCTGTCGCACAGCCCATAAAAAGTAAAAGTGAATAACGACGGCTAATCGTTCCACCCGCAGATGTGAGAGAAATGGCATGCGACGATCGGTAACCGCATTGAGCGTCACGAGCGTGTGTGCGACGAATTGTTGTTTGTGTCGAAAATCAGTAATTTGCCACACACAGGTCAGGCGGAACTGGTCAAATAGCCTAACGCACGTATTTCGAATCTCTTCTAAGTCAGGCTGCAGCATGCATACGCGTCAGTCTTCCAAATGCCAACCGCGGGCAGCGCAAGTTTCTTTTCGATCGCGGTATCGATCCTCGCGAAATAGGACCAAAGTCCCATTGAAAGGTCCGATGTCAAGTCACATAAGTTAGATAGTTTAGTATTTTGTTCGATGTGCCGAGAAGATCTCAGCATTGCAGATCTTCTAACGCTGCTGCGTTGCTCCATATGTTGGCGCGAGGTCAGATGCATGCCGTCTCAAGCTAAGTCTTATGGCAGACGCGCGATTCCTGGAATAGCGCCGACAGCGAAAACACTTTTCGCAGCTCGGATTATCAGAGCCGAGAATGTTAAAACAGTCGAGACCTGCGTGATCAGCCAAGATATCAAAGTAGCGGCAATTGAAGATGACGAGCGGATGCGCCAGGCGCTCGTCTTTCAGGTTTCCACTGCCGGTATTGAGGTCGACTCTTACGCCTCTGCGGAAGAATTTCTGGAGACCGCAAATGCAGTCGATTTCGATTGCATTTTAGTGGACATCAATCTGCCGAAAATGAACGGTTTACAGCTCCAGGAGGAACTCAACCGCACAATTCCTTTTGCGTCGATCGTCTTCATCACAGGCCTCGGTGATCTGGCGATCGGAATGCACGCGATGAGGAAAGGTGCCTTCGATTTCCTCGAAAAACCGATCGACGATGAAACGCTATTGAGTTCGATAGCACGCGGCGCCGAACTGTCGCGCAAACGGCGTACCGAGCATATCCAGCGCGGCGTGCTCGAAAAGCGCAACGGCTGCCTCACGGCCCGTGAACGCGAAGTCTTCTGTCTGATTACTTCCGGTCTCCTGAACAAGCAGGCGGGGGCCGAATTGGGAACAACTGAGCGGACAGTCAAGGCGCACCGCGAGCGGGTAATGAGCAAAATGGGCGCTGGCTCGCTAGCTGATCTCGTCCGTATGGCGGAGGTTCTTCAAATTCGCCCCGCTCATGCGCGAGCTGCCGCTGTAAGATGAGGAAACAGGCGAACCGAACAACGCGACCGTCAGTTGGTCGATACTGCCGGCCCTCAGCAGGATTAGAGTGGCGCCTCGCCGGTGAACGAAAGATTCGTAGTTCCCCGAGCACATATCGGGGAAGGAAGCCGACAGCTTCCGATTTTCCTGTTCATTGCGCGCGCTTCGAAGCGCCGGATTGTCTCGCTCGCGCCAATGGAAGAGTAAAGGCGAATGTAGTGCCACAATCGGGATTCTGCGCTGCCCAGATCCTACCGCCATGATGCTCGACGATCGATCGGGTCAAGCGCAAGCCCAATCCCATTCCTTCGCTCTTGGTGGTAACAAATGGCTCGAACAGCCGGTTGGCGACTGATGGGGAAACTCCTGAGCCGTTATCGCTCACGCTGATTCTCACCCATCCGGTCTTCTCCGGAGCGACAGTGATCGCGACTTCGCGCTCTTGGGACTTAGCATCTCTTACCGCATCAAAGGCATTTATGAGCAGATTCAATATGCATTGCTGCAGTTGCACGCGATCTCCGACTATTCTTTTGATGTCAGGCGCGATTTTGACCTGTACCGCTATCTTCCGAAGCGCGGCCTCGCTGGCTATCAATTTCACCACTTCATTGACCAACTCGCCGATGCGGATCGGGATTTTCTCTTCCGCGTGTCCCTTGAATAGGAATCTGACCCTTCGGACGATTTCAGCCGTGCGTTTGGTGTCCTCAATCGCATCGCCAACCGCGGCCAGGGCCGTGATGGGTTCCGGATTCTTTTGCGACAGAAGGCGTGTAACGCCACCCAGGTTACTCAGGACTGCTCCCAGCGGCTGATTGATCTCATGCACGAGCGAGGCGACGAGTTCGCTCATCATGTTGCGGCGCGAGGCGATCCGGAGCTCGCTACGAGCTGCTTGCAAGGCTATTTCCGATTGCTTGCGTTCGATCGCGCTGCCAAAGAGCCTGACGGCCAGGCTGAGTTGTTCGAGCAGTTTTGACGGCCATTCGCGAGCTGCGCGGAACTTGTCGAAACCCGCCGCGCCGATTACTTGATCGCCGGCCCACATCGGAATGATGGCGGAAGCCTTAAGGCCGTATCGTGCGACGAACTCTCTTGCATCTGCCAGTTCGGCCGGAACTCCGGTCGGTGACGAGAATACCAGCTGATTACCCGCCAGCACCCATTCAGTAGTCGTCTTTAAGACCTTCCCCGGATCGAAATCCCGAGGCAATGGAGGAATGTTAGCCCGCTTCCAGGTATGTGTGGTACGCACGGGACCAGAAGACGAGTCACGCTCATAAATGCCGCTTCTGTCGAGCCCTAGGGCCTGGCTAATCCTGCCCAACCAAAGCTCGATTTCGCGATCGACTTCATGAGCTGAAGTCCGCGTCATCGCCGTCGAAAGCTCGCCAAGAATCGACTCGAATCGGTCAATCTCTTGATGCGGATGAGTTCCGCGCGAAGCGCGATCTCGCGCAGATTGAGTGTTACGGTGGTCGGCCATCCGTGGCATGAACGCTTTCAGGGGTAGGTCCCCTTGTGAACCACGGACAGCAGCAGACAGTGGACGCTGGCCGATAACGCGTGCTCACTTACAGTCGCATCTTATGGCAAACGATCGCGATGATGCGAGCGTGGCACACCACTTTAGGGCCGTAGAAACAAGAACAAATAATTAATTAAGAGGATCTGCGCAAGAGCCGTTCGCTTGAGCTGGAACGGTTCTTGGCGTTTAGTGAAGCAAATTCAGCTTTTGCTCAGCGCCTTCCGGATCGCTCGTAACAACTGTTTTTCTTCGAATGGCTTGAACAAGCGGGCAACCGGCTCGGCTTGGCGCATGATTTGCCTGGTCCGCTCGTCGTCAAAACCGCTCATCAGGATCGTTGGCAACTGCCGTCCCGCTGCCGCCAAATCCCGAAAAAGTTCAATCCCATTCATTCCCGGCATCCAGACGTCCAACAACAGGCAGGTGTCATCGGCGGGAAACTCGCTGGCCAGCAATTCCTCCGCGCTCTGAAAGACCAGTGGGTTGAAACCTGCAATCTGTAATTGCCTTCGTAGTGCGCGCCGCATGGACGCGTCGTCATCTACCACGATCACCGTGGCCCTCGGTTTTGTCGACAATTAGCGATACCGGCTCGGCGAAAGAACTCCGCGGATCATTCAGATCATTGCGGACCGTTGGCAGCCACTTGGATTCTGCGCTTCGAGGCGACCGCTCGCTATTGTACCAAAGTACAATAGCGGCCTTTGAGAAAGCGGACCAATCTCAGAGCTTATGGGCGAGAACACGGGTACGGATCCACGGGTATCAAGTAATCGAGCCACGGTTTTGGCAGCGAAATAAACAGCGCCCGCATCGGCATTTCAACTGAATTCGGGCTGCGCCGATACGTCGAGTAGAGGGGAAAAAATGATCGACACTAATAGGTTGACCCGGATGGCGTCGCACCATGCTTTACGTTTTGTGGCTTATGCGCTGGCGGCCGTAGTCGCTGTGGTACCTCAGTTGCTCTGGGCGCAGAGCGACGGCCAGTTCGAGCAGCCGCCGATCATAAACGCCACCCAGCTTTTGCCGGAGAGCGCGCTTTCCGGCCCCGGATTTCACGTCGAGCAGCAGGTGCCGACTAACGGCGCTATGGGCCAATACACCATCGTCGCCGACGCGTCTGTATTTCAGAACGACGCGGGGACGTATCGCGTGGAAAGCCTCGATCTGCTGAAGCTACGTCTGTCCGAGATACCCGCAATCGCGTACCTCGAAAACGTAAAGAAGACTGGTGTATTTGCCAATGCGCTGGCCCAAAGCGCAGAACGCCCGGTAGCGGACGCGGCAAATATGGTTGTCCATCCGATGGATACGGTAACCGGACTGCCCAGCGGGATTGGGAGTTTTTTTGGCCGCGTCACTCTCGGAGTGGGACACATAGCTTCGACTGCCTCAAATTCTTTCGGCAGCGGAGCAGCCGCCGGTCAGACGGCGAACGCGACCATGACCGCGCTAGGATATGACGATGTCCGCAGGCAGTTGGCGAAAAAGCTGCACGTCGATCCCTACAGTTCGGATCCGGTCCTCACCAAGAAACTGAACTCGGTTGCCTGGGTTATGTTCTCGGCGCGCCTGACGGTCGATGCGGCCATGATGGCGGTCCCCGGCTCGATCATCATCTCGGGCGTGGAGTTCACTAACGACATGGTCTATGAGAAGCCGAAGGGTGACCTGATTATCTTCGTTCAGAAGAAGCTCCAGAATTTTGGCCTGTCGCAGGGAGAGATCGCCACCTTCATCAGCAATTCCGCGGTCCCATTAAGTCTGCAGGTTTCCGTGGTCGAAGACCTCGAAGGCCTCGGCGACATTCCGGGCCGTCGAGCCGCGGCAGTGGCTCTGGGCAACATGATGACGGAGTACCAGGCACGTTTCCTGGCCACTTCTCTGCACATGCTCATTCAATGGGGCCAGCAGAAGAGTCCGATTACCGGGATTCAGGCTCCTGGGGTGCTGGTTGCTCGCGACCAGAATGGCACCGTTATAGTGCCCGCGCCGGTGGACTACGTGTCGTGGACGCCGCGCGTCGCGGGTTTTGTTACCAGCCCCGAATTGCTCAGTCTCCACCGTCGCGTTCTCTGGATTCCCGCCAAAATGACTCCACTTGCGCACCAGCAACTGGAAGCTAGTGGCTGGTCGGTCCACGAAAGCGCACAACCCTAGTACCGAAGTAGGAGCGTCGACTGATTGGGCGATGGCAAGCAGTCCAGTTCAACCACAGCAAGCAACTGTGAAAAGCACCCACGAATCGTTTTATGAGGAGGGTAAATGAACTTTCGTCGCAATGTCCCGAAACTGATAGGCGTCTTCGCGGCCGCAGTGCTGCTGGCTTGTCTGTCCGGATTGGCCTCGCAGGCCGGAGCGCAGGAAAAAAAACCTGACATTATCGTCATCATGGGCGACGACATCGGCATGTGGAATATAGGGGCCTATCACCGCGGCATGATGGCGGGCCGGACGCCGAACCTCGACAAGCTCGCCAAGGAGGGCATGTTGTTCACTGACTACTATGCCGAGGCAAGCTGCACTGCGGGTAGGGCGAACTTCATCACTGGCGAGCTGCCGATCCGTACCGGCATGACCACGGTCGGCCAAGCCGGTGCCAAGATAGGTATACCGGCGGAAGCCGTGACCATCGCCACGGTGCTTAAATCCATGGGCTATGCCACGGGTCAGTTTGGCAAGAACCACCTTGGCGACCTAAATGAGTTCCTGCCCACCGTCCACGGCTTCGATGAATTCTTCGGCTATTTGTATCACCTCGATGCGATGGAAGACCCGGCACATCCCAACTATCCGCAGAATTTGTTGAATGTCGTCGGCCCGCGCAACATGGTTCATAGCTGGGCCACTGACAATGATGACCCCACTGTCATGCCGCGCTGGGGCAGGATCGGCAAGCAGAGGATCGAAGATGCCGGCCCGCTCTATCCGAAACGGATGGAGACGGTGGACGACGAGATTCGCGACCTCGCGATCAAATTTATAGACAAGGCCCAAAAGGACGGCAAGCCGTTCTTCGTCTGGCTCAACCCGACGCGCATGCACATCGTCACGCATCTCTCCCAGAAGTATGAAGCGAAGCGCAACTCGGAGAATGGCTGGTCGGAAGAGGAAGCCGGCATGGCCCAGCTCGATGACGACGTCGGCTTGGTGATGAAGAAACTCAAGGACATCGGTGTCGACGACAACACCATCGTGGTCTTCACCACGGATAACGGCACCGAAGTCTTCACCTGGCCCGATGGCGGTCAGACACCGTTCGCGCAGTCCAAGGGAACAGTCCTGGAGGGCGGTTTCCGCGTCCCCGCGATCCTTCGCTGGCCTGGCCATACGCCGGCGGACTCCGTGCAGAACGGCATCTTCTCCGGCCTGGACTGGCTTCCGACCTTCGTGGCCGCGGCCGGCAATCCGAACATCACCGAAGAATTGCTCAAAGGCAAGACGATCGGCGACCGGACTTACAGGAATCATCTGGATGGCTACAACCAGATGGCGGCCATCACCGGTAAAGGCCCGTCCGCGCGTCACGAGATCTTCTACCTCGGCGAAAGCACGGTCGGCGCGGTGCGCACTGACGACTATAAGTATCGCTTCATCGACCAGCCCAATGGCTGGCTGGGTGATAAGACCCATCCGGACGTGCCCTATATCACCAACCTTCGATTGGATCCCTTCGAGCGGACTGGCTGGCCCAACAATGGGACGAAAGACGGTGCGCAGCAATACTTCGATTGGTTCAAGTTCCAGTTCTGGCGCTTTGTGTTCGTCCAGCAATTGATGGGCAAGGAACTCAAGACCTTCCTCGATTACCCGCCCATGCAGCGTGGCGCGAGCTTCAACCTCGACGCGGTGAAAGCCGAGATGGCGAAGAAGATGGCGGAGGCCGAGGCGGCGAGCAAAGGCACTGGTCAGTAAATAGACGAGTAACCGAAATGACCTTGCCTGCGAGCGTCCCCCGTTGGACGCTCGCAGGCACCGAAGCTGAAGAAGCACGAGATCCTGGATGATCGTTTTGCGAACGCTCTCGCTGCTCGCTCTTGCGCTTCTCGTGATTGTAGGCAGCGCGCGAAGTCAGAGCTTCGGAGTGAATTCAGCGAGCAGCGAATCCGAGGAAGATGTCTTGGCGCGCGAAGTCGACGATCCAACTGCGATTCTCACGCAACTGAAACTCCAGAATCTATACACCCCGCGGAACTTCCAGACGACCGCGCAGACCAACACGGTTCAGCTGCGGCCAGTTCTACCGGTAGAGGCGTTCTCGCTCTTTCCCTTCAAGCAAATCATCCGGCCGACTTTCGAAGTACAGACTCTGGCCACGTCGCGAGGCAGTTCCACCATAACTGAATTCGCCGACATGCAGCTCTTCGATCTGTTCCTCTCCAACTGGCCCGATCCTAAGGAGACCGGATTCGGCTGGGGTATTGGACCGACCTTCGTGTTTCCCACCGGAAGAGATCCCAAAGCGGGTGATCACGCGTGGGAGGTCGGACCCGCGGCCGCCGCCGTTTACCGGGGCATTCCGCACTTGATGGTCGGTTTTCTGTTCCAGAATCCAATCTCGTTCGCGTACACGAATTCCTCGGCCACCCCTCAAAGTGAGATGGAGTTCCAACCGCTTATCTCGTACACGCTCGGCCGTGGCTGGTACGTGAAATCCGCGGACTCGACGTGGACCGTCAAGTGGCGGCACGGCAGTTCCACCACGATTCCCATCAGCCTCGGATTCGGACGCATGTGGAAATTCGAGGGGCCTGAGTTGAATACCTGGGTATCGGGCGAATGGACGGCCTATCGCCAATACACAAACATCACGCCGATGTACACCGTGAGGTTCGGCGTAACTCTCCTGTTCCCTCATTTTCAGCTCTAAGGCGCCACGTGTACAACGAACCGATCGCCGATACCTCGCTCGTCGCTTGTCTACACTGCGACCTGCTGCAGCGACTGCCGGATCTCGCGCCGGGCGCATCTGCGCGCTGTCCGCGCTGCGATAAGGAGCTGTGGCGTCACCGCGAGGACTCGCTGAATCGGACGCTCGCGCTGTCGCTCGGGGCCGCGCTGCTCTACGTGGTCGCGAACTCGGTTCCCATGCTCGGCCTCACGATCGTCGGGCGCGCGGCCTCCACCACCGTGATCGGAGGCGCCGAGCATCTGTGGAGCAACGGGCAGCGGATGGTAGCGGTGCTGGTGTTCTTGACCGCCGTTATCGCACCGGCGCTGCAGATTGGCTTTATGCTGGCGATCGTGCTCGGCGCTTTGCGCGAACGCCCCCCAAGGTGGGTAGGGACGCTGCTGCGCCATCACCCGGCCACCCGGACCTGGAGCATGATCGAGGTCATGATGCTGGGCGTGCTGGTCGCTCTGGTCAAGATTGCGGATTACGCGACGGTGATCCCAGGAATGGCGCTGTTTGTGCTCTGGATACTGGTCTTCCTGCTCGCCGGGATGCAGGCGAGTTTCGATTCCCGCGAGGTCTGGGAAAGGATCCAATGGGCGGAGGACGGAGCGCGGCGCGGCTCCGCTCGGGAGCAGATGGCTGAGGACACGACATGAGTGCGACGGCCCCTACCGCGATGCAACAGGGCCTGCAAAGCTGCGAAACCTGCGGTCTGCTTTCGCGCCCCGCACCGGGCGAACGCGAAGGGCGATGCCCGCGTTGCGACGAGGCTCTCGAGTTCCGCAAAACCGACAGCATTCAGCGGACCTGGGCTTTCCTGATCGGCGCAGCGGTCTGTTACATCCCCGCCAACCTGCTTCCCGTATTGACCACAACCACCGCGGCCGGCGCCGACTCCGACACCATCATGCAGGGAGTCGTGCTGCTGTGGTCGCCGACCGGATGGCCGCTCTCGCTCATCGTGCTCGTCGCGAGCATCATGATTCCGAGCGCGAAGATACTCGCGCTGGGTTACCTGCTCATCAGCGTGCACCGGGGCTCGGTCAAAAACAACGAACAACGCATCCGTATGTACCGGATGGTCGAGTTCATCGGACGCTGGTCGATGGTCGACGTGTTCGTCGACACCTTTACCGCCGCTCTCATCCAGTTGCAGCCGCTGATGTCGGTCGAACCGGGGCCGGGCCTGTTCTTCTTCGCGGCGGTCGTCGTGCTGACGATGCTCGCGGTCGAGTCCTTCGATCCGCGACTGATCTGGGATGCAACAAGTTCCAAGGAGGTTCGACATGCCTGATCGCGACCCACCGATCCCGTCATTCCTTGAATCGAGGGCTGTGCCTAAGAAGAGCACCCGGCTCTCCCTGGTTTGGTTCATCCCGATCGTGGCGGCGCTGGTCGGCGTCTGGGTCGCCGTGACCCGGATCCGCAGCGAAGGCCCGAAGATCACGATCGTATTCCAGTCGGCCGAGGGGCTCGAGGCCGGCAAGACCAAGATCAACTACAGGGGCGTCGATATCGGGGTCCTCAGCACCATCCGGCTTGCGGAGGATCACCAGCGCGTGATCGCCACGGCGCAGATGACGCCGCGGACCGAGGATTTTCTGGTCGAAGACACACGGCTGTGGGTGGTGCGGCCGCGTATCTCGGGCGCCAACGTGACCGGGTTGGGTACCCTCATCTCGGGGGCCTTTATCGGGATAGAAATCGGCAGTTCAAAGGAGCCCAAGCGCGACTTCGTGGCGCTCGAGACCCCGCCAGTAATAACCGGCAATGCGCCTGGACGTTTCTTTGTGCTGAAGACCTCCGACCTGGGTTCGCTAGACACCGGCACGCCACTGTTCTTCCGGCGTCTTCAGGTCGGTCAGGTCGCGTCATACTTCCTGGACCAGGACGGAAAGTTCTTCACTCTCAAAGTATTCGTGCGAGCGCCCTACGATCAGTACGTCACTGCGAACACGCGCTTCTGGCAGGCGAGCGGGGTCGACGTGTCGCTCTCCGCCAACGGCCTCAGCGTGCAGACCCAATCACTGCTGTCGATCCTGATCGGCGGTATCGCGTTCGAAACGCCCACAGCCGGTGCGGTCCTTCCTGTAGCCCAGGCGAACACCCTATTCCCTCTCTTCGGTGATCGGGCGGAGGCCTTCAGGCCGGCCGCTCGCAGCCCCCAGACTTACAGGCTGATCTTCAAGGATTCGGTCCGCGGACTCACGCTTGGGGCTCCAGTCGAGTTCCGCGGCATCCCAATCGGCGAGGTCGCGGACATTCGCGCGCAAATCGATCTGAAGACCTTCGAGTTCTCGGTGCCGGTGACTATTCGCCTGGACCCACAGAGACTTGGGGTCAAGGTCGTCGAGGGGGCGTCCGGCGCGGATCTCGAGCGGATGCGCAGGAAGCTGATCGACGCCATGGTTGCCCACGGGGTCCGTGCGCAGCTACGGACGGGGAACCTACTGACCGGCTCCGCGTTCGTGGCGCTCGACTTTTTCCCTGGCGCGCCCCAGGCGACAGTGGACTGGTCGCAGGCGCCAGTGCAACTCCCAACCATTCCGGGTCAACTCCAGGTGATGGAGACGAAGGTCACGGATATTGTCAACAAGCTCGATAAGATGCCGCTCCAGGAAATCGGCGACGACCTGCATAAGGTGTTAGGTAACCTGGATCTGACGCTGTTGACCGCGCGTGGTACACTGGTGAGCGCGAGTGGCACACTGGCGAGCGCGCGCGGCACGCTCGACAATACCAACAGCCTCACCGAAGCGAATTCCGTGCAAGTCCAACAACTGGGCAGCACCCTCCAAGAGGTGAGCCGCGCGGCACGCTCGTTGCGCGTACTCGCAGACTATCTCGAGCGCCATCCCGAGGCGCTCCTTCGCGGCAAGAAGGGGGAGGCGAACTAATGACAGACCGCATCGCGCATCTGATGGTCTCGCTCGCGTTCGTCGCTATCGCCGCATCCGGCTGCGGCACTTCGGCGCCCTCGCAATTCTACACGCTTGACACTACCGCGGTCCCCGACGGCGCGGCGCCCGTGAGCTACTCGATCATGGTCGGCCCGGTCTCGGTCCCCGCTGAGGTCGATCGGCCGGAGTTCGTGGTCCAATCCGCGCCCAACCGCGTCGACGTCGATGAGTTCAATCGCTGGGACGCGCCGCTCAACGACGCCATCGCGCGAGCCGTCGCCGGCGACCTCGTCAAGCTGCTCGGGACACCGGACGTGGCCGCGGCTCCGATGGCGAACTTCGACCCAGCCTATCGGGTCACCATCGATGTCCAGCGCTTCGATTCGGTTCAAGGCCAGTCAGCGTTGGTCGAGGCGGTGTGGACCGTGCGCAGGACGGCGGGCGGGGAGACACGCTCGGGACGCACGGCCGCCCGCGAAACGACGCAAGGTGATGGTTTCGACGCGCTCGCCGCCGCCCACAGCCGCGCATTGGCGAAGATGAGCGGCGATATCGCCATCGCGATCCGGGCGGAGGCCGTCGCGCAGCCGTAGCGGCGCGACTGCACAGACATGCCAGCAAAAAGCGCCTTGGATCGATTGCGCGGAGCCATCAGGCATCACTTCATGCCGCGCAGACACAGCGCGCTGCTCGTGGCTATCGTCCTTCTCTTCGCGGTGCGTCCGTTGCTCGGCGACAACACGATGGCTCTCATAGCATTCAGCATCGTCTTAATGGCCGTTCTGATTCTCGGCCTTTACACCATCCAGGTCGACGAGTTGGTGGGTGAACATCGGAAGCTGCTGGCCGAGCGGAAAAGGCGGAGCATTATCGGCTGGAGCCTGGCCTTGGTGGCGATGGCAGAACGTCTGTCCCAATTCTTTTCATCAAACCGTGAACTTGGCGTGCTTGGCTCGATTTCCTGGCTGCTGTTCCTTGCTTTCATAACCTGGAACGAGTTGCGCGCCGTGCTGAGGCAGAAGGAAGTGACGAGCGAAACCATCAGCATGTCGATTTCGGTCTATCTGCTGATGGGACTGACGTGGGGGTTACTCTATGCTCTGATCTATCAACTACAGCCTCACGCTTTCAATTTTCCAGGCACGGACGTATTGACTTCAGGGTTGCCGACCGAGAAGAAGGAATCCGCTTTCATGGTTCTCATCTACTTCAGCCTGACTACCCTGACGACCATCGGCTATGGCGATATCACGCCGCTAACTTTGAAGGCACGTTACGCGGCGGTCGCCGAGGGCATCACCGGCCAGTTTTATTTGGCGATCCTGGTCGCGCGGTTAGTGGGAATGCAGATGAGCCAGGCTTCCAGTCCGGCCGGAAAACCTCAAGCCCACTCCGACACCACAGAATCAACCAAGCGGGACTGACTATTTCAGAACTCTGCTCCGCGAGCTAACCATGGCTTGGATTCGGGAATAGGTCTCGTTACGCTCCGAAGCTATTGGCAATTTCCCTAACGGCATGCGCTCGCGATCAACTTTGAATGCCCATTGGAAGTCGATACTGAAGACTCGTGCAGCTCTTTGTGTGTTATGGATAGTCCTATGAATGATGGTCCCATTTATAAACTCCGCCCAGGCTCAAACGCCGGGTCTGTCCGCCGAAGAAAAACTCATCAAAGACTTCACTATCCCGCCCAGAATTGGAGAGAACGATCATGAGTCCAATGACAATCAGTTGGGTCGTTTTCGCGTGCGTCTTTAGCGGTGCAATGCTCGGTATGCTTCTTCGCAAGCTGCTGCCCCCGCATCACCTGGATCCGGATTCCAAAGATGTCGTGAAACTCGGGATGGCGCTCATCGCGACGATGTCCGCTCTGGTACTCGGCCTGTTGATCGCCTCGGCAAAAAGTTCCTTCGACGCACAACGGAGCGAATTCACCCAGATGTGCGCTAATATCATACAGCTGGATCGCATCCTGGCCCGCTATGGACCAGAGAGCAAAGAAGCCCGTGGCGTGGTCCGCCGCGCCGCTCTCTCACTGGATCGGAATTGGTCCGGGGACGCGTCCAGGTCTGAGAAACTGGACTCCGCTGAGACAAGGGCGGCAGGCGCAAGTTTCTATGAAAAGATTCAAGGACTCGCGCCGCGCAACGACTTCCAGCGCTCGGTTCAGAGTCAAGCACTGCAGATAGCTCTCCAGCTGGGACAAGCGCGTTCGCTGCTGCTGGAGCAGGCTGGTAGTTCCATCCCGGCGCCATTTTTGGTGGTGATGGTTTTCTGGCTCGTCATCATCTTCACCAGCTTCGGCTTGTTCGCGCCCTACAACGCAACTGTCGTCGTCACCCTGTTTGTCTGCGCACTGTCAGTTTCCGGTGCGATCTTCCTGATCCTGGAGCTGGATAGTCCTTTCACTGGGCTGATGCAGATCTCCGACGTTCCGTTGCGTAACGCCCTCGCCATTGTCGGCCACTAGCTGGAGAGATGCCGCCATTCAGCAGTACCTCCCGTATTGATCCAAAGTACAATATCGACGCCGCCCCGGGTGTGTTACACGATCACGTTGAGATGTGAGTTCCATAGAAAATCGCGGCGGTCGAAAGAGCTCTCCGAAGGCAGACCAAAATGGAGCGCGTGGAAATGACCAGTAGATTGTTCGTGGCGCGTTGTCTGATGGCACTGGCGACAGCGTTCGTGGTCGCTAGCCTGGCGGCCGCAGCCGAGCCGACCGCTTCGGGCGGCCAGCCGCAGGCCGCGGCCAGGACGGAAGAGCCCGGCGATCGGGTGGATCCGCGCGCCACCGAAATCCTGCGGCGCGCCTGTACCGTGTTGGCCGATTCACGAGCCTTCACTTTCCACGCGGAGATAAATTTCGATCAGGTGATGCCGTCCGAGGTGAAGCTGCAATTCGCGGGCGCCTCGGACTTTGCGGTCCGCAGGCCCAACGCATTGGCGGTCGACTATGAGAGCGATCTCGGCGCCAAGCGCCTCTGGTATAACGGCAAGACCCTGACGATCTTCGATGCTCCCACCATGACCTACGCGAGCACGCCCGTGCCGCCCTCGATTGACGGGATGCTGGAGAGCGTTGCGGAGATGCACAACCTTACGATTCCACTTGCCGATCTGGCGCTGAGCAACCCGTGCGAAAAGATCAGCAACAAGATTCTCTTCGGCAGTTATGTCGGCGTGGGTGATGTAGGAGGCGTTGCCTGCGATCACCTGGCCTTCGCCCAAAGCAACGTCGACTGGCAGATTTGGATCCAGCGCTCCGGAAAACCCCTGCCGCGCAAGGTCGTGATCAACTACCGCACCACCCCCGGTCTGCCGCAGTACGCCGCAGTGATTTCCGACTGGAAGTTTCCCGGGACGATTCCCAATGCCCGCTTTGCTGTCCAAATTCCAAAGAAAGCGGTGCGAATAAAAATCGTCGATGTGAAGGAGCCCCATCCATGAACAACACACTGGTTGAATTGACCCGCGGACGATCGGTCGCCCGTATCGCTATTGTGATTCTCGGAATCGCGCTCGCGACCGCTCCCGAAGCGCTCGCATGGGGTGGCGGGAGATTCGCAGGGGGCGGTGGCGGCGGCGGAGGGGGATATCACCCGAGCAGCAGCGGGGGCTCGCATAACTTCGGCAGTGACGGGTTTGGCGGCGGAAACGTAAGCCATGCCAACAGCTATTCCCAATCCGGTTCCCATTCCTACAGCGGTTCTCAATCGCAGTCCGGCTATCACCCTTCTGGGAGTTCTCAGTCAGCGTCAGCGTCCGGTTACCATCCATCCAGTAGTTCGCAGTCGCAGTCCGAATATCATCCGTCCAGTAGTTCGCAGTCCGCGTATCATCCCTCCAGCAGTTCGCAATCGGCAAGTAGCTCTTCCTACAACCCCGCACAGCAACAGAGTCAACGGCAACAGGCCGCGCTTCAAGGTCAGCAGCAGAAGGAGACCTCCCAACAGGCGCAGATGAACACCGCCAGCCAGATGCACCAGAGCACGCTGAACACGCAAAGCTACGAGCACACGAGCACCATGAATGAGGCTAACAATGTGAACACCAACCGGATGAACACTGCGACCTCCATGCAAAGCTCGCAACATAATTACAACAATAACAACTATAACAACGGTAACTACAACAACAATGGCGGCTACCATTACGGCAATCCCTATGGCACTTGTTGCTACGGTAATTCCAGCAGCGGCGGCTCGGGAAGTAACGTCGGTGCGGCCCTGGGCGGTATGGCGGTCGGAGCGATGGTGGCGTCGCTGCCCAGGGAGGCCGCCCCAGTTTATGCTCCTGGTCCGACGCCGTACTACTATTCCAACGGCGGTTTCGTAGCGCCGGCTCAAGCGGGAGGTTACCAGGTAGTGGCCCCTCCTGCCGGCGCGATGGTGCCTTCACCGCCGTCGGGCGCGCATCAAACCACCGTAAACGGCGTCACATACTATGTGTCGGGGTCGACCTATTACGAACCTGTCTTCAGCAATGGCGAGGTCGTCTACAGAGTTGCACAGCCCTGACAATTGACTCTGCGCCGGTGGCCGCAAAAGATTGGACCAAGGTCGGATAGACGGCTCGCTGGCGCTTCGCCAAGCTGACTTCGCCAACCTGAAGACAGGTGTGAAAGCATGAAGACCAGACAGCAGATTCGGCGCAAAGCATCGATCGGCGCGGCATTGGCGATGGCTTTGCTATTGGCCATCGTCGCGCACGCCCAGCAAATCACCGGCGTACCGGGTTCGCCCAGCGCCACCGTGACGCTTGATGGGAAACAACTGCCACCGCCTCCGCTGCCGTTCGGCGGCGTAATCAAAGAAAGCTACCTGGATTCGAAGCCATACTGGCCGCCGCGGGTCGGGCCGCCCAAGGGCGCGCCCAACATCCTCCTCATCATGACCGACGACCAGGGCTACGGAGTTTCGAGCACCTTCGGCGGCGTCATCCCGACGCCGGCGCTGGATCGCATCGCAAAGGCGGGATTGCGATACACCCAGTTCCACTCCACTGCGCTATGCTCGCCCACTCGCGCCGCTCTAATCACCGGGCGTAATCATCACTCGGTGGGCTTCGGCGTGATCGGCGAGTTGTCCACGGGTTATCCCGGCTATGACTCCATCATTGGGCCGGAGAACGCCACCATCGGCACGATCCTCAGGGACAATGGCTACGCCACCTCATGGTTTGGCAAGAACCACAACACGCCGAGCTTTCAATACAGTGTCGCCGGGCCCTTTGACCAATGGCCAGTCGGGATGGGCTTTCAGTATTTCTACGGCTTCATGGGCGGCGAGACCGACCAATGGACGCCCTATCTTTTTCGCAATACGAGCCCGGTGTTTCCCTGGATCGGCAAACCCGGTTACAACCTCACGACCGACCTGGCGGACAATGCGATCGAGCATATGCGCGAATTGAACGCGTCCGCACCTGACAAACCATTCTTCGTCTATTACGTGCCTGGTGGTACCCACTCGCCGCACCAGCCGACCAGGGAATGGATCGATAAATTCAAGGGCAAGTTCGACATGGGCTATGAGAAGTTGCGCGAGGAGATCTTCGCCAATCAGAAGCGGCTCGGCGTGATCCCGGCGGGTACCCAGCTTACCCCCTGGCCGGACGGGCAGGCCGCGTATGCTGGTGCAAAGCTACCGAGGTGGAACTCGCTTTCAGTGGTGCAGAAAAAACTCTATGAGCGCGAGGCCGAAGTGTTCGCGGGCTACGCCGCCTATACCGACCATGAGATTGGCCGGGTAATTCAAGAAGTCCAGGATGAGGGCAAACTCGACAACACGCTCATCATCTATATCTGCGGCGACAATGGCACCAGCGCCGAAGGCACTCTTTACGGCACCTTCAATCAGCTCACCGCTTACAACGGCATTCTGGACGCTCCCATGCCTCTGCAATTACTGCACTATACAGACTGGGGCTCGGACAAGACTTACCCGCATATGGCGGTGCAATGGGCGTGGGCGTTCGATACTCCGTTCAAGTGGACCAAGCAGGTGGCGTCACATTTCGGCGGCACGCGGCAAGGTCTGGCTATTTCGTGGCCCGGGCACATCACCGACGTGGGAGGCATCCGCACGCAGTTCCACCACGTCATCGATATCGTGCCCACGATCCTCGAAGTGACCGGTATCAGGGCGCCCGAGGTAGTCAATGGCATCAAGCAGAAGCCGATCGAAGGCGTGAGCATGACGTACACGTTTGACAAGGCTAATGCCAATGCCCCGTCAAAGCGCGAGACGCAGTATTTCGAGTTGGCCGGCAACCGCGGGATCTACCACGACGGGTGGATGGCGAACACGACTCCGCCCA
Organism: uncultured delta proteobacterium; assembly: GCA_963734845.1. Taxonomy (GTDB): domain Bacteria; phylum Desulfobacterota; class Binatia; order Binatales; family Binataceae; genus JAKAVN01. The sequence continues at coordinate 5,970 of CAVTIS010000001.1, read as the reverse complement.
TGCCGGTCTGGAACCTGGCAACGGGCAAGCTGCCCGACCTCCAAACCGGTTACCAATGGGAGCTTTACCACATCACTGAAGATTACTCGCAATACAACGACCTCGCCGCGAAGATGCCTGACAAGCTAAAGGAAATGCAGGCTTTGTTCACGAAGGAGGCGGCGAAATACAACGTCTTCCCCCTGGACAACAGGGCCTTCGCGCGCCTCCTGACGCCACGCCCGAGTGCGATCGCCGGGAAAACGGTTTTTACCTACACGGGTGAGAATGCCGGCATTCCTGTCGGAAATGCTCCCAGCATTTTGGACAAGGACTACACCATCACCGCTCAGGTGACGATCCCCAAAGGCGGGGCGGAAGGAATGATCGTGACCCTGGGCGGCCGCTTCGGTGGCTACGGCCTCTACCTGCTCAAGGGCAAGCCGGTCTTCGACTACAACCTGCTCGATTTGACGCACTACCGCTGGGAAGGGGGACCGTTGGGCCACGGTATGTTGGCCGACGCGCTCAAGCCCGGTAAGCATACGATAGTCTTCGACTTCAAATACGACGGACCCGGCCCCGGCAAGGGTGGCACGGGAGTTTTTTCGGTCGATGGCAAGGAGATAGCTCGCAAGAAAATCGAGCACACGATTCCATTGCTCATGTCCATAGACGAGACCTTCGACGTAGGGATCGATACCCGCACGCCGGTGAACGACAGCTACAAGTTGCCATTCCGCTTCACCGGCACGATCGACAAGCTGACGTTCAACCTCGGGCCGGAACAATTGACGGATGCGGACCGAAAGGTCATCGCGGAACGACTCGCCCGGGCAAGGGACTAGATGAGCAGTAGCGATCACCCGATGTTCAACGGTTCCTCGTCTGCGAGCACGTTGTTCACCGCGACTGCGGCTATCGAACTGGGTGCCGGCCTGGCACTGCTGACTTTCCCCTCGGCGACGGCGGTGCTCCTGGTCGGCGCGCCGCTGGAGGCGCCCGTCAGCTTGACCGTGGCGCGCGTCGCTGGCACAGCACTGCTCGCGCTGGGATTCGCCTGCTGGCTTGCGCGCGGTGACGCACGGAGCCGCGCGGCTAGAGGATTGGTCGCCGCGATGGTGCTCTACAATCTCGGCGTCGCCGTCATCCTTGCGGCAGCCGGTATCCGGTCGCAACCGATCGGCATCGCATTGTGGCCGGCCGTTATGCTACATGCGGCGATGACTGTATGGTGTATCGCGAGTTTTGTCGGCGGAAACGCCGCGCACGTCGCGAACATGAAACCTGCGACAACCGCACGGTAATGGAGGACACTGCCATGAATAAACGATACCTACTCGTACTAGCTCCCGTTATGTTGCTATTCGCCGGTGTGGCCAACGCCCAGCATCCGATGCTGGACGCGGCAGCCGATCATGTCATCCAGAAGTACCAACAGTCGTCATGTGAGCAGTTGTGGCAGCAACGGCAGCAACCGCGATCGCAGAGGCAACAGGAGGCAATCCAGCTTCTGCACGACGATCCACAGTTGCAAGCCGCTTTCATCAACAAAGTGGCGGCGCCGATCGCCAACAAGCTGTTTCAATGCGGCTTGATCCCGTGATTGTCGCCCGCGTGCGAGGGCGATAGCTGGCGATTTCGTCGGCGCCGGCGGCGCTAAGGAGCGGGTACGGGTGGCGGGAATCAAACGACTTGCTTTCGGGTGGACGGCGGCGGGAATTACCCGCCGCGATTTTGTCAGAAGCGCGCTGGCCTCCTCGGCCCTGTTTGGCCTCGGATGCGGCTCGGGCAGCAACTACACGCCCCCGAACCCGCCACCGTCAGCCTGCGGTTCGCTCGATTGCGCAATCGTAGGGGCGGGAATTGCGGGTATGACTGCGGCGGCCGCTTTGATCGCGGCTGGAAAAAACGTGCTGGTGCTCGAGGCCCGCAATCGCGTCGGCGGACGAGCGTTCAGCGACAACAGTTTCGCGACGCCCGTGGACCTGGGCGCCGAATGGCTTCACTTCGTGACCCCTCTAAACGGGGGAAGCCCTGGACGGACCAACAACGCGCTGTTCGACATCGCGGCGACCCGCGGCCTGCAAGTATTCGCTGACACATACCCCAGGGTCTTTTATGACATCACTCCTCCGCCGACGCCGCTCCCACCGAGCGACCCCAACGTAATCGCCGCAACCGCTACGTTTGCCTCGATACTCGGACTCATCAATGCGGCGGCGACCTCGGGTCCCGACATTTCGGCGGCGGCGGCGACCGCATCGCTGGCCACGGACGCGTGGTACAAGCTCGGCGCCGGCATCATCAGCACCCTGCATGGCGCTGATTTGGACGTTCTGAGCGTCCTCGACCTCTTCAACTTCACGCAACTCGGGCTGCCAATCACGGTTCCCTCCGCTGACAATCGCCTCCTCCCGAGTGGAATGGGCAATTTCATTTCCACTTTCGCCAACGGAGTGCCGGTAAAATTGAACACGCCGGTGACTTCGATCAGCTGGGACAATCCATGCGGCGTGCAGATCAGCACGCCGGCGGGAGTCGTGAATGCCAGCGCGGCGATCGTCACCGTGCCGCTGAGCGTGCTCGCGTCAGAGAGGCTGACCTTCAGTCCGGCGCTGCCCTCGCAGTACCAGGATGCGATCAGCAACCTGCCGATGGGCGTGGTCGAGAAAATCGCACTCCAGTTCAACCAGGACATCTTCAACGTAGGAACAATTAATACTCTCGCGACTCCGCTGGTCGACAAAGTCAACAACTCCTTCGTACAGGCTCAACTATTTGGCAAGAACATCGGAATCTGCTTTGTCGGCGGCGACCTCGCGAGGAGCCTCATCGCTGCGGGCGGCACCGCGCTCGTTGACTTCGCGCTCGCCACGATGGAGTCGATGTTCGGAAGCTCGGTCAGCGGTGCCTTCGTGAGGGGACAGAGCTCCTCGTGGCTGAGCGATCCTTTCAGCCTGGGGGCCTTCACCTACGCCGTGCCCGGAGCGGTGCCGTTGCGCACGGCACTGGCGACGCCGGTCGCCAATCAGATCTTCTTTGCCGGTGAAGCCCTGTCGATTCTCAAGCACGGCTCTTTGCCCGGCGCCTACGATTCCGGCCAGACCGCCGCTCGGTTAGTGCTCGAAGCGCTTTGACTCTGAGGGGTTCGAACGTGAGAAGGATGATGAGACGTTGCGGGGACAGGGGCGGCGCGGCCGCATACGCCGCGCTTGCGACGTGGCTGGTTTTTCTGGGACTCCTCGCGGTGCCGCCAAGCGCGTGGAGCGCCGGCTTCATGCTGTACGAACAGGGGACGCCGGATGTCGGCCTGGCCTCGGCCGGTCAGGGTGCCCGCGCCCAGGATGCGTCGGCGGTCTTTACCAATCCTGCCGGGATGACGCAGCTCAAGGATTCGCAACTGCTGGTTGGGGTTGAACCGCTCTTCGGCAATTACACCTTCAGTCCCAACGCCAAGACCAGTCTCAAGGGCACCAATGGAGGCAATGCCGCGGTGCCGCTCCCTAGCGGAAGTTTCTTTTACGTGCACAGTCTCACTCCGAACCTGAAGCTGGGTTTTGGCAGCTACTCATATTTCGCCGGGGCTCTCGAAAACAACCTGAACTGGGTCGGCAGATACTACATCCAGGGAGAGACCATGCTGGGGATGTCGTTTCAGCCTTCGATTGCGTTCCGCGCCGCGGACTGGCTATCGATCGGCGGCGGCCCCAGCGTGATGATGGGATTTTTGCGCGCCAAGGCCGGTATCAACACCCTCAATCCACGGCTTGGCGGCGGCCAGGTCAGATACCAGAACTGGACCGTGAACGTCGGCGGCAACGTAGGAATACTGCTTACGCCGCGCGACGGCACGCGGATTGGAATCGACTATCTCACTCCGGTGAATCTCAACTTCAGCGACGCGCCTCATTTCGTAGGCTTGGGACCGCTGGTGACCAGAGCAATCAGCAACGACAAGCTCCGCTCGCCAAAAACCAATCTCGGCATGCAGGTGCCGCAGCAACTGATGGGCGACTTTTATCAGAAAATCACCGAACGCATGGCGCTGCTCGGCAGCGTCGGCTGGCAGAACTGGAGCCAGTTCGGACTGGTCGATATCAGCATCGATACGGCCAACCCGAAGAGCCTGACCAAGAACCTGCACTTCCAGGATACGTTTCATCTCGCCGCCGGCACGCAATATCAGCTTATGCCGCAGTGGATGCTGTCGTGCGGGTTTGCCTTCGACAATTCGGCGGTCGGCACTCCCATGCGCACGGTCAGCCTTCCGGTGGGCGACCAGTATCGTTTCGGGGCCGGGGTTCAATACGCCTATAGCAAGAAAATTACGTTCGGATTTGCGGACGAATTCATGTACCAGGGCGAGCTGCCAATCTATCAGAACGAGGGTCCGGTCAGAGGCACAGTGGCGGGGCAATACACCAACACCTTCTTCAATTTTTTCAGCCTCAACATGATCTACAAGTTTGGGATCGACTGAACCCGCATCCAGCTAAGTCTATGAGTAGCCAGGAGGATGCGATAGCGTTCTTAACATTCATATCGACACCAATCCGGAAAGGTGCTCATCAAGAACTGAAACGCCGGCTGTAATACACACAGGCTGAAACAAGCGCGCTGATGATTCTGGTGCTTGTCCCTGCCAAAAACTCCGTCAGAGCCTGGATTTGACCGGCTCACGAGAGATCCCGGTTTAAGGCGCACGCCTGGAGAGCGTGTAGACTCGGAAGGGTTTCGGAAGCTTCGTCGGACGAAGCCCGGCCGGCCGGTAAATTTGCATTGCTGTACCGAGAGACACTTATGACCAACGCTCAGGGGGAACGCTGCAATATGTGGAGGAACGCGGGCAGTTTGCTTCTTTCGTTCTGGGTCGCCGCGTGCAGCAGCATCGGTCCGCCTACAGTCTCGCGGGACAGGATCGAGTACGTCGACGCGATAGGTACTTCGTGGGAGCGGGAGACCCTGCTCAATATCGTTAAGCTTCGTTACGGCCATGCGCCCGTCTTTCTTTCGGTCACACAGGTTGTCACGGGATACCAGTTCCAAAGCACGGTCGGAGCCGGCCTCACCGCTTCGAACTTCACTGCTGTCCAGGACGTCTTCGGCGTTACTGGCGTCGCGATGGCGCAGGGCCAATATACGGACCGCCCAACCGTAATTTACACTCCTCTGACCGGCGTGGACTTTCTCAATAAGCTGATGACGCCAATCCCGCCCAACGCGGTACTATTTGTCCTTCAGGCAGGCTATCCCGCTGACATCATAATGCCGATCGCCCTAGATTCTATTAATGGCATCCACAACGTATCTAGGCGCGTCATGAGGCATGCGGCGGACCCGAGATTTAACCGGCTGGCCCAACTGATCCGCAGCCTTCAGCTGGCCGAGGCACTGGAGGTTCGGATCGAGCATCCTAAGAACGGGTCTGAGACTTCCCTGATAACCTTTACGTCCAATCAAGATCCGCAGGCCAAGGCTGAAAGTGCGGAGGTAAGAAGTCTGCTCGGGCTGAGACCGAATTCGCAACGACTGGCGGTGTCCTACGGCGGGTACTCAGGAAACCCCGACGAAATATCCATGATGACGCGTTCGATGCTGCAAGTCATGGTGGAGTTGGCGGCCGGGGTGCAGGTGCCGCAATCGGACGTCTCCGAGCACAAGGTCAACCCCGGTTTAGTCGAGACCCAGGCCGGTGCACCTCAAACCACACTAGCTGTAAACATCCAGAGCGGAAAAGCTAAGCCAACAGATACGTCAGTTGCGGTCCAATACGCTGGTCGGTGGTTTTGGATCTCTGACATGGACATCCGATCGAAGGACGTCTTCGGCGCCGTGATGCTCTTGTTCTCGATTTCCGACATCGGGTTTAAGGGAAATGGACCGATCGTGACCGTCCCGGCGAATGGGTGAAGGTAGCAACATGAGTGACCAAATCAGTGCACTGATACCGGGATTTGGGCTACAAAATGGCGCGCTGTTTCCGGTTGC